>CAVYPG010000001.1:0-702500 GCA_963770335.1 uncultured Alphaproteobacteria bacterium
AAACGCCCAGTGGCCGGCCCCAGCGCCAACGAGTTCCTCGCCAAGGTCGGCCATGACCCCTATCCGCTGGGCGAGTTCTTCGAAGCCTCGCCCCATATGAACCTGCTGCTCTATCCCAAGCCGCTGCGCTACAAGCGCAAGCATGCGCTGAGCCCGCGGCGCTTCCAGTATCTGGAAGGCTGCGTGCGTGACGAGGGCATCTACAAGGTTCCTGAATTCGCCGCCCAGCAGGATAGCCCGCTGATCTATGTCAGCTTCGGCAGCCTGGGTGCCGCCGATACCGATCTCTACAAGCGCATGATCGCGCTGTTCGCCAAACTGCCTTACCGCTTCCTGATGAATGTCGGCGATTACATCGGCGAATACGCGAGCCCGCCACCCAACGTGCATCTTGAAAGCTGGTACCCGCAGCCGGCGGTGATTCCCGAGGTGGATCTCTTCATCCACCATGGCGGCAATAACAGCTTCAACGAGGCGCTCTATTTCGGCAAACCAGCGATCATCATGCCCTATTGCTGGGATGGCTTGGATAACGCGACACGCATCGACGACACGCGTTATGGCGCCTCATTGCCGCGCTACAAATGGACCGACCGTCAGCTTGGCGAGACGATCAAGCGCCTGCTGGGCGACAAGGCGATGGGCAAGCGCCTGGGTGTTCTGTCACGCCATATGAAGAAAGCGAAGGGGCCGGAAAAAGCTGCCGAGCTGATTTTGAAGGTGGCGGAGAAGGGCGCGTGAGCCCCACCGCTAACCTCAGCTCCGCGCCCCATATCCGTCACGCGACAAGCGCCGGCGGCCTGAGCGATTGGGGCGATCAGCCCGATGCCATCAGCGGCCAATCGCGCTCCAGCGGGCTGCTTCTCTGGAAGCGCGACGAGAATGATGAGCGCACAGTGGAATCCGGCCTATGGGTTTGCACGCCGGGATCCTGGCGGCTTGCCATGCCGGGGGACGAGCTCTGCTATTTCCTCTCCGGCAGAGCTACCTATACCGAGCATAACGGCGAGACCATCGACGTCGCTGCGGGTTCGGTGGTGCATTTTCCCTCGGGCTGGACCGGGCGCTGCGATGTGCATGAACAGCTTCGCATCACCTATATGCTGGTGCGATTGCCCACCAGCATCGACCGCGGGGCCAGCCCGCAGCTGCGTGGACCTTTGACCGCGGGTCCGCTCAAGGATTGGGGGCCGGTCCCCACGATGATCGAGGGGCAATCGGTGACGGCCGGCATCCTGCTGCATAAGGGCCCGGGCGGACGCAACGAGACGGGGATCTGGACCTGCTCGCCGGGTTACTGGAACTGCCACGTCACCAGCGACGAGTACTGCCATTTCATCGCCGGGCGCTGCACCTATACCCATGAATCCGGCGAGGTGATCGAGATCGAGCCCGATACGGCCGCCTTCTTTCCCAAGGATTGGAAAGGGACCTGCCGGGTGGGCGAGACGGTACGCAAGATCTATATGATTCGCTGACATCATGACCGTGCCCATGTCGCCGCACTCGGCCAATTCTCTCGACCTCGATCAGGACGTTCACGGGGCCACGGTGTTGCGCGATCTGGAGCTGGCCTTCGGCGTCGAGCTGATGGAAGAGGCCGCCGACCGCTGGGTCACGGTGGGCGATATCTATGAGAGCCTGCGCCGTCTGCTGCATGAGGGCGGCAAGGGCAACAAGCTTTGTGCGGCTGCCATGGCGCAATATCGTCTCCGCCTGGCCCTGCTGCAGATCGATCCCGAGGCACGGCCGGTGGCAACCGATTCCCTGCGCCATTGGCGGCATTGCTCCACGCGCCGCCTGCTGCGCAAGCTCGGCAAGCATACGCGGCTGGTCATGCCCAACCACCACTTCTCCTGGACCGGGATCGCCGGGCTGATCCTGGTGCCGGTCGCCGTCGGCGGCCTGTTGATCGCCATATTCGATCCGGAGCTCTGGCTCGTGCCGGCGGCAGCCCTGTTGCTGGCGGCCTTGCTGCTGATCCTCGATCCTGGCCGGTTGCCCAAGCGCTATGCCACGCTGGGCGGACTCTCGCGCCAGGTTGCCTTCCTCAATTTCCGCTCATTCACCCGTCTCACGTCAGCGCGGCGCGATGAGGAGATCTGGGCCGCATTGGTCGAGCTGCTTTCGGAGCATTCCAGCCTGCCGCTGGAAGAGATCGGGCCCGAGACCGTGCTGGTGCATGATCCGGCGCACCATCATCTGAGCACGCTTTAACTCAGCCCCGCGCGGCCTTGGCCGCCATGACGGTGAAGAAGATAAAGACGAAGGCGCCGATGACGGCGAGGCCGAGGCCCAGATAGAGATAGTCGTTGGTGCCCAGCAGGGTCGGCCCCAGGATCAGGAAACCCAGCCCCACCAGGAAGTCGATGGCCGCGACCAGCCGGATGATCCGATAGATGCCGCTTTTGCCGGGCTCGCTTTGGGCCATGGGCGGCGAGCTTACGGCCCGTTTCTGCCGATCGCAACGGCGGGCATTAGAGGCTCATGACCCCAGCAAATCCGGGCCTTTGCGCGGGTACTTTTATTAGCCCTTGCGGCTTGCGCGTCCGGGGTACCTCCCTATATATCCCGACGGGTAAAATGGTTATGGGGATTGCCCGGAGGGCTGGCGTGCCGGCCTCCAGGGGCATATCCGCCTAAGAAAGGGATAGAACAATGAGCAAAGTCATCGGTATCGACCTCGGCACCACGAACTCCTGCGTCGCCGTCATGGAAGGCAAGGACGTCAAGGTGATCGAGAACAGCGAGGGCGCGCGCACCACGCCCTCCATGGTGGCCTTCACCGATTCGGGCGAGCGCCTGGTCGGCCAGGCGGCAAAGCGCCAGGCAGTCACCAATCCGGAAAACACCCTCTTTGCCATCAAGCGCCTGATCGGCCGGCGCTACGACGATCCGATGGCCCAGAAGGATCGCGGCCTGGTGCCCTACAAGATCATCACCGGCGACAATGGCGACGCCTGGGTCGAATCCCGCGGCGCCAAGTATTCGCCCTCGCAGATCAGCGCCTTCATCCTGCAGAAGATGAAGGAAACGGCGGAGAGCTATCTGGGTGAAAAGGTCAGCCAGGCAGTCATCACCGTTCCCGCCTATTTCAACGATTCCCAGCGCCAGGCGACCAAGGATGCCGGCCGCATCGCCGGCCTCGAGGTGCTGCGCATCATCAACGAGCCGACGGCAGCCGCGCTTGCCTATGGCCTGGAGAAAAAGGGCAGCGGCACCATCGCGGTCTATGACTTGGGCGGTGGCACCTTCGACGTCTCGGTGCTCGAGATCGGCGATGGCGTGTTCGAGGTCAAGTCCACCAATGGCGACACCTTCCTGGGCGGCGAGGATTTCGACGCCCGGATCATCGACTACCTCGCCGACGAGTTCAAAAAAGAGAACGGCATCGATCTGCGCAAAGACAAGCTCGCCCTTCAGCGCCTGAAGGAAGCGGCCGAGAAGGCGAAGATCGAGCTCTCCAGTGCCACGCAAACCGAGGTCAATCTGCCGTTCATCACGGCGGATGCGACCGGGCCGAAGCATCTGGTCATCAAGATCACCCGCGCCAAGCTCGAGGCGCTGGTGAGCGAACTGATCCAGAAGACGATCGAGCCCTGCCGGGCGGCGCTCAAGGATGCCGGCCTCAAGGCGTCGGAGATCGACGAGGTGATCCTGGTCGGCGGCATGACCCGCATGCCCAAGGTCATCGAAGAGGTGAAGCAGTTCTTCGGCCGTGAGCCCCATCGTGGCGTCAACCCGGACGAGGTGGTCGCCATCGGCGCCGCTATCCAGGGCGGCGTGCTGAAGGGCGACGTCAAGGATGTGCTGCTGCTGGATGTGACGCCGCTGTCCCTGGGCATCGAGACCCTGGGCGGCGTGTTCACGCGCCTCATCGACCGCAACACGACCATCCCGACCAAGAAGAGCCAGGTGTTCTCCACGGCCGAGGACGGCCAGACGGCGGTGACCATCCGGGTCTTCCAGGGCGAGCGAGAGATGGCGTCGGATAACAAGATGCTGGGTCAGTTCGACCTGGTCGGCTTGCCGGCGGCACCCCGCGGCGTGCCGCAGGTCGAGGTGACCTTCGACATCGACGCCAACGGCATCGTCAACGTCTCGGCCAAGGACAAGGCGACGGGCAAGGAACAGCAGATCCGCATCCAGGCTTCCGGCGGCCTGTCCGAAACCGACATCCAGAAGATGGTGAAGGACGCCGAGGCCAATGCCGAAGTCGACAAGAAGCGTAAAGCCCTGGTCGAGGCCCGCAATCATGCCGAAGGCCTGGTCCACACCACGGAGCGCAGCCTGAAGGAGAACGAGGGCAAGATTCCGGCGGCGGACAAGCAGGCGGCCGAGCAGGCGGTTGCATCCCTCAAGACGGCGCTCGCCGGCGAGGATGCGGCCGATATCGAAGCCAAGACCCAGGCGCTGACCGAGATCTCGATGAAGATCGGCGAGGCGCTCTACAAGGCCCAAAGTGGCGCAAATGGGCCCGGCAATGACGACGGTGTCCAAGGCTCCGGCGGCGAAGGCCAGGGTCCTTCCGGTGACGCCAATGCCGGCAAGGGCAGCGAAAAGGTCGTCGATGCCGATTTCGAGGAAGTCGACGACAAGGACAAGAAGGCGAGCTAAGGCCCAAAGGGCTTAAAGGCTTGAAACGTCACTGGCCCTCAACCGGCTCCCCGAAAGGGATTAGGTTGAGGGCCGGTCGTTTTATCTGGTAGGAAGCCGCGGGCGGGGGCCCGTTACACGCCGCAGCATGGCGGCCGGACCGCTCCAGGCGAGTCACAAAGAGCGATGGCAAAGCAGGATTACTACGAAACCCTCGGCGTCCCCCGTGAGGCGAACGCCGACCAGCTTAAAAAGGCCTACCGTTCGCTGGCCATGAAGTATCACCCGGATCGCAATCCGGGCGATGCGGCGGCCGAACATAAATTCAAGGAAGTCAGCGAAGCCTATGACGTCCTGAAGGACGATCAGAAGCGCGCGGCCTATAACCGCTTCGGCCACCGCGCCTTCGAGAATGGCGGCGGCGGCGGCCAGCGCGCCGGCTTCGAGGCCGGTGGCGGCTTTGCCGACATCTTCGAGGAGATGTTCGGCGAATTCATGGGTGGCCGGCGCGGCCAGCAGGCGCGCCAGCGCGGCGGCGATCTGCGCTACAACATGGAAATCTCCCTGGAAGAGGCCTATGCGGGCAAACAGGCGACGATCCGCGTCGCCGCACTCGCCGCCTGCGAAACCTGTTCGGGGACCGGCGCTGAAAAGGGCTCCAAGCCCATCACCTGTCCCGCCTGCCGGGGCGCGGGCAAGACGCGCCACTCCCAGGGTTTCTTTACGGTTGAGACGACCTGCGGCAATTGCCACGGCGCGGGCAAGATCATCGACAAGCCCTGCCGGGCCTGCAGCGGCCAGGGCCGCGCGCGCCGCGACAAGACGCTGAACGTCACCATTCCGCCGGGCGTGGAAGATGGAACCCGCATCCGGTTGGCCGGTGAAGGTGAAGCAGGCGTGCAATCATCGCCTGCCGGCGATCTCTACATTTTCCTTTCGGTTTCGGCTCACAAGCTGTTCCAGCGCGAGGGCGCAAATATCTATTGCCGCGTTCCCATCACCATGGTGACGGCCTCTCTGGGTGGCATCGTCGAGGTGCCGACGGTGGAAGGCAGCCGCGCGCGCATCACCGTGCCGCCCGGGACCCAGACCGGCCAGCAGTTCCGCCTGCGCCACAAGGGCATGAGCGTGCTGCGCAGCAGCGAGCGCGGCGACATGTACGCCCAGATCATGGTGGAAACGCCGGTGCATCTGACCAAGAAGCAGCAGGAGATCCTGGCCGAGTTCGAGAAGGCCAGCCGCGGCAAGCAGCACAGCCCCGAGGCGGAAGGCTTCTTCTCCAAGGTCAAGGAATTCTGGAAAGAGCTGAAGGAGTAGCGCTGGAAACGTCCTCTCCACCATTCTTCATGGGGAGAGGGTAGGGTGAGGGGGTGAGGCAGCATGCGATTGTCGCCCTCACCCCGATCCTCTCCCGCTTCGAAGCACGGGAGAGGGAGCAGAAAGGCGGGGGCAACATGAAAAACTGCCGGATCGGCGTGGTGGGTGCCGGCGGCCGCATGGGCCGCCTGCTGCTGCGCCTGGCCGCGACCACGCCCGGATTTCGCCTGGCAGCGGGCAGCGAGCGCAAGGGCTCGCCCGATCTCGGCAAGGATCTCGGCACGCTCGCCGGCATCGAACCACTGGGCCTGACGCTCGGCGACGATGCGAAGGCAGTCTTTGCAGCATCCGATGCGGTGCTGGATTTCACCACACCCGAAGCAACGCTCGCCCACGCCAAACTCGCGGCATCGTCGGGCACTGCGCATATCATCGGCACGACCGGCATCGACGAAGCCGGCCGCAAGGCGCTGGCAGCATCGGCAAAGAAGGCACCGATCGTCTTCGCCCCCAATATGAGTCTCGGCGTCAATCTGTTGGCCGAGCTGGTGGCGCAGGTTTCCCGCGCGCTCGACCCATCCTGGGATATCGAGATCGTCGAGATGCATCACCACCACAAGGTCGACGCGCCGTCTGGCACGGCGCTCCTTTTCGGCCGCGCGGCGGCGGCGGGACGCGGCATCGATCTGGAGAAGTCGGCCGAGCGCGGGCGCGACGGGATCACTGGCGCGCGCAAGAAAGGCTCGATCGGATTCTCGGCGCTACGCGGGGGCGATGTGGTGGGCGAGCATACGGTCATCTTCGCTGGCCAGGGCGAGCGTATCGAACTGGCGCATAAGGCAACCAGCCGCGAGATCTTCGCCCGCGGCGCGTTTGCCGCCGCACGCTGGGCCGATGGCCGCAAGCCCGGCCTTTACTCAATGAAGGATGTGCTGGGGCTTTAGCGCTTGCGGAATTTGAGGCGCTGGACCGCCAGGCCCAGCAGGATCAGCCCCATGGCGGCAAAGGCGCTGCCCGGCAGGCGCTCGGCCATGCCGAAACGGCCATAGACCACGCTGAAGGGCGGTACGAGGAAGTTGTTCATCGACACGAATCCGGCGCCGGCGCGCGTGAGAATGCCGAAGAACAGCACGAAGCCAAGTCCGGTGCAGAGCACGCCCAGGGTTGCTACCGCCGCAAGCGAACCAGCGCTGGGTGCGAGTGCCCAGGGCGGATCGATGATGGATGCGGCGATCAGCCCGAGGGGTGCCGCCACGAGCAGCATCGCACCGCTGGCGCTCTCGGCCGGCATGGGCGGTACGCCGCGGCCGGCGAGCGCGGAGCTCGCATAGCAGACGGTCGCCACAAGGATCGCAACCTCGCCGGCGAAACTGCTGCTGAATCCGTTGCCAAGGTCGCTGAGCGCCGAGGGGCCGATCAGCACGAGCGTGCCGATGACGCCCAGGATCATGCCCAGCGATTTGCCAAGGGTCAGGGGCTCGTCGGGCAGGCGGAAATGGGCGACCACCACCACCATGATCGGCACCATCGCCATCAGGATGGCGGCAACGCCGCTGGGCACCCTGACTTCGCCCCAACTGATGAGGCCGAAGGGCAGGATGTTGCCGACGATTCCCATATAGCCCAGTCGCAGCCAGGTGGATCGCCCGCGCGGCAGCCGCGTGCCGCGGATCAGCATGTAGATCAGCAAGGTGATGGCGCCGAGGCTGATGCGGCCGCTGGCGACCCAGAGCGGCGGCAATGTGGCGACCCCGATCTTGATCAGCGGAAACGACCAGCCCCACAGCGCCGAGAGAAACAGCAGCAACAGATAATCGCGGCCGCTGGCCGCGCGCGCGACAGGCTTCGTCGAGATTAATTCCGCCGCCGGGGAATCCGCCGTCATGAAGGATTGCTGCTCAGCCAGCCGCTGGCGTTGCGATACCGCGTTTGGCACCAGCCAAGGCAGCGCGCAGCGCCTCAGCCAATTCATGGCGCTCGGCCGGCGGCAGAAAACGGCCGATAGTGAGACGCTTGCCGTGTGAGGACAGGGAAAGCTGGCTCTCATGTTGCGGCGGCTCGTCCATCTCCACGCGCAGCCAATACGGCTGGAAGGTCCAGGATTGCACCCGCCCGCGTGGATCGCGCCGCTCGATGGTGACGATGTCGGGCGTCATGCGGATGCGCTCCTGCAGCCGCGCCGCGCGATAGTTGAGGCGAAAGAACAGATAGAACAGCAGCCATTCGGCGCCGCAGAAACCGAAGATCGGCCAGGCGCCCAGCGCGATGAAACTCGGCGCCGAACCCGAAGCCGATGACGCCGGCAATCCCCATCAGGATGGCAAAACCCCGCGGGCTCAGACTGCGATAGGGCGTCAGGATCGCATCGAACAAAAGTGGTTCCGCGGCAGGTTCGTTCATCGGCTCGTTCATGAGGGAAAATATAGGCCCCTGCGTCGTCAACCGCTAGACGGGTGGGCGCCAAGCCCGCAGACTGCGCCACCATGAAACCGGCCGATGTCGTTGAATTCTTCGATCGCCTTGCCGCCGCCAATCCCGATCCGCGCGGCGAGCTGCAATACATCAACCCCTATACGCTGCTGGTCGCCGTGGTGCTGTCGGCACAGGCGACCGATGCCAGCGTGAACCGGGCGACGGAACCGCTGTTCAAGCTCGTCGACACCCCGGCCAAGATGCTGAAGCTGGGCGAGACGAAGCTGAAGGACTATGTGCGCACCATCGGCCTCTACAACACCAAGGCGAAGAACATCATCCGCCTCAGCCAGATCCTGATCGATCAATATGGCGGCGAGGTGCCGGCCGATCGCGAGATCCTGCAGACGCTGCCCGGTGTCGGCCGCAAGACCGCCAATGTCGTGCTCAACATCGTCTTTCGCCAGCCGACCATGGCGGTGGACACCCACATCTTCCGGGTCTGCAACCGCACGGGTCTGGCGCCGGGTACGACGCCGGACAAGGTCGAGCAGAGGCTGGAAAAAGTGGTGCCGGAGAATCGCAAGCTCAACGCCCATCACTGGCTGATCCTGCATGGGCGCTATATCTGCAAGGCGCGCAAGCCGGATTGCCCCGTCTGCATCGTGCGCGATCTCTGCCGCTACAAGGCGAAGACGACGCTCGATGTCTGACGATGGCGCAAATGTGGTCACCCCCACCCCAACCCGCCCCCATCGAAGGACTCGGCGCGCCTCTTCGGCGCGCTAGGGGGCGGGGGAAGTAGAGGAAGCGCGCAATTCCTTTTTCCGTCATACCCGGGGCTGCCAAAGGCAGAGCCGGGGTATCCAGCGTTTGAGGCGTGGTACTCGAATGCCTCGGGCTCGGCTGCGCCGCCCCGGGCATGACGAAAGAAAGGTTCGCGCTGGAGCGGGAAGGGGTTGCTTCGCTACCCCACCGTCTTCTGGCGCGATTGGGCGAATTGGTCGATGCAGGCGGGCAGCGGATCGCCGGTGATCTTCGGTGCGCGGGCTTCGGCATGGGCGACCGTCAGCCGGTCGTGGTCCGGGTAGAGATAGATATCCAGCACGCAGCTTGGATTGCGGTATTGCCAGACCTCGGCCGGATAATCCTTGCGCACCAGCCCGGGGGCGCCGAGCAGCCGCTGCAGCGCCGCGCCTTCGAGACCGGTCAGATCGCCGGGTGCGGCAGCACTGGTCGTGTAACTGGAAGGAGATGAAGCGGGGCCGCTGGTTTGTGCCGTCGTTGCGTGATAGCCGCCGGCGCAACCGGCAAGCGACGAGCAGAACAACGATGATCAATGCCGGCGTTTTCAGCCGGGCAGCCCCTTCCCCCATCAGGATTTGCGCTAGCTGTGCTGCGCTCCGCCTGATTGGGAAGCCGCATCCGCCCCGGCGCTATCGGAATCGTCCTGCCCGTCGCCCTGGTTTGCGCCATCGGCCAGCACATCGATCTGACCGGAGATGACGCCGCCGCGGGCGATCTCGATCTGGCCATAGCGGATATTGCCGGTGACGCGGCCGCTGGAATGGATCGTCAGCTTGTGGTTGACGATCAGATCGCCCTCGAAGCGGCCGCTGATTTCGGCGGTGTCGATCTGGGCCTTGCCCTTGAACATGCCGGTGGCGGCGATCTCGATCGAGCGGCTGTCGGTCAGCGCCGCCTCGACGCGGCCTTCGACCACCAGGCGATCGCAGGCGCGGATTTCGCCGGTCAGCACGATCTCGCGCCCGACGATCAGCTTCTTGCCTTCATTGTCGCCGGCGGGTGCCGGCTTTACTTCAGGCCGCCGTCCGGTGGTGGCGGTCACGTCCGGCGCGCGGCGCGGCGGCTCCATGACGGAGGGACGGGGCACCGGCGCCATGGCGCTGTCGGCGCGATACATGCGCGGGCCGGTTGAATTCGGCTGCGGCGGCCGGAGCCGGCGCTTCCGTTCCGGTCTTGCTGGTCCCGTCGTTATCCTTGCGTCTGCCGAACATATCAAAGCCCCCTTTGTTGTACCCCGCGGCCCCCAGTTGGCCCGCCAACCCGCCCTTCCGGCCGCCCGATTCGCAACATCTCGAACAGGTGAACGGCAAAAGCGGTGGCGGCGATCGGCGCGACCAGGTTGAAGACGGGAATGGTCAGCATGAAGGCCATCGCCATACCCGCCAGCATCACCCGTCCGCGACAGGCGCGCCGCAACTCGTCCGCTGCGCGTTCCTCGAGCCTTCGATAGGCGACGAGCTCGAAATACTCGCGGCCCAGAAGATAGCCGTTCACCGAATAGAACACCAAGAGATAAAGCGGCGGAAAGATCAGCAATAACAGATAGGCGGGCAGCAGCAGCAGGTTCAGCAGCAAGGCCACGAGCGCAAAGCGCAGGCCCGACCAGATCATGGCAAGGAAGGGCTGCTGGCGAGCCGGCGGCCGGCCGGGGTAATAGCGTGCCTCGACCGCGCTTGCGACCGATTCGAGAAAGAAGCCGACGATGGCGGTGACCGCCACCGGGAACAGGAACCAGGAGAGGGCAACCGTCAGGATCAGCGTCCCGAAATGGGCAACCCAGTCGATCCAATGGGCAAGGCCGGAGACCATCCAGCCGGCCACAAACCACAGCACCACCCCCAGCACGGTGAAGACGACCACGGCCCCCAACAGGCTTTTCCAGACAATGGCCTGGATTCTCGGGTCGTCGAATTGTCGCAGGGCCTTGCCAAGTGCCTGAATCACATCGATCTCCGCCAATTGCCGGGCCATTATCGGCGGCTGCAGCGGCCTTGCAAGCTGAAGGCGGCATCGTCATAGTCCGGCCGCGTTTTCCAGCTTTCCTTAATCAGGCGCTCTATCCATGGCCGAAAGGCTTCTCGACGTCGTCGGTATCGGCAACGCCATCGTCGATGTATTGGCAAATGCCGATGAAGACCTTCTGGTCAAACAGGGGATGGTCAAGGGCGCCATGACCCTGATCGATGCCGCGCGGGCCGAGGCCTTGTATGAGGTCATGGGCGCGGCCATCGAGGTCTCCGGCGGCTCGGCCGCCAATACCATTGCCGGCCTTGCCTCCCTCGGCGGGCGCGGCGGCTTCATCGGCAAGATCGGCAACGACCAGCTGGGCGGCATCTTCCGCCACGATATCCAGGCCAATGGCGTGGTCTTCGAGACCGCCAGCGCCAAATCGGCGACGCCCACGGCGCGCTGCCTGATCTTCGTGACGCCCGATGCCCAGCGCACGCTCAACACGTATCTCGGCGCCTGCATCGAATTCGGGCCGGAGGATGTCGATGCGACCCTTGTCGCCCATTCCAAGGTGACCTATCTCGAAGGCTATCTCTGGGATCCGCCGGCCGCCAAGGCTGCCTTCCTGAAGGCGGCCAAGGTCGCGCACGAGGCGGGGCGCAAGGTGGCGCTCAGCTTGTCCGATGCTTTTTGCGTCGAGCGCCATCGGGCCGAGTTCCGCGAGCTGGTGCGCGAGCATGTCGATATCCTGTTCGCCAACGAGGCGGAGATCTGCTCGCTCTGGCAGGTCGACAGTTTCGACAAGGCGCTCCAGGCAACCCGCGGCCAATGCGATGTCGCGGCATTGACCCGCAGCGCGCGCGGCTCGGTCATCCTGTCGGGCAAGGATGTCCATATCGTCGATGCCGCGCCGGTGAGCCAGGTGGTGGATACGACCGGGGCCGGCGATCTCTATGCCGCCGGCTTCCTCTACGGCTATACCGGCGGGCGCGATCCCTATGATTGCGGGCGCATCGCCGCCATTGCCGCGGCCGAGGTGATCGGCCATTACGGCGCGCGGCCGGAGACGCCGCTCTCCGAACTTCTTTTGTCGAAATTCTAGAGTTCTGGAAATCGTGACCGAACTGCACAACCTCGCCATCATCGCCCATGTCGACCACGGCAAGACCACGCTGGTCGACCAGTTGCTGCGCCAATCGGGCTCGTTCCGCGCCAATCAGCAGGTGCAGGAACGCGCCATGGATACCAACGATCTGGAGCGCGAGCGGGGCATCACCATCCTGGCCAAATGCACCTCGGTCGCCTGGAAGGACAAGCGCCTCAACATCGTCGACACGCCGGGCCATGCCGATTTCGGCGGCGAGGTCGAGCGCATCCTCAGCATGGTGGATGGCGTCGTCGTCCTGGTGGATGCGGCCGAAGGGCCGATGCCGCAGACCAAGTTCGTCACCATGAAGGCGCTGGCGCTGGGCCTGCGCCCCATCGTGGTGATCAACAAGGTCGACCGCCCCGATGCGCGGCCCCATGAAGTGCACGACATGATCTTCGATCTGTTCGCAGCCTCTGGGCGCCACCGACGAGCAGCTCGATTTCCCGACGCTGTTCGCCTCCTCCAAACAGGGCTGGGCGGCGACCACGCTTGAGGCCGAGCGCAAGGACATGACGCCGCTCTTCGATCTCATGGTGAGCCATGTGCCGCCCGCCGTCGGCGATACCGAGGCGCCGTTCGCCATGCTGGTGACGACGCTGGAATACGATTCATATCTCGGCCGCGTGCTGACGGGCCGCATCCATACCGGCATTGCCCGGATCAATATGCATGTGAAGGCCATCGCCCCGGACGGGCGGGTGATCGAGCATGCGCAGACTGACCCACCTGCTCGCCTTCCGCGGGCTGGAGCGGCTGCCGATCGAAAGCGCGGAAGCCGGCGACATCGTCGCCATCGCCGGGCTCGAACATACGACGGTCGCCGATACGATCTGCGATCCCGAGCTGATCCAGCCGATCAAGGCCAATCCGGTCGATCCGCCGACGCTCTCGATGACCTTCTCGGTCAACGATTCCCCGCTGGCGGGACGCGAGGGCGACAAGGTGACCAGCCGCATGATCCGCGCCCGCCTGTTCCGCGAATCCGAAGGCAATGTCGCCATCCGCGTGCGCGAAAGCGAGGGGCGCGATTCCTTCGAGGTGGCGGGTCGCGGCGAATTGCAGCTCGGCGTGCTGATCGAGACCATGCGCCGCGAGGGCTTCGAGGTTTCCGTCGGCCGCCCGCGCGTCATCTTCCGCCAGGACCCGGAGACCGGCCAGCGCCTGGAGCCGATCGAGGAAGTGCAGATCGACGTCGACGACGAGCATACCGGCATCGTGGTGGAGAAGCTGGGCCTGCGCCGCGGCGAACTCATGGATATGCGGCCCTCGGGCGGCGCCAAGACCCGCATGACCTTCCTGGTGCCATCGCGCGGCCTCATCGGCTATCACGGCCAGTTCCTGACCGATACCAGGGGCACCGGCATCATGAGCCGGCTGTTCCACGCCTATCTGCCCTTCAAGGGGCCGATCGAGGGACGGCGCAACGGCGTGCTGATCTCCAACGCCAATGGCAATGCGGTCGCCTATGCGCTCTGGTATCTGGAAGAGCGCGGCCCGATGTTCATCACGCCGGGCACGCAAGTCTATGAAGGCATGATCATCGGCGAGCACACCCGCGACAACGATCTCGAGGTCAATCCGCTGCGCAGCAAGCAATTGACCAATATCCGCACCACGGCGAAGGACGAGGCGGTGCGCCTGACCCCGCCGCGCCAGATGACCCTGGAACAGGCAATCGCCTATGTGCAGGACGACGAGCAGGTCGAGATGACGCCCAAGAGCCTGCGGCTACGCAAGGCGGTGCTCGATCCCAACAAGCGCAAGCGCGCCGAACGTGCCGCCGAGGCGGAGGCCGATGCGAGCTGAGGGCTGCTCGCCCATGAAGCGCTGGCGTGACGCCATCGCGGTCTATAGCGACCGCCGGCTGCTCGTCATTCTGCTCATGGGCTTTGCCAGCGGCCTGCCGCTGCTGCTGACCCTCTCCACGCTGACCTTCTGGCTCGCCAAGGTCGGCGTCGACCGCACGACCATCGGCCTCTTCGCCTCGGTCGGCATTCCCTACAGTTTCAAGTTCGCCTGGGCGCCGCTGCTCGACCAGATTCGCCCGCCCTTCCTGGGGCGCCGGCGCGGCTGGGCGATCATCATCCAGCTATGCCTGGCGGCTGCCGATCGTCGCCATGGGATTCACCGACCCGTCGGTCAATGCCTGGTGGACGGCCGTGGCCGCCATGGTCGTCGCCTTTTTCTCCGCCAGCCAGGACATCGTCATCGATGCCTATCGCATCGAGATATTGCCGCGAGGAAGAACAGGGCGCGGGTGCCGCGGCAACCCAGATCGGCTACCGCTTCGGCCTGCTGGCGGCGGGCGCGGGCGCGCTGGCCGCATCGGATTTCGTCGCCTGGCATTGGGTCTTCATCATGCTGGCGGCCTGGTCGGCGTGGGCATGTTCGCCTTCCTGATCGCGCCGGAGCCCGAGGTGGCCGCAACACCCCGGCGCGAGACCTTCGCCGACTGGATTGCGAGCAGCGTCGTCGCACCCTTCACCGATTTCATCGAGCGGCGCGGCTGGGCGGTGATCGTGATCCTGCTGTTCGTCCTTTGCTACAAGGTGGGCGAGGCGATCAGCGGCACCATGGCCACACCCTTCTATGTCGATCTGGGCTTTACCGGCGTGGAGATCGCCGCCGTCAGCAAGGTCTTCGGCATCATCGCAACCCTGGTGGGAACGCTTGCCGGCGGGCTCGTGGTCGCGCGGTTCGGCATCATGCGCGCCCTGCTGCTGGGCGGCATCCTGCAGGCGCTGGGCATTCTGCTGTTCGCCGTGCTGGCGGTAAAAGGCCATGACATGTTCTGGCTGACGGTTGCCATCGGCGGCGACAATTTCGTCAGCGGCCTGGGTTCGGCGGCTTTCGTCGCCTATCTTTCCGCGCTCTGCAGCCCCGCCTTCACGGCAACCCAATATGCGCTGCTGACCTCGTTCATGGCGGTCGGCCGCACCCTGCTGTCATCGGGCAGCGGCTGGCTGTCGCAGCAGCTCGGCTGGACCGATTTCTTCATCGTTTCCACCGGCCTCGCGATTCCCGGCCTGGTCCTGCTGATCTGGCTGATGCGCCTCTACCCGACGGAGAAATCCATCCACGCCCAATCGGCGGCCTGACCGCCATGTCCGAGGGTTATGTCTGACCGCATGGCCGTCTATGACGGCGACATCACCCAGCTCGAGCTCGACGCCATCGTCAATGCGGCCAATGAGAGGCTCGCGCCCGGGTGCCGGCGTTTGCGGGGCGATCCATCGTGCGGCGGGACCCGGAACTCGCCAAGGCCTGCGCTGCCATCGGCCGCTGCCCGACCGGCGAAGCGCAGGCTGACGCCGGGATTCGATCTTTTGGCGCGCTATGTGATCCACACCGTCGGCCCGGTCTGGCATGGCGGTGACACGGGCGAGCCGGAACTGCTGGCATCCTGCTATCGCAACTCGCTGCTTCTGGCAGCGGAGAACGATATCCAGACGATTGCCTTTCCGGCGCTTTCGACCGGGATCTTCGGCTATCCGGTGGAAGCGGCGGCGAAGGTCGCCGTCAACACAGTCCGCCACGAGCTGGAAAAGCTTCAGCTCGATCGAGCGCGTGGTGTTCTGCTGTTTCGGCTCCGAGCCGACGGCGATTTACCGCAGGCTCCTCGCCGCCTGATTCGCCTACGGCTGATTCGCCACTGCCATTTATTGCGAAGACACCCCACAAACCGGTGATGCCACAACTTCGCTTGGATATTTAGGGTATTTGTCGCAAGATTACTCGTTCATTTACTCCGGGCAGACCGCCCAGCAAATATTAGAGAGGGTCTCATGCCAGCAGGTAAGTGGGATTTCCAACAGACGCTTAGTGGTGGCTTCGTCGTGTATCCGGCCGGGCCGATTAATCTTGCTCCCGGCGAGATGTTGGTGAGGGTCGAGGCGTGGGTCATGCAGCAGCGGTACAACGCCGTGCAGATGACATACCAAGACTACCCTCCCAATTCGTACCCCACGCGCTGGATTGCGGACGACGTGTGGTTCCCCAGGGTGTCGCCGACCAATGAAACCTTTCCCCCAAGGGGACCTTTCAGGCGTGGGCCGGCACTGGGGACAGCCGTTGCGATCGGGCTGCTGAACGGCCAACAGACGTATTATTGGTGGACGCAGGAAGTCGAACTTCACTGATCCCTGTTTTGGAGACAGGCGCCGGAATTCTGCGGCAACATCAGGGATCGACGACGCAACCCAGAGGTGTTCAGATGAAATGGCAGAGAAAAGAACAACTTCCGTTGCTTAAAAAAGGTCAAATTATTATTGCGGCGCAGAGCAAAAAGTCCAAGGGCTTCCAATATGCTGTGGTGTTTTACTATAAGCCAATGAAGATTTGGTACGGCGGTGCCGGTCTTCAAGTAAAGACCGCGGATATTGAATGGTGGGCCGACATCCCGGCGCCCGGGTCTCGCGGCCGAAAAAGAGCTGCTCGTTAGCCGACGTTGAAAGTGTCTCTGGTACAGCGCTCCAGCCACAACCGGGTTGTGGATGCGGAGACGGTGTTTCCCTTGAGCTCGTAGAAGTGCAGGGCCTCGGAGGCAGAAGCGGCGGCCTCCTCGATGCGCTGAGATGCCTTGAGCACCTGCGCCAGGTCCAGCAGCGCATCCGCCTTGTAGTTGATAAAGTCGGTGGCCAGGGTGAGGGCGACCGCCGCTCGCGCGAATGCCTCTGCCTTCTGCATCTGTCCACGCCTTGAAAGCACGCGTGCCTGGATACTGCGCCAGAGGATCTGCGTGAGCAGATCGCCGCGGGCGGCAAGCCGGGCGCTCACGTTGGTGAATTCCTCCGCCTCCTCATCGCGTCCCTGTTCAAGTATCGAGCGCGCAAGTAACGCCGCGGTGGTCGACAGGAATGCGCGTTCGCCCATCTCCTCCAGGGCACGATATCCCTTTCGCAGGCTCTCCTCGGCCGCAGCCGGGTTGCCCGCGAGCAGCTCGACGATTGCTTCGCTCTGCGACATAGCCGAATTCAGCGTAAGGCCCAGATTGGCATATGTAGCGTTGCTCATCGCCACCAACTGGCGGGCAAGATCCAGTTTGCCCGTCATGGCGTGCAGATTGCCCAAATGACCGAGAATCGCCGCCTCGGATTCCGGGCTGTCCCGGACCTCCATGCGCATCAGCTCACAGCGCTGAATGCCTTCGCCAGCCTGTATCGGGCCGCAGCACAGGGAGGAGGCGATCCATGTCAGGAAGTCGTTGTACAGATACCGATCGCCCGCAAGCCGCGCATGCGTTGCCGCGCTTTCCCAGGCTTGCGCTGCCGCCTCGGCGCGTGCCTCGTTCCAGTAATGCAAGGCCTCGATCCGCTGCGCCCGGCACAGCCCGAGATCGTCCTTCCAGCGTTTGAAAACCTCGATCATCAAGGCCGGTGCGCGCGCCGGTTGCTCCTTCTCGCCCTCCTCGGGGCGAAGAAGCCGAAGCAACTCCTGCTGAACGACGACATGCGAGGCGGCGCGTTCATCATTTGTCGCCGCCGCGAGCCGTTCGGCCTCCTGAAGGATTTGTTCAGCCGCGACCAACTGCCCGGATTCAATCAGGGCGCCGCCCAGTTCGGGAAGCAGCATTCGACGCCGTGAATCCTCGACGGGAAGCAGCACACAGACGCGCTGCAGCAGGGCTATGGCTGCGGACCAGTGGCTGCGGCCAAGCGCGCGCCTGGCCGCGGCCTCGAGTTGTGCGGCTGCCTGTATGGCAAGCGAAGCCGCGCGCGCATCGCGAATTCCGAGCGCGACGCGGTACTGATAGGCGCGCTCCAGGTGGTAGCCCACCGTTTCCTCGAAGTCCCGCAACCCCTCCTTCCCAAGCCAGGCGGCGAAGCGTTCGTGCAGATCGGCCCGCGCGTTTTTCGAGAGCGAGCGATACGCAGCATCGCGTATCAGACCGTGGCGGAAGCGGTAGACCTTTTCTCCGACGAAGTCCGGCCCATCGGAGCGAATCAAATCCCGACGGGCAAGCGAGAGCAGGCCATCATCGAGCGCCGGGTCGCTCGCAGCACCGAGCCCGGCGAGGGTACTGCGGCGGAACACGACACCCTCGATGGCTGCCGTCGTCAGGATCGCCCGTTCGTGGGTTGGAAGGCCCTCGAGACGGGCAGCCAACAAGGCGTTGATCGTTGCAGGGACCGGCAGCTCTGAGAGATCCGAGCGGGAGACCCAACCTTTCTCCTGGCGCGTCAACATCTGCTCATCGACGAGCATCGCCACGAGCTCCTCGGCAAAGAGCGGGTTGCCCTCGGCAGTGGAAATGATCCTCGACTCGACCGCTTGCGGCAACGGCACGTGGTCGAGCAAATTCAGGATGATTTCGCGGCAATCCGTTTCCTTCAGCGGCTCAAGCAAGAGTGTCGTCGCATTCGCTTTGCCGCCGCCCCAACCGGGACGCGTGTCGAGAAATTCCGGCCGGGCCATACAGACAATCATGATGGGGAAGGTGCGCGAGAAATCGACGAGATGCTCGATCAGGTCCAAAAACGTCGGTTTGGCCAGATGAAGGTCGTCCACGACAATCACCAGCGGACGTTCTCGCGCCAGCGCCTCGAATAACCGTCGAACGGCCCAGAAAGTCTCCTCAGTGCGCCCCGCCTCTCCCCCGCCAATCCCGAGCAACTCCGAGACACGCGAAGCAATAAGGTCTGCCCTGTCGTCTCCAGCGAGGCTTTCTGCAATCCTTGCCACCGACAGTTCCGCGGCATCCAGCCCCTTGGCGCGGGTGATTTCCCGGATCATGTCGGCAAGCGGCCAATAGGTGATGCCCTCGCCGTAGGGCAGGCAGCGGCCGCGCGCAACGACGACATCGGCGGAAACACGTTCGGCGAATTCGAAAACAAGCCGCGACTTGCCCACACCGGCATTGCCCAGGATGGTGAGCAGGCGACAGGTTCTGTGGCTGATCACCTCGCGAAGGGCGGTATCGATCGCCGCACGCTCGCGCTCGCGCCCAACGAAAGGCCCCTCGAACCGGCGCTGAAAGCCGGCGGTGTGGGCGATGACGTTAACCAGGACAAGGGCAGGGAACGTTTCGCCGTGCTTGAGCGTGCGCGGGCTGTTCGACTGGACCACGACGGTGTCGCGCACCAGCCTGTGAGTCTGCTCCCCGATCAGGATTTCGTTAGGCTCTGCGGCCTCTTCGAGACGCTTGGCGACACGCACAGCTTCGCCGGACAAAAATCGATGTTCTTGCTTGTCATTGCCGGTAATGACCTCTCCGGTGTTGAGGCCAATCCGATGAGCCAGCTTGACGCCCCAACCCGCTTCCAGTTCGCGGTTGAGGATGGCGAGCGTGTCGCGCATTTCCACGGCGGTCCGTGCCGCCCGCAGGGCGTCATCCTCATGGAGCATCGGCACGCCGAATGTGGCAAAGATCGCGTCACCGGCATAACTGTTCACGGTCCCACCGTGACGCTGGACGATGGAACTCATCTCGCCGAAATAGCGGGCGAGGAGGTTTTGCAGCGCTTCCGCATCGAGGGTGAGGCTCAGGCGTGAGGAGTCGACGATGTCCGCAAACAGAAATGTTGCCGTCTTGCGGACGTCTTGCGCTG
Organism: uncultured Alphaproteobacteria bacterium; assembly: GCA_963770335.1. GTDB lineage: Bacteria > Pseudomonadota > Alphaproteobacteria > Dongiales > Dongiaceae > DASXQK01. The sequence goes on from CAVYPG010000001.1 coordinate 19,780, forward strand.
GCTTTCGTTCTGTTCCAGGCCCAGTCATCCCCATCGCCTTCGGTTCCGGTGCTGCGAGATTGGCATGCCCGTGTCGTTTGCGATCGTGGGAATTGTAGTTTACGGCAATGGACAAAGCCAACCGCGGCCCGTCGGCGGGCGCCGGTCATAATGGCAAACGGCGGATTAACGAACTATTCCGCGTGGTCGAGGGCGTAGCCCGCAGCGCGCACGGTGCGGATCAGGTCGTTGTCCTGATCGTTGTTGATGGCCTTGCGCAGGCGGCGGATATGCACATCCACCGTGCGCGGCTCGACATAGACGTCGCGGCCCCAGACCATGTCGAGCAGCTGTTCGCGGCTGAAGACCCGGCCCTGATTCTCCAGCAGATGGCGCAGCAGGCGGAATTCCGTCGGCCCCAGATGCACCTCGCGGCCGTTGCGCTTCACCCGGTGCGAGGCCAGGTCCATCACCAGATCCTGGTATTTCAGCGTCTCATCCTCGCGCTCGGGCTTGGCGCGGCGCAGCACGGCGCGCAGGCGCGCGATCAGCTCGCTGGGGCTGAAGGGCTTGGTGACGTAATCGTCGGCGCCGGCATCGAGACCGCGCAGCTTGTCGCCCTCTTCGCCGCGGGCGGTCAGCATGACAATCGGAAGCCGGCGGGTTTCGGGCAGGCGGCGCAGCTGGCGGCAGACTTCGATGCCCGACATCAGCGGCAGCATCCAGTCGAGGATGACGAGATCGGGCATTTGTTCGGCGATCTGCAGCATGGCTTCCTCGCCGTCGCGCGCCTCGGCGACGCGAAAGCCTTCGCGCTCCAGGTTGTAGCGCAGCAATGTCACCAATGCCGCTTCGTCTTCGACGACCAGGACCAGCGGGGGCTGCGTCATGCCTTGTTCTCCGGTGCGTTGACCACGGTGAAGCTCGTCTTGTCGCTCTTCGGCCTGGCCTCGGTGATGTCCTCGCCGCGCACCAGGAAGTGGATGATCTCCGCCACGTTGGTGGCGTGGTCGCCGATGCGCTCGATGTTCTTGGCGATGAACAGCAGATGGGTGGAGGGGCCGATGTTGCGCGGGTCTTCCATCATGTAGGTCAACAGCTCGCGAAACAGGCTGTTGTACATGTCGTCGACTTCTTGATCGCGCTTCCAGGCGGCGATCGCCTTGTCGGCATCGTTGTCGCTGAAGGCATCCAGCGTATCCTTGATGATCTGCTGCACCAGCCGGCCCATGCGCGCAATGCCGCCGACCGGCCGCATGGGCGGGCTCTGGGTCAGCGCAATCGCGCGCTTGGCGACGTTGGCCGCGTAATCGCCGATGCGTTCGATGTCGCTGGAAATCTTGAGCGCGGCCACGACCTGGCGCAGGTCTTGTGCCATGGGCTGGCGCAGCGCCAGCATGCGGATCGTCTGGTTGCCGATCTGGCGTTCGAGCTGGTCGATGCGCGCATCGCCCTGCACGACTCGCGCGGCACCCTCGGCATCGCGCGCCACCAGCGCTTCGATCGCGGCCTGCAGCTGCGCTTCGGCGAGGCCACCCATCTGGGCCACCATCTGGCTCAGCTGCTTCAGCTCGTCATCGAAACTTTTGACGATATGTTCGCTCGACATGCCAACTCCAAAAACGCCCGCGGGACCGGACGGGGCGCCTCGACTCCGGTGCCCGGTAAACTACTACGGATTTATGACAGTTTTATGACCTAGGCCGAGAGCCCAGGCTTTCCGCCGGATTTATTCGGCGGCGGCGGCTTCGGCGATGGGCAGATAGACCGAGAATCGGCTGCCGGCGCCGGACTCGCTGTCGATCTCCAGCGCGCCGCGATGGCGGTTGACGATGTGTTTGACGATGGCGAGGCCCAGACCCGTGCCGCCCAGATCGCGCGAGCGGGCCTTGTCGACCCGGTAGAATCGTTCGGTCAGGCGCGGCAGGTCCTGGCGCGCGATGCCTTCACCCTGATCGATCACGCGCACCGCAAGGGCAGGCCGTGCCGGTGTCATGGCGGCCGGCGGATCGCTGCGCCCGGCCTCGATGCGCACCGGGGTGCCGGCGCGGCCATATTTGATCGCATTGTCGATCAGGTTCTGGAACAGCTGGACCAGCTCGTCATTGTCGCCCTGCACCGGCGGCAAGGCGTGCAGATCGTTGGGCAGCAGGATGCTCATATTGCGCGCGGCTGCCCGCATGGCGAGGCTGTCGGCCACGCTCGCCAGTACGCCCTCGAGGCGCGCCGTACCGGTGGGTACGCTGTGCTCGTTGAGTTCGATGCGCGACAGCGACAGCAGATCGGCAACCAGGCGGGCCATGCGCGCAGCCTGTTCCTGCATGATGGCAAGGAAGCGCGCGCGGGCTTCGGAATCGTCGCGCGCCGGTCCGCGCAGGGTCTCGATGAAGCCCACCAGGGTTGCCAGCGGCGTGCGCAGCTCGTGGCTGGCATTGGCGACGAAATCGGCGCGCAGCCGATCGGCGCGCATGACCTTGGTTACGTCCTGCAGCAGCAAAAGGACGGCGGGCTCTTCGCCTGCGAGGCCGCCAGCCGGGCGGCTCAGCGGCAGGATATGGGCATCGAAGCTGCGCTCCACCGGTACGGGAATGGTGAATTCGATCGTCTCGGCGGGTGCTCCTTCCAGCACGCGGTCCACTGCTTCCAGCAGTTCCGGCTGGCGGATGATGGAGACGAGATCACGTCCGGCGCCGACATTGCCGTAGAGAGTTTCCGCCGCGGCATTGGCCAGGCGCAGACGCTTTTGCTCATCCACCAGCAGCAGGGGATCGGGCAGTTCGCCCAGCACCCGGTCGATGAGGGCGGCGTGAGCGGCGAGATCGTTCTCGCGCTCGCGCCAGCCGCGGAGGGCATCGGCCAGGTGCAATCCCAATTGGCGGTCGAGTCCGAAGGCGCCGGCGACAGGTGCCGCGGCACTGCGCCCTGCCGCCTGTTCGCCGGCATAACCGGCGAGTGCCGCCAGATGGCGAAGATGGGGCCGCAGCATGATGGCGAGCCCCGCCAAAACGACCAGGCCCGCGATAATGGCCGCTTCCAGCGACAGCCCGGCAAAGACGACCAGCCCCAGCAGCGCCAGCAGGCTGGGCAGCGCCAGCAGGCAGGCACCGGCCATCAATCGTCGTAGCGGCAAGCGCGAAGGCATTTTCCGTGCCTATCCGTGTTCGAGCCCTGATTTCAGGGCCTTCGGCTCAAAGCTATAGACGATTTGGCGACGTTTGTGTGACCGGGCGGCTGTTTCTAATGGGCCCGGCCGTTGACTTGGGCGCGGTAAAACGACATTTTTCACTCATGGGGTCGATCGCGACTACCCCGTGAGGCGCCAGCCCAAAGATCGCGTCCCGTAACCTCGAGCAAGAGGAAGGACGCATATGCCCTCTCCCAGTGAAATCACCGTTGCCCAGCTTTCCCGCCTGATCGGCCTGCCGGGCTCGCCCGCCATTATCGATGTCCGCGATGACGATGATTATGCGGCCGATCCGCGGCTCATTCCCGGCGCCCGGCATCACGATTATCGCGACGTTGCCGGCTGGTGCCCGCGCTATGCGGGCAGGCCCGCCGTCATCATCTGCCAGAAGGGGCTGAAGCTCAGCCAGGGCGTGGCGGCCCTGTTGCGCCATGAGGGGATCGAAGCCGAATCCCTGGAAGGCGGCATGCTCGCCTGGCATGCGGCAAAGCAGACATCGCTCAATCCCAAACATCTGCCGAAGCCCGATGCCGCCGGGCGTACGATCTGGGTCACCCGCGCGCGGCCCAAGATCGACCGCATCGCCTGCCCCTGGCTTATCCGCCGCTTTATCGACCCGCAGGCAGTGTTCCTGTACGTGGCTCCCTCAGAAGTGCCGGCAACGGCCGAGCGCTTTGGCGCCGCACCCTTCGATGTCGAGAACGTGTTCTGGAGCCATCGCGGCGAGAAATGCACCTTCGATACGATGGTAGAGGAGTTCAGTCTCTCTTCGCCATCCATGGACCGGCTGGCGCAGATCGTGCGCGGCGCCGATACGTCACGGCACGATCTCGCACCGGAATCGGCAGGCCTGCTGGCCGCGTCCCTCGGCTTTTCGCGCATGTACAAGGACGACCTCGCCCAGCTCGAGGCCAGCATGGCGCTCTATGACGCGCTCTATCGCTGGTGCCGCGATGCCCAGGGTGAAAGCCATGATTGGCCGGCACCGAAGGCGGCGAGCTAGGCCTGGCCATGCAAGGATCATCCGCTGCGACGCCGGAAGGTGCCGCACCCTCCTTTCGTGAGGCGGCCGGCATCTGGGCGAAGATCGGCCTGCTCTCCTTCGGCGGGCCGGCCGCCCAGATCGCCCTCATGCACCGCATTCTCGTCGAGGAAAAGCGCTGGATGGCGGAGCCGCTTTATCTCAGCGCGCTCAGCTTTTGCATGCTGCTGCCGGGGCCTGAAGCGATGCAGCTCGCAACCTATGCCGGCTGGCGGCTGCACGGCACGAAAGGCGGGCTCACCGCGGGCCTTCTCTTCGTGCTGCCCGGCGCCTTCGTCGTGCTCTCGCTGTCGGCGATCTATGTCGCCTTCGGGAATCTGCCACTGGTGGCAGCACTTTTTCTCGGCATCAAATCGGCGGTTCTTGTCATCGTTATCGAGGCCTTGCTGCGGATCGGCCGCCGCGCGCTGAAGGGGCGCCAGCACTGGACGATTGCAGCGCTCGCCTTCGTCGGCATTTTCTTTCTGGCCCTGCCGTTCCCGCTGATCGTTCTACTGGCGGGTGCGTGGGGTTTCGTGCGGGCGGCGCGCGATCCGGCGGCCCCAGCAGGGATCGAGCGGCCGCGCCTTGCCGGCCAGACCCTTCGCACCACGGCGCTGTGGCTCGCCATCTGGTTCGTTCCGCTTGGCGTGCTGGCCAACATCTTCGGTTTCGATCATGTCGTCGTCCAGCTCGCCGCGTTCTTTTCGCGGTTGGCGGTGGTGACGTTCGGCGGCGCCTATGCCGTGCTCGCCTATATGAGCCAGGACGTGGTGGTCCAGCATCACTGGCTCGAAGCAGGCCAGATGATGGACGGTCTGGGTCTGGCGGAAACGACGCCGGGACCGCTGATCCTGGTGACGGAGTTCGTCGGGTTCGTCGCCGCCTGGCGCAATGCGGGCGGCGGCTCCTGGGCGATGGCCCTCCTGGGGGCAGGCGTGGCGCTCTGGGCGACGTTCGTGCCCTGCTTTCTCTGGATTTTTGCCGGCGCCCCTTACATCGAGTGGCTGACGAAACAGGCGCGGCTCAAGGGCGCTCTCGATGCGATCACCGCCGCCGTGGTAGGCGTAATCCTCAATCTCGCGGTCTGGTTTGCCCTTCACGTCTTCTTTGCGAAGGTCGACGCCGTGCGGCAAGGACCGCTGATCTTGTGGACGCCCGAGCCAGCGAGCCTCGACTGGCGGGTCGTTATCCTTGCCGCGATCAGCGCCGCACTGCTGCTCCACCGGCATTGGAACATGGTCGCGGTGCTGGCCGTGGCGGCGGGCGGCGGGATGGTGTTGAGTCTCGTCTGAATGAAAGTATCGGCTAATTTTTCCTCCGGCGCGGGGCTTGCCCTGGCATCGGCCCTGCTGTTCGGCGCTAGCACGCCGCTCGCCAAGCTTCTGCTCGGCGACGGTCTCGATCCGCTGCTGCTGGCCGGTATCCTGTATCTGGGGTCGGGAGCCGGCCTTGGCCTCGTACTTCTCCTTCGCGGGCGTCTTTTCGCCGCATCAGCGGAAGCGCCGCTGCGCCGCACCGATCTGCCCTGGCTCGCTTTGGTCGTGCTGTTCGGCGGCATCGCCGGACCTGTCCTGATGATGGCCGGTCTTGCAAACGTCCCTGCCTCGGCCGCGTCGCTTCTGCTCAACCTCGAGAGCGTCAGCACGCTCGCCATCGCCTGGCTGGTGCTCCGTGAATCCGTCGACTGGCGCCTGTTGCTCGGGGCCGGCGCCATCCTGGCCGGCGCCCTGATTCTCTCCTGGGGCGGACCGGTCTCCGGATTTGGATTCGGCTTCGGTTGGGGCGGCGTACTGATTGCGGCGGCCTGCCTTGCCTGGGGCATCGACAACAATCTGACGCGAAAGATCAGCGCCGGCGATGCGGTTCAGATCGCCTGCGTCAAGGGACTTGTCGCCGGCGTCGTTAATCTCAGCCTCGCTTTGGCACGGGGCTCATCGTTGCCGGGGCCTGGTCTTTTCCTCGCCGGCGGCCTCGTCGGATTCTTCGGCTATGGCGTCAGCCTGGTTCTGTTCGTGCGCGCGCTGCGCCTGATCGGCACGGCGCGAACCGGCGCCTATTACGCGGTTGCGCCCTTCTTCGGCACGCTGCTCGCCATCGTCCTATTGGGCGAGCCCTTCACCCTGCAGCTTGCGATTGCCGGCGCATTGATGGGGCTCGGCATCTATTTCCACCTCGCCGAGCAGCACGAGCACGAACACCGGCACGAGGCGATGCTGCATGAGCACAGCCATGTTCATGACGAGCATCATCGCCATGGTCACGGACCGCTCGACCCGGCGGAAGAGCCGCATGCCCATGCCCATCGCCATGGGGCCATGAGCCACAGTCATCGGCATTTCCCGGATATCCACCACCGCCACCCGCATTAGCGGGCGCGCCGGCATCGGCGATCAGACTTTCGCGTCGAGGGCGGCCAGCGCCGCGGCGGTCACGATCTCCGATACCGTGGCGCCGGTCTGGACGATCTGCGCCGAATGGCTGAGGCCTGAGAGCACCGGCCCGATCACCGTACCGCCGCCCAGTTGCTGGAGCAGCTTGGCGGCGATGGCAGCACTGTGGAGGGCGGGCATCAGCAGCACATTGGCGGGGCCGGTCAGTCGGCAGAAGGGATAAAGCTCGCGCATCTGTTCGAAATCCAGCGCGATATTGGGCTGCATTTCACCGTCATATTCGAAATCGACCTTGCGCCGGTCGAGCTCATGCACCGCGTCGCGGATGCGCTCCATCTTCTCCCATTGCGGATTGCCGAAATTGGAGAACGAGAGCAATGCCACGCGCGGCTCATGCCCGTGCCGGCGGGCCACGGCCGCCGCCTGGATGGCAATACTTGCCATTTCTTCAGCACTGGGCAGTTCGTGCACGGCCGTATCGGCCAGCAGCACGGTGCGGCCGCGGGCGACAACGATGGAAATCCCGAACAGGATGCAATCTGGCTTGGGATCCAGCACGCGGCGGATTTCTTCCAGATTGGTGGCGAAACTGCGGGTGACGCCGGTCACCATGCCGTCGGCATCGCCCTCGGCCACCATGCTGGCGGCAAAGACGTTGCGGTCCTGATTCACCATGCGCAGGCAATCGCGGAAGAGCGCGCCGCTGCGCTGCAGCCGGCGATACAGCAGCTCGGCATAGTGTTCGTTGCGCTTGGAAAGCCGGGCGTTGATGATCTCGACGCCGTCGGGTTCGCCCAGGCCGGCGGCGGCCATGGCGGCGAGGATGCGTTCTTCGCGGCCCACCAGGATCGGCGTGCCATAGCCGGCATTATGAAAGGCGACGGCGGCGCGAATGACCTTTTCTTCCTCGCCCTCGGCGAAGACGACGCGGCGCGGATTGTGGCGCACCCGCTCGAAGATAAGGTTCAGGCTGGCGGCACTGGGATCGAGACGCGCCGAGAGTTCGACGCGATAGGCGTCCATATCCAGGATCGGCTTGCGCGCTACACCGCTTTCCATCGCGGCTTTGGCGACGGCGGCAGGCACGGTTATGATCAGGCGCGGATCGAACGGCACCGGGATGATGTATTCCGGTCCGTAGCGTAGACGTTGACCTGCGTAAGCGGCATCCACCTCGTCCGGCACATCCTCGCGCGCGAGATCGGCCAGCGCCTGGGCTGCTGCGATCTTCATCTGCTCGTTGATGGTGGAAGCGCGCACGTCCAGCGCGCCACGGAAGATATAGGGAAAGCCCAGCACGTTATTGACCTGGTTGGGATAGTCCGAGCGGCCGGTCGCGACGATGGCATCCTTGCGGATGGCATAGACCTCCTCCGGCGTGATCTCCGGATCGGGATTGGCCATGGCAAAGATGATCGGCTTGTCGGCCATGGATTTGACCATCTGCGAAGTGACCGCGCCCTTGACCGAAAGGCCGATGAAGACATCGGCATCGCGCATGGCCTCATCCAGCCCGCGCGCCTTGGTGCGCGCCGCATGGGCCGATTTCCACTGGTTCATGCCCTCGGTGCGGCCCTGATAGATGACGCCCTTGGTATCGACCAGGATGCAGTTGTCATGGGGCAGGCCCATGGATTTCACCAGCTCGACGCAGGCGATCGCCGCCGCCCCCGCGCCATTCACCACCACCTTGATGTCTTTAAGATTGCGGCCGGTCAGGTCCAGCGCATTGATCATGCCCGCCGCGGTGATGATCGCGGTGCCGTGCTGGTCGTCATGGAAAACGGGAATATCCAGTAGCTCGCGCAGGCGCTGCTCGATGATGAAGCATTCCGGCGCCTTGATATCCTCCAGATTGATGCCGCCGAAACTGGGGCCGAGATAGCGCACGCAATTGATGAACTCGTCGACATCGCGGGTGTCGACCTCGAGATCGATGGAATCGATATCGGCGAAGCGCTTGAACAGGACGGCCTTGCCCTCCATGACCGGCTTGGAGGCAATCGCACCCAGATCGCCCAGCCCCAGAACGGCGGTACCGTTGGAGATGACGGCGACCAGATTGCCCTTGGCGGTATAGTCATAGGCGAGGCTGGGATCGGCAGCGATGCGAAGGCAGGGAACGGCAACGCCCGGCGAATAGGCCAGCGACAGATCGCGCTGGGTGGTCAAGGGCTTGGTCGGCCGGATCTCGATCTTGCCCGGCCGGCCCTGGGAATGAAACAGCAGCGCCTCTTGATCCGTGATCGTGGCGCGCGGGTTCGCCATCGAAACCCCCCTGATCGTTTTTTGCTCTTGTATTCAAGGCTTGCATGAATTGGCGGGGAAAGGAATAGGGCCGGCATGCAGATGCTGCATGGCCCCGCCACCGTTTCGCCGCCGATTGCCATGCCGATGCCCCGCCGATTCATGGCTGAGCTGTCAGAATCCGGCTAATCTCCGCCGCCATGTCGGAAGCCCTGCAATCGATCGGCGATGCCTCGCCGCTGATGGCGCAATATCACGCCGTCAAGCGCGCCCATCCCGAACACCTGCTGTTCTATCGCATGGGCGATTTTTACGAATTGTTCTTCGACGACGCGGTCAAGGCCGCAGCGGCCCTCTCGATCGCGCTCACCAAGCGCGGCAAGCATGAGGGCGGCGACATTCCCATGTGCGGCGTGCCGGTGCATTCGGCCGAGGGCTATCTCGCCAAGCTGATCCGCCAGGGATTCAAGGTCGCGGTCTGCGAGCAGCTCGAGGATCCGGCCGAGGCGAAGAAGCGCGGCGCCAAGTCCGTGGTCCGCCGCGATGTGGTGCGCATCATAACGCCGGGCACGCTCACCGAAGACAGCCTGCTGGATGCGCGCAGCCATAATTATCTTGCTAGCCTGGCGGAGGCCGGATCGAGCCTCGGTCTTGCCTGGGTCGATATCACCACCGGCGATTTCCAGGTACAGCCGATTGCCGCCGGCGATGTCGGTGCCGCCTTCGCCCGGCTTTCGCCCAGCGAGATCCTGCTGCCCGATAAATTGTTTCAGCGGGCCGAGTTGGCTACGGCACTGGCCGATTGGCGTAGCGCGCTGTCGCCCTTGCCCAGCTCGCGCTTCGATAGCGACAGCGCGCGCCGCCGTCTGGAGGCGAGCTTCGGCGTCAAATCGCTGGATGCCTTCGGCAGTTTCGAGCGCGCCGAGATCGCCGCGGCCGGCGTGCTGGTCGATTACCTGCAGACGACCCAGCTCGGCAAATTGCCGCGCCTCGACCCGCCGCGGCGTCTTGCTGCCGGCGCGGTCATGGAGATCGATGCGGCAACGAGGCGCAATCTCGAACTGACCCGCAGCCTGTCGGGTGAGCGGCACGGGACCCTGCTCGCATCCATCGACCGCACGGTGACGGCGGCGGGCGCGAGGCGCCTGGCGGAATGGCTTGCGGCCCCGCTCACCGACCCCGGGGCGATCGAGGCGCGGCTCGACATGGTGCAGGCGGTGCTCGGCGATGGCGCCTTGCGCGAGGATCTGCGCACAACCCTGAAACGCACACCGGATGTGGAGCGCGCCTTGTCGCGGCTGCTGGTGGGGCGCGGCGGCCCCCGCGATCTGGCCGCTTTGCGCGATGGCTTGATCGCGGCTGCAGCGCTGCGCCAGCGCCTGGGCAAGGTGAGCGGCCTGCCTGCCGGGCTTGCTTCGGCGGCTGAGGCGCTGGGCGAACAGGATGCGCTGATCGGTGAGTTGACCCGTGCGCTGGCAGCCGAACTCCCGCTCGTCATCCGCGATGGCGGCTTTATCGCAGCCCTCTATCACGTCGGGCTCGACGAGTTGCGGGGTTTGCGCGATGAGAGCCGCCGGCTGGTCCTGGAACTCGAGGCACGCTACCGCAGGCGAAACCGCCATCACCTCGCTCAAGATCCGCCACAACAATGTGCTGGGCTATTACGTCGAGACCACGGCGACCCATCTCGACAAGCTGACGGGCACCGCCGGTTTCATTCATCGCCAGACCATGGCCAATGCCGCGCGCTTCACCACGGTGGAGCTGGGTGGGCTGGAACAGAAAATCGCCAGTGCCGGCGACAAGGCGCTGGCCCTTGAGCTCGATCTGTTTGCCGGCCTCGTCCAGAAGGTGACCGCCGAAGCGCAAGCGGTTGCTGGCGTCGGTGCGGCGCTATCCCTGCTCGACGTGGTGGCAGGCCTCGCCGATCTCGCGAGCGAGGGTGAATATTGCCGTCCGCAGGTCGATGCCAGCACGCACTTCACTATCACCGCCGGCCGCCATCCGGTGGTGGAGGCAGCGCTGGCAGCCCAGCAGGCCGGCAGCTTCATCGCCAATGATTGCGATCTGGGCGAGGCCCAGCGCCTGTGGCTGGTCACCGGCCCGAACATGGCGGGCAAATCGACATTCCTGCGCCAGAACGCGCTGATCGCCGTGCTGGCGCAGATGGGCGCCTTTGTGCCGGCGCGTGAGGCCCATATCGGCGTCGTCGATCGTCTGTTCAGCCGGGTGGGGGCGGCGGACGATCTCGCCCGCGGCCGCTCCACTTTCATGGTGGAGATGGTGGAGACGGCCGCGATCCTGAACCAGGCGACCCGGCGCTCGCTGGTGATCCTGGATGAGATCGGCCGCGGCACCGCGACATTCGACGGGCTCTCCATCGCCTGGGCGACCCTGGAGCACCTTCATGAGGTGAACCACTGCCGGGCGTTGTTCGCCACCCACTATCACGAGCTGGTGGCGCTTGCCGCGCGCCTGCCGGCTCTCTCGCCCCATGCCATGCGCGTCAAGGAATGGCAGGGCGATGTGGTGTTCCTGCATGAGGTCGCCTCGGGCGCCGCCGATCGCAGCTATGGCATCCACGTGGCGAAGCTCGCCGGATTGCCGCCGGCGGTGGTATCCCGCGCCGAGGAGGTGCTGGCGACACTGGAGAAGGGCGAGCAGGCCGGTGCCTTGACGCGCCTTGCCGAGGACCTGCCGCTGTTCGCGGCAGCGCCTCGCGGTGCAGCGGCCAAGGGCCCTTCGCCGGTCGAGGAAGCGATTGCAGCGCTGGAGCCCGATCAGCTCACGCCCAAAGAAGCACTGGAAGAGATCTATCGCCTGCGGCGGCTGGCGCGCGGCGAATAGAAAAGCTATATCGGCGCGCCATGAAATTTTCACCTCGATGAAATTTTCCCATGTAACCGAACGGATCGGCGGCGAGGGCGCGCAAGCCTGGGCCGTGCATTTCGAAGCCATGCGCCGGCGGCGCAAGGGCGAGGACAACATCATCCTCTCTGTCGGCGAGCCCAATTTCGATACGCCGCCGGCCATCGTCGCCGCGGCCAAGGATGCGCTCGATCGCGGCCGGACCCACTATACCGATGTGGTCGGCGATCCGCCGCTGCGCGCGGCGATTGCGCGATATCACAGCAAGCGCAGCGGCCAGGCGGTGGGGCCGGAGAATGTGGTGGTCGTCGCCGGCGCCCAATGCGCGCTGTTCTCGGCCGCCCTTTGCATCCTCGATCCGGGCGATGAGATCATTGTCCCATCGCCCATGTATGTGACCTATGAGGCGGCGATCGGCGTGACTGGCGCGACCATGAGCCGCGTGCCGCTGCGTGCCGAGAACCGCTTTCGGCTCCGGGCCGACGATGTGGCAAGCGCCGTCAATCCCCGCACCAAGGCAGTGATGGTGAACTCCCCGCACAATCCGACGGGGGCGGTAATCCAACGCGCCGAATGGGAAGGCTTGGCGGAAATCTGCCGGCGCCACGATCTCTGGCTCATCTCCGACGAGGTCTATGGTTCGCTGACCTTCGATTCACCCCATCTCAGTCCCGCCTCGCTGCCCGGCATGGCGGAGCGCACGGTGACGGTGGACTCGCTCTCGAAATCCCATGCCATGACCGGCTGGCGGCTGGGCTGGGCCATCGGCCCGCAGGAGCTGATGGGACATATGGGTCATCTGGCGCTATGCATGCTCTATGGCTCGCCGGGTTTCGTGCAGGATGCCGGCATCGTGGCGCTCGAGCGCGATCATGCCGAAGTGCCGGAAATGGTGACGGCACTCAGGAAGCGCCGCGACAATCTCCATCGTGCGCTGGCCCAGGTGCCGAAGCTTTCCGTCGAGCTGCCGGAGGCCGGCATGTTTCTGATGGTGGATGTGAGTCGTACCGGGCTCAGCGCCAGCGATTTCGCCTTCGGCCTGCTGGACGCCGAGAAGGTCTCCGTACTGCCGGGCGCCGCCTTCGGCCCGCAGGTGGCGAATTATGTGCGCATCAATCTGGGTGCGCCCGATAGCGAGCTGGAAGAGGCCGGCCGGCGGATTGCGGCCTTCGCCCAGCGCCTTTGACGTCATGAGCGATCCCGTTCTCTTTGGCGCGGCCTACAGCGTCTATGTGCGCATCGCCCGCCTGGCGCTGGTGGAAAAGGGCGTCGCCTATCGATTCAGCGAGGTCGATATCTTCGCCGATGGCGGAGCGCCGGCGGACTACACCGAACGCCATCCTTTCCGTCGCATCCCGGCCTTCGAACATGACGGCTTCCGGCTTTACGAGACTGGCGCCATCGCGCGCTACATCGACGACGCCTTCGCCGGCCCGGCCCTGCTGCCGACGGATGCGAAGGAACGCGCCCGGGCCAACCAGGTCATCAGTATCGTCGACAACTACGCCTATCCGGCCATGGTCTGGGGCATTTTCGTCGAATGCATCCGCGCCCCGCTGCAAGGGCGGGCCGGCGATGCGGAGAAGATCGCCGATGCCTTGGGTAAATCCGCTGTCTGTCTGGATGCGCTCGAAGAGATCGCTGATCCGGATGGGCCGGCATTGCTCAGCCGCGATATTTGTTTGGCCGATCTCTATCTGGCGCCGGTGATGCGCTACTTCACCATGGCTCCGGATGGTGCCGCCTTGTTGAGCGAGCGCCCGAGGCTGGCACGATGGTGGGCCTGGATGCAGCACCGGCCCAGCATGGCGGCAACACGCTCGCCGATGGAATAGCGGCCTAGTTTGCTCGCGGCACTGCCTTTTGCCGCCGCGCCGCAGAGGCCCGCACGAGCCGGCCCCGCCAGGCCGCCAGCGGCGTGTACTGGTATAGACACCATAGATAGCCGATGAGACCCTGAAGACGCGTCTCGCAATAGACCATCCGGCTATCGGGGTTCATATAACCGACGGCGGTGGCGAGATTGCTCGCCACATAGACGACGGCATCGCAGCGCGCCAGCAGCAGGGCGTCCACCAATGCCTGTTCCCCCGATGCGATTGCCGGCGCCGGGTTGATGTGATGCATCTGCTCCGCGTCAAATCCTGATGCCCGCTTCACACCATCCTGCACGATCAGTCGCTCGCCGAAGGCCGCGCGAAAGGCCGCAACCGCCGGCTCATAGTCGCTGGCAAGGAACACGATCCCTGAGCGGCCAGCTGGCAGCAATGCGCGCGTCGTGGCGATGTAGCGTGCAAGCGAGGGCGAGCGGTGGAGGCATTCCGAATCATGATCGGGATGGCGGCAATGGACGCCGACGCGATAATGCCCGGCCATGTGGCGAGCATGGATCGCCTCGGCGCGAGCAAGAAGGGCCGGTTTGACAGCGACATAGCGGCGGAAGAGGCGGTTGTAGATCCGGCGCCAGCGCCAATCGAATTTGTACATCGCATAGGCGCGCCGGCCAGTCATGGCCACGCTGACATAGAAGCACGTTGCGCGAAACGGCGGTGGATGGCGCTCGAAGGCAAGAGGCTCGAAGAACTGCTCCCAGAGATTGCCGTCCTCGGCCCGGCCATAGGAAAAATGACTGCGCTCCACTGGATTGGCGCGCCAGTCGACGAGGATGGCCGCGGCCCCGTTGCGGCCGAGGCTGTAGCGCAGGTGGTTCAGTACGCAGTTCAGATTGGAGAAGAAGCCGGCATTGCGGGCACCCAACATCAGTGTCCCGGGCACTGATGGTGTCACCGTGCTCATCGAACAGCGGCGGTCATGATGCGCAGAACCGCAATCAGGAGCTCTCCGGCGGGCGCGGTGCGGGAAACTCCACGTCGCGTTCGCTCGTCTCTGGGGTTCCCAACCGCAGATGCAGCTTCCAGTTCTGCCAGCCGGATCGGTAGGACACCATATCGGCCACACGGATCAAGGCGTGGCTCTGCACCACGGGCTCGGCCGGTGGCGGTGCCGAGCCGAAAAAGGGAAAGCCGAGACCGAATCCCGACGAGACTCCGTTGCTGTAGGTGCCGCCAAAGATGCCGAAGCCAAGCCCGGCGGCAATGCCGGACTGGCCCGTGGCCGGCAGATGATCGCGACTGATCTGAAAAGCGGGAATGGCCTTGCCGTCCGCTGCGATCAGGCTCGCCTGCTCCACGGGTTGCGGATCGGTCATGGTCACTTCGACGACATCGCCGAGGCCGGCGGCAAATCCGGTCGTCAAGGGTGGCGGGGCAGGCGGCGGTGGCGCGCGCTCGGCACAGCCGGGGAGCGCCAGAATTGCCATCGCGGCTGCCATGCTCCTGAAGTGGGCGCCAAGCATGCGCAGACTATATCATGGTTGGATCTGGGTTAACGCCGGCTGCTTCGGGGGTAACCCAGACCGGCGGGCAGGACGGCAAAAAGGCAGGGAAGATTGGACATGGCGATGGCCGAGCATTTTCATGAGATGGCGTTGAACAACGCCTGGTCCAACCGGCGGCTGCTTGGCGCCTGCGCGAAGCTGAGCGAGGCCGCCTTCGGCGCGAGCCGTGTCGGTTTCTTTCCCTCGCTGCGGGCCACCCTCAATCACATCCTGATCGTCGACTGGTACTACATCGAGGCGCTGGAGGGCGGCGGGCGCGGCTATGCGATCTTCGATAATGAGATTCCCTTTCCCCGTCTTGCGGATCTCGCGCAAGCGCAGCAGGCAAGCGACCGCAAGCTGATTGAATTCTGCGCCGGGCTCGCTGAAGGTGATCTCGGCCGGGAGGTGCTGCTCGACCGCGCCGAGCGCGGCGTGAAGCGGGAAAAGGTGGGAAGCGTGCTGCCCCATCTCTTCATCCACCAGATCCATCATCGCGGCCAGGCGCACGCGATGCTCTCCGGCACGACGGTGAAGCCGCCCCAGCTCGACGAGTTCTTTTTGTTCGAGGATCGCGCCGCGACGGTGCCGGAGCTGGCGTCCATCGGCTTGGAGCGGAGTTAAGGTCCAGCCCCACCCGCCCCCGTCAAGGGGGCGGGGGATTTTGGGGCGACCATCCAGACCCGTTTGCGCTTTTGGTGCGCCAAACAGAGCTGCACACTCCAACGCGTCCCCGCCCCCTTGCTGGGGCGGGTTAGGGTGGGGAGTTCACCCTGCCCATAGGCCTCGCCGCCATGGCATACTCATGTCCGCCATGGATGCCATTCGCGACCAGCGCGCCATCATCGACCGACGCCGTCTGACCAGCGATCTAGCCGAGGCAGGGTCGCGGGGTGACGCCGCGCTGCTTGAGGTTCTCAAGGCGGCCCTGGCGGCGGGGAAGGTAGAAATCCGCCGGCGCTTCGAGGCCGATGCGCGCTCAGAAGCAGCCGGCGAAGACGTCGGGCGCGAGACCTGCTTCCTGATGGATCAGCTGATCCGCGCCCTTTACGACCACACCACCCAGATCGCTTACCCCATCGCCAATCCCAGCGCGGGCGAGCATCTGGCGCTGGTGGCGCTAGGCGGTTACGGCCGCGGGGAGCTGGCCCCCTTCTCCGATATCGATCTGCTGTTCCTGCTGCCCTACAAGCTCACCCCCCATGGCGAGCAGGTGGTGGAGTTCATGCTCTATCGCCTGTGGGATCTGGGGCTCAAGGTCGGCCATGCCACGCGCTCGGTCGATGATTGCATCCGGCTGTCGCTGGCCGACATGACCATCCGCACCAGCCTGCTGGAGGCGCGATATCTCTGGGGCGATCAGCGGCTCTATCAGGAACTGCGCCTGCGCTTCCGGCGCGAGGTTATCACCGGCAATGGCCTCGACTTCGTCGAAGCCAAGCTCGCCGAGCGCGATGAGCGCCATAAGCGCATGGGAAATTCCCGCTATTCGCTGGAGCCCAACATCAAGGAGGGCAAGGGGGGCCTGCGCGATCTCCACACCCTCTACTGGATCGCCAAATATCTCTATCCGGTGGAGGATATCGCGGGCCTGGTCGATCGCGGCGTATTGACCCATGAGGAGGTCGCGACATTCGAAAAGGCCGCGGCGTTCCTGTGGACGCTGCGCTGCCATCTGCATTTCCTCGCCGGCCGGCCGGAAGAGCGCCTGACCTTCGATCTGCAGCCGGAGCTGGCGCGGCGCATCGGCTACACCGATCATGCCGGCACGCGCGGCGTCGAACGGCTGATGAAGCATTACTTTCTCGTTGCCAAGAGCGTGGGCGACCTGACCCGCATCTTCTGCGCGTCGATCGAGGCGGCCCATCAGCGCAAGCCGTTCCTGCGGCTGCCCAGCATCGGGATGCGCCGGCGCGATATCGAGGGCTTTCCCGGTGGAGGGCGGCAGGCTCAGCATTCCCGGTCCCGACTTCATCACCGATCAGCCGGTCAACATCCTGCGCCTGTTCGAAGTCGCCCAGCGCCGCGATCTCGATATCCATCCGGCCGCACTGCGCCTCGTCACCCGCCATCTGAAGCTGGTGAAGGCGCCTGCGCCGCGATGGCGAGGCAAACCGGCTGTTCGTCGCCATGCTGACCTCGCCCAAGGGGCCGGAGGCGACCTTGCGCCGGCTGAACGAGGCCGGCGTCTTCGGCCGCTTCATTCCGGATTTCGGCCGGGTCGTGGCGCAGATGCAATACGACATGTATCACCACTACACGGTGGATGAGCACACGCTGTTCGCCATCGGCATCCTGCATCGCATCGAGGAAGGCGCGCTCAAGGACGAAGCGCCGATCGCCTCCTCGGTCGTCCACCAGGTGCTCTCGCGCCGCGTGCTCTATCTCGCTGTCCTGCTGCATGACATCGCCAAGGGCCGTGGCGGCGATCATTCGCAGCTGGGGGCGGAGATCGCCCAGCAGCTGGGGCCGCGCCTGGGCTTCAGCGATGAGGAGACCGAGCAGGTCGCCTGGCTGGTGCTGAACCACCTGCTGATGAGCAACACCGCCTTCAAGCGCGACATCGACGATCCCCAGACCATCGAGAACTTCGTCGCCTCGGTGCAGTCGCTGGAGCGGCTGCGCCTGCTGCTGGTGCTGACCGTCGCCGATATCCGCGCCGTCGGGCCCAAGACCTGGAACAACTGGAAGGCGACATTGCTGCGCGAGCTCTATTGGCGCGCGGAGGAAAAGCTTTCCGGGGGGCTCGGCGCCGGAGCTCGCGGAAACACGCGTGGCGGCGGCGACGAAGGCGCTTGGCCGAGGCGCTTGCCGATTGGCCGGCCGAGGAGATCGAGCGCCATATCGCGCGCGGGCATCCCGCCTATTGGCTGGCTTTCGATGGTGAGGCGCTTGCCCGCCAGGCGCGCCTGGTGCGCCAGGCGGAAGAAGATCAGGCGCCGCTCGCCATCGAAACCCGGGTCGATATCGGGCCGCGCCTCCACCGAGGTCACGATCTATGTGAAGGATCGCCTCGGCCTGTTCTCGGTTCTCTCCGGCGCCGTCGCGCTTGCCGGTGCCGATATCGTCGATGCCCGCATCGTCACCCTCAGCAACGGCATGGCGCTGGACAGCTTCACCATCCAGGACGCGGGCGGCGCCTTCGAGCGGGCGGACAAGCTGGCGCGGCTTGCCACCATCATCGAACATGCGATCGACGCGCCGGCCGATGCCGGTGAGATCGCGCTGCCGGCGCCCGCCTGGCCCAGCCGGTTCGAGGTCTTCACCGTGGCGCCCCGCGTGCTGATCGATAACAAGGCCAGCGCCGGCCATACGGTGATCGAGGTCAATGGTCGCGACCGCAAGGGCCTGCTCTATCGCCTGACCCGCGCCATCGCCGATCTCAAGCTGCAGATCGCCAGCGCCAAGATCTCGACCTTCGGCGCGCGCGCGGTCGACGTGTTCTACGTCAAGGACCAGTTCGGCCTGAAGATCGAGGATGAGAAGCGCTTGAAGGCAATCCGCGAGCGGTTGCTGGCAGCCCTGGCGGAAGCGCCGGCGGAAAATTCTGCACTGCGCGAGGTCGCTGCCGCGGGATGAGCGAGCGCAAGACTCGTGCCGAAGCCGGCGCCATGGCGCTGACGCCGGACCTGGTTTCGAAGCTGCAGGGGCCATCGGCCGATTGCGGGCCAGGCCCCAACGAAACGCTGTGCGACGATGCCGACTATGCGCGGCTTCTGGCCGAGGTGCTGGCCGGCAGGCCGCCGGGCGCTCTCTGGCTGTTCGCCTATGGCTCGCTCATCTGGCGGCCCGCCTGCCTGGACGAGGAGCGGCGATCGGCTTTGTTGCGCGGCCATCACCGGCAATTCTGCATGTGGACGCGCCGCTTTCGTGCGACGCCTGAGCGGCCAGGGCTGATGCTGGCGCTCGATCGCGGCGGCCAGTGCCACGGCCTCGCCTTGCGGCTGTCCGAAAAAACGATTGAGCAGGACCTGGAGAAGGTGCTGCGCCGCGAGATCATCATGAAGCCTGCCGCCTATCTGCCGCGCTGGCTGAAGCTCGAGACGGCTGCGGGGCCGCTGACGGCGCTGGGCTTCGTCATCAACCGGCACTCGCCGCGCTATACGGGAAGGTTGACGGAAGAAAAGACGGCCGCGGTCATCGCTCGCGCCGTCGGCCATATCGGCTCCTGTGCCGAATATCTGATGCACACGGTTTCGCATCTGGAGGAACTCGGCCTGCGCGATAATCGTCTGTGGCGGTTGCAGGCGCTGGTGGCGAAGGAGTTGGCGTCGGCGCAATAAGCGTTCCAGCGCCGGTTCGAGATGGATGACTGGGTCAGGCTTGCGGCAATTTTGGTCAGGGTTCGCGGCCGGCCGTTACTCCACGCGTCATGCCGACAGGTGTTACAAGGATGGGCCAATAGCGCTGAGGTCAGCGTTCAGGATGAACTTGCCGGTTCCCACTGTGCTCGCCCCATTTTTTGTAATCTGACCGGTCACGCTTATTTCCAAAAATGAGGTGATGCCTGTTTCCTCATCGACGAACAAGAAGCCTGCAAGGTGGGTGGGCTCCTGGGGGTCGTCCGCTTCTGTTGCAGTTCCATCGAAGGTGAAAACGATCACGGATCGCTGGCGATAGCTGCCATAACCTTGCACGGTAAATCGCCCAACGGTTCTACGGCTCTTCGTCGATATGTCCCGATCGACAACCTGGCCTTGGTGCAAGCTTTGGCCTATCACCGCAGCGAGCGTCAGATAGCTTACGAGCGATGACGTTCTGAGCTTATTTTTGGCTTCTGGTGTCGTGGCTGCGCCGCCCGATACCTCCTGCGACAGACATCTGCCCGATGGCCCCAGCACGAGCGTTGTTGTCGTTCCTTCCGCCGAAGGCCGATTAGCCAGATCCTCCTCGTACTTTTGATACTCTTGCGGCTCTATGCTTCTCTTGTCGGAGAGCGTTTTGATCACCAGTACGAATCCGCTCTGACGGGCTTGCAAGCTTGCGGAAGCGCGTATGTCCTCGTCGAAGCGAATCGCCTCTCCATCGACCCTGACATCTATGGTCTCGGTAGTGGAAGCGGGAAATGCCGAGGCGGGATGGATGGAGACTGTTCTCGTGCCGTCAATCGGATGGATGGCGTTGCCATCGAGAAGGGAAAGATAGGGATCGACCACCGGCGCTGGAATTGGCGGCACGGCATTCGTGCAGCCAACAAGCAGCAACATCGCAGCAACGGCTGCTCCCCGAAAATTACTTTTCATGACAATCGCCCCCCGGATCGCTGCCAGACGCAAATATTAATGGAGTGCGCGGCGGAGAGCTAGCGCGCCAATTTTAGAGCGGCGCATCCACAACGTGGTTAGCGAAGGAAGCAAGACGTGGATGCCCGCCTTCGCCGGGCATGACGGTCTTGGTAGGTGACCGATAGCTGGCGAACGCTCTGGGCTACACCCGCAGCAGATCGCTCATCACCGGTGAATCGATGCTGTCCGGGAAGACCTTCTTTTCGATCGTTGCAGAATCGAGCCCGAGCTGGCGCCGGCAGACCGTCTTAAAGACCGAGCGCAGATCGGTGGTCGCGGCGAGATCGCGGTTCTGATAGAGCCGGTCGGCCGACAGTCCCGGCCATTTCGCGATCACCCGCCCGCCCGCAACACTGCCTCCCAAAAGGAAGGCGGCCGTGCCGGTACCGTGATCGGTGCCGCCGGTGCCGTTGGGCGCCACCGTGCGGCCGAATTCCGTGGCGACGATGATCGTCGTGTCCTGCCAGACGGGCTGCAGCGATTTTTTCAGCGCAACGAGGCTCGCCGCCAGGCTCTTGAGGGCGGTGGCCAGCCGCCCGGTCTGCATGCCCTGGCCGGTATGGGTATCCCAGCCGCCGGCATCGAGCACAGCAATGCGCGGGCCGCGCGGATCGGCCAGCAGCTTGCCCGCACCCGCCGCTGCGTCGGGCAGATATTCCGCACCCTTGATAACCTTGGTCGAGGCGGCGTTAGGTCCCATCACCTCATCGCTCACCATTTCGGCCTGCATACCCTCGGCGAGCGCCGGGCCCAGCAACGTGTCGCCGCGATAGAGATCGCTGAGGCGCTCGAGGAAATCGCCGCTGACCGGCGGCAGCAGCTGTTCGGGCGACCAGGAGGCGATCTTGGCCGATCCCCGCAGGATCAGCGGCTCCTCCGGCCCCACCGCAAGACCGAGCGCGCGCCCGTCGCCTTGCATGGCGGCCAAGGCGCGATTCAGCCAGCCATCGGCCAGGGCATGCTGGGCGCCACCGGTCTCCAGCATGTCCTGCCCATCAAAATGCGAGCGCGCGCGATAGGGCGTGGCCGCGGCATGGAGGACGGCAAACTCACCCGATTTCCACAACGGCATCAGATCGGCGAGCGCGGGGTTGAGGCCGAAATGTCCGTCGAGATCGAGGCAGCCGTTTTCCTGGCCTGGTGCTGCGAAGGCGAGGTTGCCGCGCGCTTGGGCATAATCCTTGTCGCCATAGGCCGGCACGGCGGCGAGCCCATCCATGGCGCCGCGCAGCACGATAACCACCACGCGCGCATTCGTCGGCGCGCTTGCCAGCGCCAGACGGATGCCCGGCGCAAACGTGATCCCGGCAGCGCTCAGCGCGAGAAGCCGGCGGCGGGTCAGCATGGCCTATCTCCTCTGGAATTGCGGGCTCGCCAGGATCAGCCCGTTGGCATCGTCGATTGTTGCGGCACGCGCGATCGCCTGGCTGAGACGCTCATCGCCGACCGGTGCGATCGTCTCGGCGAGCAATTGGCTGGGCGATATGTGTCCCGCCAGGCGCCTGGCGACCGCCGCGGCGTAGTCGGCGCGCAGCAGCACCGCACTCGGTCCTATCCATGATGCTGCCGTATCGGGCCAGCCCGCCGGCGATGGCGCGCTGAAGGGAGATTGGCCGAGCCCGCGCAGGCTGCCCAGCAGGCGCTTCTCGTCGCCGCTATAGCCCACGGCGCGAACGGTGGAAACGACCAGCTCGTTGGGCGTCTTCAGCTTGCCCAGCGGCTGGGCCCAGGCTTCAGGCGCATCGATCACGGCATTGGTCAGCGCCAGCAGATCGCCATCGTTGTCGTGGAACACCCGGGCAAAGCGATCGACCAATGCGGCGGGCGGATCGTCGGCGATGAAGTGGATGGCGAACTGACGGGCGATGTGCCGCGCGGTCGAGGGATGGCGCGAGAGAAATTCCAGCGCCTGCAGCCCTTCCTGTTCGCCGGCCGGGTCGAAACGCTGGCCCATGAAGATCTTTTCGCCCGGCTCATGGACGAAGGAGCGGAACTTGAAGCTGCCGGGGTTGCGATCCCTGGCCCCGGTGACCGACCAGCCGGTCAGGATGCCAGCGAAGCTGGTGACATCGGCCTGGGTATAGCCGCCATCGACGCCCAGCGTGTGCAACTCCAGCAACTCGCGCGCCAGGTTTTCGTTGAGGCCCTTGCCCTGTTTCTCGCCAAGGCGTGAATGGGGGCCTATCGATCCGGCATTATCGAGATAGAGCAGCATCGCCGGGTGGCGCACGACGGCCAGCAGCAGATCGTGGAAGCGCCCGGTCACATGGGGGCGGATCGCCTCGCGCTCGAAGGATCCTGCAACACCCAGCACGATGGGACGGATGACCGAAACGGTAAAATGATTGGACCAGAAGAGGGCCAGGCGCTCGCGCAGCGGCTGGTCGCTCTCGATTTGCGCAATCGTGCGGGCAGCGGCTTCCTGCTGATAGAGATCGCGGCCGCGCTTGCCCAGTTCGGCGAACAGCTGGTCGCGTGCCGCACCGGCTGTGACTCCCGCCGTGGCCCCTGGGGGGCCATCGTTACTCAGCGGCATGCGTGCCGGCGCAGTGCCGTTGGCGCCCTTGCCGGTACGCCCGATCCCGGCGGCTCCAATCCCGGCGGCGTTGCGCTTTGCGGCGCGCAGCTGGTCGAGTTCGGCAAGGATTTCCTGGGAAGGCAGTAGTGACGCCAGCGCCTGCGGGATCGCAGGCGGGCCCGACAACTGGCTCTTCAGCCAGCCCCGCGGATCGGCCGAGGCCGCATCCAGTTCGCCCGGCTTGGCACCCAGCCCGAAGCGGTTGACGGCGATGAAGCCTTCAACGCTCCCGGCCATAGTGCGCCCTAATCCTCGAGCTGCTTGCGGGCGGCGGGCGAGAGCTTGGCCACCGCATCGCCGACGGCCGCCTGCAGAGTCTCCTGCATGGAATCCGTGCGCCGGCGCAGTTCGGCGAAGGCATCGTTGAGCGCCTTGCGGTCATAATTATCCGCCTTCAGCAGCTGGGCCACCACCTTGCGCTGATCGCGGATTTCGCGGTTGATCTGCATGAATTCGTCGGCATGGCTCTCTACCGAATCCAGCACGATCTGCCGGTCGGAATCGTCCAGCGGCTCCAGCAGACGCTGCAACGCGTGGCCGGCGAAAGGCCCCATTTGCTGCACATAGGTCGGCTGGCTGCCGAACCAGTCGCCGTGATGCAGGAAACGTCCGGCCAGCAATCCGCCCAGGAAGACATTGGCGATGAGCGACAAAAACAGAAAGACGGTCAGCCAGCGGCGGCTGGATTTCCGCTCGCTCACCGCCCCGTTGCCGGGTCCATTGGCAGGCCCATTGGAAGGTAGTGTCTGATTTACCATGGCGAAATATCCGCGAGTTCGACGCCCGACGTGGGGGTGGTGGGATCGCTACCAAGACCGGTCAGCTGGCTGACGCCCACCAGAAATCCGATCGCCGCGGCGGCGGCAAGGCTTGCAACCTTCAGCCAGAAGCCGCCGGCAGATGGCCGGCGGGCCGGGCGCAGGGTCACGATTTCGGCTGTGCGTTGTGGCTCGGCGGTGATGTCTGCGATCAGCCGTTCGGCATCGATGACGGGCGGGGCAAGCATTGCGCGATCGAGCAGTGCATCGATGGCCGCGGCCTGCTTGCGAAGCCGGGCTGCTTCCGCATCTCGGGTGAGCAACACCTCCGCCGGGCCGCGCTCATTGGCAGGCCAGCGCCCAGGCTCGGCACCATAGGCGTCGAGCAATTCGCGAAATCGATCCAATCCCATCATCCCGCCGCTCCCTCGTTCGCCAGATCGCCGAGGCTGTCGCGTAATGCACGACGGCCGCGGACCAGCAGTGATTCAAGTGCCCCGACGCTGATATCCAAAGCCTTGGCGGCTTCGATATTGCCCATATCCTCGTAGTAGCAAAGGGCGAGTGCCGCCCGCTGACGCTCCGGCAGTCTCGCCATCGCCTCGGCCACACGCTGGCTTTGTTCTCCACGGGCGGTGCGGTCAAATCCGTCGTCGCCGCTATCGGGAATTTCGTCCGCTGCTTCCAGCTCGACCGGCTGGGGCCGGCGTTTGCGATCGAGGCAGAGATTGGTCAGCACGCGATAGAGCCAGGTTGCGAACTGGGCGCGCTCGACGTTGCCGTCACCGGCCGCCGCGGCCTCCACCGGCTGCCAGTCGGGGGCCTTTTGCCAACACCGCAAGAACGCTTCCTGCACCACTTCCTCCGCGTCGCTCCTGTTGCCGACGATCCGCTGGGCGATGGCCGTGGCACGCGCCAGATGGCGCCGGACAAGGACAGCAAATGCCGCCTTGTCGCCGCGGCCGGCGCGCGCCATCAGCGCGTCGTCGGTTTCATCTTGCATGACTGCGTCCGATGGCTTTCGGGAGCTCAAAAGAGCTCCGCCCCAATAACTGCCGTCAGCGCCGCCTGATCGACGCCAACTCGTGCCGAACCAAGGAAAAACCCTGTAATATCAAGGCCGTGGCCATTGCCAACTCCTCGCCCTCGTCACTCGCTGACCTCCATATGCACTCAATACACGCGCTGCCGCAAGGATTCCTGCGGGTTTTTGAGCCACAGTCGGGCCCTATTTTGCCGTGTCATCCCGCAGGAACAAGAAGGCGTGGATGCCCGCTTTCGCGGGCATGACGAGCGAGAAAGTGGCCGGGTCGTCGCTTAACTTCCCCGCCCCTGGCGCGCCGAAGAGGCGCGCGAGCTTGATAGGGGCGGGTAGGGGGTGGCCCTCATGCCCTAGTCAGATACCACTCGAAATCGAGTTCGCTCACCTGGCTCATGAAGCGCCGGCATTCCGCGGCCTTGATGGCGTGGAAAATCTCCAGGAACCGCTCGCCGAAATAGTCCTTCAGCAGGGGCGAGGCCTTCAGCAGTCGCAGGGCCGCCGCCCAGTCATTGGGCAGGTCGGCGGCGGCCTGGGCATAGCCGTTGCCGGTGATCGCGGGACCCGGATCGAGTTTCTCGCTGATGCCCTTATGCATGCCCGCCAGCACCGCGGCGATGGCGAGATAGGGATTGGCATCGGCCCCGGCGACGCGATGCTCGAGATGACGCGTCTCAGGCCCGCCGGTCGGAATGCGCACGGCCACACTGCGATTGTTCACGCCCCAGGTGCGGGCAACCGGCGCGTAGCTTGCCGACTGGAAGCGGCGATAGGAATTGGCATTGGGAGCGAACACACCCATGCCCTCACCGATGGTGGCGAGCAGACCTGCAATCGCCTGGCGAAGCAGGGGCGTGCCTTCAGGATCCTCGGCAGCGAATAGATTGTTGCCAGCCTTGTCGGCGAGGCTCGCATGGATATGAAAGCCGCTGCCGGCCCGATGGCTGTAGGGCTTGGCCATGAATGTCGCCAGCAGGCCATGCTTGGCCGCGATCGCGCGCACCAGGCGCTTCCACTGGATCGCTTCATCCGCCGCCTGCATCGCATCGGTGCGGTGGCGCAGCACGACCTCGAGCTGGCCGGCCGCGTATTCGGAGATCAGGGTCTCCGCCGGCAGGCCCATTACCTTGGCGCAGGCATAGAGTTCGTCGATGAAGGGCGCGAATTCTTCCAGCTCGGTGACGCTATAGACATCGATGCGGTCGAGACGCCGGCCCGTCGCTGGCGTGGCGGGCGGCTGCACCTTGCCGTCGGCGCCACGTTGCGGATCGACGACGTAGAATTCGAGTTCCGCGGCCACGACCGGATTGTAGCCGTCGCCCTTCAGGCGCTCGACCACGCGGGCCAGCACATGGCGGGGATCGGCCACAAAAGGCGACCCGTCGAGGTTATAGAGACTAAGCAAGGCCTGCGCCGTCGGCCGCGCCATCCAGGGCGCGGACTTCAGCGTGCCGGCGATGGGCCAGGCGATCTTGTCTTCATCGCCCTTGTCCCAGACCAGACCTGTTTCCTCCACATCCTCGCCGGTGATGTCGAGGCTCATGATGGAACAGGGCAGCGGCCGGCCCTCGCGGTACATTTTCACGAGATCGGGTGCGCGCAGCAGCTTGCCCCGTGCGATGCCTGTCGGGTCGGTCACGAAGATCTCGGCTGCTTCCAGATCGGGGTGAGCCTTCAGGAAGTCGTCGACTTCCTCGCTCGCTGCTCGGCCGCTCATGTCAGTCTCCTTATTTCCAGCTTCTAGCAGCATAGAAACGAAAGCGGCGCAACCTTGCGGGGCGAGGGGCGATCGGCTAATCGCTCGTCATTCGTCCATGGGAGGGTCCGATCATGAGCATCAATTACCGGCCGATTCCGCGGCCCGCCATTGCCGGGCTGTTTGCCCGCGAGACCGAGCGCTTTGCCGCCGCCAATCCCAAATCCCGGGCGCTTGCCCAGCGCGCGGCGGCCCATATGCCCAACGGCGTGCCCATGCACTGGATGACCGATTGGGCCACACCCTTCGCATTGTTCGTGGCGAGTGCCGCAGGTGCCAGCCTGCGCGATGTGGACGGGCATGACTATGCGGATTTCTGCCTGGGCGATACCGGTACCATGTTCGGCCATGTGCCGCCGGCCGTCGCCCGCGCGGTGGAGAAGCGCCTGAAACTCGGCTTCAGCGCCATGCTCTCCAGCGAGGATGGCGTGGCGGCGGCGGAAAATCTGGCGACGCGGTTCGGCCTGCCGTTCTGGCAGATGGCGACGACCGCGACCGACGCCAACCGTTTCGTGCTGCGCTGGGCACGCGCCATCACCAACCGTCCCGTCGTGCTGGTCTTCAATGGCTGCTATCACGGCTCGGTCGACGATACCTTCCTGCGCCTTGAGAAAGGCAAGACGGTTCTGCGCCCAGGCGTGCTGGGCCAGGTGCAGGACCTGACCAAGACCAGCCGCGTGATCGAGTTCAACGATATCGCGGCCCTGGAGCAGGCGTTGGCGCCCGGCGATGTTGCCTGTGTGCTGCAGGAGCCCGCCATGACCAATATCGGCATGGTCCTGCCCCAGCCAGGATTCCAGCAGGCGTTGCGCGAGATCACCCGCAAATACGGGACCCTGCTGATCAATGACGAGACCCATTGCATCAGCACCGGACCCGGCGGCTATACCCGCGCCTTCGATCTTTCGCCCGACATTCTGACCCTGGGCAAGCCGATTGCCGGCGGCATTCCTTGTTCAGTGTTCGGCTTCACCGCGGAGATCGAGCAGGCGATGCGCCGGGTGAGCGAAGCCAATCCCGGCTATAGCGGCATGGGGACGACCTTGTCAGGCAATGCGCTGGCGCTCGCCTGCATGCGGGCGACCCTGGAAGAGGTGATGACGGAGTCAGCCTATGCGCGGATGCTGGCGCTATCCCAGCGCCTGGCCGCGGGCCTCGAAAAAGTCATCGCCGATCACGGCCTCGCCTGGCATGTCCAGCGCGTCGGTGCCCGGGCGGAATGGCTGTTCTCGGCCCGCGCCCCGGTCAACGGCAGCGAGGCCGCGGCCAGCTTCGATCACGAGCTGGAGCGGGCGCTGCATCTTTATCTGCTGAATCGCGGCGTGCTGATCGCGCCCTTCCACAACATGACACTCTGCTCGCCGGTAACCGAAGAGGCGGGCGTCGACAAGCTGGTCGATGCTGTTCGCGGCGCAGTAAGCGAATTGCTGGCGGCCTAGGTAAGGTTAGAGAACCACAGAGGCACAGAGACGACAGAGAAGAATGAATGGCCCGCCAATGGCGGGCCAGGAAAAGCAAGACCGTGATGCGGGATGCCCGCAACAGCCTCGTTATCTCAGTGCCTCTCTAGTCTCTGTGGTTCAAATCCTTACTCCACCTTCTCCGTCGCATAGACGCCATAGAGCTGGTCGCGCTTCAGCCAGCCCTTATAGCCCTGCACCTCGACGCGGCACCAATCGGCCTGGCATTTGAGCAGCGAGGGAATGACCCCGGGCTCGAGCCGCGCCGTCACCGGCGAGGTGTCCTCAGCGTCCTGATGCATAAGTCTTTCGCTGCTGCCTGTAATCATGACGTAACGGCTGCCGTCCAACATGCTCTGATGAACCCAGCCCACCGTGCCCTGCCAATCGCGGATTTTTCGCCAGGTATCGTATTCGGCGATGATCTCCACCGGCAGATGCTTGCGCTGATAGACCCATTCGATGGGGAAGTTCATGCCGGGGCCGCTGCGCAGATTGATCTGGTTGGAGCGCAGCGAGACGTAGCGGGGCACGGGCAGGCCGCTCTGGTCGCGCGCGACTGCCGCCGGTACCGGCAACAGAAGCGTGGCAAGGGCAAGCAGGCTCAGAATCAAAAAGCCGCCGCGGCGGCGCATGGGCTGCATGGCCTCACCTAAATCCAGCCGGGCGCGGCCGGTCAAGTCCATTGCGTCTGATCGCCTCCCGTCCTTCCAACGGGAGGCGTGAATCAGCCGCAACGTTAAAAATGGGGGGCGGACCTTCGAAGTGCGCCGCCTATTCTCCCTTTGGACCCGCTTCGCTGGACAAGCCTGCCTCCCCTTGCTATGGCAGGAACAAGCCCCCAAGAAAGCCGCCGAATGCCCGTAAGACCCGTCGTTGTCGTCACCCGCAAGCTGCCGGATCCCATCGAGACGCGGATGATGGAGCTGTTCGACGTGCGGCTCAATCTCGCCGACAGCCCGATGTCGCAAGCCCAGCTGATCGCCGCTGTGAAAACCTGCGACGTGCTGGTGCCCACCGTGACCGACCGGATCGATGCGGCGGTGCTCTCGCAAGCGGGCGAGAAGCTGCGCCTGATCGCCTCCTTCGGCACCGGCGTCGACCATATCGACCTCAAGACCGCCCGCCAGCGCAACATCACCGTCACCAACACGCCGGGCGTGCTGACCGAGGATACGGCCGACATGACCATGGCGCTGATCCTCGCCGTGCCGCGGCGCCTGACCGAGGGCGAGCGGCTGCTGCGCAGCAACACATGGACGGGCTGGAGCCCGACCTCCATGCTGGGCAAGCGCATCTGGGGCAAGCGCCTGGGCATCATCGGCATGGGCCGCATCGGCAGCGCGGTTGCGCGGCGCGCCCGGGGCTTTGGCCTCGCCATCCACTATCACAACCGCCGCCGCGTGCATCAAAGCCTGGAGAGCGAGCTCGAGGCCACGTATTGGGAAAGCCTCGATCAGATGCTGGCCCGCATGGACATCATCTCGGTCAATTGCCCCCATACGCCGGCGACATATCACCTGCTCTCGGCCCGGCGCCTGAAGCTGCTGCCCCACCACGCCTATATCGTGAATACCTCGCGCGGCGAAGTGGTGGACGAGAACGCGCTGACCCGCATGCTGGAAAAGCACGAGATTGCCGGTGCCGGCCTCGACGTGTTCGAGCATGAGCCGGCGGTCAATCCGAAGCTGCTGAAGCTCGACAATGTCGTGCTGCTGCCCCATATGGGCTCGGCCACCATGGAAGGCCGGCTCGATATGGGCGAGAAGGTCATCATCAACATCAAGACCTTCAGCGACGGCCACAAGCCGCCCGACCGCGTGCTGGAGACGATGTTTTAGAAGATCTTCGGTGGGCTCACCCTCACCCCAACCCTCTCCCGCAAGCGGGAGAGGGAGAAGCAGGGCGCCCGTCCACTCCCTCGCCCCCTGAAAGGGGGAGAGGGTCGGGGTGAGGAGGCGCGCGCTAGGCCTTCCGCCCGTTGCCGATCTTTTTCAGCAGCTCGTCGAAATAGGCGATGGTGCGCTTCAGGCCTTCCTTCAGCGGCACCTTCGGTTCCCACCCGCCCAGTTTCGCGCGCGCCAGCGTGATGTTCGGCTGGCGCTGGAGCGGATCGTCCTGGGGGAGCGGCTTGTAGACCAGCTTCGATTTGGCGCCGGTCTCGGCGATCACCAGCTCGGCCAGCTGCTTGATGGTGAATTCGCCGGGATTGCCGAGATTGATCGGCCCGGTCACATCGTCGCCGGTCGCCATCAGCCGCAGGAACCCCTCCACCAGATCGTCGACATAGCAGAACGAGCGGGTCTGGGCGCCGTCGCCGAAGATGGTGATGGGCTCGCCCTTGAGGGCCTGGACGATGAAGTTCGATACCACGCGCCCGTCATTGGGGTGCATGCGCGGCCCGTAGGTATTGAAGATGCGCGCCACCTTGATGCGCAGCCGGTGCTGGCGGTGATAGTCGAAGAACAGCGTCTCGGCGCAGCGCTTGCCTTCGTCGTAACAGGCGCGCGGGCCGATCGGATTGACGTTGCCGCGATAATCCTCCGTCTGGGGATGGACATGGGGATCGCCATAGACTTCCGATGTCGAGGCCTGGAAGACCTTGGCCTTCACCCGCTTGGCCAGCCCCAGCATGTTGATGGCGCCATGGACCGAGGTCTTGGTCGTCTGCACCGGGTCGTGCTGGTAGTGGATGGGCGAGGCGGGGCAGGCGAGGTTATAGATCTCGTCCACCTCGACATAGAGGGGGAAGGTCACGTCATGGCGCATCAGCTCGAAATGACGATTTTCGAGCAGATGCAGCACATTGTCCTTGGTGCCGGTGAAGAAGTTGTCGAGGCAGATCACGTCGCTGCCCTGGGCCAGCAGCCGCTCGCAAAGATGAGAGCCGAGGAACCCGGCCCCGCCGGTCACCAGCACGCGTTTACGCAGCATCATGCCTGATATCTATCCTCTGACTGTCGCCGGCGGCCCTGAATCCCAGCACCTTGAACGCTCGGGCTCGGCCAAACTTTGCCACCAAATCCCGGCGGGCGGCGACCCTAACGCCATTTCCCGGCAGGGACAATGCCGGGCCCCCTTTTGCAGCACGATCCGGCCGCAACAGGCGCCAGGCGGGTAAATCCATGGCCTGACGGGGTGCGCCGCATTATAACTTGCGGCGCCATGGCGCGCATTCCAACCGGCTTCATCAAGGATTCCGAGACCGTCCTCTCCGGCCTGTTGCGGGCGGGGGATGCGATTGCCGTCGGGCTTGGCTCGCTGATCGCCTATTTCATGCGTGCCGGCAATATCGAACTGCCCGGAACCTATCTCTCCGCCACCCTGCTGGGCATGATCCTGACCGCCAATTACATGCATTTCGCCAAGGCCTATAGCCTGGCGAGCCTGCGCCGCCAGGCGGTCGAGATCGCCAAGGTGGTGGGGGCGTGGGTTGCGGTCTTTGCCACCCTGATCGTGGTCAGCCTGTTCACCGATACGGCCGATCTGTTCTCGCGCGGCTGGCTGATGCTGTGGTTCAGCTTCACCCTCGGCGGCTTCCTGCTGCTGCGCGCGATTGCGACATTGCAGATCGACCGCTGGCTTGTCTCCGGCCGACTGGCGCTGAAGGTCGGCATCGTCGGCCATGGCGAACTCGCCCGCCAGGTCGCCCGCCAGCTGCGCCAGATGGGCGACCAGACCCTGCGGGTCGTCGCCTTCTACGATTCCGACGACCGGCCCGAGGATGCCGATCGCGAGATCGAGCATGGCAAGATCCGCGGCGGCATCGCCCGATTGATGGAAGATGTCCAGCGCGGCGAGGTGGAAGAGGTCATCGTCGCCATGCCCTGGAGCATGGAAAAGCGCATCCGCGAGATCCTGCGTCAGCTCGCCACGCTGTCGATCAATGTGCGCATCTGTCCCGACGTGTTCACCCTGTTCCTGCCCATGCGCAGCATGACCTCGGTTGCCGGCGTCTCGTTCCTCGATGTCTTCGTGCGGCCGATCAGCGGCTGGGATCTGGTGCTGAAGAACCTGGAAGACCGCATCCTGGCGCCGATCTTCTGCCTGATCTTCCTGATCCCCTGCCTGGTCATCGCCTTGGCCATCAAGCTCGACAGCCGCGGGCCGGTGCTGTTCAAGCAGGTGCGCTTCGGCTTCAACAACAACCCGATCAGCGTGCTGAAATTCCGCAGCATGTATACCGACCGGCCGGACGAACAGGGCGTGCCGCAGGCAACCCGCAACGATCCGCGCATCACCCGGGTGGGGCGCTTCCTGCGCCGCAGCAGCCTGGACGAGCTGCCGCAGCTCTGGAACGTGCTGATGGGCGAGATGTCACTGGTGGGGCCGCGGCCCCATGCGGTCGACCACAATCACAAATACGCGGCGATGATCGACGAATACCTCGGCCGCCATCGCATGAAGCCCGGCATGACCGGCTGGGCCCAGGTGAACGGGCTGCGCGGCGAGACCACCACGGTCGAACAGATGCGCGCCCGCGTGCAATACGACCTCGCCTATATCGACAACTGGTCGCTGCTGTTCGACCTGCGCATCCTGTTCCTGACGCTCTTCGTGGGATTCGTGAACCGGCAGGCGTATTAGCGGTTCTCGATCTCGGCGAGCGTGCGGGCGAGCGCTTCGCGAACCGGCGGCAGATGGCCCGCAAAGCTCACGGCGAGGTTGCGCAGCCCCTTGGCCGTCGGCGATTTCAGCTTGGCCAGGCGGGTCATCCGGTCGGTCAGGCTGACGACCTCGCTGGCAATGCGGTGCCGCGCGGCCGCCCATTCGTCGAGCAGAATTTCATCAGCGCCGTGGATCACGGCGGCAAGGACAGGGGCAAGCGACAAGCTGTCCTGGATGCCGGTATTCATGCCCTGGCCACCGGCCGGGCTATGGACATGGGCGGCATCGCCGCAAAGCAGTATCCGATGGTAGCGCGCCTTCTCCACCACGCGGTGGTGAATGCGAAAGCGCGAGCTCCAGGCAACCTCGCGGATATGGCCGGGGTTTTGCCGCGGGCCACGGCGGTCGAGCAGCGATTGCAGCAAGGCCTGAGAAGGCTCTGCCGGGGCCTCATTCACCATGGCGACGATGCGAAAATGCTCGTCCGGCAGTGGCGCCACGACCATGAATCCGTCGGAAGAGTAGAACAGGGTGACCTCGCTGCGCTCCAGCGGCCAATCCATGCGCACATCGCCGAGGATGAAGGCCTCTTCATAGGCCCCGCCCCGGAAATCGATGCCGGCTTCTTCGCGCACTGCGCTATGCATGCCATCGCATCCCACCAGCCAGCGGGCCTTGATCGTGGCGCTCGCGCCAGCCATCCGCACAGCGGCATCGACATGGGAATCGAGGCTCGACAGATGCGCGAATTCGCAAGGACGCTCCACCCGGCCGCCCTGCATCAGCAAGGCTTCGAGCAGGCAGCGTTCGACCCGGTCCTGCGGGCACATCAGCGTGTAGGGAAAGTCGCTGTCGATACTGGCGAAGTCGATGGTCAGCAAGGCGCGGTCACGCTCGCGGATGCGGAAGATCGGAACTCTGATGCCCTGCTCGAGCAGTTTTGCGCTGACCGCCAGCGGCTGGAGTACTTCGAGGGTGCGGGCATGAACCACGCAGGCGCGCGAGGTATTGGCGCCGGCGGGTTGGCGATCGATGATCAGGCAATCGATCCCCTGGCGTTTGAGCTCCGCGGCGAGCGCGAGGCCGCTGGGCCCGGCACCCACGATCAGTACGTCCGTATCCGTCTTGGGCAGACTCATCGCTTGCCTCTTTTGGCAGGAAGAAGTGGCGCCTAAACAAAAGTGGTCACGTGGATTGGGATTCGCTGCAGCCGGGTGCAATTGCCACAGAAATACCCGGACGGGCTGCCGTCAGATCGGAGGCCCGTTATTGGCCGGCGTCGGGCGCTTTCTATCCCTTTGCGCTGCCCGCGCGCAGGCGCTGGGCATAGACATTGATGACGAGGGCGGCGAGCAGGATCACGCCGCGGATCAGGATCTTCAGGAAACTGTCGATATCGACATGGTCGAGGCCATTGTTGAGCACGCCCAGCACGAACAGGCCGACGATGGTGTTGGGAATGCCGCCCTGTCCGCCGAACAGGCTGGTCCCGCCCACCACCACGGCGGAGATCGAATCCAGCAGGTAGCTATCGAACTCCTCCTGCTGGGCGCTGCCGAAATGGGCCACGCCCAGCATGCCGGCAAGCCCCGCGCATCCGGCCGAGATCACCATGACGGACGCCACGATCAGCCGGACATTGACGCCGGAATATTCGGCCGCCTCGCGGTTTCCTCCGGTCATGTAGATGTAGCGACCGAAGCGGGTATAGGTCAGCACCACATGGCCGAGGCCCAGCACGAGCGCGGCCACGATGACCAGCCAGGGCACCGGCCCCAGCGACTTGCTGCCGAGCGTGGCGATGATCGGCGGTACGGCATAGGCGATCTGGCCGCGCACCAGCATGGCGCAGATACCGGCTCCGATCTGCAGCATGGCGAGCGTCATGATGAACGAGGGGATGCCGATTCGGGTGACGCCGAACGCTGTGATCGCGCCCAGCAACAGGCAGCTCAGCAACGCCAGCAGAATCGCGAGAAATCCCGGCAGCGGGACATTGGCGATGGCGACACTGGCATCCTGCAGCGTGAAGAAGGCGACGATGATGCCGGTGGCATTGGCCACGCTGGCGACGCTGAGATCGATCTCGGCGCAGAGGATGACGAAGGTGAGCCCCGTTGCCATGATCCCGGTGATGGAAATCTGGGTCAGGATGTTGTTGAGATTGCCCAGCGTGGCGAAGGAGGGCGTGGCCAGGCTGAAGAAGATGACCAGCACCAGAAGCGTGATGAACGGCGCGATATTGCGCAATTGGCCGCGAAACCAGCGGCGCGCCCGCTGGCCTTTGTCCGATCCCGTTCCCTCGGCAGCCTCGGTGTTCACGGCAATCGCACTCCTCAGGCTGCCGCCAGCAGGCGGTCCTTGCTGACCGCCTCGCCGGCGAATTCACGCACGATCTCGCCCTTCTTCATCACCAGGACGCGGTCGGCCAGCGCCAGAATCGTTTCCGGCTCGGTCGAGAGCACCAGGATCGCCATCCCCTGTTCGCGCAAGCCCCGCACGATCTTCACCACATCGTCCTTGGCGCCCACATCCATGCCGCGGGTGGGTTCGCTCAGCACGAGGACTTTCGGGGGATATGTGAGCCATTTGGCGAGTCCCACCTTCTGCTGATTGCCGCCGGAGAGCGTACCCAGCAGACGCTCGGCCGAAGGCGGGCGGATGCGCAGGCGCTCGATATGGCCGCGGGCGATCTGGCGCTCGCGCGCTGGCTTCAACAGCAGCCGCGAAAGGCGATCGAGCATGCTGATGGAGACGTTCTTGTAGATCGGCTCGAGGGCAAACAGCATGCTGCGCCGGCTTTCCGGCACGAACGCAATGCCGGCGCGTCTCGCATCCGCCGTATTGCGCAGGCGCAAGGGCCGCCCGTCGACGGCGAGCGCGCCGCTCTCGGGCCTGATCTTGCCGAACAACGTGCGCGCCAGCTCGATCTGGCCGCAGCCCATGAAGCCATAGATGCCGAGGACCTCGCCGGCACGCAGCTGGAGGTCGATGCCGCGATAGGCGCGGCCATAGGCGAGCCCCTCGGTCGAGAGGCTGACGGGACCTTGGGAGGGCGATGCCAGCTGGATGTCGGCGGTATAGCTTTCCTCGAGCTGGCGATGCCCGGCGCCGATCATGCGTTCGATGATCCAGCGCTTGTCGACCGCCGCCGCCGGCGCGGTTGCGATCTTCTCGCCGTTGCGCAGGACGGTGACGTTGTCGGCGATCTTCAGGACATCGTCGAGGAAATGGGAAATGAAAACGATGCTCCGGCCGCTTTCGCGCAGGCGCCGCAGCACGGCGAACAGGCGCTCGACCTCGGGCGCCGACAAGGCCGAGGTCGGCTCGTCCAGAATGATGATGCGCGCGCCCGAAAACAGCACGCGGCTCAGTTCGACCAGCTGCTGCATGCCGATGGGAAGCGAACCCATGGGGGCATGCGGGTCGACGGCGATGCCCAGCCCCCGCAGATGGTCATCGGCCTCGCGTGCCATGCGGCGCCAATCAACGAGGCCGAAGGGCCCCGTGGGCTGGCGGCCCAGGAAGACGTTCTCGGCGACGCTGAGATCGCGCAGGATGCTCAGCTCCTGATGCACCATGCCGATCCCGGCGTCGCGCGCATCGCGGGCCGAACGGAAATGCACCTCGGAGCCGTCGATGCGCATGCTGCCGTCATAGCCGGCATGCACGCCGGCGATGATCTTCATCAGCGTGCTCTTGCCGGCACCATTTTCGCCGATCAGGCCGTGGATCTCGCCGCGGCGCGAGCGCGAAGTCCACCTTGCGCAGCGCCTCGACCCCGCCGAACGTCTTGGAGACGCCGGCGAGTTCGAGGACGGCCTGCGAAGCTTCCGGGTTGGGCATCCTCAGATGAGGTAGTGCCCCTCCATCCACGCCATGCCCGGGGCGTTGTCCTTGGTGACGACGGGCCCGTCGGTGATGACATGCTTGGGAATGCCGCCTTCGCCGGTCTTTTCTCCGTTCACCACGGCGGCGACGCCGCCGAGGATGGCGCCGCCATGGATGCGGCAGGAGGGATTTCGGACCGTGGCATGCATCCGGCCGTCGAGCACCGCATCCAGCGCCGGCGGCATGGCATCGACGCCGCCGATCAGGATGTTGGTGCGGTTGGCCTGTTTCATCACGTTATAGGCGGCCAGCGCCATGTCGTCGTTGTGGAAGAAGGCGGCATCGATCTGGGAATATTTGGTCAGCAGCGTCTCCCAGATGCGCGCAACCTTGGTCACGTCCCAATCGGCCGGCGTTGTATCCAGCACGGTGACATTGGGGAAGTTCTTCACCACCGAGTTGAAGCCGCGGGCGCGGCCCTGCGCCCCGGTGTGGCCCAAGGCACCCTGGGTCATGACGATATTGCCCTTGCCGTTCATGGCGGTTACCAGCGCCTGGGTGACCGAAGCGCCCATGAACTCGTTGTCCGGGGCCAGGAAGCTCTGCACATTGATGGTGTCGAGCGGCGCGATCAGGGTATCGAGATCGAAGACGGGGATGCCGGCATCGATCATCTTGTTGACCGGATCGGTCAGCGTGCCGATGCCGAAGGCCTGGATGGCGACGAAATCCCATTTCTGGGAAGCCATGTTGTCGATCGCCGCACGCTGCTTGGGCGCGGCGAGTTCGCCATCGAACCAGGTGACTTCGACATTGAACAGGCTGCCCCAATATTCGGCGGCGCGCTTGCCCTGTGCACACCATGTCGCCTGAAGGCCTGGCATTGGAGAAGGCGGCCTTCAGCGGCTTGGGCGAGCGCGTTGTCTCCTTGGCCATGTCGGCGGCCAGCGCCGGGCTGATCCCGAAGCCGCCCAGCAAGCGCTGCAGCACCGGCCGTGGCCGCGGCCGTCTTGAAGAAGTCGCGCCGGCTGGCGCCCGAGGCATCGAATTCGTCGTTCATGATCGCTTCCTCCCAAATGATGTTTGTGATTGGAGCTCGACCCTAGCGCAGGATTCTTTATGGCTTCCTACTGCCGGGCCGCAGGCGCGGAACGATGAAAAGGTAACACCCGGTCATGGCGGCCGGAAAGCCGAAAGGCGGGCAATGTCCGAAACGATCTGGCCCTTCTATGCAAGCCCGCCATGGCACTGCTGGCCAACCTTCCACCACAGAAATGCCCGAAACGGTGAGCGCCCTAGCGCTGTTCCCTCAACCAGGCATCCACCAGCCTTGCCACCTTTCGCCCATCGCGGATGGCGTAGTTGGTGCCGCGATCCTCGGGATAGACCTGCGCCATGCTGGCGATATAGGCACCGGCGAGCGCCGTGCGATGCCCGGGGATCAGCTTGCGGTAGCCGCGCAGCACAAGCGGCTGGGCGTAGCGCGCGCGCCAGACATGGCTGCCTTTGACCCATTCGTCGCGAAAATCGGGAAACATTCGTCTCAGATGGGGCAGGGATGTTGCGACGATCTGGTCATCTGTCGCTAAAAAGGCCGGGTCATCGGCCGGCAAATAGCGCGACAGGTAGACGATATGCCGCTGTCCCGTCGGATCGGCCTGGTCGAGATGGGTATGCTCGATGATCCCGACAAATGGGAATGAGAGATCGTTCACGTTCATCCAGTAGAGGCCGGACAGGCTGTGGCTGAGCTCCAGGATGATGCAGATATTCGCCAAGTAATCGATGGCGCGAAGCCGGCGGGATTCCTCTGCCGGCGAATGCGGCGCCAGAATGTCTGCGATGAGGGGCGGCGCGGGTGTCAGGATAACCGCGGCTGCCGGAATCACTTCGCCATTGGCGACGACGCCCGCGATCTGCCCAGCCTCGACCTGCAGCGCGGTCGCTGTGCTGCGCAGCCTGATCTCGCCGCCGCCCTCGACGATGCGCTCGACGATCGCGTCGGCCAATGCCGCGAACCCGCCGCGGAAATAGGCGAGACGCTCACCGCCGCCTCGCCCGCGACTGCCGCCACGCAGCCTGAGCTTCGACCAGATCCAGGCAGCCGAAACCTCCTCGGCGTGCCGGCCGAATTTTCCCCGCAGCAGCGGCTCCCATACCACCCGATAGGCGCGCTCGCCGCAATTGCGGCGCAGCCACGCCGCGGCACTTTCATGATCGAGGTCCCGCCAATCGGCGATCCTGCGCGCGCGCAGCAGCATCAGGCCGAGACGCAGCCTGTCGCGCATCGGCAGTGGCGAAAAGCGCAGCAGATCGAGCGGGCGGGAAAATCCATACAGCCGGTTGGCGAAATACATCCCGGCGCGCGTCACGGAGTAGCGAACCTGATCTTCCAACCCCAGCTCTTCTGCCAATTCCTGGACATGGCGATCGCTGGTGAACCAGTGGTGATAGAACCGCTCGATCCGGCTGTTGCCCATGGCAAAGCCGGCTGCCAACCCACCCACCTCGGCTTCGCTCTCGAAGACGATGGGCCGATGGCCCAGGCGCGTCAGCTCATAGGCGGCCGCCAGGCCGGAAAACCCGGCACCGATGACCGCCACTCTCTGGCCAGAAGGAGCCTCCATTATTTGTGCTGGCTGAGGTACGTGGGTGCTGCCGCCTCGCGTTGCGGCTGCCGGCGATAGAGGCTCGGCCGCATGGTCTCGGTGAGATAGGCAGGCCTGCCCTTGGCTTCCGAATAGATGCGGGCGAGATAGCCGCCGATAACGCCCAGTGAGAGCAGTTGCACGCCGGCGAGCAGAAGCAGCGCCAGGACCAGCGGCGTCAGCCCCGCCGCGCTCGACGTCGTGGCGAAGATCCAGCGGATGAGAAGAACCACAAATCCCGCGGCAGAGAAAAAGGATAGTGCCAGGCCCGCGATCGCCAGCATGCGCAGCGGTGCGGCGGAAAAGGAGAGGATACTATCGACCGCCATCTCGACATAACGGCGCAGCGAATACTTCGTGTGCCCGGCCGCGCGCGCTGGACGATCATAGGCGAAGCCGAACTGGCGGCCGCCATACCAGGCACGCAGCGCCCGCACGAAACGTTGGCGTTCCGGCAGTGCATTCAGGCTGTCGACCACCTTGCGATCGACGATGCAGAAATCCCCGCTATCCATCGGGATAGGGAAATCGGCCAGCCAGGAGAAGACGCGGTAGAAGGCGCTGTAAAGCAGGCGCTGGGGTGCAGCCTCTGGCCGGTTGCGGCGAACGCCGTAAACGACGGCAAATCCCTCGCGCCATTTTTCCAGCATCGCCAGGACCAGTTCGGGCGGATCCTGCAGATCGGCATCCAGGACGGCGACGACATCGCCGGCGCAGTGGGAGAGCCCTGCCGTTATCGCCGGCTGCTGTCCGAAATTGCGCGTGAAGGAGACGACGCAAACGCGTGGGTCATCGGCGGCGATGCCGGCAAGCAGCTGCGCCGTGGAATCGCGGCTGCCGTCATCGACATAGACGATCTCCAGATCGAAGCCCTGGCCCGTGCCCAGTGCCGCGATCAGGCGGCGATGGGTGGTCTCGATGACGTCCTGCTCATTGAAGACGGGAATGACGGTGGAAAGTAGCAACCGCTCGCCGGCATCTGTCACGGGCCCGGTTCTTCGCTGCTCCACTGAGATCGCACTCCTCTGGACATTGACTCAACCCGCCAAGAGTTTTCCCACCCACTGGCCCGCCGATTGGCCCTCGCCATAGGCGACATCGTAGACCGGGCAGGCTTCGATAAGGCTCGCCAGCCCTGCCACCGCCTCATGGGCCAGTGGAATGCCGATGCGGGTCGGCGCCTTCATCAGCCGTTCGATGGCATGGAAGGGGCTGAGCCGCGTCGCCGTGAAGGGCTGGTCCTTGCCGTATTTCGGAAAGACGATCGCCCGGATCGGGACGGGCTCGCGCGCGATGCGTTCGGCCGGGGGGACCCAGTATTTGACGTCGCGGCCGCCGCGCCGGAAGACCCGCGCTTCGGTGAGGCCCGGCAACCGGGCTTCGAGTGCAGCCCAGCTCCCGCGTTTGAGCGCCAGCGGCATGGGTATCGGCAGCACCGCGAGGTGAGGGGGCAGGATCAGCGTCAGATCGTCGGCGACATAGTCGAAGCCATCGGCCAGCAGCCCGGCCAGCAGCGTGGATTTCCCGCGGCCCGATTCTCCGGCCAGCAGGATGCACCCCTTTGGGTTTCCCACCGCCGCGCTGTGCATGGAGAACTGCCAGTCGACGGCATTGAAAACCTGCTGGAGCATGCCCGTCTCGATGGTCTCGATCGCCGCGTCGATGGTGGGTGACAGGGTCGATGTTTCCGAGCCCGTCGAGACGAGATACTTGCCGTTGCGTTCCGTCACCTCGATTACGGTGGGGCGCCGCCCCGGCGTGGGCTCATCTTCGATGAAGTTCGCCAGCAAAGGCCGCATGGCTTGGTAGATATCTGGCGGCCCGAGCCGAACCAGGATATGGCAGCCGCCGACGACACAGGAGAGTGTCGGGTAATCGGAATCGATCAGGCTTTCATCCCGCCACTGCCGCAATGTCGCTTCGACGTCGCGCGCGGCCGTATCGGGGTCGATGCCATAGCTTTCCACGAGCTCTTCGGCCATGCGCGCTTCGCTCATCCCGGCGGCGCGGCATGTCCACAGGCGCCGCGCCGTCTCGTTCAGCGCATAGAGCCGCTGGCCATGGCGCCGCGCGATAATCAGCCCGTCGCCGATCGGCGTCACGATGAAGTTGTCGGCTTGCATGCTCGTGCGTTCCTCTCGGCCGACACTAGAGCAGGCGGCCCGGCGCGGTAAACCTGTAAGCGCAAGCGTGGACTTGGTAGCCTCGCAAGCGAATGTCGCAAGCAGCAATGCCAGAGATATCCCTCGAGCGCGCCAAATCGGCGGATGTCTCCATGGCGTTGGCCCTGCTCTACCTCGCCGGTCCCATCCTGATCATGGCCGAGCTGCTGTCGCCGGCCCTGTCAATTCCGGGCCTGCTGCTCTGTCTTTTTTGGCTGCGGGAATTCCAGCTTTATCTTTTCCCCGCCGGCCGCATTGCTGAGCGTTGGGCGGGCGTTTCATGGCGCGCGATCACAGCCGCGGGGCTCTCTCTTTTTCTGCTCGCCGCTCTCTGGCTTCTGGCCTCCGGCGTGGGAAGCTTTGCCTATTGTCGCTTCGACTATGTGAAGCACAATTTCGTTTTCGCCAGCCTGCTGGCGAGCCATCTGCCCATCCTCGCCGATCCGGGCGACGGCACGACGGCCTTCCTGCATTACTACTTCGCCTATTACATCGTGCCGGTCAGGCTGTATCAGGGGCTGCACCTGCTGCTCCCGCCTCTGCGCCTCGACCATGTGATCATCGTCATCTATGGGCTGGCGCTGCTCGGTTCGCTACGCGTGATATCGCAGAATCTGCGGATATCGGCGCTCGGGCTTCTTCTGGTCATGGTCTTCGCCGGCGGGCTCGACATCGTTGGCCGCGTCCTTTTTGGCACCGAATGGCAGGTTGTCGGGCATGTCGCCGGACTTCCGGTTTTCAAAGATCTCGACTGGTGGGGCATGCCGCTCGCGCCCCAGTCGCTGACGATGAACCTCTTCTGGGCGCCCCAGCATTTCTTCGCCGCCCTCATCGGCACGGCCTTGCTCTGCTGCATCCTGGCCCAGCCGCGCGCCTGGCAGGCGAAATGCCTGCATGCCGCTTGCATCGTCACGGTGAGCGCATTCTGGAGTCCCTATGTCGCTGTCGGCCTTGCGGTGGTGGTCCTGGGCGCGATGGGGCGTCTGTTGTACCGGTCCGACTTCAGCCAAAACCCCCGGATGGCGCTGTCCTGGAAACTCAATCCGCGTTTCCTGGGTGCTGCGGCCTTCGTCCTGTTCCTGGCCGTCTTCGTCGTTATTTTCTTTGCCGCCGCCAAACCCGCCTCGCCCCCCTCGCTGATCTTCTTTCACGCTTCGTTCGGCGACTGGTTCCTCAGTCTTGTCATCAGGCTGGCACCCGCCCTTCTTGTCCTGACGCTGCTCGCCCTGAATCGGGGCAGACTCGCCAGCACTGACGGAAAAGATCTCTTTTGTGCCATCGGCTTTTTGGTCGCCGCCGTGGCCCTCCTGCTCTGTTTCACTCACGGGATCTACGACGACTGGGCCATGCGAACGACGCTCCCGGCCTCGATTCTGCTGGCTGCCGCGTTCTGCCGCTTCCTCGGCGAGGGCATCGGTCACCTGGCCAAGGCCGTTCTCGTCGCCGTTCTTGTTCTGACCAGTGCCTCGAGTCTTAACGAAATCGCCCAAAGCGCTTTCGTCTTTCCCCATGGCTGCGCGGGTTATGGGGCCTACAGCTGGCGCGATCTGGGGCCGTTGGCATGGCAGTACGAGGGCCGGAGCGACTCGCTGCTCTATCGCTGGCTTTCGCGCTGAGCCGGGCGATTTTTTGGCTTGGGCAGCCAAGGCCCGGAAGGGACTGGAATATTTTGCCTTCATGGGCTAATTTTTCGGGATAGCTGCCAAGCAATGTGCGGGCCACGCCGGTCCGCTCACAATACGAAAAGGGGCTTGTTCCATGTCAGCGGACAAGGAAAAACTCGACCAGCCTGCTCAGCCGGAGAAGCGCGAAGCGCTGAAGAAGCTGGGGCGTTATGCGGCCTATACCGCGC
This sequence comes from uncultured Alphaproteobacteria bacterium, assembly GCA_963770335.1. GTDB lineage: Bacteria > Pseudomonadota > Alphaproteobacteria > Dongiales > Dongiaceae > DASXQK01. Next base: position 62,825 of record CAVYPG010000001.1, read on the forward strand.
CTGCCACCCTCGTGATGCTGGGCTATGTCGCAGCCACGAAGGAAGGCATGGCGGTTTCCATCCCTCCGATTCCGCCGCCGCCGGTCTGAGGATTTGCGACTGACCGGCTGACGGACGCTTCCTGGGATTGAGCCAGGACGGATGCGGCCGCTCTTCTTTCTCGCCCTCTCGGCTATCGTTTATCTGAATATTGCCGGTTTGACGCTGGCAGCGGGTCGTTTCCTGCCCGCCGGCGCCATCGCGCGCGCTGCCGGTTTGATCGGCGTCTGTGCGGGCCTCTTTTTCATCGAACATTTTGTCGGGCTGGGGCCGCTGCAATGGACCCTGCCGTTCCTGACCGCGGCATCCGTCTATGTGCTCTGGCGCCGGCGCGCCTTCCTGTGCCGGAAGGAAACGCTTCATGGTGAAGCGGTCTTCATCATCGCCTTCCTCTATAGCCTTGGCTGGAAGATCGCCTTTCCCCAAGTCGTCGAGCTCTACGACCGGCTCTCCGATCTACATCTCGTCGCCAACTACATGGCAGGATCGAAATTGCCGCCGGCGGATATGTGGCTGCCCTGGCAGCGTCTCGATTACTACTACGCCTTCCAGCAATACGGTGCCGCCCTGCTCGGCCGCATCGCCGGCCTCGACGTCGGCGCAGCCTTCAACATCGGCGCAGCCCTGCTCTCCGCGCTGGTCATCGCGCTGGCCTGGGATTTTCTTGAAAGCTTCGCGCTCAAGCCTGCCTCGCGCCTTCTCGCCATCGTCTGTTTTGCCGTCGGTGGCACGGGGATCTCGCCCCTCTATCATCTGATCGTCGCATCCCCGGCCACGGGCTTCCTCAGCACCGAAGGCGCCAAGGAAGCGGTGCTGCACAATTCCCGCTTCATCGGCTGGTTCGAGAATTCGGTCGCCTCGGATCTGTGGCGCTCCCTCAGCGCGAGTTCGACCCAGCGCGGCCTGCAATTGCCCATCGAGACCTTCGGTCAGCAGTTTCCCGTCGGCGGATTTCACGCCCCGCTCTCGGGTTTTCTTTTTCTTCTGCTGGCGCTGGCGGTCATGGCGCGGCTCGCGCTCAGGCCTGCCAATGACAGGCCGCAGCTGGAATTCCTGCTGGGCCTGAGTGTGCCGATGACGATCTGTTCAAACGCCTGGGTCTTTCCCCTGCAGGCAATCCTGGCGGGCAGCTGGAAGCTCTGGGATATCGGCAGCGCGCCGCTGCGTGAGCTGCGTTACTGCCTCGCCGGCCTCGCCGCCGGCATGGTCCTGATCCTGCCTTTCCTGGCGGGCTTCGCGCTCGATGGCCATCCGATCAGGCTGGTGCGCGTGCTGGCCGACCAGCATTCACCTTGGGCGCAGTTCCTGGTCGTTCACTGGCCCCTGATCCTGGTCGCGATCCTGGCGCCGCTCGCTGGCCGATACCGGGGTCTTGCGCTGAGATTTGCTGCGATCTTCATCCCCCTTCTTATCGCAACCGAACTGCTCAACGCCTTCGACGGCGCCTATGGCGGCGAGTTCATCCGCTTCAATCCAGCGCTCAAATGGTGGGGCTGGATTTTCAGCGGCGGGTTCTTCGCCATCTCCACCTGCCTGCTGGCGAGCGAGCGGCGGCTGGTGCGCTGGGCAGGCATTGGCAGCCTGCTGCTCGTTTCGACGTTTGCCGCCGATCTCGCCGCCTATCTGGTTTTTCAGCCGAAGCCCTACGTCGCCCAACTCGATGGCGAAGGCTTCTATACCGCCGATCTGGCCAATGCCCGGATGATGACCTTCCTGAAGAACGCCGAAGACGGGCTCGTGCTGGAGAATGTCTATGACGAGCGTCCGAAGGATACCGGCATCTATGGCAGCTTCTCCGGCAAGCCCGATCTGCTGGGCGTGCCTTGGATCCTGCAGGTTCTGAACAGCCGCCTGACCGAACTGCCGTCGTTGGAATCCAATATCAGCCAGTTCTTCCGCGGGACACATCCCGCACCGCTGGATTTTCTGACCGGCTACCACATCCGCTATGTCGTCTGGTCGGTGCGCGAGAGCACCGATATGGCCGATTGGATGAAAATCGACCACGCCATCGGATCGGATTACGCCTGGATGGAGTTCTCGAGCACCGCCGAGCGCCACGTCGGTGTCTGGGTCAGGCGCTGAGCGCCACGAACCTCCGACCTCAGGACTTCCCCGCTAGGATTTCCAGGAGCGAACGCGCAGCTTCATCTGATGGCCGGGCGGGCCATCGCCGCCATCGGGCATGGCGCCGCGGTAATAATGCTTCTGCCAGCGCTCCTTCTGCGCCGGGCTTCCCTCTTCTTCCAGCGCGCGAATGAAATCGGCGCGCCCCAGATGCCAGTTGCGGAATTTCTCCGCCAGTTCCGGATCGCTCTCGATTGGCTGGAGTTCGGGCTCGATCGCTTCGATCATTCCCCGCTGCAGCAGGAAGAAGAAGGCGAAGGCTTCGCCCTTCTTCCATGTCACCTCGACACCGGGCGCTGTGAACCGCCAGTTCATGGTCAAGCCATAGGGCGACCAGTCGGTCTCGATGATTCCCGAAAGCGGGGCGATCCCATGCTTCGGCTGGTTGAGGGGTCCGGTCATCATCATGTTAGTGCCCGCGGGCGAGCGAAACAGGACGGGCACGCGGAAGGTCAGGACGCCAAAACCGAAATGGCTGACCACGAGATCGCTCTCGCCATCCTTGAAGGTGATCGATATCGCGTCTTTTTCCCCGCCCCCGTCCCAGACGGCGGAAAAACCGCAAGGGCTGGCGATTTCCCAGCCATGGGCATTGGCGATGTTGAGCGGAAGGCAACGATAGGCGAAGGCTTCCGGCAGCCGGTCCATCCAGTCGCGGGTGGCGGGCGCCGGGCGGATTTCCGGCGGTGTCTTGGAAAGCGTATAGCCGATCAGCTTCAAAAGGACCTGCCCAAGCCTCGCCGGACGATAAGGACCGCAGGGTAATTCATTTGCCCCTCCGGCGCACCCGTGTCACTTGCGGACAAGTTCGTAAACGGAGAAGCTTCGGCCCACTCGGGATTATGAGCGGCCGGATGACGGCAACGGGATGAAGCGCGACGCAATGCCAAGAACGGATGATCTCTCGATCGCGGAAAGCATCCGCCAGGGCCTGAGCCGGCTGACGCCGACGGAGCGCAAGCCCGCCATGGCGCTGCTGGCCAACTATCCCGTGCCGGGGCTGGAGACCGTGGCTCAGTTCGCCAAGCGCGCCGGGGTCAGCGGGCCGACGATCCTGCGCCTGGTGGCCAAACTCGGCTTTGCCAGCTATCCGCGCTTCCAGCAGGCGTTGCGCGACGAGCTGGAACTGCGCTTGCAGCCGCCGCTCGCCAAGGTGCCAGCCCGGCGCAAGGGCCGCCGGCCCGCGCCCGATTTCCTGAACCAGTACAGCCGCGCCATCATCGCCAATATCGAACGCTCGCTGAGCGAAGTGCCGCGCGGCGAATTCAAGGGCGCGCTCGATCTGCTGGGCGATCGCCGCCGGCGAATCTTTCTGGTGGGCGGGCGCTTCACCGCGAGCCTCGCTTTGCAGTTCTATCTGCATCTGCGCGAGCTCCGGCCCCAGGTCCATCTCGTCAGCGGACAAACGGCAACCTGGGTCGAGCATCTGCTGGATTTCGGCCGCAAGGATGTGCTGATCGCCTTCGATATCCGCCGCTATCAGGACGATGTGGTGCGTTTCAGCCAGGAGGCGGCAGCACTGGGGGCCGAGATCGTGCTGTTCACCGATCACTGGCTTTCGCCCATTGCCGCGGTGGCGCGCCATGTATTTGCGCTGCGCACCAGCCTGCCGTCGAGCTGGGAATCCTTCGCAGCACTGTCGGCTCTGACCGAAGTCATGGTCGCCCGATTGCAGGAGCAGAGCCAGGGCGAAGCGGAGCGGCGCATGGACCGGCTGGAAAGAATCCGCAATCGCCTGAAGGCGGAACGCGGGAGCGAAACGAGGAAACCATGAAGCGCGAACCCATCCTCATGGTTTGCACCTGCGAGATTGCCGGCCGGGTGCGCGGCAAGGGCTTTCCCGCCACGAGCCGCGCCCAGCGAATGAAGACCGGCGTGGGGTGGGTTCCCACCAACACCATGATTTCCTGCTTCGGGCCGATCGGCGACACGCCCTTTGGCGCGACGGGCGATCTGATCCTGGTGCCCGATGAAGCGACCGAGGTGCATGTCGAGTTCGGACCTGAGCACGCGCCCGAGCATTTTTTCCTGGGCGATATCCGCGAGACCGATGGCCGGCCCTGGTCCTGCTGCCCGCGCGATTTCCTGCGCCGGGCCTTGGCGGCGCTGAAGGAAGCCAGCGGCCTGCAGCTCTATTCCGCCTTTGAGCAGGAGTTCATGTATAGCGGCATCGAAGAAGTGCCGACATCGGCCTATAGCCTCGATGCCTATCGCCGCCAGGGCATCTTCGGGGAAGCCTTCATCGCGGCGTTGCGCCAGGCCGGCGTGACGCCGGATTCCTTCCTGCCGGAATACGGCGCCCGCCAGTTCGAGGTCACCTGCGATCCGGCGCTGGGCATCGCCAGCGCCGACCAGGCCATCGTCGTGCGCGAAATGGCCCGTGCCGTCGCCCATCGCCTGGGCCACCGCGCGACCTTCGCGCCGATCCTCGATCCCAAGGGCGTGGGTAATGGCGTGCATATCCATATGAGCTTCCAGGACGAGGCCGGCCGGCCGGTGATGCACGATTCCAAGGGCGCTTTTGGCCTGTCGCCGGTGGCCCAGCACTTCATGGCGGGCGTGCTGCGCCATCTGCCGGCGATCTGCGCGGTGAGCGCGCCCTCGACCGTCTCCTATATCCGGCTTACCCCCAATCGCTGGGCGCCGACCTATGCCTATATCGCCGAGCGCGACCGCGAGGCGAGCCTGCGCGTCTGTCCGGTCCTGACGCTGCCCGGCAGCGACGCTGGCCGCCAGTTCAACATCGAATTCCGCCCGGCGGATGCGGCCGCCAGTCCGTATCTGGCTTTGGGTGCGATCGTCCATGCCGGGGTCGAGGGCATCCGCAACAAGCTGACGCCTGCCGGAATCCCGGGACGTATCGCGCATGAGCGATGCGGAGCGCGTGAAGGCTGGAATCCATCATCTGCCCCACTCGCTCGGCGAGGCGCTGGACCGGCTGGAGGCCACGCCGGAAGCGGCCAACTGGTTCGGGCCGGTCTATCTGGAGGCTTATCTGCGCCACAAGCGGGCCGAGATAAAGATGGTCGCGGGCCTCGATGATGCCGAGCAATGCGCCCGCTACGCGCAGATCTATTGATCATGAGCTTCGTCATCGATCGCGCTGAGGCGCCAACGCCGGAGGTGGTGGCGTTACTGGAGGCGCTGAACGAGGCGCTCTCCTTCGGCTATGCGGCCGATCAGCGCCACGCGCTCTCCGTCGACCAGCTGTTCCAGCCGGGCGTGCGCTTCTTCCTTGCTCGATCCGAGGGCGATGCGGTCGCCTGCGGCGGGGTTGCGTTCCTGGGGGGCTTCGCCGAGGTCAAGCGCATGTATGCGAAGCCCGTCGATGCGCGGCAAGGGCGTGGCCGCCCTCCTGCTGAAACGCCTGGAAGACGAGGCGCGGGCGGCGGGCGAGACGATCCTGCGGCTGGAAACCGGCATCCATCAGCATGAGGCGCTGCGCTTTTATGAGAAGGCCGGCTTTCGCCGCTGCGATGCCTTCGGCGCCTATCTGGAAAAGCCGCCCCACAGCATTGCCACCAGCGTTTTCTTCGAGAAAAGCGCTTTAACAAATATTCCCGGATCGGCAGGGGATTTCTCGCATTGTAATGAAGAATAGGGCCCGCGATAATCGGGCGAAGCCGGTATCGGATAAAGCTGGCAACTGGTGAGGCTGGTTCTGGGCGGGACCGTCGATGGACAGTGAAAGCGAGAAGCTGCTGGCGGCAGACGAACCGGCCGTCTTCACCGTCGAGCGCGAACAGGGCAAATCGCCCTTCCTGATCACCGTCGACCATGGCGGCCGGCGCCTGCCGCGCCGCCTGGGCAAGCTCGGCCTTCCCGACAGCGAGCTGCAGCGTCACATCGCCTGGGATATCGGCGCCAGCGCGCCTCTCGCATCGCCTCGCCCAGGCGCTCGATGCCTTTACCATCCACCAGACCTATTCGCGGCTGGTGATCGATTGCAACCGCGATCCGGCGGTGGAAACCTCCATCGTGACGGTCAGCGAATCGACCGAGATTCCCGGCAACGGAATCTGAGCGCGGCCGAACGCAAGGCACGGGCCGATGAAATCCTCTGGCCCTATCACCGGCGCATCGTCGCAGCACTGGATGCACGCAAGGCCGAGGGTCGGCCCACCGTGCTGATCGCCATGCACAGCTTCACGCCGGTATTCAAAGGCTTCCAGCGGCCCTGGCATGTGGGCGTGCTCTATAACCGCGACCCGCGCTTCGCCCATATCATGAAGTCGCTGTTCGAGGCCGAGGGCGATCTGGTGGTGGGCGATAACGAGCCCTATGCCGTGGGCGATGCCAGCGACTATACCGTTCCCGTCCATGGCGAACGCCGCGGCCTGCCCCATGTGGAATTTGAAATCCGCCAGGACCTGATCGCCGAGGAGGCAGGCCAGCAGGCCTGGGCCGAACGCCTGGCCCGCCTGCTGCCGCAGGCTTATGCGCGGCTCAGCGACAACCGCATGACAACGCAAGGACCGTCTCATGAACAAGCCCAGTTCCCGCCCGGGTACAGAATTTCCCAGCACCCGCGATCTCAATGTCGAGATTCCCGCATACGACGCTGCTGTTCGTCGACGTGCAGAACTTCTGCTGCGTGCGCGATGGCGGCGAATTCGACGGGCTGAGCAAGGCGCAGTTCGAGGAGAAGCACGGCTACTACTTCCGCCAGTTGGAGGGCGGCGTGATTGCCAACATGCAGCGCCTGCAGGCCGGCTGCCGCAAGGTGGGGATCGAGGTGATGTACACGCTGATCCGCAACCTGACGAAAGACGGGCGCGACCGCAGCCTCGACTACAAGATCACCGGCTTCAGCGTGTCGCCGGATTCACGGGACGGCCAGGTGATCGACGCCATCAAGCCGGGGCCGGACGAGATCGTCATTCCCAAGACCTCGTCCAACGTCTTCGTCTCCACCAACATCGATTACGTGCTGCGCAATCTCGGCACCAAATACCTGGTCATCAGCGGCGTGGTGACCGATCAATGCGTGGAGGGCGCCATCCGCGACGGCTGCGATCTGGGCTATCTGGTGACCCAGATCACCGATGCCTGCGCCACGGCGACGCAGGAGCGGCATGATTTCTCGCTGCGCGCCATCAAGGGCTATTGCCGCCAGCGCACGACGTCGGAGTTCCTTAAGGAAATCGGCGCGGCCTGAGGGCGTTGTTCTTCAACGCCGGCTGAAGTCCGCTGCTTCGACGGATTGCAAAAACGCGGCACCGTCACTGTCCCATTACTTTTAATTAATGCTACAAATTCCATCGGAGGTGTAGTGTCTCCGGGGAATTCGCGTTTCAAGACCTGGGGATGCGGGGACGATACAAGTCACGGTCAAGATCAGTTGGCGCAGAATCCCGGTGCCGTTGCTGATACGTCCACCGATGCCTTCCACCTGCTGGTGGAAGCAGTCCAGGACTACGCCATCTTCATGCTCGATCCGGCGGGCCTCGTCGTAAGCTGGAACAAAGGCGCCGAGCGTATCAAGGGGTATAAGGCCGGCGAGATAATCGGCAAGCACTTCTCCTGTTTCTTTACACCCGAGGACCGTGACGCAGGAAAGCCCGGCCTGGTGCTGGCGGCTGCCTTGTCCGCTGGCCGCTACGAGGGAGAGGGGCTTCGCGTGCGCCAGGACGGTTCGCGCTTCTGGGCCCATGCCACGCTCACGCCACTGCTTGATAGCGCCGGGAACCATAAAGGCTTTGCCAAGGTAACGCGCGACATAACCGAGCGGCGCCAGGCCGATGAACCGCTCATGCGCTCAATCCTGGACAGCGCCGTCGATGCGATCATCAGCATCGACGAGACGGGCGCGATCGAGACCGCGAATCCCGCAACGGAGCGGATCTTCGGCTACGCCCGCGGCGAGCTGCTGGGCCGCAATGTCAGGATGCTGATGCCGGAGCCCGATCGCAGCGGGCACGACGCTTACATCGGGAACTACCTGGGAACCGGCCAGGCGAAGATTATTGGGATCGGACGCGAAGTAACCGGCAGGCGAAAAGACGGTTCCAGCGTTTCTCTTCACCTTTCTGTCGGCGAATTCAGGCTGCGCAGCGATGGCAGCCGGCATTTCACGGGCATCCTTCGCGACATCAGCGAAGCAAGGAAGGTCGCCCATCAGCTGCAGCAGGTCCAGAAGCTGGATGCCATCGGCCAGCTCACTGGCGGCATCGCCCACGACTTCAACAATTTGCTGGGTGTTGTCATCGGCAATCTCGATGCCGTGCTCGAGGATATCGATCCGAAGTCACCGGACGGGCTGGCTGTCAGCCGTGCGCTCAACGGCGCGCTGCATGGCGCAGACCTCACTCGCCGCCTGCTTGCTTTTGCCCGCGACCAGTCGCTGGAGCCGAGGGCTTTCGCCATCAACGACTTGCTGCCCGACGTGGTCGCCCTGCTGAAGCGCACTCTCGGCGCATCGATCGCGATCAATCTTGTGCCCAGCCCCGATCTCTGGCCCGCCTATGCCGACCCACCGCAGGTCCAGGATGCCGTTCTCAATCTTGCGATCAACGCCCGTGATGCGATGCCCGAAGGCGGCGTGCTGACGATCGAGACCGCGAACGTAACCCTGGATGAGGACTATGTCCGCGAAAACCTGGAGGTGGCGCCCGGGGATTACGCCATGCTCGCGGTGACCGATACCGGCACCGGCATTCCGTCCGACATATTGAAACACGTGCTGGAGCCCTTCTTCACCACAAAGCCGATAGGCAGGGGAACGGGATTGGGCCTCAGCATGATTTATGGCTTTGCCAAGCAATCGGGCGGCCATCTTAAGATCTATAGCGAGGTGGGCCATGGCACGACCGTCAAACTTTACCTCCCGCGCGGCAGAACGGCAGGCCTGAACGAAGAAAAGCCTGCCGCTGCTCCAGGAAAGGCGCCGGGCGGCCACGAAACCATACTTGTTGCGGAAGACAATGCGGAACTGCGCCATGCGGCCGTGAGGCAGCTGACCAAGCTTGGCTATCGGGTCCTGACGGCTGAAAACGGGGAAGCGGCCCTGGCAATCTTGCGCGAGACGAAGGGCATTGATCTGCTGTTCAGCGATATCGTGATGACGGGACAGATGACCGGTCGTGACCTGGCCCGAGAGGCCGGCAAGCTGCGGCCGAATCTGAAGGTCCTGTTGACGACGGGTTATGCTGAAAAGGCTTCAGCCGGCCCCAACGAGGATTGGCAGATACTGCGCAAGCCCTACCGGCGCGAGGAACTCGCTCGCAAGGTGCGCGGCATTCTCGACACCGGCAACGGATAGTCAGCCGCGTTGCAGTTCAAGCCTTCGGTGCGTACTTCGCCAGGATGCGCTGCAGGGTGCGACGATGCATGCGCAGCCGCCGGGCCGTCTCCGAGACGTTGTGATCGCATTGTTCATAGACGCGCTGGATATGCTCCCAGCGCACCCGGTCGGCGGTCATCGGCTGTTCGGGCGGCGGGGGCAGCGTGCTGCCCTTGGCCATGAGGGCCGCCTCGATCGTATCGGCATCGGTCGGCTTGGCGAGGTAATCGACGGCGCCGGTTTTTACGGCCGCCACGGCCGTGGCGATATTGGCATAGCCCGTCAGCACCACGATGCGCGCATCGGCGCGCACCGCGCGCAGCACCTTCACCACCTCCAGCCCGTTGCCGTCGGCAAGGCGCATATCGACCACGGCATAGGCCGGCGGGTGCTGGCGCGCCTGCTCGCTGCCGGCGGCGACACTGTCGGCGGAGGCACACGGTGAATCCGCGCTTCTCCATGGCCTGGACCAGGCGCTGGCGGAAGGGCGCGTCGTCATCGACGATCAGCAGGCTGCGGTCTTCGCTCATGATGCCCCCAACTGGCTCCGCCTCCAGGTTACCACGACCTCGCCGCCCCCGGCAGGGCGGTTGCCGAAATGCAAGGACGCCCCGGTGCGGCTCAGCAAGGTGACGGCGATGAACACGCCAAGCCCCATATGCTCGCCCTGGCTCTCGCGCCCTTCATTGCCGCGCGAGACGTAGGGTTCGCCCAGTTGATGCAGCAATGCAACGTCGAAACCGGGGCCGTCATCGCTGATGGTCACCTTGAATTCTCGTTCGTCGGCGAACAGCTTCACCACGATCTCGAAGCGGGCGAATTCGAAGGCGTTCTGCAGCAGCGTGCCCAGCCCATGGGAAAGTTCGGGGCTTGCCGGCAGGCTCGGCGGCTCGCCCTCGCTTTCGACGCGAAACAGAATGCCGGGCCGCCGGTAGGGGGCGGCGGCATTCTCGATCAGGGCGGCCACGGGCAAGGGGCCGAAGGGCTGGCTATCGCTACCGGGGCGCGCGGCAAGCTCCGCCAGGATGTCCTTGCAGCGCCGGCTTTCGCTCAGCAGCAGATCGACATCGCTGGAGAGCGGGCTGCCCCTTGGCAGGTCGCGGGCGATCTCATGGGCGACGAGCGCGATGGTGCCCAGCGGCGTTCCCAACTCATGAGCCGCGGCGGCCGCCAGCGCACCGACGGCGGAGAGCTGGCGCTCGCGGTCGAGCGCCATTTGCGTGGCCGAGAGTGCGTCGGAGAGGCGGCGCGCTTCCTCCGATACACTCAGCACATAGGCAGCGATGAACAGCACGGAGAGCCCCAGCGCCAGCGCCAGTCCCGCAATGAACAGCGGCTCGAGGCGGAAATCCTCGTTCGGCCAGGGCAGCGCCATATGGTAATGCGAAAGGATGGCGATGCTGGCGAGCGCCAGCAGGCTGAGGCAGACCGTGCTGACCCGCGAGAGCACCGTAGCCGAGACGATGACCGGGGCCAGGATCAGGACAGCGAAAGGGATTGCCGAGCCCGCCAGTCAGATACAGCAGGATGGCGAGCTGCAGCATGTCATAGGCGAGCTGCAAGGCGGCCGTGCGGTCGGAAAGCAGCGCCGAGCCGCGCTGGCGTGCCGACAGAAAAATGTTGAGGCGCAGCCGAGGCCACCACCACCGCGCCCGCCCAGAGAATGGGCAGCGGATAGCCAAGCCCGTAATGCACGATCAGCAAGGCGGCGGCCTGGCCCGCGATCCCCACCCAGCGGATGACCACCAGCGTGCGCAGCCGCACGCGGCCTTTCACGGCGGTCGAGCGGCGGCGAAACGGCGCGCAAGCCGGCTGGTTTCTCCATCACGGTTTCCATGCCGCCATAGGAAGGCCAAGCGCAGGCGCGAGGCAAGGGCGAGGTCGATAGATTAGCCCGGCCATTTAGTTTTTTCCCTCTCCGCCCCATTGGGGCGGAGAGGCAAGGTGAGGTGGGGAACGCTCGAGTTATTGATGAAGCCCCACCTCACCCGAGCCCTCTCCCCCCTAAAGGGCGGAGAGGGAGTTTGATTGGCGCTCAAGCTCTTCTCCTCCCGCCCCCTTGAGGGATCGAGCCGCAAAGCGGATCGATGGCAGGGGTAGGTGACGATGTGTAAATAGACTTCAGGACTGCACGTGCAGGTAGTAGTTCTGCGTCCATCGCCCTGTTAAGCTTTACCAATGACCGAGCGCGCCTCTCTTAAACCACTGGCTTGGCGAATAATCGCGGCATTCTTTATCGCGCCAGGCGCGGCGGCCGTAGTCTACGCATCCGTTGGGGCGGTTCTGACCGACCCGCCACACCTTGATCTCATCGTCAAGGCGAGTGGTTTCTATCTCTGCGGAGCATACCCACCGGCTCTAATTTTCGGCGTACCAGCTCTGTTCGTGCTGAGAAACAGAGCATGTCCGACGGTAACCAATTGCGCGCTCGCGGGCGCGGCAATTGCTTCGTTGCCGTGGTTGCTCCTTAGTCTGCTGTCGGGTGCCGACTACGCTGAAATCGGCAATCACGTCACGACACTTCACGGCCATTTGACGATCTGGGGTTGGATCGAAGGGGGCATTTTTATTGGCCAAATCGCCGCTGCCGGTGCGTTCGGCGGCTTAGTCTTCTGGCTGATCGCGGCGGCGCGTCTGAGGACTCCCAGAGCCGAATCGGCTTAGTCAAGTCAGCAGCCGTGGTGGTCGCTCACTCTCCGACCTTCCCCACCACAGCCTTCCGCACATCCCGCGGCAGGCGGGCCGACGCAGTGACCTTCGTGCAGCCGGCATGGCGGGCGAGGCGGTGGATCGCGGCGCGTAGCGCCTCGGCAGGCACGGGCGCCAACTGCTCGAAGCCCGACGATGCGCCATTCATGCCCCGCCTTCTTGGCATCGAGCATTGCGACCAGCTGGTCGCCATGGATGACGGGCATGGCGAAGTAGTAGCGGCGCTGATGCAGCGGCGTATAGGCCTCGAATTTGTAGTCGAAGCCGAACAGCTGGCTGAAGCGCTTGCGGTTGAACAGCAGGTTATCGAGCGGCGGCACGATGCGGGCCGGGTGATCGGCTTCGAACGCGCCCGCCGGCACTCTTCCAGCCCGATCCATCTTCCGGCAGATACCAGTAGACCGGCTCATCCGGCAGGTCGGTCACTTTCACCGCTTTCGCCACGCTGGCCGCCTCGCGCTCGACAAGACTGCGCCAGCGCTTGATCGATTCGCCGCGCCAGTTGCCGTAATGCAGCGCCACGCGATCGGCCCATTGTTCGATGGTGGCGATCTTCAGCACCTGAAGCGCCGAGCGCATGAGGAAATGTTCGTACTCGGCCTTGTCCGGCGCCTGCCACTGCAGCGAGTTCCGGCAAGGCGCGCTCGCTGACATCGAACAGTCGATGGAAATGCTGGGTGCGGCCGCTGATCTGCACGCGCCGGTCGCTGAACAGGAATTCCAGCGCCCGGGTCGTCGATTTGATCGTGTTGAAGCCGCCGCGCACCCGGCGCGATTCGAAATGCGAAGGCGCCATCGGCCCCTTGTCGCGGATCTGCTGCTCGACCTGCTCCATCAAGGTCAGCATGCGCCGGCGGGTGCGCTTGAGCCGGGGCGCAGATCCGGCATGCCGTGGGAGAGGGTCGGGACCCAGTCGCGCCGCACGGCAAAGACGGGATAATGCGTCTCGCGGAACTCGCCGCGCTCATAGAGCATGGCGTAGAAATCGGCGACGCTCGCCTCGCTGCGGGCGAGCCAGGCGAGCTCGTGATTGCGCAGGCCCGTGACCCGGATCGAATCGATCTGGATCATGGCGAGATCGGTGGCGAGCCTGGCTGCTTCGCCGGCCGGGCGGAGCGGACCGGCGAGGCCCAGGCGGTCGAGCAGGAAGCGGCGCAGGTCCGCCGCGCTCACCCGCTTCATCGATTCAATCTACTTTGCCGCTGACGCCGGCCTCGGCAAAGCTCGCCATGCCGTTATGGCAGGCGATCGCCGAGCGCAGCAGCGGAATGGCAAGCGCCGCACCGGAGGCTTCGCCCAGCCGCATGCCGAAATCGAGCAGCGGCTTTTTGGCGATGCGCTCCAGCAGTTTGCGATGGCCGGGCTCGGCCGAGCAATGGGCGACCACGCAGTGATCGAGGGCATGGGCGTCGGCGGCCAACAGCACGGCAGCGGCGGCGGTGCAGGCAAAGCCATCCAGCAGCACCGGCACGCGCGCCAGGCGCGCGGCCATGATGGCGCCGGCGATTGCCGCCAGCTCGCGCCCGCCGACCCGGCGCATGATGTCGAAGGAATCGATGAATTGCGGGCGATGGCGCTTCATCGCCTCGTCCACCACCGCGATCTTGCGGGCCAGCGCCTCGCCGACCACGCCGGTGCCGGGGCCGACCCATTCGCGCGCGCCGCCGCCGAACAAGGCGCAGCACAGCGCCGCCGCGCTGGTGGTGTTGGCGATGCCCATCTCGCCCAGGCCCAGCAGATCGATGCCCGGCTCGACCGCCATCATGCCATAGGCGAAGGCCTTGGCGCAGTCCGCCTCGCTCATCGCCTCGCCGGTGGAGAAATCCGCCGTCGGATTTTCGAGTTCCATTTCATAGACGCGCAGCTCCGCGTCTGCCGCGAGGCAGAGCTGGTTCACCGCCGCCCCGCCGGCGGTGAAATTGGCCACCATCTGGCGGGTCACTTCCGCGGGATATGCTGAGACGCCGCGCGCGGCGACGCCGTGATTGCCGGCGAAGACGGCAATGCGCGGCCGGTCGAGCCGTGCGGGATGGCGGCCCTGCCAGAGGCAGAGCCAGTGGTTCAGTTCTTCGAGCCGGCCGAGCGCGCCGGGCGGCTTGGTGAGGGTGGCTTCGCGTGCCGCGGCGGCACTCACCGGCGGCAGCGGTGGGGCCGGGCAATTCGGCCATGATGGCGCGGATTTCAGCAAGCGAAGCGACAGGCTTGGCGTTCAACGGAGAGCTCCCTGATTTTCCCTTCATGATCCCGGCGCGATTGGGTTTCCGCCGGAGGCCCGGTAGCGAAAGGGCGGCAACTGTCCTATAAGCTGCCTCGCGATGCCAGAGGAAATCCAGAACCGGGAAAGCGATCACACGCCGCAGCCGCTGCGCGACTGGTGGGACGACGCCAAGACCGCCGCCGCGTTCCTGACGCGCCTGCCGATAGGCCCGGCCGCGAGCGATGGCAGCCTTGCCCAGGCGAGCCGCGCCTTTCCCCTGGTGGGCCTGCTGGTGGGCGGCATTTGCGCGCTCGTCTATGTCATCGCGGTCGATCTCGGTTTGACGGCGCTGCTGGCGGCAGGCCTGGCGGTTGCGGCCGGGCTGATCGTGACCGGCGCCTTGCACGAAGACGGGCTCGCTGATCTCGCCGATGGGCTGGGTGCGCGGGGCGATGCGACGGCGAAGCTCGCCGCCATGCGCGACAGCCATATCGGCGTCTTCGGCACGCTGACCTTGATCCTCACCATTCTGCTGCATGTGGTGGCGCTCGCGGCCCTTGCCTTGCCGGGCGATGTGGCGGCGGCGCTGATCGCAGCCCATGCCGGTTCGCGGGCCCTGCTGCCCTGGGTCATGCAGCGGTTTCCCCAGGCGCGCAGCGACGGGCTTGCTTTCATGGCCGGCCGGCCGAGCCAGACAACCGCCTTCATCGCGCTGGGCATCGGCGCCATCGCCCTACTGGTCCTGACTGGTCCGGCGCGCGCCATCGTGGCGGCTGGTGCTGCCTGTCTTGCCTTGCTCCTGGCCCCGCTGGCCCGCCGCCTGCTGGGCGGCATCACCGGCGATGTGCTGGGGGCGATCGAGGTCGTCGCGCGCCTTGCCATCCTGCTTTCCCTCGTCGCCACCCGATGAACCCGACACGCTGGTGGTGGATCCGGCACGCGCCGGTGGTCGGCCATAGCGGCCGCATCTACGGCCAGGACGATGTTGATTGCGATTGCGGCGATGCGGCGCTGTTCGCGCACCTTGCCGGCAAATTGCCGGCCGATGCGCTCTGGATCACCACGCCCCTCAAGCGTACCAAGCTGACGGCGGCGGCACTCTGGCAGGCCGGCGCGCCAAAGCCCGCCGGCGAGCACGAGGAGTCCGGCTTCCTCGAACAGCATTTCGGCGAATGGCAGGGCTTGAGCTACGACGAATTCTCGATCCTGCGCGACGGCGTCGCCCACCGCTTCTGGCATGCGCCGGCCAGCGAGCGGCCGCCGCAGGGCGAAAGCTTCGCCGATGTGGTGGAGCGTGTCGCCCGCGCCGTCGAGGCAATCAGCGCCGCCGAAGCCGGGCGCGACATCGTGGTGGTTGCCCATGGCGGATCGATCCGCGCCGCCCTCGCCCATGCGCTGGCGATCGATCCCGAGCGCGCGCTCGGTTTTGCCATCGACAATTGCTCGCTGACCCGCCTCGATCACTTTACGGGCGAAGGAGCCTGGCGTGTGGGCAGCGTTAACTTTCTGCCACAGGCGCAAATTCGCTGAAAACTGCCGCTGATTTGTCTAAATCGGGGATTATATCGGCTATATATGTCATTCGGCCCGGGCAGATCTGTCCGGGCTTCACGCCGGACGAACCGTAGGAGATTTCGATGATATCCATGTCTCGCCGCCTGTTTCTTGCCCTGCCGGCTGCCGCCGCCGCGGCCGGTATCGTGCGGCCCGCTTTCGCCATGTCGGACGCCCAGCAGCTGGTCGAAAAGGCGCGGCTCGCCTTTCTCGATATGATCACCGACGATAACTACAAGGAGATGCGCGACTATGTGAAGCAGTCTCGCGCGCTCGTGATTTTCCCCGAGCTGATCAAGGGCGCCTTCATCATCGGCGCCGAGGGCGGCTCGGGCGTGCTGGTCACCCGCGGTGCCGCGGGCCAGGGCTGGAGCTATCCCGCCTTTTACACGCTGGCCTCGGGCAGCCTCGGCCTGCAGATCGGCGGACAATCCTCCGAACTCGTGCTGACGGTGATGAGCGAAAAGGCGCTGACCTCCCTCATCAACGACCAGTTCAAGGTCGGCGGCAATGTCGACGTCGCCGTCGGTCCGGTGGGCAAGGGCTTGTCGGCCTCGACCACGACGAACTTCTCTTCGGACGCCTACAGCTTTGCCAAGACCCAGGGCGCCTATGTCGGCATGTCGCTGGATGGTGCGGGCATTCTCAGCCGCCAATCCCGCGACGAGGAATATTACGGCAAGGGCGCCACCTCGACCGGCATCGTCATCCAGAACAAGTTCACCAACAAGAACGCCGACATCCTGCGGGACGCGCTGTCGCCGTACTAAGCGCCTGGCGCTATTCTCTTAGTCGTCATACCCGGGGCCGGCCCCATGGCCGAGCCCTTGGGGGCCGGAGCCCGGGTATCCACTTTGTCCACTGCACAACGACTGGATGCCCGGGCTCGTTCTTCGAACGCCCCGGGCATGACGTGCGGAGTTGGCGCCGTCTCTCTACGCTCTGCACGCGGCCAAATGACCGATTGATCGCATTCGGGGGGCGGCCTATAGGAAGGCCATGCCTCGTAACCCGGTCGTGCGCATAATCGCCGCGGCAGTCCTGCTTCTGGCCATCGTTGCCGGTGTGTTGCTTTACACCCCGTTCGGCCGCCACCTCTGGCAGAGCGAGACCGGCATCTCGCTCATCGGCGGGCCGTTCCATCTGGTCGACCAGAACGGCCAGACGCGCAGCGACGCGGATTTCCGCGGGCAATATCTGCTGGTCTTCTTCGGCTACACCAACTGCCCCGATGTCTGCCCGACGACGCTGCAGACCATCACCACCGCCATGGACAAGCTGGGTAGCGACGCGGCCAAGGTGACGCCGATCTTCATCACCGTGGATCCCGAGCGCGACACGCCGGCGGTGCTGAAGGCCTATGCCGCGAACTTTACCCCGCGGCTGGTGGCGCTCAGCGGTTCGCCGGACGCCATCGCCGCCGCCGCCAAGGTCTATCGCATCTATTACAAGAAGGTGGGCGAGGGCGCGGATTACTCCATGGATCACACGGCCCTCGTCTATCTCATGGGACCCGACGGCAATTACCTCGCCCATTTCAGCAATGAAGCCACGGCCGATGACATCGTCAAAGACCTCCACCAGCGGCTCTGAGGAGCTTCCCTTCTGGCGGCGCAAGAAGCTGGCCGAGATGTCGCGCACAGAGTGGGAATCGCTCTGCGACGGCTGCGCCAAATGCTGCCTGGTAAAGCTGGAATACGAGGATACCGGCCAGGTCGATCACACCGACATCGCCTGCCGCCTGCTCGATACCGAGAGCTGCCGCTGTGGCGATTATCCCAACCGCCAGAAACTCGTGCCCGATTGCCTGGCGCTGACAGCCAAGCGTGTGCGCCGGCTGCGCTGGCTGCCCTCGACTTGCGCCTATCGGCTGGTGAATGAGGGCCGCGATCTCTATTGGTGGCACCATCTTGTCTCCGGTGACCGCGAGACGGTGCACCAGGCCGGCATTTCGGTGCGCGGCCGGGTGGTGAGCGAGGACAAGGCGGGTGCGCCCGAACATCACATCGTCGATTGGGTCGCCTGATCAAGAAGAAAAGTGAAATCTGGCGGAAACTTCAGCCTCACCCGGCGCCGAATCGAGGCCAAGTGGCGGTATCGGGGGCGGTAGGTGAAAGAGAAAAGGCATGAAGTGGGCAGCAATCGGGTTTGGGCTGGGCGCGGTCCTGTTGCTGGTGCCCGCTTTATTTTATTTGCTCATCCAAACCGATCCTGAGAATCGAAGCACCGCGAGATATTACCTCATGCCGGGCGCTACGATCCTCGGACTCGCAGCCATCTTCGCGCTGGTGTGGCTCGTTCGACACGCCGGTTAAATCCAACTCGACCACGAACCCGACGACTTGCGATTGTAAAGTCGCGCCGGCCCTGGCAGTCGACATGGCGTTCACATCGTCACGGCCTTCTGGGCCGCCGCGAAGACATCGCGTGCGGACGTCGTACCCGCTACGTGCTCCGTGTCCTCGACGCCAAGGTCCATCCAACCCGCGTTGACGGCCTCGAACATCGTTTCGGCCGGTCCGGTCTGGCCCTTCGGGATACCAAGCTGCTCGAACGCCGCTGGCCACCCGGCCCGTGGGACGGCAAACGCCTTGACGTCGCGCTGCATGACTTGGCCTAACTGAGCCGCGACTTCGTCCGCGCTGACCATCGAACCGACCTCGACGACGCGTTGCCCTGACCACGCTGGCCCGGTCAAAAGAATTGCGACCTCCGCACCGATGTCGTTCGTCGCGACCATGGTCGATTTCCGGTTGGTTGGGTTGTAGTAGACTGGTAGCGTGCCGCCCTGGGCCACCTGCAGGCCGTACAGGAAGTTTTCGAAGAACCCGCCGGCGCGCACGAAGGCGATTGGCGATGCCAGGTCACGAAAGCTTCGCTCCAGCAGCGACAGCGCCGTGATCATCCCCAGTCCGCTGGTCCTGTTTGCCCCCATCGACGAGAGTGCAACCACCCGCGGCGGCGCTGCCCTGGTGAGTGCCTCGACATAGTTTGCAATCACACTCTTTGCTTCTTTGAAATCGGGCGATGGCGCCCAGACAGCCGGCAACATGACAAACGCGCCGTCGACGCCATTGAGCGCCCGCTCGATGGCGGCCGTATCGTTCCAGTCGCCGTCGACCAGTTCCACGCCCTGGTCCCTCCAGCTTGCCGCCTTCGCGCGGTCGCGGACCAGCGCACGGACCTTCTTGCCCTGCGCCAGCAAATGCCTTGCCGTCGCGCCGCCGACTTTTCCGGTAATTCCCGTTACTAAAAACATGTGTTTTCTCCTGGTCTTGAGGGACAGAGCCCCCGGCTGGTTCAACGGATAAGCGGCAGAAGGGCCCGGATACGGGGATCGCGCGCGTAGAGGCCGCCCCATGTCAGCGCGCCCAGAAGCAGGGAAATTAGTTCCGGCGGCGATCCCAACTCACCGATGCGGACATGGGCGCAGATGGCGCCTCCCAGAAAGCCCGTCACCAGGATCGCGCCAAGGACGGCGGTGGCCGGGATGGCGTAAAGGATGGCGCAGGCGAGGATGATCGGACCCAGGGTACGGGTCAGGTCCATCGCGAACCCGGTTTCCTGCAACATGCTGGCGATCTGTGCCGGCGCGAAAAGCTGAATAGTGCCGTCTGCCACCAGGGCGATAACGACAAACGCGCTCATTATCCGGCCGGCCCACAAAGCGCGATGCAAGGTCATGGCGTCAGGCGCCTGATGCAGTTTCATCGTTTCAGACATTTGAGGTTCTCCGAGGGGGTTACCTATCTTCGAGGTCTGCTATCTACTGTGTCTCCCGGGTATGATAAATGCCGAGAATATGAACTCACTGTTCTCTCTGCGGTGAACAATCCCAAGGCGCGAAAATGCAGAATCTCGAGCCCATCCTCATTTTCATAACGGTCGCGGATATGGGCAGTTTCACCCGCGCCGCCGATAGCCTGGGCATTCAGAAGGGAAGGGCCTCAACGGCGGTCCGGAAGCTGGAAGAAGATCTCGGTGTCAGGCTCTTGCACCGGACGACGCGCAGCGTGCAGTTGACGGAGGACGGACGGGTTTTTCATGCCCGCGCCCGCGATCTGCTTGCCGAGGTCGATGACCTGCACTCGATGTTCGCAGGCGATCGCGTGGCGCTCCGCGGGCGTTTACGGGTAGATCTTCCGACCGCGGTGGCGCGCACAACGATCGTGCCGGCCTTGCCGGATTTCATGGCGACTCACCCCGAGTTGAAGCTGGAGGTGTCGAGTACGGATCGGCAAGTCGATCTGGTTCAAGAGGGGTTCGACTGTGTATTGCGGCTTGGACCTATTGGGGACGAGACGCTGATTGCCCGCCCGCTGGGCAAGTTGCGCATGGTGAATGCGGCCAGTCCCGACTATCTGGCGCGCTATGGCGTCCCTCGATCGCTAGAAGATCTCGACCGTCAGGAACATCGGTCAATTCATTTTTCGCCGATGCTGGGCGCAAGACCCTATGGATGGGAATATCCGGACGGCGACAGTTACGCGACGCTTCAGTTGCCAGGTGCGCTACACGTCAACAGCGCGCAGACTTACGAAGCCGCTGCCCTCGCCGGCCTTGGCTTGATTCAGGCGCCACTCCTGGGGATTGGCCGATACCTGGAGAGTGGAGCGCTTGTGGAGATCATGCCCGATTTTCGTCGCCGGGCGCTCGACGTGTCCCTTGTCGTAGCACATCGGAGCAATCTGTCGCGCCGAGTCCGCGCATTCATGAAATGGATCGAAAATGTGCTGGCGCCGTATCTGGAATAGCGCCGCGGTGGCACCGGATGTGCACGGGCCATTATCCCGCAGCTCGATCGCGTTCTTGCCGCTGCGCGGCGCCTTCCGCAGTGCCTTTTGATTTACTTATCAGTGATCATTTATTTCTCCGGCTGGTGGCTGTATTGGTGGCCGTATGAAAAAAGGTAGGACCCCAAGCGCAGCATGGAGCGTGACCCGGAGTGACGCTATCGCGCCTTGGGTCGCCTGAACCCGCTGCCTCGTCATGAGCGACTCTAGGGGCGCCCCCTCAGCGGAACTCGCGGCGGCGCGCTCTCTCGCCGCTGCCGGCAAGATCATCGAGGCAATCGCGGCCTTCCATGATTTGCTGCAACGCCATCCCGATGACTTGCCCGTCATTCTCGATCTGGGTGCGCTGCTGCGTCATCAAGGCCATGCCCGCGAAGCGGTGATGCTCTACCGGCATTTTGCCGCGCGGGGCCAGGCACCGGCGGAGCTCTGGGTCAATCTCGGCAATGCCGAAGCGACCCTGGGTGAAAGCGAGGCGGCGATATCGTGCTATCGCCAGGCGCTGGCGATACATCCCGATCTTGCTGTCGCGGCCCGCTATCTCGGCCGCCTTCTGCTGGCGGCAAACCGCCCGCAGGAAGCGCTGCCCTATCTTCGTCAGGCCGCGGCATCCATGCCGCGGGATCCTGGCTTGCTCGAGGAGCTGGCGAAGGCACTGAGGCGGCTGGAACGCTGGGGCGATGCCGTGCCGGTGCTGGCCCGGATCGTGGCCCTCAAGCCCAATGACGGGGCGGCCGAAGCGGAGCTGGCGCGTGGCCTGGTCAGTAGCTGGCAATTGCGCAGCGGTACATCCATGGCCGAACGCGCCATCGCCCATGATCCCGGCAATGCCATAGCGTGGTTGACCAAAGCCGAGGCACTGTCCCGCCGGGGTTTCCCCGCCGAAAGCCGTGTGGCCTTCGATCGGACGGCCAGCCTGGCGCCGGATTCTACCCATATCGCCCATTGCCGGCTGATCAACCTGCTCTATGACGACAAGATGAGTGCCATGGCCAGGGCCGAGGAGCATCGCCGGGTTGCGATGCTGTGGAACAAGCTGACGCCGGCCAATCCAGTCTTCGCCAATTCCCGCGAGCCGGAGCGGCGCCTGCGTGTGGGTTATGTCACGGCAGATCTGCGCCAGCATCATCCGGTGGCGCAGTTCCTGGAAGCGATCCTGAGGAATCACGATCCCGCGGCAAACGAGGTCTTCCTCTATTCCACATTCCCTTCACCAGATCAGACCACGGCGCGCTTCCAGTCCCTGCCGGTGAGCTGGCGCGATCTGTCGCGTGCGGACGATAGTCAGGCCGCCGCGGCAATCGTGGACGACCGCATCGATCTGCTGATCGATCTGTCAGGCCATACCGGGGGCGGGCGCATGGGTATCTTCGCGCGCCGGCCGGCGCCGGTTCAGGCTACATATCTTGGCTATTCCCATTCGACGGGCCTCACCGCCATGGATTACGCCATCGTCGATGGCGAGGTGGCGCCGCCGGGCGACGAGAAATACTTCAGCGAAAAACTGCTGCGGCTCTCACCCTCGCTCTTCTGCTTCAGCGCACCGGCCGATGCCCCGCCGGTGAGTGCGCGATCCCCCGATGGCCCCCTCGTATTTGCCAGCTACAACAACGGCGCCAAGCTTTCGCCCAGGACCCTCGATCTCTGGATCCGTCTGTTGCAGGCGCTGCCGTCGGCGCGTCTGCGCTTCAAGGCGGCGATCTTTTCCGATCAGTACGAGATCGCCCGCTTCACCGGCTTGTTCGCCGCCGGGGGAATCGATTCCAACCGGCTCGATTTCGCCGCGCTCTCGCCCCGGCCGGAAGAGATGCTGGCGGAGTTCGCGCTCGTGGATGTCGCCCTCGATCCAATCCCCTATAACGGCGCCACCACCACCTGCCTGGCGCTATGGATGGGCGTGCCGGTGGTGAGTCTGGCGGGCGAGGGCTATGCCGCCCGCATGGGCGCCAGTCTGTTGAAGGCGCTGGGCCAGCCTGATTGGGTCGCTGCTTCCGAAGAGGAATACATCGCCATCGCCCAAAGGCTGTCGGGCGATCGCGCCGGCCTGCAGCGCAGCCGCGCGGGGCTGCGCCAGCAGATGCAGGCTTCCCCCGTCATGGAAGGGGTGAGCTTCACCCGCAAGCTGGAATCCCTTTATCGCCAGGCCTGGCGGGAATGGTGCGGCTGACGCCTTCGCCATCGCTGTTGGATTCGCGGATTGCTGCGTGATACCTAGCAGCTGAGGGGTCGTCGCCAGGGGCTGGGGTATGGCAAGCAATCTGAACACGCTGCGCTCGTCGCAGCTTCATCACATCATGCGTCTGGCGGTCAGCACACGCCGGGCAGAGTTGGTCGAATACCTCTGGCAGGCCAGCGGCGGAACGGTCCAGGCGGGGCCTTTCCAGGGCATGAAACTGCCCAATCAGATCGCCTGGGGCGATGGCGATATCGGCGTCAAAATCCTGGGCTGTTATGAGCAGGAGCTGTGGCCGCATTTCAAGGCGGCCTTCGCCAGGCCCTATCGCACCGTCGTCAATGTCGGCTGCGCCGAGGGTTATTACGCCATCGGTGCGGCACGCGCGATGCTGCAGGCGCATGTTCATGCTCTGGATATTTCGCAACACGCCCAGGATATCTGCCGTGCCGCCGCGACGCTGAATGGCGTCGCCGAGCGGGTGACGATAAGTGGGACAGCGACGCCGGAAGTTCTGGTCAACCTGCTCTCGGGCCCGGGGCCGCGGCTGCTGCTGATGGATTGCGAAGGGGCGGAGCAGACGCTTCTCGATCCCGTGCAGGTGCCCCAGCTCGCTGCGAGCGATTTCATTGTCGAATGCCATGATTTCGCCAAGGCCGGTATCACCGCGGAACTGCGCCAGCGCCTGGCACCCACCCACCAGCTGATCGACGTCTTCGAAGGACCGCGCGACCCCAATACCTATGGCCCCCTGCGCGGGATGCACAGCCTCGATCGCTGGATCATCGTCTGCGAGAACCGCCCTTGCACGATGAATTGGCTGGTGGGCCGGGCGCTCAATTCATAGCGCAAAAAAATAAGACCCAGATTTGCCGCAATAATCGGATAGAGGCTTATTGCCATTGCCCTTATCTAGCTCTCACGAGCTAAACTCGAAGGGAATCGAGACAATGGACATGGCAACCGCAAGAACCTCTGGCACCGCCGCCACGGCGGCCAAGAGCAAGACCACCGGCGGGACCCCGCTTGGCGTCGTCGAACGGGCCTGCCGCTTCATCGAGGCCAAGGTCGATGATGGCGAGCAGTTCACCCTGGCCGAACTGGGCGCCCATTGCGCCATGAGCCCCTGGCATCTGCAGCGCCAGTTCCGCCAGGCAATGGGGGTCACCCCGCGGGCCTATGGTGATCAGCGGCGGCTCGGCCGCTTTCGCAACGAGCTGCAACAGGGCGAGGGCGTGGCGGCCGCCACATATGGGGCCGGCTATGGCTCGTCCAGCCGGGTCTATGAACGGGCCGACGATCTGATCGGCATGACGCCGGCAACCTATGCCAAGGGCGGCAAGGGCGCCGATATTGCCTATGGCACGGCCGCCTCGCCGCTGGGCCGGCTGCTGGCAGCGGCCACCCCCCGGGGCATCTGTTTTGTCGGCCTGGGCGACAGCGATTCCAAGCTGGAGGCCGAGCTGCGCCAGGATTTCTGGGCGGCCGACAGCATCCACCGGGATGATAGGCAGCTGGGCCAGGCCCTGGGGCAGCTGCTGAACCTGCTGACAGGAAAAGAACCCCATGCCGACCTGCCGCTGGATATCCGCGCGACGGCTTTCCAGCGCCGGGTCTGGCAGGAGTTGAGGCGGATTCCCCTCGGCGAAACAAGAAGCTATGGCGATATTGCCCGCGCCTTGGGCAATGAGAGCGCCTCGCGGGCCGTGGGACGGGCCTGCGCCACCAATCCGGTTTCCCTGATTGTGCCCTGCCACCGGGCCCGCGGGACAAATGGCTCTTTGACCGGATATCGCTGGGGAATCAAGCGCAAAGCCGCCCTTCTGGAACGTGAAGCGGAAGCGGGAGCAAGGAAAAAAATCCTATAGATCGAAGTGTCGCTTGCCTGCCCGGCGGGTCGTCCGTAAGACTCGCCGGGTATGGCTGGCAAACCCAAAAAGCGGAACTATCAGCGCGCCATCATCGGCAGCAATGTGCTGGCGGTGGGCGACCGCATCGTCCCGCTGCTGTTCGAGAAGAACGGCCGGGCCCGGCGTATCATCATCCGCCTGGACCATGGCGGCGGAATCGTGGTGGTCCTGCCGGTGCGCGCCACGAAGGAAGATGGCCGGCGCTTCGCCCTTTCCAACAAAGGCTGGATCCAGGAGCGCCTGGCCCATATGCCGCAACCGCTGCCCTTCCTGCATGGGGTCAGCATTCCCTATCTCGGCGTCGAACACCGCATTCGCCACCGGGTGGGCAAGCGCGGCGCGGTATGGCGCGAGGCTGGCGATATACATGTCGCCGGCCGGCCGGAGCATCTGCCCCGCCGGGTCGAGGATTGGCTGAAACAGGAGGCGCGGCGCGAAATCGAGCGCCGCGCCATGCTCAAGGCAACCGAACTCGGCAAGAACTACAAGCGCATCAGCATCCGCGATCCGCGCAGCCGCTGGGGCAGCTGTTCGCCCGATGGCGTGCTGAGTTTCTCCTGGCGGCTGATCCTGGCGCCCCGCTTCGTGCTGGATTACGTGGTGGCCCATGAGGTCGCCCATCTGCGCGAGCTCAATCACAGCAGCCGCTTCTGGAAACTCGCCGACGGCCTGACGAGCGAGATGGAGCGTGCCCGCAACTGGCTGGTGGATCACGGCCCCGGCCTGCACCGCTACGGCAAGGACGCTGAACCACTGCCGCTCGAGCAGTCGGCTTAGTAGCGGCTACCCCACCCCGGCCCGCTCCAAAAAGGGTACGAATTTTTCATTCACGTCATTCCCGGGGCTGCCAAGCCAGAGCCCGGGAATCCCAGTGCTTGTGCGGATTGAAAGAGTGGATACCCGGGCTCCGGCTAAACAGCCGGCCCCGGGTATGACGAATTAGGAGAAGCGGCGCTCTAAGCCGGCTTCTTCGCCATCTGGGATTCGGCGGAACCCTGGCGCTTGGTCATATAGGACTTGGCCGTTTCCACCGCCACGGCGGCGTCGCGGCAATAGGCATCGGCGCCCACGGAATTGGCGAAAGCCTCGTTCAAGGGTGCGCCACCCACCAGCACGATATGGTCGTTGCGGATGCCCTTTTCGATCATCGCGTCGATGACGACCTTCATATAGGGCATGGTGGTGGTCAGCAGCGCCGACATGCCCAGGATGTCGGGGTTATGTTCCTCGATCGCCTTCAGGTAATTCTCGGCCGGGTTGTTGATGCCGAGATTGATGACCTCGAAGCCGGCACCCTCCAGCATCATCGCGACCAGGTTCTTGCCGATGTCGTGAATGTCGCCCTTGACCGTGCCGATCACCATCTTGCCCATCTTGGGGGCGCCGGTCTCGGCCAGCAGCGGGCGCAGGATGAACATGCCGGCCTTCATGGCGTTGGCCGCCAGCAGCACTTCCGGCACGAACAGGATGCCGTCGCGAAAATCGATACCGACGATGCGCATGCCCTCGACCAGGGCCTTGGTCAGCGTGTCATAGGGCGACCAGCCGCGCTTCAGCAGGATGTGGACGGACTGCTCGATCTCTTCCTTCAGACCGTCATAGAGATCGTCATGCATCTGCTGGACGAGGTCGTCGTCCGACAGGCTGTTAAGATCGAGTTCGCCTTCGTCAGCCATGATCTGTGATCCTTATGCCCCGCCCGTTCTGCGAGCGCCGTAGATTAGCCAAACTAGTGAAGGATGCCACCCACCTTCGGCGCGGCGGCGACAGGATTTGCCCGGACTACGACATGCTTTGCTAGGCTTGCAGCCGCGTGTTATCACGCCGCGACTTGTATAGACAAGCTGGTGATGGCCATGGCCGACGACACCTTCCGGCTGCGTCCGGGCAAACTGACCCTGGGCGAGCTGAAATGGCTGATGAAAAAACCCCGGGCGCTCGAGGTCGATCCGGTGGCCTGGCCGGCGGTGGAAGCCTCGGCCGAGGTGGTGCGCAAAATCGTCGCCGAAGGCCGCACGGCCTATGGGGTCAATACCGGCTTCGGCAGCCTCGCCAAGACGCGCATTCCCGGCAAACGAGGTGGGCGAGTTGCAGCGCCGGCTGGTTCTCTCCCATGCCGCGGGCACCGGCCCGCTGCTGGAGGATGCCCTGGTGCGCGGCATCATGATCGCCAAGATCAACGGACTTTCCCGTGGCGCCTCGGGCATCCGCCGTTCGACGATCGAGGCGCTGATCGCGATGCTGAATGCCGGCATCTATCCCTGCATCCCCGCGAAGGGCTCGGTGGGGGCCTCCGGCGATCTGGCGCCACTTGCCCATCTCTCCTGCGCCCTCATCGGCCTCGGCGATGTCCGCCAGGGCGGCAAGACCATGCCCGCGGCGAAGGCGCTGATGAAGGCGGGGCTGCAGCCGGTGGCACTCGAGGCCAAGGAGGGTCTGGCGCTGCTGAACGGAACCCAGGTCTCCGCCGTGCTGGCGGCCCACGGGCTCGCCGCCGCGGTCGATTGCTTCAACGCGGCACTGGTGGCCGGCGCCATGAGCGTGGATGCGGCCGCCGGCAGCGATGCGCCCTTCGATCAGCGCATCCATGCGCTACGCGGCCAGCCGGGGCAGATCGAAGTAGCGCGCGCGCTACGCCAATTGATGGCGGATAGCGCGATCCGCAAATCGCATCTCGAAGACGATGACCGGGTCCAGGACGCCTATTCGCTGCGCTGCCAGCCCCAGGTAATGGGTGCGGTTCTGGATCTGCTGCGCCATGGGGCAAGCGTCATTGAGCGCGAGCTCAATGCCGTCTCCGACAACCCGCTGGTTTTTGCCGATACCGGCGAGATCGTCTCGGGCGGAAACTTTCATGCCGAGCCGGTGGCGCTGGCCGCCGATTGCATCGCCATCGCCATTGCCGAAATCGGCGCGTTGTCGGAACGGCGCATTGCGCTACTAACGGATTCGCGCATGAGCGGCCTGCCGGCCTTTCTGGTGCCCGAGCCCGGCCTCAATTCCGGCTTCATGATTGCCCATGTGACGGCGGCGGCGCTTGCCAGCGAGAACAAGGCCATGGCCCATCCGGCGAGCGTGGATTCGCTGCCCACCTCGGCCAATCAGGAAGACCATGTGAGCATGGCCACATATGCCGCGCGCAGGCTCGGCGAGATGGCGGAGAACACGGCGACCATCGTGGGCATCGAATTGCTGGCGGCCGCCCAGGGGATCGATCTTGCGCAAGCCGCTGAAATCCTCGCCCGAGCTGGAACGGGCCAAGGCCCAGCTGCGCACCGTCGCCTCGTTCTGGGACCAGGACCGCGCCATGGCGCCGGATATCGCCGCCGCCAAGGCGCTGGTGCAGTCCGGCCGGCTGCAGGGCCTGGCGGCGTTTTAAGTTTTTCTCCCTCTCCCGCTAATGCGGGCGAGGGAGATAAAGCGGCGCCACCCTTCCGCCCTGTCATTGATTGTACACGAACAATTTCCACCCCATCTGCTATAGGGTCTTGTTGCAGTAGCGAAGTCGCTACGCTTCGGCTAGAAAAGCGCGCCTCCAAACGAAGGATGACGATGGTGCTGCCGACATATTCAACGCGGCCAAGCTTTCTGGGCACGGCCAATGAGGATCGCGACGCGCCGATCGTCTGCGCCGGCGTGCCGTTCGATATCGGCACCTCGCACCGCGCCGGCACGCGCTTCGGCCCCATGGCGATCCGCGCCATCAGCCGCATGCTGGTGGATGGCGTCAATCCGCTGAACTGGCGCAACCCCTCGGCGCTCAACGTCGCCGATATCGGCGATTTCGAGATCGCGCTGGGCGATACGCTGGAAAGTCTCAAGCTGATCGAGGCCCAGGCGGCCAAATGCCGGCATCTGATCGCGCTCGGCGGCGATCACTCCATCACCTTGCCGCTGCTGCGGGCGGTGGCGAAGAAACAGGGCGGCCCGGTTGGGCTGATCCATTTCGACGCCCATGTCGATACATGGCCGGAGACCTTCGGCCAGAAATACGGCCATGGCTCCGTCTTCTACAACGCCATCGAGGAAGGCATCGTCGATCCCAAGCGCATGATCCAGATCGGCATCCGCTCGCCGGTCGGCCGCGATGTGTGGGACTGGACCATCGGCAAGGGCGTGCAGATCATCAGCGCGCAGGAGGTGCATGCCAAGGGCGTCGATGCGGTACTGGCCGCCATCAAGGCCAAGGTCGGCGCCGGCAAGACCTATCTCTCCTTCGATATCGACGCACTGGACCCGAGCCAGGCGCCAGGCACCGGCACGCCGGAAGTGGCGGGCTTGTGGACCTGGCAGGTGAAGGCGATCCTCGATCGCTTCAACGGCATCGATTTCGTCGGCATGGATGTGGTGGAGGTCTCGCCCTCTTACGACGTGGCGGAGATCACCGCTTTGGCCGGGGCCACCATCGCCTGGCAATATCTGAGCCTGAACGCGCCGCAGACGTGATGTTGCGCAAGCTGATTAAATCGTGACCGAACTTTCCCTCGCCCACGGATTCGTCTTCGCCGATCTCTACAGCGCCGAAGGGCTCGCGCGGCTGGATATGAAATTCCGTGCCGGCTTGCCGGAAGAGCTGCGCGCGCAACTCGATGCCGGGCGCAAGGCGCCGCCGGCGGGCAAGGATGAATCGGCCCTGCTGATCGAGCTTGCCCCCCATGTCGAGGATTTCATCGCCGAGCTGTTCGGCATCCGCGCCGAGATGCAGGCGCTGGCCGCGACCCATCACAAACTGGCGCCGATCTTCACCTGCAAGCGCCTGTTCGTGCAGCGCCAGGCCCTCAAGGCACACAAGCCGGAAGCGGCCGAAGGCTTCGACGGCGCGGCCTTGCAGGCCGAGCTGGAAAAACTCTTCGGCGAGCCGCTTAGCGGAAGCCGCCTTCGCGCGCCATGTCGGCGAATGGGAAAAGGATACGGCGGCCAACGCCAAGGCCCTCGATCTCGCCTTGCGCTATGCCGCCTGGGCGACGCTCTCGCCGGCCGGCCGCGCAAAACACGCCGCCGGCGTGCTGTTCAAGGCGCCGCGCAAACTCGATCCCATGCATCTGGTGCCACTGCACACCATCGAGCAGCATGGCGCTGCGATGGTGGAGCTGGGCGAGCATCACCGCCGGCGCCGCGAAGGCTTCAAGCTGACCGACCCCGGCACCGATCTCATCGGCGCCCTCGACCAGACCCACTACTGCATCTTCTGCCATCACCAGGGCAAGGATTCCTGCGCCAAGGGATTGAAGGAGCGCGACGGCACTTACAAGAAGAGCGTCTTCGGCGTGACGCTCGCCGGCTGCCCGCTCGAGGAGAAGATCTCCGAGATGCATGAGCTGAAGGCGGGCGGCGTGCCGCTGGGGGCTCTGGCCATGATCGTCGTCGACAATCCGATGGCGGCCGCAACCGGGCCATCGCATCTGCAACGATTGCATGAAGGCCTGCATCTATCAGAAGCAGGATCCGGTCGATATTCCCCAGGCCGAGACGCGCACGCTGAAGGATATCCTGGCGCTGCCCTGGGGCTTCGAGATCTATGGGCTGCTGACACGCTGGAACCCGCTGAACCTGCGCAATCCCATGGCCAGGCCCGATTCCGGCAAGAAGGTGATGATCGTTGGCCTCGGCCCCGCGGGATTCACGCTCGCCCATTACCTGCTGAACGACGGCCATGCGGTGGTCGGCGTCGACGGTCTCAAGATCGAGCCGCTGCCCGCCGACATCTCCGGCCGCAAGCCCGATGGCGAGCCCGTTCCCTTCCGTCCGATCCGCGATGTGAAGGAGCTCTATGAGAGCCTCGACAACCGCGCCATGGCGGGCTTCGGCGGCGTCGCCGAATACGGCATCACCGTGCGCTGGGACAAGAATTTCCTGAAGCTGATCCGCCTGCTGCTGGAGCGCCGCGCGCATTTCTCCATGTTCGGCGGCGTGCGCCTGGGCGGCACGCTGACTCTCGAGCAGGTGTTCGATCTGGGCTTCGACCATGTGGCGATGTGTCTGGGCGCCGGCAAGCCGACGATCCTCGATCTGCCCAATGCGCTGGCGCCCGGCGTGCGCATGGCCTCGGACTTCCTGATGGCCTTGCAGCTCACCGGTGCGGCCAAGAGCGATTCCATCGCCAATCTGCAGCTGCGATTGCCGGCGGTCGTCATCGGCGGCGGCCTGACCGCCATCGATACGGCGACCGAGGCGATGGCCTATTACCCCCTCCAGGTCGAGAAATTCCTCAAGCGCTACGAGACGCTGGTGGCCGAGCGCGGCGAGGAAGCCGTTCGGCGAAGCTGGGGTCCGCGGGAAACCGAGGTCGGCAAGGAATTCATCGCCCATGCGACGGCGATCCGCGCCGAACGTGCGCGGGCGGCCGAGGCCGGCGAAGCGCCGCGCATCATCGAGCTGCTCGATGGCTGGGGCGGCGTCACCATCGCCTATCGCCGCCGGCTGATCGATTCCCCTAGCTACACGCTGAACCATGAGGAAGTGGAAAAGGCCCTGCAGGAAGGCATCCGCTTTGCCGAGGGGCTATCGCCCACGGCCATCGAGGTGGATCAGAGCGGCCATGCCGCGGCGCTGGAACTTCAGCGCATCGACGGCAGCAAGGTGAGATTCCCGGCCCGCGCCGTGCTGGTGGCGGCGGGCACAAGGCCCAACACGGTGCTGGCGCGCGAGGATGAGCGTCATGTGCCGCTCGATGGCCAGTATTTCGCCGCGGTCGACGAGGATGGCCGGCATGTGACGCCGGAGCGCCTCGCCAAGCCGACCCGTGTGGAGATTCTGCAGGAGATCCGGCCTGATGGCCGCGCCGTCAGTTTCTTCGGCGATCTGCATCCGAGCTTCGCCGGCAATGTGGTGAAGGCCATGGGTGGCGCCAAGCAGGGCTGGCCCGAGGTCTCGCGCATCCTGGCGCGCGTGGCGAAGCCGGCCTCGATCGACGGCTACGAGACCTTCATGGCCCGCATCAACGATCTGCTGCGCGCCCATATTGTCGCCGTGAACCGCCTGACGCCGACCATCGTCGAGGTGGTGGTGCGCGCGCCCCAGGCCGCGCGCAATTTCCATCCCGGCGAATTCTATCGCCTGCAGAATTTCGAGCATCTCGCCCATCGCGTCGAGGGCACGACGCTCGCCATGGAGGGTCTGGCACTCACCGGCGCCTGGACCGATCCGGAAAAGGGCCTGGTCGGCACCATCGTGCTGGAGATGGGCGGCTCGTCCGATCTCTGCATGCTGCTGAAGCCCGGCGAGACGGTGATCCTGATGGGCCCGACCGGCACGCCGACGGAAACGCCGGCGGCGAGACGGTGCTGCTGGCGGGCGGCGGGCTCGGCAATGCCGTGCTGTTCTCCATCGGCCGGGCGCTGCGCGCCGCGGGATCGAAGGTGCTCTATTTCGCCGGCTACAAGCGACGGCAGGACCGTTACAAGGTGGCCGAGATCGAGGCCGCGGCGGATGTCGTTGTCTGGGCCTGCGACGAGGCGCCGGGCTTCGCGCCCGACCGGCCGCAGGATTCAAGCTTCACCGGCAATATCGTCGAGGCGATGATCGCCTATCAGCAGGGCAAGCTGCAGGCGAAATCCATCGATCTATCAGAGGTCGACCGCATCATCGCCATCGGCTCCGATGTGATGATGTCGGCGGTCGCGCGCGCGCGCCACGGCGCGCTGAAGCCCTGGCTGAAGCCGCAGCATCACGGCGATTGCCTCCATCAACTCGCCGATGCAATGCATGATGAAAGAGGTCTGCGCCCAATGCCTGCAGGCCCATCGCGATCCCGAGACGGGCAAGGAGACGATCATCTTCTCCTGCTTCAACCAGGATCAGCCGCTCGATCATGTCGACTTCAACGTGCTGCGCAACCGCCTGACCCAGAACGGCGTGCAGGAAAAGCTGACGGCACTCTGGGTCGACCGCTGCCTGCGCTCACTTGGGGCAAGAGGCAAGGCGGCGTAGACGGCTCAGCGCCACGCCATGCAGCGCTCTGGATTCATCTCCACCGTCATGCCCGGGGCCGGCACTTGGCCGGAGCCCGGGCATCCAGTCCATGCCATGAGCACTGGATACCCGAGCCTCGGCTGCCATCGGCCGAGTCTCGGGTATGACGGAATGAGAATGGAGCCGGCGGCAACTGCCTGACCGTCTGTGCTGACTGGAAAAACCCCGCGAAATCACCTGTCGCAAACGGGCTAGCCGCCGTCGCGAAAACTATGGTCGCTCAGGGGGTCGAATTCCTACATTTGCGACATGCCGAAAACCGGCGAGAAATCCGCGCCAAAAGCCGCCGCCAGGCCATCCAATAAGGTCGGCAAGACGCTGCTGATCGCCTGTGGTGCGCTCGCCCGCGAGATCGTCGCCCTCCAGCGCGCCCATAAGTGGCAGACGCTCGATATCACCTGCCTGCCGGCGATCTGGCATAACCGGCCGGAGAAGATTCCCGAGGGCGTGCGCCGCAAGATCCGCGCGGGCCGCAAGACCCATGAGCACATCCTCGTGGCGTATGGGGATTGCGGCACCGGCGGGTTGCTCGACAAGGTCCTCGAGGAAGAGGGCGTGGAGCGCATCGAGGGGCCGCATTGCTATCAGTTCTACATGGGCACGAAGGATTTCGAAGCGCTGATGGAGCGCGATCCGACCACCTTCTTCCTGACCGATTACATGGTGCGCCATTTCGACCGGCTGATCATCCAGGGCCTCGGTCTCGACCGGCACCCCGAGCTGCGCGACGATTATTTCGGCAATTACCGGCACCTGCTCTATCTGGCCCAGATCGACGATCCGAAGCTGAAGGCCAAGGCCGAACAGGCGGCGATCCGCCTCGGGCTTGAATTCGATTATCGCCTGACGGCATATGGCGAGCTCCAGACGTTCATCGACAAAGCCTTGAACAAACCCGCGGATAAAGGGACGCGCCATGGCGCAGCTGATCGTCGTCTATTGGCGTGACATTCCCGCCCAGGTCATCGTCAAACAAGGACGCACGACCGCTAAACGCCAGCTGACCGAGCGCTTCGAAAAGGCGATCGACCGCGCCGCCATGCGGGCCAAGCTGCGCGATACCAACTCATATCTCGCCGAATGGCGCCGGGCCGATCCGGTCGCCTGCGGCGACGATCTGGAGGCCGAGGCGACCAGCGCCGCGGCGAAGCTGGAGGCCGAGTTCGACGATGCCCGCCTGCAGCAGATGGTGGAGAAGGGCGGCCTTGCCTGACGTGACCTCTTCCGCTGTCGCCGCCACCCGTTCCGTGAGTCTCACTTCGTCGAGCCGCCTGGAAAGCTTGCTGCAGCGCCGGCACCTTCGTCATGACGGCCGAGACCTCGCCGCCCGATGGCGCCTCGGCGCACTCGGTTCTCGCGCGTTCCGGCTGCCTCAAGGGCCATGCCGATGCGGTCAATGTCACCGACGGCGCCGGGGCGAAAGCGCATATGTCGGCGCTGGCCGCGGCCGCGATCCTGGCCCGGGACGGCATCGAGCCGGTGCTGCAATTCACCGTGCGCGACCGCAATCGCCTGGCGCTCCAGGGCGACCTGATCGGGGCTGCGGCGCTCGGCATCCATAATATTCTCTGTCTGCATGGCGACGATCCGAAGAACGGCGACCAGCCGGAGACGAAGGCGGTCTACGACATCGACAGCCGCTCGCTGATGACCACGGCGCGGCACCTGCGAAATGAAGGAAGGTTGCCGTCGGGCCGGACGATCGATCCGCCGCCGCGCCTTTTCATCGGTGCCGCCGATTCCCCCACGATCCGAAGCCTGGTTGGCTGCCCACGGGGCTTGCCGCCAAGGCCGATGCCGGGGCCGATTTCATCCAGACCCAGTATTGTTTCGACCTCGCCATACTGCGCCGCTACCTGGCGCGGCTTGGCGAGCATGGCTTGCTGGAGCGGCTTTCGGTCATCGTCGGCATCGGTCCGCTGGCCTCGGCCAGATCAGCCCGCTGGATGAACGAGAATCTTTTCGGCGTGCATATTCCCGATGCGATCGTCGCCCGCCTCGACCAGGCGAGCGACCAGCGCGCCGAGGGTCGCAAGATCTGCGTCGAGCTGCTGCAGGAATTGGCCGAGATCGAAGGCGTGGCCGGCGCGCATCTGATGGCGCCGCGCCAGGAGCAGGCAATCGCCGAGGCGATCGCCGAATCCGGCCTGCTGAAGAAGCGCGAGGCGGCCTAGAAAATGTACTCGGTCCGTCTCTTTTCCGTGCGCCGTTCGCGCTACATGGAAGTGTTCTACGAGAAATTCGAGAATACGCTGGTGAAGCTGGCGCCCCTGCTGAAGCGCATCGGCTATGACCGGCTGGAAAAGCCGGTGGCGGCGCTGGAACGCGGGGTAAAGGGCTTCCTCTTCGACTGCCAGATGTGCGGGCAATGCGCCTTGTCCTCGACCGGCATGTCCTGCTCGATGAACTGCCCGAAGAATCTTCGCAACGGTCCCTGCGGCGGCGTTCGCGCCAATGGCCATTGCGAGGTGAAGCCGGAGATGAAATGCGTCTGGGTGCAGGCTTGGGAAGGCTCCCAACGCATGCAGGCGGGCATGGCGATCCTCGAGGTGCAGAAGCCCGTCGATAACCGCCTGAAGGGCCACTCCTCCTGGCTGAAAGTGGTACGCGAGAAGACGGAGCCTCTGCCAGTCGACAAACCGAAGCTGGCGGCCAAGCCGGCGCCGAAAGCTGCGGCGAACCCATGAGCCTTCGCCAATATGTTGATCCGGGCGATCCTCTGCCGCCGCCCGGCCGCCGAACGGCGGCAAATCAGACAATGACGGCCGCTCCATGAGCCTTCGCCAATATGTCGATCCGGGCGATCCTCTGCCGCCGATTGAGGGGCACAGCTCCCGCGGCCGGCTGGAACGCCTGTTGCGCGAAGGCAAGTTCGCCGTCACTGCCGAACTGAACCCGCCGGACTCCGCCGATCCGCAGGAGGTCTATGACCGCGCCCTGGTGCTGTCGGAAGTCTGCGATGCGATCAATGCGACCGACGCGTCGGGCGCGAATGTGCATATGTCGAGCGTGGGGATCTGCAGCCTGCTGACCCGCGCGGGCTATGCCGTCGTCATGCAGATCTCCTGCCGCGACCGCAACCGCATCGCCATCCAGGGCGATGTGCTGGGGGCGGCCGCCATGGGCGTGGCCAATATCCTGTGCCTGACCGGCGACGGCGTGCAGGCGGGCGACCAGCCGGCGGCGAAGCCCGTCTTCGATCTCGACAGCATGAGCCTGCTGGAGACGATCCGTGGCATGCGCGACCGCAAGGTCTTTCTCTCGGGGCGCAAGATCACCCAGGCGCCCCAGGTATTCCTGGGCGCGGCAGCCAATCCCTTCGCCCCGCCCTATGATTACCGGCCCATTCACCTGGCCAAAAAGGTCGCGGCCGGGGCGCAGTTCATCCAGACGCAATACTGTTATGACATGCCTTTGCTGGAGCGTTTCATGGCGAAGGTGCGCGATCTGGGCCTGCACGAAAAATGCTTCATCCTGGTCGGCGTCGGTCCGCTAGCCTCTGCGCGCGGCGCGCGCTGGATGCGCTCCAACGTGCCGGGCATCCATGTGCCCGATCCGGTGATCGAGCGCCTGGAAAAGGCCAAGGACCAGAAGCTCGAGGGCAAGAAGATTTGCATTGAGTTGATCCAGCAGATTCGCGACATCAAGGGCGTGGCCGGCGTGCATGTGATGGCCTATCGCCAGGAAGAGCTTGTATCGGAGATCATCGTGAGCTCCGGCATCATGAAAGACCGTGCCTCCCGGCGCCCGGCCAAGGAAAGGACAATTTAGTCATGACTGATACGGTGATTTCGTCGGCGACCAAGGAGGTCGTCATCGGCTTCGAACGGCCCTTCGTGCTGATCGGGGAGCGCATCAACCCCACGGGCCGCAAGCTGCTGGCCGCCGAAATGGCCGCGGGCGATTACAGCCGGGTCAAGGCCGATGCGATCGCCCAGGTCGAAGCCGGCGCCCATATGCTGGACGTCAATGCCGGCATCCCGATGGCCGACGAGCCGCGCATCCTGGCCGAGACGATCCAGCTGGTGCAGTCGCTGACCGATGTGCCGCTGTCGATCGATTCATCCATCGTCGCCGCACTGGAAGAGGGGCTGAAGGTCTATAAGGGCAAGGCCCTGCTGAATTCGGTGACCGGCGAGGAAGAGCGGCTGGAAGTCGTGCTGCCGCTGGTGAAGAAATATGGCGCCGCCGTCGTCGCCATCTCCAATGACGAGACCGGCATCTCCGAAGATCCCGATGTGCGTTTCGAGGTGGCCAAGAAGATCGTCCACCGCGCGCGCGATTTCGGCATCCCCTATTCCGACATCGTCGTCGATCCGCTGGTGATGCCGGTGGGCGCCTTGAACCAGGCCGGGCGCAGCGTCTTTCGCCTGATCCACCGCCTGCGCGAGGAGCTGAAGGTGAACACCACCTGCGGCGCCTCCAATTTCAGCTTCGGCCTGCCGAACCGCCACGGCCTCAATGCCTCGTTCCTGTCCATGCTGATCGGCGCCGGCATGACCTCGGCCATCACCAACCCGCTGCATCCCGAAGAGGTGACCGGGATCATGGGTGCCGATGTCGCCATGGGCCATGACCCGAACTGCATGCGCTGGATCCAGAAGTTCCGCGAGCCGTTGGCCGAGGGCCAGGAAGGTGCACGGGGCCGGCGCGAGGGACGCCGCCGGCGCGCCTGATGCCCGACCCAATCGCCACCACCGAGTCGCAGCGACAAGCCCGACGCTCTCGTCGTCTTCATGCCGTCGGGCCGGCGCGGGCGCTTTGCCCATGGCACGCCGCTGCTCCAGGCCGCGCGCAGCCTGGGCGTCGACATCGATTCCGTCTGCGGCGGGCGCGGCATCTGCGGGCGCTGCCAGATCGAGGTGTCGGAAGGCGAGTTCGCCAAGCTCGGCGTCACCTCGAAGGCCGAGCATCTCTCCGGACTTCGGGGCCATCGAACAGCGCTATGCCGAGAAGCGCGGCCTGGCGGCCGGACGCCGTCTCTCCTGTTCGACCCTGCTCTATGGCGATGCCGTCATCGACGTGCCGCCGGAAAGCCAGGTCCACAAGCAGGTGGTGCGCAAGCGGGCCGAGATGCGGGCGATCGAGCTCGATCCCGTGGTGCGCCTGCATTACGTCGAGGTCGCCGAGCCGGACATGCACGATCCCGCCGGCGATCTGCAGCGCATGGAAAAGGCGCTGCGCGAGCAGTGGAACCTGAAGAATCTCGATACCGACCTGCGCGTGATCCAGGGCCTGCAAAAGGCGCTGCGCCAGGGCGAGTGGAAGGTCACGGTCGCCGTCCATCACGGCAAGCAGATCACCGCGGTCTGGCCGGGCTTCCACGACAAGATCTATGGGCTTGCGGTCGATATCGGCTCGACCACCATCGCCGGCCATCTCTGCGATCTCGCCAGCGGCGATGTCGTCGCCTCCGCCGGCCTGATGAATCCCCAGATCCGCTTCGGCGAGGATCTGATGAGCCGCGTCAGCTATGTGATGATGAATCCGGGCGGCGATGCGGAGATGACCAAGGTCGTGCGCGAGGCGATCAACCACGCTGGTCACCAGCGTCTGCAAGGATGCCGGCGTCGGCCCGCGCGACATCCTGGAGGTCACCTTCGTCGGCAATCCGATCATGCATCATCTGCTGCTCGGCATCGACCCGACGGAGCTGGGCGGCGCGCCCTTCGCGCTGGCCACCGACGGCGCCATCACCATCTGGGCGAGCGAGATCGATCTGCGCATCCATCCCAATGCCCGCATCTTCGTGCTGCCCTGCATCGCCGGCCATGTGGGCGCGGATACCGCCGGCGTGATCCTGTCGGAAGCCCCGCACCATTCCGACCAGATGACCCTGATCGTCGATGTCGGCACCAATGCGGAGATCGTGCTGGGCAACCGCAACCGGCTGCTCGCCGCTTCCAGCCCGACGGGCCCCGCCTTCGAGGGCGCGCAGATCTCCTGCGGCCAGCGCGCGGCACCGGGCGCCATCGAGCGGGTGCGCATCGATCCCGAAACCCTGGAGCCGCGCTTCAAGATCATCGGCTCCGACAAATGGTCGAATGAGCCGGGCTTTGCCGAGGAGACGAAGGATCTGGGCGTCACCGGGGTCTGCGGCTCGGGCATCATCGAGGCGCTGGCGGAAATGTTCCTTGCCGGGATCATCACGACCGATGGTGTCGTCGATGGCTCGATGGCGGCAAAATCGCCGCGCATCCAGAAGGAGGGGCGCACCTTCTCCTATCTGCTGCATGACGGATCGCCGGTGCTGCGCATCACCCAAAACGACGTGCGGGCGATCCAGCTGGCCAAGGCGGCGCTCTATGCCGGCGCCCGGCTGCTGATGGACCATATGGGCATCGACAGTCTCGACCGGATTACGCTGGCCGGGGCCTTCGGCAGTCACATCGACGTCAAATATGCGATGATCCTGGGCATGATCCCCGATTGCGACCTGGCCCGGGTGGGCTCGGCCGGGAACGCAGCGGGAACGGGCGCTCGAATTGCCCTCCTGAACATGAAATCCCGGGACGAGATCGCCAAGGTGGTGAAGCAGGTGGAGAAGGTCGAGACCGCCGTGGAGCCCAAATTCCAGGAACATTTCGTCGAAGCCATGGCGATTCCGCACAAAACTCGACCCTATCCGCATCTTTCTGCCGTTGTTCGCTTGCCAGCCCCCAAACAACTGTTGCAGGCTGGAGACGACGAGGGGGGCCAACGCCGGCGACGCCGGCGGTAAGCGAAGGCCCCCTCTTCGGGGGATGAATGGCGAAGCCGGCGAAGCGACCCAAGCCCAAGGGGGCGAGTGGGAATAAATCGGGAACAAAGAGGCCTGCGGCAGCAAAAGGCTCGGTGAAGCCGGCTGCCAAGAAGGCGCCGCCGCCTAAAAAACTGGCACCTGTCAGCAAGGCGAAGGCCGGCACGCCCGCGGCAGCGAAGAAGCCGACGCCAGCTTTGAAGCCTGGGGCCCAAAAGCCTGCGGTCCAGAAACCACTGCCACCAAAGCCAGCGGCGAAACCGCTACCCCAAATCGTCACGAAACCGGGTGTTGCCCCGAAACCAGGCGCGGTTGTCAAACCGGCACCGGCGAAACCGGGTGCAGCGAAAGCAGCCCCGACGAAACCAACGCTGCCGCCGCGGCCGGAATTTCCGCCCTCACCGCCGCCGCCGACCCCATCGCCCAAGCCGGTCTTCGTGCCGCCATCACGCCCGGCCGAGCCGCAGCGCCCGACGCCGATCAAGCTGAAGCCGCCCAGCGGCCCCACCGCCGCGCGCGTCACCGCGGTGCGGGCGCTGCTGGAAGCCCAGCGCAAACATGACCTGCCGGGACTCGCTGGCGCTGTTCGGGCCGGAGCCGACGCTGGAATTCGCCGGCGGCCCGCGCCACATGGGCAAGGAGCGGGTCGAGCAGATCTATGGCGACATGCTGCGCGCCTTCCCCGACCTCACCATCGATGTGATCGGCGAACATGCGAGCGAGCGCAGCGTGGTCGTGGAATTCGTCATGCAGGGAACCCACCGCCAGCAATGGCTGGGCATGGCGCCGCGCGGGCGCCTGCTGACGCTGCCGGTCTGCGCGGTCTTCCTGTTCGACAAGAAAGACCAGCTCGCCTCGCAGCGGCTTTATCTCGACCGTAACCTTGCGATCGTACAATTGACGAGTGGGCTGCTGCGCTAACGCAATTGAGTTTGGCGGCTGATTCACGCCTCAAGTTGACTGCGCCGGAGGAGCCGCCGATGGCGGGCGACAGGACAAAGCAGATGGCCGCCGCGGCCGCGGCGATTCTGATCGCCGGCGTATTCGCGCTCGCGGCCTGCAAAAAGGAAAATACCTATTCGCCGCCGCCGCCGCCCGAAGTGGGCGTGGCCATGCCGCTGAAGCACAGAATCACGCCCTATCTGGAAGCGACCGGCAACACGACGGCCTATAACTCGGTCGATCTGCAGGCCCGCGTCGAAGGCTTCCTGCAGGAGATCGATTACAAGGACGGCGCCCAGGTGAAGAAGGGCGAGGTATTGTTCGTGATCGAGCCCGCGCCCTATCAGGCCAAGTTGAAGCAGGCCCAGGCCCAGTCGCAGGCAACGCAAGCGACGGTGACCCAGGCGAGCAATGAGTACAATCGCCAGCTTGCCCTCAACAGCAAGGGCTATGCCAGCACCTCCAACCTCGATGTGCAGAAGGCGGCGCGCGATTCCGCCCAGGCCCAGCTGCTGAACGACCAGGCCGGCGTCAGCATCGCGGCGATCAATCTGGGATATTGCAGTGTCAGCGCGCCCTTCGACGGCGTGGTCAGCGCCCATCAGGCCTCGGTCGGCGAACTCGTGGGCGTCACCGGGCCGACGACGCTCGCGACCATCGTGCAGATCGATCCGATCTACGTGACCTTCAATCTCAGCGAACAGGATGTGCTGCGCATCCGCCAGGCCTTGCAGCAGCACGGTACGACCTTGGCCAAGCTCGGCGAGATCCCCATCGATATCGGCCTGATGACGGAACAGGGCTTCCCCCATCGCGGCACGCTGGATTACGTGGCCCCGCAGATCGACGCGTACCACCGGCACGCTTGCAGGTGCGGGCCATCTTCCAGAATGCCGACCATATGCTGCTGCCGGGGTTCTTTACCCGGGTGCGCATCCCCATGCTGCTGCAAACCGGCGAGGCGCTGCTGGTGCCCGATCGCGCGCTCGGCACCGATCAGGCCGGCAGCTATGCCCTGGTGCTGAACAAGGACGATGTGGTGGAACAGCGCAGCGTCGTCACCGGTCAGGCCTTCGGCGATCTGCGCCAGATCGTCTCCGGCCTTTCGGCCGATGACCGCGTGGTGGTGGACGGGATCGCGCGCGCCGTGCCGGGCGAGAAGGTGGCGGCCAAGCCGGTCACCATCGCGGCACCGCCGGCCGATGCCCTTATGCCGTAAGGCATAGCGTACGATGATCGCCAAATTCTTCATCGAGCGGCCGGTGCTGGCCAATGTGCTGGCGATCCTGTTCGTGCTGATCGGCCTGGTGGCGCTGTTCACCTTGCCGGTGGCGCAATACCCCAATGTCACGCCGCCGACCATCAGCGTGACCACGCGCTATCCCGGTGCCTCTGCCGCCACGGTGATGAATACCGTGGCGCTGCCCATCGAGCAGCAGGTCAACGGCGTGCAGCATATGCTGTACATGCAGTCGACCAGTGCGGCCGACGGCACTTATTCGCTGATCGTCACCTTCGATATCGGCACCGACCTCAACTTCGCCCAGGTGCTGGTGCAGAACCGCGTCTCCAGCGCGCTGTCGCAACTGCCAACCCCGGTGCAGAACCAGGGCGTCACCGTTCAGCAGAAATCGACATCGATCCTGCAGATCGTGACGCTGACCTCGCCGGACAAGCGCTATGACAGCCTCTATCTCAGCAACTACGCCACCATCAACCTGGTGAACGAGCTGGCCCGCTTGCCTGGCGTCGGCAATGTGAACGTCTTCGGCGTCGGGCAATATTCCATGCGCATCTGGCTGGATCCCCAGCGCCTGCAGGCGCGTGGCCTGGTGCCCCAGGATGTGATCAACGTCATCCAGAGCCAGAGCCAGGAGGTGGCGGCGGGCCAGACTGGCGCACCCGCCGGCGCCGGCCGATCAAAGCTTCCAGTACACGGTAAAGGTCGCCGGCCGCTTCGACAGCGTCGACCAGTTTTCCAACATCATCGTCAAGACCGCCAGCAACAATGGCGGCGAGGTAACCAGGCTGCGCGATGTGGCGCGGGTCGAGCTGGGGGCGCAGACCTATTCGCAAGGCTTCCGGCTGAACAACGACCAGGCGGCCGGTATTGCCATCTATCAATCGGCCGATGCCAATGCGCTGAACGTCGCGGGCGAGGTGAAGGCCAAGCTGGCAGAACTCGCCAAGGCATTTCCCGCCGGCATGACCTCCAGCGTTCCCTTCGACACCACCAAGTTCGTCCATGCCTCGGTCACCGAGGTCTACAAGACCCTGATCGAGGCCGGCGTGCTGGTGCTGGTGGTGATCCTGATCTTCCTGCAGGACTGGCGTGCCACGCTGGTGCCGGCGACCACCGTGCCGGTCACCATCATCGGCGCCTTTGCTGCCATGGCCGCACTGGGCTTCACCATCAATCTCTCCACCTTGTTCGCCATCGTGCTCGCCATCGGCATCGTGGTGGACGATGCCATCGTGGTGGTGGAGGGGGCGGCAAGTCATATCGAGCGCGGCCTCAACGCCCATGACGCGGCGGTCAAGGCGATGAGCGAGCTGTTCGGGCCGATCATCGGCATCACTTTGGTGCTGATGTCGGTGTTCATCCCGGCGGCCTTCCTGCCGGGCCTCACCGGCCAGATGTATGCCCAGTTCGCTTTGGTGATCGCGGCCACGGCCCTGATCAGCGCCATCAATGCCGCGACATTGAAGCCGACCCAATGCGCGCTATGGCTGCGCCGGCCCAAGCCGCCGGAGAAACGCAATTTCTTCTATCGCGGCTTCAACTATGTCTACGGCAAGTTTGAGAACGCCTATGTCGCCCTCATCGGCCGCATGGCCCGGGTGAGCCTGCTGATGGTCGCCATCGCGCTCATCGCCGTCGCCCTCGGCGGCTGGGGTATTGCGCGATTGCCCACGGCCTTCATCCCGCCGGAAGATCAGGGCTATTTCCTGGTGGCCGTCCAGCTTCCCGATGGCGCCTCGCTGGAGCGCACGCAAAATGCGCTGGCCGAGGTCGACAGAATTGTCCGCGCCATCCCGGGCGTGGAGCAGGCGGTGGAGATCGCCGGTATCTCGCCGCTGGACAACAGCGCCTCGCTCTCCAGCGCCGGTGCTGTCTATGTCATTCTCAAGGATTGGGGCGAGCGGCTGAAGCAGCCGAACCAGGATCTGCGCGGGCTCTATTTCAAGCTGCAGACCGAGGTCGACAAGCTGAGCGACGGTACCGCGCTCGTCATTCTGCCGCCGCCCATCCAGGGCATCGGCAATTCCGCCGGCTTCACCATGATGGCGGAAATGCGCGACGGCAGCGTCGATTTCCCAAAGCTCGCCAGTGTCGCCAACACCATGGTGCGCGCAGCATCGG
This sequence comes from uncultured Alphaproteobacteria bacterium, assembly GCA_963770335.1. Lineage (GTDB taxonomy): Bacteria > Pseudomonadota > Alphaproteobacteria > Dongiales > Dongiaceae > DASXQK01. The sequence goes on from CAVYPG010000001.1 coordinate 106,625, forward strand.
GGCAATCAGCCTTGCAGCGCACCGCTACCACGATCCGCGCCCAGGTGCCGCAGCTTCTGGTCAGCGTCGACCGCACCAAGGCCGAAAGCCTGCAGGTGAATGTGGGCGACGTGTTCGCCGCCCTGTCGTCTTATCTGGGGTCGAGCTTCGTCAACCAGTTCAACAAATTCGGACGCACCTTCCAGGTCTATGTCCAGGCCGATGCGAAATTCCGCCTGACGCCGCGCGATATCGAGAGCCTCTATGTGCGCAGCCAGAGCGGCGCCCTGATCCCGCTGGGCTCGCTGGTGCAGATCAAGCCGGTGAGCGGCCCCTCGCTGGTGACGCTCTATAACCTCTATCCCGCCGCCACCATCCTCGGCGGGCCGGCGCAGGGATTCTCCAGCGGTGAGGCGATCGACGTGATGGAACAGCTCGCCGCATCGGCTGTTCCCACCGGCATGGCCTATGAATGGACGGCCATGTCGTATCAGGAAAAGGTCGTCGGCCATCAGATCTATTACGTCTTCGCGCTTGCCCTGCTGCTGGTCTATCTCTGCCTTGCCGGCCAGTATGAAAGCTGGATCGCGCCGCTCGCGGTGATCCTGGCGGTGCCGCTGGCGCTTATCGGGCCGGTGCTGGTGCTGAACGGCCTGGGTCTCGCCAACAATCTCTATACCCAGATCGGCCTCATGCTGCTGATCGCGCTCTCGGCCAAGAACGCCATCCTGATCGTCGAGATGGCGCGCGAGCATCGCTTGCGCCAGGGCCAGCCGATCATCGAGTCCGCGGTGGCAGCGGCGCGCAGCCGGTTCCGCCCGATCCTGATGACCTCGTTCGCCTTCATCCTGGGCGTGGTGCCGCTGGTGACCGCCACGGGTGCCGGCGCCAATGCCCGCGCATCGCTCGGCATCTCGGTCTTCAGCGGCATGCTGGCCTCCACATGTCTGGCGGTGTTGTTCGTGCCGTCCTTCTTCGTCGTGCTGCAGCGGCTGGAGGAGCGGATGAGGAAGCCGAAGCCGGGCGTGGCGGCGGTGAAGACGGCGTAAGAAATTTCAGCACAGAAGCATCCGCTTCTCCTTTGTCATGCCCGGGGCCGGCCGCTTGGCCGGACCCGGGCATCCACGACTTGGGCTGAAGAAGAAAGACGTGGATCGGCCCGGCCTTCGGCCGGCCAAGGATGACGACCGAGGGTGTGGCGCTACTCGGCCTCTACTCTGTGCCTCTGTGGTTCAATTCTTCTAGACTGACCCATGACGACAAACCCCTCCACATCGGCATCGTCGCCTGTTCGGCCGAGGGCGCTTCGCTCTGCTATCGCACCATCTGCGAGGAGGGGCCGAAATTGCTGGGCCAGGCTCATGCCCATCCCGAGATCTCGATGCATACGCCCTCGCTCGCGGACTATGTCGCTTATCTCGATCGCAGCGACCTCTGGGGCGTCAGCGAACTCATGCTGGCCTCGGCGGGAATACTGAAACGTGCGGGTGCGGATTTCCTGATCTGCCCGGATAACACGATCCACCAGGCCTTTCATTTCGTCGGGCCGCGCTCACCTTTGCCTTGGCTGCATATCGCCGAGGTGGTGGCCGAAGAAGCGGCAAGGCGTGGATTCAAACGCCTCGGCCTCACCGGCACGCGCTGGCTGGTGGAGAGCGAGGTCTATCCCTCTGCACTCACCGCGCGCGGCATCGAATTCCTCAGGCCCGATATGGCGGAATCCCGCGAGCATAACCGCATCATCATGGATGAGCTGGTCTATGGCGTCTTCAAGCCCGATGGCATTGCCGCATTCCAGCGCACGATCGAACGCATGAAAGGCGAGGGCTGCGATGCGGTGGTGCTGGGCTGCACCGAGATTCCGCTGATCATCAGCGACGCGAATTCGGCGCTGCCGGCGCTGGACTCAACGCGGCTTCTGGCCCGCGCGGCTCTGAAGCGCGCAGTGGAAATGCACCTCTCACTAACCCGTCACCCGTGGCCGGGCCTCCGCTGACCGGGCGAGGGGACAGGAGTGCATCTCATCCCGCCTGGGCGGCCGCGAACGGAGGAGAAGCTGGATGCCCGGGCTCGAAGGCCGGGTCCATGACGACAAAGGACACCGCACCGCGAAACGAGGCGTCTCGCGGCGAAAACGCCGAGAGAATGAATCGCGGGCGGGTCTAGCCCACGGAGAGCGAGCGCTCCGGTTCCGGTAGTTCCATGCCCCACATCTTCTCCAGATTGTAGAGATGACGCACATCGGGCCGGAACAGATGGATGATGATGTCGCCGCCGTCGATCAGAACCCAATCGCCTGCCTTGGCGCCCTCAACACCCACCCGGTTGATGCCGGTGGCCTTGAGCTTCACCTGCAGATGCTCGGCCATGGCGCCCAGCTGCCGCGATGAGCGGCCCGAGGCGATGACCATATAATCGGCGATACTGGATTTTCCTGAGAGGTCGATGGCGACCACGTCTTCGGCCTTGTCGTCGTCGAGCGATTTCTCGACCAGGCCGAGAAGCTTCTTCGATGCGGCCGGGGCTTTGCGCCCGACGGCCCTGGTCTTGCGTGCTATGGGGATCACCCTTTCTGTAGTCGGTTGCGGGTCAGTTACGCGGCTTTGACCGGCGCTTCCTGATCTCGGTGGCCGAGATCGGGTTGAGCCGGGCATGCACGAACAACCAGGCGGGTGGCTTTGCCATCACAAGTTTACGCCCCGCACCCTCTCTCAACCGGTACGGGGCGAAACGGCGCGCCGCCTTGGCCGCGAGTGCACTTAAAGAATAGGTAGGCCGTGCGAACACCGCAATGGGAAGGGCATGAAAGATTTGTTGCCAATCTTTCCATTCGGAGATCTGGGCCAGGTTATCGGCCCCCATCAGCCAGACGAAATGGTGATGGGGAAATCGGCGCCGGATCAGTTCCAGGGTCTCGGCCGTATAGGTGGTCCCCAGGCGGGATTCGAGGTCGGTCACCTTGATCCGGCTGTCGCCGGCAGCACCCTTGGCAAAGGCCCGGGCGGCGGCCAGGCGCTCGGCAAAAGGGGCCATGCCGTCCGTTGCTTTCAGCGGGTTTTGCGGGCTGACCAGCCACCAGACCTGGTCGAGGCCCAGGCGATGGATGGCGGCCAGCGAGAGGTCGAGATGCCCGCGATGGGCCGGGTTGAAGGAGCCGCCGAGAATGCCGATCCGCCGCGCCATCCGCCCGCCAAAATCCCCCTCTGCATTGACGCCAGTATACTGGCTTAAGGCCTTCGCCCAACTCGATATCCCACCCCCGATGGGTTAGGTTCCCCCCGCTTTGGCGCAAAACGGCCTTTTGGAGGGGACGAGGGCAGAATGCAGGCAGCCGAGCTACCCGCGCTGGCGCTATGGCGGCGCGAAACCGTGTTGAAACAGGACCTGTTTAGCCGGGTCGAGCGCGGGCATTTCGCAGCACCCGGCCCAGCCGGCACCTGGGTCATGCGCGATACCAGCGTGGCGCGCTGGTGGGCGCGCCCGCTCGCCTATTTTCCTCGAGCGGCGCGAAGTCGCAGCGCTACGCGCGCTTAAAGGCTTTCCCGGCATGCCCCAGCTGCTGGCGGCCAAGGGCCATATCCTGTTTCGCTCCTGGCTTCCCGGAGCCCCGCTCCAGTCGGCGCGACCAAGCGACCCGGGTTATTACCGCCAGGCCTTCCGGCTGCTGGTCTCGCTTCACCGCCACGGCATCGCCCATAACGATCTGGCCAAGGAGCCGAACTGGCTGGTGACGCCCGAGGGCGGCTGTGCGGTGACCGATTTCCAGCTCGCCTGGGTGGCGCCGCGTCGCGGCATGATGTTCCGGGTCGCCGGCCGCGAAGATCTGCGCCACATGCTCAAGCACAAACGCAAATATTGCCCGGTGGCGCTGACGGCGCGCGAGCGGCGCATCCTCGCCCGGCGCTCGCTGCCCTCGCGCATCTGGTTTGCCACCGGCAAGAAGCTCTACAACTTCGTGACGCGGCGGATCCTGCACTGGTCCGACCGCGAAGGCGCCAACGACCGCCAATTCCCGCCGGAGTGAGGCGGAAAGGTGTCACCCTCACCCGGCCCCCCGGCCGGAGCGGGCGAGGGTCAAAAGGGAGACGTGGATCCCCGCCCCTTCGGAGCGCGGGGATGACGAAGGGAGAAATCGGCGCTACGGCCGTGTCTGGCCCGTGCCCCGCACGATGTATTTGTAGCTGGTGAGCTGCTCCGCCCCCACGGGGCCGCGGGCGTGGAGCTTGCCGGTGGCAATGCCGATCTCCGCCCCCATGCCGAATTCGCCGCCATCGGCGAACTGGGTCGAGGCATTGACCAGCAGGATGGCCGCATCCACGCCGCGCAGGAATTTCTCCGCCGTGGCCGCATCCTCGGTCACGATCGCTTCCGTGTGATGGGAGCCATGGCGCGCGATATGGGCGAGCGCACCATCGACGCCGTCGACCACGGCGATCGACAGGATCGCATCGAGATATTCGGTATCCCAGTCGGCATCGTTGGCGGCGGCGATGCGGTTGTCGATCTTTCGTGCCTCGGCATCGCCGCGCAACGCACAGCCTGCGGCGATGAGATCGCTGGCGATTGTTGGCAGTTGCTTGGCCGCGCAAGCGCGATCGATCAGCAGTGTCTCCGTCGCCCCGCAGACGCCGGTGCGGCGCATCTTGGCGTTGAGCACGATGGCCCGCGCCATGGCGGGATCGGCGGCCCCGTCCACATAGGTGTGGCAAAGCCCGTCGAGATGGGCCAGCACGGGAATGCGGCTCTCCTGCTGCACGCGCTCGATCAGCCCCTTGCCGCCGCGTGGCACGATGACGTCGATGAGGCCGCTGAGGCCCAGCATCACGCCCACGGCGCGCCGGTCGGCTGTCGGCAGCACCTCGATCGCGGCACCCGGCAATCCCGTCTCCTTCAGCGCCTGGCGAAAACAGGCGAGGATCGCCGCCGAAGAACGCCGGCTTTCCGAACCGCCGCGCAGGATCGTGGCATTGCCGGCGCGAAGACAAAGGGCGGCGGCATCCGCCGTCACATTGGGCCGCGATTCATAGATGATGCCGATGACGCCCAGCGGCACGCTGATGCGGCTGATTTTCATGCCGTTGGGCCGCGTGGTTTCCCACAGGGTGCGGCCGAGCGGATCGGGCAGCTTCGCCACCACATCCACGCCCCTGGCCATCGCCTCGATCCGCTCATCGTTCAGATGCAGGCGGTCGAGCATGGCCGGGCTCATCCCCTGCTTCTCCGCCGCGGCCAGATCGGAGCCGTTGGCTTCGGCGATTGCCTTGGCATGGGCTGCGGATATGGCTGGCGGCGGCATGCAGCGCGCTGGCTGCGCTGATCGGCGCTCGCTTCCGCCAGCACGGCCGCCGCTTTGCGCGCGGCTTCAGCGATGGCGCGCACCGCCCCCTCTAAACCCTGGTCCGATTGCTCGTTCATCCGCCGACCACCAGATCGTCGCGATGGATCATCTCGTCGCGGCCACGATAGCCAAGCCGCTCTTCGATTTCACGGCTCTTATGTCCCATGATGCGCCTTGCATCCGCGGCGGAATAGGCCGAGAGGCCGCGCGCGATCTCGCGGCCCTGCTTGTCCAGCACGCGCACGGCATCGCCGCGGTCGAACTCGCCATCCACGCCGGCGACACCGGCGGGCAGCAGGCTTTTGCCCGGAGGCCAGCGCCTTCAAGGCGCCGTCATCGACGGTGAGGCTGCCGACGGGCTTCAAGCGATCCGGCGATCCATTTCTTGCGGGCATTGCGCGGCGTGGCGGTCGGCAGGAACCAGGTGCAGCGCGCGCCTTCTGCGACGGCAGCGAGCGGATGCATGACGCGGCCGTCTGCAATCGCCATGCGGCAGCCGGCGCCAATGGCTATACGTGCAGCCGCAAGCTTCGTGACCATGCCGCCGCTGGAATAGCCGGGCAGCGCCTCGCCTGCCATGGCCTCGATCTCGGGGCTCAGCTCCGCCACCTCGCCGATATGGCGGGCATTGGGATCCAGCTTCGGATCGGCCGTGTAGAGTCCGTCGATATCGGAGAGCAGCATCAGCGCATCGGCGCCGATCATGGCGGCAACGCGGGCGGCGAGGCGATCGTTGTCGCCGAAGCGGATCTCGCTGGTCGCCACCGTATCGTTCTCGTTGATCACCGGCACGGCGAGGAATTTGAGCAATGTGGTCAGCGTCGCCCGGGCGTTCAGATGCCGGCGCCGGTCTTCGGTATCGGCCAGGGTCAGCAGCACCTGCGCCACCGTCAGGCCGTGGCGGGCCAGCGCCTCCTGATAAGCGTGCGCCAGGCGAATCTGTCCGGTGGCCGCGGCCGCCTGTTTTTCTTCCAGCCGCAGGCTGCCGGCCGGAAGATCCAGGTGACGCCGGCCGACGGCGATGGCGCCGCTGGATACCAGGATCACGTCCTTGCCTTCGTTGCGCAGCGCAGCCACATCGTCGGCCAGCGCCTCCAGCCAGCGCCGGCGAATGCCGCCCGACGCCTCATCCACCAGCAGGGCCGAGCCGATCTTGACCACGACGCGCTTGGCGGAGGTGAGGGGCTTCGCCGTCATTTGACCTCGTCAGACAACGCGGCTTCTTTTGCCGCGGCCTTCTTCGACTTCTCCGCCGCCAGTGCCTCACGGCCCGACCTCGACCATGGCGAAAGCGGCCTCCAGCAATTCGGGCAGGCCCTTGCCGCTGACGCCGGAGATCTTGAACAGCTTCGCCTTGCTGCCGGCGGTCTTCATGGCGCGGGTGAGCGATCGAGCTTTGCGCTCGATATCCTTGGCATCCATCGCATCGATCTTGTTGAGGCCGACGAATTCCGGCTTGTCCAGCAGAGCGGGGCTATAGGCGGCGAGCTCGCCGCGAATCGTCTTGTAGGCTTCGCCCACCTTCTCGGCCGTGCCGTCGACGAGATGGATGAGCGCCGCACAGCGCTCGATATGGCCGAGGAAGCGATCGCCCAGGCCCGCCCCATCATGGGCGCCCTCGATCAATCCCGGGATATCCGCCAGCACGAATTCGCGATTGCCCTTGCGCACGACGCCCAGCTGCGGGTTCAGCGTGGTGAAGGGATAATCGGCGATCTTGGGCTTGGCGCGGCTGAGGGCGGCCAGCAGGGTCGATTTGCCGGCATTGGGCAAACCCACCAGCCCGATATCGGCGATCAGCTTCAGGCGCAGCCAGACCCAGCGCTCCTCCCCCGGCCAGCCGGGCTCGTAATTGCGCGGCGCGCGGTTGGTGGAGGATTTGAAGCGCGCATTGCCGCGCCCGCCATCGCCGCCCTTGGCCAGCACGACGCGCTGGCCGGGCTCGGTCAGGTCGTAGAGCAGGGTCTCGCGGTCGTTGTCGAGGATCTGGGTTCCCACCGGCACCTTCAGCACCAGGGTCTTGCCGGAAGGACCGCTGCGGTCCTTGCCCATGCCGTGATGGCCGACGCCGGCGCGAAAATGCTGCTGATAGCGGTAATCGATCAGCGTGTTCAGGTTGGGCACGGCCTCCACGACGATGTCGCCGCCGCGCCCGCCATCGCCGCCGTTCGGGCCGCCGAACTCGATGAACTTCTCGCGCAGGAACGAGACGGCGCCCGCACCACCGGCACCGCTGCTGACATAGATCTTGCACTGGTCGAGGAACTTCATCGCTCGGTCGCCGCTTTCATCGCCTCATGCTTCGACAAAGCTCAGCATGAGGGTTGGTTTGCTTCAGGCAAAGAAAAAGGGGGAATGGCGAGCCATTCCCCCTTCATCGAAACGGATGCAGGGGTGGGCCTAGCTCTGCGGCTCCACCGAGACCTTGGTGCGGCCTTCGGAGCCGCGATGGAAGCGAGACCTTGCCCTCCGTCGTGGCGAAGATGGTGTGGTCCTTGCCCATGCCGACATTGGTGCCCGGGTGAAACTTGGTGCCGCGCTGGCGCAGGATGATATTGCCCGACAGCACGTCCTGCCCGCCGTACTTCTTGACGCCGAGGCGCCGGCCGGCGCTGTCGCGCCCGTTGCGCGAACTGCCGCCTGCTTTCTTGTGAGCCATGGCTGCTGCTCCTTACTTCTTTTTCTTGGGCTTGGCGCCCGATTTGGCGCCGCCGGATTTCTTGCCGCCCGCGGCTGGCTTCTTCGCGCGCGCGTCCTTGGGCTGCGCGGTGCGGCCGGTTGCCTTGGCGGTCTTTGCCTTCTTGGCCGGCTTTGCCTCGTCCTCATCGTCGCCATCCGCCACGGCCACCTTCGGCTGCCTGGCTGGCTTGGGCGCCGCTTCCTTGCGGGGCGAGGGCTTGGCGCCATCGGTCAGGATCTCGTCGATGCGCACGAGCGAGAGGGGCTGGCGGTGGCCGCGCTTGCGCCGGTAGTTGTGGCGCCGGCGCTTCTTGAAGATGATGACCTTGTCGGCCAGCACCTGTTCCAGCACCGTGCCGGCGACGGTGGCACCGGCCACGAGCGGCGACGCCCGCGGTGGCGGAGGCGCCTTCGCCCACCAGCAGAATCTGGTCGAACACGACCTGGGCACCGGCCTCCAGCGGCAGGCGCTCGATATGGATCACGTCGTTCTGGGCGACCCGGTATTGCTTGCCGCCGGTTTTCAGCACTGCGAACATGGCTCTAACGCATTGATAATGGGGGGCAGGCAGCGCTAACCGCGCCCGCCGGAAGGCCGGGAATATAGCCGCCAAAGCCGGGGTGTCAACGCCGGAATCCTGGCCGGCGTTGGGGTGGGGCCGGGGGCGAGCAGGGCGGATGCCAGCAGATGCCAGGATGAGGCCTCTTATACCTGGCATATGGCGCTCTTGAACCCCCTGAGGCCTCTCGGCTAAGGTCCCGGCCCGTTTTCGCCCGGGCCCCCGCGAGCGGGCCATCGCGACACCCGACGACGGAGGGGTGGCAGAGTGGTTGAACGCGGCGGTCTCGAAAACCGTTATGCCTGCAAGGGCATCGGGGGTTCGAATCCCTCCCCCTCCGCCATGAAAAAGGCCTCCTCGCGGGGCCTTTTTCATGGCTGGGGCGAGAGGTGGACGAACGCCCAGGTTCGGGACCGAGCCTCCGAAGCTTTAGCGAAGGAGGCGAGCGTCAACGCCGAGCGTTCGCGAGGCGGTAATCCCTTGGCTGGGGCTATCCGGAGCAGGCGATGAAGTCCATCGACGAGCTAAAAATCCTGGAGATTGGCCAATTCGGCCTCTTGAAACGAAACCTGCCCGAACGCACGACGCTGATCTTTACGGGCGAGGATTGGGCCGAAGTCGAAAGCCTCGACCACCTGGTCTTCAGGCCTGGCCTGGTGCCCTGGCTTCGGCGCTCGCTCGCCGCCGGTGCATGGGACATTGTCTTTTGCCACGCGCCTGTGCGTGGGTTGTGGGACCGCAAGCACGGCCTTGTCGCTGCCCTCGAGGGCGTGCTGCGGCGGCTGATCCATACGCGCACGCTAGGCACTTACGCAGTGGGGGGCCGCCAGACCTGCCCGCTGGTGATGCTGGACTTCAATGATGAGCCCTGCATCCCTGCTCATGCGTTTCGCCTTCTTGAACGGGCCGCCGTCTATTTCAAGCGCGAGCTGCCGACCGATTTCGCCAAAGCCTTCCTCGACCAGGCGCCGGGGCTAAGGACCCATCGCGATGCGATGTCCTCGGCCTTTGTGAACCGCAACATCGGCAAGCTGCGCCCGATATCGGCCGCGGTGCCCGACGATACGGCACGCATGGCACTGGAAACTGGCGCCAACAAGGAGGTGGACGTCTTCTTCGCCGGCTCCGTCCATTCCACCATCCGCGCCGCCGGCTTGGCGCATTTGCGGTCCCTGCAAGCCCGGGGCTACGTCGTGGATGTTTGCGGGGGCGGGCTTTCCAAGCGCGACTATCTTGCGCGCTGTGCCCGTGCATGGCTCACCTGGTCGCCCGAAGGTTTTGGCTGGGAATGCTTTCGGCACCATGAGGCGAGCCTCTGCCTCTCGGTTCCCGTGTTGAGTCCGCCCGGCATCTTTCGCTACCAGCCCCTGCGGGACGGGGTGCACGCGTTCTACTACGCGGCAGAGGGAGATGGGCTTTGCCGCACGATCACGGACGCGCTGGCCGACAAGGCGCGTCTCGATGCCATGGCGCATGCCGCCCGCGACCATGCGCTTCGCCACCATACTCATTCGCGGGTAATCGAACACATGCTGAACGTGGCGCTGCAGCGCCGCGACTGAGGATGACTTTATTTTGCGCGCTGGCATTCTCGCGGTGCCGGGCCTATGTAGGAATTTCCCCGCGCATCCTCACACGTCGCGCGATGCCTCGCCGGATTGAGAAAGATGAACAACGGCCTTCGGATCGCACTCGTTCTTGATCGATTCGAGTCCGGCCTCGGCGGGCTGGAGAGTTGGACCGAGGGTCTTGCCCATTGGTTGGCCCGTCGGGGGCACAAAGTGAGCGTTCTATGTTTTGCAGGGTCCGTGCAGCGCCCGGACGTGAAGATGTGCGTCGTCGCCGCCGAGGGCGGGCCTCTCGCTCGCGCGGCGGCCATTGCAGCGCACCTGTCTCCCCTTTCCTTCGACATCGTGCATGACACGGGTACTGCGGATCGGGCGGACGTGTTTCAGCCGCAGACCGGTTCTCGCCTGGTCAATGCCGAGTTCGATCTTGCTGCCCGCCCGCCATGGAGACGGCTGCGCAGCCGCCTGTCGCCGGCATACCGGCGATGGCGGCGCGAGCTTGGGAGGCTGGAACGCCGGCAGTTCGCGGACCCCTCGCGCCTGATTGCAGTGTCGGGGATGGTTCGCGACCAGATCGCCGCACGCTTCGATCTGGACCCTGCCGGGATCACCGTCATCCACAATGGGATCGATACCAAGCAATTCGCCGCGGACCGGCTTGCGAGCCTGCGTGCGGCGGCGCGGGCGAAATGGACCCTGAGCGAGGCCACCACATTTCTCCTTGTGGCCAACAATTTCCACCTGAAGGGCGTTGCGACGGCCTTGCACGCGCTCGCCCGGCTCAGCGGATCCAGGCCCGGCATCCGCCTGGCAATCGCCGGTGACGGCGATGTGGATACCTACGGCGGCCTTGCGCGTCGATTGGGGGTCGCGGGCCAGGTCCGGTTTTTCGGCAAGCTTGAGCTAATCGAAGAGGCCTATGCTGCTGCCGACGCAGCACTTCAGCCGACCCGCTACGATGCCTGCAGCCTGGCGACGCTGGAAGGTTTGGCGAGTGGTCTGCCTACGATCACAACGCGAAACAATGGGGCAGGCGAACTAATCGCCAGCGGGCAAGAGGGATTTTTGCTGGAGCGCTCCGACGATCCGGACGTGCTGGCCCAGGCGATGATGCGGTTGCTCGACCCGGCATTGCGTCAAAGGATGGGGGCGGCCGCCCGTGCCCTTGGGCTGAGACATGACAGCGAAGACAACTATCTTGCGGTAGAAGGCTTCTATCGACGGACGTTGCAGCGCCGACGCGCTGGGCCGCGCGCAACAGTGTGAGGCTGCAGGTGCCGCGGCTGCTGGTCATCACTCATAGCGACTTCGACCCTTCGAGCCGCCTGCGGTTGATGCAGTATTTCCCGTATTTTGCCGCGGCAGGTTGGCAGATCGATCACCGGCCGCTGCGGCCATCGCTATACCGCCCTGTGCGCCTCAATTCACCAAGGCTCAGACGCTGGGAGATGCGGGTGAACGCGGCGCTGAGGCGGGCCAGCCTGATGCGTGATTTCATCGCCGCGGCAAAATACGACGTCATTGTGGTCGGCCGCGAGCTTCCGCACCTGGTCGAATTTCTGGCCAGGCGCAACCCCAGGCTGGTTTTCGACCTGGACGATGCCATTCATCTGGGTTCCAGCCGCGACTGCGTGGTCCGGCTGGGGCAGCTGGCGAAGGTGGTCGTCGCGGGCAATGAGAACTCTCGCCAGCGTCGCGGCCGCGTGGAATGCCAATGTGGCGATCATACCGACAGTCGTCGATACCGGCGCCTACAGCCCGGCCGGAAGAAGCACCGGAACGAGCAGCGGCCGGCCGCGCGTGGGATGGCTTGGATCCCAATACTCGATTCGCCAGACATTGTTTGCGTATGTCGACATGCTGGCGGCGTTGCAAAACGACATCGGCTTCGAATTCGTTGTTGTCTCAGGAAGCCGGCCGGAATTACCCGGATCCAGTCTCCAGTGGCGCTTCGTTCGCTGGTCGCCAACGGTTGAAAACAACATTGCGGATCTGTTCGACATCGGAATCATGCCGCTTCTGGACGACCCTCTGCAACGCGCCAAATGCGGGGCAAAGCTGCTGCAATACATGGCCGCCGGCCTGCCCGTGATCGCCTCGCCGGTCGGCGTCAATCGCAGTATTGTCAAGCCGGGCGAGACCGGCTTCCTGGCCGCGGATCGCGAGGGTTGGGGCTCTGCATTGCGACAACTTGCGGCTGATCCGGCCCTGCGCCGGCGGTTGGGTGCCGCTGGTCGTGCGCGCGCTGAAGCTGACTATTCGGTCCAGCGCTGGCTGCCCGCATGGCTGCAATTGCTCGACGGCGTCGCCCGCGAGCGTTGATTTCAGCCGCCCCGCGGCAGCCGGCCGGCGGCGATGAACCGCGGCGGATTGAGAACACGGCGAACGTCAATCGCTGCAAGCCCAGCGAGCAAGACTTCCTGGCAGGCCTGTTCGCTGAAGCGGTAGTAGTCCCCAGGAAAATTGTGCAGACCGAGAACGGGGGTGCCCGCGAGATAGCTGCCGATGGCGGACTTCCACGGGGCGGGCAGGGATGGCAGGCGAGCCAATTTGGAGAGCAGGAATCGCCAATGTCCCGCTCCCGGGGTTGCGAAGCCTGGCACCCCGATGACGAACAGCGCTCCCGGCTTGGCAACGCGGCGCATCTCCTGGAGGCTCAGCCAGAACGAGGCATCGTGTTCCAGCATGGAATTGCACAGGATGGTGTCGAAGCGGCCCGCTTCGAAGCAACTTAGATCGTGGGCGTCACGCTGAAGGATCGGGCAGCCTGCGATCTCACTTGGTGGCGCGATATTGACGCCGACGCGCTCTTTCGCCGAGGCGAGCGCCGGAAGCATTAACAATGTATCAAGGCTGGGCACCGCGCCAACCTCCAGCACCGCGCCGCCCGCACACTCGCTTCGACAGATCGAATTGAAGGTCGAGAAAACCGCTGCGTGCATGAGTGACTTCCACTATTGAATCAGGACGGGTGCCAAACCTTTATACGAAGGGAACAGGTCATCAACCGCGCTCTGCTCGAACTGCGGCAAAGACTGGGCAGGCTGCCACCGCCCGTCATTGTGTATAACAAGTCGCATTCTGGAAGCCGCCTTCTTGCCCGCGCGCTTGAAGGACAGGGAATGTTCCTTGGCGCAGAGCGAAACCAATCCGAAGACGCCCTCCCCATTCTTCCAATCGTAGAAGCCTGTGTGCTTCGTTACTACCCCGACTATGGACGCCTATGGATGTCAGGCGGAACCGAGGCGGCCGATCTTGCCGCAGCAACGGCGCGTGCTTTCGAGCGCCATCTGAACGGCTACGATCCGGCGGGTGGCCGCCAATGGGGATGGAAGCTTTGCGAGACCCTTTACGCGCTGCCGTTCTTTGCCTTCCTCTTTCCGCTGGCCAAGGTGATCCATGTCCTTCGCGACGGCCGGGATGTGGCATGGTCGGACCACGTGGCACCCGAGTTGCTGTTCTGGCGGAAGGTCTATTTCAATACCGCAACGGTTCGGCACTGGAGGGGCCACGCTTTGACAAATGCGGCCTATGAGCGCGCGAGCCACCTCTTCAATGCTCTCCATTGGACCAATAGCGTTGAGCAGGGCAGGGCGTATGGCAGCATGCTGGGCGAACATTACAGAGAGGTCCGCTACGAGGCGCTTTGCAGTGACTGCGCCGGCACAATGGGCAGTCTCATGGATTGGCTTGGTGTCCCGGTAAATTCCTCGGCGCTGGAACGCCTGGCCGGAACGATCCACAACCGCTCAATCGGCAAACACAGGACCAAGCCCCCGCGCCAGGTTCGCGCGGTGCTTCGGCTGATCAAACCTACCCTTGAATCGTTGGGATACCTGGCTCCGCAGCCGGTGAACCGAAGCTTCTACGGCTTGCTGCGAGCGCGTTTGGGGCGATGACGAGGCGCATGCCAGCGGTTCGCCTGCGTCTTCGACGGCTTCGACGGTTCGCTCAGCAAGCTTCGCGCTCTCATTCTGACTATTCTGGATACGCTGGCGCTGCCGCTTCTGCGCTTGGGCAGGGGCAATCGCGGCACGGGTAAACCGTGCGTGGCAATCTTCAACCTCCACGGCGCCGGGGATCTGTTGCTTTCCCTGCCTTGCCTGGACCAGATCCGCCTTCAATATCCCGCCAGTGGGTATTCGCTCGTTCTCTATTGCCCACCTTCGGCCGCCGGCCTTGCGGCGGCATATGCGCCTGTCGACCAAATCGTCGTCATCGAGCGCCAGCGCCTGCTTCGCTCGCCCGCATATCGCTGGTCCACGCTTCGGGCGGTGGCGAAGTGCCGCCATATCGCGGCGGTGCAGCCCACCTATAATCGAATGCTCGCTGTCGAAGACGCTCTTGTCCGCGCGACCGGCGCTGCGGAGCGCATTGGATCCGCAGGGTCTCCGGCTTTCCTCGGCCCGTATGCTCGCCGGCTGAGCGATCGTTGGTATACGCGGCTGGCCGTTCCCTCGCCCGAACCAATGCATGAGCTTGATCGCTATGCCGAATTTCTCCAGATCTTGGGCTGGCCCGCGGCTGCCCATCGTCTGCCGTCTCTCGCCTTGCCAGCCGGCACGTCGGCGATCCCGGGCAGCTATGTGTTATTCGTTCCTGATTCTTCGAGCCGGCTCAAGTCCTGGCCGATAGCCCGTTTCGAAGCGCTCGCTCACCAATTGGCGGCGCTGTCGCAGGACTTGTTGGTCTTCGCTGGCGCGCCGGATGGGGAAGGGCCGCGGGGAAGTTTTCGACAGTGGCGCGAAGGCCGGTTCATCGATCTCAGCGGCCGGACGTCGGTGGTCGAATTCCTGCAACTGATCAATGGTGCGAGATTGATCATCACCAACGACAGCGCCGGAATGCATATCGGCGTCATGCTGCGTCGGCCCGTTGTGGCCATCGCCGGCGGCGGGCTTCCCGGCCGCTACCATCCGTATCCTTCTTGGGCTGGCGCGCAGCTGAAAGTGGTTGAGCGGCGCCTGCCTTGCTATGGCTGCAATTGGGATTGCATCTACGATATCGAGCCCGGATCACCCACCCGATGCATCGCCGATATCGAGGTCGCCGAAGTGCTTGAAGCCGCCCGCAGCGCGTTTTGATCGCAGCGGGTCATCCTGGAGTCGCGGCATTGCTATAGGCCCCCAACTTTGCTGTCCCCCGCGAGTGGAAGGCGGCGCCATGCAATACGGCTCACCTGGCGGACATGATCGCTAACGGCTAGTCGGGCCAGATTTAGTGCCAAGAGCAGGAAGGCCGTTAGCCTCAACCTCGCCGCCGGACCGAGTTCAGTAATGCTTCCACCGCGCCCCGGCGCGGCAGTGCCGAAACCGCGCCATGACCGGTGGTCGAAAGGGCCGCCGCCGCCGCCGCAAAACGGCAGGCCGCAATCAGCTCGCGGCCGGCGGCAAGTTCGCTCAGCAGGGCGCCGGTGAAGGCATCGCCCGCCCCGCTGGCATCCACCGTTTCCACCGGATAGGGCGCGATTGTCTGGCGCAACCGGTCCGAAAACACGAAGGCGCCGGCTTCCCCCATCGTCACGATGACGGTACGGGATCCGAGAGCGAAAAAATGCTTGGCGATGGCCTCCGGTTCTTTGAGGCCGGTCAAGGCCTCTGCGTCTTCCTGCGAGGTCTTGAGGATATCGGCCGCACGCGCCGTCGCCGAAATCGCCTCGCGCGCACGATCCAGCGGCCAGAGCCGCAGCCGCAGGTTCGTATCGTAGGAGATCTTCGTTCCCGCCGCCTGCGCAAGGCTCACGGCGTGCGACACGGCGTCGGCCGCCGAAGCGCTGATGGCCTGGCTTATGGCGGAGACATGCAGGAAGCCTGCGCCGGCAATCGCCTCGCGGGATATATGGCTTCGCGCCAGATAGGTGGCGGCGGAGCCGGCGCGCCGATAGGTGAAGGCGTGGCCGCCCGGCCCATGGGTGATGAAGTAGAGCCCGGTCGGCGCATCGTCGAGGACGCAAGACATGGGCCGTATCGACGCCTTCGTCCTGCCATAGCTTGAGCAGTGCTGCGCCGAACAAGTCGTTGCCGACCAGGGTGACATAGGCGGTGCGAGCCCCCAGCCTTGCCGCGGCAACGGCGACGTTCGAGGTATCGCCACCGAACCCGCGCCAGGAAGCGGCCGTCGGGCTGCTCGCTCAATTCGTAGAGCGGTTCGCCAATGCAAAGAATATCGCAGCTCACGCGCGCCGCCGTTTTCTGCATGCGGGCACAATAAGTCTATGCCTGCGGGTTCGCCACATCGTGGCTGTGGCCCCCCTTCTTGGCTGCGGGCCCAAATACAAAAATCTGACATAGAATAAGCCCGCCGTTTCCCCGCGCCTCCAGCCAGGGAGAATTCGACGATGAGCAAATACGAAACCGATCTCGGCAAGGATCGGGCGAATTATGAGCCGTTGTCGCCGGTCTCCGTTTCTCGAGCGCGCGGCGCGCATCTTTCCGGCCAAGCCGGCGATCGTCGATGGCGAGCGCATCATCACCTATGCCGAGATGTGGCGGCGCTGCCGCCAGGCGGCCGACGCGCTGCGCCAGGCGGGCATAGGCAGGGACGATACGGTTTCGGTGCTCTCGCCCAATGGCGTGGCGACTGCTCGAAATGCATTATGCCGCGAGTCTGGCGGGCGGCGTTCTCAACGCGATCAATTTTCGTCTCGACGCCAGGACGGTGGGCTTCATCCTGGAGCATGCCGAGACCAAGGCCTTCCTGGTCGATGCGGAATTGATGCCGGTCGCCCGTGATGCGCTCGACCGGGGCGCCCTCGCCGGCATCAAGCACAAGCCGATCCTGATCGAGATCGACGCCAGCCAGGCGGGACACAAGGCGAGCGGCGATTGGGTGACCTATGAGGATTTCATCGCTCGTGGCGATCCTGAAGCGCCATGCGTGAGGCTGGAGGATGAGTGGCAGGCGATCACCCTCAACTACACCTCCGGCACCACCGGCAATCCCAAGGGTGTCGCCTATCACCACCGCGGCGCCTATCTGGGCGCGCTCGGCCAGGCGGTGAGCGCGGGCCTCGAGCCCGGCAGAGCGTCTATCTCTGGACCCTGCCGATGTTTCACTGCAACGGCTGGTGCTTTACCTGGGCGCGTCACGGCCGTGGGCGGGACCCATGTCATCCAGCGCGCGGTGGTGGCGGAGCGAGATCTTCGCGCGGATCGAGCGTTTGGGCGTCACCCATCTCTGTGGCGCGCCGACCGTGCTCGCCATGCTGGCCTTCTCGCCCGGAAGCGAGCAGCGCCGCCTGGCGCAGCCGGTCACGATCGTGACCGGGGGTGCTGCACCCACCAGCACCATCATCGGCGCCATGGAGAAGATGGGCTTCATCGATCATTCATGGCTATGGCCTGACCGAGACCTATGGCCCGGCGGCGGTGTGCGAGTTTCAGGCCGAGTGGAAGGCATCTCGACCTGCCGGAGCGGGCGAAGCGCATGGCGCGCCAGGGCGTGCCCTTCATCGTCACGGCCGGGTTGATGGTGATCGATCCGGAGACCGGCGCCAGCCTGCCGGCCGACGGCGTCTCGATGGGCGAGATCGCGACCCGCGGCAATACGGTGATGAAGGGCTATCTCAAGAACCCGGCATGCGACGAAAGAGGCGTTCCGCGACGGCTGGTTTCGCACCGGCGATCTGGGCGTCATGCATCCCGACGGCTATGTCGAGGTCAAGGACCGCTCCAAGGACATCATCATCTCCGGCGGCGAGAACATCTCATCGCTGGAGATCGAGGAGATTCTGGCCCGCCATCCGGCCGTGCGCGAGGTGGCCGTGGTCGCCAAGCCCGATTCCCATTGGGGCGAAACCCCTTGCGCCTTCGTGGCGCTGCGCGAGGGCGCGGGCGTGGCGGCACCCTCGGCCGAGGAACTCATGACCTGGTGCAAGGGCCAGATGGCCGGCTTCAAGCGCCCCCGGCATATCGTGTTCGGCGATCTGCCCAAGACCTCGACCGGCAAGGTGCAGAAATACGTGCTGCGGCAGCGGGCGCGGGAGGAATAGGGACAGGTGCAGAGCCCCGTCAGTTCTCCCGCCGCCCTTGAGGATCGAGCCGCAAAGCGGATCGATGGTTGGGGTGGGGGTGACGGTTCTTGTTGCGCCATGCTCTAGCCAAGGGCTCGGACAAAATCAGCCCGAGCAATGCGCCTTCACCCTTCCGTCATTCCCGGAGCGGCCGCCTAGGCCGAGCCCGGGAATCCATCGTTCCGCTCGCACAATCAACGAAGGCTTATGGTGGGCCTTGCTCAACACCCTCAAAGCCGGTCCGTTGCCGACCCCTCAATAATCCGCGTTCTGGACATAGTTACCGGGCTCGTCGGGATCGGCATCGGTGTCCAGGAAGGTGATCTCGTTGTAGAACTTGCGCCAAAGGCTGACCGCATTTTGGATTCCTTGCGGTGTGTTGTGGAAGTCGCCCATCTTCGCGGAGAGGATTGCGGCGACGATGAGCTTTGCGTCGGTATGATCGTGATCGCTCATGAGTGACACTCCTTTTTGACTCGCTGGTTTCGGGATGGTGGCGCCCTCAGGGTGAGCCGGGGCGGCAGGATGGACAAGATCGTTGCCGGCCTTGGCGGTGGGACCCCTCACTCGTCATGCTCGGGCCTGACCCGAGCATCCATCGATCTCCAAGCCCTTCCCGGCTTCGGCCCATAATTGTATGATGAATAGCACTGCGCCAAATCACCTTCGAGGGGGAAGGGGTTATGGCCTATTTCTATTGGTTTCGAAGACGATGGACCGCCCGCCTTCGCGCCTACACGCGATACATCTTCGGCGTGGCAATTCCATCCCTGCTGATGGCGATCGCCGCCGTTTGGTTTTACGGCGGGTTCCGAGACCTCAGCCTCACGCGCCTTCTGTCAGCGACCCACCAGGTTGCGTCGGGGCCGTCCGAGCAATGCCTGATCAAGGGCAACATCAGCGACAACGGCGAGCGCATCTACCATGTGCCGGGTGGCTACTATTACACCTTCACGGTGATCGATGAATTAAGAGGTGAGCGCTGGTTTTGCTCCGAGGCGGAGGCGCAGGCGGCGGGATGGCGAAGGTCAAAGTTGTAGTCACCATCAGCTAAGCGAAAAAGCGCCGCCCAGGCAGACCTGCTCACTCCCCAAAATGTCGTTTCCGGGCCTTTAGGGCAGGCGGAGTCATTTCCACAGGTGATATTTGTATGATAATTATTCTTCAGCTGAAATGCCTTCAAACAAGGCAGAATTCTCGCTCGTTAATTTGAAGAGCAGTGCAGCTGCATCCAAGCTTCTGAGTATCCCGGTTGATTATGTAATTCCGAATTTCGACACGTCGGTGCCAGCCGATCTACGGGCCAAGATCGAAACACCCCTTTTAAGTATTAAGGAGAAGCTTGAGAGCGCAGCCAAGCATGAGCGGGGCATTGCCCTGGAGCTTCTCGCCCTTCGTATGATCATCGACCTATCACTCACTCCTCGTGGCTTTAGGAAGCGGGCTAAGTCAACTGGCTATGCGGAGGTCGACGTAATCGCAGAAGGGAAAAACCTTTTGTTCTCGCGCTGGATGTTCCAATGCAAGGCCGTTGAGAAAAGCGTCAAAGTGGACACGGAGGATGTAGCCCGCGAAGTGGGTATTGCTATTCATGCAAAGGCGCATGTTATCACCATGGTAAGCACCGGCGGCTTTACCCAGGATGCTCGGAACTTCGCGCGTGAAGTTACAGCTGCGACGCCTCTTCAGTTTCTTTTTCTCGATGGAAAAGTCGTGCGAGAGTACCTCGAGAGTGGAGCAGCCAAGCTCATCGAGTACGTCCTTAGCAATGCTGGCGATGTGATGATGCAAAAGCAGGAGCAACTTCCCATCGTAATAATAGAGCCACTTGCAGCTGCGGAACCCCAAGTCGCCGCCGAAGTATCGGAGGCCGAGTTTGAATTCTTGAGACTGAGCGGCATGTTTGGGCGTCGTCTAACTTGTGATCCTCCCATACCACACCCCCGCTCCCCCACCCGGCACGCTCAACTTCCACACCGCCCCTTCGCTCGACGCCTCGGCGCTGGTGGCCAGCACGCCCGCATCGGTCACCCACAGCGTCTCGCCGGCGAACACGCAGTTGGTCGTGGCCTTGCCCACCTTGATGAAGTTCAGCGGCGTGCCGTCGGGGGCGAGCACATGGATGCCGCCGGCGAGGATGTCGGTCACGTAGAGCTGGCCGTCGGAGCCCACCTTGAGCCCGTCGGGGATCGGGTTGTCGCCGGGCAATCTGCCCAGATCCTCGATCTTGCCATCGGGGCGGATGCGCCCGACGCGGCCGGTATAGGATTCATCCCAGACGATCGATCCGTCCGGCTCCGCCGCCACGCCGTTGGGGAAGACCGGCGTGGGAAATGCCACCACCACCTGGGTCCTGCCGTCGGGCAGCAATCGGTGGATATAGCTCGGGTCCGGGTTCTTCGGGTTGTAGGTGCCGGGATCGGAGAACACCAGGCTGCCATCGGGCATGAAGCAGAGATCGTTCGGCCCGTTGAGGGGAATGCCCGCGACATTGGTGATCAGTTCCTCAACCTTGCCGCCCTCGCGCACGCGCTGGATCGAGGGCGTCACCATCTCCTTCGCGCGCCACGGCCCCGTCGTGCCGCCGTTCTGGCAGACATACAGCGCGCCATCGCTGCCGAGCACGCAGGAATTGGGCGCGCCCGCGGTATAGGCATAGCGCTGCGTGTCCTTTGCCATCGGGGCCGAGCGCCGTGATCTCGCTGCGGTAGCTGTCGACGAAGACCAGCCGTTGCCTTGGGTCCCACTGGCAGGCAGCATCGTCGGCCCCTCGGGCCAGCCAAGGCCGCTCGCCACCAGTTCCGGCACACCGAGTTTGAGGCTCATCGCCAGTTCCCCCGACGCTTGTCCGATGCCTCGGCAGCATAGCGTGCCGGCGCCTACACCTCACCCTCCCATCGCTTCGCGACGGGCCCCTCCCTCTCCCCACTCCGTGCGGAGAGGGAAAGCTGACTGCTCGCGCTGAGAAAGCCTCTCTCGGCCAGGGGGCAGCAGAGGGTCTGTCTGGTGACGGATCGCTTTGCCGCTCTCTATAATCGCCCTCATGCCTGCAACCGACGCAGCCGGAGCTAGCGCGCCATCCTGGCATCGGCGTGCCTATAGCCTGGATGCCGTGCGCGAGCTGGCGCGGGCAGCATTGCCGCGGCCGGTCTTCGATTTCGCCGATGGGGGTGCGGAGAGCGAATCCTCGCTGCGGCGCAACGAGGCCGCCTTCGGCGATATCGATCTTCTGCCCCGGCCGCTGAACGGCGCCGCCAGCCGCGATCTCGGCATCGAGCTGTTCGGCAAGCGTCTTTCGCTGCCGGTGATGATCGGGCCCACCGGCCTTTCGGGCCTGTTCTGGCCCGATGGCGAGATCGCCGCGGCCCGCGCGGCGGCGGCGGCCGGCACGGCCTTCTGCCTCAGCCACGCCTCGACCTGCACGATGGAGGATGTCGCCGCCACCGGGGCAGCACCGCGCTGGATGCAGGTCTTCGTCTATCGCGACCGCGACTTCACCCGCAGCTTCGTCGAACGCGCGGCGGCCAGCGGCTATGACGCGCTGGTGCTGACCATCGATAACCAGCTGACGGGCAACCGCGAACGCGACATCCGCAACGGCTTCACCATTCCGCCGCGTTTCTCGCTGGCCGACAAGCTCGCCATGCTGGCCAACTGGCGCTGGCTGCTGCGCATGGGCTCGAAGCTGCCGGCGATCACCTTCGCCAATTACGCGAGCCTGGGCACGGCCGATCTCGCCTCGCTCGCCGCGCGCATGCCGGCGATGCTCGACCCCTCGCTCTCCTGGCGCGAGGTCGAATGGATGCGAAAGCTGTGGAAGGGCCCGTTCCTGCTGAAGGGCGTGCTGCATCCGGCCGAAGCGGCCGAAGCCATCGCCTATGGCGTCGACGGCATCATCGTCTCCAACCATGGCGGCCGGCAGCTGGACGGCGCCGCCGCGTCGCTGGATGCGCTGCCGGCGATTGCCGAGGCGGTGGGCGGGCGCATCCCCATCCTGCTGGATGGCGGCGTGCGCCGGGGCAGCGATGTGGTGAAGGCGATCGCGCTGGGCGCTTCAGCCTGCCTCATCGCCCGGCCGCAGCTGTTCGGCCTCGCGGTCGCGGGCGAGGCGGGGGTGGCCCGCGTGCTGGATATTCTGCGGCGCGAGCTCGACCGCGCCATGGGCCTGCTCGGCGTCAGCAACGTGTCGGAAATCGGGGCAGGCTACATCAGACGACGCTAAATCCTATTTCGCGAGCTCGAGCGCGAACAGCTGGAACCTGGGATCGGATGTGACAGTTCGCGCTCGCCAGCCATGGGCCTGCAGGTTCTCGTCAAGCCTGCGCCTGAAGTCGGGATTGTCATCGCGGAGAAAGAGCCAGTTGTGCTGCGCGCTGAAGGCCCAGGGTGCAATATCCGCTGCCTCGTCGCTGCTGACATAACAAGCCGGCGGGTTGCGGAGATAGAAGCGCATCTGAAAGCCCACGTCGTTATTGGACGCGAAGACACAATCGCCGGGTTGAGCCTGGGCGATGTAGGCGCTTACAACCTCGCGCGTATCCTCATTCCACCGAGGCGGATCGAACCATAGGGTCGCCGTCGCAGAGATCAGGATGCCGGCAAGGATGGCGGCGAGGACGAGCGCTGGAATCCGTTTCAAGCGATAGAGGCGCCAGAAACCCATCGAGGCGAGAACCAGCCAGGCCGGCAGCGAACCGATGACATAGCGGCCGGACAGAATCGGCTGGCTTATCAGCGAGGCCGTGAGGCTGAGGAACAGCGGCCCGAAAAGCCAGGCGAGAAGAAGCGCCCGGATGAGATGAGCGTGGCGCCGCACATCATGGCGTTCCGCAGCACCTCGAATTCCGGCATCCCTGCCCACCCCCAGCGGCAACCAGAGCGCTTGTGGGGCAAGCGCCAGCGCTGCACCGGCAAAAAGCGCCAGCAGCCATGAATTTTCCCGATGCGAGATTGGCGACAAGGCCGAGCATGTATCTGGGGCTGGGCTTCGGTATCCAGAGGCCGCCGGTCACGATCTGCTTGTAATGCCAGGCCAGGATTCCGGCCCAGGGCAAGAAGAGCAGCAGCGCTATGGCCTGGCCGGTGGCCCATCGAAGAACAACCTGCGGGCTCGGTTCTCGCCAGGCCTTGGCACTGGCGATGACGGCAATCGCCACGGAAATCCAGAGCAGCGCCCCGTAAGCATGAGAATAAAGCAGAAGCAGGGCGGCAATGGACGAGGCTGCATGCCAGCCGCGGCGGTTTGTTTCCAGCGCGCGAATGGTGGCGCCGGCGAAGAGCGTTGAGGTCAGCGCCAGCAGCGCATAGGGCCGTGCTTCCTGCGAATAGTGAATATGAAATCCCGACAGGCAGAGCAGGATGGCGCAAAGAAATCCCGTCGCACGCCCGCCGATCAGGGAACCCACCCAGAAGATGGCCGCGACCGTGGCAACGCCCAATATGGCCGAGGGCAGCCGAAGGGCCGTTTCGCTGTCGCCGAAGGCGCCGATGACGACATAGAGGATCAAATTGTGGAGCGGCGGCTGCTTTTCCGTGGCCGTCAGCCGGATCATGGTGGAGAAGGCCTGGCTGGCCTGATGCCAGGAAATTGCCTCGTCGAACCACAGGCTCGATGCTGAGATGGCATGCAGGCGCAAAATCGCCGCAACGATCAGGATGGCGCCAAGGCCGAGCCAGCATAGCCGCCTGTTCACGGCCTGCGCCGTGCCGCCTGTCAGGGCTTGGCGCTGACCCGGTATCTCCGGCAATTTTCCCCTCCCCCGAAGATACGCTAGTCGACCTCTATCACGCGCTCCGAAGCTCATGATCGTCTCGATGAAGTCGGGGATTTCCAGCCCCGCTTTCACCTTGGCCTCGAGGCTCGCTTCCGCCTTGCGCACGCCCTCCAGTGCGGCGAGCACGGCTGTCGCCTGGCGCAGCGGCACGATCACCACCCCGTCGCGATCGCCCACCACGATGTCGCCGGATTCGATTCGCACGCCACCGAGCACCACCGGCATTCCCACCGTGCCGGGGCCGTTGCGCGCCGGCGAGTTCGCGGTGATGCCGGCGCAATAGACCGGCAGCCCCACGCCCAGCACGCCGACCAGATCGCGGATCAGCCCGTCGGTGACGAATCCGGCGATGCCGCGATTCTTCGCCATGCCCAGCAGCAGATCGCCGGTGATGGAGGTCGACAGACACGAATCCGTCGCCGCCACCAGGATGTCGCCCTTGCTTGCCGCATGCAGCGCGCCGAACAAGGCCAGGTTGTCGGCCGGCCCCGCATGGCAGGTGACGGCGGTGCCCATCATGATCGCCGAGGAGGTGGTGATCGGCTTGATGCGATAGTCGAGGCAGCCATAGCCGCCCATGGCATCCACCAGATAGCCGGTGGGCACGCCGGCGAATCCGGCGAGCAGGCGCTTCGTCGGGCGGGCAAAGCGCCGCCGGATCCTCAGCATGGGCGGGTCTTTGATCATGGGATGTCTCCTTGGGTCGAGGCCGCGCAAGCTTACGTCAGGAAGGAAGGATTTAACCACAGAGGCACAGAGAAGACGGGCCAGGGTCGCTGGCCCCGCCCCTATCCGTCATGCCCGGGGCGTCCGCAGGACGAGCCCGGGCATCCAGTCTATCCCATCAACACTGGATACCCGGGCTCCGGCCCATCGGCCGGCCCCGGGTATGACGCAGGGAGGAGAGTCACAGGCTCGCTATCTCTGTGCCTCTGTGTCTCTGTGGTTGCTTGCCCTTGACCTAAGCAACTCCACCCTCAAGCCATCACGCGTGCATCGGCGAGCCAGGGCACGGGGCGGCCATCGAGCTCGCTCACATCCTCGCCGAAGCGCGCCAGGATGCTGGCCGCGATGTCTTCCATCGCCAAAGCGGGCAGGCTCGCGCCATCCGCGATGCCAGGGCCGGATGCCAGCATCAGGCCGCGGTCGCGATGATCGCCGGTTCGCCAATGCTCATAGGCCAGCTCGACCAGGCCGATCTTGCCGGAGCGGACCAATTCGATAGGCGTCGGCGTGGTCCCAGTCGAGGAAGAGGTCGGGCATGGTGTCGGTTGGATCGCGGCGATACCAGCGCTCCGCCCGCGCTACGCCCCGGATCGCCGGGCGGCCGGTTCTGGTATTCACCAGGTCCAGCAGATCGCGCTCCAGCGACGTCAAAAGGCCGTCGGCCTCGTCGGGGCGCACGCGCCCATTCGGCTCGCGCCCGATCAGGTTAAGCCGCACGCCGCCATAGACCGTGTTATTGGGCGAGAGGAAAAACCGCCGGCTGGCGCGCTCGGACGCGCCTCGCCAGGTCCCGCTGTGGCATGGGCCGGATCAGGCCGAGGGCGGAACGGGCCACCGCATCGCCGGCGGCGCGCAGGCGATGAGCGACACTCTCGCCGAGGCCCGCCTCGGCAAGCTCGATGCGCCGCAGCACCTCCTCCAGCAAATGTGTACCGTCATGATGGCTTGTCATGCCGTGGCTCAGCATCAGCAGAAACGTCGCCTTCGGGTCCACCGTCTCCAGCAGCCGGCCGAGCTCGCCATCCAGGCCGCTATAAATCCGTCTTATCGGATCGCCGCCGATATGGCGCTGTATGGCGGCATCGAATCGCGGATGGGTGGTGTCGTGAAGGTGCCAAAGCTGATGGCCGCCGCAATGGGCTTCGCCATAGACGCCGATGAACAGATCCCAGGGCTGCGCCTCCAGATACTTTCGGATCAGGCGGGTCTTCAACGGCATGTATTCCAGCATGGCCGCGGTCAGCTGCTTCAGCTCGTCGGGCGTGCGATGGGCGCCGGCGCGAAAGAGATAATCGTCGGGCGCGAAATGGCGGGGCTCGACACCCTCCATGCCGAAGAGGGGGTGGCGCCCGATCTCCGCCAGCACCGCCTTATGTTCGGCCGGCGGCCAGATTTGCAAACCGAGATGACGGTCATGGCCGCCCCATTCGGCGATCTCCAGCGCCGTGCCTGCGATCAGGATCGCCGCAATCGCGCACCACGTTATGCGGCACGTCGATGCTGGCGCTGGCATGGCCCGCCGCGGCAAGCCGGCGCCAGAACGGCGTGCCGCGCATGGTCTCGGGCGTGGTCATCCGGCGGCGGTATGTCGCGACATCCACCTCGTCCCAGCAATGAAAGCGATGGCGGTCGGGGCGAAGGCCGGTGGCGAAATTGGCCCAGATCGCGCTGACGAACAGGCCGGGCGGGGACAGCAACGGGCAGCGCGCCATGCGCGCCAGCAACCCCGCCAGCACCGGCATGGTGCCTTCGGCGGCGAAGGCCAGCGCCGTGTCGCAATCCATCGCATCGAAGGCGATGATGACGACCGGATCTGCCTTGCCCGCGCCAGCGCGTTCGCGCGCCTGCGACTGCGCCATCCATGCTCATGGCGAACCCCCCTCGGATCGCCGCATCATAAAGGGCGCGGGCCGCCTGCGCCAACGGCGCCGTCAATGGCAGGCGGGCCTTACGTGGTACAGGCGAGATGATACCGTCCGCACGATGAAGCTTGCGCGAGAAAACCCGAGATCAGCCACGAGATCAGCGTCGATCATTCCCGCCGATCGCGCCGCAGCCTATCTGGGCACGGCGCTCGCCAGCGTGGCCGGGCGCAACCTGGCCAAAACAAACCGGCGCCGGCGATCCGGCTGATCAGATCTTTGGCTGATCAGGTCTTTGCCTGATCAGATTTTCAGGGCGCTTTCACGCTGGCGGTGATCGAATCGATCACCATCGTCGCCATCTTGAACTGGGCCTCGCGGTCGGTGATGCCGTGGCGATGGGCGATCCAGGCGAAGTCGGTATAGGCCGCCCAGACCACGCCATCCTTGTCCTGGAAGACCAGAATGCGCACCGGCCAATCCAGGCCGGAAAGCGGGTTGGCCGTCATGAATTGGGTCCCCAGCGGCGGGTTGCCGAAAATCAGCAGGGTCGAGGGGCGCAACGCGATGCCGGCATCGGCGGCGAGCTTTGCCTGGTCGATCTGGGCAAAGAACATGATCTTCTTGCCGGCGATGTCGTCCTTGATGCGCCGGATCGTCTCATCCATCCCATAGGCACTTTTCACCGTCACGACGCCGTCGCTGGCATAGCCGGCCATCGCATGGGCGGGTGAAGAATTGGCGAAGATGAGGGCTGCCAACAGCAGGGCAAGTGAGCGGGCGATGCGCGTGAACATGGGTTGTCTCCTTCGTGTCGAATGGTTGGGGCGTGCTCTTTCCTGACCCCAAGATCGGCCACGGCGCTCCAAAGCGGAAATGCCGCCTGGCTATGGGTTTCATGCCGCCAGGTCTGTTGCCAGTTGGGCAGCTGCGGCAGACGCCCCGCTGCAATCCGCCAGCGTCTCGTGTAAGGTCGCCGGGGGTCGGGGCCATCGAGCAGCGGTGAGGAGAATGATGGCCGGATTTTCGGCGAGACTATGAGTCTCAGGGCCATGTTTCGCCGTGCCGGGTTTGCGCTGCCGGCCTTGGGGCGCTCGCTGTGGGTGATCGCGCCCGATGCCGCCGAGATCGAGCGCGCCTATAAGCGGCTCGACGAGGTGCTGGAACGCCGGCCCGGCTATCTCATGGTCTTGAGCCTGCCGCTGGGCCGCGAGGCGGAGCAGCTGATCCGCCGCTATGAGCGCGAGGTCGTCCTGCCGCTGCCCCTTGGCCTGGCGGCGTCGCGCCATGCCCGGCGGATCAATCCGGCCCTGGTCGTGCTGCTGGGCCCTGCCGGCCGCTGGCGCTCGCGCTGGCAAAAGCGTCTCGCAGCGCTGGGTTTTCCGCTGACGATCCTGGATCCCGCCGACGAGCGCAGCGCTCGCGCGTCTCGAAGGCCTGCTGCCGCGCCTGACGCCGACGCGTGAATTGCGGGAGTCGCTGCGCCGCCCCAGCCATCTAGCGCGCTTTGCGCTCGGCTCCATCGGCCGGCGCGCGGCCGCGCAATTTGCCCGCCGGCAGATCCATGATTGGGGCGATCTCGCACTGTGCCTGGGCCAGCCGCAGCGCATCCTCTGTTTGGGCAACGGCCCCTCCTCGGAAGATCACAGCTTGCTGGCCTATGCCGGCGATACGCTGTTTCGCGTCAACTGGCGCTGGCATTCACGCGGCCTGCTGGTTTCCCCGCAGCTCGTCTTCGTGGGCGACCCGCTGACGCCCAGCCGTCTGGCCGCCCCGATCTATGGCTTTCGCAGCCGCGAGGAAGCGAATTACGTGCTCTGGCGCCAGCGCTTTCGTCTTCGCTCGCAGCCTTTCCGCTTCTTCGTCTTCGACGAGATGCCGGGCGCCGATAGCCGGGCCTGGACAGCCCGTCCCACCAATGGCGCGATCATGGTGGCCACAGCCGCGGCCCTTCGCCCGCTGCACCTCGTCATCGCCGGCATCGATCTTTATTCTCACCCGGCAGGCCGCTATCCCGGCGGCAGCGACGCCCATGACGGCTATAACCGGGTGCATGACCGCGATGTCGAGATCGAGATGATCCGCCAGGCCCTGGCGGGCTTTGCCGGCGAACTCAAACTGCTGAGCCCCATCCTGGCCGCCGCACTTGCGGCGAGCGATGGGCGATCGCAAGGCGGCGCGTGCCGTCGTGACGTCTCTGGATCTTTCCTCCATCCGGCGGATCCTGCTGGTGCGGCTGACCTCCTTCGGCGATGTGGTGCGCATCAGCGGCTTGCCGGCGGCTTTGCGGCAGGCTTGCCCCAAGGCCGAGATCGTGGTCGTGACCGATCAGGGGCTTGGCGCTCTGTTCGAAGCCGCACCCGATATCGATCGGCTGATCCTCAATCGCCGCCAGCGCTTGCCCGCAACATGGCGCCAGGCGCGCGCGGCCTTGCACGATTTCCGCCGCGACGGCGGGTTCGATCTTGCCATCGATCTGCAGGGCCGGCCGGCCAGTGCTGCCTGGATTTATGCCAGCGGTGCGGCGATCAAGGCCGGGCGCGGTGGCTTTCGCCCTGGCTGGCGCTTTACCCAGGCTACGGATTACCTGGTGAGCGATACCACCGAGGGTGCTGCGATCCTCAAGCGGCTCGCCATTCCGGTTGGCGATCCGGCACCGGTACTGCATACGAGTGCGGTTGCCGAAGCGGCGATCGAACCGCTTCTGCGCGAAGCCGGCCTGCCGGCCGAAGGGTTCCTGCTGGTCAACCCGTTCAGCCGCTGGCCGACCAAGGCCTGGCCGCTCGATCGCTATGCTGCCTTGCTCCCGCAGCTTCGCCGGGAAAGCGATATTCCGATTGCGATCACGGCCGGTGCCTCTGAAGCCGCCGAGGCAGCGCAGTTGGTCGAAGCCTTGCCCGCGGGCACGGCCGTCTCGCTTGCCGGCCGGCTCGATCTTGGCCTGCTGCTGGCACTGCTGCGCCGGGCGCGGCTGGTGTTGACGGGCGATAGCGGCCCCATGCATGCGGCCGATGCGCTGGGTACCAAGGTCGTGGCGCTGTTCGGTCCGACCTGGCCGGAACGTGCCGGACCCTGGCGCAAGGATCAGACCGTCATCCAGCGTTGGCGTTCGCCCCACTATCACGCCTATCGCCAGCCGGGTTCGGTCCAGGGCATGGCGGCGATTTCCGTGGACGAGGTGCGGGCGGCGGTGATGGCGGCGCTGGTTTGAGCGCGAATACCGCCGTCATCTCGACCGCCGTCATCCTGCCGAACTGGATCGGCGATGGGGCGATGGCGACACCCGCACTCCAGGCCTTGCGTGATGCAGGGGGCAGTGGCGCCCGGATCGAGGGATTTGGACTCGCAAGCATCTGTGAACTTCTGGCAGGGCACCCCGCGCTGAATGCACTCCACACTTTGCCGGCTGGCGGAAGCCTGCCGGGCTCGCGCGCCTGTGCTCTCGCCATGCAGCTGCGGGCCGGCAGGTTCGATCGCATCCTCCTGTTCAGCAACGGGCTGGGCGCGGCCCTGGCCGCCTGGCTTGCCGGTATTCCGCAGCGCATCGGCTATGACCGCCGTGGCCGTGGAATCTTCCTGACGGATGCGCGCCAGCCGCCGCGCGAGGGCGGCCGGCTGTCACCGATCCCGGCCATCGATTACTACCTCGCCCTCGCCCAGGCGCCCGACGGCGTGCGGCCGGCGATGATGCTGGCAACATCGGCTGAGGACGAGGCTGCTGCCGCCTCTCTCTTGTCCGTCTTCGGCGATCGCCGCGGCTCTCCCACCGCGATCCTCAATAACAACGCGGCGCAGAATCCCGGCAAGCTTTGGCCCATCGAATCCATGGCGGCGCTGGCACGGCGCATTGTCGAGAGTTTCGACGTCAATGTGATGATACTGGGCGCGCCGGGGCATGAGAGCCGCGCCGATGAAACGGCGATGCTGGCGGCGCATGCCCATATCAAGGCCGTCACGCCGATCGGCCTCGGCCCGCTCAAGGCCTGCCTGCGCCACGGCTCTCTGGTGGTGACCACAGACAGCGGCGTGCGCTCCATTGCTGCCGCATTCGCCGTTCCGCTGGTCTCGCTGTTCGGCCCGACCGATCCGCGCTGGACGATCCTGCACCTCGGCAACGAGATCATGATCGAGGAACGCGAACAGCACCGCATGTCGGCCCTGCCGGTCGGGCGAGTCTGGGCGGCGGTGCGGGTCCAGCTCGAGCAACTCAAGCGATGAAGATCGCGATCGTACTGGCTAGCGCTGACCCTGCCCGAGGGGGGCTGGAGCGCTATGCAACGGACTGGGCTCGCTGGGCCGCCGGTCACGGGCATGACGTCCATCTCGTGGCGCTTGCAGGCGCAGACCCGGCAGCGGGCATCCATTTGCATCGGATCGGCGAGCGAAACGAGGATGTCGTCGCGCGCGCGACTCGCTTGTCTGCGGCGGCCTCAGCCCTGTCGCCCGACATCGTCCATGATTTCGGTGCGGGGCTCGGGGGCGACGTGCTGCAGCCGGCTGCCGGAATGGGATTTGCAGAAGACGATGACGGGCGGCGATAGATCGCGGGGAAAAAGCGACTGCTCTGCCAACGCCATGCCGGGTGCCATCGCCCGAACTTACACACCACCGTCGTAAGCCGGAATTAATTTGGCGTCACCTGCTTTCGCTATTCGGCCGGCTGCAACAGCATGTCTGCGCCGGCCGATGGTCAGCGCGGCGACTGCCGCCACCACGCAGAGCGCGCCGGCGATGAAAAAGGCCGGCAGGTAGCTGGCGAATACCGTGCGTGACAGGCCGGCGCCGAAGGCGGCCGCGGCACCACCCAGCTGATGGCCGGCGAAGATCCAGCCGAAGACGAGATTGGTCTTCTCGCGGCCGAATTCCTGCGAGGTCAGCTTGACCGTCGGCGGGACGGTGGCGATCCAGTCGAGCCCATAGAACATGGCGAACAGCGACAGGCCGTAGATGGTGAAGGTGGTGAAGGGCAGATAGAGCAGCGACAGCCCGCGCAGCCCGTAATACCAGAACAGCAGATAGCGGTTGTCGAGGCGATCGGAGAGCCAGCCCGAGCCGATCGTGCCGACGAAATCGAAGGCGCCCATCATGGCCAGCACGCTCGCCGCACTGACGGCGGCGAGACCGTAATCGCCGCATAGGCTGATGAAATGGGTCTGGATCAGGCCGGTGGTGGAGACGCCGCAGATGAAGAAGGTGCCGAACAGGATCCAGAAGGTGCGGTTGCCGGACGCCTCCTTCAGCGCCGCAAAGGGCGATGCCAGCGCCGGTGCTGCGAGCTGGTGCTGCTCCGGCGATTCCGACTTCGCCATAGGGCAGCAGGCCGAGATCATGGGGCCGGTTGCGCAGCAGCAGGCTCACCGCCAGCGCTGCCAGCGCCAGCATGGCCGAGACAAGGCAGAGCGCCATCCGCCAGCCGTAATGCTCCGTTACCGCCGCGATCGCCGGCAGGAAGACCAGCTGGCCGGTGGCGGAACTGGCCGTCAGCAGGCCGACCGCCAGGCCGCGCCGCTTGGTGAACCAGCGGGTCGCCACGGTCGCACCCAGCACAATGGCGGTCAGGCCCGTGCCGAAGCCGATCACCACGCCCCAGAGCAGAATCAGCTGCCAGACCCGGGTCATGGCAAGCGATCCCATCAGGCCGAGGACGATCAGCAGCAGGGCGGTCAGCATCACGCTGCGCACGCCGAAACGGTTCATCAGCGCCGCGGCGAAGGGTCCCATCAGGCCGTAGAGGGCGATGCGGATCGCCAGTGCCGTGGAAATCTCCGAGGTCTGCCAGCCGAATTCCTGCTCCAGCGGGCGGATCATCACGCCCAGCGACCCCATGGCGCCGGCACTGACCAGCATGGCGAAGAAGGTGGCGGCGATGACGACCCAGCCGTAATGCCAGTCGCGGCGGTGGAGGGCTGCAGCCAGGCGATGTGAAATCATGGGAAGCGGCCGGATCATGGTAGGGTCAGTGGCAATTGCCTATTCATGATGATCATCATATATAAAGTCAAGACAGCAAGGGAGCAATGCCAATGAAGGTCAGCCGGGAAAAAGCCGCCGAGCACCGTGCGACGATCGTCAGGGCCGCGGGCCGGCTGTTCCGGGAACGAGGGCTTCGATGGCGTCAGCGTTGCCGATGTGATGGCCGCGGCGGGCCTGACCCATGGCGGCTTCTACGGCCATTTCGCCTCGAAGGAGGAATTGGCGGCGGAGGCCTGCGGCACGGCCCTGATGCACCGGGTCGCCTCCTGGCCCAGCCTGCCGGAAGGGACTGCGCGAGTACATCGCTGGCGGCGATTGCCGACAGTTATCTCACCACCCATCACCGCGACAATCCGGGGCGCGGCTGTCTGTTCGCCGCATTCGGCGGCGAGGTCGGCCGCCAGCCTTTGCCGGTGCGCTCGAAGGTCGGCGATGGCTTGCAGGCCTATGTGGCGAAGCTCGCGGGCCTGCTGCCGGGGCGCGGCGCCGCCCGGCGGCGCGAACAGGCGATCGCCGCCATGGCCGGGTTTGTCGGCGCCATGATCCTGTCGCGCGCCGTCAGCGATCCGGTTTTTTCCGAAGAAATCCTGCGCTCGACGGCCAAAGACGATCGGCCGGCGCGCTAGCCTAGATCAGGCGCTAGCCGTTCGGCGCCAGCACGACCTTCATCGCCGCATCGGTTTGCGCCAGTTCGAGCGCTTCCTGGGCGCGCTCCAGCGGCATGCGGTGGCTGACGAAGCGATCGAAGGGCATGCGGTCGAGATTGGCCGCCATCAGCCGCATCGAGGGCAGATAGGATGTCGCCGTCTCGCCGCCCACGCCGATGACGCTGACATTCTTGGTGCAGATATCGGCGTTGGGGTTGATCGAAACCGGGCCCATATCGACGAAGGTTCCGGCCTCCACCACCACGCCGCCGACGCGCACCATGCGCAGCGCCTCGACGAAGGTCTCGGGGAAGCCGCTGCAATCCAGCACGATGTCGGGACCCATGCCGCCGCAATATTCGCGGGCTTTGGCGATGCGCTCCTTCACGTCCATCTTGTCGGCCTGCATGGTGAGCGTGGCGCCGAATTCCTCCGCCAGCTTCAGGCGCGAGGGGAATTTGTCGGTGGCGATCAGCTTGCTCGCCCCCAGCAGCTTCGCCTTGATCAGATGACAGAGGCCGAGCGGGCCCACGCCGAGCACGGCCACCGATTGCGCAAAGCGCGGGCCGCCGATCAGGCTCATCAGGCTCTGCGCCGTCTCCACGCCATGGGTCACCGACATGATCTCGGTCAGCACCGCGACGTGATCGGGCAGATCGTCGGGCACGCGAAAGATGCGCGAACCCGGCAGCAGATACATGTATTCGGCCCAGCCGCCGAACAGATGCGGTGCCGGCCCGCAATGCAGGCTGTTGCCGTAATCCTGGGTGTTTTCGCACATGTAGTAGGGGTAGTTGTTGCGGCAGAAATGGCAGTCGCCGCAGGAGACGTTGGCGGCGGGCACGATGCGGTCGCCCACCTTCAGCGGCTTGCCTTCGCTGTCGCGCACCAGGCCGCCCAGCGCCACCACCTCGCCGACATTCTCATGGCCGCAGATCAGCGGGTAGGTCAGGTCCTTTTCCTGGGGCGTGCCGGCATATTGTTTGCTCTCGCCGCGGAAGGTGTGCTTGTCGGTGCCGCAGATCCCGGAATAGCGCAGCTTCATCAGCACGCAGCCGGCTGCCGGCTCCGGCAATGGGAACTCGTGCAAGGCGATCCGGCCGGGTCTTTCCATGACGGCTGCGCGTACCTTGGTCATGCATCGATCTTCTCCTCGATGACCGGGCAATTCCGGCCATTCTGGCCCTGCCCGTCTTTTGCCCGGCTCTGCCCGGAACAGGCCGACCCGCCTGCTTGACCTCATTATGCTGGAGGGCTAGCGTTACAGGCTAGTGGATCGTTCCAATCGAGGCAAAGACAGGCCTTTGAGAACCGGTCGTCCTTCTTTCGCGCCCCGCGGGAATGCGCGCTGTGGCGGGTTTGCCCGGCGGCGGCGCCTGGCGATCGCGCAGCCGTTTCCGGCTCGCTAGAACCGGCGGGCGGGGGCAAGGCCGAGATGGACGTTCGCTACCGGCAGGTCTCCAAGTCCTTCGGCGCGCATCAGGCGCTGGCGCCCCTCGACCTCCATATCGCCGACGGCAAATTCCTGGCTTTGCTGGGCCCGTCGGGCTGCGGCAAGACGACCGCGCTGCGGCTTCTCGCCGGGCTCGAACGGCCGAGCGGCGGCCAGATCTTCATCGGCGAGCGCGACATCACCTATGTCGCCACCAAGGACCGCGACATCGCCATGGTGTTCCAGAGCTATGCGCTCTATCCGCATCTGAAGGTCGCCGACAACATCGCCTATCCGCTGCGGGTGCGCAAAGTCGAGATGGGCGAGCGCATGAAGCAGGTGCGCAAGGTGGCCGAGCTTCTGGGCCTCGAAGACTATCTCGAGCGCCGGCCGGCGCAGCTTTCCGGCGGCCAGCGCCAGCGCGTGGCGCTTGCGCGTGCCATCATCCGCCGGCCCCAGGCCTTCCTGATGGACGAGCCGCTGTCCAACCTCGACGCGCAGCTGCGCCTGCAGATGCGGGTGGAGATCAAGCGGCTGCAGCGGGAGTTGGCGACGACGACGCTCTACGTCACCCATGACCAGGTCGAGGCCATGACCATGGCCGATGTCATCGCCGTCATGCATCGCGGCAAGCTGCAGCAGCTCGCCTCCCCGGCCGAAATCTATGCCAGGCCGGCCAATCTGTTCGTCGCGACATTCTGCGGCTCGCCGCCCATGAACATCCTGACCGGCGAGATCGCCGAGGGCCTGTTCATCCATGGCTCGGGCCGGGTCGCAATGCCCGGCTTCGCCCATCGCGGTGCCGCCAAGCTCGGCTTTCGCCCGGAGCATGCCGAGCTGGTCGAACCCTGCGACGAGCGGCGCCTTTGCCGGCGAGATCTATGTGGTCGAGCCGCTCGGCAACGAGACGCTCGTCACCATCAATGTCGGCGACACGCTGCTCAACATCCGCCAGCCGGCGGATTTCGCGGAAGTCATCGGCACGCGCTGCGGCGTCAGGCCGGTGGCGCGCCATTTGCATCTTTTCGACGCCGAGACCGGCACCGCCCTCAGGACCGGCCTCGCGAACGCTGCATGATCCGAGAGGGAATTTGTTTTAGTCACTGACGTAACGGGCCGGGAAAGGCCCTCAACAGGGAGGATGAAATGAACGACAAAAACAAGGGACCGGCCAACATGCTGAAGCGCCCGGTTCGCCGGCGCTCGATCCTGAAGGGGGCGCTGGCCGGCACGACCTTGCTGGCGGGCAGCGGCATCTTCGCGCCGCGGATCATCACGCGCGGCCGGCGGTTCGATCACCATCGGCAGTTTCCAGGACAACGCCATGGCGCCGTTCCGTGACTATTTCGTCAAGGAATTCCAGACCCAGACCGGCATCACGGTCAATTACAACGAGACCAACTACGACAGCTGGTATCAGAACTGCAAGAACGACGGCCTGAACAAGACCGGCGCCTATGACATCTACGTCATGGACGATAATTGGGTGCCCGGAATTCGCCGCCGGCCACATCGTCAAGAGCCTGGATGAGATCGGCTTCAAGGTGAACCCGGACATCCTGCCCAAGGGTCTCGAGATGGGCCTGTGGCCGCCGAAATCCGGCGCCCGCATGAAGGACTTCGCCAATGCGAAGCCCGAGCTCTATTCGATCGTCATCATCGACGATGTCGAGATTCTCTATTACCGCAACGACATCTTCACCGTCGCCGCCGGAGACCTGGGACGACATCTTCAAGATCGCCCAGACGACGAAGGCGCCCGACATGTATGGCTGGTCGCCCCGCGGCGTGAAGGGCAACCCGATCGTGATGACCTATCTGCCGCTGCTTGAACTCCTACGGCGGCAATTTCGTCAACGACGACTGGTCGCCGGGCTTCGCCGGGCCGGAAGGCGTGGGCGCTCTCTCGCGCCTGTTCAGCTTCATCCCCTACATGCCGGCGGGCGTGGCGGAATTCGATACCGACCAGGAAGTCCAGGTGATGCTCGAAGGCAAGTGCACGGCGCTGACCGAGTACACGGGTCTGGCGCAGCGCATCGACGATCCGGCGTCCTCCAAGGTGGTGGGCAAGATCAGCGCGGCCACAACGCCGAAGCAGGAGATGCATGGCCCGGCCGATCGGCACCTTCATCGCCAGCGTCTCCTCGGGCGCCAAGAATACCGAAGGGGCGGTGCAGTTCCTGGAGTGGTTCACCTCCAACGACGTGCAGCTCGAATTCGCCCGCAAGTACGGCGGTGCGGCGGTGACAGGCACGGCGCTCAA
The DNA here is from genome assembly GCA_963770335.1 of uncultured Alphaproteobacteria bacterium. GTDB lineage: Bacteria > Pseudomonadota > Alphaproteobacteria > Dongiales > Dongiaceae > DASXQK01. The sequence continues at coordinate 143,437 of CAVYPG010000001.1, forward strand.
CGATCCGGAAGCGGTGAAGGCTCATCGCTGGCTGCCGGCGATCGCCCGGATTCGGTCAACAATTCGGTGCAGAAGCCGCGCACGCCGGACGAGCCGAAGATGGAAGACATCCTCGGCACGCATCTGAACGAGGCGCTGGTGGAAGCGATTGCGGCCAAGGCGAATTACGACGCCATCGCCCAGAAGCATCTGACGGCGGCGGCGGGCGAGATCACCGGACTATCTGAAGACAGCAGGGCGGCTATCTCTAAACCCTGAATTGAGTGCAAGTTGAGTCTCACAGCCAAAGCTGTGGAGAGAACGTGAAGAGCAGGGTGCAGCGGCTTCGAAACTGGCCGCTGTACCCTATCTCTTGCTGCTGCCCGCCATGCTGGCGCTGGCGGCGTATCTCGCTCTATCCGACCATCGACGGCATCGATCGCCAGCCTGCACCGCTTTCGCTATGGACTCGACCAGGGCTTCACCGGCGTGCGACAACTTTCGCCACGTCTACGGCGATCCGTACCTTCTGGCAGGCAATCCTGACGACGATTCTGTTCGTCGTCGTGGCCGTCGCCATCGAAACGCTGCTGGGCCTGCTGCTGGCACTCATCGTCGCCCGCGAGCTGCGCTTTGCCGGGCTTATCCGCGTCACGCTGATCCTGCCCATGACCATCGCGCCGGTGGTGGTGGGCGTCATCTGGCGACTGCTCTATGCCTCGGATATCGGCGTGGTCAATCCGCTGTTCGAGCTGTTCGGTTTCGAGGCGCCCAATGTGCTGGCCCATCCCATGACCGCCTTCTTCGGCCTGGTCGTGGTCGATGTCTGGGAATGGACGCCGCTGCTGTTCCTGATCATCCTGGCGGGCCTGCATTCCCTGCCGCAGGACCCGATCGAGGCGGCGCGGGTGGATGGCGCCAGCCGTCTGCAGACCTTCTTTCACCACACGCTGCCGCTGCTGAGGCCCGTGCTGCTGGTCGGGGTGGTGCTGCGCACCATCGATGCGGTGGGCACCTTCGACCAGATCTATGTGCTGACCAAGGGCGGGCCGGGCACGGCAACCCAGCTGATCTCGATCTATGCCTATAACACCGCATTCCTGTTCAACCAGTACGGCCGGGCGATGGCGATGCTGATCAGCCTGCTCGCCTGCCTGCTGCTGCTGATGGCGGCTGCGGTTCGATCTGATGCGCCGCAGCGGGGAGATCGGCGAATGACGGGGCGCGAACGCATCGGCGCCGTGTTCGTCTATCTGACGCTGGCGGTGACGATCCTGGTCTCGCTGTTTCCCTTCTGGTGGATGCTGGTCACCTCGCTGAAGCGCCCGGTGGATATCTTCTCCGGCGTCGCGCTCTGGCCGCAGCAGCTCACCTTCAACAATTATTATCGCCTGGTCGCCGAATTTCATTTCGGCTCGTATCTGCTCAACAGCATCCTGATCGTCGTCGCCTCGGTCTTCATCGCGCTGGTGATCGGCACGCTGGCCGCCTATGCGCTGGCGCGCTTTCGCATGCAGTTCGGCGTGCGCAAGATGGCCCTCTATCTGGTGCTGCTGGTGCGCATGCTGCCGGGCATCCTGATGGTCGTGCCGCTCTATATCGCGCTGGCGCATTGGGGCCTGCTGAACACGCGCCTCGGCCTGATCCTGATCTATTCCGGGCTCAACACCAGTTTCGTCGTCTGGATGATGCAGAGCTTCCTGGAGGAGATTCCGCGCGACATCGAGGAAGCGGCGATGGTGGATGGCGATTCGCGCCTGACCGCGCTCTGGCGCGTGGTGGTGCCGCTGGCGGCACCCGGGCTGATCGCCACCGCCATCTTCACGGTGATCGCGACCTATAACGATTTCATCATCGCGCTGACCATGACCTCCACGCCGGACGCCCAGACGATTCCCGTCGGCGTTTCGACATTGATCGGCAAGATCGAGATCCAGTGGGGTCCGATGGCCGCGGCCGGCGTCGTGGGCGCGCTGCCCATCGTCATCTTTGCGCTCATCGTCCAGCGCAACTTCGTGCGCGGCCTGACTTTTGGCGCCGTGAAGTAGGGCGGCACGGTGAAATAAGGCCTTAGCTCTGCGGCCGCTGGGTCGTGGAGCGCACCACCAGCGGATTGCTCTGCATCTCGCGCAGCGCCACATGGCGATTATCCCGCGCGGCGCCCACCACCATCTCGACGGCGCGCCGGCCCATCTCGACCGCGTCGGAATGCACGGTGGTCAGCCTGACGCGGCTGTGGGCGGCCAGCGGAATGTCGTCATAGCCGACCACCGAGACGTCCTGGGGCACGCGCAGGCCCCGGCGCTCCAGCCGGTCGATGGTGGCGATGGCCAGCATGTCGTTATGGGCAACCACGGCGGTGGCGCCGTCGTCGAGATCGATCAGGGTCAGGCCGCGCTTGGCCAGCGCATTCATGAAGCCGACGCGCCGGCGCTCGCCGCCATATTCGCGCAGATGCTGCGAGACGAAGGCAACGCGCCGGTGGCCCAGGCCATAGAGGTGATCGACGATGGTTTCCATGGCGGCGCCGTCGTCATGGTCGATGACGCCGAGGCGCTTATCCTTCGGTTCGCCGAAGGAGGCGAGCACCACCGGCACGTCGCGGTCCAGCAGCAGGCCCGGCAGGGTCGAGCCCAACGAGACGCCGGCGATGATGACGCCGTCCACCCGCCGCTCGAGGAAGGCGCGGCCGCCTCTTCCTCGGTCTTCGGCGCGCATTCGGTATGGGCCGTCAGCACGGCGTAGCCGATGGCGCTGGCTGCCCGCTCCACGCTGACGGCGAGCTCGGCATAGAACGGGTTGGCGAGATCGGGAACGACGATGCCGAGCGCCGAGCTGGCGCGGGCCTTCAGCGCGCGCGCGATGGCATTGGGGTGATAGCCGATATCGGCGATGGCCTGCTCGACGCGCTCGTCGCGTCGGCTCGGCCACCAGGCTCGCGCCGCGGATGACGTTGGAGACCGTCGATTTCGAGACGCCCGCGCGCCGCGCGACGTCGATCAGTGTGCTCAAGCCGCTTCCTTCATGCTGGCCGAGCGCGCGCTGCAGGCCGGTCAGCGAGCGCTGCGTGCCCTCCGGCCCATCATAGCGCGGGTCTTCATGCTCGATGGAGATGACATCGTCATAGCCCGCCTTGCGCACCGCGTTCAGCAGCGCCGTCCACTGGGCGACATCGCGGCCCTCGCCGACCGAGGCGAAATGCCAGGGCGCTTCGGCCGGGTTGCTCGGCGGGGCGAAGTGCAGCACGCCGTTCCGGCGGATGCGGTCCTGGTTCAGCATCGTGTCCTTGCCATGCATCCAGCCGATGCGATCGCCGATATCCTCGACGACGGTCAGCGGATCGATGCCCTGCCACCAGAAATGGCTGGGATCGAGATTGATGCCGACATTGCGCCCGGTATAGGCGGACAGCGCCTTGAATCCGGCGGTGTTGAACACCGTGACGCCGGGATGCATCTCCAGGCAGACCATCACCTCCGGCGCTTCCTTGGCGAGCCGCGCACTGGTCGCTTTCCAGAACGGGCCGACCTCGTTCTCCATCTGCCAGGTCGAACAGCTTCTCGTCATCGGCGCGAGGTGGCCCAGCAGGGAAAGACGCCGAGCGCGCCGCCGGCAGCACCGGCCGGACAGCCGCTCATGGTGACCACGCGCTTGACGCCGAACGCCACCGCGAGATCGACCGCGGCGTTGAAGCGCGCCTGGGCATCCTTGCGCTTGGCCGGATCGGGATGCAGCAGATTGCCGGCGGCGTTGACCGCGGCGAGGCGAATGCCATGCTCCTTCAACTCGCCCTTCAGGCGGTCGCGCTCGGCGGCCGTGCCGATGGTGGCGAGATCGAGATGCGGGCGCGGCCAGGGGCCCCAGGCGCCGACGCCGATCTCCACATCCTTGACGCCGCGCTCGGCGCACCAGGCGAGCATGGCCTTGCGGGGCAGGCCGGGAAGCGAATCCGAGAAAACGCCGATCCTCATGAGTTTGCCTTTCTGGATGCGGAGAGCAGGAGTTCGATATCGCGCCGGCGCCGCTCGATCGTGGTCTGCACCGGCGCCTTGCCGGTGGCCGCGGCATGGAAGGCGCGCAGCTCGTCGCGGAAGGCTTCTTCGTAGCTGGCCCGATATTCGGTGGTCTCCAGCGCCAGATTGTCGCCGCCGCGCCGCACGGTGAGCTTCGTGGGGAAATGGCGCAGATAGGGTGAGGGGAAAACGAGCTCGATGATCCGGTCGGTGCAATAGACCGTCACGCGCTCGGTATAGTCTGGCACGCCCGGCAGGTTGACATGGGTCATGCTGACGCGCCCGCCGCCCGGCAGAGCGAAAGGCCAGGAACGCGCCGCGGCCGTCGTCGAAGATCGAGCCTTCGCTCACCTCGCCGGCATCTCGCAGCCCAGATGATCCAGCAGGCCATGCACGACGGCGACGTCGTGGACGAGCGAGGAGAGGAAACCGCCGCCCAGCGCCCGCGCTCCGGCCTCGCCCAAGGTCTTGCCGGCGGCTTCGCGCAGCTGCGATTCGCCCTCGGCGCGGCCCTGCTTGCGCAGCGCCGCCGGGAATGTCGTCGGGAATGGTCATCGGCAGATGGGCGACGAAGGGATTCTGGTCGGGGTCGTTGACCTCGACGGAAATCCATTTCACGTCCTGGATGCGCTTGGGCAGGAAATCCAGCGCGCGGCGAAAGGCCGGGTCGTAGCGCTTCATATAGGCGACCTGGACGACGCGCTTGGCGCGCTTGGCCGCCGCGGCGATGGCGTCGCAGCCGGCGAGCGTGAGCGCCAGCGGCTTCTCGCACATGACATGCAGCCCGGCTTCGAGCGCGGCCACCGCGAGCGAGGGATGGAACGGATCGGGGGCCGCGATCACCACGGCATCCAGCTTGGCCGTCAGCAGCCCCTTCATGTCGGGATAGAGTTCCTTGATGCCATAGCGCGCGCCAACGGCCTTGCGCACCGCGGCCGAGGCATCGGCCAATGCCACGAAGGCGAAGCGCTCGCGCTCTTCCCATAGATAGAAGGCGTGTTCGGCCTGGCCGACGAGGCCCGCACCCACCAACCCGACCCGAAGCTGCTTCAAGAGGCCTCCATTTGGAACGATCCAAGTGGAGGCAATTCAACAGATTTAGGACGATGGCGTCAACGGTGACGGGACTTAATCCACCGCCGGCGGGTCGCTCGCCGGAAAGGATTCGTCCAGCGCCTCGTCGAGGGCACGATCCTGATGCTGCTTCTTTGTTTCATGGCGCCCGACCGGCCGGCCCGCCAGCCAGTTGGCGAGGTTCGCCGCGTAGCGGCGGATCGACCGCTGCGCTGCCGCCGAGCGCAGGACGCCATCGCCCATAGGCTCGGTCACGAAACTGGGTGCGCCCAGCCGCGTATCCCAATTGCAGTCGGCGAAATGGTGGAAGGTGGATTGCGCGATGGCCGGTCCGCCCGCTTCCGAGGGCTCGAAGGCGACGGCGAGATTGAACAGGGCGCCGGTCACCTTGCTGCGCCCGGTGGCGATCACGCGCGCGCTCGGATCGCTCGCCGGCGCACTCACATCGCCTTCATGCGGGTGGGCGGGCAGATAGCGCAGCACGCCGTCGCTCTCGTCGGGATCGCTCAACACCGGATGCACCGGCTCGGTCGGTGTGATCAGCTGATAGTCGCCATTGGCGCCCGAGTGGAAGTTCGGCCAGAGGATGTCCGTCGTGTAAGGATCGTCGATCGCGCGATGCGAAGGATCGCCACTGGGATTCTTGCTGTGGAAATGATGTGCCGCACCCACGCCTCCCAGGCTGCAAACGGAGCTGCCGAGATCCATATGATCGCGAGTCACCATCAGACCGCGGCCGGCGCGCCTGAAACGCGAGATGGCGGCGCAATCCTCCGGCGTCAGCCCGTTACCCTCGTCGACCGCGAACAGCCACAGTTCGGTGAAATCCGATTTGTCGATGGCGGAGAGAACGGAATCGGGCCGGCCCAGGGAATCGCGGTTGCGGGCGGTCACCTCGAACAGCGGATGGCCGTGGCCATCTTTTAACCCCGCCAGGTGATCGCGCAGCAGGCTGAAGCGGCCGATATGCCAGCCATCCGCGAAATAGGGCACGGTGGTCTGCAGCAGGATTTTGGCGGGCTTGCTCATGGTCTGTTCCCGGAAAAGCGATTCAGACGAAGCGCGGAATCGGCCCGTTATGCGGCGTCATGCGATCGGAGAGATCGAACATCAGCTCGTCCACATAGCACCAGCCCCATCCTTCCGGCGGGTCGTAACCTTCGATGATCGGGTGGCGGGTTTTGTGGAAATGTTTCGTCGCATGTTTGTTGATGGAATCATCGCAGCAGCCGACATGGCCGCAGGTCCGGCAGATACGCAGATGAACCCAGGGGTCGCCGGTTTTGAGACACTCCTCGCAACCGAGCGCACTCGGCGTCACGGTTTTGATCGTCGACATATGCTTGCATGTCGGCTCTTTAGGTGACTGGGCCATGGCATTCCTCTCCGGCAGGCGGGACAGGCGGAATTCTTCTAACATGGCTTTTGCGCGCAAGGATGCAACCACCAAAAGGATAATCGCAGGAGGGCCCTATGATCGAACTTGTGCTCGAACAGCGCCGCCGCAGCCTGGGCGGTTTCGAGGTCGGCCGCGTCCTGCCCCAGGCGAGGCGCCGCATGGTCGGCCCCTTCGTCTTCTTCGATCATATGGGCCCGGTCGACCTGCCAAAGGGCCTGCCGCGCAATGTCGATGTGCGGCCCCATCCCCATATCGGGCTTTCCACCGTCACCTATCTGTTCGCGGGCGAGATCATGCATCGCGACAGTCTCGACAGCGAACAGGCGATCCGGCCGGACGAGGTCAACTGGATGACGGCCGGGCGCGGCATCACCCATTCCGAGCGCTTCGAAAAGGCGCGGGCCCAGGGCGACCGGGTCCATGGCATCCAGAGCTGGGTTGCGCTGCCCGCCGAAGACGAGGAGAGCGAGCCGGGTTTTTTCCATCACAGCGGGGCCGATCTGCCGGCCTATGAAGAGGGCGGGCTATCGGCCCGGCTGATCGCGGGCGAGGCCTTTGGCGCGCGGGCGAAGGTCAAGACCCATTCGCCGATGTTCTATGTGCATTGGCAGCTCGAGGCGGGTGCGAAGGGCGAATTGCCGGCCGAATATCCCGAGCGGGCCGCCTATATCGTCGCCGGCGAGGTCGAGGTGGATGGCCAGCGTCTTGGCAGCGGTCAGATGCCGGTCTTCGCACCCGGCCAGCCGGTGTCGTTCACCGCGCTGATGCCCTCCACGCGTCATGCTGCTGGGCGGCGAACCGCTGGGCGAACGCTTCATCGAATGGAACTTCGTCTCCTCGCGCAAGGAGCGCATCGAACAGGCGAAGGCCGATTGGCGGGCGGGGCGGATGAAGCTGCCCGATCGCGACAACAAGGAATTCATTCCGCTGCCGGGCGATCCGACCCCACCGGCCAATGCGATGTCGTGAGGGGCGAAACGCACGGTGTCAGCCCTCAATCTCGGTCGTCATGCCCGCGAAGGCGGGCATCCACGTCTTTCGTGGGACACCAGGAAAGGAAGTCGTGGATGCTCGGCACGGCCCCAAGGGCTCGGCCAGGGCGGCCGGCCAAGCATGACGGACAGAGATATGGGGCGGAAAGGGAGTCTTTCCTTTACCTACTCGTGGCGGCCGGCCTCGTAGAGGAACCACACGCGCCGCTCGGCCTCGTCGATCCACACTTCGATGAGGCTCGCCGTCGCCACATCGCCATGCTCGTCGCATAGGTCGTGCAAGGTGCGCATATTGGCGGCCAGCTGCTTGTTGTCCTCGCGCAGCTCCGCCAGCATGTCCTGCGGCGTGACGAAATCGGCGTCGTTGTCCAGCACGCGCTGCAGGCTCTTGATATGGCCGATGGAGCGGATGGTGGTGCCGCCCAGCTTGCGCACCCGCTCGGCGATCACATCGGTGATGGCGTCGATCTGTTCGGCATGCTCGTCGAGCATCAGGTGATAGTCGCGAAAATGCGGCCCCGACATATGCCAGTGAAAATTCTTGGTCTTGAGGTGAAGGGCATAAACGTCGGCGAGCAGGATGTTCAGCCCGCCGGACAAATCCTTCGTGGCATTTTCTCCTAGCCCAGTCGGGGTATTGAGCGGCGCCATGCGGCGTGATTTTGCGTCCTTGGTTTTCATCGCGTATCTCCTATTAATCAATTAACGCACGCCGTCCCCCGGCTGCGGGCGGGGCAAAACGCTAGCATAAGGCACCCGCCATTTCCCCTGCGATGTTGATGCGCCCCGGCCGCGCCGGACGAGTCTAGACTTGGCCGCGATCGGAACTCAGGGAGCGAGGAATGCCGGACGAGAAGGCGGCAAGCGGCAAGGGCGGCGTGCTGGATTGGCTCGCCCGGCACCGCATCGAGCTGCGGCTTGGCCTGCGCATCACGGTGGCAGGCCTCCTTGCCTTTGTGCTCGCCCATCTGCTCGAGTTGAAACAGGGCTATTGGGCGGTACTGACGGCGGTGATCGTCGTCCAGGCCAATGTCGGCGGCTCGCTGAAGGCGGCATCCGACCGGCTGATCGGCACGCTGGCGGGTGGGGCCTATGGCGTGGTCATCGTCACCCTGATGCCGGGCGAGGCAACCACCCTCTGGCGCGGCGCCGGTCTTGCGCTCGCACTATTGCCGCTCGCGATCGCCGCCGCCTTTCGCCCGGGGCTCAGGGTAGCGCCGGTGACCGCGATCATCGTGCTGCTGGGCGTAACCTCGCAAACCACCGGCGCCTTGCCTTCGGTCATCGAGCGCGTCATCGAGATCGGCCTGGGCAGCGCCATTGCCTTCGGCGTATCGCTGCTGGTGCTGCCCACCCGCGCCCATGCCCAGCTCGCCACGGCTGCTGCAGGCGCCCTTGAGCTGCTGGCCGAGATGGTTCCCGCACTGCTCGACGGACTCTCCGGCCGCCACGATCCCGATCGGATGTTCGCTCTCCATCGGCGCATGCGCATAGCGCTGTCCAAGTTGGAGGTCTTTGCCGATGAGGCGCGGCGCGAGCGGGCGAGCCTTCTATCCGGCGAAGACGATCCGGAGCCGGTGCTGCGCACCATCCGCCGCCTGCGCCACGATCTGATCATGGTGGATCGCGCCACCCGCGGCGCCCTGCCGGATTCCGTCGCCGGGCCGCTGATGCCCGCGCTGGGCGATTTATCGGCGGCCCTTGAACAGGCGTTGCGCGGCCTGGCAGCGGCATTTGCCGGGCGCAAACTGCCGCCCGACCTGAAGCGATTTCACGATTGCCTCACCACCTATCACGAGGCGATGGCCGGCATGCGGCGCGAGGGCCTGACCCGCGATCTGCCGGCGGATGCAATCGGGCGCATCTTCGGCCTTGCCTTCGCCCTGGATCAGATCAGCCGCGACCTCGACGATCTGGCGAGCCGGGCCGAAGAACGCGCCGGCAAGCGCAAGCCGCCGTCCCCAAGCAGCTCCCCGGGCGAACCTCCGAGTAAATCCTCAGGCGTTATTTCACAATCATGACGGTGCAGTCGGCGAGTGTGGCGACCTTGTGGGAGACGGAGCCCAGCAGCACGCTTTCCAGCTCCGACAGCCCGCGGCTGCCCATGACGATGGCATCGGTCTGCGCCTTGCGGGCGTAATCGACGATGGAACGCGCAGGCTTGCCCTCGCGGAAGACCGTCTTGATCTTCTTGATGCCCTGCTCTTCGGCGTGAGCTTTCACGTCGGCGATGACCCGCCGGGTCGCCTCGTCGATGGCCAGCATGTCATGGGCCGTCAGATGCTCGGCCTTGATGTAATCCTTCAACTGGTCGGGCAGATCGTATTTGCGCGCCACATGCAGCAGGATCAGTTCGGATTTGAAGGCGCGGGCCAGTTCGATGGCCTTGTCCGCCGCCTTGGTCGAATGCTCGGAGCCGTCGATGGGCACAAGGATTCGCTTGAACATGACCGGAACCTCCGTGGTGGCGCGCCCGTATCGCCGCCGGACATCCTAGTCACGAGGGGCCCTGCCTGGCCAACGACGATTGAGGGCTGCGGCGTTCAGCTTTTGCTGGCATCGGCCAGGCGGGCAAGAAAGCGCTCCAGATCCACCACCACGCGCTCATGAATTCCTGTCATCAGCGGGGTATCGCCGTGGAGGGCCTTGACCGCGAAGCGGTGGCGCCGGCCATCGACGGCGACAAGTTCGGCGCGGGCTTCGATGGTGGCGCCTTTGGGCGCCGGCGCCAGGTGGACGATCTCGACCAGGGTGCCGAGCGAGCCTTCCTTCTGTTCATAGAAGGGCCGAAGGCAGCGATCGGCCGCGGTTTCCAGGAAGCCGATCAGGGCTGGTGTTCCCACCACCGGCACGCCCGCATTGCCGAAGGCTTCTGCCGTATGCTCGGGCCCGGTTGCAATCGAATAGCGGTGCTGCGTGCCGATGGCGGCCGGCTTCACGCCAGGGGCTCCAGCTTTTGCTGCTGACCCAGTTCGCGCAGCGCGCTCTTGCGGATCTTGCCGCTGGCGGTCTGCGGGAAGGTGGTGACACGGAAGAACTGCGTCGGGATCTTGAATTTGGCGATGCGGCCGGCACAGAACGCGGCAAGCGAGGCTGCGTCGGCATCGGCACGCAAGTGCAACCGCGGCGGCGACCGTCTCGCCGTAATAGGCATCGGGCAGGCCGAAGACGGCAATCTCGCTGACGCCGGGATGGCTGCGCAGCAGATTCTCGATTTCGGCGGGATAAATGTTTTCGCCGCCGCGGATGATCATGTCGCGCAACCGCCCGCCGGCGACCACCAGATGGCCGTCGTCGCGCAGATAGCCCAGATCGCCGGTGCTGAGCCAGCCATCCTGCGCTGATGGTTTCGGCGGTCTCCGCCGGCTTGTTGTAATAGCCCTGCATGACCATGATGCCGCGGGCCTGGATCTGGCCGATCTGGCCGGCCGGCAGGACCTCGCCATTCGCCGGATCGACGATCCGCATCTCATAGCCCGGCAGCGCTACGCCGGCGGTTGCAAAGCGATCCTCATCGTCATCGCTCGGGCAGGTGACCACCGTGCTCGATTCCGTCTGGCCATAGACCTGGGCCAATCGGGGCATGGGAAATTCGACGGCGCAGGCCTGCAGCTTTTCGGGATCGGCATCGGCACCCCCGCAGCTGCCCGAGCGCAGGCTGCTGATATCGAAATTCTTGCGCTCCGGATGATCGAGCATGGCAACAAAAGCGGTCGGCACGCCGGAGAGCATGGTGCAGCGCTCGCTCTCGATGATCTTGAACATCGTCAGCGGATCGAAACCGGGAACGCCGACATAGGCCGCGCCTGATTGCAGGCTGCCCAGCAGGTTCAGCACACAACCGGCGCAATGGAACAGCGGGATGATCGAGGTCCAGCGGTCGCCGGCGCTGCAACGCAAGCGTTGCGAAGTGCCCCAGGAATTGGCCAGCATGCTCTCATGGCTCAGCAGCGCGCCCTTGGGAAAGCCCGTGGTGCCGGAGGTGTATAGGAGGGTCGCAATATCGCCGCCCGCGATCTCGGGTAGCGCCATCTCGGTTTGCCGCCCGCGTTCCACGATGGCGCGGTAGTCGAGCACATTATCGTCTGCGCTCTCCTTGGTGCTGTCGAAGCAGATGACATGGCGCAGCAGCGCCAACTCGCCGCGCATGCCGGCGACCATGGTCAGATATTCACTGGAACGAAAGCGTCGTGAGGCGAACAGCGCCACGCTATCCGATTGCTTGAGGGCATAGCCGAGATCGTCCTGGCGCAGGTGGGTGTTCAGCGGCACCAGGACAAAGCCTCCAAGGGCTGCGGCCAACTGGGCGACCGGCCATTCCAGGCGATTTTCCGCCAGCAACGCCAGATGCTGGCCCCGGCGAAGCCCCAGCGCCATCAGCCCGCGGGCGAGGCCGGAAGATTCCTCGAGCCAGCCGGCGAAAGTCAGCCGCCCGCCGCTCAAGGGAAAGGCCAGCGCCTCCGCCTCGCCCCGCGTTCGCGCCTGATGGCGCAGCGCCTCGCCGGAGGTCTGAAAGGGGCTCAGCGTCATCGGCTGTTCTCGCGCAACAGATGGCGGGCGATGATGTTGCGCTGGATTTCCGATGCGCCCTCATAGATGCGCAGGATGCGGGCATCCCGCGCGAGCCGCTCCAGCGGCAGGCGACGGCTATAGCCATAGCCGCCATGCAGCTGCAACGCACGATCGACGACACGGCCGGCGGTTTCACTTGCCGTCAGCTTCGCCATGGACGCGGCTTGCGCAAAGGGCTTGCCCGCCTGGCGCAGCGCCGCGGCGCGCCAGGTCAACAGGCGTGCGGCCTCGATCTCGGTTGCCATATCGGCAATCATCCATTGCACGCCCTGGCGTTCGGCCAGCGGCTTGCCGTCCACCTTGCGCTGGGAAACCCAGCCCAATGTAGCATCCAGTGCTGCCTGGCATATGCCCAGCGCCAAAGCGGCAACCTCGACGCGGCCGCGGTCCAGAACCCGCATGGCGGTGCGAAAGCCGCTGCCGCTCTCGCCCAGCCGCGCTTCGGCCGAGAGATCGCAATCGAGCGCAATCTCGAACACATGGCTGCCGCGCATGCCCATCACGGGCTCCGGTGATGCAAAGCTGACGCCCTTCGTGCCCTTGTCGATGATGAAGGCATCGATGACCGGGCGGGGTGCCGGTCCTGGTCCTGGCTGGGCTCCACGCGCGAACACGATGATGAAATCCGCGTGAGCGGCATTGCTGATGAAATGCTTGGTGCCGCGAAGATGAAAGCCTGCCGTTGTTGGGGCGGCGCTGGTCGTCATGTCGGCGGGGTTGGAACCGGCGCCAGGTTCGGTCAGTGCGAAGGCGCCCAGCGTCTTGCCCGCCGCGGCATCAGTCAGATAGCGCTGTTTCTGCGCACTGCTGCCGGCCAGCAGGATCGCATCGCTTGCCAGATAATGGGCCGTGACCATGGAAGCGGTGGCGGCACAGGCGGCTGCGATTTCCTCGACTGCGGCGCTCAGGCCCAAAGCGGAGGCGCCGGCGCCGCCGAATTCTTCGGGTAGATTGAGGCCCATGACGCCAAGAGCCGCCAGCTGCGGCAGATGGGCGCCGACGAAAGCCGCGCTCTCATCGAACGCGGCCGCCTTTGGCGCCAGTTCCCGTTGGGCAAAGCGCCGAACGCTATCGCGCAAGGCGACATCCTCGGCGGTGAAATCCGGAATCATGCGGGGCCGATCCTAAACCGGTGGTTCCGGAGGGTCTATGCGAGGGGTGCGGCGCATACTCCTTGACTCCCATACGCCCCAGTTCAAGGATACGTAATATCCCGGACGAATAGCGCACCGGTAGCCGCGCCGATCATCCGCTGTAACAAACAAAAACCACAAACCTGAGGAGGCCGTTCAATGCCCAGCGTCAAGGTTCACCCTTCCGTCGATTCCGGCGTCAAGGCCGGCGACAAGAACATGTCGGGTGGCAAACTCGCCTGTAACTGCAAGAGCGGCGCCGTCGAGGTGACGCTGGCGAGCAATGTCGCCTTCAATCATCTCTGCGGCTGCAGCAAATGCTGGAAGCCGGAGGGTGCCACCTTCTCCATGGTCGCTGTCCTGCCGCGCGACAAGGTAAAGGTCAGCGCCAACGAGCAGAAGCTGAAGGTGGTCGATGCCAGCGCCGTCATCCAGCGCCATGCCTGCAAGGATTGCGGCGCGCATATGTATGGCCGGATCGAGAACAAGGGTCATCCGCTCTATGGCTTCGATTTCGTCCACACGGAACTGTCGAAGGACCACGGCTGGGCGGCGCCGGAATTCGCCGCTTTCGTCTCCTCCGTCATCGAGACGGGCACGAAGCCCAGTGATATGGCGGGCATTCGCAGCCGGCTGAAGGAGCTGCATCTGGAGCCCTATGACTGCCTGTCGCCGCCGATCATGGACATGATCGCGACCCATACGGCGAAGCAAAAAGGCACGCTTCGCAGCTGAGCGAGGATTTGAACGATTGCCGGGGCCGGCCCATGCCGGCCCCGGACTTGTTAAGGAGAATCGGCGATGTACAGCGTTCGCCTCGAAGGGGCGAAGATCGGTATCGGCTTCGGCTCGGCGCTTGCGATCGCCATCTCCTATACCAACAACCACTCCGTCTTCTGGGCCATCGTCGACGGTATCCTGGGCTGGATATACGTCATTTTCTTTCTGTTGTTCCGCTGAGCCTGGCCTAAACACCCCTCCTTTGCCGTTCGTGGCGCAGCTTCATTAGCGCGCCTAATTCATGGGCCGAGAAACTATCGTTTGTTGGCCAATTCCCTCCTGCCTACCTAGAGCCCCGCAAGAGCAACAGGATGCCCTTGCGGCCGGTCCGCCCTTATCAGGCGGCAAACCGGCCAATTCCGACATGACAGGAGCGATGATGATTGCCACGACGACACTCGATTACGACGCGATCCGGGCGCGCCAGAAGGCGGCCTGGACGGCCGGCGATTTCGGCCAGATCGCCCAGTTCACCCAGGCCAATGCCGAGGAATTCGTAAGGCGCTGTGCGATCAAGCCCGGCATGCGCGTGCTGGACGTTGCCTGCGGCACGGGCAATACGGCGCTGCCGGCGGCGCGCGCAGGCGGCCAGGTGACCGCGCTCGATTTCGCGGCGAACCTGCTGGAGCAGGCACGCGCCCGCGCGGCGCGTGAGGGGCTGACGATCCGCTTCGAGGAGAGCGACATGGAGGCGTTGCCCCATGCCGACGCTTCCTTCGATCTGGTGATGAGCACCTTCGGCGTCATGTTTGCGCCCCGGCCCGATCAGGTGGCGGCTGAACTGATCCGCGTCTGCCGGCCAGGCGGTCAGATCGTGCTCGCCAGCTGGACAGCCGAGGGCTTTATCGGCCAGATCCAGCGGATCATGGCGACGTATTCGCCCACGCCGCCGACGATGGTCTCGCCGCTCCAATGGGGCGAACAGGATGTCGTAGCCAAGCGTCTTCGCGCGGGCATCGCAGCATTCCGCGCCGAAAAGATGATGGCCCAGCTTCGCTATCCCTTCTCGATCGCAGAGACCATCCGCTTTCACCGCACTCATCTGGGCCCTGCGTTGCTGACCTATGCATCGCTCTCTGCCGCGCAGCGCGATGCGGTGGAGCAAGATCTGACCGCCCTCTATCAGCGGCACAACTTGGCGCACGACGGCACGGTGTGGGTCGAGGCCGAGTATCTCGAGTTCTCGGCGACCCGCGCCTGACCTCTCCCACGAAGCGAACCGGCGCCGCAAGGCGCCGGCCCACCCCCACATTCTTCAACGAGGACTTATGACGATCGGACGAATCCACGGCCTCCTGCCTTTTGGCGTGACCGGCATGGGGCGGCCTAATCGCCGGCATGATGAGCACGATCTTGGCCCATCGGCCTTCACCTTTCTGCTGAGATTGATCCTGCGTTCCCTGCAAAAGCGGCGCGAGCGGATGGCCATGGCGAGCCTCTCCGATCACCTGCTGCGCGATATCGGCCTGTCGCGCACCACGGCGGGATGGGATCAAGAAATTCGCAATCGCCGGCCTTAATCGGAATTCAGACAGGAGAATTATTTTGTTCGCGATCGACGCGTTGTTCTTACGCCTTGCGGCTATATACGCTGTCCTCGGCATGAGTTTGGGAATCTGGATGGGCATATCGGGCGATCATGGCCAATACCCCACCCACGCCCATATCAACCTGCTGGGATGGGTTTCCTTCGCTCTCTACGGCCTGATCTATCGCAATGTGCCGGCGGCAGCACAGTCGAGGCTTGCGCCATGGCATTTCGGCGCCGCCAATCTGGGCGCGGTCCTGCTGCTGACCGGTGTTTTCGCCATCCTGTCCGGCCATCCGGAATTTGAACCGCTGGCTGCCGCCGGCGGAATGATCACACTGCTGGGTGGCGCACTCTTTGCCATCATTCTCTACACCCGGCCTATTGCAGCAGAGAGGGACCGGCGCTCGCCTGGCCGGCCCGCCGCCGTGGCGCAAACAGCGGAGTAAACTCTAGGAAGCGCGCCTGGCAACGGCTGGAGGCGGCGGAACATTCGCCTCGCGATGTTCCGCCGATCCGTCATTGTCCTGGCGGACCGGTACGGCGGCGCCAGCGATCTCGCCCTGGCTCACCAGCCATGTCGCGGCCTCGGCGCGCAGCCAGTCGATGAAATCGACGACATGGCAGTCGAGTTTCGGCTTCTGCCGGTAGACAAGGTAATAGGAGAAAACCGTCGTCGCGGCATGGGGCAGCGGCCGGGCCAGCCGGCCTTCGATGATGTCGTTGCCGATCAGGGTGGCCCGGGCGAGCGCCACGCCAAGCCCGTCGGCGGCGCTGTCGATGGCGAGCTTGCGGGGCTGAGCCTGAGCCCGTCGAGGCGCTCGATCATGAGGCCCGCCTGCTGGAACCAGTGACGCCAATCGCAACCGCTGCCGTCATGTTCGGCCGTCGCATCATGCAGCAGCTCGCTCTGCAGCAGGTCCGCTCGGCGTTGCGAGACGCGCGCCCTTCTGCAACATGGCGGGGCTGCAGACCGGAAAGACGATGTCAGGCATCAGCAGCATGGTGCTGAGGCCGGGATTGATGCCCGAACCAAAGCGGATGCCGAGATCGACCCCATCGGCGATGAAATCGGCGAAGCGATGCTCGGCAGTGATCCTGACTTCGATCTCGGGAAACTTGTCCTGGAAACGCGTCAGGCGCGGCAGCAGCCACTTGCTGGCGAAGTCCGGCGTAACGCTGACGGTCAGCGTGGCAGCCTGGCGGGGTGCTGCCGGCCGGCCGAGCTCTTCCAGCCCCTGATCGATGCGCGAGAGACCGTCGGCGACGGCCGTGGCCAGGGTTTCGCCGGCATTGGTCAGGGTCAGCGAGCGGGTGTGCCGCTCGAACAGCTGGAGATCGAGCAGATCCTCGAGTTTGCGGATGCGCTGGCTGACCGCGCCCTGGGTGACGCCCAGTTCCTCAGCGGCGCGGGTAAAGCTCAAATGGCGGGCCGCGGCCTCGAAGGCACGCAGATCGGCCAGCGGCGGGCGGCGATGGATCATGATCGGCCTCTACCTCTCCTTACGCCTCTGGGCGGGCTCAGCCGGCGAGCGCGCCGGCCGTTGCCAGGCTGGGCATAGGTTTGATGGCCGTCGATCACGCGGGTCAGCAGATCGACGAACAGGGGCCGCTCATGGGGATGCAGCGGTTCGAGAATCCGCTGCTGGGCGGCAAGGGCGGCGGGCTGCAGGCGGCGGCGCAGGCGCAAACCCGCGGCCGTCAGATGCAATTCGTTAATGCGCCGGTCGCCGGCAGCGGCACGCCGCTCGACGAGTCCCCGCGATTCCAGCCGGTCGGTCAGCTGGCTCATACTCATCTTGTCGATGCCGAGCCGCCCGGAGAGCTGGCGCTGGTCGAGGCCCGGTTCGGCATCCAGCATGGTGAGCGTGGCGTATTCGGCGGGCTTGAGATCGGCCGGCGACAGAACCTCGGCCATGATGCCAAGACAGACCTGGCGCAGCCGATAGACCAGGAACGAGGGCACGCGCTGTCCCGGGGGAACGCGCGAATCGGAAACGCGAAGGGCCGACGCCGGTTTGGCGCGGCCTGGCTGCTTGCGGGGCTGGGGCATGAAGAGCGGTAAGAATACTTACGATCCTTGCCGCTGTCAACGGCGATAGGCGCGCCAGAACGTTTGTATGCCTACAAGTCAGGGACGCGCGATCGCCGCCAGATCGATTGGCTGGCCCCGCTCGGCGCATTGGCGCACGGCGGCGCGGAGCAGATGAGCCATGCGCACCGGCTGGCCTTCGCTGGCGGCGAGCGCCGCCGAGAATCGCGCGATATCCCGGATATCCGCCCCACAGAGCGGCAGGCGCGCCAGCCGCTCGGGATCGAGGCCTTCGATCGGGCGTATCGGGCGGAAAGATGCGCCGCCAGATCTGGACCCGCTCCGCCATGTCGGGAAGCGCGAAATCCATGGCGAAGGCCAGGCGCCCCAGAAAGGCGGGCGGAATATCCTCGCGGCGGCTGGTTGCCAGGATGACGATGCCGGCAAACCTCTCGATGCACTGGAGCAAGAAGTCCACCTCGATCGTCGCGTAGCGGTCGTGAGCATCCTTGACTTCGCTGCGCTTGCCGAACAGCGCATCGGCTTCGTCGAAATAGAGCAGCGCGCCAGCGGACTCGGCCGCTTCGAACAGCCGGGAAAGATTTTTCTCCGTCTCGCCGATATCGCGGCTGACGAGCTGCGAGAGATCGACGCAATAGAGATCGAGCCGCGTCTCATGGGCCAGCACTTCGGCGGCCAGGGTCTTGCCGGTGCCTCGCGGGCCGGTGAACAGGACGGAAATACCGCCATCCCGGCTTGCACCGTCCCGGCTGGCGCCGTGACCTTCCTGCGTACGCTCGCACCATCTCACGGCGATGCGCTCGAGCACGCGCATCATCGGTTTTGACAGAACCAGATCTTGGCGCGTGGCGACCGGCACGCGGCACTCCACCACGGCCGCCAGATCCACCGGAACAGGCATGGACGCATTCTGACGAACGGGTCTTAGGAAGTGGTTACCTTGCAGTGGGAGAAATCGGTACTGCCGGGTCCGAAAGCCAAATCCGCTTAGCGACTCGCGCGAAACACGCTTTCCGCCAGAACGGCGAGGCAGCCGAGCAACAGCAGATAGGCGCCCCACAGCGGCGAAAGGCCGGCAAGCTTCACCAGGCCCGCGTCGACGGCGATCAGGACCAACGTCAACGCGGCCAGGTTGCGATCGTCCACGAACAAGCCGGCGAGCTCGGCCAACGCCTGTTTGAGCACGCTCATCGTGTTTCTCCGGCGGCGAGCGGCCGCGGGCGCCGCAGCCGGCCAACGGCGGCGGCAGAGAACAGGGCGAAAATGGCCAGGATGCCGAGGATCGCCAGGTCAGCGCCGGGCCAGGCCGCGCCGAGTCCTTCGCCGGTCCAGAAGATGCCGAAACTGGTCAGCATGAGGCCGACGACGAATTTCAACGTATTCTCCGGCACGCGCGCGAGCGGCCGGTGCACCGCGAGGCCGATGATCAGCACCAGGACCAGAGCGCCAAGCGCGCCGAGGCTGGCATAGAGCGTCAGGCCGTGCACGGTGCCGACGGCGATGACGATGAAGACCACCTCCACCCCCTCCAGCAACACGGCCTTGAAGGCAGTAACACCCGCCAGATAATTGGCGCGGCGCTCCTTCGCCTGCCGCTGCAGGGCGTCGGTTTCCTTGGCGAAGGCCTTGGTTTCGTCGTGGAGCGGCAGGATTCCCGAGGAGCGCAGGATGGCTTTGCGGAGCCAGCGCATCCCGAACAGGACCAGCAGCATGCCGACGAAAAATTGCAAGCCATGCAACGGGACAAGGGAAAGCAGTGGCCCCAGCAGCAGGACGAGGGCCGCCAGTACCGCCGTGGCGAGGCCAGCGCCGATGAAGGCCGGCCGCCAGCCCTGGGTGACGCCGACCGCCAGCATGATGGTGAATGCCTCGACCACCTCGACAAATGAGGCGAGGAAGGCGGCGGTGATGGTGGGAGCGATCGTGGTGAAATCCGTCATGGTCTGATCAGGCTTCCTTCGCGGGCAGGATCATCCCGCTTTTAGTGTGAAACAACGATGGCGCCTTCCTTGATCAGCCGGCCGCGCCGCTTGCGGTCGACGGCGAAGGGCGCCATGCGATCGTCGATTTCGCCGGTGACGATGGCCTTGGCCAGCAGATCGCCGCCACCGGGAGCACCCGCTATGCCATAGCTCCAGCCCGCGGTGATCCACAGATCGCGGCAATCGGGGTGCGGGCCCAGTAGCGGCGCAAAATCTTGCGTCGCATGAATATGGCCCGCCCATTGCCGCAGGATGCGCTGGCCCGCGAGCGAGGGGATCATCTCCACCAGATGCCGAGCATAGTGAGTCACGACGGGCAGGTCGGAGGCGAGCGTCAAGCCGGCCCAATCGCCCTCGACCTCGCAGCCGCCGACGATCTCGCCTCGCGCGGTCTGGTGCATGTAGACCGTGCGGTCGAGCATGGCGAGTGCCGGACCAATGGCCGCGCGCGTCGGTTCGATGGCACAGGCCTCCAGCCGCCACGGCCGACCTTCCAGCTCCACCCCAGCCATGCGCGCCACGTTCGGACTATGGGCACCGGATGCTATGACCACGCAATCGGCGTCGAGCCGTTCATCGCCCAGCTGCAGCGCGCTGACCCGATCGCCCTGGCGTTCGATACCGGTGACAGGTGTTTGATAGCGCAGGGAGACGCCACGCTCGCGGCAGGCGGCGTAAAGCGCCTTCATCGCCGCATGATGGGGAGCAGTGCCCCCCGCATCGAAGATGATGGCGGATTTGATCCGCTGATAAGCGAGGCTTGGCAAGCGCCGGCTGAACTCGTCGGCCGCCAGCCGGCGCACGTCGACGCCATGCTCAGGGCCAGTGCGCAGCACCTGTTCGCAAATCGCGACGGTGCGCTCGCTTTCCGCCAGCACGACATAGCCGCGGCGCGAGACCATGACATTGTGGCCGAGGCGCCGGGAGAGGCCGAGCCAGAGGCGGTGCGAATGGCCGAACAGCCGCGTCCATTCCGGCGAGGAAAAGCCCGGGCGTACCAGCGTGCCGTTGCGCCCCGAGGCGCCGCCTTGCCAATAGCCGGCATCGACCACGGTGATGCCGCCCTGGCCGCGTTCGGCAAGGCAGAAGGCGAGCATCAGCCCCTGGATGCCGCCGCCGATGATGGCGATCTCCGCTTTCATGACGCGGTTTCGGGTTCAGGCTTGGGCTCGGCTTGGGGCGTTACCAGATCGGCAAGGCCGGCAGCCTGGGCGACGCTGAGCGCGCCGCGCGGCGCGCGATAGCTCGGATGGCCGAAGGAGGCCGCCGGTTCGCCGGTGATCTCCGCGAGTGCGGCGGCCAGCAGATCCCAGCAGGGGAATCCCTGGCAGGGACCCATGCCGCAGCCGGTCAGGCGCTTCAGCTCTTCCACATGGGTAACGCCCGATTCCACCAGATCGCGGATCTCGCCGACGCTCACATCCATGCAGGGGCAGACAAAGGCGCGATCGTCCAGTGCAGGGCCATGCACGACGGGTTCGCTGTGCTCAGCCGCTGAACCTGTGATCTCGATATGCGCGGGCAACCCATCGGCGCCGAGGCGGAACTCGCCATCGGCCGCCGCCTGGAACGGCAAGGAGGGATCGCCGCGCCACGGCCCGGCATGGATGATGGCATCGCATTCCGCCGAGCCAGTCTCGAACTCGGCGCGTTCGACCCGGTTGCGGCCGCCGATACGCCGAAGCGACGCTGCGGGATGGGTGGCGGTGATGTGTGCGCCCATGCCGGCGAGCCTCTCACGCAGCGCCCCCAGATCGCATGTTCCGATCAAAACGGCGCGGCCAAGATCGATTTGTTGGTGCAGCAGCGATATAGCCGTCGCCAGATCGAAAACGCCCGGCAGATCGGCGCCGCTGACCAGCGGCGGGATCGAGCGCCGGCCGGTGGCCAGGACCAGGCGCTTTGCTTCGATGAGCTTTGCTGGTCCCCCGTCGAGCGGCGTGCAAAGCAGAAGCGTGCCGCGGCGATAGAGCCCGCAGGCCTCCCACCCCGCCAGCAGCGAGGCGCCCTTCGGCAGATCGGGTAAGGCAGCGCCAAGGGCGGCGGCCATAGCGCCCGGTTCGCGCCCGCGGGAGATCATAAGCACGGAGGCGCTGGCAGCCGCCGCATCGATGGCAGCATTTCGCCCGGCCGGCCCGCCGCCGACGATGGCGACGTCGACGCGCCGGCGTTCTCCGGGCAAGGCAGCGCCGGTCAGCGCGGGGTCGGCGGGTTCGCCACCACCGGCCATGAATCGCAGGAAGGATTCCCAGAGCTGGAAGCGGCGACTGCCGCCGGGAAGCCAGGCCGGATGCTCGAATCCGCCGCGTAACCAGCGGCGCGGAATCAGACCCGCCAGCCGCAACAGATCAAGGCGGCCGTTGGGCCAGGTATTCTGCATGCGGATCGAGAGCCCGGCTTTGACCGGCGTCTGGTCGAGACGGCGATTTGGCAATCCGTCGACCTGTGCCTTCACGCCGGCGATGAAAACCCCGCTTAGGCCCTGCGGGCGATGGAACTTTCGCGAGCGGCCCAGCACGGGAATGCCGGCGGCATAGAGCGCGCTCGCTACATCCTGGCCGGCGCGGGCGGCAATCGGCCGGCCCTCCCAATGGATCGTCACCGTTTCGGCCGCGTGATTGCTGCGATCCATCGTTGATTCCGTGCTCCCCTCGCTCGAAGTGAATATTGTTCGAAGCGAACGGCTCAGGACAATGGGATTCGGTGGGGGTTTCGGTGAGGATTTCGCCGAGAAACGCTCTGCCAGGGGCGGAAGGGAAGGAAATGTGGTCGATATCCGGTCAATGAGCCGGTTGGGGCAGTCTATTCTTCACTTCGTCGAGAACCGGGAAAGCTGAGCATGGAGAATTCGCGACCCACACGCCGGCCTCGCCGGATGCGCGAACCGCGCGCTCTTGGCCTGTCGCTGGCGGGGACGGCGCCGCTGCGCAACAGCATGCGGCCGCTGGAGCTGCTGAGCCAGGATCAGCTGATGGCGATCCATGAGGCGTCGCTAAAGCTGTTGGAGGAAACCGGCATCGAGTTCATGGGTGCGGCCGCGCGCCAGAAGTTTCGCGCGGCGGGCGCCGAAGTAGTCGACGCCACTGGCCTGGTGAAGATTCCCCGCGAGCTGGTAACGGCGGCGCTGAAGACGGCGCCGTCGTCCTTCGTGCTGACGCCGCGAAATCCGGCGCGCGCCATCCATGCCGGCGAGAATCACATCTCGTTCGGGCTGGTTGCCGGGCCACCCAACGTCCATGACTGCGTCGCCGGGCGGCGCTCGGGCAACTACAAGGATTATATTTCTCTCATCAAGCTCGCCCAGAGCTTCGACATCATCCATTTCATCGGCAACCAGCCGACCTCGCCCCAGGAACTGCCGGTTTCCACGCGCCATCTCGATTGCTATCTGGCGAACGTCACCTATTCCGACCGTGTGTTTCACTGCACGGCGATCGGCCGGAACCGGGCGCTGGACGGGATCACCATGATGGCGATTTCGCGCGGCAAGACCCGCGAGCAGATCCTGGGCGATCCTTGCGCGCTCACCATTATCTCGGTCAACTCGCCGCGCCGTTTCGACGAGGCGATGAGCGACGGGCTGATGACCATGGCGGAGTTCGGTCAGGCGGTGGTGGTGACGCCTTTCACTCTGATGGGGGCGATGACGCCGGTGACGCTCTCGGCCGCACTCGTGCAGCAGAATGCCGAAGCGCTGTCGGGTATCGCACTGACGCAGCTGACCCGGCCGGGTGCGCCGGTCGTCTACGGCGCCTTCACCTCCAATGTGGATATGCGCAGCGGGGCCCCCGCCTTCGGCACGCCGGAGAACGCGCGGGCGACGATTGCGGCCGGCCAGCTGGCGCGGCTCTACAAGCTGCCCTACCGGGCGAGCAATTCTAGCGCCAGCAATGTGGTGGATGCCCAGGCCGCTTACGAATTGGAAATGTCGATCTGGTCGGCGGTGATGGCTCATGCCAACTTCGTCTATCACGGTGCCGGCTGGATGGAGGGCGGGCTGACAGCCTCCTTCGAGAAGGTCGTGCTGGATGCGGAGATGCTTCAGATGATGGCCATGACCATCGCGCCCGCCGATGTGAACGCCAAGGAGATTGCCGAGGGGTTGGCGACGATCGCCGGCGTTGCAACCGGCGGGCATTTCTTCGGCGAGGCGCATACGCTGGCGCGCTACGAGACGGCGTTTTACCAGCCGCTGCTCTCCAACTGGCAGAATTACGAGAATTGGGAGCTGGCGGGCGGACTCAACGCGACCCAGCGGGCAACCCAGATCTGGCAACAGGCGCTGGCGAGTTACGAACAGCCGCCCATGGATCCGGGGATCGTCGAGGCGCTGAACGAGTATGTCGCGCGGCGCAAGGAAGAGCTGCGCGGCGTGGATCATTGAGGGAGTAAGTACCTTGCGCATCACCAGCATCGCCGGCTATCGCCAGGACCAGCCCTTTCGCGACGGGCCCTATGTCTGCTCCGGCGGACGCTCGGCGCTGGGCTTCGACTCCCTCGTGGTGCGCATCGATACCGATCGCGGCATCACCGGCTGGGGCGAGATGGCGCCGCTGGGCGCCTTCTACGATCCGGCCTTTGCCGCCGGTGCGCGCAGCGCCTTTGCCGAGCTGGCGCCGAAACTGCTGGGCAGCGATCCCGCCCAGCTCGTCGCCCTCGACCGCCAGATGGAATTCCTGCTGAAGGGCCATCCCTATGCCAAGGCCGCCATCGACATGGCGTGCTGGGATGTGCTGGGCAAGGCAGCAGACTTGCCGCTGGCCGAGCTGCTTGGGCGGGCGGTTCGGCGATTCGGTCGATCTCTACCGCTCGGTCTCCCAGGACAAGCCGGAGAAGATGGCGGCGCGCGCCAGGGCCTATGTCGCCGAAGGCTACCGCCGGCTGCAGGTCAAGGTCGGCCTCGATCCCGATGAGGATATCGAGCGCTTCGAAGCGGTGCGGGCGGCGATTGGCAGCGACATTCCCCTGTTTGCCGATGCCAATGGCGGCTGGGTCACCCATCAGGCGCGCCGCTTCCTGCAGGCGACCCGCAATCTCGACTACTACATGGAGCAGCCCTGTTTTTCCTATGCCGAATGCCGGGCGTTGCGGGGCGATTGCAACCGGCCGCTGATCCTGGATGAGTCGATCGACAGCCTGGCCGCATTGGTCCAGGCCCACGCCGATCGCGTCGTCGACGGCATCACCATCAAGATCGCCCGCGTCGGCGGCGTCACCAAGGCGAAACTGATCCGCGACGTGGCGGTGGAACTCGGGATCGCGGTGACGGTGGAAGATACCGGCGGGGCGGAAATCGATACCGCCGCCATGGTGCATCTCTCGCTCTCCACGCCCGAGGCGCTGCGCCTGCATACGGTGGATTTCCACAATTGGGTGACGCGCTCCAATGCGCGCGGCATTCCACCCACATCGGGCGGCACAATCACCATGGGCAACGCGCCCGGCCTCGGCATCGAGGTGATTGAGGAGAATCTGGGCGAGCCGTTCTTGCGGGTGAAATAGCCACCGCCACGCTGCGAACTACCCTCGACCTCGCCTAATTCTTATTCGTCATGCCCGGGGTGGCGTAGCCGAGCCCGGGCATCCAGTCTTCGGCAGATACTGGATTCCCGGGCTCTGCCTTCGGCAGCCCCGGGAATGACGTAATAGAAAAAGCGGTCGGAGTTGGCCGCTTACCGAACGCAGCCGCCGATCGGTTTCTGGCAGAGAAGGCCCTGGCTGGTGCAGAGCGCGACCGCCCGATCGGCGCTGGCCGCGGTGCCCCAGCCATAGCCGCCGCTGCCATTGTTACCGGTGGTGATATAGCCGCAGCCCTCATTGTAGAGATCGACGATCTTGCAGCTCGAAACACCCTGGCGGCGGCATTGATTGAGAGCGGCGCGCTGGGCTGTATCTTCACTGTCGCCGATGGCCCAGCCGACGCCCGCATGACCGGTGCCGCCATCCGGTGCGCTATCGATACCGGCGGCGATCGCCCCCCATTGCGGCGGGGGCGGTGGAGGTGGTGCTGGCGGCTGGGCAGGCAGCGACGCCTGTTGTGGCGTGGTTGGCTTCGGTGGTACCGGCTGAGCAGGTGCCGCGGGTGCCACGGACGCAGCCGGCCTATTTGCCGCTGTGGCCACGCAGTCGATCCGGCATTCGCCATTTCCGCAATGCAGCCAGGTGCTGGTGGCGGCATTTCCGCTCGTTGCTTCGGGCCCCAGGAAGGTAGCGCGGCCGGGGTGCGACAGGCGATAGGTTTCGGCCTGCACGCCGCCGGGCCAGCGCCAGCAGACCGCGAGCGCCGCCGGTTTGGCGCAGCGATTGTCGACGCTGAGGGCATAGTGGCCGCCGCGCGGCTTGACGATGGTGGCGTGGTAGCAATCGGCAGCCGCACTGCCCGCATCGAGCAGCGCGCCCAGACAAAGACCCGATATCAGGGCGGCGGTTGCGATCCTCAATATCCCTCCGGCACCCATGCTCCGTGCGAACATGGCTGTAGGCGATCATTCTTATCCGGCCGCCCGAAGGCGGCCAGTAAGCTTTAAGTGATCAGCCCGTGGAAATCAGATCGTGATGCTGGCGAGCGGCGGGAAGCCGTTGAAGTTCACCGCCGAATAGGTGGTGGTATAGGCGCCCGTTGCCAGAATCCAGACCTTGTCGCCGGCCTTGAGCGCCAGCGGCAGGCGGAAATCGGCCTTTTCATACATGATATCGGCGCTGTCGCAGCTGGGCCCCGCCAGCACCACCGGCCCCGTCTCGCCGCCGTCACGGGTTGTGACGATGCGATAGCGAATCGCCTCGTCCATGGTCTCGGCGAGGCCACGGAACTTGCCGATATCGAGATAGACCCAACGGCGATCGTCATCGCCACCCTTGCGGGAAACCAGCACTACTTCGGCCTGGATCACGCCGGCATCGCCGACGATGCCGCGGCCGGGCTCGACGATGATCTCCGGCAGCGCCACGCCGAAGCGCCGGCGCACCGCCTCGCGGATCGCCTTGCCATAGGCTGCCATCGCCGGAACGTCGCTGTGATAGCGGGCAGGAAAACCGCCGCCGACATTGACCATGCGCAGATTGACGCCACGGGCAGCGACGCTTGCGAAGAGTGCGGCCGTGGTCTCCAGCGCCTTGTCGTATTGGGCGAGGTCGGTCTGCTGCGATCCCACATGGAAGGAGACGCCATAGGCATCAAGGCCCAGCGCCTCGGCCTGGACCAGCAGATCTTCGGCCATCGAAGGTTCGCAGCCGAATTTGCGCGAGAGCGGCCATTCCGCGCCCTCGCATTCCATCAGCACGCGGCAATAGACCTTGGCGCCCGGGGCGCTTGCCGCGAGCTTGGCCAGCTCTTCTTCGCTATCGAAGGCGAAGAGGCGAACCCCCCTCGCATAAGCAGCGGCGATGTCGCTCTGCTTCTTGATGGTGTTGCCGAAGGAGAGGCGCTCGGCCGTCGCACCATGGCCGAGGCAAAGATCGATCTCGCCCAGGCTTGCGGTATCGAAATTGGCGCCGATGGCGGCAAGCCGCGCCACGATCTCGGGCGCCGGATTGGCCTTCACCGCATAAAACAGGCGCGCGCCCGGCAGTGAACCTGCGAGCTGGCGATAGTTGTGCTCGACCAGGTCGACATCGACCACCAGGCAGGGCGAGGGCACCTCCGCCGCCTCCAGGAAGCGGGCGATGCGCGGCGGCATGGCGCCACGCTCGGCCGGCAGCTCCGGCGTGCGAACCAGCGCCAAAGGCGACTTTTTCCGCGCTGCGCGAGGCAACGGCGAAGCAGCCGGGGAACCGCTACGAGGCTTTTCGGAAAGACGAGAACGGGCACGGCGGCCCGGATTGGAAGCCAACATCGTAAACACCCTTTAAGACCCGGCTACTCGACCGGCGTTATCAAAAAGGACGCTTCCGTCGTTGCATAAACCAACTGGGGCCAGTGGCACGTGCGTGTGCGTCTTGTGAGCGATGTAGTATCACCAGCGCCGAGTCGCAACAAGCGTGTTGTGAGATTTTCGCGTGAATTTTTGTTGAGCCGGACTTGCGTCAGGGCGCGCCGGGACCGCGCGCGGTCCAGGTGCCACCCTCGCCTGCGGGCTTGCGCAGCCGCTGCAGGATCGCGTCCGGCTGCCACTGGCGCCAATAGAAGGGCTGGCTGAAGCGCCCGCGCCGCAGACTGCTGCGGCCTGGAACATCGGGGCGTGCCAGCAGGATATCGCAAAGCCGGCAGAGCGGATCCGCCTGGGACGCCGCCATTAACGCGCGGAAGGGCTCGGCAAAGCCCGCGCTCTTCCAGCGGAAATATTCGCCGTAGGCTGCGTCATTGTCGGCGAGATAATTCAGGTAATCCGCCAGCTCGGCCGGCCCGCTGAAGTCGTTGACGTCGATATAGCTCTTCGGCCCGGGCGCGAAATCGGCGACGTTCGGCGCGCCGCGATAGACCGGCAGCGTGCCGGCCAGCAGAGGATCGAAGAATTTCTCGGTGACATAGTCTGGCGAGATCGAGTTCTCAAAGCCCAGGCAGAATTTGTAGCGGGCGATGACCGACAGTTTGGTGACGCGGCCGAGGTCGGGTCCGTCGGTCCGCCGGTTGGAGGCGAGCCTGCCATATGAGTCGACCCGCACCCGGCGCATCAGCTCATGCAGATAGCGATAGCGCCGGCTGCGGTCATAGGGTGATGACTGGAACAGGACAGCCGGCGATGGCTCGCTCTTGGCCGCTGGCGGCGCCAGCATCGGATTGGCCGGATCGGGCGAGAGGCCATGGGCGGCAGGTAGTTCCACCAGATATCGCCGTCCCGCCGATAGGTCATGGTCAGGTCGAAATGGCGCATGAAGCGGGGATCGCGCAGTGCCGGTACGGTGATGTCGCTTTCCAGGCTCCAGGCAATCCACAGCTGGCCCGGATATTTGCGTGCCTCCCAGATTCGCCGGCAGCCGGGAAGGTGAATGATGACGGCATCGGCCTCGGCCAGGCGCGAGCGGTCATGGGTGAATTCGCAGGAGAGTGCCGATGTTTCGGGAAATGTTCCGAAGAAGGAATTGAAGAACAGGATCAGCGGCCGGGCCATGGCAGCGGACTTGGGCGGGTGGGGAGTTTAGGCCGCGCGCCGGCGCCAGCGGGGCAGGTGCCGCATCAGGCCGGCAAACAGCAGCGGGCGCTCGCCCGGCAGGATGAAGCGGGTAAAGCCCGCCACCATCAGCCGCAGGATCATCAGGGTGGAGAAGACCATCCAGACAAAGGCGAGGGCCGTCGAGACAGGCGGCGGATTGTCGGGCAGCCGCATCATCAGGAAGAAGGGCGCGTGCAGCGGGCTGAAGCTCAGCAGCGTGGCGATAAAGCCGTTGGGCTCGTTATAGACAAAGGTCACGAAGCCCAGCGGCGCGAACAGCAGGAACAGCAGGGGTCCCAGATAGGATTGCGCCTCCTGGAAGCTGCGCGCCATGGCGCCCACGCCCAGGAAGATCGTCGTATGAATGGCAAGGCCGCAGATGAAGCACAGGATCATGGCCGGCAGATCGTCCAGCGCATGAGCACGGACCAGGGCGGTCGCAACGTCGCCGAGCGGCGAATGAGTGAGAAGCGATAGCGCGCCCCCGGCGCCCATCACCCAGCCGCCCATCAGGATGATGGCGGCGGCCGCCGCCCCCAGCAGTTTGCCCGCCATCAGCCGGTGGGCACTGGTGGAAGCCAGGATCAGTTCGATGACCCGGTTCGACTTTTCCTCGATCACCGCCATCAGCAGCATGCTGGAGATGGAGAGGATGGCGACAAGCAGCAGCAAGGCGATGGCAAACGGCAGGAAGACACGCAGGATGTCGCCACGGCTGACCGCGCCGTTATCGGCGGTATTGGCCGGGTTGAAGCGCACCAGAAGGACGTTGGTATCCAGCAACCGATGCACCGCCGGCGGATCGAGGCCGAGTTGTGCTGCGGTCTGCAGCCGCAGTTCATCCTGCAGCGTCCGGCGCAGGAAATTCTGCACTGTCGGGTCAGTCTGGTTCTGGCCCCAATACTCGATTGCCGGTCTATCCATGGAGAAATCGGCCGGGATCACGACCAGGGCGAAAAGCGTGACCGGTCCGGCGGGCGTGGCAAGAGACGCATCGCCCCGCAGGACCGGCAACAGGGCCGCGCGGTTGCCGCTGCGCGCAGCCGCGATCAGCTCGGGTGGCAGATCGACGCGCCGGAGGTCGGTGCCGGGCGGAACGAAGGCGCCGCTACCTGGATTCAGCAGCGGGTGCAGCTGGGCCGACAAGCCGGCACTGCCCCCGGCGGATTCGAATCGGGCGAGTGTCGCGGCATCGCCCGCATCGGCGCGCAACAGGCCGGCCGTATCGGGCGCCTGGCTCTTCAGCGCGCCACGGTCGCTATTGGCGGCGACGAAGGCGGAGAAGGCGCGAAAATTGTTGCGTTCGGCTTCTTGGGCCAGCGCCTGGTCGATGGCGGGGATGAAGCGGCCGGCTTCATCCACCACGGCAAAATAGCGAACGGATTTCGTCTCCATCGCCACGTGCTGGAGCAGTCCACCCAGCACCAGCCAGCCGGGGATGAAGAACAGGGTCAGAATGAATCCCCGGGTGCGAACATATTGCAGGAACTCGCGCCGGGCGATGATCAGGATGTCGCTCATAGCCTCGTCTCGTTTAACCCCGGGGGCTCCGACATCGCCGGATCGCCGCCGACCACCTTCACGAAAACCTCGTGCAGCGTCGGCTCGGAGGCATCGAAGCGCGTCGGGGTGACGCCGCGGGCAACGCAAGCCGCCAGCAGCGCGCCGGGTTGCGTGCCCTGGGCCAGCACCGCCTCCCAGAACTGCCCGGCTGCCTGTGGCGCCTCCAGCCGGTCGATACCGGAAACACTTGCCAGGAAGGAGAGATCGGCCGCGGCCTCCAGCCGCACGCGGCGCGGCAGCAGCCGGCGCGATTCCTCGATGGTGCCTTCGAAGGCCTTGCGGCCCTGGCGCAGGATGATGACGCGCCGGCAGAGCCGCTCGGCATGCTGCATGGTGTGGGTGGAGAAGATGGCGCTGCGCCCGGCCTTGGCCTGGTCGCGGATGATCTCCTCGATCACCTGCTGGTTCAGCGGATCGAGGCCGGAAAAGGGCTCATCCAGGATCAGGAAATCCGGCTCATGGGCGATGGCTGCCGCGACCTGGACCTTCTGCGCTAGGCCGCGAGATAGGTTTTCGATGCGCCGGCGCGCAATAGCGCTGAGGCCGAGGCGCTCCAGGATCGCGCGCGCCTTCTTGCGGGCCAGGGTTGCGGGCAGGCCCTTGAGGCGGGCGAAGAACACCACCGCCTCGATGGCGCGCATGCGTTTGTAGAGGCCGCGTTCTTCCGGCAGATAGCCCAGCCGCGGCAGAGCGGCGCGCGCCCAGGGTTGGCCGAACAGGTGGATCGAACCGGCGTCGGGTTTCAGCAGGCCGAGGATCATGCGCATGGTGCTGGTTTTGCCCGCACCGTTCGGCCCCAGGAGACCCAGCACCTCACCGGGCTCGACCGAAAAGCTCAAATCGCTGACGGCCTGCACCGGTCCATAGGATTTGCTGAGGCCGGCGATCTCGAGGACGGCGGCGCTCATGCGCCCAACGCCACGAAGATGGACGCCCGGTTAGCAAGCATTATTAGAAGCATCAAAGACCCGTCGGTGCATTCACTGGGGGCGGATTCGTCCGGGCGATCTTCCCAGAAATCCTTTCCGTGCGAATAAAAATTCGGGGGTTGGCGTAAAGCAAACCGCCGCCGGTCGACTGACCGGCGGCGGCTGAAACAGGACTGCAGGAACTCGCGGCCTAGTTCGGCTGCTGGGTTCCCGGCGGCTGGGCGGGCACGGAACGCCAGCCCGCACTGCAATTCTGGACATACGGATAGAAGCCCCGCGGATTGTCGCAGTAGTACCAGTTCTGCTGCGGCGGCGGTCCGGCCGGCGCCTGGGCCATATTCATCTGCTGCTGCGGGTAATAGGGCTGCGAATACGGCTGGGCATAGGAATAACCCGGGGCATAGGCCGGATAGGGCGGGTAGTACGCCGGGTACGGCGCGTAGGGGTAATAGGAATAGGCCGGGAAGCCGAAGGACAGACCGATGGTCGGTCCGCCCCAGCAGCAGCCCCAGCCGCCGCCATGCCAGCCCCAGCCGCCACCACCGTGCCAGCCGCCGCCGTGCCAGCCGGCATTGGCTGGTGCAGCAAAACTGAGCGCACCAAACGCCACCGCCGCGGCCAAGGCCAGCGGCCGCAGGGGCCCTTTGATAAGGTTAGAAATCATGCTGCGCATCTTGTCCCTCCGGGTGAGCCAAGATCAGGCTCTCATTTCGCCCGCCAGCGCCGATCATATCACGGCTAGCACTTAGGCAAGTGTCCTTATGAATCAAGCAGGAGGGCTGCCCTGGCGGAGCTTTCCGCAAAAGGCGTCAGGCAGCCCTGTCATCGGCTGCCGCCCCGGCACCGTTTGTCTGGGCATAGACCCGGCCGAACCGATTGGCCAGGAAGACCTCCAGCGGAACATCCTCCTGACGCACCAGGCCCCGGCCCGGCAGCTGCCCCGCGGCCAGCAGGTCCAGCACCGCTGAAATCCCGGCGGCGGTGGTCAGCTGTATGGCGCTGAGATGGGTCTTGCCGCGATGCCGGCTGTAGATCTTGTTGGCATAGGTTTCCTGTGTCAGCCGGCCTTCGCGCATGCCGGTGGCGGCGACGAAGACGATGACCACGTCCTGCAGGGTGGTGGGCAGCGCGTTCTCCAGGATGTCCTTCAGAATGTGGCGGCGCTCGCGCAAGCGCAGGTCGAGCAGCAGGGCCTTCATGATGGCCGCATGGCCCGGATAGCGGATCGTCTTGTAATTCAGGTTGTCGACCTTGCCCTTCAGCGTGTCGCAGAGCGAGCCGAGCCCGCCCGAGGTGTTGAAGGCTTCGTAGGTCACGCCATCGAGGGCGAATTCCTCGCGCTCCTCCAGCGGCGGCACCTCGCGCAGCTCGCCATTCACGATGGCTTCGCAAGGCTCGCAGTATTCGTTGATGACGCCATCGGTCGACCAGGTGAGGTTGTAATTGAGCGCATTGGACGGGAATTGCGGCAGGGCGCCGACGCGCATTTTCAGCTCATGCAGGCTCTCGAAGCGCCGCGCCATGTCATGGGCGACGATGGTGATGAAGCCCGGCGCCAGGCCGCATTGCGGAATGAAGGCTCGATCGAGACTCCGCAGCGAGTTTCGTCACATGGCGCGTGCTCGCCACATCTTCGGTCAGGTCGAGATAGTGGGTGCTGGCCGCCAGCGCCGCGTCGGCGATGCGGGTGGTGAGCTGGAAGGGGGCAGCACTCAGCACCGCGAACTTGCCCTTGAGCAGGCCCGGCAGGTGGGAAGCATCCTCCGCATCGAAGCGGGCACGAGCGACCACGGGATCGAGATGCAGCTGGTCGAGCTGGGACTGATCGCGGTCGGCGATGGTCACGCGGTAATCGCCGCTTTCCGCCAGCATGCCGGCGATGGTGGAGCCGATTTTGCCGGCGCCGATGACGACGATGTCTTTCATGGTGACCTCCTGCTGGCCGCGCTCTTATCAAACCCAATATGGGGTAACGGCCAGTCAATTTGCATAAGCAAACTGGTCATTTTCGGGTGGAGAATTGGACAAATCAGAGATAAAATCAGGCGAAATGCAGATCGACGACACCGACCGCAAGATCCTGGCCCTGTTGCGCGAAAACGCACGGGCGCCCGCTGTGGAGCTGGCGCGCCGGGCGGGCATTTCGCGCACCACCCTGCAGGCCCGGATGGAGCGGCTGGAGCGCTCGCGAATCATCGCCGGCTACACCATCCGCGGCGATAGCGAGCAGGACCGCCAGGCCATCCGCGCCCATGTCATGATTACCGCGGCACCCAAACTGGCGCCCGGTCTCGAAGGGGCGCTGCGCAAGATCCCAGAGGTGCGCACGCTGCATTCGGTCAGTGGCACCTTCGACATGGTCGCCATCGTGGTGAGCGAGAGCGTGGCGGAGATGGATCGCGTTATCGACCGCATCGGCGCCCTGGAGGGGGTGGAGCGCACCAACACCGCGATCATCCTGTCGACGCGTATCGATCGTTAGTGCCTCCGCTAAGCCACGTCGCCATAGAGGTGGCAGGCGACGCTGCGTCCCTCGGCCATGAAGGCCGGCGGATCGATCCGGCGGCATTTCTCCATGACCTTGGGACAGCGGTCGGCGAAGCGGCAGCCGATGGTGGGGTGGCGCGCATCGGGCGGTGTCGCCCCGATGGGCAGCGGCGCCCGGCTTTGGTTGGGATCGGGCGTCGGCACCGCGGCGACCAGCGCCTGGGTATAGGGATGCAGCGGTCTATCGATCAATGCCGCGGTCGGCGCGTCTTCGACGATGCGGCCGAGATACATGACGATGGTGCGCTCGCAGAGATAACGCACCAGCGAAAGATCGTGAGAGATATAGACGGCGGTCAGTGCCAGATCGCGGCTGATATCGCGCAGCAGATTCAGAATCCCGGCGCGCACGCTGACATCGAGCATCGAGACCGGCTCGTCGGCGACGATGAATTCGGGCGACAGGATCAAGGCGCGGGCGATCACGACGCGCTGCAGCTGGCCGCCGGAGAGCTGATGGGGGTGGCGCTGCAGCAGCTCATGGCCGCGTGAAAGCCGTGCCAGGTCGAGGGCACGCTCGATAAAGGCGGCACGCTCGCGGCGCGGCACGCCGGCATTGATCAGCGGCTCGTTCAGGCAGCGGGCGATGGTGAAGCGCGGATTCAGCGCATCGAAAGGGTTCTGGAAGATCAGTTGCGCGTGACGGCGGAATGTCCGCAGCGCCGGGCCGGCCAGGGCCGATAGCGGCTGGCCTTCATAAGCGATCGTCCCGGCCGAAGGCTCGGTCAACTTCAGCAGCAGCCGGCCGGTGGTGGTCTTGCCGCAGCCGGATTCGCCCAGCAGGCCGACGCTCTCGCCCCGATTCAGGGAAAAGCTGATGCCGTCCACGGCGCGGACCAGCGGGCCATCCTTCGCCATCGCCGCCAGCAGGCCGCTGCCGGCGCGATAATGCTTGGTCAACCCATCGACCGCGATCAGCGGCGCTGGCGCGGTACTCATGCCCGCCTCTCCCCAGCCCGGATTTCCCATGTCGCCAGCTCGCGCGCGCGCTCGCGCAGCACCAGCGCCTCGTCATGACGCCAGCAGGCGACGTCATGATCGGGGGCCGTCGGCGTGGTTGCGACATCGCGCGCGCAGACCGGCAGCACGAAGGGGCAGCGTGGGCGAAAGCGGCAGCCGGCGGGCGGGTGAAGCAGATCCGGCGGCTCGCCGTAGATGGGAATCAGCGCATCGCGGGTGCCACGCAGATCGGGAAAGGCGTTGGCGAGGCCCATGGTGTAGGGGTGTGCCGGCGCCTGCAGCACCGCGCCCACCGGGCCTTCCTCGACGATCCGGCCGGCATACATCACCGCCATGCGATCGCAGGCATAGGCGACCACGCTGATGTCATGGGTGATGAGGATGACCGAGATATCGAGCCGCTCTCGCAAGCCGCGCAGCACATCAAGGATCTGGCGCTGGACGATCACATCCAGCGCAGTGACCGGCTCATCGGCGATGATGAGGCGGGGCTCGAGCGCGAGCGCCATGGCGATAGCAACCCGCTGGCGCATGCCCCCGGAGAATTGATGGGGAAAATCGGCAAGCCTGCCGCCATCGATGCCGATCATGGCGAACAGTTCCTGGGATCGACGGCGCGCTGCTGCGCGTGAAAGACCGCCGCGCTCCACCAGGATATGGCTCAGCTGGGTCCCGATGCGATAGACGGGATCGAGAGAGCTCAT
Organism: uncultured Alphaproteobacteria bacterium; assembly: GCA_963770335.1. Classification (GTDB taxonomy): domain Bacteria; phylum Pseudomonadota; class Alphaproteobacteria; order Dongiales; family Dongiaceae; genus DASXQK01. Next base: position 178,734 of record CAVYPG010000001.1, read on the forward strand.
GGCGCTTTGGGGAATGAAGGCAATGTCGCGCCAGCGCAGCGCGCGGCGCTCGCTTGCCGGCAGTTTGACAATGTCGCGGCCGGCAAAGACGATTTCGCCGCCGGCAATACGCGCGGTCTTGGCCATGACGCCCATGAGCGCACGGCCGAGCGTGGTTTTGCCACAGCCGGATTCGCCCACGACCGCCGTGATGGAGCCGTCGGGTACCGAAAAGCTGGCGCCATCGACGGCGCGCAACGGCCCCTTTGGCGTGCGGAATTCGACCTGGAGATCGCGGACCTGGAGAAGCAGGGGCCTATTCCTTCAATTTGGGGAACAGGACTTCCTCATAGCCGCGGCCGATGAAGAAGCCAGCGGCGACGACGAGGACGATGGCGATTCCCGGCGGCACGAACCAGTGGAAGCTGCCATTGGAAAGCGCCTGGGAGGCATAGGCATCCTGCAGCATGTAGCCCCAGGAGATGGTCGAGGAATCGCCGAAGCCGAGAAAGCTGACGCTGGCCTCGGTCAGGATCGCCCAGCCGATGGCGATCGAGCCGTAGAGGATCGCCAGCGGCAGGATATTGGGCGCGATATGGGTGAACAGGATCCGCATATGGCCGGAGCCGGTGACTCTTGCTGCCTCGACGAAGCCGCGGGTGCGCAGGGTCAGGACCTGGGAGCGGATGACGCGCGCCGTATCGCGCCATAGCACCAGCGCCATGGCGAGCACGACATTCCACAGGCTGGGCTCCAGGAAGGCCGAGAGCACGATGACGAAGGGCAAGAAGGGAATGCCGAAGGCAATGTCGGTCAGGCGCATCAGCACTGTATCGGTGATGCCGCCGAAATAGCCTGCAACCAGGCCGATGACACTGCCGATGCCGACCACCATGAATGCTGCGGTGAGGCCCACGAGCAAGGCGCTGCGCGAGCCATAGATGAGCTGCGAGAACACATCGCGGCCGAGGCTGGTGGTGCCCAAAATGTAGTCGCCGCCCGGCGGCAGGTCGGCGGCAAGGGTGAAGTTGGCGTCGTAGAAGATCTGGGTTGGATCGTGATTGGCGATCTGGCCAGCGAAGATCGCCACCATGATAAACACGACGTAGATCGCAATGCCGGCAAGCGCAAAGGGATCGCGAAGCGGCAGCAAGCCTGCAAGCCGGCTGAGCCGGCCGGGTTCCACGGCGAGCGTTGCCGATGCTGGTGCGGGAAAGTCAGCCGGCATGGGCGACCCTGGGATCGAGCAGGCGATAGATCAGATCGGCCGCGGCATTCATCAGGATCATGACGAAGGCGATCAGCAGGAAGGCGCCCTGGGCCAGGGGATAGTCGTGGCCCTGCACCGCTCTCACCAGAAGCCGGCCGAGTCCGGGCCAGGAAAAGACGGTCTCGATCACCACATTGCCGCCGATGGAATAGCCGATGCCAAGCGCAAAGGCGGTCGCCACCGGCAAAAGCGCGTTGCGCGCCGCATGGCGCAGCACAACGGTCGATTCCGGAAATCCTTTCATGCGCGCCATGGTGACGAAATCCTCGTCCAACACCTCCAGCATGGTGGAGCGCATCAGCAGCAGCGGCAGGCCCAGCAGATAAAGCGCCAGGGTCAGCGCCGGCAGAAACAGATGCGCCAGGAAATCGAGGGTGAAGAGGCGGCCGAACAGGCCGGTGAACTCCGCGCCTGCGGACGTAGCGCCGCCGGCAGGAAACCAGCCCAGCGAAAAACTGAAGATGGCCAGCAGGATCATGCCGACCCAGAATTCCGGGGCGGCACGCAGCACCAGCACGATGGGCAGCACGGTGGCCTCGATCCAGGTGCCGCGCTGGCGCGCCACCAACGCTCCCAGCAGGATGCCCACCACATAGGCCAGGATCAGCGCCGAGAAAGTCAGCAGCAGAGTATTGGGAAATACCGCGAACACCAGATCCGATACCGGCGAGTGATAGAAAAAGCTGACGCCGAAATCGAGATGGAGGAGGTTGACGAGGTAGATCAGGTATTGCTGGAAGAGCGGCTTATCGAGACCGAACTCGGCCATTAGCGCGATCTGCTGCTCCTGGGTAAAGCTGGGGTCGATGAAGGCGGCCAGCGGATTGCCCGGCATCAGGCGGAAGATAAGAAACAGGACAGTTGCCACCGCCCAAAGGACGATGAGCAACTGTCCCGCTTTCGCGGCGATGAGCTTCACGCTGCGCATTGCTCTGCGCCGGCCGCCTCGCTGTTGGTCTGCCGTTCACGCGTGTCCGGTATTACTTCACCATTTCCTTCTTGCCGTCAGGATAGTGAAGCTTGCCGCCCACGAGGGTGTAGCCGGCATCCTTGAGGATGGCCTTGGCCTTGTCGAGGCCCGTCTCCATGTTGTCGACGGCCGGGTCGTGCCAGAAGGTGATAACCGGCGAGATGACCGAGTTCGCCGGCACGGCATAGCCCTTGAAGGCCGCGCCCACGATCAGCCGGCGGTCCACCGCCGTCGACAATGCCCGCCGGAAGGCCGCGTCGTCGAAAGGCCCGCGGCGCTCGTTCAGCCCGATGAAGCGGAAGCCGAGATCGATGGTGGTCACCACCTTCAGGCTCGGCGTGGCCGCGGCCATCTGCTCCAGCACCTTGGGATCGCCGCTGTAGTCGGAGAGGAAGTTGATCTCGCCCGATTTCAGCATGCCCAAGGCTGCTTCGGCGTTGGGCACGTTGCGCAGGATCCAGCGCCCGGCATGGGGGGCTGAGAAATGGTCCGGATTGGCTTCCAGCACCACTTCCTCGTTCTTCGACCAGCGCACGAATTTGTACGGGCCCGATCCCATCGGCATTTCTTCCTGGATGGATTCCGCCGTGTCGGGTTTGCCGGCCAAGGCTGCAATCTTCGCTTCCCACACCTTCTTGGGGATGATGTTGACCTTGGCGAGTGTGGAGGTCAGGAAGGCAGCCGAAGGCTTCTTCAGTTTGAAGCGCAGGCTGTGCTCGCCGGTCTTGTCGATGCTGGCGATGTTGGAGACGAAGGGCGTGTACATCGGCGCCTTGTCGCCCTGGGGCGCGGTGAAGGAATAGATCACATCGTCCAGGGTGACGGGCGAACCGTCATGCCACTTCAGGTCGGAACGGACCGTCACGTCGATGGTGGTGGGATCGATCCATTTGTAGCTTTCGGCCGCCCAGGGTTTCGGCAGGGCATCGGGTCCCACGCGCAGCAGGCGATCCCAGACCAGCTCGGTGATCCAGCTGTCGACCGGGCCGCTGATATAAAGGGGATTGATCGCCGTCACGTTGTCGGCGGCGTTCAGGATAATGTCCTTCTGGCTGCCCAGCGGCTTCATGCCGATGAAGGTCCAGAAATTCTTGATGCCGATGCCCGACATGTCGGTGACGGAACTCTCGTCCCAGACCGATTTGTTGAAGGCATAGATCAGCCGCTGATGGACCAGGTTGATGATGGGCTGGTCATTGGCGATGATCTCCTGGGCCTGGAACACCAGCGCCTTGCGCTTGTCGGGATCGGTTTCGGCGCGCTGCGCGGTTGCGACCTGGTCATAGGCCGGGTTGTTGTAGCCGACGAAGTTATAGCCATCGGCCGCCGTGCTGGAATCGAACAGGTTAAAGATCAGCTCGTCCGGATCGGCGCGTTCCGGGCGGCCGGCCATCTGCCAGCCGGTCATGTCCCATTTATCGCGCTGCGACCAGACCAGATCCGACATCTGTTCCCAGGGCATGACCTGGATCTTGATGTCGAGACCCAGCTTGCGCCATTCCTGCGCCATCAGCTGGATCGACTGATATTCCTGCGGATTGGCCGCCTGCGGGCGGCTGAAGATGACGAGCTGGCGAATGGCATCGCCGGCGGCAAAAGCGGCCGAGGCGGCGAACAAGCCCGCCATCAGCCCTGCGAGCAGAATTCCGATCCTGAAAGTCTTCATGTGTTTCCCCACGGTTTGTCCCTGCGCCTGGCCGCCGCGGGCCTGATCGGATCGCAATTTGTCGATCCGGCGGCGATTTTACTTGTTTTCTCTATCAAAACAGTGTTTGTTTTTAAAGTGAAACATCAAATGCTGCCCCGTGCAAGGGCGTTCGCCGCGCCGGGCATAGACTGATGGGAAAAGGGGAGGGTAGAGCATGAGCAAAAGACCGAAAGGCACAGGCCCGGCGGCGCCGCGCGATCGCTATGTCATCGAGGCGGTCGATCGCGCGCTGGTGCTGCTGGAGATGCTGGCCGATGAATCGGATCTCGGCGTCACCGAGATCGGTAGCCGCATGGGAGTCAGCAAGGCGCTGGCCTTTCGCCTGCTCTATACGCTGGAGCGGCGCGGCTATGTGATCCGCGATCCGGAGCGGCGCACCAGCGCCTTGGGTTATCGCGTGCTGCATCTGGGCGAGATGGTGGAGCACAACAGCGTCATCGTGCGCGCCACCAAGAATTTGATGGACGAGCTGGCGCGGCTTTGCCGCGAGGATGTGAACCTGTTCGTGCGTACGGGGCTCAGCACGATTTGCGTCGCCACGCGGCCTTCACCCCATGCGGTGCGCATGTTTGCCGAGATCGGCCGCAGCAACCTGCTGCATGCCGGCGGGTCCTCCACCGTGCTGCTCGCCTTCGCGCCGCCGGAACTCCAGGAGACGCTGCTGCATGGCGAATTGAAGATGTATACGCCGCTGACGCTGACCGACCCCGTTCGCCTGCGCCAGCGCCTGGAGCAGGTGCGCCGCGATGGCTATCACATCGCCCGTGGCGACGTGGACGAGGCCGGCTTCTCCATCGCTGCCCCCGTCCACGGCCATGCCGGCGAAGTGGTGGCGGCCCTCAGCATCGCCGGCGCCCTCAGCCGGCTGAGCAAGCAGGCAAGCGAACATCATCTGACGCTGGTCAGGGATTTCGCCGGCCGCATGTCGCGCCAGCTCGGCGGCTCGCCACTGGCAGGACGCGTCCGCAAGTAAGCTCGCCCGCGCTGATTTAGACGAAGCGGACGCCGCGGCTTGTGAGGGCCGCGGCGTTCTGCTATTCGTATCTATAGAAACATTGTTTCTACTATTAAAACAACAGTAAAACACCGAGGAGCGGGCGGATGATCACGGCCGATGAACGGAAGCTGCTGGATAGCGTCTCCATCGATGAGCCCTGGAAGCTGGTCGAGACTTTCTCGACCTGGGTGCGCGAGCATCCCGATGACGTCAATCGGGCGATGGATCACCTGGTCGGGCGCCTGAAGTCTTTCGGCATCCCCGTCACGGTCCATGAGCCGGCGCTTTATCTCAGCCTGCCGGGCAAGGCGCGGGTGGAAGCGGGCGGCAAAAGCTATCGGGCCAAGCCGCCTTCCTTTAGCAAGCCGGCGCCTCAGGGCCTGTCAGGCGAGCTGGTCTATATCCCGGCCAAGAAGTCGGCCGATATCGACAATGTCTTCGACATGAAGCTCGACAAAAAGGTCGACCACAGCGCGCGGGTGCGGGGCAAGATCGTCATATCGGAAGGCTTCGCCAGCCCCGGCATCGTCTCGCAGTTCCAGGGCATAGGCGCCATCGGCGTGATTGCCGTCAATCACGGCGCCGATATCCATTGGGGAACCTGCGCCAGCATCTGGGGCGCGCCGGAGCTGGGCGATCTCGACCGCAAGGCGAAGATCCCCGCCGTGGCGGTGAACAACGCCGACGGCAAGGCGCTGATCGAACTGGCCAAGCAGGGCGGCAAGGCGACGATCGTGGCCGAACTGGAAGAAGGCTGGTTCCCGAACAACAAGCTGCCGGTGGTCGAGATCAAGGGTAGTGACGAGCCGGAGAAATTCGTGCTGCTCCATGGCCATCTCGACAGCTGGGATGTCGGCGTCGGCGACAATGCGGTCGGCGATGCGGCCTTGCTCGAGATCGCCCGCGTGCTGTGGCTGCACCGCAGCCAGCTGAAGCGCAGCGTGCGCATTGCCTGGTGGCCCGGGCATTCCACCGGCCGCTATGCCGGCTCGACCTGGTTTGCCGATGAATTCGCCATCGACCTCGAGGAAAATTGCGTCGCCCAGGTAGATTGCGACAGCCCCGGCTGCCGCTGGGCCAGCGAGTTCATCCATCTCGACTGCATGCCGGAGACGACGGCCTTCATCGCCGATGCCATCCGCGATGCGGCGGGCAAGAGCGTGCAGACCGATCGCGCCAGCCGCGCCGGCGACTACTCCTTCAACAATATCGGCATCTCCAGCTACTACATGCTGTCATCGACCATGACGCCGGAGAAGCAGAAGGAGATGGGCTATTACGATGTCGGCGGCTGCGGGGGCAACATCGCCTGGCATACCGAGAACGACACGCTGGAAATCGCCGACCGCGACAATCTGCTGCGCGACATCAAGGTCTATCTGCTCTCGGTCTACCGCAATGCCAATGCCAGGGTGCTGCCTTTCGACTGGCGCCTGGCGGCCCGCGAATTCGTCGCCACCATCGATGGCTACCAGGGCAAGGCCGGCAACCGCTTCGATCTATCGCCGGCCAAACGCGCAGCCGAAGCGCTGGTGAAGCGGCTGGAGGCATTCCATGACGGCATCGAAACCGGCAAGGTTTCACCGGCCTCGGCCAATGACGTCATCCTGCGCCTTGCCCGCATCCTGGTCCCGATCAACTTCACCCGCGAAGCGCGCTTCAAGCACGATCCGGCGCTGACGATACCGCCACTGCCGACGCTCTCGAGCGCTGGCGAACTGGCCGATCTCGACGATGCACAGCAGGGTTTTGCGCTGACCCAGCTTGCCCGCGGGCAGAACCGTCTTGTCTCGGCGCTGCGCGAGGCCACGCGCAAGGTCGAGGCGGCGACAGCCTAGCGCTTGCCAGCGGTCCGATGACTTGGGGAAGGGGCACCGGCGGACGGCGAGCACAGGATTGTCGAACAGGGTCAGGCTTCGTCGCGCCAGAGTTTGCAGCGAAGCCTGACCTTTTCCAGCCGCGCGCCCGTCGCAGCATCCATCGTGGGGATGGAATGGCCCAGAGGCTGCGGCGGGCGGGCGGACCATCCGAAGGCCTGCAAGACCACCGGCGATTCGTAATAATCGGGCAGCAACGCAGCGAGCAGGCTAGCGAAAGCATCGGGCAATTCCTGTTGCGCCGATTGCAGCAGGGCGATGCGTTGCGCCTTCATCGCCGGCGATGAAAGCCTGCTCACCGCCGGCCTTGGCCATGATCACCGCAACGATGGGCGCGAGCAGAGCCTCGCATAGGCGGCCGGATCGATGCCGGCGGCGTGAGCGCCGGGCAGCCCGGCGCCGCCTGGCAATAACGTGTCGAGAATCGCGCGATGCAGAACCTGGCTCATGCGATGTCGCTTATGCAATCTCTCGCGCCAGATCATCGGCGATCTTCAATCCCAGCGCGCCGATGGTGGAGCCCGGATTAACCGCGCCGACCGTGGTGAACAGGCTGCCATCGGCGACCAGCAGATTGGCGGCTGCGTGGCAGCGTCCCTGTTCGTCGGTGACCGAGGTTGCCGGATCGCGGCCCATCCGCGCAGTGCCAAGCAGATGCCAACCGGTCATGGGCGCCAGCGGCAGCCGCTCGATGCGCCAGGCGCCGGCCGCGCGTAGCATCTCTTCGCCACGCGCCATGCCGAAATCGAGGCTGCGGCGGCATTCGGGCGACACAGCGTAGTCAAGGCGTACGCCGGGCAGGCCATCGCTATCCGTCTCGCTGGTCAGGCTCACCCGGTTATGGGCCTCGGGCATGTCTTCCGACTGCACCAGCACGACGATGGAGTGCTGGAATTCCTCGCGCAGTTTGTCGCGAGCTTCCCGCCCCCAATTGGGCTGGAGGCGCATGGCCTGGGTCAGCAACGCGTTCTCGCGCGTCACCTGCAGATGGATGCCGCGCTTGAAGCCGCGCGCGGCGTCGGTCTCGTAGAACTCGTGGGAATAGATGGCACAGCCGACCGGCCCCACCGGCCCGTCGAGTTCTTCCCTGAACATGCCGCGCAGATAGGCGGCCGGATGGAACATCAGGTTGCGGCCCAGCGCCGGGCTGTCGACGCCGGAGGTGAGCAGCAGTCTTGCCGTGCCGATCCCATTGCCCGCGACCACGACATAGGACGCCGGTTGCCAATGCTCGCTGCCTTGCGCATCGCGATAGGTAACGCCGGTGGCGCGGCCGGCCTCGATCACCACCTGCTGCACGATGCAGTTGCTGCGCAGCTCGACGCCGGCGGCGATCGCCTTGGGCCAATAGGTGGCATCGGTCGAGGATTTGGCGCGGTTGACGCAGCCGATCAGGCAGGGGCCGCAATGATTGCAGGCGGCGCGCCCGTCATAGGCAACCGAGTTGACCGCCGCATCCACCGGCCACCAATGCCAGCCCAGCTCATCGAAGCCGCGCGCCGCCGTCATGCCGAGCCGGCCAAGCGGGATCGGCGGCATGGGGCGCTCTGGCTTCGGCGGATAGGCGGGATCGCCGGCAAGGCCAGAGACCCCTGTCTCGATATCGTTCTGATCGTAGAAGGGCTCGAGGTCGAAATAGCCGAAGGGCCAATCCTCACCCACGCCATCGAGGCTGCGGGTGCGGAAATCGGAAGGATGCAGCCGTGGGAAATGCGCGGCCCAGTTGATGGTGGAACCGCCCACCCCGTTCCACATCAGGGGCTTGATCGCCGAGTTCGTATCGTCGATGGCGTAATCGGCCGAGGCGGTGCGTATTCCGGACTTGAGCCGCAGGTTGGGCCATGTGGCGTGCGAGCCCAGGGCCGTGCGCTGCCAGCGCGTCCCATTGGCCGGCATCGCCGCCGGATCGACCCAGCCGCCGCGCTCCAGGCAGGCGATACGCAATTTCGGCGCCCGCTGTGCCAGGCGGCGGCAAAAAGCAGCACCCCCGAAGCCCGCGCCCACCACCACCACATCGATGGCGTCGTGCCGGATCGTCGCCATCAGGCGCTCTTCGCCTTCGCCTTGGTGAGGTCGAGCTTCATGCCGAGATGGCTCGCCTCGAACCCCAGCCGCTCGTAAAAGCGCAGCGCATCGGGGCGGCTGCGATCGGTCGTCAATTGCACCAGGCCGCAGCCCGCATCTCGCGCGCGGTCGATGGCGTGACGGAATAGTGCCTCGCCCAGTCCCTGGCTTCGATGGCTCTCAGCCACCCGCACGCTTTCGATCTGGGCGCGCAGCATGCCGAGGCGCGAGAGGCCGGGAATGAGAGTGAGCTGAAGGCAACCGACGAGCACGCCGTTATCGACCGCGACGATGACGATGTTGCCCGCCTGCCGTTCGATGGCGGCAAAGGCGTCGCGATATTCGCGCGGCAGGGGATCCTCCGCGCGCTCGCGCTTGGCACCCAGTGGATCGTCGGCCAGCAGTTTGACGATGGCGGGGAGGTCGTTTGTTTTGGCGGCGCGGAATTCCATGGTGGTATCAAACATTAATCGTCATGCCCGCGAAAGCGGGCATCCACGGCTTTTTTCCTTTGGGTGGCCGGAAAGGCGTGGATGCCCGGCTCAAGGCCGGGCATGACGGCCGAGCGTAATGCGGGCGCGCTAAGTTGCCTTGCTCGCCGGCTGCGGGGTCTCCAGCGCCGCCAGCGCCTTGCGCAGCACGGTGCGGATGCGCTCGGCGGCCTGCGCATCGACCGCCCGGGGATCGAGATAGAAATCCATGCCCGTGCTGTGCTCGCTGAAGATATGACGGATGCTGCCTGACTCATCGAGCAGGCCGCTGACGGCATAGGGAATCACCTCGCGGCTGATGCCTTTCATGGTGATCGGCGCCAGCGCATCGGCGGCGACGATGTCGCGCACCAGCGCATAAGTTTCATAGCTGACGACAATGTGCCCGGGTTCGGCGATGGATTGCAGGCGCGCGGCCAAATTCGCTTCGCCGCCGATGATCGTATAGTCCATGCGGTCGGTGCTGCCGAAATTGCCGACATTGCAGATGCCAGTATTGATGCCCATGCGCACCCGGAAGGGTTCTTCCACCCCTTCGCGGCGCCATTTGGCGTTCAGCTCCGCCACCCGGCGCTGCATGGCAACGGCCATGCGCAGGCAGGCCTTGGCATCTTCCACCGGCCCCTTGGTTTCCGGATCACCGAAGAAGATGACGATCGCATCGCCGATGAACTTGTCGATGGTGCCGCCATGTTCGAGGGCGATCGCCGACATCTCGGTGAAGTATTCGTTCAGCAGTGCGGTGATCTGCTCGGGCTGCAGGCGTTCCGTCGTCGCGGTGAAATCCTTGATGTCGGAGAAGAAGATGGTGAGCTTCTTGCGCTCGGTATGGATCGTCACGTCGCGCTGGCCGCTGAAGATGCTCTTGTAGATCTGCGGCGAGAGGTAGTGCGAGATCTTCGCGGATACCGCGGCGAGAAATTCATTGGCGCTGGCCAGCTTGCGGTTGATGGCGGCGATGAAGGCTGCCTGCCGGCGCTGCAGGATGATGAAGGTGACGCAGGCCGCCGTTGCCAGCAGGAAGTAGAGAATCAGGAACTTGAACGAACCGATATTGGTTGCGATGGGCTGGGTGATGGTGACTTCCTGGATGCCGCGCACATCACCCACCTTCCAGTCGTGCTTGGGGCTGTCGGGATTGGCGTTGTGACAGGTGACGCAGGCCTGGCCCATGATGATGGGTGTCACCAGCCGCACCTGATCGGTGAACAATGACCATGAGACCTGGGTCGGCCGCAGTTTGGGATCGCCCCGCAGGCTCGTCAGCGACATCTGCTCGAAATCGTCCATCGGGTGCGGCGCCCGGCCCTTGAAGGGGTAATCCGAGATGAAGCGATAGGCGATGTTCGACTGCTGCTCGCTGATGACCTTGCCCAGCTCCAGCGACAGGGTCGCAGGAATCGGAATGGCGCCGGGAATGTCCTGGTAGTTATGGACGACCTGGGTTGCCACACCGGGCGATGCCAGCACGCGGCCCACCACATCCTTGGCGTAGAAACCGCGGACGCTGGTGATCAGCGAGTTCATGTCGCTTGCCTGGCGATGCAGCAGGTCTTCGGACAGGTTGCGCAGGTCGAGCCAGACAGCGACGGGTAGCCCACCCAGCAGGATGGCGACCAAGGCGGCAAGCACCCACCCCTGGCCACGGGAATCATCGTGCGAAGTGTCGCGAGAATTATCGCCGGCATGATCGACAGTGGTTGTTGTCATCTTCGCCCCCCTCGACAGCGGCCGGATCTGGATCCGGGATGTTTGTCGCATCGGATCATAGGCCGGATCGCGCCGGGCCGCGATGCCCCGCCGTGACTGCTCGGCATGGCTGCCACCCGCCCCCGCGGCTGGCTCGCTTTGGACGAAGCTGCCAAGATCATGCATCCGCGACAGCAAATTTCGCAGTTCTAAATGACGGAAGGATTACGAGCCGTGAGCACATCCATTAGCGCCAAGCGCGCCGAGTTTCGCCGCCTGCATGAATCCGGCTGCTTCGTCATCCCCAATCCCTGGGACATAGGCTCCGCCCGCTATCTCCAGCATCTGGGCTTCAAGGCGCTGGCGACCACCAGCTCCGGTGCCGCCTGGGTACTGGGGCTTGGCGATAACGGTGTCGGCCTGGAAGGCATGCTGGCGCATTTGCGCGAGCTCGCCGCGGCTGCCGACATCCCGCTGAATGCGGATTTCGAACATGGCTTCGCCGACGATGCGGCCGGCGTGGCGGCCAATGTGACAAAGGCGATCGAGACCGGCATTGCCGGTCTTTCCATCGAGGATTCCACCGGCCGCGCCGACAAGCCGCTCTACGATCTGGCGCTGGCGGTCGAGCGCATCAAGGCAGCGCGCCAGGCCATCGATCGCTCCGGTTCCGGCGTGTTGCTGACCGCGCGGGCCGAATGTTTTCTGGTCGGCCATCCCGATCCCCTGAATGAATCGATCAAGCGCTTGCAGGCCTATGCCGCGGCGGGTGCCGATTGCCTCTATGCGCCGGGCCCACGCAACCGCGACCAGATCGCAGCTATCGTCAAGGCGGTGGCGCCCAAGCCGGTCAATCTCCTGGTCGGCTCCGCCGGCTTGAATGTCGGCGAGATCGCCGGCCTGGGCGTGCGGCGCATCAGCACCGGCGGGGCGCTGGCGCGGGCCGCCTGGACCGGCTTCATGAATACGGCGAAGGAGATTGCCTCGACGGGCTCGTTCGATGGCTTCGCCTCGATCATGCCGTTCGGCGAGATCGACGGATTCTTCGGCGCCGACTCAAAGAAGCGCGAGGGCTGAGCCATGGCCTTCGATTTCAGGGGCCGGCATGCGGTCGTAACCGGCGGCAGCCGCGGCATCGGCCGCTCCATCGCGCTGGAATTTGCCAAGGCCGGCGCGGATGTCTCCATCTGCGCGCGCGGCGAAAAGGGCTTGGCCACGGCGAAGAAGGAGATCGAGGCCCATGGCCAGCGTTGCCATGCGGGACAATGCGACCTTGCCGATGGGGCGGCGATCGCCCGCTATATCGGCGAGGCGGCGAAGGCCCTGGGCGGTATCGATATCCTGGTCAACAACGCCTCGGGCTATGGCACGAGCGAGGAGGAGGACAACTGGGCCGCCTGTATTGCCATCGACCTGATGGCGACGGCGCGCGCCTCGCGTGCGGCTCAGCCCTTCATCGAGAAGTCGAAGGGGGGATCCATCGTCAATATCTCATCGATCTCGGGTTTGGATGCCTGCGTCTCCGATCCGCCCTATGGCGCGGTGAAGGCGGCCCTCTTCCAGTTCACCACCACCCAGGCCATGCTCCTGGCGCCGAAGGGCATTCGCGTGAATTGCGTGGCGCCAGGTTCCATCGAATTTGCCGATGGTTACTGGGACAAGATCAAAAAGAACGACCGGGCAATGTATGACAGGGTGAAGGACGCAATACCCTTCAGCCGTCATGGTCTTCCCGAGGAAGTCGCCCATGCCGTGTTGTTCCTGGCCTCGCCCTTGGCCAGCTGGATCACCGGTCAGACGATTGTCACAGACGGAGGCCAGTCTCTTTAGTAAATGGCTCTCAAGATAAATCGGTCTCGCCGGATAAAAGGAGGGCGTTATCGTTGCCCGGCTACAACCCCTCGACCTAGACTGCGGCCGGCTCGTTCGAGCTGAAACCAATGTGGGAATATTTCTATGCGATATGAAGCGCCGAGTACCGTCCAGGCGGCGGTGAAGCTTCTGGCCAGCGGCGGGGCCAAGGCCCGCGTGCTTGCCGGGGGCACGGATCTGCTGGTGCAGCTGCGCTCCGGGCGCGCAGCACCGGAACTCGTGGTCGATGTGAAGCGCATCGCCGGCATGCGGGCGATCAAAAAGGAAGCCGCCGGCTTTCGCGTCGGTGCTGCCGTCCCCGGTATTGCACTCGGCGAGGACAAGGCGCTGGTCAAGGCTTGGCCTGGCGTGGTCGAGGCCGCACGCCTGATCGGTTCTACCCAGGTTCAGGGCCGCGCCACCATGGTGGGCAATCTCTGCAATGCCTCGCCCGCCGCCGACAGCGTGCCGGCGCTGGTGGCCGCTGCTGCCAAGGTCCGCGTGGTCGGCCCCAAGGGCAAGCGCGACGTGGCGGTGGAAAAGATCGCGGTCTCCCCGGGCAAGACCTCGCTGGGCAAGGGCGAGTTGATTGAATCGGTATTTTTGCCCAAGCGTCCGCCGCGTTCGGGTGACGCCTATCTGCGATTCATTCCGCGCAGCGAAATGGATATCGCCGTGGTCGGCGTGGGCGTCAGCCTGACGCTCGATGCCAAGGGTGTATGCACCGCGGCGCGCGTGGGCCTGGGTGCGGTAGCGCCAACGGTGCTGCTGGTGGAGGACGGCGCCAAGGCCCTCATCGGCACCAAGGTCGATGCCAGGGCGCTGGCGAACCTCGCCGCCGCCTGCTCCAAGGCCTGCCGTCCCATCGACGACAAGCGCGGCACGATTGAATTCCGTATCGAAGTGGCGGGCGTGCTGGCGCGCCGCGCTGCTGAAATCGCGCTGAAGCGCGCAAGGGGTAAGTGATGGACCAGATTCACGTTTCCACGAAGATCAATGGCGACCCGGTCGAATATGTCTGCGAAGGCGATGAGACGCTGCTCGATGTGTTGCGTGACCGCCTCGGCCTGACCGGCAGCAAGGAAGGCTGCGGCTCCGGCGATTGCGGGGCCTGCAGCGTCGTGCTCGACGGGCGGCTCGTCTGCTCCTGCCTCGTGCTGGGTGCGGAAGCCGAAGGCCGCTCGGTCGAGACCATCGAGGGGATGGCCAAGGGCGACACGCTGCATCCCCTGCAGCAGAAGTTCATCGACCATGCAGCCCTGCAATGCGGTATCTGTACGCCTGGCGTGCTGATGGCCGCGCGCGAGTTGCTGAAAAAGAACAAGAAGCCGACCGAGCATGAGGTGCGCTTCTGGCTTGCCGGCAATCTCTGCCGTTGCACCGGCTACGACAAAATCATCCGCGCGGTGATGGCCGCCGCCGAAGAAATGCGAGGAGCCTGATATGCCTCTGGACAATTCAACGACCGAAGCCCGCAAGTTCAAAGTCATCGGCACGCGTCCGGCGCGGCCCGATGGGTTGGACAAAGTCACCGGCCGCGCCCGTTTCGGTGCGGATGCGACCATGCCCGGCATGCTGATCGGCAAGGTGCTGCGCAGCCCCCATCCCCATGCCCGCATCCGCTCCATCGACGTGAAGGCGGCGCTCAAGCTGCCCGGCGTCAAGGCCATAGTGACCAAGGACGATTTCCCGGAGCCGACGCCCGATCTGCGCGATGTCTGGCGCAATGTCATGGCGCGGGAAAAGGCGCTTTATGACGGCCATACCGTGGCCGCGGTGGCCGCGGTCAGCAACTCGATCGCCCGCAAGGCCCTCAGCCTGATCAAGGTCGATTACGAGATCCTGCCTCATGTGACCGACGTCGACGAGGCGATGAAGCCGGACGCGCCGGTCTTGCATAACGACATCTTCACCAACGGCGTCGAGCCGAAGCCGAAGAAGCCCTCCAATGTCGTGAACCGTTCGGAATTCGGCCATGGCGATGTGGAAAAGGGCTTTGCCGAGGCCGATGTGATCGTCGAGCGCAGCTTCCGCACCGAGGCAACGCATCAGGGGTATATCGAGCCTCATGCTTGCCTGGCGAATATGGGCTCCGACGGCCAGGGCGAGATCTGGGGCTGCACCCAGGGGCATTTCGCGCTCCGCAATGTCGCGGCTGCCCTCGTCGGGATGGAAGTCTCCAAGCTGCGCTTTACGGCCTCGGAGATCGGTGGCGGGTTCGGCGGCAAGACGACCGTGTTCCTGGAGCCGCTGGCGCTCGCGCTGTCGCGCAAGTCCGGCCGGCCGGTGAAGATGGTGATGAGCCGCGAGGAAGTGTTCCGCGCTTCCGGACCCACCTCCAGCACCTCCATCGACGTCAAGATCGGGGCGAAGAAGGACGGCAAAATCACCGCCGCTCTTGCCACGCTGCGCTTCCAGGGCGGCGCCTTCGCCGGCTCGCCCGTCGATATGGGCGCCATGTGCACCTTTGCCTGCTATGACCTGGAGAACGTCATGGCCATCGGCTACGACGTGGTCTGCAACCGGCCGAAGCAGGCAGCCTATCGCGCCCCCGGCGCGCCGATGGCGGCGTTTGCGGCGGAAAGCGTGATCCAGGAACTGGCCGAGAAGATCGGCATGGATCCGATCGACTTCCGTCTGAAGAATGCGGCGAAGGAGGGCACGAAATCCTCCTACGGCCCGACCTTCGGCCCGGTCGGCCTGATCCAGACGCTGGAAGCGGCCAAGAACCACCCGCATTACAAGGCGCCGTTGAAAAAGGGCCAGGGCCGCGGCGTAGCCTGCGGCTTCTGGTTCAATTTCGGCGGCCAGACATGCACCTCGCTGAACCTCAATAACGACGGCACCGTGGCGGTGGCGGTGGGCACGCCCGATATCGGCGGCTCGCGCGCTTCCATGTGCCTGATGGCGGCGGAGGAACTCGGCATTCCCTATGACAAGGTCCGTGCCGTCGTCGCCGATACGTCTTCACTCGGCTACAACGACATCTCCGAAGGCAGCCGGGTGACCTTCTCCAGCGGTCTTGCCACCATCGCGGCCGCACGCGACGCCATCGGCGTGCTCTGCGCGCGCGCCGCCAAGATGTGGGATATTCCGGTGGAAGCCGTGGTCTGGGAAAACGGCCATGCCAAACCGGCCGGCGCCAATGCCGGTAATTTCGAACCGCTGTCGCTGGCGGCCATCGCGAAAGAAGCCGGCAATACCGGCGGTCCCATCGCCGGCCATCACGAGATCAATGCGGAAGGGGCGGGCGTCAGCTTCGCCACCCACATCGTCGATTCCGAAGTGGATCCCGAGACGGGCCGCACCATGGTGGTGCGCTATACCGTCGTGCAGGATGCCGGCAAGGCGATCCATCCGAGCTATGTCGAAGGCCAGTACCAGGGCGGTGCGGCCCAGGGCATCGGCTGGGCGATCAACGAGGAATACATCTATGGCAAGGATGGCCGGCTGCAGAATGCCGGTTTCCTCGACTACCGTATTCCCGTTGCTTCCGACCTGCCGATGATCGACACGGTCATCATCGAGGTGCCCAATCCGGGTCACCCCTATGGCGTGCGTGGCGTGGGTGAAACCTCGATCGTGCCGCCGCTGGCAGCCATCGCCAATTCGGTCTCGGCCGCGGCCGGTGTCAGGCTGCTGGAACTGCCGATGTCGCCGCCGCGCGTGCTGAAGGCGATCAACGAGAAGAGAGCAGGCAAGAGGACCTGATGGTCCAGGTTACCCTCGCCGGCGCCTTGAAGAATGCCGCCGGCGGCAATGCGGTGTTCGAGGTGGAGGCGGCCAACCTCCAGCAGATGCTGAAGCGGCTGGGCGAGCAGCACCCCAAGCTGAAACCGATGCTGGAGAAGGGCGTCTCCGTCTCGCTGAACGGCCAGATCTATCGCGATCCCGCCTATCAGCCGATCCCGCCGAATGCGGAGATCTTCATCCTGCCGAAGATGGCGGGGGGCTGAGCGGAGCAACGGCGCCTCACTTTTCCCTCTCCCGCTTAGCGGGAGAGGGTCAGGGTGAGGGTGGGCCGCTTCCCGCCGAGTGACGCCACTCTGGCCATTCGCGGGGCGCCTGCCTATTTAACCCCCATGCCCGATCCCGAAACCTGGCTGCGCAGCACGCCCAAAGGCCTCTTTTGCGAGCCAGGTAATTTCACCATCGATCCGACCTCGGCGGTCGACTACGCCGTCGTCACCCATGGCCATGGCGATCACGCAAGGCCGGGCAACAATCATGTACTGGCCACACCCGGCACCATCGCGATCATGCGCTCGCGCTTCGGCGGCGAGGCGGGCAAGAGCCTGCAGCCGATGGCCTATGGCGAGGCCGTGAGACTGGGCGATGTGACCGTCCGCTTTGCGCCGGCGGGCCACATCCTGGGCTCGGCCCAGGCGGTGCTCGAGTATCAGGGAACCCGCGTGGTCGTCTCCGGCGATTACAAGCGCCGCCCCGATCCCACCTGCCCGCCTTTCGAGGTTGTGCCCTGCGACCTCTTCGTCACGGAAGCGACATTCGGCCTGCCGATCTTCCGCCATCCTTCCGATCGCGGCGAGATCCATCGGCTGCTCGCCTCGACCGAGCTGTTCCCGGAGCGCACCCATCTCGTGGGCGCCTATGCGCTGGGCAAGACCCAGCGGGTGATCGCGCTGTTACGGCGGGAAGGCTGGGAGCGGCCGATCTGGCTGCATGGCGCGCTGCTGGGCCTGACCGAGGTCTATAAGCAGCAGGGTTGCGATTTCGGCGAGCTGCGCCCCGCGACGGATTCCGATGCCGCCGAGATGAAGGGCGAGATCGTGCTGGCGCCGCCGAGCGCCATCAACGACCGATGGTCGCGGCGCATGGGCGAGCCGATCCATGCGGTGGCCTCGGGCTGGATGGCGGTGCGCGCCCGCGCGCGCCAGGCGCGGTGCTGAATTGCCGCTGGTCATTTCCGATCACGCCGATTGGGACGAGTTGACCCAGACCATCCGCGAAGTGGGCGCCCCGAAGCTCTGGGTCACCCATGGCAATGAAGAAGCGCTGTTGCATTACGCAACCGGCCTCGGCATCGAGGCCAAGGCGCTCTCGCTCATCGGCTATGAAGACGAGGAATGAAGCGCTTCGCAGCATTGCTGGACCAGCTGTTCTACCAGCCGCAGCGCAATGCCAAACTGCGGCTGCTCACCAGCTATTTCGCCAACGCCCCCGATCCCGATCGCGGCTATGCGCTCGCCGCCATGACCGGCGATCTGACCTTCCAGCATGCCAAGGCCGGGGTGCTGCGCAACCTCGCGGCCGAGCGCAGCGATCCGGTGCTGTTCTCGCTCTCCTATGACTATGTCGGCGATCTGGCGGAGACCGTCGCCCTGATCTGGCCGACCAAGGTGAGCGATGAAACGGAGCCGCCGACCTTGGGCACCATTGTCGAAACGCTCCACGCCACGCCGAAGGCGAAACTGCCCGCCCTGATCGCCGGCTGGCTCGACCGGCTGGAGCCCGCGGGGCGCTGGGCTCTCATCAAGCTCATCACCGGAAATCTGCGCATCGGCGTCTCGGCGCGGCTGGCCAAGACCGCGCTGGCGGCACTTGGCAATCTCGATGCGGGCGAGGTGGAAGAAGTCTGGCATGCGCTCGAGCCGCCCTATCGCGAGCTCTTCGCCTGGCTGGAGGGTAAAGGCCCGCGCCCCGACGCTACCGGCCGCGCCGCCTTTCGCTCGCCCATGCTGGCTCATCCCCTCGATGTGAACGATCTGCCGGGCATGGATCCCGCCGCCTTCATGGCCGAATGGAAATGGGATGGCGCGCGGGTGCAGATCGTCGGCGAGGGCACGCGGCTGCGGCTTTATTCGCGCTCAGGCGACGAGATGACAGCGACGTTTCCCGATGTGGTCGATCGCGCGCCGGGGGACGTCACCCTGGATGGCGAGCTACTCGTCATGCGCAAAGAGGGTATCGGCCTCTTCGCCGATCTGCAGCAGCGGCTGAACCGCAAGACGGTCAGCGCCGCCATGCTGAAGGATTATCCGGTCGGCGTGCGGCTCTACGACATGTTGTTCGAGGGTGCGGAGGATCTGCGCGGCCTGCCTTTCGTCGTGCGCCGCGCGCGGCTGGAAGCCTGGTTTGCGAAGGCGCTGCGGCCGGGTTTCGATCTCTCGCCGCTGATTCCCTTCGCAAGCTGGGACGAGCTTGCGGCCAAGCGGGAAGCAGTATCGGATCCGGGCGTGGAGGGCGTCATGCTGAAGCGCGCCGACAGTGTCTATGTCGCCGGGCGCCCGACCGGCCAATGGTACAAATGGAAGATCGATCCCAAGCTGGTGGATGCGGTGCTGATGTATGCCCAGCGCGGCCATGGCAAGCGCTCGTCCTTTTATTCCGATTACACCTTCGGCCTCTGGCGCGGCGACGAGCTGGTGCCGGTGGGCAAGGCCTATTTCGGTTTCACCGATGCCGAGCTGCTCGAGCTCGATCGCTGGGTGCGCAACCACACGGTCAATCGCTTCGGCCCGGTACGCGAGGTCGAGCGCGGCGTGGTGCTGGAAGTGGCCTTCGAGGGGCTGCAGCGTTCTACCCGCCACCGCTCCGGCATCGCCATGCGCTTTCCCCGCGTCAACCGCATCCGCTGGGACAAGCCGTATCAGGAGGCCGACCAGCTCGCCACGTTGGAGAAATTGCTGCCGGCGAAGGGGTGAGGACTACCCGATCCGATTTCCCGTCGTCGGATCGAACAGGCTCGCGCGCGACATATCCACGGCCAGGCGCAGCCTGACGCCGGCGCGCTCGACATCCCGGGGCTTGAGGCGGGCAACGATGGTGCGATCGCCCAGCGCCAGATAGGCAAGCGTATCGGCGCCGGTCGGCTCGACCACATCGATGACGGATTCGATCTCGGCCTCTCCTGTTCCCGCGAGACTGAACGCTTCGGGCCGGATGCCCAGGGTCACATCGCGGTCCCTCCAGGCGGCGAGCGAGGCCGAGGGCGCCCGCAAAGGCAGCTGGTGTCCACCCTCGATTGTCACCGCGAGCTTGCCTTGCGTCTCCTGCAGCCGTCCGGGAATGAAGTTCATCGGCGGGGCACCGATAAAGCCGCCGACATAGGTATTGGCCGGCCGTTCATAGATCTCCGTCGGCGTAGCGTATTGCTGCACCATGCCGTCCTTCATGATGGCGATGCGCGAAGCGAGCGTCATCGCCTCGATCTGGTCATGGGTCACATAGACGATGGTGGTGGCCAGGCGCTGATGCAGGCGCTTGATCTCGATGCGGGTTTCGACCCGAAGCTTGGCGTCGAGATTGGATAGCGGCTCGTCGAACAGGAATACCTTGGGCTCGCGCACCAGAGCGCGGCCGATGGCCACCCGCTGGCGCTGGCCGCCGGAAAGCTGCGAGGGCTTGCGGCCCAGCAGATGCTCGATCTGCAGCAGCTTTGCGACCCGAAGGATCGTCGCTTGGCGCGTTGCCTTCGGCACGCCGCGCATGGAGAGGCCGAACTCCATGTTCCTGGCCACGTTCATGTTCGGATAGAGGGCGTAGGACTGGAACACCATGGCGATGTCGCGATTCTTGGGGTGGACGTTGTTGACCACCCGCTCGCCGATGCGGATTTCGCCGGCGCTGGGCTCCATCAGCCCGGCGATGATGTTGAGCAGGGTGGTCTTGCCGCAGCCGCTCGGCCCAAGCAGCACCAGGAATTCGCCATCGGCGAGCTCGATGTCGATTTCCTTCAGGATTTCCAGCGAGGCGTAGTTCTTCTTGACGCCGCGGATGCTGAGGGTTGCCATGTTGCTATCCCTTGACGGCGCCGGCGGTGAGCCCGCGCAGGAAATATTTGCCCGCCAGCACATAGACGACCAGCGTCGGCAAGGCGGCAATGATCGCGCCCGCCATATCGACATTGTACTGCTTCACGCCGGTATCGGTGTTGACCAGGTTGTTGAGGGCGACCGTCATCGGCTGCGCACCGCCGGAACTGAAAGAGGCACCGAACAGGAAATCGTTCCAGATCTGGGTGAATTGCCAGATCAGGGTCACCACGATGATCGGCGCCGATAGCGGCATCACGATCCGCCAGAAGATGGAGAAGAACCCCGCGCCATCGATGGTCGCGGCCTGGATCAGCTCGTCCGGCAGGCTGACATAGTAGTTGCGGAAGAACAGCGTGGTGAAGCAGAGGCCATAGACCACATGCACCAGCACGAGGCCCGCGGTGGTGGAGGCAAGGCCCAGTTTTCCCAGGGTGATGGCCATGGGCAGGATCACCACCTGGAAGGGGATGAAGCAGCCGAACAGCAGCATGCCGAAGATCAGATTGGCGCCGGGGAAGCGGAATTTGGTGAGGGCGTAGCCGTTGACCGCGCCCAGGAATGTCGAGATCAGCACGGCGGGCACGACGAACTTGACCGAGTTCCAGAAATGCGGGCCCAGGCCGATGCAGTCGGTGCCCATGCAGGCCTGGCTCCAGGCATAGATCCAGGCATCGGTGGTGATGTGCTTGGGCAGCGAGATCAGCGAGCCGGTGCGGATCTCGTCCGGTGCTCTTCAGTGATGTCGAAATCATCACCACCAGCGGCAGCAGGAAATAGAGGGCAAAGAGGATCAGCGCTGCATGCAGGGCAAAGCGCGTCAGATAGTATTTGCGGTCACGGTTCTGGGCCGAGAGATAGGCTTCAGACATCGCGCCTCTCTCCCCGAAGCTCGGAATAGAGATAGGGCACGATGATGGCCATGACGGCGGCCAGCATCATCATGGCGCTGGCGGCGCCGATGCCGATCTCGTTGCGGCGGAAGGTCATCTCATACATGAAGGTGGCGGGCAGGTCCGAGGCATAGCCCGGCCCGCCGCCGGTCAGCGCCACCACCAGATCGAAGCTCTTGATGGCGATATGGGAGAGCACGACGATCGCCGTCAGGAACACGGGCCGGATCGAGGGGATGATGATGGCGAGATAAATGCGCGGCAGGCTGGCGCCGTCGAGATAGGCAGCCTTGATGATCTCCTGATCCACGCCGCGCAATGCCGCCAGGAAGATCGCCATGACGAAGCCGGAGGATTGCCACACCCCGGCGATCACCAGCGCATAGACCGCGAGATGGGAATCCATGGTCCAGGCGAAATTGAAACCGGGAAAGCCCAGATCGCGGATGAATTGCTGGATGCCGACGGTCGGGATTCAGCAGCCAGCGCCAGGCGGTCCCTGCGACGATGAAGGACAGCGCCATCGGATAGAGATAGATGGTGCGCAGACGTTCCTTCGGCGCGGATGCGCTGATCCAGCAGCACGGCCAGCGTGATGCCGATGAGAAGACATATCCCGACGAAAGCAGAAGCCGAAGATCGCCAGATTGCCGATGGCGACATGCCAGCGGTCCTGGCCCCACAGCTTGATGTAGTTGGTGAATCCCTCGAGCGAGTATGAGGGCATCATCTTGGAACGGCTGAAGGAGATATAGGCCGTCCACAGGATGAAGCCGTAAACGAAGAACAGGCTGAGGGCGAAGCTGGGCGCGACCACGACGCGCGCCAGCAGGCGGTCGGCGCGGCCGAGGCCCGCAGAAGCCATGGCGCTCAGTAGTTCCCTCTCCGCCCTTCAGGGCGGAGAGGGAGAAGGGGAGAGGCGCCGTCGATCGGGGTCCTCTGGTGAGCCCGTCGAACCATGAGGTGACGGCGATATCCGCCGCACGGCGTCACGTAACTCTTACGAAGCGATCACCGTCACTTCGCGCCGGCGATGGCGTCGGCGAGCTTGGCCGCCGCCGCCGCCGAGCCCATGTCGGAATTGAAGTGCTCGGTCACCACGTCGAGGATCGCGCCGCGCACCGCGCCCGATGTCGCCATCTCATGGGCCATGGAGGGCTCCAGCGAGTTGTTCTTGATGGAGAGGTCGAGATCGTCCATGGACTTGATGGCGCAGGCGTCGAACTTGTCGCGCTTGACGCCGAGGCGGGCGGGAATCGATCCCTTGTAGAGATTGAAGATCTCCTGGAAGTCGGCGCCCATGATCAGCTTGGCGAACAGTTTCTGCCCCGCCACCACATCCGGCCCGCCATTCTTGACGTTGAAGAAAACGAAGCTGTCTGTGTTCAGCAGATAGCCCTGGGCGCCCGGCGTCGGCGCGCAGACGAAATCCGTGCCCGGCTTCTTGCCGGCGGCGGTGAATTCGCCCTTGGCCCAGTCGCCCATGATCTGGAAGGCGGCCTGACCGTTCATCACCATGCCGGTGGCGAGGTTCCAGTCGCGGTTGGAGAAGCCGTCATCGACATAGCCGCGCAGTTTGCGCATCTCGTCGAAGACCTTGACCATGGTGTCGGAGCGCAGGGTGGCGTCGTCCAGCTCCACCAGCGCCTTGTGATAGAAGGCCGGCCCGCCCAGACCGAGTACGACGGTCTCGAAGACGGTCGCGTCCTGCCAGGGCTGGCCGCCATGGGCGAGCGGCGTGATGCCCATGGCCTTCAGCTTGTCGGCCGCGGCGTTGAACTCGTCCCAGGTGGTCGGCATGGCAATACCGGCCTTCGCCATCACGGCGGGATTGGCCCAGATCCAGTTGACGCGGTGGATGTTCACCGGGGCGGCGTAGTACTTGCCGTTAAAGGTCACGACATCCTTCAGCAGCGGCGGCAGCAGGGTGTCCCAGTTCTCCGCCTTGCCGACCTCGTTGATATCGTTCAGCACGCCCTGGCCCGCCCAATCCTTGATGTTGGGGCCTTTCATCTGCACGACGGAGGGCGGGTTGCCCGCCAGCACGCGCGAGCGCAGCACGGTTGCCTGGGCATCGCCGCCGCCGCCGGCAACGGGACTGTCGACCCAGGTGCCGCCGGCCGCCTGGAACTCCTTCTTCAGCTCCAGCACCGCCTTGGATTCGCCGCCGGAGGTCCAGTAATGCAGCACTTCCACGGTCGGGCCGCCCGCGAGAGCAGCACCGGTGAGGCCGACGGCGGCGAGCGCGCCCAGAAGGGTCGCCTTCAGGGGGATTTGGGTCATGGCATGTCTCCTGCACGTGTGGGACAGCAAGATTGCTGGCGCCATTATCGGCGGCCCGCTTTGCCGCGGGCAACGGATTTTCCCGCTTGCCGTGCAGGGCTCGCTTTGCCATGGAGCTGGCTTTGCCATGGCGCCGCGGCCGATGAACCAACCCGGGAACGATGCGGCATTGACGTTCACATAAAGATTTGTTTATATCTTGATGAGATGGCGATGGCCCAGTTTTCCCATCTGCTGGAGGGTTTGCGCGCGGCGGGCAAATCCACCCGCCTGCGGCTGGTGGCGCTGCTGGCCGAGGGCGAGCTGACGGTCGGCGAGATCGCCGACGTTCTGGGGCAGAGCCAGCCGCGCGTCTCGCGCCATCTGCGCCTGCTGGCCGAGGGCGGGCTGATCGAGCGCCTGCCGGAGGGCGCCTGGGTTTTCTATCGCCTGGCCCATGACGGCGATGGCGGCCGGCTCGTTCAGACATTGCTCTCGTTGTTGCCGCTGCACGATCCGCGTCTGGAACGCGACCGACGGCGCCTTTCCATCATCCGTGCTCGCCGGGCAGGTGCCGCAGCCGATTATTTCCGCCAGAATGCGGCGCGCTGGGACGAGCTCAGCGCCCTCTATGTCGACGAGCGGGAGATCGAGCGCGTGCTGGTCGAGATGCTGGGGCGCGAGCCCATCGGCGATCTGCTGGATATCGGCACCGGCACCGGACGGGTCCTGACGCTGCTGGGCCCCCGCGTCGGTCGTGGCGTGGGGATCGACAATTCCTCCGCCATGCTGGCGGTTGCCCGCGCCAAGCTGGCAGAGGCGGGCTTGCGCAATTGCCATGTGCGCCTGGCGGATATGTACGATCTGCCCTGGCGCGGCGAATTCCTTCGATGCCATCGCCATCCACCATGTGCTGCATTTCGCCGAACAGCCCGGCCGCGGTGGTGGCCCAGGCCGCCGCGTTGCTCAGGCCCGGCGGGCGTTTCGTCATCGTCGATTTTGCGCCGCACGATCTTGAATCCCTGCGCCAGGACCATGCCCATCGTCGCCTCGGGTTCGGCAGCAGCGAGGTGACGGGCTGGCTCGCCGATGCCGGGCTGAAGCCCGGCCGCGTGCGCCATCTGCGCGGCAAGGCTCTGACCGTCTCGATCTGGGGGGCGGTGCGGCCCGCTTCCGCACATTCGGCCAATAACGTTAGCCGCCGGGATCAGGCCAAGCGAACCAGGCGAGAGACGGTGCGGGAGGTGATGCTGTGAACATCCAGCCGCAGATTCCTCTTGGCGCCACCGCTCCCGGCGATGTCAGCGTCTCCTTCGAGTTCTTTCCGCCGCGCAATCCCGAGGCGGGCGAACAGTTCTGGCGTACGCTTCGAAGGCTGGAGCCGCTGTCGCCCCGTTTTGCCTCGGTCACCTGCGGGGCGCTGGGTTCCACCCAGGCCGCAACCCGCGAGACGATCTTCCGCATGCGCCGGGCCTCGAGCCTGGAGCCGGCGGCCCATATGACCTGCGTCGGCTCCTCGCGCGGCGAGATCGAGGATCTCGCCGCCGCCTATTGGGATGCCGGTATCCGCCATATCGTGGCCATCCGCGGCGACCCGCCGGCGACGGAAGGCGGCTTTCAGCCGCCGCCCGATGGCATCGCGCGCTCGGCCGACCTCGTCGCCTGCCTGAAGAGCGTTGCCGATTTCGATATCAGCGTAGCCGCATTTCCCGAAACCCATCCCGAGGCGCAGTCGGCCGATGCCGATCTCGATAACCTGAAGCGGAAATTCGATGCCGGCGCCACCCGGGCGATCACCCAGTTCTTCTTCGACGTGCCGCTCTACCTCGCCTTCGTCGAGCGCGCCCGCAAGGCGGGCATTACGCAGGAGATCGTGCCCGGCATTCTGCCGGTGACGAACTTCACCCAGATGGCGCTGTTCGCCAAACGCTGCGGCACATCGGTTCCGGATTGGCTCGCTCGACTGTTCGATGGACTGGATCGCGATCCGGGAACCCGCGAGCTGGTGGCGGCCACGGTTGCGGCCGGCCAATGCACCAGCCTGAAGGCCGAGGGCATCAAGTCGTTTCATTTCTTCACCCTCAACCGTTCGAACCTGACGGTGGCGGTGTGCCGCCTGTTGGGATTGCACGGCCAGCCGGCAGCCGATCCGCTGCCGCTGACGAGCGGCATTGCGATCGAGAACGGCGCGCGCGCCGTTCTCGAGGTTTTGCGCGCACGCCAATAACGTCGGCTCGACTTCTCCGCCGAGTCGCAAAATCGCCTGCAAAACCGGGCGTTTTTGCCACTACCGGCAAAAAAACAAATCTCGCCCTGCGGCTCACAACCGCTTGCCGGCTGCTCAGCGCTGTCTCAACTGCTTCTTAGAACCCATTGGATTGGCTGGCGGATAGCGCAATGACGTGCATCATCCGGCGCCGAGTCGCGCGATGGCAAAAGGGTTTTTCAGCAAAAATCATCGCGTGACATCGCCTGCGGAACGTGGTAATGCAGAGTGGCAATGAGGTGCGATTCGCGCCCATTTCACGGGGGATTTTCGTGCCGGGCATGAGCTTTCCAGAATTGCATTCCTGCCCGTGGCGTGATTCTCTCACTCCGCCGTTCCATCAATTCGACATCCAGGGAGATTAATAACAATGGCTGACAAACCCACCGCCGCCACGGTAACGCTGAAGCATATCGCAGCGAAGCTCGCCGAGGAGCACGAGATGGCCAAGAAGCAGGCCGAGGCTGTGATGAACAGCATGGTCGACTTGGTGACCAAGCATCTGAAGAAGGGCGATCGCGTCCGCTTCACGGGCCTGGGCATCCTGCAGGTCCGCAAGCGCGCAGCGCGCATGGGCCGCAATCCGGCCACCGGCGAAGCCATCAAGATCAAGGCTGGCAAGAAGATCGCCTTCCGCGCCGCCAAGGAACTCAAGGAAGCCGTCTAAACCCTTCCTGACCGCGACAGCGGCGGGGCTGCGGGAACTTCCCTCAGCCCCGCCGTTTTGTTTTCAGGGCCAAATTTCGGACATGAGACAATCGCCAGGCGCTGCCATGGATCTTGCCGGCTTCAAATTATCTCTCAGCGGAGCAACACCGCCCAAGGGGCTGAAGCCCGCCCTGCAGGCCTTGTGGTGGGATGCCAAGGGCGATTGGGACAAGGCCCATGAATGCGCCCAGGCCGATGACGGCCGGGCCGGCGGCGACCGGGTGCATGCTTATTTGCACCGCAAGGAAGGCGATCCCGACAACGCCGCCTATTGGTACAAGCGCGTCGGCGAACCCTTCTGCAAACAGACGCTGCCCGCCGAATGGGATGTCATCGCCGAAACGCTGCTGGCCTCAAGTTAGAAGTTACCAGCACAGGACTAGATGAATGCTGGGGTCAGGCCCGAGCATGACGAGCGCGGTATGGCGATAGCGCGCCCTAACCTCAACCGTCATGGCCGGGCTTGACCCGGCCATCATCCTTCCGCATCTCAGTTCTGGCGACCCTGCTACTATGCGTGTCATGAGCGCCTCGCATCCGAAACCCGCTGGCAAGGGCAAGAAACCGCACTTCACCGTTGCCGCCTTCAAGACGCTGTTGGCCGAGAGCCTGCCGATGATGGCCGATTGGGATGTGAGGGTAGACAGCATCGGCCATGGCTCGGCCACGCTCAGTGTTCCAAGCCACCCGCGCTTCCTGCGGCCGGGCGATACCGTCAGCGGCCCGGTGATGATGGGCCTGGCCGATGTGGCGCTCTATGCCGCGCTACTGGGTGCGATCGGGCCGGTGCCGCTGGCGGTCACTTCCAACCTGACAATCAATTTTCTGCGCAAGCCCGGTGCGGGCGGAATTCGCGCCGAAGCGCTGATCCTCAAGCTCGGCCGTCGTCTCGCTACCGGCGAGGTGCGGCTTTACGGCGGATCATCGCACGAGCTCGCCGCCCATGTGATCGCGAGCTATGCCATTCCCGAGGCGCGCCGATCGCCAGAGCCTTGATCTAGTACCGCCACCACAGCAGATAACGCCAGAGCGGCGGAATCTGGCCCCATTCGCGCTTCAATCTCATCAGATCGTCGAGATGGGCGCGATAGGCCATGTTGGCATAAGTATGGTTGGCCGCCTGCGCGGGCCTGATGTGCCAGAAAGCGAGGACATCCGGGATGCCGGCGATCCGGTATTTTCTGGCAAAGCGCACATTGAAATCCCAATCGGCAAGGATACGCACATCATTGCGGTAGTGACCGACGGTGTCTGCGGCGGTTCGCGCGTAAACGAAGGCGATGGGTGGCCACAGGTTGCGCCGTTGCAGCGATCGCAACGTGATGGGCTCCGCCAAGGGACGCATGGGCCCCCGGCCGGTCTCAGTAAACCGCTCGCCATCGAAGCGCTCGAACAGCCTTGCTGCACCTGTGGCAACGCCGCCATATGCGCTCTCTGCCTCGAGACGCTCCACGCAGCGCAGCAGAAAATCCGGATGCCAGCTGTCATCGTCGTCATGAAGAACGAGATAGCGGCTCTTCGAGTTGGCGATAGCGAAGTTCGCCGCCGCACTCTGTCCGGTGCTGTGTTCGCGATGCAGCAAAAGGCATCGCCCACCGAAGCTGGCGCGGTAGGGCTCGAGCGTTTCCTCGACCTTGCGGGCGTCGCCGGCGTCGTTCACCAGGACCAGTTGCCAGTCCTGGAATCGCTGGGCCAGAACGTCGCCTAATGTCCGGCTGAGAGCGGCTGGGCGATCGCGCGTTCGCGTCACGATGCAAACGCTAGGAGTCATCTCGTCTCTGCCGATTTCGGGCTTGTCCGTGGTAACGATCACGTTTATGGGGGGACTGCTTTCCGAATGCAACCGAATGCGATTATGCCGCAAAGTTCCCACTCATCGAAGCTTCAAGGCAAGCGAGCCCTAGTGACCGGGGGCGCGGGTCTTATCGGATCCCATCTCGTCGACCAGCTTCTCGCCCACGGCGTGAAAGAAGTTGTCGTCCTGGACAACTTTAGCCGGGGGCGCCGGGAATCCCTCGCCGCGGCTCAAGCCTCGGGGCGCATCGCTCTGGTCGATGGGGACATCCGCGATCGCGAGCTGGTGGGCAAATGCGTCCCGGGTACCGATTTCCTGTTCCATCTCGCCGGCATCCGCCTGAACCAAAGCGCCCAGGATCCGCGCCTCTGCCTCGACATCATGGCGGTCGGCACCTTCAATGTGATCGAGGCGGCGATCGAAGCGGGCGTGACGCGGCTGATTGCCGCCTCCTCCAGCTCCGTCTATGGCCAGGCCGAAAGGTTTCCCATCGCCGAAGACCATCATCCTTACAAAAATGTAACAATCTACGGCGCGGCCAAAGTCTTCAACGAAGGCGTACTGGCGGCTTTCCGGGAAATGCGCGGCCTGGACTATGTCGCGCTGCGCCCCTTCAATGTCTATGGACCGCGCATGGATACCCATGGCGCCTATACCGAGGTCCTCGTGCGCTGGATGGAGCGCATCGCCAAGGGTCAAGCGCCTCTTATCTTCGGCGACGGCGGCGAACGCATGGATTACATCTATGTCGGAGATGTGGCGCGGGCCTTCATCCTTGCGGCGGTCAGCGCGACGCCGGGCGAGGTCTTCAACATCGCAACCGGTATCGAAACCAGCCTGAGCGAACTGGCGCAGGGTGTGATCCGGGCGATGGGCGCCAAGCTGGAGCCGGAATATGGACCCGCGCGCAGTGTCAATAATGTCTCCCGCCGGCTGGCGGACACCAGGCGGGCGCGCGAACGGCTAGGCTTCATGGCAGAGGTGTCCCTCGCCGAGGGCCTGCCGCGTCTGGTGGAATGGTGGCGGCGTGAGGTAGCGGCATGAGCCTGGAGCAAGCCCTCCGCGATCTGGGCGAATGCGGCTGGGCGGTCATCGATCTTCCCGATCCAAATCCAGTGCTGCGCGCGCGCGAGCACCTGCTCGATCGTCTGCGCCGGCGGCTGCCGGAGCTGGCCGATCTTGCCGAATACCACCGGCATGTGAGCGGCGAAGACCTGCATATCGAGGCCATGTTCGACCTCTGCCAGTTTTACTGGGACGAGCAAATTCCCGAGTTGATTGTCGCCGCCAATATCGGCCTGTTGCGGGCCATTGCCGGCCCCGATCTCGACGTTCAGCGCCGGCCCTTTCTTCGCGCCGTGCGTCCGGATCATCCCGAAGACGCGGTGCCGCTTCATCGCGACACGCTGTATGGTGCCAGTCCGCACGAAGTATCGATTCTTGTGCC
The DNA here is from genome assembly GCA_963770335.1 of uncultured Alphaproteobacteria bacterium. GTDB lineage: Bacteria > Pseudomonadota > Alphaproteobacteria > Dongiales > Dongiaceae > DASXQK01. Next base: position 208,773 of record CAVYPG010000001.1, read on the forward strand.
CTTTACCGACATGCCGGCAGAAAGCGCCCTTTTGGCGATTGCCGGATCGCATTTGGAGCCGGAGAGCGCCTATCCCTTCACCCAGACCACGAGCGCCAGCGTGACCAAGGGCTCGCCCCGCCACAAGCTGGGCTATGCCTATGCCCCGCGTCTGTTGTCGCCGACGGCGTCGGCGCGCGCGCAACCGGTGCCGCTTGCAGTCGGTCAGGTGATGGTCTTCGGTCTGTCGCTGGTCCATGGCGGCGGAACCAACCAGGCAACCCATACCCGCTTCTCCAGCGATTTTCGCGTGGTCAACCCCTTTGTGCCGTTGCGGCGCAACCGCGGCGTCGATGAGCAATACTTCGTGCCGTTATGCCGTTCGCCGATTGGACGCAGCGCCGAGACGTTTCTCACCGCCAGCGCCGCCGAGGGCACTGAGCCGGGCGGCAATACCCAAGCGTGAGCGTCGTCAACATTGATCCGCTGGCCGATCCGCGCTGGGAGCGTTTGCAGAGCGCCGCGGGGGCCGGGCTGTTTCAATCGCTGCCCTGGTTTTCGGCTCTCGCCGACGCCTATGGTTTGCCGGTTCGTGCGCTGCTGGCGCTCGATGGATCCGGTGAGACACTCGCCGGACTTGCCTGCTGCGAACTCGATGATTTCCTGGCCGGCGTCTGGTGGCGCTGCCTTTCACCGACGCCTGCGATCCCCTTGTCCGCTCCCGGGACGGATGGGACGCCATTGCCCGGCATCTCGGCGAGGGCACGGCGCCGGTCAATCTGCGCTTCCTGAATTTTTCGCCGTCCGCCGCAAGCGGGCTTGGCGTCGTCAAGCGCGCCCGCTGGCATCGCCTGGATCTGAGTGCATCGATCGAGACGCTTTGGGCCGGCATTGCGCCGGCGAGCAGGCGTGCCATTCGCAAGGCCGAGCGATCGACGGTCGAGATCCGGCCTTTTGCGGGCGATGAAGATCTGCAGCAGTTCCACGCTCTGCATGTGGGACTGCGCAAGCGCAAGTACCGCCTGCTGGCGCAGCCCCTGGCATTTTTCCAGGCGATCGGCCGCCGTTTCTCGGCGGGAGGAAACTGGTATCCACTTGGTGCATTTCTCGACGGCCGGCTGATTGCCGGCGTCATCTTCCTGCGCTGGGGAGATACGCTCTATTACAAGTTCAACGCCTCGTCCGAGGCAGGCCTCGATCTGCGCCCCAACAACCTGTTGATCTGGAACGGCATCGGGCTCGCTCACTCGCTTGGCTGCCGTTGGCTCGATCTGGGGCCGAGCGACGACGATCAGCCGGGGCTTATCCGCTTCAAGCGCGATTTCGGCGCCGCCGAAAGCGAGGTGAGCCATCTTCGGCTGACGCCGACGAATGCAATCGAGCAGGACAGCCGAGCCGTACGGAGCCTGCTGGGCGAGATCACCGCCCTCTTGACCGGAGCGGATGTGCCTGACGAAGTCAGCGCGGAAGGAGGCGCGATGCTCTATCGCTTCTTCGCCTGAGTCAGTATCAAGAGGGGGGATTTGGCGATGTCTATCGCATTCGTCACCGGTGCCAGTGGATTCGTCGGCGCCCATCTGGTTCGCCGGCTTCTTCTGGAAGGTTTCGAGGTTCATATCCTCAGCCGGCCGCAATCCAATTTTTGGCGGCTGGAAGGGGTCATCGACCGCTTGCACTGCCACGAGATTTCCCTTGCCGATGCCGAAGCGCTGGCTGCTTTGCTCGCCCGGGTGAAGCCGGATGACGTCTTTCACCTGGCCCAAGCCACGGTCGTGGCCGGAACGACGGGCGGCCCGGCGGAGCTGATCGGCACCAACTTCCTCGGCACCGTCAATCTGCTGGCTGCCTGCCGGGATGTGCCGGTCCGTTCCATCATCATTACCGGCGACTCATTCGAGTACACCCCCAGCCATGATCCTCTCGGGGAGGCCACCGGCTGCCAGCCCGAATCCCTCCACGGCATCACGAAGCTGGCTGCGACATTGCAGGCCCAGGCAGTCGCCCATAGTCAGGCCAAGCCCGCCGTCGTCATCCGGCTGTTCTCCACCTTTGGGCCGCTGGATCATCCCCGCCGCCTGGTGCCGAAGGTCATCACCTCGGCGCTGGCGCAGGTGCCCATCGGATTGTCGCGGCCGGAGATCGCGCGCGATTGGATCTATGTCGACGACGTGGTCGGCCTCTATCTCGCCACGGCCCGCCGGGCTGGAGATCTGCGCGGCAAGATTCTCAATGCGGGAAGCGGAAAGAGCGGCGATCTACAGTTGATTGTCGAGGCGGTCCTGCGATTGACAGGATCATCCAGCCAGCCGGTCTGGGGCCAGTTTTCCGCGCCGCCCCACGACGACTTTCCCTGGGTGGCCGACATGACCAGTACCTTCGCCGCCCTCGACTGGCGGCCGAAAGTATCCCTGGAGGAGGGTCTCCGGCAAACCATCGCGTATCTTCAGGCGGCTTCCTGACGATTTTTACGACAGAGCCCGCGACAGGCGGGTTGTTGGCCGTTATGGTGCGCCCCGCCGCCTGAACGAGGGATTTGAAGGGGCGGCGGGGAAGGATGTTTTGAAATCGGGCCACGACCTGGTCATAGGCGGCGCCGGCTTTATCGGCTCCGAACTCGTGCGCCAGCTGGCCGCAGACGGCCGGACCGTCACGGTGCTGGACGATCTGTCGACCGGCTCGCGCGAGCGCCTGGATTCCGTCATCGGCAAGTCGGTTCATCTCGTCATCGGCAGCGTGCTGGATGGGGAACTGACGGCGCGCTTGGCCGGTGAGGCCGAGCGCGTATTCAATCTCGCCTGCATCGGTCTGCGCCGTTCGATCCACGATCCGGATCCCTCCCACGACGTCAATGCCACCGGCGCCTTTCGCCTGCTGGAGGTGGCGCGCCGCCTCGGCGTTTCGCGCTTCGTGCATGTGTCATCGTCGGAAGTCTATGGCTCCGCCATCCGCGCGCCGATGGACGAGGATCATCCTTGCCGTCCGACGACGCCTTACGGTGCGGCGAAACTGGCCGGTGAAGCCTATGCGCGGGCCTACCACCGCACCTATGGCATGCCCGTCGTCATCCTGCGCCCGTTCAACGCCTACGGGCCCGCAGGCCACCATGAGGGCGATTGCGGCGAGGTCATTCCGCGCTTCATGCTCCGCGCCATGGCGGGGGAGCCGCTGGTGATATTCGGCAGCGGCGATCAGACCCGCGACTTCACTTTCGTGGCCGATACGGCGCGTGGCATCCGCCTCGCCGCGGCCAGTCCGGATGCTACCGGCGATACCTTCAATCTTGGCAGCGGCACGGAGATCAGCATCGCCGATATTGCCCGCCGCATTTCGGCGCTGATTGCCGGTGGCCGCGCCAGGGTTTCCCATGACGCCGCCCGTCCGGGCGATGTCGACCGGCTGATCGCCGATTCCCGCAAGGCCGAGCGCATCCTCGGCTGGAAGCCGCAGGTCGCGTTCGATGAAGGACTTCATCTCATGCTCGAATGGTATCGTTCGCTGAACGCCGACCCCGCTGATCTCATCCGCAACGACAACGTGCGCAACTGGGAGGCCAAGCGTGTCGTTGGTTAAGCCGCGCATCCCGCTGACGCGGCCCGCGCTCGGCGAAGCCGAGGCCGAAGCGGCACGGCGGGTGCTGCTGTCGGGATGGCTGACCCAGGGCCCGGAAGTACGCGCCTTCGAGGAGGAATTCGCCCGCTATGTCGGCGCCGAGCACGCCGTTGCGGTGAACAGCGGGACTGCTGCACTCGAGCTGGTGCTGCATGCCCTCGACATCGGCCGCGGCGACGAGGTGGTGACCGTCAGTCATTCCTTCATCGCCACCGCCAACGCCGTGCATCGCTCGGGCGCGCTGCCGGTCTTCGTCGATGTCGAGCCGGGAAGCTTCAACATGGACCCGGCGCGCGCGGCGGCGGCCATCGGCCCGCGCACGCGGGCGATCCTGGCCGTGCACCAGATCGGCATGCCCTGCGATCTGGCCGCGCTCGTGGACCTCGCCGGCAAGCACAAACTGCCGCTGATCGAGGATGCGGCCTGTGCCGCCGGCAGCGAGATCTGCTGGCAGGGTCAGTGGGAAAAGATCGGCCGGCCGCGCGGCATCGCCGCCTGCTTTTCCTTCCATCCGCGCAAGGTGCTCACCACGGGCGATGGCGGGATGATCACGACCGGCGATGCCAAGCTGGCGGCGCGCATGCGCCGGCTACGCATCCACGGTATCGACATCGACGGCGATGTCCGCCACGGCGCCGGCGTGTTCGTCGAAAGCTACGCCGAGCCCGGCTTCAACATGCGGCTGACGGATTTCCAGGCGGCAGTGGGCCGTGTGCAGCTGTCGCGGCTGGACGACATCGTCAAGCGCCGGCGCGAACTGGCGCGCCGCTATGTCGAAAAGCTGGCCGCAATTCCCGGTGTGGTGCCGCCACGCGAGCCTGCCTGGGCGCGATCGAACTGGCAGAGCTATTGCGTTGGGCTGCCCGAGGGCTGCAACCAGTTCGCGATCATGGATCATCTGGCGGCCCATGGGATCGCCAGCCGGCGCGGCGTCCTGTGCGCCCACCGCGAACCGGCCTATCCGAAGGGAAGCTGGGCCTGCGTGCCGGACCTAGGTCATTGCAATTGCCCCGGCAACGCCTGCACTCGTCTGCAGGAAAGCGAGCGGGCGCTCGATCGGCACGTCCAGATCCCGCTGTTCGAGGCGATGAGCGACGACGAAGTCGATTTTGTCGCCGATCGTCTGGCGGAGGGCTGCCGGCAATAGCGCCTGTTCGCCTCAACTACCGGCGGGAATTTCCACCAGACGGCCGCGATTGTGCATCGACTTCGTGGCGCATTCCAGCACTTGCACCAGCCGCAGGGACATGGGCCCGCCGGTGATCGGTGCTGCTCCGTGTTCGATGCAATCGAGGAAGTGGCTCGCCTCATTGGCGAGCGCCTCGCGCGAGGGAATCAGCGGCGCACGCATGTCACCCAGACGATAGCCGATGCGCATCTCCAGCCTGTCGCTGGGCGAAGGGCTGAGGGTGACCCCCTTGTCATAGATCCGCAGCTTTTCGCTGGGCTCCATCTCGTCATAGACCATCATGCACTGGCTGCCGCCGATCAGCGTCTGGCGCAGCTTGATGGGGGAGAGCCAGTTGACGTTGATATGGGCGATGGCGTCATCGGGCAGGAAAAGCGTGACATAAGCGAGGTTTTCCGGCGCACCGGCGATGTGACTGATGCCGGTGACGCTGACGGCCGCCACCCGGCTGTCGAAGACATGATCCAGGATCGCCAGGTCATGTATGGCGAGGTCCCACAGTACGCTCACATCCGGCTGAAACAGGCCAAGATTGGCCCGGATTAAGTCGTAGTAAAAGAACTTGCCCAGCTCACCGGCGCGCACCACCTCGCTTAGCCGCTGCACCCCGCTCGAATAGACGAGCGTGTGATCGACCAGCAGCACCAGCTTGCGGCGCTCCGCCTCCTCGATCAGCAGGCGCGACTGGGCCGAGGATTCGGTGAGCGGCTTGGTGACCAACACATGCTTGCCGGCGTGCAGTGCCGCCATCGCCATGTCGAAATGGTCACGGGCGGGGGTGGCGATGACCACGGCGTCGACGTCGCCGGCATTGATCAGCTCGTGGTGATCATGGGTCAGGTACAGTCCGTTGTAGCGTCCGCTGGCCAGCTTCAGCTTCTCGGGATCGAGATCGCAGATCGCGACCACGCGGGCGCGGCCGGGAATGAAGAAATTGCGCACCAGATTTGGCCCCCAGTAGCCGAAGCCGATAACTCCCAATCGAATCAAATTCGTCGCCTCCTGCCTCAGATCAGCTTGCGGTGGGTCAACTCTTCCTTGAGATAGGCGTAGTAGATGGGGGCTGCGATCACGCCCGGTATGCCGAAGGCCGAATCCATCACCAGCATCGCCAGCAGCAGCTCCCAGGCATGGGCGTGGATTTTGCTGCCGATGATCCGGGCGTTGAGGAAATACTCCAGCTTGTGGATCACCACCAGGAAGATCAGCGAGCCGATTGCGGTATAGACCGAGACGCTGAGGCTGACCACGACAATGATGGTGTTGGAGATCAGATTGCCCACCACCGGCAGCAGCCCGACGATGAAGGTAATGATGACGATGGTCTTGGCCAGCGGCAGGTTGGCGCCCATCAGCGGCAATAGACCCAGGATATAGATCGCCGTCAGCACGGTGTTGATGGCCGAGATACGCAGCTGGGCAAAGACGATGCGGCGAAAGGCGTTGCCCAGGGTGACGGCGCGCCGGGTCATGGCGATCGCCAGCGGTCCCGTCTGGCGCATCGCGATCGGTTCGCCCAGCGCGATCATGGCCCCGATGATCATGCCGATGACAATGTGGAGCAGCACGGTACCGAAGGTGGTGCCGGCATTCTGCAGCTGGTCGGCATGCTGGCGCAGCCATTGAGCAGCCGCACTCTGCAGCTGCTGGGCGTCGCTGGGCAGATAATTCTGCACCCAGAGCGGCAGATGGGTGCGCAGCGAGTCGATCTCATCCGCCATCTTCTGCATCAGGTCCAGCAGGCTTTCCGAGCGGCCGGACAGGAGCCCGGTGATGCCGATAATGGCGAACACCAGCGCCAGAATTGTGACTGTCGAGATGATGGTAAGGGCGGCGATCTTGCCGATGGACATGCGCACGCCCACGGCCGAGCGCAGCCGGCGGGCAACGATATGGATCAGCTGGTTGACCAGCAGGCCCGCCAGCAAGGCCGAGAGCAGATGCAGGCTCAGCACGGCAGCCAGCGCAATGCCGGCCAGGATATAGGTCGGCACATCGTATTTGATGGATTCGGGCGCGGCATGGGGATGGCTCATGGCGGGCCTGTGCGATGAAGCATGTTCATTCATGACCGCAAGATCTCGCCGAGCTGCCGGGGCACCAAAGGTGGCCCCCCAAGAGCGAACCCCTCAGCCGGATGGTAGCCTTCGGCGATAACGGCGGCAAATCCGCCGGCTTGCCGCTATAAATCGGGTTCGAGTAAACGAGGGAGGAAGATCATGGAAACCATCGGCTTCATCGGCCTGGGCCGCATGGGCAAGAGCATGGCGGCGAACCTGGCGAAGAAGGGTTTTCGCCTTGTCGTCCATGACATCGTCGAAGCGCCGGTTAAGGCGCTGGCCGAGCTTGGTGCCAAGCCGGCGGCCAGCGTGGCCGAGCTCGCCGGCCAATGCAGCATCGTCGCCACCATGCTGCCCGCCTCCAAGGAGGTGGAGGAAACGCTGTTCGGTCCCGAGGGCGCGATTGTTCATGCCAAGCCGGGAACGCTGTTCCTGGATATGTCCACGATCGATCCGGCCACCAGCGACCGTCTGCATGCCGAGGCTGCAAAACATAAGATGGCGGCGGTGGATGCCCCGGTCGGGCGTCTGGCTATCCATGCCGACCGCGGCGAATGCCTGTTCATGGTGGGCGCTTCGCCGGCCGATCTCGAGCGTGTCATGCCGCTGCTGAAGGCGATGGGGACGACGATCCATCATTGCGGTGCCGGCGGTTCCGGCATGCGCATGAAACTGGTGAACAACTATCTCGCCATCATCCTTTGCCAGCTGAACGCCGAGGCTCTCGCACTCTCCCAGCGCTTCGGCCTCGATATCGTGCGCACACTGGAAGTGCTTTATGGCACCACGGCGACAAACGGACAGCTTCGCCTCAACTGGCCGAACAAGGTGCTGGCGGGCGACACGACGCCAGGCTTCACCGTCGATCTCGCGCATAAGGATCTCTCGCTGATCATCCAGGCCGCCAATGCGGCGCGCGTGCCGGTGCCGGTGGCGGCCGCAGCGCGCGAAGCCTTTTCCATGGCGCGCTCCCGCGGCTATGGCCAGATCGACTTCTCCGGCATGGTGGATGTGCTCTGCGATATCGCCCAGATCGAGCGGGCGCGGGTACCGGCGGGCTGGACGCCGCCCGGCTGAGTTCTCTCAGGCCAGCAGCCGGCGCCGTTCGATCTGCAGGCGGTGTTCGCGATAGGTGATGTAGAGGCCGCTGGCCACGATCACCGCCGCTCCGACCCAGGTCAGGGCGTCGGGAAAATTGCCGAAGACCAGCCAGCCCATGAATGTCGCGCCCACCAGCTCGAGATAGCCGACCGGCGCCACAATGGAGGCACGGCCCCATTGCATGGCCTTGACGACGAAGAAATGGCCGGCGAGGCCGAGCGCTCCCAGGAGTACGAACAGCATCGCGTCGAACCAGTTCTGCGGCAGTACGATATGGGAGAAGGGCAGGATGATGCTGGCGATGATCAGCCCGCCGATCCCCGTCAGCGTGATCGAGACGGGTGCGGCATCGATACTGCCGACCTTGCGCGAGAGGATTTGATAGATGCTGTAGAAGAGCGCATCGCACAGCACCAGAACAGCACCCCACTGAATCACCCCGACGCCGGGCCGGATGATGACGACCGCGCCCAGGAAGCCGACGACGATGGCAGCCCAGCGGCGTGGGCCGACGCGCTCGCGCAGCATCGGCACCGATAGAGCCGTCACGATGATGGGGCCGACGAACATGATGGCCGAGGCGGTCGAAAGATCCACCGTCAGCAGGCCCACGTAATAGCAGCCCGAGGCGGCGAACAGCAGGATGGCGCGGATCAGCTGAACCTTGGGGTATTTGGTGGCGAACAGCGACAGGCCGTAGCGCGGCATGAAGGCGATCAGGCAATAGACCATATGGCCGCTATAGCGCGCCCAGAACAGCTCGGGCATCGGGTAATGCTCGCCGAGATATTTGACGGCTGTGTTCAGGAGCGGGAAGACGGCAGTGGAGAGGCACATGTAGAAGACGGCGCGCAGCACGGAATCACCACCATGCTGACGTGCCGGCGCCAGCGATGGCGCAGTGGTAGTCACAAGAGGCGCAAAGGGTTGCGGGATAGCACGATGAGGGGCCGCGGCTGGTGAAGTTCCGCGACCCTCTCATTTGCTGCATGCAGGGACAAACGGCAAATACGCATGGCCCGCCTGCTGCGCATGGCCAGCAGCGCCGGTGGCGCGCTGGCTTGAGTTCCTAACGGCGGCGGAAGGCGTCGATGCTCCAGGGTCCGGCACCGGCGGCAGCGACATAAAGGAACAGGAAGCAATAGAACACCGCCGGCTCACCATGATTGAGCAGGGGAAAAAAGCTCGACGGGGCGTGTGCGATAAAATAGGCGAATGCCATCTCGCCCGACAGGATGAAGGCAGTGATGCGGGTGAACAGGCCGAGCGTCAACAGCACGCCGCCCAGCAGCTCCAGCACGCCTGACAGGCCGATGAGGGAAAACAGCGCCACCGTGCCGGTCTCACCGCCCGAGGGAAAGGCAAAGAATTTTGACGTGCCATGTTCGATGAACAGCAGGCCGACAATTATGCGAAGCAGACTGAGCAGCCGCGGCGCCCAGCTCTGGCAGATGGTTTCAATCGAGGACAAATGCTTTCTCCCGCCAGTGGTTATGACCTTGGTTAGGACTGGCCGTTAACTTAGGTCGTAGGGGCTATCGAATAAGAGGGGGCGTAAGGCGCCGGCGGCGCATTTCAATTGACGGAAGGCCATCGCGACACCAGCTTTCAAGCGACACCCCATCGTCAAGTCGTTGGAGATGAACCATGAAAACGCCCGGACCCGATCATCCGATCACCATGGCCCGCAATCCGAATAAAATTCTCGTGAAGCTGGGCGGCGAGGTGATTGCCGAGACGACCCATGCCGTCACCCTGAAGGAGGCGAGTTACCCGCCGGTGCATTACATCCCGCGCGCCGATGTGAAGATGAATTTCCTGCAGCGCAGCCAGCATGGCAGCCACTGCCCGTACAAGGGCGATGCGGCCTATTACAGTATCGAAGCGGGCGGCCGCAAAGCACCCAATGCGGTCTGGACCTATGAGAAGCCCTATCCCGCCGTCGGCCAGATCGAATCGCTGCTGGCTTTCTATCCCGACCGGGTGGATTCGATCGAGGAAACGGCGGCCTAGAGCGAAGTCATACCGCGACAGCAACCCTGGGCCTGCTGGACGGGCGGGCACGGAACTGTTCCGTAGGAGCAGAAGACGCAGCAATCCCCCGTCTTCGGCTGCAAGACTGTCTTGCAGCTAGGGCAGTCATAGAAAAACTGACAGGCATCCTGTGGCATCTGCTCCAGCGTCTGCTGTCCACAATGTGGACAGGTGAGAAGCGATTGCTCGATGACCTGCGCCACGCCAGTCACCTCTATAGTTTGGCCGATCATAGAATCTGAGTCAGAATACGATCGAACCGGAACTCCTCTCAATAGGACTTCCGCATAATCAGCGCCCCTCAGGCGTAGCGGAGCTTCTGACCAATACCCAGGCGAGCCGCCTTCACCAGCATGGCATGGCCCAGCGCGATATCGCTGAGGCTCAGGCCCCGATGCCAGAACAGGATGGTCTCCTGGTCGCTTTCGCGGCCGGGTTTGAGGCCGGCGACGATCTGGCCCAGTTCGGCATGGAGATTCTGCTCGGTCAGCTTGTCGCTATCCACATGCCGGCGCAGCGCGCCGAAGGGTAGACCCTTGCGGCACTGTCCCCAATCATCCACCACCATCTTGTCCATGATGTCGGTCAGCGACAGTTCGACGGCGCTCATCGTGCCATAGGGCACGACGAACGCGCCCTTCCTGATCCATTCCGTCCTGAACAACGGCTCGGGTGCCGGCAGGCGCGAAGCCTCGACCATGATATCCGCGCCGCGAAGACAGGATTCCCAGTCTTCAGTGGCGATGACCGTTTTGCCAAGATCGCGGGAGAGCTTTTCGGCAAAGGCATCGCGGCTTTCCGGCCGGCGCGAATGCACCCTGATTTCTTCGAAGTCGAACAGATGATCCAGCAGCCGCACGTTCCAATAGGCGGTGCCGCGCGCGCCGATATGGCCCAGCACCTTCGAATTCTTGCGGGCGAGGTATTTGGCGCCGAGCGCGGTCATGGCGCCGGTGCGCATATCGGTGATGCCCGCCGCGTCGATGACGGCCTTGGGCGTTCCGGTTTGCGGATCGAACAGATTGAGCAGCGCCATCTCGGAGGGCAGGCCCTGGCGGTAATTGCCGACGAAATCGCCGACGATCTTCACCCCGGCGAGGCCGAGCGGCTTCACGATCCCGCGCAGCACATTGAAATGCCCATCGACCCCGCCGCCGGGCATCAGGTGCATGCGCGGCTCAATGACGGTCTGGCCCAGACCCTGGGCGCGCAGGCCTTCCTCGACGGCCGCCAGAATTTCGTCATTGCTCAGCGCCAGCCGGGCTACGTCCGGGCCGCCCAGATAGTCGATGAAGATCTCTGTCGCTGGGCTACTCATAAACGGGCTCTCCACGCTGGCGTGCTGCGCAGCATTAGGCGTTGAACCGTCGAGATATTTCAACGCTGTGCTTCGATCTGATACCGGTCCGTTTCAGTGCCGGTTATTCAGGGCCCGTTGGCAATCTGACGGGTTGCCGATTTGACGGGACGGGCGCCGGCTCCTAGGATTCACGCCAACCCGAGCGATGTTCAATCGCCGGAAGCAGCGGGGGAGACGATGCCGAATCTCGACACGGGCAACACCGCCTTCATGATTTTGTGCAGCAGCCTGGTCATGCTGATGACCCCGGGCCTGGCCTTTTTCTATGGCGGCCTCGTCAGCCGGCGCAACGTGCTGGCCATCATGATGCAGTCCTTCGTCTCCATGGGCTGGACGACGGTCATCTGGTTCGTCTGCGGCTATTCGCTGTGCTTCTCGGGCGATGTCGGCGGCATCATCGGCAATCTCGACATGGCCTTCCTGAAGGGCATCGATCTCGCGACGCCATCGCCCACGCCCGGCATTCCACTGCTGGTCCATGTCGCCTATCAGATGATGTTCGCCATCATCACGCCGGCCCTCATCACCGGGGCCTTCGCCAATCGCGTGAGCTTCAAGGCCTATATGGCCTTTCTCACCCTCTGGCTGTTCTTCGTCTATTTCCCCTTCGTCCATATGATCTGGGGCGGCGGCATCCTGCAGAAATGGGGCGTGCTGGATTTTGCCGGCGGCATCGTCGTGCATAACACCGCGGGCCTCGCTGCCCTCGCTTCGGTGCTCTATGTCGGGCGCCGGAAAGTCATGGATGGCGGCGCCCATAGCGTGCCGCTGGTGGCGCTGGGTACCGGCCTGCTCTGGTTCGGCTGGTACGGCTTCAACGCGGGCAGCGAGTTCCGCGTCGATTCGGTCACGGCCGTTGCCTTCCTCAATACCGATGTCGCGGCCTCGTTTGCCGCCATCACCTGGATGGCGGTGGGCTGGTGGCACGAAAAGCGCCCGACCTTCGTCGGCCTGCTGACGGGGGCGGTCGCCGGCCTTGCCACCGTGACGCCGGCAGCGGGTTATGTCTCGCCGCTGACGGCGGTCATCATCGGCGTCGTCTCCGGCTTCGTGTGCTATTTCGCGGTGGCCCTGAAGAACAAGCTGCACTGGGACGATGCGCTCGATGTCTGGGGCGTGCATGGCGTCGGCGGCGCGCTTGGAATCGTGCTGCTGGGCGTCTTCGCCACGACGGCGTTCAACCCGGCCGGCACCGATGGGCTGATCGCGGGCAACAGCGCTTTCTTCCTGAAGCAGCTGGCGGCCGTGGCGATCTCGTCGGTCTGGGCCTTCGGCTTCACCTACGCGATGCTCTGGCTCATCGACAAAGTGACGCCGGTCAAGGTCCACCAGGCCGCCGAGGAGAGCGGCCTGGATGCGGCGTTGCATGGCGAAACTGCTTATCTGGGTACTTGATAGCTTTCGCCGGGCTCAATTCCTCCCCATTATGCGGTCGCGATTGATAGGCCGGCCTTCCGGCGATGAGGAATCATGCATCTGACATTTCTGGGCGCGGCCGGCAGCGTGACCGGCTCCAAATACCTGCTGGAAACCAATGGCCGGCGCATCATGGTGGATTGCGGCCTGTTCCAGGGCTTCAAGGAACTGCGCCAGCGCAACTGGGATCCGCTGCCGATCTCACCACGCAATATCGATGTCGTGGTGCTGACCCACGCCCATCTCGACCACACCGGCTATCTGCCGCTGCTGGTGCGCAACGGTTTTGCCGGCAAGATCGTCTGCACCACCGGCACGCGCGATCTGTGCAAGATCCTGCTGCCGGATTCGGGCCGGCTGCAGGAACAGGATGCAGATTTCGCCAACCGGCGCGGCTTCTCCAAGCATGAGACGGCACAGCCGCTCTACACCGAAGCCGATGCACTGAAGGCACTGACCCAGTTCGATGGCGGCGGCTATAACATCCCCCGTGATATCGGCGGCGGCGTCACGGCAACCTTTCGCAACGCTGGCCATATCCTGGGCGCGGCGACAGTGGCGATCGCCGCCGAGGGCCGCACGATCCTGTTCTCCGGCGACCTCGGCCGGCCCAACGATCCGGTCCTGCTGCCGCCCGATCCGGTGGCCGAGGCAGATTACCTGCTGGTGGAATCCACGTATGGCGATCGCAAGCACGATACCCGCGATCCCGCGGCGGTGCTGGCCGAGGTCATCAACCGCACCGTCAAGCGCGGCGGCACCATTGTCATCCCCGCCTTTGCCGTCGGCCGGGTGCAGTCGGTGCTGTTCTATCTGCAGCGCCTGAAGGCGACGAACGTCATTCCCGATATTCCGATCTTCCTCGACAGCCCCATGGCCATCGATGCGACCGAGATGCTGATCGCCCATTGCGGCGAGCATCGCCTGAGTGCCGAACAATGCCGCCAGATGCATGGCGTGGCGCGCGAAACGCGCAGCGTGGAGGAATCCAAGGCTATCGACCGCAGCCATGTGCCCTCCATCATCGTCTCCTCCAGCGGCATGGCGACGGGCGGGCGCGTGCTGCACCATCTGGCGGTTTTCGCACCCGATCCCAACAGCACGGTGCTCTTCACCGGCTATCAGGCGGGCGGCACCCGCGGCGCGCTGATGGTCGCCGGCGCCAAGCAGATCAAGATGCATGGCGGCATGGTGCCGGTGCGCGCCGAGGTGTTGAATCTCGGCATGCTCTCGGCCCATGCCGATGCCGATGAGATCATCGCCTGGCTGAAGAACTTCACCAAACCGCCGCGCCAGACTTTTGTCATCCATGGCGAAGCGTCGGGGTCGGATGCGCTGCGCATGCGCATCGCCGACGAGCTCAAATGGCAGGCCCGCGTGCCGAGTTATCGCGAAGAGGTGGAGCTGGCTTAACCCCTACTTCCGCGCCGCGCGCAGAATTGCCGCCGCGGCGTCGGCCGCCACCTGGCAGCCAAGCACAATGTCTTCTTCCTTCGTATCCTCGCCGAAATCATGGCTGAGCCCCCCGATACTGGGCACGAACAGCATGGCTGAGGGCAAATGCGGGGCGATAATCTGGGCATCATGGCCGGCCCCGCTCGGCATCGCCATCCAGCCGCTAGGAATGTGGCGCTCGGATGCCTCGGCAATATGAGCCTGCAACCCCGTATCCATGGCGACCGGTTGCACGGGTGAATCGAAGTCGGTCAGCTGCACTCGGACCGGGCCAGCGTGATCGGCTTCGGCAACGAGATCGCTCAGCCGCTTTGCCAGCCTTTCCAGGCATGCCGCCTCGCCATCGCGGAATTGCAGCAGCATCTCGGCCTTACCCGGCACCACGCTGGTCGAACCGGGATCGAGTTCGATACGGCCGATGGTCCACACCGTCTCAGGACCCGCGAGCGCCTGGAATTCGGTGTTCAGTCTGGTGGCGAAGGCAAGCAGGGCAGCACCGGCATCGCGGCGGATCGCCATGGGTGTGGTGCCGGCATGGTTGCGCTGCCCGATAAAGGTCACGCGCATCTCGCGGATGCCGACGATGCTGGTGACGACGCCGATGCGCTTGCCCGCCACTTCCAGCCTGCCGCCCTGTTCGATATGGGGCTCGAGATAGGCAATGTGGCGGCCAGGCTCGAGCCGGGCCAGAGGCCGGCCCGCAAACCCGGCGCGCTTCAGTGCTTCACCGAGAACCAGGCCTTCGCGATTGCGCGCGCCAGCGATGGCCCCATCCACCGCTTCGCCGCAGAAAGAGCGGCTGCCGAGATAACCGCTGAAGGTGCCTTCTTCATCCATCCAGGACGCGACATCGATGGCGAGGTCGCGCTCGCCCGGCGAGCCAGCGAAGGCGCGGACGATCTCCAGCCCATAGATCACCCCCATTGCGCCATCCAGCCAGCCGCCGCTCGGCTGTGTATCACTATGAGAGCCGATGACAAGGGCAGGGCCGGGCGAGCGCGACCGCCCGAAGACGGTGCCGACGCCATCGATGGCGGATGCCAGGCCGGCCTCGGTCATGCGCGCGCAGAGCCAATGACGCGCCTCGACATCGATGGGTGAGAGCGCCAGGCGCACCACGCCAGCGCCTTGGGCGCCGAATGTCCGCAGACGGCGAAGATCGGCCAGCAGCCTGTCGGGATTGATATCTGCCACCCTGCTGCCTTCGCCGTTCGAATCCGCTGGTTGGGAAAGAGGGACGCCGGGCCAAGCTGGCTCTCCGGCCCGGCGCCCTGTATTCGATCGACTAAAGTCCCTCGCCGGCTGCGATGCCAGCCTGGACTTCGCTGATGGCCTGGTTGACCAGGCTCAGCGCGTTCTCGCGGTGGCCCGACTTGTTATGCGTGGCGACGGAAAGCTGTCCCTGCGCGTTGAACAAGGCCTGGAGCGCGTTACGCATATGCGGCTGATCGGCCATGGCGGTCTGCGTGCTGCTGAGCACGGCGCCAAGTGTGGCCGCGGCAGCCCCGGCCAGAAGAACGCGCCGCCGGTCGAGATCATTCGATGAACTCATGACTTTCTCCCTGAGTTTTCACGATTGACGCACCCCTCGGAGCGTTCGGCCAGCGCCAGTATGCCCGCAGATGGGACAGATTTCAACCGGCGAGCGAGATGCCAAGCGCCATTGATCCTCCCGCAAGGCTTCGTTAACGTTGCACCCGGGAGACCGAGGTGGTCAGTCAATCCCATCGACCAAAATCCGGGGGGAAGGGGTCGGGCAGGTTTCTGCTCGCTTTGGTATTGTGCGTCCTGGTTTTTGGCGCCCTGATTTCCGGGGCGCTGCTTGCGGGTCCCGCCTCGGCACAAGACACCACCGCGCTGGAACAGGCCAAGGCCGTCACCGGCGAATTCACTTTCGCCGCCCCGCCCCGCAACATCGCCGATATCACCGCCATCCTGGATCAGCAGAAGCCCGATCCGGCTGTGGTGGCGGCCAACAAGGCGAAGGCCGATGCTGAACCACCTTCCGGACTTCTCCGGCATCGAGCTGGCGCATTTCTACAGCGAACGCGGCTCGGCGGCGGGGGATCTGGGCCGTGAAACCCAGCGCCTGGCGGATTTCCGCAAGGCCTATGACATCCTGGGAACCATCAAGGACAAAAACCTCGGCTTCTATGCCGTGATGGTGAACCAGCTGGCCGTGGTCGAGATGCGATCTGGCCACCGGCGCGAATCGCTCGCCCTTCGCCTGGATATCGTCAACTACCTGGAAGCGCTGCCGGAGCCCCAGGGCGGGAATGGCAAGAAACATGGCGGAATACGCGGCAATCTGTTCTCGCAATATTTCGGCATGGTCTCTGTCTATTTGGGCTTCGGCCAGTTCGACCAGGCCCAGGCAGTGCTCGCCAAGATGGATGCGCTGCGCGGCCAGGTAGCCAATTGGCACAACGTTCCCGATGGTTTCCTCGGCCAATGGTCGGCCGTGGTCGATTGGGGCCATGGGCTCTATCTCAATGCCACCGGCAAGCAGACGGACTCGGAAGGGTTCCTCAGAAAGGCGCTGGCGGAGAACCAGCAGGCCATCGCCCTGATGCAGGCCCATCCGCAGGACCAGCCTGCCGTGACGCTGGATTCGGTTCGCTCTTCCCAGGCCTTCATCCTGGAGGCGCTCGCCAGCAATCTTACCCGCCAGGGCCGCCTCTACGAGGCCGAGAGCGCCATCCGCCTGGCTCTGCTCGAAATCCTGAAAGTCCGCGGTCACTACGCCTCGGAGACGGCAACCGCGCTCAGCAACTTCGCCTTCATCCTCAGCGAGCAGGGACGCCCTGCCGACGCCGAGACGGTCAACCGCGCCGCCATCGACATTTATGTGAAGATCGGCCAAACGCCCGATTCCTCCGTGCTCGCCCAGACCCGGGTCGATCTGGGTGGCGTGCTGACCAACGAGCGGCGCTATGCCGAGGCCATGACGCAATTCGATACCGCGCGCCAGGGCCTCGCCAATGACGCGGTCCAGCTCTCAGCCGTGGTCGATAACAATCTCGCCTACAGTATCGCGGCACTGCATAGCGGCCGCGTTGCCGAAGCCCTGCGTGCGGCGAAGGCGGCCGAGGCGCTGCGCGAAAAAGCACTGGGGCCGAAGCATTACAACACGGCCGAAGCGCGTGGCTTTTACGCGGCGGCGCTCGCCGCGTCGGGCGACCGCGCCAATGCGCTCACCCAGTATCAGCAGGCTCTCGCCGTCCTGCTCAGCAGTTCGCGCGGTTCCGAAGACGACCAGGGGTCGGTTGCCGGCCGCGAGCGCCGGCTGCGCTTCATCCTGGAAAGCTATCTGCGCTTCCTGACCGATCGCGGCACGCTGGCGGGCGACAGTCCCGATGCGGCGGAAGCATTTCGCGTCGCGGATGCGGCCCGCGGCCAGGCATTGCAGCAGGCCCTCGTCGCCTCGGCGGCGCGCGCGGCGGTGCACGATCCAGACCTGAGCGATCTGGTGCGCCGCGAACAGGATGCGCTGCGGCAGATTTCGGCGCTCAATGCTTCGCTGGCCGCGGCGCTCGCGGTTCCCGAGGATCAGCAGGATGCAGCAGCCATTCAGCGCCTGCGCGGCCAGATCGATCAGCTGCGCGGCGCTCGCGCGGCGCTGCGCGAGAACATCGAGCAGCGGTTTCCCGATTACGTCAGCCTGATCGATCCCCGGCCGATAACACTCGCCGAGGCACGGGGCCTGTTGCACCCGGGCCAGGCGCTGATCGTCACCTACGTTGCCGAAGACCGCACCTATGTCTGGGCCTTCCGCGCCCAGGGGCCGCTCGCCTTTGCGGTTGTGCCGCTGGGCGCATCCGAGATCGACAAGCAGGTGGCCAATCTGCGCCGGGCGCTGGATCCCGATGCCGATACCCTGGCCGGCATTCCGGCTTTCGATGTCGCCAGCGCCAATCGTCTTTATGCCAGTTTGCTGCAGCCGGTGGAGGCAGGCTGGAAAGGGGCGAGCGATCTGCTGGTGGTGGCCCATCGCAGCCTCGCGGAATTGCCCTTCAGCCTGCTGGTCACAAGGCCGGTGACGCTGGTTCCCGACCAGCCCGGCAAGCCACGCTTCATGGACTATCAGACGATTCCCTGGCTGATCCGGGACGCTTCCATCACTTCGCTGCCATCGGTCTCGTCGTTGAAGGCGTTGGCGACGCTAGCGGCCGCACCGCCGGCAGCACGGGCTTTCGTGGGCTTCGGTGATCCCTGGTTCAATGCCGAGGAGGCAGAGCAAGGCCGCGCCGACGAGGCGGCGGCTCAGCTCGCTTCCGTTGGCATGATCATGCGCGGCGCCAAGATGAAGTTCCGCAGCGCGCCGGCCACGGGATCGAGCGCGAGTGCGGGGATAGCCGATCTGCCGCGCCTGCCCGACACGGCCGATGAGGTGCGCGCCGCGGCGAAAGCGCTGAACGCCAATCCGGCGAAAGATGTCTTCCTCGGCGCCGACGCCAATGAACACACGGTGACGACGACGAAGATCGACGACCGCCGCGTCGTCATGTTCGCAACCCATGGACTGGTGCCAGGCGATCTCAGCGATCTCGCCGAACCGGCGCTGGCCCTCAGCGCTCCGGCCATATCCCACGCGCCGGGTGATGGCCTGCTCACCACCACCAAGATTTCTGGGCCTGCGGCTCAACGCCGATTGGGTCGTGCTATCGGCCTGCAACACGGCGGCCGGAAACGGGGCTGGCGCCCAGGCAGTCTCCGGCCTCGGGCTTTCCTTTATCTATGCCGGCGCGCGCTCGGTGCTGGTCTCCAACTGGCCGGTGGAAACCACCTCGGCCCGGGCATTGACGACCGGCACCTTCCGCCAGCTTGTCCAGAAGCCGGGCATATCGCGCGCCCAGGCCCTGCGCGCCGCCATGCTTGCCCTGATCGACGGCCCGGGCTATCTGGACAAGTCAGGCAAGCCTCTGTTCAGCTATGCCCATCCGATCTTCTGGGCGCCGTTCACGCTGGTGGGCGACGGCGGCGGGGGATCCGGCTAGGGCAAGATCGGATTAGTGCTAGGGGGGAACGATGAAACCTCGGCTCGGTGCCATTCTCGCCGGCCTCGCCGTACTGGCGCTCATGACTGGCAGCGCCGGGGCCGCCAGCCCCGTGGCGATGGTCGAGGACGTAAGCGGCACATCGGCCGGCGTCGGCCCGCTCGATTATCTTTCGGCCGGCAAGGCGATCAGGCTGGCGGCGGCGGATACGCTGATCCTGGACTACCTTCATTCCTGCATCCGCGAGACCATCACCGGAAGTTCGCTGGTGGTGGGCGCCGAGCAAAGCGCGGTGCATGGCGGCAAGGTGACGCGCGAGATTGTCTCCTGCGACGGCGGGCAGCTTCAGCTGACAGCCGATCAGGCGCAGAAAAGCGAGACCATCGTCTTCCGCAAGGCGACAGATCCGAACCTGCCGGCGCCGAAAGTCACCCTCTACGGCTTGAGTCCGTTGTTCCAACTGCCAGGCCCCGGAGAGTTGACGATCGAGCGTCTCGACAAGCCGGCCGACAGGATCGCCTTCAGTATTTCGGCGGGCGATCTCGCCCACCACCGTTTCTACGATTTCGCCGCTCACGGCCAGGCGCTGACGGGTGGCGGGCTCTACCGTGCCAGCTTCGGCACCGTCAGCGTGGTGTTCCGCGTGGGGCGCACGGCCGAGGCCGGCGCGCTGCCGCCGATGACCCGATTGCTGCAGCTTTAGGCCGGCCGGCTTGGCCATCCGCCGGCGCGATCTTGCGGTAGCTGCCGGTGTCGCGATGCTGGTCGCCGGATTGACCCAGGCCGTCATCGCGCCGCGTCTTGCCGGCGTTTCCATCGATCTTCTGTTCTGGCTGCGTCAGACATTCCTGCCGGTGCAGGCCGATCCCGCCAAGTCACCCGTCGCCATCGTGGCTATCGACGAGGAAACCGAAAAGCTTGCGCCCTTCAAAGACCTGCCCCAGGTGTTCTGGACCCAGCAGATCGCGGCGGTGCTGACGGCAGTGGTGGATAGCGGGGCCAAGAGTGTCGGTTTCGATGCGATCTTCGCCACATCCGGCGAGGGGATGAAGAAGGGATTCGATCGCGATTTTCTGCTGGCGCTGCGCCATGCCGCTGAACAACACCGCGTGGTTCTGGGCGAGGCCCAGCAGCAGGTTTTTCCCATTCATCCCTATCAGGGCCAGATCTTCACGGTCGGCGCCGCCAATCTGCGAGCGCTCAACGCGATTGCCGACAATGATTCCATCGTTCGCCGGCTGCCGCTAACCCTGAACCGGGTAACATCGGCCGATACGACGGAGCCTGAGCCGACCTTGTTCCTGGAGCTTGCCATCCGCGCCGCCGGATCGCCGCCGGCAGTCCAGCCCGATGGCAGCGCCACATTTGCCGGCCACGACTTGCCCGAGGCAGCCGACAACGCCCTGCTGCTGAATTTCGCCGGGCCGGATGCGATACCCACATATTCGCTGGCCGATCTCTATGCCTGCGCTGCCGGCGGAAACAGCCGCTTTTTCCAGGATCACTTTGCCGGCCGCGTCGTGCTGATCGGCGCGGTGCTGGATGTGGAGGATCGCGAGCTGACTTCGGCCCGCCTCATCACGGGGCCGGAACATCCCGCCTCGGGCGAGCGCTGCGCCTTGCCGCCCATGCAGGGCCTGTTCCGCCAGGACCTGGTCCGCAATACCATCCCCGGCGTCTATGTGCTGGCGACGGGCATCAGCAATCTGCTGGCCGGCGACAGCCTGCGGCTGCTTGGCGTTATGCCCAGTGCCGCCATCGTCCTGTTGCTGGCGTTCGCCGCCGCCGCTGCCGTTCAGCTCCTGGCGCCGAGCCGCGCCGCCGCGGCGCTTTGCGCCGTTACACTGATCTGGATTGCGGCGGCGGTGATTGCCTTCCATCACGGGCTGGTGGTTCCCCTGTTCACCCCGCCGCTTGCCGCTGGCCTGTCGCTGGCCATCCTGCTGGGCTATCGCTTCGCTGTTTCCGATCGAGACCGGCGGCTGCTGCGCAGCACCTTCGGACTTTATCTGGCGCCCGCACTCGTCGACCGCATGGCGGCGACCGAGCGCCTGCCCGAATTGGGCGGCGAGATGCGGGCGGTCACGGTGCTGTTTTCGGATATCGCCGGCTTCAGCCAGCTTGCGGAATCGCTTCCGCCTGCAGCCCTGGTCGAGCTGATGAACAGCTATCTGACGGCGATGACCGATATCATCGAGGGCGCCGGCGGCTATGTGGACAAGTATATCGGTGATGCCATCGTCGCCATCTTCGGGGCGCCGGTCGATGATGGTGGCCATGCCGCCCATGGGGTTGCAGCGGCACTCGCCTGCCAGGGGAAGCTCGCCGCCATGAACCAGAGCGAGCCCGCCTTTGCCGGGCACAAGACTCGTCATGCGCATCGGCCTCAATACCGGCGAGGCGCTGGTGGGCAATATCGGCTCGCGCCGTCGCTTCAACTACACCGCCATGGGCGACACGGTGAATCTCGCTTCGCGCCTGGAAGGCGCCAACAAATTCTATGGCACGTCAATCCTGGCGAGCGAAGCGGTGCGCCAGGGGGCGAGCGAGGCGGCACTCTGGCGCGAGATCGATCTGGTGCGCGTCATGGGCCGCGACCGGCCGGTCCGGCTGTTTGCGCCGCTGGAAAAGGCAAGTGCGAGCGATGACGATTTGCAGGCGCGCTATGCCGATGCGCTCGCCATCTACCGCACCGGCGAATTTGCGGCTGCGATTGGGGCGTTCGAGAAGCTGGCGGCGCGCGATCCGGTCTCGGCCGCCTTTGCCCAGCATCTCAGGGATTGGCGTGCCAACGGCCCGCCACCGTCCTGGGACGGCGTCACCAATCTCGAGGCGAAATAGCGGCAAAGAAAAGGGCCGGCAGGTTGCCCCGCCGGCCCTCATCGCACTCAGTGCGTTACGTGCTCAGCTGCCGTAGACGTCGAAGTTGAAATACTTCTTGGCGATTGTGTCATAGGTGCCGTTGGCGCGGATGGCTGCGATCGCCGCGTTCAGCTTGGCCTTGAGGGCGGTATCTGTCTTGCGTATGCCGCCGCCCACGCCTGTACCGAATACTTCCGTATCCGTCATTGGCGGCAGGCCCTTGACCTCCATATCCTTGCCCTGATCGGTCTTGATAAATTCGTTCAGGACCACGGCATCGGCCATTTCGAGATCGAGGCGGCCGGCCGCGAGATCGGCATTGGAGTTATCCTGGGTGTCGTAGATCTTGAGCGTCGCCGAGGGGAAATACTTGGTGATGAAACGGAAATGGGCGGTGTTGGTCTGCACGCCCACGACCTTGCCCTTCAGGCTGTCGGGATTCTTGAAGTCGATGGTGATCTGTTCCGACTTCGGCCCGATGATCTCGGCCGGGGTGTGATAGTACTTGTCGGTGAAGTCGATGGTCAGCTTGCGCTTCTCGGTGATCAGCATGGAAGACCAGATCACGTCGAATTTTTCCGACTGCAGCGCCGGGATGATGCCGTCCCAGGCCACTTCGACGATGGAGCATTTCGCGTTCATCTGGGCGCAGACGGCGTCCATCAGGTCGATTTCGAAACCGACCCATTTGCCCGATGCATCCTTGCTGGAGAATGGCGGGTAGGGCTCGGCGGCGACGCCGAAGCGGACGGTATCCTGGGCGTGGGCGGCGAAGCTGGTCAGCGCCAGCATGGCGCTGAGGACGATGCCGCCAAGAAGGTGTTTCTTCATTGCTCTCCCCTATGGTTGTTGCTTGTTGCGGCCCGCGCCGGCCGGTGTTGTCGATCGATACCAATGTAAAATTGGTATCATATCGCCTGATTATCGATTTGAAGCCTTGCATGGGCCCTTTATGGCCGTCAACATGCCCAGCAGATCATTCTTGAAGCCAATCAATATTGGTATCGTCATGCGCCGCCAGGACAGGGCCATCGAAAAGCTCGACGCACTGCTTGCCGGCGGGCGCTTTCCCCTGAACAGCCGCCTGCCGCCCGAACGCAAGCTGACCGAGGATCTGGGGCTCAGCCGCAGCGCGCTGCGCGAGGGGCTGGAGGTGCTGGAGGCGCAAGGGCGCATCTGGCGTCATGTCGGCCGCGGCACCTTCGTGGGCAACCGGCCGATGGAAGCGCCGGGCAGCCTCTCGGTCATCTCAGCCCAGACCAGCCCGGTCGAGATGCTCGAGGTCCGGCTGCTGTTCGAGCCCATCCTGGCGCGGCTCGCAGCATTGCGCGCGACCGATGCCGATATCAGCCATATGCAGCATCTGCTGGAGCGCAGCGAGGCGGCCCGCGATCCCAAGACCTGGGAGCTATGGGATGGTCGCCTGCACCGCATGGTGGCCGAAGCAGCCCATAACAAGCTGCTGCTGTCCCTGTTCGATGCTTTCAACACGATGCGCAGCCAGAAGACCTGGGGCCAGCTGCGCCAGGCGGCGCTGACGCCCGAGCGCCGCGAAGCCTATTGCCGCCATCACCGCGCCTATGTCGCGGCCATCGCCAAGCGCGACCCCGCGCGCGCCGAAGATCTGATGCGCCGGCATATCGAGGCGGTGCGCGCGGGATTGCTGGAGGCAGCCCATGGCGCAAACTGAGATGCGCGCGCAACCGCCCATGCCGGCCTCGCTGCGCGACATGATCCGGGCGGGCGATGGGTCCGCACCGGCCATCGCCGCCCCCGGCCGCGCCGTGCTGGATCGCGCCGGCCTCCGCCGCGAGGTGGACGCGCTTTGCGGCGCGCTCCGCGCGCTTGGTGTGCGTCAGGACGATCGCGTCGCCATGGTGCTGCCCAACGGGCCCGAGATGGCGGTGGCCTTCCTGGGCGTTGCCTCAGGCGCGGTCGCAGCACCCCTCAACCCCGCCTATCGCGGCGAGGAATTCGATTTCTATCTCTCGGATATCGAGGCACGGCTGCTGCTGATCGAGGAAGGGCTCAATTCACCGGCCCGTGCCGTGGCCGAACGGCGCGGCATCGATATCGTCGATGTGCGGGCGATGGTGGATGAGCCCGCCGGCAGCCTGCGGCTGATCCATAAAGGGCAGGTGGTTGCACCAGCCGGCACCGACTTTCCCGGTGCCGAAGATACCGCGCTGGTGCTGCATACATCGGGCACCACCTCGCGGCCCAAGATCGTGCCGCTGCTGCAGCGCAATTTGCTGGCCTCCGCCCGCAATATTTCCCGGACGCTGGAATTAAGCCCGGCGGATCGCTGCCTTGTCCTTATGCCGCTGTTCCATATCCACGGGCTGATCGGCGCCTTGTCGTCGTCGATCCATGCCGGGGCCAGCGTCTTCTGCCCGCCGGGGTTCAATGCGCTGAAATTCTTCTCCTGGCTCGATGAATCGGGAGCGAGCTGGTACTCGGCGGTGCCGACCATGCATCAGGCGGTCCTCGCGCGCGCCGAGCGCAACCGCGAGGTCCTGGCGCGCCGCAAGCTGCGGCTGATCCGCTCGTCTTCCGCCTCGCTGCCGCCCCAGGTGATGCGCGATCTGGAGGCGACATTCGGCTGCCCGGTCATCGAATCCTACGGTATGACCGAAGCCTGCCATCAGATGTCGAGCAACCCGCTGCCGCCGGCGGCGCGCAAACCCGGCACGGTGGGCAGAGCCGCTGGCCCGCAGGTCGCCATCATGGGCAATGACGGCGCGCTGCTCGCTTCGGGCGAGGCCGGCGAGATCGTCATTCGCGGCGAGAACGTTACTGCGGGCTATGCCAACAATCCGAAGGCCAATGACGAAGCCTTCCGCGATGGCTGGTTTCGCACCGGCGATCTGGGGCGGCTCGATGGCGAGGGCTATCTCACCATCGAAGGTCGGCTGAAGGAGATCATCAATCGCGGCGGCGAAAAGATCGCGCCGCGCGAGGTGGACGAAGCCCTGCTGGATCATCCGGCCGTGGCGCAGGCCGTCACCTTTGCGCTGCCCCACGACAAGCTGGGCGAGGATGTTGCCGCGGCCGTGGTGCTGCGCGAGGGACAATCGGCCAGCGAGAGGGAACTGCGCGATTTCGTTGCCGGCAAGCTCGCCGATTTCAAGGTGCCGCGCCGCATCGTCTTCCTGGCGGAAATCCCCAAGGGCCCGACCGGCAAGCAGCAGCGTATTGGCCTCGCCCAGCGCCTGGGCCTGGCGGCATAGGTTTCACCCTATAGGATCGCCCAATCATGCGTGATTTCCAGCTTCCCGGCCGCTCGCCCATCCGGGCGAGCGAGGCCGCAGCATCAACATCTCATCCGCTGGCGACACTGACCGCCATCGAGGTGATGAAGGGCGGCGGCAATGCCATCGACGCGGCCGTCGCGGCATCCGCCGTGCTTGCGGTGGTCGAGCCGCAATCGACGGGCATCGGCGGCGATTGCTTCTGTATCTTCGCGCCCGGCGGCGGCACGGAGCTGGTCGCCTATAACGGCTCCGGCCGTTCGGCGAAGGCGGCCAGCATCGAGTGGTACCGCAAGCGCGGCTTCAGCGAGTTTCCCACCTATGGCGCCCATGCGGTGACGGTTCCCGGCGCCATCGATGCCTGGGCGCGCCTCGTTGCCGATCATGGCAAACGCGATCTCGGCGCCCTGCTGCAGCCGGCGATCGGTTTCGCCGAGAACGGCTATGTCGTGGGCGACCGCGTCGCCTTCGACTGGGCACTGACGGCCGAACGCCTGGCGGGCGATCCCGATGCGAAGCGGGTGTTCCTGCCCCAGGGCCGCGCACCGCGGGCGGGCGAGCGCCACAGCCAGCCCGCACTGGGTGCCACATTGCGGACAATCGCCAGGAAAGGACGCGATGCCTTTTACCAGGGCGACATTGCCAGCGAGATCGTCAAGCATCTGAAGGCACGCGGCGCCCCTCATGAGATGGAGGATTTCGCCACGGCCGTCGGCGAGTATGTGACGCCGGTGCGCACGAAATACCGCGGGGCCGAGATCTGCCAGATGCCGCCCAACAACCAGGGGCTGACGGCGCTGATCATGCTGAACATCCTCTCGGGCTTCGATCTCAGCGCCCTCGATCCCGCTGGGGCCTGAGCGGCTGCATCTGGAGGTCGAGGCAGGCCGACTTGCCTATCGCGACCGCAACGCCTTCATCGCCGATCCGGCCCATGTCGAGGTGCCGGTGAAGAAGATTCTGTCGGCGGCCCATGCGGCGGAACTGCGCGCCATGATCGATCCGAAGCGGGCGATGAAGAAACTGCCGACCTCGGCCATGCACCGCTCGGAGACGATCTATCTCTGCGTGGTGGATCGCGACCGCAACGTCGTGAGCTTCATCAATTCGGTCTATCACTCCTTCGGCAGCACGCTGGTGGCGCCACGCTCCGGCGTGATGCTGCAGAATCGCGGCGCCAGTTTCCGCCTCGATGCCCGGCATCCCAATGCGATCGGGCCGGGCAAGCGCCCGATGCACACCATCATGCCGGGCATGGCGCTGAAGGGCGGCCATGCGGTGATGCCATTCGGCGTCATGGGCGGCGATTATCAGCCCTTCGGCCATGTCCATCTGCTGACCAATATTCTGGATTACGGCATGGATGCCCAGGCAGCGCTGGATTGCGCCCGGGTCTTCTATGACGCTGGCGCGCTGGAAGCCGAGCGCGGCATTCCATCTGCCGCGTTCAAGGGTCTGAAGGCGAAGGGGCATAAGGTGATCGAAGCACCGGAGCCGCTGGGCGGCGGCCAGGCAATCCAGATCGACTGGAAGGCCGGTACGCTGACGGCGGGATCCGATCCGCGCAAGGATGGCTGCGCGCTCGGTTGGTGAGCTAGTACCGCCAGAGCATCAGATAGCGCCACAGGCCGGGGACCTGGCCCCATTCGCGTTGCAGGCGCATCTGGTCCGCCAGCAGCCGCCCATAACGCGAATTGGCATAGAGCTGCGAGAGCCCGCCGAACTTCGTGCGGTGATGCCAATAGGCGAGCGCTTCCGGGATCACCCCGATGCCGAAGCGTTCGGCAAAGCGCAGATTGAAGTCCCAATCGCCCAGCACCGGAAGATCGGTGCGGTAATAGCCGATGGACTCGCCCGCCGCCCGCTCGTAAAGAAAGGCGATGGGGGGAAAGCGGTTGTGGCGGCGCAGATCCGCCGGCGAGACCGGGTCGCCGGGCAACGGCATGGGCCGGCGGCGAATCTCGGCGAAAGCGCCATCCTGATAACGCTCGAAGACGATATCGGTGCCGGTGATGACGCCGCGCCGCACCTCTCCCGCGCCCTGCAGATAGGCGACGGATTTGGCGAGAAAACGCGGGTGCCAGCTATCGTCGTCGTCATGGATGATGAGATAGCGGCTGCGGCTTTCCCTGATTCCGTGATTGCTTGCCGCCTGCATGCCCTCGCTGTGTTCGCGATGGATCAACTGCAGCCTGTCACCCAGGGCCGCCTTGTGACGCTCCAGCACGGCGCGGATGGCGGGCAGATTGCCCGCATCGCTCACCAGCACAAGCCGCCAATCGGTGAAGGTCTGGGCCAGGATGGCCCTGAGTGCCCGGTCGAGGGTGAGCGGCCGGTCCTGGGTGCGGGTGATGATGGCAACCAGCGGCTCAGCCATCGGCCAAGCCTCCCCCATCCTGTCGAAAGCCGCAGTCCCCCATAATCACCCGATCCCCTCGTCGCGCCTCAAAGGCCGCCCCCGGTGCCGCCGCGGACCGCCCTTTGGTTTGGGGATTGTATCGCTGGCGAACGGCCGGTTTCTAGAGGTTCGTTGGTTCCCGCCACACAAGACGCTTTAGCCGATGCCGCGCAGCTCCTCGAAGGAGACCATGACATGGGTGCGGTAGGCGGGCCTGGCATTCAACCGCTGGTACCAGGCGCGGATCCCGGTCAAACCGGGCCGCTCGATCGGCATCTCGTAATAGCGATAGAGGGTGGCGCCGATGACGATATCCGCCATGGACAGCTCGTTGCCCAGCATGAAAGGTTTGTCGTCGAGCTGGCGTTCGACGACGGCATAGTGGGAGCGAAGCCGCCGGGCCGAATCGCTCACGATCTGGGGATTGCGCTTCTCCGGCTTCTGGCGGATGGATTCGAAGAACAGGGCATAGAAATCCGGCGCCAGGGTGGTCTGCATCCAGTCCATCCACTGATCGGCCTGGGCCCGCTTGCCGGGATCGGCGTCCCACAGCTTGCCTTCGCCATAGCGGGCGGAGAGATAGCGCACCACCGCATTGCTCTCCCACACGACAGCACCGCCATCGTCGATGGTGGGAATTCGGGCATTGGGGTTCATGCGCAGATAATCGGGACGGTCGAGCCCGCCGAATCTGCCGCCGGCATCGATGCGCTCATGGGGAATGGCAAGCTCGCCCACCGTCCACATGGCCTTCTGCACGTTCAGTGAATTCGTGCGCCCCCAGATCTTCAGCATGCGACTACCCCCGAACCCCGCTCACTCGCCGATATCCGTATAGTTCGGCTTGCGCCAGCCGAACATCGGCGCGACATCCGCGATTTCGGCCGCCAGCCGGGTTGCTTCCCTTGCGAAGATGCCTTCGGGGATCTGATCCAATGCGCTGACGCCAAGCAGCCCGTGCAAAGCGGCAATCTGGTCGTCGATCTCCTCGGCCTTGAAGTGATCCTTGGCGCGCACCCCATCAGCGAACATGAACTTCCAGACGCGCTCGACGCCGTCGAGCCCATGCTGGAGATCCGCGATCGAGCTGCCGCTAACCTTCAACTCGCCGCCATCCCCCTCGATGTCGCCCATTTCGAACGCATAGGTGGAGGCCGAGGCGATCAGGTAATAGCCGGTCCACTTGGCTTGGCCGAAGACATGTTGATAGGTCTGCAAGTCTTCAATGAGCTGCTGAACGATGGCCATATTTACCGTCGGCTGCTGGGCGAACAGGCTCTTCTCGATGACGTGAAAGCCGGTTTTCGGGTCGTCGGTAGCGTTGATCTTCGTCTCCAGGCCCGGAAACAAATCGGCGGTGAAGGCTTCGCAACGCATCCAGATCGCATGGGTTTCCAGCCAGGCCTTACGGGTGGCATTCAGATCGCGCGCCTGCACGGCCTGGGCCAGGCCTTGGGCGCCGGTGATCATCAGCTGGAGATCGGCGGCGGCAACCTGGTCCTTGAATTCGCCGGCCTTCTTGTCGAGCTCCTCGTTGACTTCCTCAGCGGCGGCGCGCGGGATACGGCGAGGGGAAGCGGGCCGGCGATGAAGGCAGCCACGGCCAGAACGAGGCCGAATTTCACCAGTGCTTTTGACATGAATTCTCCCCTGCGCTCGCTCAGTTCTTATGCCATGCAGCGCGGCTGCAATCCAGCCGCGCCGCATTAGCAATCCGGTGAGGGGGTTTCGGTTCCACCAGGCTTGACCGTCCGGTTTGACTACTGGGCTTAACTACTGGGCCCGGCTACCGGGCTTGACCGCCGGCCATGGCCGCGGGAAATGATGCAGGCCGCAACCCGGGAGGCCCTGATTGGACGACGCCAAGCCGATCGATGAAAAGGCAATCCGCGCCTATCGCCTGGCTCGGCTTCGCGCCGAACTCATCCGTGCCGATCTCGCCGGCATCGTCATCCTCGATCCTGTCAATCTGCGCTATGCCACCGGCAGCCGGAACATGCAGGTCTGGACGATGCACAATCCCTGTCGCTATGCCTTCGTGGCCAGCGAAGGGCCGGTGGTGCTGTTCGACCTGCCGAGCTCGATGCATCTGACAAGGCATCTGGAAACCATCGACGAACGGCGGCCTTCGATCGCCTGGGACTATATGGCCGTTGGGCCGCGGGGCGAGGAGATGGCCGGGCGCTGGGCGGCCGAGATCGCCGATCTGGTCCGCCGGCATGGCGGCGGCAACCGGCGCCTCGCTATCGATCGGGCCGATCTGCTGCCGCTCATGGCGCTGCTGCGCGCGGGAGTAAGCGCCGTCGACGGCAAGCCAGCGATGGAGCAGGCCCGCGCCATCAAATCGCCGGAAGAGGTGCGGGCCTTCACCCGCTCGCTGCAAACCACCGAAGCCGCGATCGCCGATCTGTACGCAGCATTGCAGCCCGGGATGAGCGAGCAGCAGGCGCTGGCGGTGCTGATCGCAGGCTCCCTGAAGCGGGGCGGGGAATATCCCGAGACGCGGCTGCTGACCTCGGGTCCGCGCACCAATCCCTGGTTCCAGGAGACGTCGAATCGCGTGATGCAGGCGGGCGAGCTGCTTTCCTTCGATACCGATCTGATCGGCCCGATGGGATTCTATACCGACCTCTCGCGCAGTTTCCTGGTGGGCGATGGCCGGCCGAGCGATGGCCAGCGCCGCCTCTACGATCTGGCACGCCGCCAGCTCGCCCATAACATCGCGCTGCTGCGGCCGGGGGTGAGTTTCATCGAGCTCTCGCAGAAATCATTCCGCCTGGCCGAGCGCTGTCTTCCCAACCGCTATGCCGATATCGCCCATGGCTGCGGGCTCGGCGTGGAATATCCGCTGATCTGGTACGCCGAGGACGCCGAATGGGGCGCCTATGACGGCGTGCTTGCGGCCGGCATGATCGTTTGTGTGGAAAGCTATATCGGCGAGGTGGGCGGGGTAGAGGGTGTGAAGCTGGAGGAGCCGGTGTTGATCACCGAGGGGGGCCCGCAGATCCTCTCTCGCTATCCTTTCGAGGACCGCTTCGCGTGAGGCGTACCGAGCCAGCCCACCGCCACGATGGTGCTGATGAAGGAGAGCGTAGCGGCCAGCATCATCACCCAGCGATAGCCCTGCACGAAGGCCGCGAAGATCGCGCTTTCCACCATCTCGCGCTGATCGCTCGCCAAGCCGGCGGGCAGGATAGCGCCGGCCAGCTTGGCGCGCTCCGGCGCCAGCGCAGCTACCACATCGGCGGGAAGGGCGAGATCGGCCAGCGAGCGATCAAGCGCGATGTTGAAGCGCTCAGCCAGCACCAGGCCGAACAATGCCACGGCCAGCAGGCCGCCGGTGCGCGCCACCATGTTGTTGATGGCCGAGGCGACGCCGACATGATCGGTGCCGGCTGCACTCATGGCCGTGACCGTCACCGGCGCCACGCACACGCCCATGCCCAGACCCACCACCATGAGCGCCGGCAGCACGCCGAACCAGTAAGGTGTGGCAGCACCGGGAACGGCCAGCAGCAGATAGCCGCATCCCGCGATGATCGATCCCGCAATCAGCGGACGCCGCGCACCCCAGCGATCGGCGAGCCCGCCGGCCCAGCGCGACAGGATGGAGATCACCACCACGCAAGGCAGCAGGGCGCCGCCTGCCTGTAGAGGCCCGAAGCCCTGCACCTGCATCAGCCGGAAAGGCACGAAGAACAGCGCGCCCGACAGCGCCGACCACAGCAGCAGCGTGAATACCTGGATGCCGGCGAAGACGGGTAGCCTGAACAGCCGCAGCGGAATCATCGGATGGCGGCTGCGCCGCTCCACCAGGAAAAAGCCGATCAGGGATGCTGTGCCCAGCGCCATGGGCCAGGCTGCAGCCGGATCGACGAAGCCAGTCTGGCCCGCGCGGATCAGGCCGAAGGTAAGTCCGCCCAGACCGAGCGTGGCAAGCATCGTACCGGGGATGTCGAGATGGCTTTCCGTGCGCCCTTTGCTTTCCAGCAATTTGGTCTGGGTGATGAGAAGGGCTGCAATCGCCAGGGGTAAATTGATCAGGAATACCCAGCGCCAGGAGAATGTCGCGATCAGCCAGCCGCCGAAAGCGGGCGCGATCGCAACGCAAACGCCGCTGACGGCGGACCACAGGCCGATGGCGCGGCCCCGGCGCTCGGCGGGAAATCCTGCGGCCAGGATCGCGAGCGAGCCCGGCATCAATAGGGCGCTGCCGATTCCCTGCACGGCGCGCGAGACAATGAGCGCGATCGGATTGGGTGCGAGACCGCAGGCGGCTGACGCCAGCGCAAAAATGACGATGCCAAGAGAAAAGCAGCGCCGCCGGCCATAGAGATCGCCCAGCGTGCCGCCGGCCAGCACCAGGGCCGAGAGGAACAGCGTATAGGCCTCGACCACCCATTGTGCCTCGGCAAAGGTGGCACCCAGGCCGCGCTGGAGCACCGGCAAGGCGACATTCACCACCGTCATGTCGATGAAGGCCATGCTGGAGGCGATGATGGTCGCGGCCAGGATCCAGGGCTCGCGACCGCGCGTCGAATCGGTCATGGCGCGGAAACTATCCGAACCGCGCCTGCAGTGTCATGACGCTTTGGCGACAGGAACTGCCACCCCCGGCCTAGGCGCTCCTTTTCCCTTCCGTCATGCCCGGGGCGGCCCCATGGCCGAGCCCCTTGGGCCGAGCCCGGGCATCCAGTCCATGCCACGAAAACTGGATCCCCGGGCTCTGCCTTCAGCAGCCCCGGGGATGACGCAGGAGAGTGAGACGCGAATGATACGCAGCCTCACTCTCTCCGTGCCTCTGTGCCTCTGTGGTTTATTTTTTAGGCGCCCATCGGCTTCTCGCCCGCGATGGTCGCGCGATGCATCAGGCGGCGCTGGCCGTCATAATCGTTCACCGCGTAGTGCATGGCGCAGCGATTGTCCCACAGCGCCAGCGAGCCGCTGCGCCAGCGCAAGCGGCAGGTGAATTCCGGTGTGATGCTGTGCTGATAAAGATATTCCAGCAGCGGCCTGCTCTCCGCCTCGCTCATGTCTTCGAAGCGCGTGGTGTAGACCGGATTGACGAACAGCGCCTTGCGGCCGCTCTCAGGATGCAGGCGCACCACGGGATGGGCCACCTCGCGATCGGCCTCGGGATTGTTGCGCTCGATGCCGATGGAGCGGCTGGTGCGCAGATCCTGGGAAATGCCGCCGACGCCATAGGGCTTGCCGCTATGCATCGCCTTCATCGGATCGAGCATCCGCTTCAATCCCGGCGAGAGCCCTTCATATGCTGCATACATATTGGTGAACAATGTGTCGCCGCCATGGCTCGGCACCTCGCGGGCATACAGGGCCGAGCCCAGCGGCGGCTCGTCGAGGAAGCTGAAATCCGAATGCCAGACATTGCCGAAGGTGCTGATCTTGTTCTCATCGGCCTCCTTCAGCACCGCGATGATATCGGGATAGCCTTCCATCGCCTTGATATAGGGCATGCGCGAGGGCGGCCCGAACAGGCAGCTGAAGGCCAAATGCTGCTCCGGCGTCAGTTTTTGGTCATGGAAGAACAGCACGAGATGATCGGTGAAGGCCTGGCGGATCGCAGCCGTGGCCGAGTTGCTGAGGGGCTGGGCGAGATCGATGCCCTCGATGTCGGCGCCAAGAGCGCCGGTCATGGGTCGGATGGTAAGGCTGCGATCAGGCATGGCAGTATCCTGTGAAAAGCCGGACTAATCCCTACCGCGAGACATTATCATCGCCACCATGAATGCCATCAACGGTCCAAGGATCCCTTCATGATATGCCGCCATCGTAGCGCTGTCTTTGCCCTCGCCGTGGCAATTGCGGGGCTTGCCACCATGGCAAGCGCTGGCGCCGCCGAATTCGGCGCCTTCACCCTGCAGGCAGGCCAAAGCCAGACAATCCAGATCGGTTCGACCTATCGCCAGATCAAGGTCTGCAACGATACCGAAAGTGCCGGCCAGCTCGATGCGGTGATCGGCACGAGCGACGTGATTCATCTAGGGCCTGGCATCTGTGCCGAATGGAGTGGCGACAGGATCATGCTCCATAATGTTTCGAACGGCTTGGTCAGCGGGATTTATCGCCGCCAGTTCGATTCCTGGGACGGGATGTGACGGCGCAAGACTTAACCTCTGGTCGTCAGCTTGACCGTTTTTCTTAGAAGGTTCGTTTCATGCCCGATACATCGCTGATGCAGGGATTTCCGCCGTCGCCCGCGGGCCAGGTCACGCTCGAAAACTGGCTGCGGCCGCCCTTCAACCGCTGGTCCTTCCAGCATGTGCGCGAGATCGTGCCGACCGCAGGCATCCTGCGGCCGCAGGGCCGCTCGTCCCTGCTTCGCCGCAGCCCACGCGCGATAGAGCGCATTGCCTTCCAGGCGCCCGATGGCAGCGAATCGACCATCGGCAAGCTGCTGGATGAGACGTTCACGGACGGCTTCCTGGTCATGCACCGCGGAACGGTGATCGACGAGCGTTATGACAACCGCCTGACGCCGTCGGCGCGCCACATCGTTTTCTCCGTCAGCAAATCCATCACCGCCACGATGGCCGGCGTGCTGGTCGATCGTGGCCAGCTCGATCCGGATTCGCCGGTGACACGCTACATTCCTGAAGTCGCCGGCTCAGCCTATGGCGACTGCACCGTACGCCATGTGCTCGACATGACCGTGTCGGTGAATTTCGTCGAAGACTATCTCGACAAGACCGGCGACTTCGCCCGCTATCGCGATTCCACCGGCTGGATTCCCATCACCGATCCGAACAAGCTCGGCGACCTGCGCAGCTTCCTCGCCACCATGAAGCGCGGCGCCGAGCCCCATGGCGAACGCTTCCACTATGTTTCGCCGAATTCCGATCTGCTGGGCTGGATCCTGGAGCGCGCCGCGGGCGAGCGCTATGCCAGCCTGCTGACGGAATTGGTCTGGCGGCCGATGGGGGCGGAGTTCGATGCCGATATCGCGGTCGAGCGCCGGGGCGCTGCGCGCGCGGCCGGCGGCATTTCTGCTTCCCTGCGCGATCTCGCACGCTTCGGCGAGATGATGCGCTGTCGCGGCATGGTGGCGGGCCGCCAGGTGATCCCCGGCTGGTGGATCGACGATATCCGCCGCAATGGCGATCCGGCAGCGTGGAACAAGGGCGATCTCGCCCATCTGCTGCCCGGCGGGCGCTATCGCAGCAAATGGTATTCGGTGGGCAACGATCACGATGCCTTCTGCGCCATCGGCATTCATGGCCAGTGGATCTATGTCGATCCCGCGGCCGAGGCTGTCATTATCAAAGTCTCCTCGCAGCCGCTTGCGCTTGACGACCCGATGGACAAGCTGCTGCTCACGGGATTCAAGGGGCTTTGCAAGGCGCTCAGCCGCTAAGCGCCTGAGCAAGGATTTTCGTCATCCGCCAGTCATACTAATCGACCCCGTACTAATGGGTACGCACTAATCGACGCCCTGGCTTGTGCCTCTTGCGCCGCTGCGTGGTAAGGTTGAGCAGCCGTGGGGGATTCTGCGCGCAAGATGAGCAGCCATCGGATGTGTCGCCCGGCGAGGATCGCCGGGCTGTTTCTTTGCCTGGTGGCGGGCGTTGCCCTGATCGCGCTGCTCTGCGGCAATGGGGCCGAGGCCGATACGCCTGCGGCCGGCATCAAGTCCGCCCATGACGTCGTTGAGCAGGTCATCAAGGACGAGGGCATCCAGCACGATCCGCCCCAGGGCGTAGAGCATCACGATGCCCGCCTCGATCTCGATCTCAGCTGGCTGCGCATCCCGCTGTTGGTGCTGCTCGGCATCGGCCTGCTCGCACTGCTGGCCTTTGCCATCAAGAGCGTCATGGAGCTTGCGCGGCCAGCGGGCCAGGCGGTGCCGAAGAGGGCCGTCGAAACCGTGGAGGCCAGGCCCCTTCTTGCGGCCACGCCCGAGACCTTGCCCGAGCTGGAGGAGATCATGCGCCTGGCGCGTTCGGGCGCCTATGAGGCGGCGGTTCATCTGCTGCTGCTGCAGGGCCTGCGCCAGCTCGCCCGCCTGACGGGCGCCACCGTGGCGCGCTCGCTGACCAGCCGCGAGATCCTGCGGCGCCACGATCTGCCGGCCGGATCCGGCGGCGATCTGGCGACCCTGGTGGGGGCGGTGGAGATCAGCCGCTTCGGCGGCCGCAGCGCCGGTGAGACGCTGTTCCAGACTTGTCTTGCCAGCTATCAGCGCCTGGCGGCGGCCGCATCGCCGCCGGCGGTGAGCCCGTGAACGAGTCACCCTTTGCGCTACGCACCGTGCTGATCCTGATCGTGGTCGGCGGCTGCGCGATCGCGGGCATCGTCTATCTCTCGCTCTATGGCCGGGATTTCGGCGAGCCGGCAACAGTCGAGCCCAGCATCTATTCGCGCTCGTCCATCGGCCATAAGGCGTTCCTGGAGACGCTGCGTCGTCTGGGCGTTCCCATCCAGGTAAGCCGATTCAATTCCGCGGCCAAGACCGGCGATGCCGGCCTTCTCATCGTCGCCGAGCCGACGGACAACGAAGAGAACGACGAACTGCTGCACAGGCTTGGAGATTTGCCGCAGGTCCTGTTCGTCCTGCCGAAATGGCAGGCTGCACCCGATTCCACTGATCCGCGCTGGGCCGGCGCTATCGGCCTGCTTCCCGAAGAAGAGGTGCTGGCGCTCTATGAGAAGGTGATGGGTAAGGCCAAGCTTGTGCGCGGCGGGGCTACGATCATTCTGCCGGCCGCGCGCTTCGGGGGTGCGGTGAAGCTTACCCGGCCGCAATATATTGTCGATGACGACCTGAAGCCGTTGATCTTCGGCCCCGATGGGATTGTGTTGGGGCAATACGAGCTCGCCGGCAGGCGCCTGTGGGTACTGAGCGATCCCGATCTGCTCTCCAACCAGGGGATCGACGAAGGTGAGAACGCCGGGATTGCCGTCGCCATTGTCCAGGCGCTGCAGCACAAGGGCGCCCCCGTCGTCATCGACGAGACCGTGCATGGTTTCGGCGAGCGGCCGGAGCTGCTGCATAAAGTCTTCCAGCTTCCCTATGCGATCGTCACCATCACCGGCTTGTTGGCCGTGATACTCGTGATTTGGGCAGGCTCCTTGCGTTTCGGCGCGCCGCAGAGAAGCGAGCCGGTGCTGGCGGCAGGCAAGGGGTCGCTGATCCGCAATGCGGCCGACCTTCTCTCGCTCGGGCAATCCACCGGCATGGTGTTGACGAACTATCTGCGCCTGGCGATGGGTGAAGCGATGCGCGAGCTGCGCGGGCCGAGCGGGCTGGATGAGATGGGCCAGGCGGCCTGGCTCGATGCGCAGGGCCAGCGCCGGGGCTTTGCCCGTCGCCTCGGGCCGCTGCGCGACAATGCGCTGGCGATCGCCAATACCCGCAAACCGGATTCACGCCTGGCGGTACGCCTGGCGATCGACATCGATCAATGGAAACAGGAGATGCTGAATGGAACCCGCCGCGGTTCAAGCGCTCGCTGAAAAGCTGCGCGAACAGGTGCGCAAGGCCATCGTCGGCCAGGACGATGCCCTGGATCTGATGCTGGTCGGGCTGTTCGCCGGCGGGCATATCCTGCTGGAGGGCGTGCCGGGCACGGCCAAGACGCTGCTGGTGCGCGCCTTTGCCGACGGCGCTTGGCGCTGAAATCCAGCCGCATCCAGTTCACCCCCGATCTGATGCCGGGCGATGTGCTGGGCACCAACCTGTTCAATTTCCAGACCAACGCCTTCCAGCTGGTGAAGGGCCCGATCTTCACCCAGGTGCTGCTGGCCGACGAGATCAACCGGACCCCGCCCAAGACCCAGGCCGCCTTGCTGCAGGCGATGCAGGAACGCGAGGTCACCATCGACAACCATACCTACGAGCTGGGTGAGGGTTTCATGGTGATCGCAACCCAGAACCCGATCGAGCAGCAGGGCACATATCCCCTGCCGGAGGCGCAGCTCGACCGCTTCCTGTTCAAGCATCTGCTGACCTATCCCGACCGTGCCCAGGAACTCGATATCGTCGGCCGCCACGGCCATCAGAGCGCCATGCCGAAACTGGAGGAGCTGGGCCTTACCGCGATTGCCTCGCTGGACGACATCACGGCCTGCCGCGCGCTCATCGCCGGCATCCGGCTCTCGCCCGAGATCGTCGCCTATGTGGTGGACCTCGTGCGCGCGACCCGCGAGCACGCAAGCCTGCAATACGGTGCCTCGCCGCGTGCGGCCAACATGCTGGCGATGGCGGCACGCGCCCATGCGGCGATCGTGGGCCGCGACTACGTCATTCCCGACGATGTGAAACGGTTGTCGGCACCGGCGCTGCGCCACCGCGTCGTCCTGGCGCCGGGCGCGGAAATCGAGGGCCAGACCGCCGACCAGATCGTCGCGCAAATCGTCGAGCAGGTGGCGGCACCGCGATGATCCGACATGGGGTCATCCGGCCGACCCGCCGCGCGGTCTATCTGGCGGTTGCAGCGCCGCTGCTGGCGCTGGGCGCGATCGGCATCAGCGGCAATCTCTGGCCGCTGCCGGTCGCCTATCTCGCCGCCGTCCTGCTGGCGATCCTGATGGATGCACTGCGGGCCATGCCGGCCAGCCGGCTGACGGTGGCGCTGCGCCCGCTGGATGCTGCGGCCATCGGCGCCAGCGCGCCGGCGGTGATCGACCTGATCACCTCGTGGCGCAACCCGCCGGCGAGCATCGAAGCCAAATGCGAGCATGATCCGCTGCTCGCGATGCCCGATCTGGTGCGAGCCGAGTTCGCGCCGCATCAGGCGATCCAGTTCGATTATCCGATCACGCCCAGCCGGCGCGGCCTGGCGGAGCTCGCGGCCCTTTGGCTGCGCTGGCGCGGGCCCTTCGGCCTGACCGAGCATCAGCGCCGCGTGGGCCTCGCCCGCAAGATCCGGGTGGTGCCGAACATTGCCGGTGTGCGGGCCATGGCGGTACGCCTCAACACCCGCGACGCGCTGTTCGGTGCCAAGGCTGTCATGCAGCTGGGCGACGGCTCGGAGTTCGATGCGCTGCGCGACTACGCCCCCGGTCTCGACCGGCGGACCATCGACTGGAAGCATTCGGCGCGTCACCGCCGCCTGGTCAGCAAGGAATTCCGTGCCGAGCGCAATCACCAGATCATCCTGGCCTTCGATACCGGCTATCTGATGCGCGAGCCGCTGGCAGGCATTCCCAAGCTGGACCACGCCATCAATGCCGGCCTGGTACTGGGCTATGCTTCGCTCAAGAGCGGCGATCGCGTCGGGCTGTTCGGTTTCGATTCCAAGCCCCGGCGCTATGCGGCCCCGCTCGCCGGGCCCCGCCAGTTCGCTCGGCTCCAGCGCGAGGCCGCCGAACTCGATTACAGCGCGGAAGAGGCGAATTTCACCCTGGGGCTTGCCGATCTCACCAGCCGGCTCAGCCGCCGCTCGCTGATCGTGCTGACCACCGAGTTCATCGATACGGTGACGGCCGAGCTGATGCTGGAGAATGTCGCCAGGCTCGCGAACCGCCATCTCGTGCTGTTCGTGACGCTGCAGGACCCGGATTTGCCGGCGATCATCGATGCGCCGACCGCATAGCTTCGCCGGCCTGGCGCGCTCTGTCGTGGCGGACGAATTGCGCCGCGACCGGCTGGTGGTGTTCGAGCGCCTGCGCCGGCTCGGCGTGCAATGCCTGGAGGCGCCCCATAACGCCATCGGCGTGGAACTGATCAACCGCTATCTGGCGATCAAGCAGCGCGAGAGCATCTGATGGCCGAGATCACCCTGAAGAGCTTCCAGTTCCGCCGCGAACGTGAGGCGAGCTGGCGCGAGCTGGAAGAAATCCTGCGCAAGATGGAGCGCCGCTCCGCCCGCGCGCTGACGCCACAGGAGCTGATGCGCCTGCCCACCCTCTATCGCGCCGTGCTCTCTTCGCTCTCGGTGGCACGAAGCATCTCGCTGGACCAGGGCCTGCTGGCCTATCTGGAGAACCTCGCCAACCGCACCTATTTCCAGATTTACGGCCCGCGCACGACTCTCGTTGCGGGTGGTGATCGATTTCGCCATGCGCGGCTTTCCCCAGGCGGTGCGTGCCTTGCGCTGGCATATCGCGCTGGCCGCGTTCCTGATTCTGCTCGGCAGTTTTGTGGGATATCGCCTCTACACCGCGGATAGCGACTGGTACTACACCTTCATGCCCGACGGCATGACCGGTGGCCGCACCCCGACGACGACCACTGACGATCTGCATAAAAGCATCTATGGCGAAGTTGGGGTGGAGGAGGCGGGCTGGCTGCCGGCCTTCGGCTCGTTCCTGTTCATTCACAATACCGGCGTTTCCATCGCCGCCTTCGCGCTCGGGGTTGCCTTTGGCCTGCCGACCGTCTGGTTCATGCTCTACAACGGGCTGATGCTGGGGGTGTTTATCGCCCTTTATGCCGGCCGGGGCCTCGGTCCCGACATTGGCGGCTGGCTCATCATCCATGGCAGCACGGAATTGCTGGCGGTCGCGTTATGCGGCGGTGCCGGGCTTGCGCTCGGCCGATGCCCTGATCTTCGCCGAGCGGCGGGGCCGCCTGGCAGCATTGGCCGAACGCGGGCGCATCGCCGGCACTGGTCGTGATGGGCGCCATCTGCATGCTGCTGGTGGCGGGCGCGCTGGAGGGCCTCGGCCGCCAGCTGATCCTGGACGAGGGCCTGCGCTATGCGAATCGGAATCGTCATGGCCGTGCTCTGGCTGACGCTGTTCCTGCGCGGGGGAAGGCGCACAAGCGATGACGGCCGCAGCTAGCGAGATATCGGGCGAAGCCCGGCGACTTCGCCGCATCGCCACGCCCGAAGGCGTGGAGCTGATCGTCGAACTCGGCGAAAAGGGGACGCGCGCCGGCGCGTTTCTGATCGACTTTATCTTCCTGGCGCTGGGTATTGTCGTTATCGGCCTTGTTTCGCTGGGCTTTGTCTATCTCTGGAAGGGTTGGGGCCTGGCACTGGGCATGCTGCTGTTCTTCCTGCTGCGCTTTTTCTACTTCTCGTATTTCGAGCTGCGCTGGCGCGGCGCCACGCCCGGCAAGCGCCTGCTGGGGCTGCGCGTCATCGACCGATCCGGCGGGCCGCTGCGCGCCGATTCCGTCGTGGTGCGCAACCTGATGCGCGAGATCGAGGTGTTCTTTCCGCTCTCGCTGCTGCTTGCCCATTCGCTCACCGGCGCTTCGGGGCTGATCCAGCTGCTGATGCTGATCTGGACCGGCATCTTCCTGCTGATGCCGCTGTTCAACCGCGACAATCTGCGCCTGGGCGACATGGTGGCGGGCACCATGGTGATCGCCAGCCCCAAAGCCGTGCTGCTGCCCGATCTGATCGCCAGGGCGGCGACCCCCGCAGCCTCGCTTGCGCCGGGCATGCCGCCACCGGCGACAATCCCCGACACGCCCTATCGCTTCAGCGATGCGCAGCTCGACATCTACGGCATCTTCGAATTGCAGACGCTGGAGCGGGTGCTGCGCCAGGAAAAGGACAATGACGGCGTGCGCGGCCAGATCGCCGAGCGCATCCGCCGCAAGATCGGCTGGGGCGAGCCGGAGCCGGGATTCGATGCCAACCAGTTTCTGGCCGCCTTCTACGCCGCGCAGCGCGCCAGGCTGGAACGCAAGATGCTGTTCGGCATCCGCCGCAAGGACAAGAACGACCGGCGCTGAGGCGCCATGATCGGCGGTTCAGTCGAACACGTCGCCGATATCGCCGGCAGAGAGGCCTTCTTTTTCACGCCGAAGAAGGTAGTAAGCAACGATCTTTAATACGGAGCCAATCAGGGGGAACCCGGTCATCACAACCCCGGCCGTGATGGTGGCGGGTATGCGACCCAGAATCCCGAGATGGTATAAATCGACAGCGGCCTGCCGGCAAAGATACTGAGACAGGTTGACGCCACCTATCACGGCCAGCCCGATCCAGAAGTGACCTTTCATCAGCACGGTACTTTGCTTGAATGCCGCGATCGGCGGCGCGCCCTCGATCACGGTCAGAGGAATGACGACCCACAGGAACACGATCAGAATAAACGCGGGCAGCGCAAAGAAAATGTATGCGGCCCAGTTGGCAGCCGCGAAAAGTAAAATCGTCAGAAACAGGTTTGCCAACGTGCCGGCAGTGTTGCTACCTCCTCTCAGTGACGTTCGCCGATACCCAAGCTGGCGCAGCACTGGAATCGTGAGAATTGCCGAAAGCACCAGCGACGTTGCGAACGGAACGCTGATCACCGGCAGCGAAACCTGCACAAAGCGAAAGAAGGGCATGTCGCGAAGCGCCGACACATAGACCGCACTCGCACTCGTGGCAGGCCGCCAATATGTGAAGAAAAGATACATGGGCGTGCAGGTCAGCACCGCGATCGGCGCGAATAGCCACAAGCGCCGCCCCAGCACGGAAAAGGTGAGCGAAATCACCCGCCCGATGGTGAACCGCGTATCGGCGGGCGTGCTCAGTCGAACACCTTCGCGATCTCCGCGACGCTGATGCCTTCCTTCTCGGCGCGCAGATGGTAATAGCCCACCGCCGACATGACGGCGATGAAGACCAGGTAGAGAATCTGTATCGGGATGGCCGCCCAGTGATAGGCCAGTGCCGCCAATGAAATGTGCAGCACCAGCGTCAACGCGAATTCAGCGGCGACGACAACGGCCAGGACGATCACATACAGCCCTAGGATGGCCCAGCGATGGCCTTTGGTGAGCGCCCGGCTGCGCGTGAAGGAAGCGCCGATGCCGGCCTTCTCGACAACGATCGCGGGAACATAGACCCAGAGCGCCGTCGCCAGGATCACGCCCGGCACTGCCAGAAGAATGAGGCCGATGATCAGCAGGATGGAAAAGATGATGGCTGCCAATGCGACGGGCACCAGCGACGAAAAACCACGCCTGACCAGATCGCCGATCGCCGCGCGCTGACCCCGCAGATCCTGGAAAGTGCCGTAGACAAGGGCGGCGGTCACGAGGCTCGAGGTGATGACGCCTACAAACAAGCTTGCCCAGTTTCCCGGTGAACTGAAGTTTGTGTAATAGAGCATGTGCTGCTGGTTGATCTGATCCTCGTAAAGGTGAGGATCGACGCCAACCATCCGGCTCACCACAATGGACGGTATCGAGATCACGATGGCGAGCAGCAGGAACGGCACGATGTTGCGGCCAATAACCGCAAGGCTCGTTCCCAGGACATTGCCGATGCTGAACCGAGGCGTGCCCGTCGCTGCCGCCGTCTGATTGCTTATCGCCATCCCGCCCTCCGGGCGAACCGGCGGCGCGGCTCTGCCGCGCCGCCTTTGGTATGCGACTTAGTCGAAGACCTTGGCGATGTCGCCGATGGCGATGCCTTCCTTATCGGAACGCAGATAGTAGTAGCCGACGGCAGCCATGACGGCGCTGAACATCCCGACCAGAATCTGCGCGAGCTGGCCCACCCAAAACGCACCGCCTACGCCGAAGATGAGGCCCGAGATGAACCCGGCGATCCAGCTGACAACCACGAACAGGATGCCGACCACGATGAACAGGAGCAGGATCGTCCAGCGCCGGCCCTTGGTGAGTTCCCGGCTGCGGCCGAAAGCGCCGCCGACGCCCTTCTTCTCGATGACGATCGCCGGCACATAGACCCATAGCATCGTGAGCAGGATCAATCCGGGGATGACGAACAGGGCCAGGCCGATCGTAAGCAGGATGGCGAAAGCAATGGCTGCGAGGATCACGGGAACGAGGGTGGAAAATCCTCTGGAAATGGAATTGCCGATGCCTGCCCGCTGGTCGCGCAAATCCTGGAACGTGCCGTAAATCAGGGCGGCCGACATCAGGCTGGAGGTGAGGATAGTCACCGCCATGGTGATCAAGGTCGAATTGAAGAATCCCGGCGGGATCTGTCCCTGGCGAATGTATTCCTGCGCCACCAACGGGTCGATCGCAACGGAGCGGGCGACCAGGATCGACGGAATGGAGACGATGATCGCGATGATAAAAAACGAGCCGAGATTTCGCAGCAGTACCGAGAAACTCGTTCCCAGCACATTGCCTATGCTGAATTGCGGCGCGCCCGCGGCGCGCATGGTCTGGTCGGTCATGGAACCCCCCTGTTAGCTGCCCTGCAAGCAAGGCGAGCATTGCCTTGCGGCAAGCAACCGCATTGTTGCAAGAGCGGCCATGGGCTGGCAAACGCTTTTCGGGTACCGGTTTGACAGACGAGCCGGCCGGGCCACTTGCGCCGCAACCGCGGGCCAGCCCGGGGCCAAGATTGACTCCTTTCGCATCAACACCCGATAATGACAGCGATATTTCGATCCACCCGTCGCGCCGTAGTGAGGTGGGCTCCGGCTGACGATCAGCCCTGAAACTGGGCAACCTTCGGCAAATCG
This sequence comes from uncultured Alphaproteobacteria bacterium, assembly GCA_963770335.1. Lineage (GTDB taxonomy): Bacteria > Pseudomonadota > Alphaproteobacteria > Dongiales > Dongiaceae > DASXQK01. The sequence goes on from CAVYPG010000001.1 coordinate 252,834, forward strand.
GGAGGCAGACAAATGAAAAAGAACGACAAATTGATCGACAGCATCCGGCGCCAGAGCAGCGATCTGGAAAACCACATCATCGACGAATTCCTCGCCGGCCATATCGACCGGCGCGGCTTCCTGCGCCACGGCGTCACCATCGGCATGTCGCTGCCGCTGCTGACGACGCTGGCCGGTGCCTTCGGCGCCAGCATGGTGGCGATGCCGCGCGTGGCGGGAGCGGCGGGCGGCACGGTGCGGGTGGCAACGACGGTGCCGGCGGCGGCCATCGATCCAGTCACGGTCGCCGATGGCGGCGGGTTGCTGATGCTGCAGCAGACCGGCGAATTCCTGACCATCTCGGGCGCCGATCTTCGCCTGCGGCCGGGTCTCGCCACCTCGTGGAAGCCCAATACGGACGGGTCGGTCTGGACCTTCACGCTGCGCAAGGGCGTCAAGTTCCACAACGGCAAGTCCATGGGCGCCGATGACGTGATAGCGACGATCGACCGCCTGGCCGATCCGAAGAATTCCTCCAATGCGCTCTCTGCCTTCACCGGAGTCTTGTCCAAGGGCGCCACCAAGAAGGTCGATGACAGCACGGTGGAATTTCACCTCGACGCGCCGAACGGCAACTTTCCCTATTACATTTCGTCGGACAACTACAACACCATCATCATCCCGGCGGACTATGCCGGCGATTTCGAGAAGAACTTTGTCGGCACCGGCCCCTTCAAGCTGGACAAATACACGCCCAAGGTCGGCGCCTCGTTCGTGCGCAACGACGACTACTGGGGCGAGAAGGCGCTGCCGGCGCGCACCGAGTTCACCTTCTTCGCCGATATGGAGCCCCAGGTCCTGGCGCTTCAGGGCCATCAGGTGGATATCATCAGCCAGCTGCCGGTGATCCAGGGTATCGCCTTGCTGAGCGATCCCAACGTCAACATCCTCAGCATCAAATCGAGCGCCCATACCCAGGTGCATATGCGCAACGACATGGCGCCCTTCACCGACAAGCGCGTGCGCCGGGCGATGGCGCTTTGTGTCGACCGCAAGAAACTGATCAAGGGCCTGTTCCGCGACCGCTCCGATATCGGCAATGATTCGCCGTTCGCGCCGGTCTTCCCCTCGACCGACAAGTCGGTCGCCCAGCGCACCCGCGACATCGCCCAGGCCAAGCAGCTGCTGGCCGATGCCGGCTTCCCCAACGGCTTTACGGTGAAGCTGACAACCGAGAAGTATCTGGAGATCCCGGAATACGCCCAGGTGATCCAGCAGGCGGTGCGCGAGGCCGGCGTCACCATCGACCTCAATGTCGAAAGCCAGGATGCCTATTACGGCAAGGCGGTGTTCGGCCAGTCGGACTGGCTGGATTCGATCTTGGGCGCCACCGACTACGGCCATCGTGGCGTGCCCAATGTGGTGCTCGCCGCGCCCTTGAAGAGCGACGGCACCTGGAACTCGGCGCACTTCAAGAACAAGGAATACGACACGCTGGTCGGCCAATACATCGCCGCCCTCGATCTGCAGTCCCAGCGCAGTGTTGCCGGCAACATCCAGAAGCTGCTGCTGGATGAGAGCCCCGTGATGTTCACTTATTTCTACGATTTCCTGACGGCGACGACCAAGAAGGTCGCCGGCGCCCAGGCAACCGCAATGGGGCAGCTGTTCCTTGCCCGGACCTCGCTGACCTAGGCAGCCATGCCCGGCTGGCGAGCCCTGAGCAAGCTCGATACAGCGCCCAAGACGACGACCCGCCGGCGGATGATTTTATCCGCCGGCGGTGGCGTCTTAGCCGGTAAGCCAGTGTGCAAAGAGGCGCGGCCATGAATTTCTTTCGCGTCCTCTGCAAGCGGTTGCTCCTTTCGCTGATCACGCTCTGGCTGCTCAGCCTGCTGGTCTTTGCCGGCGGCCAGCTTCTGCCCGGCGATGTCGGCCGCGCCATCCTGGGGCCGCTGGCCGATGCCCGGGCCGTGGCCAATCTCGATCACCAGCTCGGCACCGACCGGCCGCTGCTGGTGCAGTATTGGGACTGGGTCAGCCATTTCGTCACCGGCGATATGAGCATGTCCTATCTGTTCCGTGCGCCGGTCGCGCCATTCATCGCTACCGCCCTGGTCAATTCGCTCAAGCTCGCGGCGGTCGCCTTCATCCTGGTGGTGCCGCTCAGCATCTTCGGCGGCGTCTGGGCTGCCCTTCATGTGGGGCGCGCACTCGACCGCATCATCAGCGTTGCCGGCCTCTCGGCCACGGTGCTGCCGGAATTCGTCACCGGCATCGTGTTGATCATGATCTTCGGCGTGTGGCTCGATTGGCTGCCCATCGGCGCCACATGGCCGGAAGATGCGGGTCCGCTGACCCAGATCTATTATCTGATCCTGCCCTCGCTGCCCCTGGTGCTGGTGCTGTTCGGCTATATCGCGCGCATGGCGCGGGCCGGCACCATCGAGGCGCTGGATGCCGACTACACCCGCACCGCGGTGCTGAAGGGCCTACCGCGCCGCACCGTGCTCTGGCGCCATGTACTCCGCAACGCGCTGCTGCCCACCATCACCGTCATCGCAACCCAGGTGGGCTATCTGATCGGCGGGCTGGTGGTGGTGGAGCATCTGTTTCATTACCAGGGCATCGGCGGCCTGATCTATACCGCCGCGCGCGGCCGCGATTTCCCCATGCTGGAAGCGGGCGTGCTGACGGTTGGCATCATCTTCACCCTCTCGACACTGACCGCAGACCTGCTCTATTCGGCGCTGAACCCGCGCATCCGCTTCGGGGCCGTCGAATGAGCGCGCCGGCGCAAGCAGCCGGCCCGGCCGACAACAGCGGCCTGCGCAGCGCGCGCCATGAGCGGCTGCGATTGCTGCTGCGCTCCGCCACATTCCTCGCCGGTATGGTCATCGTGCTGTTCTGGGTCGGCTGCGCGCTGTTTGGCGCCCGGCTGGTGCCCTATGACCCCTATAGCGGCGATCTGCTCAATACGCTGGGCCCGCCCACGGCGGATAACTGGTTCGGCACCGACCAGCTGGGCCGTGACGTGTTCTCGCGCGTCATTGTCGGCGCTCGCGATATCCTGACCATCGCACCGCTCGCGACATTGCTCGGCACATTGCTGGGAACGGCACTCGGCCTGATGGCGGGATATTTCCGCGGCGTGATCGACGATGTGCTGAGCCGTATTATCGATGCGGTCAATGCGCTGCCGCTGATCATCATCGCCTTGTTGTCGCTGGTCGCACTCGGCACCTCCAACTCCACTGTCGTCATCGTCATCGGCGTGATCTTCGCGCCCATCATCGCGCGCACGGTGCGCGCGGCGGTGCTGTCCGAACGCGAGCTCGACTATGTGGGGGCGGCGCGGCTGCGCGGCGAGAATGCCTTCTACATCATGTTCGTCGAGATCCTGCCCAATATCGTGCCGCCCATCCTGGTGGAGACGACGGTGCGGCTGGGCTATGCCATCTTCACCGTGGCGACGCTGAGTTTCCTGGGATTCGGCATCCAGCCGCCCTCGGCCGATTGGGGCCTTGCCATCTCCGACAGCTATGGCCTGATCGATGGCGGCTTCTGGTGGACGGTCCTGTTCGACGCCTTTGCCATCGCTTCGCTGGTGGTCGGCGTCAATCTGGTGGCGGACGGCGTGCAGAGCGCCTTCGAGACATGAGTGGCGAGCCATCAACGGCGGCCGCCGACGCGCTGACGGTCAGCGATCTTGAACTCGCCTACCGGGTGCGCGGGCATGATCGCCAGGTGCTGCGCAAGCTCAGCTTTCGCATCGGCCGGGGCGAATCCTACGGGCTGGTGGGTGAATCCGGTTGCGGCAAATCCACCGTGGCATTGGCCGCCGTACGCTATATGCCGCGCAACGGCAGGATCCGCGGCGGCCAGGTCCTGGTTGACGGGCGCGATCTGTTCAAACTGGGCGATAGCGACCTGCGCCAGCTGCGCGCCACCACTGTCTCCATGGTCTATCAGGATCCCGGGCGCGCGCTCAATCCCTCGCTTCGCATTGGCCGGCAGATGGGCGAGATCTTTGCGCTCCGCGGCATCGGCAAGGCCGAGGCCCATGACCGCGCCGAAGCGATGCTGCAGCGGGTGCGCATCGCCGATCCCAGGCCCGTGCTGCATCGCTATCCCCATCAGCTTTCGGGCGGCATGCAGCAACGGGTCGCCATTGCCATGGCGCTTTCCATCGAGCCGAAACTGCTGATCCTGGACGAGCCCACCACCGGCCTCGACGCCACGGTGGAAGCAGAAGTGCTCGATCTCATTGTGCGCCTGCGCGGCGAGATTTCCACCTCGGTCCTGTTCATCTCTCACAATCTCGCCGTGATCGCGCGGATGTGCGATCGCGTGGGCGTGCTCTATGCCGGAACCCTGGTGGAGGAAGGCGCCACCCGCGATCTGTTCAACGATCCACGCCATCCCTATACCGTCGGCCTGCTGCGCTGCCTGCCGCGGCGGGGCCGGCGCAAGGATCATGGCCGCCTCGACACGATTCCCGGATTCCTGCCGGCGCCGGGCACGGTGATCCAGGGCTGTGTCTTCGCCGAGCGCTGTGCGCTGGCGGACGATCTCTGCCGGCGCGAGGAGCCCGATCTGATCGATCTCGGCGGCCGGCACAGCCGCTGCCACTATCATGACAAGGCGCCGGGCCTGCCGCGCGCCACACCCAGCGACATGGCCGCACCCCTTGCAATCGCCCGCGATCAGGCGCCGGTGCTGACTGTCGCCGATCTTGCCAAGACCTTCGGCAGCGGCCTGCATCGCGTGCGGGCGCTGAGCGGGGTGAATCTGCAACTCTGGCCCGGCGAGACGCTGGGCCTCGTCGGGGAATCCGGCAGCGGCAAGTCGACGCTCGCGCGCGTCCTGCTGGGGCTGACCTCGCCCGACAGCGATAGCCGGGTAGAGCTGGATGGCAAGCCCTTGCCCGGATCCACTGACAGGCGCAGTCCGGAACAGGTGAAGGCCCTGCAGATCGTCTTCCAGAATCCGGATTCGGCGCTCAACCGCTCCCATTCGGTGAAGGGCCTGATCGGCCGCTCGCTCGCCAAGCTCGCGAAAGTTGCCCGCAGCGACCGCCTGGCCCGGCTGGTAGCGCTGACCCGGGCCGTGCGGCTGGCGGACCGCTATCTCAGCGTGCGGCCGCGCCAGCTATCCGGCGGGCTGAAGCAGCGCGTCGCCATCGCGCGCGCCTTCGCCGGCGATCCACGCATCATCGTCTGCGACGAGCCGACTTCCGCACTCGACGTCTCCGTGCAGGCCGCGATCCTGAACCTGCTGGCCGATCTGCAGGCCGAGCGGCGCGTCAGCTACATCTTCATTTCGCACGATCTCGGCACCGTGCGTTATCTCTCGGACCGCATCGCCGTGCTCTATCTGGGCAGATTGATGGAGATCGGCCCGGCGGAAGGCGTCTTCAACGGGCCGCATCATCCCTATACCGAGGCGCTGCTATCTGCGGTGCCGGCCATCGACGGCCAATCGCGCGAGCGCATCCGGCTGGAGGGCGAGATACCCAGTGCGATCAATCCGCCCTCGGGCTGCGTCTTTCATACCCGTTGTCCGCGCAAGCTGGGCGAGATCTGCGAAAGGCACGAGCCGCCGCTGCTGGCGAGCGAGCCGGGCCACGAGATCCGCTGCCATATCCCGGCCGACGTGCTGGCCGGTCTCCAGCACATCGCGGTCGACGAGAAACGCTTTCCCTCGCGCCTGCCGAAATAGAGCGGCTCTGCGCTAGCCTTGCAGATGTTCCTTGAAGAAGGCAAGCGTGCGGGCCAGCGCCTGTTCATGGCTCGGCTTGTCGAAGCTGCCGCGCTCATCGCAGCTGAAGCCGTGATCGGCCGGATAGGTGAAGATCTTCACCTCAGGCCGCGCCTTCTTGACCTTCTCGACGTCGCTCATGGGGATCCCATGATCCTTCTCGCCGAAATGCAGCATCACCGGCACTTTAGGCTTCTCATCGGCATGGGCTGCGATCGTGCCGCCGTAATAGCCGACCGCCGCTGAAACGCCGGAGAGGCGCGTGGCCGAGAGGAAGGCGAGTGAACCGCCCCAGCAATAGCCGACGACGCCGATCTTGCCGGCGCCCTTGAGCGCGCCGACGGCCGCCTGGACATCCTTCATCGTGTCTTCGAGCTTGATCTTGCCCCGGATGTCGACGCCCTGCTTGATGGTCGCTTCCGTATAGCCGATATCGACACCGCGCTGGGCGCGGTCGAACAATGCCGGTGCAATGACGGTGTAACCCTGTTCGGCGAAGCGGTCGGCGACGTTGCGAATGTGATGATTGACGCCGAAGATCTCCTGGCACACCACCAGCCCGCCCTTGGACGGGCCTTTCGGCTCCGCCTTGTAGGCGCCGAGTTTGAATCCGTCCGAAGCCGTGAGTTCGATCATCTTGCCCATGGAATATCTCCTGATTTGACCGGTGTTGGGGGATGAGAAGGGTGAATGGACCGTGATCCTAGCTCAGTGCAAACGCGCCGGGAATCACGATCCGGCGAGTGTCCCAAGGAGCGCAATAGATGCCGCTGGAATGCTGAGATACAATATCAACCGCAAGCTCAGGAGTGCATTGTTTGGCCGACCCCGCTTCGCAAGCCTATCCGCCGCTCGATCCCAGCCATATCGAGGGCTATCACGCCCATGTCTATTACGATCCGGCAACCAAACCGGTGGCCAAGCGCCTGCGCGAGGCGATCGCGGCGCGCTTCAAGGTCTATCTCGGCAGCTGGCATGACGAGCCGGTCGGCCCGCACCCCACTTCGATGTATCAGGTCGCTTTTCCGACTGCCGATTTTGCGGCCATCGTGCCGTTCCTGATGCTGAACCGCGAAGGCCTCAGCGTGCTGGTGCATCCGGTGACCGGCGAGGATTATCGCGATCATGCGAGCTTCCCGCTCTGGCTGGGCGAGCCGCTGCCGCTGCTGCTGGAAACACTGCGCTAGTTTTGGCGCTGGCGTCCGGCGCCGTTAATCGGCGTTTATTCCCTCTGCCCGATAGCGTCGCGCCAGGCTCATCTGCCAGAGGCAGAGAAGCGGTGTTACCGCCAGCTCCATGGTCAGCCCGCCGAGCATGGGGCGGGAGGGAAGCCCGAGGGCAAGCACGCCGGCAAGACGCGCCAGCCCGCCGATGAACACGATGAAGGTCAGCAGCCGCATGGCAGCGCCCATGCGCTCGATCCTGGGTACGAGACTCAAGAAGCAAAGCCCGATGGCGAGCAGCAGGCCGGAGAGATAGCGAAACTGGCTGTCTTCACTGATGCCCATGCCACTCACCACGCCCCCGTGATCGATCATGCGGCTGCCCATCACCACGCCCGCAAGGCCGGCGGCAACCGGAATCAAGCAGGCCGTTGCCATGACAAGCTGCAGACCTAACCGCTGGCGCTGGATCGAATTACGCATGGGCGTTGCTATCGCCATGACGTGTATTCGAACGGCGCGGCTGTTCGGATCAGTCTTGCGCACGGTTTCGCCTCACCAATTCGTGACGCTGCCATGCGTCTATCGTGACTGCGGGAATATTTGCCCGTCACCATATGTCATGCGTGGGAGCCCCGTTTTCGGATAAGGGGCGCCGCAGTGACAAGGGTGGAACATGACCAGAAATTCATATGCGTTTATTTTTGCTGCTGCTTTGCTGAGCACCGTGCCGGGTGCAGTATCCGCCGAGACCGTCCTCGCGGATTCTTCGGCCGATGAGACAGCGGCGTCGACGCTTGCCGATGAAGCGACCCAGGCGGGAACTGCCGCGGGCGTCGTCAATCAATGCCATAGCGACGCGGCACCAATTCAGTCTGCGTTCATCCGGGCGCTCGATGGGGCAAAGCTCGACGATGTCACGCGCCAAAGCCTGTGGCAGCGCTACCGCTCGGCCGAATCCTCGACCCTGACAGCGCTCGCCAGCGAGCATGATGCCGATTGCACGGGTACCAACGCGATCATCGAGGACACGATCCGGCGCCTCAGAATGCCGGTATTGTAGTTTTCTTCCCCCTCTCCCCAACGTAGTGGGGAGAGGAGCCCGTCCTGCGCCGTAGGCCAGCCATGCAGAGCCAGCCGATGCGCCCAGCGCGTCGCGGGGTGTAGGCTATCGATCGCGAACGAATCGATCGATGCCAGTCAGCAGCATAAAGGCGCATAGTTTCGGCAGTCCCCGGCCCGGCACATTGCTGGCCCCGCTGCGCAACGTCATTTATCGCCGCCTGTGGATCGCGGCCCTTCTCTCCAATTTCGGTGTCTGGATTCAGTCGGTGGCGGCCGCCTGGCTGATGACCTCCATCGCACCGACGGTGGATTTCGTCGCCTGGGTGCAGGCGGCGACATCGCTGCCGCCGCTGCTTTTCACGGTCTTCGGCGGCGTGCTGGCTGACCGCTTCGACCAGCGTCTGGTCTTCCTCGTTGCCCAGCTCATCGTGCTGACGGTGGCGCTCTCGCTATCGGTGCTCGATCAGTTTTCGCTGATGACACCCTGGCTGCTGCTGGGCCTGACCTTCGCGCTGGATAGCGGTTCGGCGCTGCGCTATCCCGCCTATCAGACGACGATCTATGACCTGCTGCCCCGCGAACAGATCGCCAGCGCCCTGGTGTTGAGCAGCATCGGCTGGAACATTGCCCGCGCCGCTGGACCTGGCCTCGGCGGGTTGATCATCGCGACGATGGGTGTACAGGCAGCGTTTGCCATCAACGCGTTGTGCAACGTTTACATCATCTTTGTACTGTTCCGCTGGCGCCGGCAGAAGACGTTCACCAAGGCGCCGCCCCAGGGCAGCATCTGGGCAGCACTGGCCGATGGTTTCGTCCATGTCCATGCGACGCCGACGATCCGCGCCGCCATGGTCCGCTGTTTCGTGCTGACGCTGTTTTCGGCGGCGCTCTGGTCGCTGCTGCCGCTGGTGGCCAAGAACATGGTGGGCGGCGGCCCGTCAGTTTATGGCTTGATGCTGGGAGCGCTCGGCATCGGTGCGCTCGGCGGGGCCGGCTGCATCGCCTGGATGCGCGACCATCTGGGTTATCGCCGCCTGTTCGCGATCTCCAGCATCTGTCTTGCCGCCAGCACGCTCGCCATGGCGACGATCAGCGCGCTGATCCCGCTGCTCATCATCCTCGCCGTCGGCGGGCTCGGCTGGATGATCTCGATGTCCACCTTCAACCTGGTGGTCCAGATGTCGGCCGCCGAGACCCATCGCGGCCGCGCCATTTCCGTCTATTACATCGCGCTGTTCGGGGGCCTGGCTCTGGGCAGCTGGGCCTTCGGCCATGTCGCCGAACAGTTCAGCGTGCGCACGGGGCTGCTGGCGGCAACCGTGGGGCTTGCCGCCAGCCTGCTGCTCTATCGCGCCCGATCTTCGGCGCCCCATCCGTTCAGCGAAAGCCCGGAAGCAGCGCCGGCCGAATAGGCGCAGCGGCGCTAAAACCGCCCGGCCTGGAAATCCGCCACCGCCTGGTGGAGTTCCGCCGTCGTGTTCATGACGAACGGGCCGTATTTGGCCACCGGCTCCTTCAACGGACGGCCGGCGAGCAGCAGCAGGCGTGCACCATGATCGCCCGCCTTTGCCTGGAATGACGAACCGGTGCCGAGCAGCCCGATCTGGCCGCGCTGCAGAGTCTTGGTTTCGTCAACCGTGCCGATTGCAGCATCGCCGTCGAAGACAAAGGTGAACGCATTGTCCTCGGCCGGCATTGTGGTCTCGAAGCTTGCTCCCGCCGGCAATTCGATGTCGAGGAACAGCGGCGCGGTTGCCGCCGGCGCCACCGGTCCCGTTTTGCCGGCGAACTTGCCGGCGACGACTTTCACCTTGGCACCAGCCAAGGTCGTCACGACCGGCACCTCGCCGGCGGGAATATCCTTGTAGCGCGGCTCGCTCATCTTCTCGGCGGCCGGCAGGTTGATCCAGAGCTGGAAGCCCTGCATCAGCCCGTCCTGCTGCTCCGGCATTTCCGAATGGACGATGCCGCGAGCGGCCGTCATCCACTGCACGCTGCCGGGGCCCAGCAGGCCTTTATTGCCCTTGTTGTCGTGATGGCGCATGCGCCCGGCGAGCATATAGGTCACCGTCTCGAATCCGCGATGCGGGTGATCGGGAAATCCGGCGAGATAGGCTTGCGGATCGTCGGAGCGGAATTCGTCCAGCATCAGGAAGGGGTCGAGATCGGGCAGCGCCTGCGTGCCGATCACGCGCGTCAGTTTGACGCCGGCGCCATCGCTGGTGGGCTGGCCGGTCAGCACGCGCAGAACCTTGCGCGTAGCGCTGTTCGCTGAATGCGCAAGAGGGGCCGACTGGTCGAGGGCGACATTAGCCTTGGTCATGATGATCCTCCCGAAGAGAAGGTTCCGATATGGATGGCCTGTGCCGAGCCTGCAAGAGGAGCAAACCCTTACCCGGTTTCGGTTTCGATACCATGGCTTTTCTATGCCGAATTTATCGTCGAATCTATCTTCGCCGGGCGATCACCACGCCCAGCAGGATCAGCACAGTGGCGATGCCGAGCGGCAAAGTGGGGCGTTCGCCCAGCAGGAAGAAGGCCAGCACGAGGCCCGATAGGGGCTGCATGAATTGCAGCGTGCCCATGCGTGCGATGCCGCCATGGCCCAGCGCCCAATACCAGCCGATGTAGCCGACGATGGAGGTGATCCAGGCGAGGAACAGGACAGCGCCCCAGGCGAGCGGGCTCGCCGCGGGTAACGCCCAGCCGTCATTGGCGATCGGATAGACCGGAAGCACGAAGAGCGACGCTATCGCGATGCCCCAGAGGGTGGCACCCATGCTGGCATAGCGGGCCTGGGTCAGACGCGCGCCGGCGACATAGCCGCTCGCCGCCATGACGCTCGCCAGCAGGATCAGCAGATCGCCGGTTAGCGAGGAACTGGCAGTACCATTCGCACTGCGGCTGGTGACCAGCACCACCTCGCCGGCTAACGCGATCGTGCAGCCGAGCCACCAGCGGCCCGGCGGCGGGCGCCGTTCCACAGCGGCGGCAACCAGGCCGGTGAATATCGGCAGGACAGCGAGGATCAGCCCGCCATGCATGGCGGAGGTCATGCGCTGGCCGATGCTGAACATGATCGGAAAGCCGATGAAGCCGCAAAAGGCGGAGATGCCGAAGGCGAGGTAATGCTCGCGCTTGGGTAGTGGAATGCGCAGCATCAAGGCGAGCGGCACGCCAACCAGGCCACCTAGCACCGTGCGGGCGAGGCCGACCACGACGGGATCGATTTCCCGCGCGGCGATCTTGGTCAGCACCGAGGACGCGCCCCAGAAGAGGACCACGACGAGTGCGACCAGGACCGGAAGCCATCCTGTACCGCGCTGTGACGTCATGAATCGCTCCCCGGACGAACGGTCCTTGCTAGCCCTTGGCGACAAAGCCTGCAACCCGGCGATTGTCTCGATACGCCTGGACTCTGTTTGGGGCTGGCGGCGGCCAGCCCCTTGACGGCAACCAGTGCGCTGGGAACTGTGGGCAGGAATGATCGCCCCCTTCGACCCCGCTTTGCTGGATCCCAAACGCCTGCTGCTTTTGCTGGGCCTGGCTCTGTTCTTCGGCGTGGCCTTCGAGGGCTTTTATCACGCAGCACCACGCAAGCCGCCGGGCGGTATCCGCACATTCCCCCTGCTGGCGCTGCTGGGGGCCGGCCTCTATGCCATTGAGCCCAGCCAGGCGCTCGCCTTCCTCGCCGGGCTGCTGATCCTGGGTTTCTGGCTGTTCGTCTATTACCGCAAGATCGTGCTGCGCCATCTGGCCGAAGGCGAGGACGAGCCGGGTGACGGGCTCGTGCCGCCGCTCTGCAATCTGATTGCCTATCTGCTGGGGCCATCGGCCTTGCTGGCGCCGACCTGGTTCTCCGTCGGGCTGGTGGTGGCGGCGGTGCTGCTGGTGGGCGCGCGGGAGAGGCTGCATGGCTGGGCCTATCGCATTCCCGGCCGCGAGGTCCTGATCCTGGGTCAGTTCCTGATCCTGAGCGCGATCGTGTTGCCGTTGCTGCCCAACGAACCAGTCACGAGCTGGACCGCGATCACGCCCTATCAGGTCTGGCTCGCCCTCGTCGTCATCTCCGCGCTTTCCTATGGCAGTTATCTCGCCCAGCGCTATCTGCCCTTCGGCGGCAGCATCACCATCGCCTCTCTGCTGGGCGGACTCTATTCCTCCACCGCCACGACGGTGGTGCTGGCGCGGCGCCTCCACGGCGCCGAGGCGGCGGCACTGCCGGAAATCAAATCGGGCATGCTGCTGGCAACCGCCCTCATGTACTTGCGGTTGGGCGTCATCATCGCCGTCTTCAACTTTCCACTGGCTCGATTGCTGGCCCCTGCGCTGGCCGTGCTGTTGTTTTTGGCGCTCGCTTTGGCGCTGGTCCTGCGCGCGCGCCATCATGTCGAAGCCAGCGCCGCCATGATCAAATCCGACCAGCCGGCCAATCCGCTGGAACTCTCGGCGGCGGCCGTCTTCGCGCTCGCCTTCGTGGTCGTCAGCCTGGCCTCGAGCTGGGTCAAATCCGCCATCGGCGCCTCGGGGCTGCTCTGGCTTGCGGCCATCGTGGGCGTGACCGACATCGATCCTTTTGTCCTGAACCTGGCGCAAGGCGGGCTCAGCGGCACGACAACCCAGATCCTGACGGCGGCCGTGCTGATCGCGGCATCCTCCAACAATCTGCTGAAGGCCGCCTATGCCCTGGCTTTTGCAGGCGCCTCGCGCGGCGCCACGCCGGCAGCCGCGCTGGCAGGGCTTGCAGCCGCCGGCTTCGCGATTGCGGCCTGGCTGTGGTAGCCCGGCTTCTGTTTGTTCCGGTGTTGCTTGCGCTGCTGCTGACTTCCGTTGCCTCGCAGGCGGCCGAGCCGGTGTTGAAAATCGAGATCGGCGGTGCCTCGCGCAGTTTTAGTCGCGCCCAGCTGCTCGCCGATCCGGATCTGGCCATCATCGATGTGCCCCACGACAATGCCTATGGCCGGCCGATGCGCTATCGCGCCTTGCCGCTGGAACATCTTCTGGCCGGGCTCGACCTGCCGCTCGATCAGATCCTGGAATCGGTGGCGAGCGACGGATTCATCGGCCTGCTGCCCGTCGATCTGGTGCTGCACCCCAAAGCCGATGCTGCCCATGCCTATCTCGCTATCGAGCCGCCGGATGCGCCCTGGCCGCTGCTGCCGGGCGGCAAGCTCACGGCGGGCCCCTTCTATATCGTCTGGCTCAATCCCGCGGCTTCGGGCGTGCGCGGCGAGCAATGGCCCTATCAGGTGGTGACGATCCGCAATACAGATTCCCCGGCCAAACGCTGGCCGCAGCTGGCCGTCGATCCCCATCTTCCCGCCGACGATCCCGTGCGCGCCGGCCAGGCGTTGTTCGTCACCGAATGCCTCGCCTGCCACAAGATGAATGGCGCCGGCAGTGCGGCACTCGGCCCCGATCTCAACCTGCCGCAAAACCCGACCGAGTATTTCCAGCCGGGGGCACTGAAGCGCTATATCCGCGACCCATCCTCGCTGCGCCACTGGCCGGGCATGCAGATGAAGGGGTTCAACGAAGCCGCCCTCAGCGATCACGAGATCGATCTGATCGTCGATTACCTCACCCATATGGCAGGGCGAAAAGTCGCGCCTTGAGTGGCGATGGGTTGAGCGATGGATGCTCGGGTCAAGCCCGAGCCTGACGAGAAGGCGCGCGGGCTTGGCTTACGGCCTTGCCACCGCGAGCTGCTTCAGATCGATGCGGCCCATGCTGAACCCCACCTCGCAATAAGCGAGGTAGTAGTTCCACATCCGGCGGAAGCGTTCGTCGAAGCCGAGCTGGCGGATTTCCGGCCAGACGGATTCGAAGCGCTGGCGCCATTGCGCGAGCGTCATGGCGTAATGGGCGCCGAAACCGGAATCGTCCAGCCATTCCAGGCCGGCCGCCTTGACCTGGCTGCGCAGCGCCGATGGCGAGGGCAGCATGCCGCCGGGAAAGACATAGCGCTGGATGAAATCCGCCTTGCGCCGGTATGACTCGAAGAATTCGTCGGCGATGGTGATGATCTGCAGTGCCGCCACGCCGCCGGGTTTCAGCCGATCGAAGATCTGCTGGAAGAAGACGGGCCAATAGCGCTCGCCGACCGCCTCGAACATTTCGATGGAGGCGATGCGGTCGAACCGCTCGGCCACATCGCGGTAATCCTGCTGGCGCACGGTGATGCGTTCGCTCAGGCCCTCCTTCTGAATGCTCGCCTGGGCGAAATCATGCTGGGCGGGCGAGATGGTGACGGCCGTGATGCGGCAGCCGATCTCCTTCGCCGCCCAGCGCGCAAAGCCGCCCCAGCCGCAGCCGATCTCCAGCAGTTCGTGATCGGGCTTGAGATCGAGCAGGCGGGCGATGCGGCTGAACTTGTTGAGCTGGGCCTTGGCCAGTTCATCCGCCGGGGTCTCGAAAATGGCGGCGGAATAGGTCATCGTGTGATCGAGCCAGCGCCGGTAGAACTCGTTGCCGAGATCGTAGTGGCGGCGGATGTTGCGTTTCGAGCCGGTCCTGGTGTTGGGCTGGGCGATATGCGCGACGCGCGCCTTCAACCGCGCCCAGGGCGTGCCGGGCATCGATTCCGGCGTCTTGTCGAGATTGACCGCGCCGTAATGCAGCACGGCGGCCAGTTCCGGCGTATCCCATTCGCCGTCGAGATAGGATTCGGCAAAACCGAGCGCGCCGCCGAAGATCAGCCGGCGCAGCGCCCGCCAATGGCGGATATGGATGGCCGCCGCGGGCCCCTCATGGCGACCGCGCTGTTCGATCGCAGCCCCATCGGGGCCGGCAATCTGGATCGTGCCGTGCTCGGCTGCACCCAGCAGTGAAGTCAGCACGCGGCGATGGAGTGCGGCGCTGATCCGCTTCATGCGCTCTGGCTCATCAACAAGGCCATGACCCCCTCGGGCAGTATCGGCGCGAAACGATAACCTCCCGTGGCGGGAAAGAAAGACGAAACAAAGGGGCACTTGGCGCCTGCGCTGGCCCGAGGGCGGGGCCTGCGTCGTTCTGTCGCAGGGGTTGCGTCAGTTCTTTAGCAAGCCTATTATAACATATGTTACAGTATGGCCAGTTATCAATGAACCCGGACCCCACCATGACCGATCGTCAGCCAGAGCCCAATATGGGCTTTCTTCTCGCCGATGTTGCCCGCCTGATGCGCCGCAATTTCGATCGCCGCGCCCAGCAGATCGGGCTGTCCCGCGCCCAATGGCAGGTTCTCGCCTGGCTCAAGCGCAATGAAGGAATCTCCCAGGCGGCGCTTGCCGACCTGCTCGAAATGTCGCCCATGACCCTGGTGCGGCTGATCGACAAGCTGGAGTCCGCCGGCCTCGTCCAGCGCCGGCCGAAGCCCGGCGACCGGCGCAGCTATCAGCTCTATCTCGCCGATCATGCCCATCCGCTGCTCGATCGTCTGTGGGACATGGGGGCGGAGACCCGCCGCCAGGCCCAGGCCGGCATGTCGAAGACGCAGGAGACGATGCTGGTCGAGGCGCTGCACACCATTCGCCGCAATCTGGTGGAGGCGGATTCCAATCCGGCCGATCGCCCGGTGAAGTTGCAGGCGGTCGAAAATGCCTAGGGCGAAAATGCCTAGGGCGAAAATGCCAAGGGGCAAAAATGCCTGACGACAAGGCCAAGGCGCCCGCGCCTCAGGCTCCTGAAATATCGCCCGATAAAGCCGGAGACAAAACCGGCGGTGGGGCCAGCGGGGGGCAAGGCATCTGAATTGCGCGCACCGGCGAAGCCGGTGGAAACGGCGCCGGCGAAGAAACGCGGCCGCAAGCTCGTGCGGCTGGTGCTGCTGGTCATCGTTCCGGTGATCGCGCTGATCATCGCTGCCGGCTTCTATCTGACCGGCGGGCGCTATGTCGGCACCGACGACGCCTTTACCAAGGCCGATACCGTGCCGGTGAGCGCGGATATTTCGGCGCGGGTCGTCGCCATCGAGGTGCATGACAACCAGCAGGTCGAGAAGGGCCAGGTCCTGTTCCGCCTCGACGATGAGACTTTCCGTATCGCGCTGGAAAAGGCGGAAAGCAAGCTGGCCCAGACCCGCAACGACATCACCGCACTCCAGGCGAACTATCGGCAGAAGCAGGCTGATCTGGCCGCGATGAAGGCCCAGCTTTCCTTTGCCCAGAGCGAATACGGCCGCCAGGCCGACCTGGCCGCCAAGGGCTATGCCGCGAAGTCCAAGCTGGACGATACCAAACGCGCCCTCGACATGGCGCGCCAGCAGACCAATGGCGACCAACAGGCGATCGGCGCCATCGTCGCCCAGCTCGGCGGCGATCCGGACAAGCCGGTTGAGCAGCAGGCTTCATATCTACAGGCGCTGGCCGAACGCGACCAGGCGGCGCTCGATCTGCGCCACACGGTTGTCGTCGCACCCTCTGCCGGTACCGTGGGCCAGGTACCGGCCTTGCAGGTCGGCATGTATCTCACCGCCGGGACCCAGGCCTTCAACCTGGTGCGCACCGATGCGATCTGGGTCGAAGCAAATATGAAAGAGACGGACCTGACCTATGTCCGCCCGGGCCAGGAAGCCTCGATCACCATCGACACGTATCCCGATCGCACCTGGAAGGCGAAGGTGACCAGCATCAGCCCCGCCAGCGGCAACGAGCTATCGGTGCTGCCGGCCCAGAACGCCACTGGCAATTGGGTGAAGGTCGTCCAGCGCATTCCCGTGCGGCTGGAGATCGAGCCCGAAGCCGGCGATCCGCCGCTCAGCACCGGCATGAGCGTGGTGGTGTCGATCGATACCGGGCATCGCCGCCATCTGCCCTTCATCACCCGCGCGCTCGCCGGCTCCGGGCAGGACTAGCGGGCGGCAGCAACCATGGCCCTGTTCGGCCGCCAGCGCGACACACCGCATCGCGGCGCCATCACCGTCGCGGTGATGCTGGCGACGATCATGCAGGCGCTCGATACCACGATCGCCAATGTGGCCTTGCCGCATATGCAGGGCAGCCTGGGCGCGACCCAGGACCAGATCTCCTGGGTGCTAACTTCTTATATCGTCGCCGCGGCGATCATGACGCCGCCCACGGGCTTCCTCGAAGGCCGCTTGGGCCGCAAGCGGCTGTTCCTGGTGGCCATTGCCGGTTTTACCGTCGCCTCCATGCTCTGCGGGGCCGCGACATCGCTGGAAGAGATCGTGCTGTTCCGCCTGCTGCAGGGTGTGTTCGGCGCCGCACTGGTGCCGCTGTCGCAGACGGTGCTGCTCGACACATATCCCCATGAGCAGCACGGCCAGGCCATGGCGATCTGGGGCATGGGCATCATGGTGGGGCCGATCCTGGGCCCGACGCTGGGCGGCTATCTCACCGAGTATCTACAGCTGGCGCTGGGTTTTCTATATCAACCTGCCGGTGGGCATCCTGGCATTCCTGGGCGTCATGGCCTTCGTCGGTGAAACCAAGATCCGCAAGGTTCCCTTCGACGTGCTGGGCTTTACCTTCCTCAGCCTGGCACTGGGCGCTCTCCAGATGGCGCTCGACCGCGGCCAGCTGAAGGACTGGTTCAGTTCGTCGGAGATCGTCATCGAATTCTCACTGGGCATCTTCGCGCTCTATGCCTTCATCGTGCAGATGTTCACCGCCGAGCATCCCTTCCTCAGCCCCGCGATGTTCAAGGACCGGAATTTCGTCACCGGCCTGCTGTTCATTTTTATTGTCGGCATCATCCTGCTGGCCACGTTGGCCTTGCTGCCGCCCTTCCTGCAGGATCTCATGGGCTATCCGGTGCTGACCGTGGGCTATGTGCTGGCGCCGCGCGGCATCGGCACGCTGATCGCCATGTCCATCGTCGGCCGCGTCATTGCGCGCATGGATCCCCGAATCCTGATCCTGGCCGGTTTCCTGCTGGCCTCGTATTCGCTCTATCAGATGTCGCAGTTCACCCTCGACGTGTCGGAATGGATGCTGGTGTGGAGCGGCTTCATCCAGGGCCTTGGGCTGGGCTTCATCTTCGTGCCGCTGACGACGATCGCCTTTGCCACCCTCGATCCGAAGCTGCGCACGGAGGCCGCCGGGCTCTACAGCCTGGTGCGCAATATCGGCAGCAGCATCGGCATTTCGGTGGTGACGGCCCTGCTGGCCCGGTTCATCCAGGAAAACCACATGAACCTGGCCGCCCATGCCACGATGACCAACCCCGCTCTCCATTCGGCGGCCGCCCAGCAATTCTGGAACCTGGCGACGGTGCAGGGCCGCGCGGCCTTGGATCTGGAAATCAATATCCAGGCCGCCACCATCGCCTATCTCAACGACTTCAAGCTTATGATGTATGTGATGCTGATGGCAGTGCCGATGCTGATCATCATGCGCCGCCCGAAGCGCCGCATGGCGCCGACGGCCGAGCAGATGGTGATGGAGTAGGCTCGGCTGGCGATCGCCAACTTTCGGAACGCCCTAAGCGTGGTCGCCGATGACCAGCAGATGGCAGCGCATATGGTCGAGGATTGAATAATCCCGGGCGGGGTCGACCAGCTTCTGCAGCGCGCTCTTGTGGCGACGGGCGATGACCAGCAGGTCGGCCTTGGTCTCCGTGGCCGCCGTGGTGATCGCTTCGGCCTCCTCGCTCTCGGTGCAATGCACCTGCACGGCAAATCCCTGTTCGCGCAGCTGGGCTGCCTCATCCTCCAGGTCGCCGCGGAATTCCTCGATCATGCGGGCCGGCAGGTCGCTGGGCGCATTGGCTTCGGCGATAAGGATGGCGGGGTCGAGCGTGCATATGCCGAACAGCACGAGCTCGCTCTTCAGCGCTGCGGCCAGGCGAACGCCTTCGCGCAGCGCCCTCTCGCTTTCAGGACGTGGGTCGCAGGCAATCATGATGCGTTCAAACATGTGCTCAATATCCTGGCGGTGAAATAAAGCCGCCGATTTGTTCGACGACAAGCCGTGCCGCATCGATGGTGGTCAGATCCTGCAGATGATCGCCGATGATCTGTACCCCCAGCGGCAGGCCGGCCTTGTTCAGGCCGAGTGGCGTCACGGTGGACGGCAGCAGCACGACGCCGGAGATGCCGGCCCAGAATAGCTGGGCGTTGGTATCCTCGTGCTTGCCGTTGACGATGATGGTGCGGTCGATGCGTTCGCCCTTCTGGTCATGGGGCCAGGCAGGACCGGCCGCGACCGGCGTCAGCAGCACATCCCATTCCTTGAAGAAATCATGCCAGGCCCAGCGCATCTTGCTGCGCTCCTCATGGGCCGCCAGCCAGTCGCGATGCAGCAGCACGGCTGCGCGGGTTACCACCGCGCGATAGCTCTCGTCGGTCGGCGGCAGGGCGGCTGCCTTGCGCTGCCAGTCGGCGAAGATCTCGGGCGCAAGCCTGGCCGTGGTCACGCTGCGCAGCAGCTTTACATAGATTTGATGCGAGCGGCGCATGTCGATGGCCGGCCGGGCGTCGTAGGAGACCTTGGCGCCGGCCTTTTCCAGCGTGCGGCCGAGGTCGATAATTTTTTCGGCATATTCCTCGTCGACGGCGCAATTGGGATCGCGCGCCATAACGGCGACGCGGTATTCGCTGAGCTTCGTTTTCTTGGGCTTGGGCAGCACCAGGCGCCAGCCTGCCTCGTCCAGCGTGTCCGGCCCGGCCAGCGTGCCCAGTGCTAGCGCCAGATCCTCGACCGTGCGCGCCAGCGGGCCGGAGACGGAAATGTCTGTTTGCGCAACGGAGGCGCTGACCGTCTGGCCTCGCGGCGGCACGATGCCCCATGTAGGCTTATGGCCCATCACGCCGCAGTAATGGGCCGGGTTGCGAATTGAAGCGCCGATATCCGAGCCGAGCTCGAGCGCGCGTCAGCCCCGCGGCCAGCGCGGCTGAGGATCCGCCGGACGAGCCGCCCGGGGTTTTGGTCAGGTCCCAGGGATTGTTCGTCGTGCCGTAGATCTCGTTGAAACTCTGCCAATCGGACAGCAGCAGCGGCACGTTGGTCTTGCCGAAGATCACCGCACCGGCATTGATCAGCCGCTGGGCCGCCACCGAATTGCTGCGCGAGATGTTGTTGCGCATGGCGGGGATGCCCCAGGTCGTGGGCGAGCCCAGCAGGTCGAAGGATTCCTTGATGGTCATGGGCAATCCGTGCAGCGGCCCCCACATCTCGCCCTTTGCCAGCGCCGCATCGGCCTTGGCCGCACGATCCCGCGCGCCCTCGATATCCATCCAGATGATGGCGTTGAGGGCGGGGTTGAAGCGCTCGACCCGCTGCAGGTAATGATTCAACAATTCCAGGCTGCCGATTTCGCGGCTGCGGATCATGCCCGCCAGGCGATGGGCGGGGTAAAAGGCGATATCGCTCACGATTGATCCCTCTGTTGCCGCAAGCGGCGGTCGGCTAATTTTGGCAGCCTAAGTCGGTTATTGGTTGCCGGGCAAGGGCGCGCCGGCTGTGGCGCGACAATCTCAGGATAAGGTTAAATCGGGCTTTCAATCGGTCGGCTTCAAGCTTCAGCGTTATTCCTGCTCGACAATAGGAGAGATCCCTATGAAAACCCGCGCCGCCGTCGCCTTCGAGGCGAAGAAACCGCTCGAAATCGTCGAGGTCGATCTGGAAGGCCCGAAGGAAGGCGAAGTGCTGGTCGAGGTGAAGGCGACCGGTGTGTGCCACACCGACGAATTCACTCTCTCCGGCGCCGATCCGGAAGGATTGTTTCCCACCATCCTGGGCCATGAAGGTGCCGGCGTCGTGGTGGAAGTCGGCGCGAGCGTCAAATCCTTGAAGAAGGGCGACCATGTCATCCCGCTCTACACGCCCGAATGCCGGGAATGCGAATACTGCCTGAATCCCAAGACCAATCTCTGCCAGAAGATCCGCGGAACCCAGGGTCAGGGGTTGATGCCCGATGGCACCAGCCGCTTCTCCTACAAGGGCAAGAAGATCCACCATTACATGGGGACGTCCACATTCTCCAATTTCACCGTGGTGCCGGAGATTGCGCTGGCCAAGATCCGCAACGACGCGCCCTTCGACAAGGTTTGCTACATCGGCTGCGGCGTGACCACCGGCATAGGTGCAGTGATCAACACCGCGAAGGTCGAGCCGGGCGCCAATTGCGTCGTCTTCGGCCTGGGCGGTATCGGGCTCAACGTGCTGCAGGGCCTGCGCCTGGTGGGTGCGCGCATGATCGTGGGCGTCGACCTCAACCCGGATCGCGAGGCCTGGGGCAAAAAGTTCGGCATGACCCATTTCGTCAACCCGGCCAAGGTCGAGGGCGATCTGGTGAAGCATCTGGTCGATCTGACCGGCGGCGGGGCCGATTACAGCTTCGAATGCATCGGCAATGTGAAGGTCATGCGCACGGCGCTGGAATGCGCGCATAAGGGTTGGGGGCAATCGATCATCATCGGTGTGGCAGGTGCGGGCCAGGAAATCACGACCCGGCCTTTCCAGCTCGTCACCGGCCGCTCCTGGCGTGGCACGGCCTTCGGCGGCGCCCGCGGGCGCACCGACGTGCCCAAGATCGTCGACTGGTATATGGACGGCAAAATCCAGATCGATCCGATGATCACCCATCAGATGCCGCTGAGCGACATCAACAAGGCCTTCGATCTCATGCATGCGGGCAAATCGATCCGCAGCGTGGTGAATTTTTGAGCGCGGGAACGATTGCCCGCAGGCTAGATGCCCGCGGGAGGAATAAATGTCGAAGCTGGTAAAGACGCCGCCAGAATCGACGGGTGGCCAATGCGGACCGGTGGGTGAGGAGCAGGAGCGGCGCCAGGTACTTCAGGCCCTGGGGCGTTTTGCCGCTGTTACCTCGCCAGCTGTTGCATTGTTGCTGGCTGTCGATGGAAAGCCGAGCCTTGCTGCGCGCGCATCCGGCAAAACCGGGGCCAGCGGGCCGGGAGGCACCGGCCCGACAGGGCCCACGGGCTCGACCGGATTCACGGGCCCCACGGGATCGACGGGCCCCACGGGATCAACCGGCCCGACGGGAGATACGGGGCCGACGGGATCAACCGGCCCCACGGGATCGACCGGCCCCACGGGCCCACGGGACCCACGGGATCGACTGGCCCCACGGGACCCACGGGATCGACTGGCCCCACAGGATCCACCGGCCCCACGGGATCCACCGGACCGACGGGATCTACCGGACCGACAGGGCCGACGGGATCCCCCGGGCCTACCGGCGCAACCGGCTAAGTGTTTTGAAAGATGGTTGGCGCAACTCGCTGCGTCGGCTGTTCCTCAATCTGCCTTGCGTTCCGCCAACGGCGCCGCGGCGGGAAAATCGCGCGCGGCCGCCCGGGTCTGGCGCCGCTCGCGATAGCGGCTCCATTGCTGATCGACCAGGACGCCGATCAGGATCACCCCGCCCATCACCGCGAAATTGAGCGATGAAGGGATGCCCAGCAGGTTGACCAGGTTCTGCAGCTCCTGCAGCAGGATCGTGCCCAGCAGCACGCCGACGATGGAGCCTTCGCCGCCGCGCAGGGAAAAGCCGCCCAGCACCGCCGCGGCGATGGCATAAAGCTCGTAGAAATTGCCGTGGCTCGCGGGCGAGATCGAGCGCGTATACATGGCAAAGTAGATGGCCGAGATCGCGGTCAGCACGCCGCAGATGACATAGGCGGCGACGATCACCTGGTTGGTGCGGATGCCCGAATACCGGGCCGCCTCCTCGTTCTTGCCGACGGCGTAGAGATAGCGCCCGAACACCGACCGGTGCAGCACCACCCACATGATGATGGCGACGATCACCATGGCGATGAAGGAATTCGGCACGCCGTGAAAGCGGCCCGCCGTCAAATATTCCAGGGTCGGGAAATTCTGTCCGAAGGCAAAGCCGGCGGTGGCGTCCTGGGTATAGAACCGCGCGATGCCGCGATAGATCAGCAGGCCGCACAAGGTGACGACGAAAGGCTGGATACGCAGCTTGGTGATCAGCAGGCCGTGGACGAGTCCGACCACCAGACCCAGCGCCAGCATCAGCAGCACCGCGATCGGCCAGGGGATGTTCTCGACGGCGATGAAGTCGACGAACAGCACGCCGACGAGCGCGATCATCGAGCCAACCGAAAGCTCGATGCCGCCGGTGATGATGACGAAGGCCTGGCCGATGGCCGATAGCCCGAACAGGCCCACCAGATTCGAGGTGTTGGAAAGATTGATCGGCAGCAGGAAGCGCGGGTTCAGGAAGGTCACGACGGCGCCCACCACAAGGATGAGGATAAGCAGGCCGAGGTCTTTCTTGTTCATATGCTCTCCTGGCCCAGACTCTTCCCAACCGCAAGCCGCAGGATGTTCTCTTCGCTGAAACTGTCGTGATCGAGAATGCCAGCGATGCGCCCCTCATGCATTACGGCAATGCGATCGGAGACTCCGATGACCTCTTCCATATCGCTGGAGATCATCAGCACGGCGACGCCCGCATCGGCCAGGCTGCGCATCAGGCGATAGATCTCCGATTTGGCGCCGATATCGATCCCGCGGGTGGGCTCATCCAGGATCATCACCTGGGGCGCCATGGCGAGCCATTTTGCCAGCACCACCTTCTGCTGGTTACCGCCCGACAGCGTGCCGGTGCGGGTCGAAACTTGCGGGGTTTTGATGCCGAGGCTGCGGCGCTGCTTTTCGGCGGTCGCCATTTCCCGGCCGCGCGACACCAGAAAGCCGCGGGCATGGAAGACAAGGTTTGGCAGCGTGATGTTCTCGGCCACCGGCAGATCGAGCAGGATGCCGGCCATCTTGCGGTCTTCCGGAACCAGGAAGATGCCTTGGACGATAGAGGCGGCGGGACTGCCGAGGCGATGCCGCTTGCCATGAAGCTCGACCTGCCCGCCCAACACCGAATCGATGCCAAAGAGCGCGCGGGCAAGCTCGGTGCGGCCCGCGCCGACCAGACCGGCAAGGCCCAGGATTTCCCCACGCCGTACCTCGAGATTGACCGTAACGGCGGGATAGGTGGACGTCCTGAGATCGCTCGCCCGCAACGCAACATCGCCGGCCGGCCGGCCGGATGCTGCAAAACGTTCCTTCAGTTCGCGGCCGATCATCAGCCGGACCATGCGGTCATGATCGATCTCGCCGCGCTCAAGCGTTCCGGCGAGCTTGCCGTCGCGCAGTACGATCACCCGATCGGCAGCGCGCTCAACCTCATGCAGGCGGTGAGAGATAAAGATCACGCTGATACCCTCGGCCTTCAGCCCGGCGATGACCTCGAGCAGGCGGTCGGTCTCGGCAATCGGCAGGCTCGAGGTCGGCTCGTCCAGGATCACGAGCCTGGCATCGACGGATAGCGCCTTGGCGATCTCCACCATCTGGCGCTGGGCCAGCGAAAGCGCGGCCACGGACGTGGCCGCCGTGAAGTTGGCGCCGACGCGCTTCAGCAGGGGTGCCGCCATCGCATGCAGCTTTTTCTGGTCGATCAGCCAGCCGGCGCGGCGCGGTTCGCGGCCGATGAAGATATTGGCGGCGACGTCGAGATTGTCGAACAGGTTCAGTTCCTGATGCACGAAGGCGATCCCGGCCCTGATGCTGTCGGCGACGCTGAGCGCGGACGATTGCATGCCATCGATGGTGATGCTGCCCTGGTCGGGCGCGACAATGCCGCCGAGGATCTTCATCAGGGTTGATTTGCCGGCACCGTTCTCGCCGACCAGGCCGATGACCTCACCGGGTGCCACGCTCAGTGAAAATCCGGATAGCGCGACCACGCCGGGATAGTTCTTTCGGATGCCGGCAAGGCTGAGGAAAGGCGCGGCTTCGGCAGCCGCGACGGCGGCAACAGCTTTCATGGCAAAAGCGTAGGCGGGCCCGTCATGGCCCGCAAGGCGGCCGGGTGCATCGCTGGCGCGACCATGGCCCGGTCCCCTCAACGGAGACCGGGCCGATCGCGTCAGTTCTGCATCGCTTTCAGATTGGCGGCATAGGCATCGACATCGTCTTTGCCGATGATCTTGGTCGGCACGATGATCAGCTTGTTGGCCGGAATGCCCGATTTGTCGCCCTTCACATAGGCGGCCATCAGCTTGAAGCCCTGATAGGCCCATTCGAAGGGCTGCTGCACGACCGTGGCGGCGATGGTGCCTTCCTTGACGCCACCCAGCGTGATCGGATCGTCATCGAAGCCGATGACGGTGATCTTGCCCAGCTTGCCGGCGTCGCGCAGCGCTTCATAGATGCGCGGCGTGTTGTAGGAATAGAAGCCGACCATGCAGGTAACGTCAGGGCTTGCCACCAGCGCGTCCTCGACATTCTTCTTGGCGCGGGCCTGGTCGATATCGTCGCCGCGTACGTCGGTCATCGTAATGCCGGAGCCCTTGAGCCCGTCATTGAAACCCTGAATGCGTTCCTTGGCGTTGTCGGCGCCCAGCAATCCGACGAAGCCGATGCATTTGCCGCCATTGGGCATCGCCTTCTTGGCGATCTCGGCCGCCTGCGTACCGGCATCGACGTTGGAGGAGCCGATATAGGCGATGCGGTTGGTCTGCGGCGCGTCGCTGTCGGTGGTGAAGAGGGCGGTCTGGGAAGCGATCGTGTTCAGCCCGTCGGTCGAGGTCTTGGGATCGACGGCGGAAACCATGATGCCCTTCACGCCTGCGGTCACCAGGTCGTTCATCAGAGTCTGCTGAATGGCGACCGAGGATTGCTCGGGATATTTCAGTACCAGCTTGAAGTCGGGCAGTTCGCCCTGTGCTTTTTTCATGCCCGCCTCGGCAGCTTTCCAGAAGTCGGACGAGCCGTTCACGACGAAGGCGAGCGTCGGCTTGTCGTCGGCTTTGGCCGGCGTCAGGACCGTGCCCAGCATCAGGCCGGCGGCCAGTAGCGTGGCGAGCTTAAGGGTCGATTTCATCGATATTCCTCCCAATGGTTGTCCGCCCACTTGTCCACGACGGCGGCGGGTGCCGCGTTGTTTCTTGTTTCAGCCGTGGGGCATTCACCGCAGCCGGACGGTCCGACGGCACGAGGCCCTCTCCCCACGCAACAAGACAACCATAGCGCAGGTGCCGAAATTGTTAATTCCTAAAAGTCGTCCTGCATAGATTCCGGTCATGCCAAATAAAGGGCTTTTGTCAGAGGGTTGCGGCCAGGAAGGGGTCGTTTGCGCATTGACCGGCAGGGGCGGCGATGGAAGAATGCCAGCGCCGCATTTGGAGGGGGTAGCTTATGTCCAAACTGATCAAGACACCGGATTCCACCAAGACTGATGCCAACGGACCTGCGGGCGAGGAGCAGGAGCGCCGGCAGGTGTTGAAGACCCTCGGGCGCTTTGCGACCGTCACAGCGCCGGCGGTTGCCGTGATT
Source organism: uncultured Alphaproteobacteria bacterium (assembly GCA_963770335.1). Taxonomy (GTDB): domain Bacteria; phylum Pseudomonadota; class Alphaproteobacteria; order Dongiales; family Dongiaceae; genus DASXQK01. The sequence goes on from CAVYPG010000001.1 coordinate 279,064, forward strand.
CTGGCCGCCGATGGTAAGCCGAACCGCGCCATCGCGGCTTCCGGACCGACCGGGTCTACCGGAACCTGAGAAAACGGCCCTGAACCCGGCCGTCCTGAAGGGGAACCTTCATGTCGAAACTGATCAAGACGCCGGATTCGAAAGAGGGCCTCAACGGCCCGGCGGGCGAGGAGCAGGAGCGCCGGCAGGTGCTGAAGACGCTCGGGCGTTTTGCCACCGTCACGGCCCCCGCGGTTGCGGTGATTCTGGCCGCCGATGGCAAGCCCAATCGCGCCATCGCGGCTTCCGGTAATACCGGTGAGACCGGCCCGACGGGCGGCGGCACCGCGGGAGGGTCCCCGGCGACTTGTGAGTTCACGGTTCGCTTAACTTATTTCATCGACCGACCACCCGCAGCAAGACTGCGCGCAGCGCTGGGCTTGCCCCGTTTCAGACGGTATGACTCCCGGGGATTAAACCCTCCGGGTAGAAGGCGAGTTCATGGGTTCGCGCACGCGCATCAAGCTGATCGCCGGCCATTGCCCGCCCGAGCAGTTCTGCCGTGAATGGGCGCCGATGTCGCAAGGCCATTTGCCCGGGGGCGACTTGCCCGGGGGAGGCTTGCGCTGGAATGATATCGAGGTCACCTGGGAAGACCGCGACGTCGATTTCTATGTGATCGTCAACTACCCCTGGCCGGGGGAATATTACGACCCCGCCCGCACCATCGTGTTTCAGATGGAGCCGTGGTGTGGCGAGGACCATCAGACCTGGGGCGTCAAGACCTGGGGCGAGTGGTCGATGCCCGACCCGGCCCGCTTCCTCCAGGTCAGGCCGCATCGCACATATCCCAATGTCGCCTTCTGGCAGATGAAGGCGACTTACCGGCAGCTGTCCGCCAGGCCGGTGGTCAAGACCCGCCTGCTGGCCTCGATCTGCAGTCCGAAGTATTTCGATCCCGGCCATATCCGCCGCGTCGATTTCCTGAAATTCCTCGAGCGCAAGAACGACGATGTCGTACGCGTCGACCTCTACGCCTATGACAATCCGCTGGGCTTCACCAGCTGGGTCGGCCCTATTCCGGGGGACGAAAAAGAAGCGGCCCTTCTGCCCTACAAGTATTTCTTCACGGCGGAGAACAACAGCGAGCACAATTTCATCACCGAGAAATTGTGGGAGCCACTGCTGACTGAAACCCTCTGTTTCTACTGGGGTTGCCCCAACGCCGCCGATTGGGTCGATCCGCGCGCCTTTATCCGCCTCGACCTCGACGATTTCGAGGGCGCGTTCCAGGTGATGAAGCGGGCGATCCTCGCCAATGAATGGGAAAAGCGCCTGGACGTCATACGGCGGGAAAAGCGCAAGGTGCTGGATCACTACCAGTTCTTTCCTACGCTGGAGCGTGTCCTGCATCACGAGATGCGGATGCCGCTGCATCCGAGCGACGACAAGGTTGCCTATCACAAGTATTTCAGCGATGCGCTGGGCGAGCGGATCGAGACCGCCGCCTTTATCCATAGCTTCACGAAAAATGGCGACATATCGATCCTGACGGAGCTGCTGGAGAGCCTCGATACGTCGGGATTGCTGGATAGATTGGATCGCCTCTATGTCTTCAATTGTGGCGATCCGATCGTGCTTTCAGGAAAGTACGATCGCCATGCCGGCCGCGTTCGCCTGATCAACTATTCCCGCGATGCCAGCCGCGGCGAAGCGTCGACGCTGACGCTGATCCGTCTCTTCGCCCAAGTTCACGACCAGGCACGCATCCTCTATTTGCACACCAAGGGCGCTTCGCATCCGCAGCCGACCCTGCAGGTGGCCGATTGGCGCCGGCTCATGCTGCATTTCCTGGTGGAGCGTCATGAGGACGCGATTGCCGCGCTCACGAGCGCGGATGCCGTCGGCTGCAATCTGCGCGATGCGCCGCGAAGGCATTTCAGCGGAAATTTCTGGTGGGCAAGGGCGGGCTATCTCGCCGGCCTGGCGCCAGTGCGCGACGGCGACCGGCATGAAGCTGAATGGTGGATCTTGGGCGGGCAAAAGGTACACGCCCAAAACCTGCATGAATCCGGCGTCGATCATTATCGCGCGTTCTATGGCCGTGCGGCCTATGCCGGCGATAGGTCCAGGCCGACCGGCGATGTCAGCAGGCCCTCGACGGCGAAGGTGGAGCGGCCCTCGCTCTGTCTCGTCATGATCGCCCGCAACGAGGCAACCGTCATTGGCGAAGGGCTGGCCTCGGCCCTGCCCCATATCTCGGACTATGTCGTGGTCGATACGGGCTCGAGCGACGGAACCCAGGAAGTGATTCGCCGCTTCTTCGCCGTGCACGGGATTCCTGGTCACGTCGTGGATCGGCCCTGGCGCGATTTCGGCTCCAATCGATCGGAGGCCCTGGCGCTCGCCCGCGAAATATCGACATCCGATTATCTCTGGATGATGGATGCGGACGATGTGCTGGAGGGTGAGCCCGACTTAAGCAACCTGACGGCCGGCGCGTATCATCTGCGTTTCGGCCCCGACTTCGAATATTGGCGCCTGCAGATCTTCCGGCGCAGCCTGCCGTGGAAATATGTCGGCGTGCTGCATGAGTATCCCGCCTGCGACCAGCCGGCCGAGCAGGGGCACATCACGGGCGATTATCGGGTTCAGTCGCGCCGCCTCGGCAGCCGCAACCGCAACCCGGATAAATACCAGCATGATGCGGCTGTCCTTGAAGCGGCGCTTGCCCATGAGCCGGAGAATTCGCGCCATGCCTTCTATTTGGCGCAGAGCTGGTTCGACGCCAAGGAGTTCGGCAAGGCTCTCGCCGCCTATGGCCGGCGCATTGCCATGGGCGGCTGGCAGGAAGAGGTGTTCTATTCGCGCTACCGCTCGGCAATGTGTCTGGAATGGCTGGGCCGCCCCGCCGCCGAGGCGCGGGAAGCCTATGAGGAATGCTTTCGCGAACATCCCCACCGTGCCGAGCCGCTGGTGCGTGCGGCAGCGCTGGCGCGCAAAAACGAAGACTTCTTCGATGCCTATGTTCTGGCCAAGCGCGCCGCCCAGGTGCCGAAGCCGGCCAGCGCGCTATTCCTGCAAACCGCCGACTACGATTATCGGGCCAAGGACGAACTGGCCATCGCGGCTTATTATTGCGACTTCCCGCAGGAGGCGTTCGATCTCGCGACCGAACTGCTCGACCATCGCGACCTCCCTGATAGCGCTCGGGCTCGGATCGAGGCGAACCGCGACTACGCGGTGCTGCGGCTGAAGGACGATTTCCTGCGCTACGATGCAGAGCTGATCGCCCGCATCGCCGCGCGCGAGCCGCGGGCCAATCCGCGCATCACGCTCTCGATCACCAGCTGCCGGCGGCTGCCGCTTTTCATCGGCACCGTCGCATCCTTCCTCAACGCCTGCACCGATATCGATCTGGTCGACCGCTTCATCTGCGTCGATGACGGCTCCAGCGAGGCCGACCGGGCCGAGATGGAGCGCCGCTTTCCCTTCTTCGAATTCATCTGGAAGGGGCCGGCGGACAAGGGACATGCGCGCAGCATGAACCTGATCCGCGAGGCCGCGCGCACGCCCTGGCTGATCCATCTCGAGGACGATTGGCATTTCTTTGCCCGGCGCGCCTATATCGGCCAGGCCCTGGAAATCTTCGAAGAGAATCCGGAGATTGGGCAGGTTCTCTTCAATCGCAACTATGCCGAAACGCTGGGTGACCGCGATATCGCCGGTGGCCTGCCAAGGGCCTCGGCCGGCCATCGCCATCGCTATGTGATCCATGAATATTATCCGCCACGAAGTGCCGCTTATCGCGAGTTCAAGGAACGGCATCCCGGGCACACCAGCGCCTGGTGGCCGCATTTCTCGTTTCGGCCTTCGATGATGAAGGCGAGTGTCTTCGCGCAAATCGGTCCTTTCAACGATGCCGTCGCCCATTTCGAGCATGACTATGCCCAACGGTTTTACGCTGCAGGCCTGCGCGCCGCCTTTTTCGACGGCGTCTATTCACTGCATACCGGCCGGCTCACCTCGCAGAGGAGCGATCCGACGCGCGCCAACGCCTACGACCTGAACGGCGAGGCACAGTTCAACGGTGCCGCGGTTGCCCCGATCTTTGCCGCCGAGGCGTTGCCGGATGAGCCGGGCAATAAACCGCCCCGGGGCCAGAACCTGGCCCGCCAGCTGGGTATGCGGGTGATCAATCTCGACCGCCGCGCCGACCGGCTCGATTCTTTCCGCCGCCGTGTGTTGACGGTAGCGGGGCCCGATCTGGCCTCTCGCATCGAGCGCTTCGCTGCCATCGATGGCCGTGGCCTTTCGCTGACGGCGGAACTGCAGCATCTCTTCCGCGGCAATGATTTCGCCAATCGCCGGGCCGTTGTCGGCACCGCCCTCAGCCATCTGGGCGTGTGGCGTGATCTTGCCGAAAGTGCAAACCCAGCTTTTCTGATTCTCGAAGACGACGTTACCCTGTGCCCCGGTTTCGAGGGGCAACTGGTCGAGATCTGCGGCGAGCTCACGCGCGAGCATCCCGCCTTCGATGCGGTGTTGCTCGGCTATTTCGATTGGCGCCCGCAATCCCAGGACGATTTCGCCACCGGCTTCAGGCCTGCGCGCCTGCAACCCTTCGATGGCTCACGTTTTCTCGGCGGTACCTTCGCCTATATCCTGTCGCGGCGCGGTGCCGAGAAACTCATCGCCATTGTGGAGCGGGACGGAATCCAGAACGGCATAGACCGCTTCGTGCACCGCAAGGCGGCCGAGACTCGAGATCCTGGTCAGCTCGCCGAAGATCGTCGAGGCCCAGCTCGTCGTGCCGGGTTCGGGCGCGGACAGCGATATCCAGAACGACTTCACGCCGCTAACGGCGGTCGGGCCTGCACAGGGCCACTGACGCACTGTTACGGCATCAGGATTTGCCGCACGATACGCGTGGGATAGGTACCGTCCGACAAGTCGGCAATGAAGATGAGATACTGCTCCGTCGCCTTTCCTGACACATTGATGCGCAGGAAGATATTTGCTGTTTGTGGAACCTCGTTCTGCTCCAGCGATATCGGTGGCTGTTCTATCAGACGATCGCCGGCATTTGCGAAGGTAACGCCTAGCTCGAGCGCCAGATAAGACCGTAGTGCCAGTGGCTTGTGCGCGAAGTTCTTGCGAACGGCACAAGCATGATAGGGTGGGCTTCGACGGTCAGCAGATATGTGCCGGACTCGTCATGCTCCACCCAGCCGACGCCGGGATCCTTGCCAAGAAGTTCGGCAACCTCGCTGGCCGACATTGCCGTCAGGTCCTTGTCCTTCGCGTATTGCGCGACGGCCGCATCGTCCGGAAATTTGCCCTGACAGGGATCGAGGAAGACACGAAGCAAGTCGGCCAGTCGCCTGCTTGTCCGCGTCGTCAGATTCTGGCGGCGGCGGTTTCCAGTTGATGACGGGCTGTCCCTGAGGCTTTCCGCCCGCAGATTGCGCCGATCCACCACAGCCGCTGAGCGCCAGCGATGTTGCGGCGATGGCCACCACTATTACGCAGAAGCGAAGACTCGGTGTCATTATTCCCTCGCAGTCTCAAGCACCCGTTATGATTGTAGGGTATTTTGACAGCAGTGTGCTCGCAATGCGGCCTTTTAGTGGCGCCGCTCAGCCCAGCGCTTCAGGCCGCAGCGTTACCTTTGCCATGACACTCTCGCCGGGTGCCACAATCAGCATCCCGGTATCGCCGCGTTCATGGGCCAGGTTGAAGGCATCGGTGATGTTGCTTACCGGCTCGGCACAGAAATAGTTTTCGCCCGGCGGGATATAGACCACCAGCACGCCCAGCGGCGCTGTCGCGCGTCATGATGAGTCGCGTAGCGTGCTCCGGCCAGTCGATGACGGCGCGGCGCTGCCAGCCGGTGAAGGCGTTATCCATGACCCGATCGGCGATAGGCAGACCCATTGCCGGATCGAGTGCGGCGGGTGGGGCGGTATGATGTAAGGGCATCACCTCCGCATCGGTCTCCCAGAATCCACTGACGCCCGCAGCCAGCCGGCATTCCGGCGTGCGCGGAAAATAAGGATGCAGGCCAAAACCATAGGGCATCGGCATGCCGCTCTCGTTGCGCGTCTCGAGCTCGATCTCGAGACCATCGGCGCCGAGACGGAAACGCTGCTCCATCACGTAGTCGAAGGGCCACGCATCGGCCTTGTGTTCGAGCCGCATGACCGCGCTTTCGGGCGTTACGTCGACAGCCTGCCATGGGCTTTGCCAGCCATGGCCATGCTCGACATGGGGCCCGCTGGTATTGAGCGGCAGGACTATCTCGCGGCCCTGGAACGTGAAACGTCCCCGGCGCAGCCGGTTGGAAAAGGGTGTCAGGGGAAAACAGGCGATGGATTCGATGTCGCCCTGGGCGAGACTCTCCGCCGATGTCGGGCGCAGCAGGTCGACCGTGCCGCCCGCCGGATGGCGCCAGCGGAAATTCGCGATGGAGCCGCCCAGCGCCGGGCAGAGATCGAGGGTAAGGCCGCCGTGGGTGAGCGTTACGATCGCCGGCATGCCAGCGCTCATGTTGCGCGCCGCGATCCGCTTGCCTGCGGCGCGCTTGCGCCAAGTGAGTAAGAAATTCGCGCGGCGTGGCGGGCGACCGCCCGGGCCAGCGCCTCGCGCCGCTTTGCCCAGCCGCGCTGCTTCAGGCCCGTGGCGCTGATGGCGCCCGCCACCGAACCGGTGCGATCGAAGACGCAGCAGCCGATGCAGGCAACGCCCTCGGTATCTTCTTCATCGTCCACCGCATAGCCGCGCCGCGCGGTCAGCGCGAGTTCGGCCATCAGGCTCGCGGGATCGGTGTTGGTATGGAGCGTGCGCACCGGCAGTTCGTCCCGGCTGAGGATCGCGCGGGCTTCGTCGGGCGGAAGGCGCGACAGCAGCGCCTTGCCCACCGCCGAACAATGCGGCAGCTCGCGCCGCCCCAATGCGGCGTCGAAGCGCACCGCGCCCGGCGCATCGACGCGGCCAACCACCACGGCATAGCCATCATCCAGGATGGCCACGCGCGAGGTCAGGCCAAGCTCGGCCGTCAGCTCGCGCAGGATGGGCAACGCTGCATCCACCAGCGCGATATTGGCGATAGCGAGATCGCCCAGCCGCGCCAGGCTGAATCCCAGGCGATAGCGCCGGTTGATCGAGGCGCCCTCATCGGAAACGAAGCCATGAGCCAGCAGGGTCTGCAGGATGGCGTAGGTTGCGGCCTTGGAAAGCGATTGCCCGCGGGCCAGGTCCGTCAGCCTGGCGCCCTCGCGCCCGCGCCGGCCGATATCCTCCAGCAGATCGAGGGCACGCCCCAGGCTTTGCACCCGGTAGCGCTCGTTTTTGCCTGCCTGCCCGCCGCTGCGCTCTGGCATGATCTGTACCCGGCTTCGTTGACTTTCTTCGAAGCGCGGGCTTACGATAGCAATAACAAACGCTGTTCGGCTATACCGAACATGGGGAGGTTTCGATGGCGAAGTCGCCGCGCAAGCTGCGCTCGACCGACTGGTTTGGCGGCTCCGGCAAGAATGCCTTCATGCATCGCAGCTGGATGAAGAACCAGGGCTTGCCCGGCCACCTGTTCGACGGCCGCCCGGTCATCGGCATCTGCAACACCTGGTCGGAACTGACCCCCTGCAACGCGCATCTGCGCGGCATCGCCGAGCATGTAAAGCGCGGCGTCTATGAGATGGGCGGCTTCCCGGTGGAATTCCCGGTCATGTCGCTGGGCGAATCCAACCTGCGCCCCACGGCCATGCTGTTCCGCAACCTCGCGAGCATGGACGTGGAGGAATCGATCCGCGCCAATCCGATGGATGGCGTCATCCTGCTGGTGGGCTGCGACAAGACCACGCCGGCCTTGCTGATGGGCGCGGCAAGCTGCGATCTGCCGGCGATCGCGGTTTCCGGCGGGCCGATGCTGAACGGCAATTTCCGCGGCCAGGAAATCGGCTCTGCCACCTATGTCTGGAAGGTCTATGCCGATGTTAAGGCAGGCCGCATTTCCAGCGAAGATTTCCTTGCCGCCGAACAGGGGCAAAGCCGGTCGGCCGGAAGCTGCATGACCATGGGCACGGCCTCCACCATGGCCAGCATGTGCGAAGCGCTCGGCATCGGCATGCCGGACAATGCGGCGATCCCCGCCGTCGATGCGCGGCGCGAGGTGCTGGCCCATATGGCCGGCCGGCGCATCGTCGAGATGGTGCAGCAGGATATCCGCATGTCGAAGATCCTGACCCGCAAATCCTTTGAGAACGCCATCCGCGTCAACGGCGCCATCGGCGGCTCGACCAATGCGGTGATCCATCTGATCGCCATCGCCGGGCGACTCGGTATCGATCTGTCGCTGGCTGATTGGGATCGCCTCGGCCGCGACATTCCGACCATCGTCGATCTGATGCCCTCGGGCCGCTTCCTGATGGAGGATTTCTATTACGCCGGCGGTTTGCGCACGGTGATGCGCGCGCTGCTGGAAACCAGACGCCTGCATGGCGATGCCATGACGGTCTCCGGCCAGACGATTTCAGAGCTGGTGAAGGACGCGCCCAACTACAACCCGGAAGTCATCCGTTCCCTCGACAACCCGCTTACCGATCAGGGCGGCATCGCTATCCTGCACGGCAACCTGGCGCCCAACGGCGCGGTCATCAAGCCCTCGGCCGCCACGCCGGCGCTGATGCAGCATAGCGGCAAGGCGGTGGTCTTCGAGAACATCGAGCATTATCACGCCCGCGTCGACGAGCGCAGCCTCGACATCGACGAGAACTCGGTGATGGTGCTGAAGAACTGCGGCCCCAAGGGCTATCCCGGCATGGCCGAGGTCGGCAACATGCCGCTGCCGGCCAAGCTCTCCAAGAAGGGCATCACCGACATGGTGCGCATCTCGGATGCGCGCATGAGCGGCACGGCGTTTGGCACCGTCGTGCTGCATACCGCACCCGAGGCAGCACTGGGCGGCCCGCTGGCGCTGGTCAAGGATGGCGATATCGTCGAGCTCGACGTCGCCGGCCGCGGCTTGCATCTGAAGGTCGACAAGAAGGAACTGGCGCGCCGGCGCAAAGGCTGGAAGGCGCCGGCCCCGGCCATGGCGAGCGGCTATCAGCGCCTTTACGTCGATCATGTGCTGCAGGCCGACAAGGGCTGCGATCTCGATTTCCTGGTGGGCAAACGCGGTGCGGCTGTGCCGCGCCACTCGCATTAAGCGGAGGCCGGCGTGAAGGGCGATATCAAGAACGGCGCCACCTATCCCAGCCTGAAGGACCGGCCGGTGTTCGTGACCGGCGGCGGCAGCGGCATCGGCGAGAGCATTGTCGAGCACTTCTGCGCGCAAGGGTCACGGGTTACCTTTGTCGATATCGCCGACAAGCCATCGCAGGCACTGGTAAAGCGCATTGCCGCCAAGGGCGATCCGGCGCCGCACTTCATCCATGTCGATCTGCGCGATATCGAGGCCCTGCAGGCAGCGGTTGCGGCGGCCGCGAAGAAGCATGGGCCCATCCGCGTGCTGGTGAACAACGCCGCCCATGACGAGCGGCACAAGATCGAAGACGTCACCGTCGATTACTGGGACGAACGCCTGGCGGTCAACCAGCGCCACCAGTTCTTCGCCGCGCAAGCCGTACGGCCGATGATGAAAAAGGCCGGCGGCGGCTCGATCATCAATTTCGGCTCCATCAGCTGGATGGCCGGCACAGCAGGCTACGTCGCCTATGCCACCGCCAAATCCTCGATCGGCGGGCTCACCCGCGTCATGGCCCGCGAGTTGGGGCCGGAGAATATCCGCGTCAATTGCGTGGTGCCCGGCTGGGTGATGACCAAGCGGCAGATGGAACTCTGGCTGGACGAGGAGGGCGAGAAGGAGATCGACAGGCGCCAATGCCTGAGGGACCGCCTGCAGCCGCCGGACCTCGCGCGCATGGTGCTGTTTCTCGCCGCCGATGACAGCCGCATGTGCACCTCGCAGAACTTCATCGTCGACGCCGGCTGGGTCTGAGCCGGGCAGGGGGATCGATCATGCGCCTGATCCAATACCAGGAAAAAAGCGGCCGCCGCCGCGTCGGCGTCGTCACCAAGGACGGAACCCATGCCCATCCGCTGAAGGGTGTGGCAAGCGTCTATGAGTTGGCGAGCCTCGCCATCGACAAGCGCAGGCCCCTGGAAAAGCTGGTCGAGGAGAAGGCCAAGAAGGAGAAGGTCGATTACCTGGCCCTGATCAAGGCGGGCCAGGTGCTGTCGCCCATCGATCATCCGGAGCCCGCCAGAATGCTGGTCACCGGCACGGGCCTGACCCATATCGGCAGCGCCGACGCCCGCAACAAGATGCATGTGACGACCCATGGCGGGGCGGCGCCGGAATCGGATTCCATGAAGATCTTCCGCATGGGGATCGATGGCGGCAAGCCGGGCAAGGGCAAGATCGGCGTCATGCCGGAATGGTTCTTCAAGGGCGTCGGCACCTGCGTGGTGGCGCCGGGTGCCCCCTTGCCGCTGCCGGGGTTCGCGCTGGCCGGTGCGGAAGAGCCGGAGATCGTCGGCATCTATATCAACGACAAGAAGGGCCGGCCGCGGCGCATCGGCTATACGCTGGGCAACGAATTCTCCGACCATGTGACCGAGGGGAAGAACTATCTCTACCTCGCCCATTCGAAGCTGCGCGCCTGCGCGCTCGGGCCGGAGCTGCTGATTGGAAAATTGCCGGCCAATGTGCGCGGCACGACGCGCATCCTGCGCAAGGGCAAGGTCATCTGGCAGGACGAGTTTCTCTCGGGCGAGGAACACATGTCCCATTCGGTGGCGAATCTGGAGCATTTCCATTTCCGCTACCCGATGTTCCGCCGGCCGGGCGATCTGCACGCCTATTTCTTCGGCGCGGCGGTGCTGAGCCATGCCGCCGGCATCAAGACGGCGCCGGGCGATGAATTCGTCATCGAGGCGCCCACCTTCGGCCAGCCCTTGCGCAACCGCATGGAAAAAATCGCCGATGAAGGCCTGGTGAATGTGACGGCGCTTTAGGACGACGAAATCCGAATTGACCAAGCCGAATCGAAACGAACACAAACAAGGGAGGTAGTCGCGATGTTGAAGAATTTTCTGAAACGGACGGGGCCGGCATTGGCGCTGGCGCTGTTCGCGGCGGTTCTGCTGTCCGCAGGCGCGGCTTCGGCCAAGGAGCTGCGCATCCTGGCCTGGCAGGGCTATGCCGATGACGATTGGGTGAAGGAGTTCGAGGCGAAGACAGGGGCCGATGTGAAGGTCGTCTTCATCGGCACCGATGACGAAATCTGGGCCAAGATCAAGGGCAGCGAAGGCCAGGATTTCGACCTGTTCGCCGTCAACACGGCTCAGCTGCAGCGCTATATCGATGCCGGTCTCACCACGGAATACGACCTCTCCAAGGTGCCGAACCAGCAGCAGACGCTGCCCCGCTTTCGCGACCTGACCAAGGTCCAGGGCGTCATGCGCGACGGCAAGGTCTATGCCATTCCGTTTGCCTTCGACTGCATCGGCATCATCTACGATACCGACAAGGTGAACCCGGCGCCGACCACGATGGATGTGCTCTGGGACCCGAAATACAAGGGCAAGGTGCTGGCCTATGACAATGGCGAGCACAATTTCTCGTTCACCGCGCTGACGCTCGGCATCCAGGATCCCTTCCACCTCTCGGCCGACCAGATGGCCCAGGTGAAGACCAAGCTGATCGCCCTCAAGAAGAACGTGCTCAGCTTCTACACCACCGCCGACGAGGCCTTGCAGATCTACAAGAACAACGACGTGGCGTTGATCTGGGCCAATTACGGCCAGCAGCAGCTGAAGCAGATGAAGGATGCCGGCGCCCATGTCGCCTACATCAATCCGAAGGAGGGCGCGCTCTCCTGGCTCGACACCTGGGCCATAACCAAGGGCGTGCGCGACAAGGATCTGGCGGAGCAGTGGGTGAATTTCGTGCTGCAGAAGAAGATCGGCCAGATGCTGTCGGACCGCAACGGCTTCGGCAACACCGTGGTGCCGTATCCCAGCGCCGGCGAGAACGACAAGCTGGTCTATCTCCAGCTCGTCGAGGATCCGACCAAGCGGGCCGATGAATGGAACGAGATCAAGGCCTCGCAGTAAGCTAAGCTGACGTTTCGCCCGGCCTGCCATGCCGGCAGGCCGGGCTTCATTTTGAACAGCCATCCATGGCGAGCGAGCGGATCCTTCTCGAACTAAAGGCCGTCGGCAAATCCTTCGGCCAGAACAGCGTGCTCGAGAACGTCGATCTGGCGGTTCGCGACGGCGAGTTCATCACCATCCTGGGGCCGTCGGGCTCCGGCAAGACCACGATCCTGCGCATGATCGGCGGCTTCACCGAGCCCAGCCGCGGCGCCATCCTGCTGGACGGGCGCGATATCACCGGCCTGCCCATCAACAAGCGGCCTTTCAATACCGTCTTCCAGGATTACGCGCTGTTTCCGCATATGGATGTCGCGGCCAATGTCGGCTATGGGCTGATGGTGCGCCATGTCGCGCGCAAAGAAGTCCAGCGCCGCGTCGGCGAGGCGCTGGAGCTGGTGCAGTTGGGATCGTTTGCCAGCCGGTATCCGGCGCAGCTTTCCGGCGGCCAGCGCCAGCGCGTGGCACTCGCCCGCGCCATCATCTGCGAACCGCGCCTGATCTTGCTGGACGAACCTCTTGCTGCGCTCGATGTCGAACTGCGCAAGCAGATGCAGCTGTTCCTCAAGGACATCCAGCGCGAGATCAAGACGACCTTCCTGTTCGTGACCCATGATCAGGAGGAGGCGATCGCGATCGCCGACCGAATCTGCGTGATGAATTTCGGCCGCATCCTGCAACTCGGAACCCCACGCGAGGTCTATTACCGCCCACAGGCGGAATTCGTCGCCCGTTTCTTCGGCGACAACAATCTGATCGAGGGCGTACTGGCCGCGGCGCGAGGGCAGTTACCGGCGCATCGACACGCCGCTGGGCGCGATCCGCTGCGCCATCGATGGCCAGGCCGATGCTGCAAACGCCCCGAACGGCACCCGCGCCTTTGCCGTCTTTCGCCCGGAATCGGTGGTGATGGCGCCGCCCAATATGGTGGCTGACCAGAATCGCGCGAGCGGCACCATCGCCGACATCAGTTTCGCCGGGGCCACGACGGTTGCCTTGATCAATCTGGAGGGCAGCGAGGGTGTCGTTCCCGCCCGGATCAAGATTGCGAGCCGGGTCGAAGGCGTTGCGCTCTCAGTCGAGCAACGCATCGCCATTGCCTGGCCCACGGCGGAATGCCGGCTGGTTCTGGCATGAGCACGGCCATCATCCGCGATCGCGTCGCCGGCTTGCCGCTGGAGCGGTTGCGCAGCCAGGCCTGGCCCGTGGTGCTCGCCACCATCTCCTATGGCCTGCCGGTTGCCTTCATCCTGCTGCCGCTGATGGCGTTCCTGACCTACAGCTTTTTCCATGTCTCCGGCGGCACGACCTATTACGACCTGACGCTGCTGAACTATCAGCGCTTCTTCACCGACGAGATTTTCCTGCCGGTCTTCTGGCGCACCTGCCTGCTCTGCCTCGAGGTCTCGGTGCTCGCCATCGCCTTCGGCTATCCCGTTGCCTTCTTTCTGGCGTCGCTGCGCGGCCGCAAGAAATACGCGCTGCTGATGCTGCTGCTGGTCCCGCTGCTGATGAGCTACATCATCAAGATCTATGCCATCCGCAGCATTCTGGGCGGCACCGGGTTCCTCAACCGCGCCTTGCTCGATCTCGGCATCATCAACGAGCCGCTGACCATCTTCGTCTACAACCTGAATGCGGTGCTGCTGACGCTGACGGCGCTGCTGATTCCCTTCGCGGTGCTGCCGATATTTCTTGTCGCTGGAGCGCATCCCGCGCAATCTGCTGGAGGCTTCGGCCGATCTCGGCGCCTCCGACTGGCAGACCTTCGGGCGCGTCATCCTGCCGCTCAGCCTGCCGGGCACGATCACGGCGGCCACATTCGTCTTCGTGCTGGCGATCGGCGATTTCCTGACGCCCCAGATGGTGGGCGGGCAGAACGGCTTCACCTTCGGGCGCATCATCTACAGCCAGTTCGGCACGGCGTTCAATTGGCCCTTCGGTGCGGCGCTTTCGGTCATCCTGGCGGCGGTGGTGATCCTGGCCATCGTCATCAGCGCGCGTTTCAGCGGCAAGGCGCCGGAGCTCCGATGATCCGCAGCCGGCTTGCCATGACGTGCCTGGCGCTGGTGACCGGCCTGGTCTTCGTCATCCTCTATGGGCCGATCTTCGTTCCCATCGTCTCGTCATTCTTCCAGGTCAAATATGGCAACGTCGATCTGAGCCATGCCAGCGTCTCTTCCTATGTGGCGCTGGCGGCGAATGAGGGAATCCTGACGGCGGTGGGCAACACGCTGATCGTGGGATTCTCGGCCGTGGTGCTGTCGCTGACCTTGGGCACCCTGCTGGCCTTTTACTACCAGTCGGGCCGCTCGCGCGGGCGCGAGTTCCTGCAATTCGTCGTCTTCCTGCCCTTCCTGATGCCGCCGATCATCACGGGCTTGTCACTGCTGATCTATTTTCGCGAGGCGGACATTCCGCGCTCGCTGGTGACCGTCGTGATCGGCCATACCGTCTTCGTGCTGGCGCTGGTCTACCGCACCATTCTCGTCCGGCTGCAGTCGCTCAGCCGCAGCCTGGTGGAAGCCTCATACGATCTCGGCGCCAGCGGCTGGCAGACCTTCCGCCATGTGCTGCTGCCCAACCTCACCAGCGCCATGATCGGTGCTGCCGTTCTCGCCTTTGCGCTCTCCTTCGACGAGACGATGATCACGCTGCTGGTGACCGGCACCGACAACACGCTGCCGATGCGGCTGTGGGCCATGATGCGGATGGGATTTACGCCGGATATCAATGCGCTGGTGGCCATCGTGCTGGGCCTGACCACGGTGCTCTGCCTGGTGGCGGCACGGCACCTCATACCCAAGGAAATCTCCGGGCGCGAGGGCTGATATCGCCACAAATCTTTTCCTTGCGTTTTCGCTGCCTCGCTCAACATAGTGAGCCATGGCATTTAAACCGAATTACAACCAGCAGCGTGCCGAACGCGACCGCCTCAAGCGCGCAAAACGGGAAGAAAAACTGCGTCTGCAGGCCGAGCGTACGGCCCAGCGCAAGGGTGGCGAAGACGGGGATCCGGCGCCCGAGGGCGATGCCGGCGCGCCGGCGCCAGACAAGTCCCAGGCGGACAAGCCGCAGGCCGAATAGGCTTCAGCGCTCGTCCGAACGGCTGCCGTCAGCGCTCTTCCGCGCGGCTGATCGTCTTGATCGGCCCGCGGGTCTTGCCCGAGAGGGCCGAAATCTTGCGATCCTGCGCCTCGATGATCGCCTTGGCCGTATCTTCCTCATCGTCCACGCCTTCCAGCTCGGCCAGCGGGATCTTGCGGTGGGAGCTGAGGGTGCCGTCCTGATACACCACGTTGAACGCGGCGAATCCGGTGACGATCGGTGGTTTCTTGCGGCCCATGTTGTTCTCCGGATTGGCACGCGCACAAGCTTGCGGGCGCGGCACTGCTTATCATGCGACGGGGCTGAATGCCCGAATAAATCCGGTGCTGAGATAGGCATCACCGCGGCGGTTTGCCACTCTCGAGCAACTTTATTTCCGATTATCCTTGACTTTACCGGCTCAAAGCCTCATTTGCAGCGTCACTTGCCTCTCGCGATCGCGCGATGCGCCGGCGACTAAACGTCCAGGCGCTGCATTTCGAGTAACCAGGCAACCCGGGTTCTTCCCCTTCGCGCGGACAGCACCTCAACCAAGGACCATATCCCGTAGGCCCGCCGGGCCGCTTGGGAATGCCTGACCGCCGATCACCATTCGACGCGCCCTGATTTCAGTTTTGTTTGAAGCAACGCCCCAATTGCGTCCGGCTTCAGCCAGTGGACTGTCTTGCCAGCGGACTGTTTCGTCTGTCGACGGCCAACACAGAAAGAACGATTTATCGTGACGAATACTTTTGACACCCTCTCTCTCATCGAACCGATCCGGCGCGCTCTCGCGACGGAAAACTACACCCAGCCGACCCCCATCCAGACCCAGGCCATTCCTCATCTGCTGGCCGGCCGCGACCTGCTGGGCATCGCCCAGACGGGCACCGGCAAGACGGCGGCTTTCGGCCTGCCGATCCTGCAGCGCCTGTTCGAGGACAAGACGCCGGCGGGGCCCAAGGGCGTGCGCGCCCTGATCCTGACGCCGACGCGCGAACTGGCCATCCAGATCGGCGACTTCTTCCGCACCTACGGCAAGCATCTGCATCTGCGCCAGGCGCTGGTCTATGGCGGCGTCGGCCAGAAGCCGCAGGTCATGGCAATCGCCCGCGGCGTCGATATCCTGGTGGCCACGCCGGGCCGCCTGCTCGACCTGATGGGCCAGGGCCATATCCGGCTCGACGCTGTGCAGATCTTCGTCCTCGACGAAGCCGACCGCATGCTCGACATGGGCTTCATCCACGACGTGCGCCGCATCGCGAAAGCGATCCGCTCGCCGCATCAGTCGCTGCTGTTCTCGGCGACCATGCCGGACGACATTTCCAATCTCGCCGGCACGATCCTGAAGGATCCGGTCCGCGTCGAGGTGACGCCGGTCGCATCCACGGTGGAACTGGTCGACCAGCGCGTGCTGTTCGTCGACAACGCCAACAAGCGGGCGTTGCTGACCGCGCTTCTGGGAGAGCCGGGAATCGAGCGCGTGCTCGTTTTCACCCGCACCAAGCACGGCGCCAACAAGGTGGCCGAGCATCTGGAGCGCAGCAAGATCAACGCCGACGCCATCCATGGCAACAAGACCCAGGGCGCGCGTCAGCGGGCGCTGGAGAATTTCCGCAATGGCCGCTGCCGGGTGCTGGTGGCGACCGATATCGCCGCGCGCGGCATCGATATCGACGGCATCACCCATGTGGTGAATTTCGACCTGCCCAATATTCCGGAGAGCTATGTCCATCGCATCGGCCGCACGGCGCGTGCCGGGGCCAGCGGCACGGCACTTTCCTTCTGCGGGCCGGATGAGCGTGGCTTCCTGCGCGATATCGAACGGCTGACCCGCCATAGCCTGAGCGTCATCACCGATCATCCCTTCGTCAGCGCCACGTCGGCCAAGCCGGCGGCAACCGACGAACGCGAGGGCGGACGTCGTAGTGGCAATCGCGGTGGCGGCAATCGGGGCAATGGGCATCGCGACGGCGGCCATCGCGGCGATGGGCATCGTGAGGGCGGTCATCGCCAGGGCCAGGGCCGTGGCCGGCGTCACGAGGGTGGACATCATCAGGGCGGCCATCATCAGGGCGGGCAGCGGCATGAGGCCGCGGTCGTCGGCGCTGGCGCATCAGAACAGGCCGAGCATCCGCGTAGCGCGCAGCAGCGGCCAGATCGTCCGCGTGACGAGAACCGCCGGGGCGAGCATCGCCGCGGTGAACATCACCGCAGCGAACGCCATGCAGGCGAGCGCGCCAAGAACGGGCAGCGGCATGGTGAACGTCCCCGGGGTGAACGTTCCCAGGGTGAACGTCCCACCGAGGGCAATCGCGACGACCGCACCGGTCTGAACAAGATGATCGGCGGCGCCCGCTAAAGCGGACTTTCTGAAGGGGCGGCGGCTCCGGGTTGTTGAGGCGCCGCCCACTTCCTTACCGTTAATTGCTTCCCATATGACTCCCATCGGCGCACGTCGCCGGTGAAGGAATCACATATGGACGACCAATTGACGTTTCTGCGTGACGATGCCGGGGAACCCTCCGGCACGAACAATTCTCCCGCTAGTTCACCCACCGCCGCCGATGACACGGCGCTTCTCGACGCCTATTCGCGCGCCGTCATCGGTGCCGTCGATCTTGTCGGCCCCTCTGTCGTCCATATCCAGATCGAAGGTCCGGTACCGGCCGGCCGCGACCGCGCCCAGCGCGGCAGCGGCTCGGGCGTCGTCGTCTCGCCCGACGGGCTGATCCTGACCAACAGCCATGTGGTCCATGGCGCGGCCGCGATCACGGTCGCAACGCAGGAAGGTCGGTCCATGCCGGCTCGGCTGCTGGGCGACGATCCCGATACCGATCTCGCTCTCATCCGGGTCATTCCCGATGTGACCCTGCCCGCGGCGAAGCTGGGGGATTCCCGGCGCCTGCGGGTCGGCCAGCTCGTCATCGCCATCGGCAATCCGCTGGGCTTCGAATGCACGGTGACTGCTGGCGTGGTCAGCGGGCTGGGGCGCTCGCTGCGCTCGCGCAACGGCCGGCTGATGGACGATGTGATCCAGACCGATGCCTCGCTGAATCCGGGCAATTCCGGCGGGCCGCTGGTGACCAGTGCCGGCGAGGTGATTGGCATCAACACCGCCATCATCATGGGGGCCCAGGGCATCTGCTTTGCGGTAGCATCCAACACCGCGCAATTCGTCCTGGGCCAGCTGATCCGCCATGGCCGGGTCAAGCGCAGCATCATCGGCATCGCCGGCCAGCAGGTGCCGATCGCGCGCAAGGTCGCCCGATTTCACGCGCTGGATCAGGCAAGCGGCGTTCGCGTCGGCGGGCTCGAGCCCACCGGGCCTGCTGCCCGCGCCGGTCTTCTGACCGGCGATATCCTGGTGAAGATCGCCGAGCGCACCCTCACCGGCGTCGACGATCTCGTTCGCCTGCTGACCGAGGAGCGGGTCGGCCAACCGACGGTGCTGACCTTCCTGCGCGGGATCGAGAAAAAGACGGTGACTGTCATCCCGGCGGAGCGGCTCGTCGCCTAGGGCGTCGTTGCCTCACTCGGCGCCTTGTCGACGAAGCGGAAGCGGCAGGCATCGCTGCCCCGCACCATGCAGCTTTCATGTTCAACCTGCTGGCCGCTGCATTCCGACAGAAGCGCCAGATCGAAACTGCAGACCTCGGGGCATTTGACCGCGAGCTTGTGAAAGACGCAGTTGCGCGCCTCGATCAGCGCTTCGCCATTCTCGCTGCGCGCCACGGCGTCATAGCCGATCTCCTGCATGATCGCGGCGATGGCGGGGATCCGCGCGGCCGGCCGCTTATCCGCGCCCAGGCGCGGCATCAGCGAGGCGGCGGTCTTGCGTCCCAGTTCGGCCAGTGTGGAATCCAGCTTGCCCGGGCTCGTCTGCTGCAGCAACTGCAACAGCAGTTCGGAAAACCAGGAATATTGCCGGGGAAAACGCTCCTCGCCTTGCTCGCTCAGCACGTAGAGCTGTTCCGGCCGTCCGCCGGATGAGCGGGTTTTGCCGCGGGCGACGAGCCCTTCGCGCTCGAGCGAACTCAGATGCTGGCGCACCGCGGTGCGGCTGATATGAAGCTGGTCCGCCAGCCAATCGACAGAGGCGCCATCCCTGTTTCGCAGCAAGGCGCGAAGCAGGGTATCCCGCGTCTTGCCACCCCTATCGGCGTCGAATCCATGCTGCTGGCATAGCAGCTGGGCGGGCCTCGGGCAATGCTTAAATCTATTTACACATATTTATATTGCTAATCATTGAGCGTGCTGGTTCAGTGGGGCCTTCGTTGTCCTGATTTCCAGGGGTGACCCGATGAATTTCGAACCGCATTCTCCCGACCACCACGCATTGGCGGCCTTTGGCGAGCAGGAGAGCATGGCCGCGCCCCGGCCCAGTCGAGCCCAGGTCGAGGAGGCGCTACGCACCCTCATTCGCTGGACCGGCGACAATCCCGATCGCGACGGCCTCAAGGAAACCCCGGCGCGGGTCGCCCGCGCATTTGAGGAGTACTTCGCCGGCTATCGCCAGGACCCGGCGCGGATCCTGGAGAAGACCTTCGAGGAGATCGAAGGCTATGACGAGATGATCGTCTTGCGCGGCGTGCGATTCGAAAGCCATTGCGAACATCATCTGGCACCCATCATCGGCCGCGCCTGGATTGCCTATGTCCCGCGCGGCCGTGTCGTGGGCATCAGCAAGCTCGCCCGGCTGGTCGAGGCGTACGCCAGGCGTCTGCAGATCCAGGAAAAGATGACCGCCCAGATCGCCAACACCATCAGCGAGGTGCTGAAGCCGGAAGGTGTCGGGGTCATCATCAAGGCCACCCATCACTGCATGACCACACGCGGCGTGCACAAACCTGATTCCGATCTTGTCACCAGCCGGATGCTCGGCTGTTTTCGTGAGAACCCGCTCACGCGCCAGGAATTTCTCAGCATGGTGGATTGACGTCCGCCGGTGCGAACGCGGCCCTGAAAGGCAGGCGATCATGACGGAGAGCAAAAGCGAAACCGAAGGCCCTGATTTCAGCCGGGGCGTCGCGGAAAGCGACCTTGCCGACGGCGCGAAACTGGCGGGCCATGTCGGCGGCGAGGCGGTGCTGCTTGTTCGCCGCGGCAATGAGGTCTTCGCCGTCAGCGCCCATTGCACCCATTACGGCGCGCCGTTGGCCGACGGCGTGGTGAGCGGTGACGGGCTGCATTGCCCCTGGCATCACGCGCTGTTCGATCTTGCTACCGGCGAAGCCCGCCACGCGCCGGCCATCAGCCCGCTCGGCTGTTGGTCGGTCGAACGGCGCGGCGGCAAGGTCTATGTCGGCGCGAAACGCGAGGCGGTGAAACGGTCTACCCCGGCCGCCAAGGACGGAGCCAGGCAGCATAATCATCGTCGGCGGGGGCGCCGCGGGCTTCGCCGCGGCCGAAATGTTGCGGCGCCGGGGCTATGGGCGAAAGCTGATCATGCTGAGCAGCGATCCGGCCGGCCCGGTGGATCGTCCCAATCTTTCCAAAGACTACCTCGCCGGCAAGGCGCCGGAGGATTGGTTGCCGCTGCGCGGCGAGGATTTCTACGCCGAGAACGAGATCGAACTGCGCCTCGATACGACCGTGGGTGCCATCGAGCCGCACGCAAGAGAGGTTGTGCTGACCAATGGGGCGAGCCTCGGCTATGACCGCCTGTTGTTGGCGACAGGCGCCGAGCCGAACCAGGTTGAGGTTCCAGGCGGCAACCTGCCTCATGTGTACACGCTTCGCTCGCTCGCCGATTGCCGCGCCATCATCGCGCGCATGGCGGATGCGCGCCGCGCTGTGGTGCTGGGTGCCAGTTTCATCGGCCTGGAGGTCGCGGCATCTCTGCGCGAACGCGGCATCGAGGTGCATGTGGTGGCACCGGAGGCCCGCCCGCTGGAACGCATCCTGGGTCCCGAGCTGGGCGATTTCATCCGCGCGCTG
Organism: uncultured Alphaproteobacteria bacterium; assembly: GCA_963770335.1. Lineage (GTDB taxonomy): Bacteria > Pseudomonadota > Alphaproteobacteria > Dongiales > Dongiaceae > DASXQK01. Next base: position 300,229 of record CAVYPG010000001.1, read on the forward strand.
CATGAGGAGCATGGCGTGGTCTTCCATCTGGGCAAGACCGCAAGCGGGATCGATGCGCATCGGGTGACGCTGGCCGATGGCAGCCGGCTCGATGCCGATCTCGTTATCGGCGGCCTCGGCGTGCGTGCGCGCACAGTACTGGCCGAGCGGGCGGGTCTTACCCTCGATCGCGGCATCGCAGTCGATGCCTATCTGGAAACCAGCGCGCCGGGGATCTTCGCCGCCGGCGATATCGCGCGCTGGCCCGATCCTCATAGCGGCGAGAAGATCCGGGTCGAGCATTGGGTGGTCGCCGAACGGCAGGGGCAGGTGGCAGCCCTCAATCTGCTGGGCGAGCGACAGGCCTTCACCGCCGTGCCGTTCTTCTGGAGCCAGCATTACGACATCCCCATCAACTATGTCGGCCATGCCGCGGCATGGGATGACATCGAAATCGAGGGCGACATCGCCAGTCGCGATTGCCTCCTGCGCTATCGCCAGAAGGGTCTCGTCAAGGCGGTCGCCTCGATCTTCCGCGACCGGGAAAGCCTGGAGGCCGAGATCGCAATGGAGAAAGCCTGAAGCTGATCGGCCAGCCGTCTCAGCCGGCCAATACCACCCCGATCAAGATCGCGGCGTAGTGGCAGCTCGCGGCGATCAGAACGAGGCTATGCCAGATGGCGTTGCTGTAGCGAAGTTTGCGCCACAGATGCACCGGCACGCCCAGGCTATAGATCACGCCGCCGATCAGCATCAGGCGGATCGCAGTATCGGATAAATGTTCGCCCAGCGGGTGGATTGCCGCCAGCACTGACCAGCCGAGCAGCAGATAGGCGGCAAGCTGCAGGCGCTCATGGCGCCGTGGCGCCGCGATGGCCAGTGCCGCCCCGGCAAGTGCCACGGTCCAGACGAAGCCCAGCATGCCCCAGGCCCAGGCGCCGCCAATGCGATTGAGGAAGAGCGGCGTATAGGTGCCGGCGATCATGGTGAAGATCGCAGCATGGTCGAAGCGGCGGAGATTCTCCCTGAAGGGCGAGGGTGCCGCGAGATTGTAGGAGGCCGAGAAGCTCAGCATGGCCAGCAGGCCGAGCCCGTAAAGGCTGATGCCGAGAACAAGCCAGGGATCGCCCTGCCGGCCTGCAGCGATCAGCATGGCAGCGACGCCAATAATGCCGGCAATCACACCCAGCCCATGCACCCAGCGATCGGCCCGTAGCTCGGCGGGCCGTTGGGGCAGGCGGCCAATTGTCGGCGCAGTGCCCCGCGCGGAACCGGTCATGGGGAAACTACTGCATAAACCAGCCGTGAGAGACCACCATCGACTGGCCGGTAAGGGCGTTGCTCTCGAAGGCGGCAAAGAATAGTGCGGTCTGGGCGACGTCCTCGAGCGTGGTGAATTCGCCGTCCACCGTATCCTTCAGCATGACTTTCTTGATCACCTCGTCCTCGGAGATGCCGAGCGCCTTGGCTTGTTCGGGTATCTGTTTATTCATCAGCGGGGTGCGCACGAAGCCGGGGCAGATGACATTGGCCCGCACCTTGTGTTCGGCCCCTTCCTTGGCCACCACCTTGGCCAGGCCCTCGATGCCGTGCTTGGCGGTGACATAGGGCGCCTTCAGGACCGAGGCCAGCTTGGAATGCACCGAACCCATATAGATGATGCTGCCGCCGCGGCCCTGCTTGTACATATGGCGCAATGCGGCGCGGGTGGTGAGGAAGGCGCCGTCGAGATGCACGGCCAGCAGCTTCTTCCAGTCGGCGAAGGCGAAATCCACCACCGGCTTGACGATCTGGATGCCGGCATTGCTGACCAGGATATCGATGCCGCCGAACTTGTCCGCGGCCTGGTCGACCGTGGCATCGACCTGCTGCTCGCTGGTGACATCGACCGCAAGCGCCAGCGCCTTGCCGCCCGATGCTTCGATCTTCGCCGCGGCGGCATCGGCCGCCGCCTGGTTCAGATCGGCAATGGCGACATTGGCGCCTTCCCGCGCATAGAGCTGAGCGATTGCGAGGCCGATGCCGCTGGCGGCACCCGTGACATAGGCGGTTTTTCCGGCAAGACGCATGGCAACTCTCCTGGCCTGAAGGGACTGGCTTTGCCCTCGCGCGCGAACGAGCGACTATTCGTTTTCCAGGGCCTGGCGCGCGGCCTTCAATTGCTTGCGCGCGTCGGGTGCCACCTTGGGATAGGCAAGCTCGAGGCTTTCCAGCTTGTCGACGATGGCGGCGGCGACCACCAGCCGGGTGAACCATTTATGATCGGCGGGCACGACATGCCAGGGTGCTGCTGGCGTGGCCGTGGCCTGGATCGTCGCCTCATAGGCCCGCATATACTCCTTCCAGTGCTGGCGCTCCGACACATCGCCGGACGAGAACTTCCAGTTCTTGTCGGGGTCGTCGAGCCGGTCGATGAAGCGCTTCTTCTGCTCCTTCTTCGAGACATGCAGGAAGAATTTGCAGACGGCGACGCCGTTGCGCGCCAGATAGCGTTCGATGGCGTTGATGTCCTCGAAGCGCTCGCGCCAGATATTCTTGCCCATCAGCCGGTCCGGCAGCTGCTGGCCTGCCAGCAACTCGGGATGGACGCGCACCACCAGCGTCTCCTCGTAGTAGGAGCGATTGAAGATGCCGATCCGCCCGCGCTGGGGCAGGCGCGCCAGGCAGCGCCACATGAAATCGTGGTCGAGGTCTTCCTTGCTCGGCTGCTTGAAGCTGAACACCTCGCAGCCCTGGGGATTGACGCCGGACATGACATGCTTGATGGCGCTGTCCTTGCCGGCGGCATCCATCGCCTGGAAGATCACCAGCACCGCCCAGCGGTCCTGGGCGTAGAGCATCTCCTGCAGCTTGCTGAGGCGCTCCACGCCTTTTTTGAGACTGGCCTTGGCCTCATGCGCGTCGATTTCCAGCCCCCGCGTATCGTCGGGGTCGACATCCTTGAGGCGAAAGGATTTGCCGTGCTCGACACGGTAAGGCTTGACCAGCGTGGCGAGATCCATGGGTGCTGCCTGCGAATTGATTGATCTTGCCGGCTACCATACGCCCGGCGCTCGCCCGATCAACAGGGCCGCGGTCCTGGTACCTAACTTGCGGCGGGCTAATTTTCCGTCATCTCGCCGAAAACTGACGGCAATGTGATATCTGGGCAATGTGATTACTGGCATTCACTTTCCGGCCGGGTCTCACCGGCGAAATCAGAAGAGAATTTCATGAGCGATCCCCTGATCGGCACCGGCCGGATGAGCTTCTTCAAAAAGCTCTGGCGGCTCACCAAGCCCTATTGGACGTCGGAAGAGCGTTGGGTAGCCCGCGGGCTGCTAGCCCTCGTCGTCGCGCTCAATCTTGGGACGGTCTATCTGAACGTGCTGTTCAACGACTGGTACGGCCGCTTCTACGATGCTCTGCAGGACAAGAACCTGCCGCATTTCTGGCGAGAGCTCGGCATTTTTACCGTCCTGGCCTTCGCCTTCATCGTCGTCGGCGTCTACCAGTACTACGTGCGCCAGATGCTTTTCATCCGCTGGCGGCGGTGGCTGACAAGTACCTATCTGAAAAATTGGCTGGCCAATCGCGTGTATTACCGCATGGAGCTGGCGAACCGGGCTACGGACAACCCGGATCAGCGCATCCAGGAGGACCTGTCGAGTTTCGCGAACCAGACTCTGTTGCTCGGCCTGGGTGCGATGAGCAATTTCGTGACGCTTTGCTCCTTCTTCCTAATTCTCTGGAATCTCTCCGGTCCACTCAGTTTCACGGTGGCCGGCATGGCGATCACCATTCCGGGCTACATGCTGTGGGCTGCGGTCATCTATGCGGTGGTCGGCAGCGGATTGATTCAGCGCCTCGGCCGAAAGCTTGCGCAACTCTACTTCGATCAGCAACGCTATGAAGCCGACTTCCGATTCTCGCTTGTCCGCCTGCGTGAGAATGCGGAGGGAATTGCGCTTTATCGCGGCGAGGAGTGACGAGTCGCATGCGTCTGTCCGAAAGGTTTGGCCTCGTGGTCAGCAATTGGCTGGCCATCATGCGCCTGAACAAGGCGCTGCTCTGGTTCTCGAACTTCTATAGTCAGCTCGCCGTTATTTTCCCTTTTGTTGTCGCTGCGTCTCGATACTTCAGCGGGGCCATCAAGCTGGGAACCCTGATCCAGATATCCAATGCCTTTGGAACCGTTCAGGACGCGCTGTCCTGGTTTATCAATTCATATACGGACATTGCGTCTTGGCGAGCCAGCGTCGATCGCTTGACGAGCTTCGATCAGGCGATCGCCGAAGCGGTCGCGAGCGGCGAGGGCGGCATTCACGTCGCGCCGGGCGCGCAGGAATTCTCTCTCTATCGAGCACACCACGCTGAAAATGCCCGATGGCCGGCCGCTGGTGACCGCGGATGCAAAGATCGCCGCCGGCGAGCATGTCCTCGTCGGCGGCCCTTCGGGCAGCGGCAAGAGCACGCTGTTTCGCGCCATCGCCGGCATCTGGCCCTATGGCGCCGGCGAGATCATCCTGCCGCAACTGCGGCGCCTGCTGTTCCTGCCGCAGAAGCCCTATGTGCCGATCGGCAGCCTGCGCAATGCGGTGACCTTCCCGGCCAAGCCCGGCGCCTTCTCGCGATCCCGAGATCGTCGAAGCGCTGAAGGCCTGCCAGCTCGACGACAAGACCGGGCTTGCTCGACGAAGAAGACCATTGGGATCGCCGGCTCTCGCCGGGCGAGCAGCAGCGTCTCGCCATCGCGCGCGCCTTGCTGCAGAAGCCCGACTGGCTGTTCCTCGACGAAGCCACGTCGGCGCTCGATCCTGAACTGGAGGCGAAGCTCTACAAGCTGATCCGCGATCGCCTGCCGAAGACGACGCTGCTCAGCATCGCGCACCGCACCAGTCTCGATGCCTTCCATGAACGGCGGCTGCGCTTCGTGCCGGGCGAGAAGGGAATGGAACTGAAAAGCGAACCGGTTAACTGACCGGGCTCAGTCCAGGAGATAGAAGCCGTAATCCCAGGCCAGGGTGCCCGGCGACCAGTCCCAGCAGCCCGCCGATGATCCGATGCCGGCGCCATAGCACGGCACCGGTGGCCGTGCCGAGCAGCAGTCCCGGCCAGCCGATCATCACGGCAATGACGGGCCAGACATACCAGTCGAACTCGATATTGATATCGGACATCGAGGCAGCATAGCAGGCGGTCCCCGGCCGGGGACTTGCGACTACGCTTGCCTGGCTTCCAGGGCGGGCCCCGGCATTTGCAGCAGCCGCCCGAAACCCATCACCGGACGGGTTTCACCGGCCAGGCGCAGGCAATGCCAGGCCAGTGCCTGGCCCGCGGCAACCACAGGCAGGCCCGTGCTGGTCTCGAGTTTCTCGATCAGCGGGCTGACGCGAAGCGATGTGCCGCAGATGAGGATCGCCTGCGCTTCCGCCCAGCGCAGATCCATCAGGCGCCCGCGCAGGACGGCTTCCGACAGCGACGCCTCGCGGCCATCGTCGCCCACATCCAGGCAGGCATCTTCGACGATCTCGATGCCGCGGCCCCGGATATAGGCGGCCAGGACCCGATGGCTGGCGACGGTATAGGGGCTGAGCAGGACGATCCGCCGGGCGCCGAGCTGGGCGAGGCCGGCAAGGGAGGCGGTGATCGGCGTCGTCCAGGGGATGCCGGGCCGGGCTTCTTCGAGAGGCCGGCCGATTCTCTCCTCTCCCATCGCGATGGTGGTCAGCGTGCCGGCATAGGCGATGGCCGAGAGCGGCTGGCCCAGCGCCAGCCATTTTGCAGCACTGACGATGTCACCGATGGCGCCGTGGGGGCTGGCCGGCGGGCCCTCGCTCAGCGCCGGCACATGGGCGACATAGAGTTTGGCGTGGCGCGACGCCAGCATCAAACGCAGCTCATGCGTGATGGATTCGTCGCCGGCGACGGCTATCAACCCGAAATTCAGGTCTGACGCCCGTTTCCGCCCGCGCGCGCGTGCCAGCCCTGCCGTAGCAGCGGCTTTTGGCTTGCTCATCTTAGCCCCTTCCCCGATCCCATCATCGGGCCGAAAGTACGGCGGCGGCAAGCAAATTCGCTTAGGCCTACAATACCATGGGCGGATGGAGCGGTTGTTCTGGCCGCCGGGAGGCTCTCCGTTTACGGGTGGCGAAGCGCTCCGGGAAGAGGCGGGCTAAAGCCGGGTCACCCGGTCCGGTTCGCGGCCCAGGGATTTTTGGCACCAGGCCCGGCCCAGCGCTTCGGCGCTCTCGGCGCCGGCGATCCGGCCGCTCATCTCGATCCGCTTGCCGTCCTGCCAGACCGACCAGAGGTAATGGCTGGAGCCGTCCAGGCTGCCCCAGCGCTCGATGATCAACTCCACCATGTCTTTAATCCCAATCTGGCCAAACCCCGATCCGGCGTCGCGGCCCCGGCGGGACCCTTCCATGCCAAATCCTGGGGGCAGCCACGCGTTCCGACTCGCCTCGCCCAGCGATTGTGTTAGCATCGGTGCAACTCGACAAGGAATGTCGAGCGGGAGACGGGCACCAAGCGGGCCATAGGCAGACATTCGAATGCTGGGCGATTGCCGGAGAGGGGGCCGGGCCTGGCGACCAGGGGCTTAACCGCACTCAAGCGCGGTTCCAGTTCGATTGGCTGCTGCCGTGCGGCGCTGAAGAAGGCCACGACGCAACAGGGAGAGCCATCGATGAGCGAACTTGATTTCTGGACCCAGCAAATCGTTAAAGGAAGAATCAGCCGGCGCGAATTCTTCGGTCGCGCCGCCGCACTTGGCGTGACGACGGCGTTGGCCACGACCCTGCTCGAAGACGCCGGCGTTGCGGCGGAAGGCAAGAAAGGCGGCTCGGCGCGATTCGGTCTGGCGCATGGCGCCACCACCGACACGCTCGATCCGGCCGGCTATCCGGATACGGGCACCCAGGTGCCGTTCTGGGGCGGCATGGCAAACGGCCTGACCGAGGTGAACGCCAAGGGCGACATCACCGGCGATCTGGTCGAGAGCATGGAGCCCGCCGACGGCGCCGCAAAATGGGTCTTCAAGCTGCGCAAGGGCGTCACCTTCCACGACGGCAAGGCCTGACGCCTGCCGACATCATTGCCTCATACCGCCATCACATGGGCCCGGATTCGAAATCGGCGGTGAAATCCGTTCTGGCGGCCGTCACCGACATCAAGGGCGATGGACCGGATACGGTCATCTTCACGCTGAATGGCGGCAATGCGGACTTCCCGTATATCTGCAGCGACTATCACATTCCGATCATGGAAGCGAAGGCGGACGGCACGGCCGACTGGCAGAACACGGCCCGCACCGGCCCGTTCATCTTCAATTCCTGGCAGCCCGGCGTGCAGGCGAAGATGAAGCGCAACCCGAACTACCACAAGCCCAACAAGCCCTATTTCGACGACGTGACCTTCCTCACCATCGCCGATGTCGGCGCGCGGACCAATGCGCTGACCACCGGTGAAGTGGACTGGATCAGCCGCTGCGATCTGAAGACGCTGAACCTGCTGAAGAAGAATCCGAAGGTCACCATCGACGAGTACACGGGCTACGGCCACTACGTGTTCCCGATGATGTGCGACCGGCCGCCTTTCAACGACAACAATGTGCGCCTGGCGTTGAAATGGGCGATGGATCGCGAGCAGATCCAGAAGAAGGTGTTCCTGGGGCATGCCAAGGTAGGCAACGACAATCCGATCGCGCCCTCGGTCAAGTTCTCGCACGATCCCATGCCGAAGTACCACTACGATCCGGAGAAGGCGAAGTTCTACCTGAAGAAGGCAGGCCTCTCCTCGCTCAAGGTCGATCTCTCGGCGGCCGAGGCGGGCTTCAACGGCGCCGTCGACGCGGCGGTGATCTATCAGCAATCCGCCAAGGCGGCCGGCATCGACATCAACGTGATCCGCGAACCGGATGACGGCTATTGGGACAATGTCTGGCTCAAGAAGTCCTGGTGCGCCGGTTACTGGAGCGGACGGCCGACGGCCGACTGGATGCTGACCGTCGTCTATGCCCAGGGTGCGGCATGGAACGAAAGCCACTATGCCGACCCGAAGTTCAATCAGCTTCTGGTCCAGGCGCGCAGCGAGACCGACGACACGAAACGCGCCGGCATGTATGCCGAGTGTCAGCAGCTGATCCACGACAATGGCGGCGCGATCGTGCTGGTCTTCAACAACTACGTGGAAGCCCAGAACAAGAAGCTCGCCCATGGCCCGATCGCGGCCAATTGGGAATGCGATGGGCTGAAGATCGCCGAGCGTTGGTGGTTCGCCTGATTGCTGCTTAGGGATAACGGGGCCGGCCGATTCGGCCGGCCCCTCCCTTCCGCCAAACGACAACCCGGTGCTGCAAACGGCCGGGAGTCGCAACAGGGGTGGAACGCGTGAACGCTGTCATCAAGACGGTATTGCAGCGCCTCGGCCTCGGGGTCGTGACCCTGTTTGCCGTCTCGATCATCATCTTCCTGGCGGTCACCATGCTTCCCGGCGATTTCGCCCAGGCCATATTGGGCCAGGCCGCAACACCGGAAACCGTGGCGGCCTTCGACAAGGAGATCGGCCTCGATCGTCCGCCGGTGGAGCGTTATCTCCACTGGGTCGGCGGCGTGCTGCAGGGCGACTTCGGCAATTCATTCTCCAGCATGGGCAATCTCGGCGGCGGTCATCCGCGCACGGTCATGTCGCTGATCCTGCCGCGGCTCGGGAACACGCTGTTCCTCGCGGCATGGCGGCGCTTATCGCTGTCCCCCTGGCCCTGCTGCTCGGCATGCTGGCCGCACTCCACCGCAACGGATTCTTCGACCGCCTGATCAACGTCACGACCCTGACCTCGATCTCGGTGCCGGAGTTCTTCGTCGCCTATATCCTGATGCTGTTCCTGGCGGTGCGCTGGGAGGTGTTCTATTCGCTGGCGACGGTGGGCGCCGATACGCCCTTCTTCGAACGGGTGGCGCGCTGTGCGCTGCCGGCCATGACCCTGATCCTGGTCACCGTCGCCCACATGATGCGCATGACCCGCGCCTCGATCATCAACCTGCTGGCGAGCCCCTATATCGAGATGGCCCGGCTCAAGGGCGTGTCGCCGAGCCGCATCATCTTTCACCACGCGCTGCCCAATGCCTGGGCGCCGATCGCAACCGTCATCGCGGTCAACCTCGCCTATCTGATCGTGGGCGTGGTCGTGGTCGAGGTCGTCTTCGTCTATCCCGGGATCGGCCAGCTGATGGTGAACTCGGTCTCGGCCCGCGACATTCCGGTGGTGCAGGGCTGCGCCCTCATCTTCGCGGCCACATACATCCTTCTGAACCTGCTGGCCGACATCGTGGCCATCGTCACCAATCCCAGACTCCTGCACCGGCGATGAGCACAGGAACCGACACGCCCGACGTGATCGCGCCAGGCGGCGAATCCCTGGCCGATCTTGCGAGCGCAGATGTGCGGCTGTTGCCCAAGCGGCGCACGAAACTGCAATCCGCCTGGCGCAGCCTGAAGAAGGCGCCGGTCACGGCCTGGTTCGGGCTGTTCGTCATCACGGCCTATGCCATCATCGCGATCTTCGCGCCGCTCATCGCGCCCTACGGCGAAGCCGATATCGTGGGCGACCAATACGCGGCACTGGGGCAGCCAGTTCCTGCTCGGCACCGATCAGCTGGGCCGCGACATGCTCTCCCGCCTCATCTTCGGCGCCCGCAACACGATCGGGATCGCGGTGCTGACGACGGCTCTCTCCTTCACCATCGGCGGGGTGCTGGGATTGCTCGCTGCCGTGCTCGGCGGCTGGGCCGACCAGCTGCTCTCTCGCCTGGTCGATATCCTGATGGCCATTCCCCAGCTCATCTTCGCCCTGGTGCTGCTGGTCATCTTCGGGCCTTCGATCACGAACCTGATCCTGATCATCGCCGTTCTCGACAGCACGCGCGTCTTCCGCCTGACGCGCGCGGTTGCGATGAACGTGGTGGTGCTGGATTTCGTCGAGGCGGCGCGCCTGCAGGGCGAAAAGCTCGGCTGGATCATGGGGCGGGAGATCCTGCCCAATATCCTGCCGCCGCTGGTGGCCGAGTTCGGGCTTCGCTTCTGCTTCGTGTTTCTCACCATCGCCGCCCTTTCCTTCCTCGGCCTCGGTATCCAGCCGCCGACGGCAGATTGGGGCTCGATGGTCCGCGAGAACTCGACCCTGATCAATTACGGCGACATCACGCCGCTGCTGCCGGCAGCCGCGATCGCGCTGCTGACGGTCGCGGTCAACTTCGTCGTCGACTGGTTCCTGCACAAGACCAGCGGGTTGAAGGAATGAGCGCGAGACCCGCCAACGACGGCAAGATGCGCTGCGCAAGCGGCCGGCCCGCTGCTCGAAATCAAGGGCCTCAAGATCGAGGGCCAGAGCGACGACGTCTGGATGCCCATCGTCAAGGGCATCGACCTGACCTTGAAGCGGGGCGAGGTGCTGGGCCTGATCGGCGAATCCGGTGCCGGAAAATCGACCATCGGCCTTGCGGCCATGGGCTATGCCCGGCCGGGCTGCCGCATCTCCGGCGGCACCATCATCTTCGACGGCATCGATCTGCTGAAGCTGAGCGCGGCCGAGATCCGCAAGCTGTGGGGCCGGCGCGTCGCCTATGTGGCGCAGTCGGCCGCCGCCTCGTTCAATCCGGCGCATCGCCTGATGGACCAGTATGTCGAGACGCCGACATGGCATCACGTGCTGAGCGAGGCCGATGCGAAGAACCAGGCCGTCGAGCTGTTCCGCCGGCTGCGGCTGCCCACGCCGGAGACGATCGGCAGCCGCTATCCCCACCAGGTCTCGGGCGGCCAGCTGCAGCGCGCCATGACCGCCATGGCGATGTCCTGCCATCCCGATCTGCTGATCTTCGACGAGCCGACCACCGCACTCGACGTGACGACCCAGATCGAGGTGCTGGCGGCGATCAAGGATGTCGTGCGCCAATCCAATACGGCGGCGATCTATATCTCGCACGATCTGGCCGTCGTCGCCCAGATGGCGGACCGCATCATCGTCCTGCGCTATGGCGAGGTGGTGGAGGAGGCGCCGACGCGCCAGATGCTCTCCCACCCGCAGATGCCCTATACGAAATCGCTCTGGGCCGTGCGCTCGCTGCAGAAGAAGGAGCAGGGCGCGGACGAGACCATCATCCATGTGAAGCATGTCGATGCCTCATACGGCACCGTGCCGGTCCTGTTCGATATCGATGTCCGCGTGCCCAAGGGCCGCACCGTCGCGGTGGTGGGCGAATCCGGCTCCGGCAAATCGACGCTGGCGCGCGTCATCACCGGTCTGCTGCCGCCGCGCAAGGGCGAAGTCGTCTTCCAGGGCAAGGCCCTGCCGCCCGCCATGAAGGACCGCTCCAAGGATCTGCTGCGCCGGGTGCAGATGATCTATCAGATGCCCGATACGGCCCTGAACCCGCGCCGGCGCGTGCGCGACATACTGGGCCGGCCGCTGGAGCACCAGATGGGCCTGCGCGGGTGCTGCCCGTGACCGGCGCATCGGCGAGCTGTTGGAGATGATCGAGCTGGATGAGCGCTTTCTCGAGCGGCTGCCCAGCGAACTCTCCGGCGGGCAGAAGCAGCGCATTTGCATCGCGCGCGCCTTGGCGGTCGAGCCCGACCTGGTCATTTGCGATGAAGTCACCTCGGCGCTCGACCAGATCGTCGCCGAGGAAATCCTGAAGCTGCTGCTGCGCCTGCAGCGCGACCTGAAGGTCTCCTACCTCTACATCACCCACGACCTGGCCACGGTGAAGGCGATCGCCGACGAGATCGTGGTCATGTTCCAGGGCCGGGTGGTGCAGAGCGGGTCGAAGATCCGCACGTCATGACGCCGCCCCATCACGAATACACCGCCAAGCTGCTCTCCTCGGTGCCGGAGATGGATCCGGACTGGCTGGACGGGCTTCTGGCGCGCCGCCAGCTGCCGCAGCCCTCGGCGTGATGGGACACCCCTTCTGCCGGTTTCCCGTTGCCGGGTTCCCATTGCCAGGTTCCCATTTGCCAGGTTCCCATTTGACTGACGAATCCGATGCTTCCGGCGAGGGCGCGATCTGGCTAAATTGCGCCGCTTGGCGTGGGATGGGTGATGGCCGCCTTGCGTAAATCTAGGGAAGGTTCGCCTTCGTATAAGGCTTTAGGTGGGCTGCGGCGCGGCTTGCAGGATCGTGGGAGCTTGCAGCCGGGTTCGTAACGTGTAGGCTTGCACTTAAGAAAAGTTCACAAAAACGCCGCTTCTACCAGCGAGAATGGGATCGTTGCGGACCGGCAAACAGGGAGATTAGCGATGGACAATTGGGATCAATTGCAAAAAGCCATGGCTTCGGGCCGCCTGTCGCGGCGCGAATTCATCGGCCGCGCAGCGGCGCTCGGCATCGCCACGTCGCTGAGCAGCGGCATTCTGGCGACGTCGGCCTTCGCCGAAACGCCGAAGAAGGGCGGCACGTTGCGCCTGGGCATGGAAGGCGGCTCGCCCAGCGATTCGCTCGACCCGCGCACCTATGCCGACTCCGTCATGATCGCGGCTCGCTGATCTGCATGAACTGCCTGATCGAGTTCGACGCCCAGGGCAATCCGACCGGCGAGCTGTTCGAGAGCTGGGAGGTGAAGCCTGGCGCTGCCGAGTGGGTGTTCAACGTCCGCAAGGGCATCACGTTCTCCAACGGCAAGACGCTCGATGCCGACGATTGCATCTATTCGATCCAGATCTGCACCGCGGCGAGACCAAGTCGCCGGCCAAGGGCATCCTGGCGCAGATCCAGGAGATCAAGACGCTGTCGCCGACCCAGGTCGGCATCACGCTGACCAGCGGCAATGCCGACTTCCCGGTCATCCTCGGCGATTATCACCTTGTCGTCGTGCCGAAGGACTTCACCGACTGGTCGAAGCCGATCGGCACCGGCGCCTATACGCTGGAAAGCTTCGAGCCCGGCGTGCGCCTGGTCTCCAAGAACGCGGCGACTACTGGAAGCCCAACCGCGGCAATTTCGACACGCGTCGAGCTGCGCAACATCCCGGACGTGGCGGCCCGCACCGCGGCGCTGCACTCCGGCCAGATCGATGCCGGCAACCGTCTCGACGCCACGCACGGTCAAGCTGCTCATGAAGGACGCGAACCTGCACGTCGCCCGCACCAAGGGCACCGGCAACCGCTTCTCCTTCGTGGCGCGCGTGACCGACGATCCCTACACCAAGCAACGATCTGCGGCTCGGCGCTGAAATACGGCATCGACCGCCAGAAGATCATCGACTCCGTCTACAACGGCTTCGCCGTCCGGCAACGACACAACCTCGTGCCGCTCAATCCGTTCTACAACACGGACATGCCGCAGCGGCCCTACGATCCGGACAAGGCGGCGTTCCACTTCAAGAAGGCCGGCATCGCCGACGCCAATGGAGCTGCAGATCTCCGAGGGCGCCTGGGGCCGGCGGCGGATTGCGCCCTGCTCTATCAGGAAGCGATGAAGAAGGCCGGCATCGACCTCGACGTCAAGCGCGTCTCGGGCGACGGCTATTGGGACAACGTCTGGCTCAAGGTCCCGTTCTGCGCCGTGTATTGGGGCGGCCGTCCGTCGGCGGACCAGGCTTCTCGCAGATCTTCGGCGACAAGCCCGACTGGAACGACACCAACTGGAAGGATCCCGAGTTCGAGAAGCTCATCATCGACGCCCGCGTCGAACTCGACAAGGCCAAGCGCAAGGAGATGTACTGGCAGGCCCAGCAGATGATCTCGGACGATGGCGGCATGGTCTGCTTCGCCATCGGCGACTATCTCGACGGCTATTCCAAGAAGGTGCGGGGCAACGCGCCGCATCCCCATTACGACATGTGCGACAAGCGCATCGCCGAAAAGGGTTGGTTCGCCTGACGCGTAGTCGCTAGTCAGCCGGTCGCGGGGGCGACCCGATGCTTCGACTGATTGCTGACTCGGGTCGTCCTCGGCCTGCTGACGCTGCTTGCCGTTTCGGTCCTGATTTTCGCCGCCACGCAGATCCTTCCCGGCGACGTCGCCACCGCCGTGCTCGGCCAGGGCGCACGCCGGACACGCTGGCGGTGTTCCGCCACGAACTCGGCCTCGATCAGCCGGCCTATGTCCGCTATTTCGACTGGTTCTTCGGCGCCCTGCACGGCGATTTCGGCGAGGCGCTGACCAACAAGCGCGACATCCTGACCTCGATCACGCCGAAATTCGAGAACACGCTGTTCCTGGCCGGCTATGCCGCGCTGATCGCGGTGCCGCTGGCGGTCGGCCTCGGCATCCTCGCGGCCATCAACGAAGGCAAGTGGATCGACCGGCTCGCCAACATCATCTCGCTGATCGCGATCTCGGTGCCGGAATTCTTCATCGGCTATCTGCTCATCTTCTTCTTCGCCATCGAGCTCGGCTGGTTCCCCTCGCTGGCGACCGTGTTTCCGGACATGGGTTTCGGCGAGCGCATCTATGTCGCGACGCTGCCGGCCCTGACGCTGACCATGCTGGTGACCGCGCATATGCTGCGCATGACCGCAATCTTCGGTGCTGTCGATCATGTCGCAGCCCTATATCGAAATGGCCTTCCTGAAGGGCCTGACGCGCACGCGCGTCGTCTTCGTGCATGCGCTGCCCAATGCGGCGGCGCCGATCATCTCGGTGGTCGCGCTCAATCTCGCCTATCTCGTCGTCGGCGTGGTGGTGATCGAGAACGTCTTCGTCTATCCCGGCGTCGGCCAATACATGGTCGACGCCGTCACCAAGCGCGACGTGCCGGTGATCCAGGCCTGCGGCCTGGTCTTCGCCGCCGTCTTCGTCACGCTGAACACGATCGGCCGACGTTCTCGGCATCCTCGTCAATCCGCGCCTGCGGCAGCCGCGCTAGGCGAGGCCGGGACATGAACACTCTTCGGACACAAGCCGACGCCGACCGCCTGGATCGGGATGTTCATCGTCGGCGTCTTCGTTTTCGTCGCGATCTTCGCGCCCTGGATCGCGCCCTATGGCGAATCCAATCGGTCGGCGACACCTGGGCTCCGCCCTCCTGGCAGTTCTGGCTCGGCACCGACCATATCGGCCGCGACATGCTGTCGCGCCTGATCTACGGCGCCCGCACCACGATCGGCATCGCGCTGTCACGACCATCCTGTCCTTCATCCTCGGCATCACCCTCGGCATCTGCGCCGCGGTGGGCGGCAAGGTGGTCGACCAGGTGCTCTCGCGCATCGTCGACGTCATGCTGTCGATCCCGCTGCTGATCTTCGCCCTGATCATGCTCTCGTGTTCGGCTCGTCGCTGCCGGTGCTGATCCTGACCATCGCCGTCCTGGATTCGACCCGCGTCTTCCGCCTGGCGCGCGCGGTGGCGATGAACCTGGTGGTGCTCGAATTCGTCGAGGCGGCGACGGCTGCGCGGCGAGGGCCTCTGGTGGATCATCCGCCGCGAGATCCTGCCCAACGCCCTGCCGCCGCTGATCTCGGAGTTCGGCCTGCGCTTCTGCTTCAACTTCCTGTTCGTGGCGAGCGCTGAGCTTCCTCGGCCTCGGCGTCCAGCCGCCGCTCGCCGATTGGGGCGGCATGGTGCGCGACAACGGCCGCGCCATCAACTTCGGCCTGACGGCGCCGCTCTGTCCCGCCATCGCGATCGCGATGATGACGGTCGGCGTCAATCTGATCGTCGACTGGATCCTGTCGATCGATGCGCGCCCCTCCGGCGCCTCGGCGGAAATGTGAGGAGCATGGCAGCCGAAGATCGTCCTCAAAATCGAGAATCTGCGCATCGAGTCCGATGGCCGGCCATGTGCTGGTCGACAATGTCTCGCTCGAGCTGAAGCGCGGCGAGATGCTCGGCCTGATCGGCGAAAGCGGCGCCGGCAAATCGACCATCGGCCTCGCCTCGATGGCCTATGCCCGGGCCGGCTGCCGGATCACCGGCGGCAAGGTCATCGATCGACGGCGAAAGCTGCGCGCGATCTTTCCGCCGACGGCCGGCGCAAGCTGCGCGGCAAGCGCATCGCCTATATCGCCCAGAGCGCCGCCGCCTCGTTCAACCCGGCGCATACGCATCATGGACCAGGTCTGCGAGACGCCGGTCACGCACGGCGTCATGACCAAGCCGGAGGCGAAGGCCTGGGCGATCGAGCTGTTCAAGGCGCTGGATCTGCCGAACCCCGAAACGTTCGGCGAGCGCTATCCGCACCAGGTTTCCGGCGGGCAGTTGCAGCGCGCCATGACCGCCATGGCGATGTGCTGCCGCCCCGACATCCTCGTGCTCGACGAGCCGACGACGGCGCTCGACGTCACCACGCAGATCGAGGTGCTGGCGCTGATTCGCGACCTGATCCGCGAGTATCAGCACGGCGGCGCTCTATATCACCCACGACCTCGCGGTGGTCGCGCAGATCGCCGACCGCATCATGGTGCTGCGCCACGGCAAGATGGTGGAGCTCGGCGCCACCGAGCAGATCCTGCAGGCGCCCAAGACCGACTATGCCCGCGCCCTGGTCACCGAGCGCAAGGAAGCCGACAAGCTGAACGTGCTGGAGGAGATCGACGAGGGCAAGTCGCTGCTCTTCGTCAAGGATGCGATCGGCGCCTATGAGAACTTCATCGCCGTCAAGAACATCTCGATTTCGGTGGCCAAGGGCGAAACCGTCGCCGTGGTCGGCGAATCCGGCTCGGGCAAAAGCTCGCTGGCACGCCTGATCCTGGGCCTGCTGCCGCGCAAATCGGGTTCGGTGAAGTTCAACGGCCGCGAATTGCCGCCGGCGCTCAAGGACCGCAGCAAGGACGATCTGCGGCGCATCCAGATGATCTATCAGCTGCCCGATGTCGCGCTCAATCCGCGCCAGACGCTGGGCGAGATCATCGGCCGGCCGGTGCAGCTTTATTTCGACCGCTCGACATGCGGAGGTGAAGCGCCGGGTCGCCGAACTGCTGGAGCAGGTCGGCCTGCCGCTCGACTACGCCAACCGGCTGTCGACCGCAGCTTTCCGGCGGCCAGAAGCAGCGCGTCTGCATCGCCCGCGCGCTCGCCGCCGAGCCGGACCTGATCATCTGCGACGAGCCGACCTCGGCGCTCGACCAGCTGGTCGCCGATGAGGTGCTGAAGCTGCTGAAGCGGCTGCAGGACGAGCTCGGGCTCGCCTATCTGTTCATCACCCACGATCTCGGCATCGTGCGCCGCATCGCCCATCGCACCGCGGTGATGCTGCGCGGCGAGATCGTCGCCCAGGGGCCGACGCCGGAGATCTTCGCGCCGCCGTTCCATCCCTATACCGAGAAGCTGATCTCCTCGGTGCCGGAGATGCGCAAGGAATGGCTGGATGGCGTGCTGCGCGCCCGCCTCAATTCAGAGGCCGTCGCCGAATCCCGGACCTCGCCCAGCGTCTGATCCGGATTTAGACTGCCCGCATGGAAAAGGCAGGCATCTCGGCATGATGGCGAACGCAGATCCGCACGAGCGTTTCGATCCGCAGATGATCCAGGTCCAGGCCGAAAGTGCGCGCCTGAACACCGGCCGCACACCGCCTGCCGCCGATGATGTGGCGGCCCAGCGCGCGGCCTATGCCCATGAGCGCGCCTTCTGGAATGCGGTTCGGCCGCCGCTGGCGGCCGTGGAGGCGCTCAGCATCCCCGGCCCCGTTGGGCTGCTTGCCTGCCGGCTCTACCGGCCCGCCTTGGCGTCCAGCCTGCCGGCGCTGGTCTATTTCCATGGCGGCGGCTGGGTGGTGGGCAGCCTCGATACCCATGACCGCATCATGCGCCTGCTGGCGGAGAAGTCCGGCGCGATCGTGCTGGGCGTCGATTATCGCCTGGCGCCGGAGCATAAATTTCCCGCCGCCCATGACGATGCGCTGGCCGCCTTGCGCCAGACGCTGCGCCACGGCCGCGAATGGGGCATCGACACAGCGCGCCTGGCGGTGGGCGGCGATTCCGCCGGTGCCAATCTGGCTCTTGCCGCCTGTCTCGGCGCTGACGCGGCCGAGCGTGCGGCGCTGCGCCTGCTCCTTCTCTTTTATGGCTGCTTCGGGCTTAGGGATTCCAACTCGATCCGCGCCTGCAGCGATGCCGCCTATGGCCTGACCGGAGCGGATATGGAGCGCTATCGCGGCCATCTGATCCGCACTGCCTGCCGATCTTGACGATCCGCGCCTGAACAATCTCGCTGGCGACCTTGCGGGCTTGCCGCCGGCTTTCCTCGCCGCGGCCGAGCTCGATTGCCTGCTGGACGATAGCCGCGCGATGGCGGCGCGGATGGCCACTGCCGGGGTGACGCACAAGCTCACCATCTATCCCGGCGTGCTGCATGGCTTTCTGCATTACAGCCGCATGCTGGATACGGCGATGCGCGCTCTGGATGAGAGTGCGGCGGCGCTCAAACAGGCCTTCGCCTAGAGCGCATTCCCTCAGCCGGGCTATACTCGGCCCATGACGGACGTACTGACCCTCGAGGGATTGACCGGGCGGATTCCCGATGGCGCGCATATCGCCATTCCGCCGGATTACAGCTTCGTCGCCATGGCGGCGACGCGCGCTCTGATCCGCCGCAAGGCCCGCGGGCTTCGCCTGCTGGGCGTGCCGACCACCGGGCTGCAGGCCGATCTTCTGATCGGCGCCGGCTGCGTGGCGGAGATCGAGGCCGCCGGCGTCGCCCTGGGCGAGGCGGGCCTGGCGCCCCGCTTCAGCGCCGCGGCGCGGGCCGGAACCATTGTCGTGCGCGATACGACCTGCCCGGCGGTGCATGCGGCACTTCAGGCAGCCGAGAAGGGCATTCCCTTCATGGCGCTGCGCGGCATCCTGGGCAGCGACCTGGTGAGGCGGCGCGGCGACTGGCGCCAGATGGATAATCCTTTCGGCGCCGATGAAGCAGGCAGCGACCCGATCCTGCTGCTGCCGGCCATTACCCCGGAGATCGCGCTGTTCCATTCGCCGGCGGCCGATCGCGACGGCAATGTGTGGATCGGCCGGCGGCGCGAACTCGTCACCATGGCTCATGCCGCGCGCATTACCCTGGTCACGGTCGAGAAGATCGTCGAGGAAAGCCTGCTGGCGAGCGAAGCAAGCGCCGCCGGCACGCTGCCCGCCCTGTATGTTTCGGCCATCGCGGAAGCGCCGCGTGGCAGCTGGCCGCTGGGCCTCGGCGATGATTACGCCGCCGACGGCGCGCATCTGGTTGCCTATGCGGAAGCCGCGCGCAGCGACGATGGCTTTCGGGGATATCTCGAGGAATTCGTTTTGCCTCATGTCTATTAGGACTCATGTCTACTAGGACGGGCGCTTATACGCCGGCGGAGCTGATGATCGCGCTGCTCTCGCGCGAGGTGATGGGCCTGGGGCACGTCGTGGTGGGGGCGCTGTCGCCGCTGCCCGCCGCTGCCGCCTTGCTGGCCCAGGCGAGCGGGCCGACGCGGGCGACCATCCTGGGCAGCAAGCGCTATAACAGCTTTACCGAGGGCGCCCGCGAGCTGTTCGACTGCGCCGCCGAGGGCCGCATCGATGCCTTCTTCCTTAGCGGCGGCCAGATCGATGGTTCCGCCAATATCAATCTCGTGGGCATCGGCGATCCGGCCCAGCCCAAGGTGCGCTTTCCCGGTTCCTTCGGCTCCGCCTATCTCTATTTCCTGGTGCCCAGGATCGTGCTGTTCCGCGAAGAGCACAGCCGGCGCAGCCTGGTGCCCAAGGTCGATTTCATCAGCGCGCCGGGGGTGAGTCCGGCGAACGTCTATCGCCGTGGCGGGCCGAAGGTGCTGATCACGAGCCTCGCCCGGTTCAGCTTCGATCGGCGCTTTCGCCTGGAATCGATTCATCCCGGTCATGACCAGCCGGAAGTCGAAGCCGCGACCGGTTTCGATTTCGATCGCGCCGATCCGGTGATCGAAACGCCGGCGCCGACCACAAGCGAACTGTCGCTGATCCGCGGCCGCATTCGTGAGGAACTGGCGGAGGCTTATCCAATCTTCGCGGCGGGAATGTAGCTATCCCGGCTTCTTCAGCGCCGCGGCCACCGCATCCGCCGCGGCGATGCCGCTGAGATAACCGCCATGGCATGTCGAAAAGAAGTCCGGCGAGCAGGCTTCGCCGGCGAAGAACAGCCGGTCTTCCAGGGGTGCAGCCAAATCGGCGCGGCGATGGCCATGGCCGGGAAGGGCGGCCGAGTAACTGCCGCGTGAATCGGGATCGAGGAACCAGGATGTTGAAACCGGATCGCTCAGATGCTGCGTGACCTTGTTGCCGAAGGCGTTGATCAGCTCGGCGCGGGCCGCCTCGACCATCGTGCCCTGTTCTTCCAGCTCGCGGGCAAAGCGCCCGCCCAAATAGCAGCTCACAATGTCGCGGCCGAAGGGTCTGATCTGCAGGCTGCAGGTGCGCGAGGTATCGTGCCGCCCGCGCACGTAACTGTCGGCGGGCATGCCGAACGGATCGCCGGTCACGCGAAAGAACACCTTGTCGGCGACACCCAGCGGCAGATGTTCGAGGGCGCTTTGCTTTTCTGCCGGCAGGGCCGGGGAAAACCGGACACGGCCTTCCGCCATCACCGTCGTTGGCAGAGCTACGACCGCCGCCCGTGCTTTGATCTTGCCCGCGGTTGTGTCTACCGACACGCCGGGTCCCGACCAGTCGATGGCAGTGGCGCGGGTAGAGAGCTTGACCGGCACGGTGGCGCCATAGGCCTGGACCAGCGCGCCATAGCCCTCATTGATCGGCCAGTTATGGCCCGTGTCGCGATAGCGCACCGCATCGATGGTGGAGACCTGGTCGGGATCGGCGCCATAGATCCAGCTGATGACCGCGTCCAGCAGCGGCCGGCCGGGCGCATTCTGCGGGCAGCACGTCGCTCGCCGCGATGTCCTCGCCGGCCTCGCCCGCGGCATAGATGGCATCGAGGCCTTCGGAGATGGTCCTCTCGATGGCTGTGCGTTCGGCTTCCGACAATTGGCCGATGCGCCGGCGCCCACCCCAGCCGGGCTCGCTGCGCTCGACATGGAAGCCAATTTCATCAGCGATAGCGAGGAAGGGATTGATGTCCGCGCTGTGCAGCCAGGAGCAGCCGAGATCGACCGGCACGCCATAATGCTGCGTATCGGTAAAGGCGCGTCCGCCCGTGCGGTTGCGCGCTTCGATCACCTGCACGGCAAAGCCGCGGGCAATCAGGGTCTTCGCGGCGGCAAGCCCGGCAGCGCCTGCACCGACAACAACAACATCCGGATTAAGCATGGGATGAATGGGGCATGGAATGCACTTTGCCTCACCGCGCGTGGCTGGGCTAGTCTCGCGGAATGCGCAAAAATCGTAATCTGCCGCAAGGCGAAATCCGCCGGCTCGAGATCGACAGCAAGGCACTCGCCGGCAATCTGCTGGGCGATCCGTCCCGGCGCGATCTTGCACGTCTATCTGCCGCCGGGATTCAAAGCGGGCGATCATCCGCCGCTGCTGGTCGACCTGGTGGGATTCACCGGTTCAGGCCAGTCGCACACCAACTGGAAAAATTTCGGCGAGAACGCGCCGGAGCGTCTCGACCGGCTGATCGGCGAGGGCAAGATGCCGCCGGTGGCGGTCGCCTTTCCCGATTGCTTCAGCCGGCTGGGTGGCAATCAATACATCAACAGCGCCTCCATCGGCCGCTACGAGGATTATCTGCTGGGCGAAGTCGTGCCGCTGGTGGAAAAGACGCTGGGCGTCGGCGGCGATGGCCGGCGCGGCGTCTTCGGCAAATCCTCCGGCGGTTATGGCGCCATCGTCCATGCCATGCGCCATGCGGATTTCTGGGCCGCGGCCGCCTGCCATTCCGGCGATATGGCCTTCGAGCTTTGCTATCTGGTCGACCTGCCCAAGGTGCTGATGGAACTTGCCACCAGCCATGGCGGCTCCATCGAACGCTTCATCCGGCATTTCGAAGCGGCACTGAAGCCCGCCGACAAGGATATGCTGGTGCTGAACTTCATCGCCATGGCGGCGAGCTACGATCCCGATCCCGCCCAGTTCCTCGGCATCCGCCTTCCCTGCGATCCCCAAACGGCGGAGCTGATGCCGGAGCGCTGGGCGAACTGGCAGGCCCATGACCCGGTTCGCATGGCGGAGAAATCGGTTGCCCATCTGCGCAAGCTGAAGGCGCTCTATATCGATTGCGGCGAGCGCGACCAGTTCAACCTGGTGTTCGGCGCGCGCCAGCTGAACCGAACACTGAAGCGCCTTGGCATCGCCCATCGCTATGAGGAGTTTCCCGACGATCACTCCTCCGTCGATTACCGCATGGATGAAAGCCTGCCCTTCCTCGCCAAGGCGCTGAGCTGAATATCCGGCTGCTGGGTCCTGTGATCGCGATCCTTTGGACCTATCGGGTCGAACCGTCCTGGGCGGCGCTGTTCGAGGCGATCTACGGACCTGACGGCGCCCAGAGCAAGATCGGATCAGGCTGCTTCAGTCTGATCCGATCTTGCTGTGGACAGCGGCCGGGTAACTACCGGCCACCCGCGCACGCTGGCGCACCAGCGCCAGCACCGTATCGATCGTCGGGGTTTCGATCCCCACCAGATCGCCCATCTCGGCGATCACGCCGGTCAAGGCGTCGATCTCCATGGGCCGGCCCTGTTCCAGATCCTGCAGCATGGAGGTCTTGTGCTCGCCCACATCGCGGGCCCAGGCGATGCGGGTATCGACATCGACCGGCAGCTCGACGCCCAGGGTTCGAGCGATCGTCTCGGCTTCCACCATCATCGCCCGCAGCACGGCGTAGACGGCAGGATCATTCGCCATGCCGGCCAGCGTGCCATGGGTCAGCGCGCTGACGACGTTGAGGGAAAGATTGCCCCAGAGCTTCAGCCAGATATCGTCGCGGATCTTCGGGCGCACCGGCGCCTTGAATCCAGCTTCCGTCAGCGCTTGCGAGAGACCCTTGACGCGCTCGCTCGATTGACCGCTGGGCTCACCCAGCATGAAGCGGTTGCCATAGCCATGGCGCACCACGCCGGGCTCGATGATCTCGGCGGCGGGATAGACGACGCAGCCGATACAGCGGGCCGGCGGAATGGCCCGCCAGAGTTGCCCGCCGGGATCGATGCTGGCTAGCTGGCGGTCCTTCCACGGGCCGTCCTGATTCCAGAAATACCACCAGGGAATGCCGTTCATCGCCGTGACCACGGCCGTGTCGGGCCCCAGCAGCGGGCCCATGCGCTCGGCAATCGGCGCCACGCCGGTCGTCTTCACGGCGACGATGACATGGTCCTGTGGGCCGGCCTCATTTGGATCGTCGACGGCGCGGGGATGGACGAGGATCTCCTCGTCCCGGGAGAACAGCTTCAGCCCCCTGGCCTTGATCGCTGCCAGATGGGGACCACGGGCGATGACGGTGACGTCCTGTCCCGCGCGCGCCAGTTTCGCCGCCAACAGCCCGCCGATGGCACCCGCGCCATAGATGCAGATCTTCACGGAATCCGGCGCTTCGCCGACTTCCAGAAGGGGAGAGGATGAGGCGAGCCCAGCCTTCTTTCTTCTGCCGGGCCAGCGCCTCGAGCTGGCGCTGGAGCGCATCCATCTGCGCCTTGAGCGCATCAAAATTCTCACCGGCGGGTTTCGCTGCCGCGGCCGGCGCGGCAGCGCCGGCGGATCCCGGCGGCTTGAAGGGATTCCACATGCGCATGGCCTGCTCCAGGAAGGCCATGTTCTGCTTGCCCAACTCCTCGAAGCGGCTGAACGGGAACATGCCCCCGAAGCTCTCCTGCAGGTATTTGCGCATCTGCTCCTGGTTCAGCGCGAAGGAGTTCATGCTCTGCTCGAGATAGCGGGGCAGCAGGAATTGCAGATTGTCGCCGTAGAAGCTGATGAGCTGGCGCAGGAAGTTGATGGGCAGCAGGTTCTGGCCGCCCTTGCTTTCCTCTTCCACGATGATCTGGGTCAATACCGAGCGGGTGATGTCCTCGCCGGTCTTGGCGTCGAAGACCACGAACTCGACCCCGTCCTTCACCATCTGGCAGAGATGATCGAGGGTCACATAACTGCTGGTCGCCGTGTTGTAGAGCCGGCGATTGGCGTATTTCTTGATCGTGATCGGCGCCTTGTCGGAGCCGCCGGTCTCTTGGCTTCCGGAGGGCGCGTTTTCGGCAGGTTCGGCCATGGCGGCAGGCTCACCAAATTGGGGCGGAGGGAGTGCTGCCAAGGCATTTCTTTGGCAGCGCACCCGGCAAATTCATGCGCTGCAGCATATCAGGGTTGGGGGCGGCCCTGGCAAGCGCAGGCTGATGGCGGGCCAAGCTGTTGTTGCAGCGCAATTATTGCACCGCCCATAGCCTTGGCCCCGTCTGATTGGCTATAGTTTTGCCATGTCTGAGCCGCCGAATCTGGAGGCGCTGGCGCGCCGCTATCTCGATCTCTGGCAGGACCAGGCAACCGCCCTGGCAGGCGATGCCGAGCTCGCCCGCCAGATCGGCCAATGGCTTTCCATGATGCAGGCGGGGATGGTTCATGGCTTCCAGTCACCCAATGCCGCCAAGCCCGCCGCCGGCAAAACCGAGGCTAGGACCGCGACCGCTGCCGCTCCATCTGGCGGCGGCCAGCCTGGCCTGGACGAACTCGCTCGCCGCCTTGCCGCTCTTGAAAAGCGGCTCGATCGCCTGGAGGCCGGAGCTCAAGGCGGCCGCCCAAAGCCTCGCCGACGAACTCGCAAGCGCAAAGCCTGACGACGTAGCGTCCGCGGTCGCGACCGAAGCCGGTCGCCGCTTGGCTGCCTTCCTCGACGGTCTGACAGCCTATCGCCGCCACATTTATCGGCGCGTCGAGTCCGATGCCCCAGTGATCTGGCACGAGGGCACCACCCGGCTTCTCGACTACTCGGCTGGTGGCAACGGCGTGCCGCTGCTCGTCATCCCCTCGCTGATCAACCGCGGCTATATCCTGGATCTGGAGCCCGAGCGCAGTTTCCTGCGCTTTCTTGCCGGTGAGGGATTCCGGCCTTATCTCGTCGACTGGGCCGAACCCGGAAAAGCCGAGCGGGATTTTTCGCTCGACGACTACATCACGGGCCGGTTGTCTCGCGCGCTGGATATCGTGACCCGGCATGCGAAAGCAAAGCCCGTCGCCATCGGCTATTGCATGGGCGGCTTGCTGGCGCTGGGCCTGGCGCAACATCGGCAAGGCGATCTCGCGGGCCTGGCTTTGCTCGCCACGCCCTGGGATTTCCATGCCGAGCGGGTCGAGCAGGCGAGACTGATCGGCGCCATGACGCCGCAGTTCGAGCCGTTGTTTCACTTGTTGGGCGAGCTTCCCGTCGATGTCATCCAGGCGCTGTTCGCCGCATTGGATCCCAGCCTGGCGCTGCGCAAGTTTCTCAGTTTCGCCGCGCTCGATCCCGCTTCGGTCAAGGCGCGGCAGTTCGTGGCGCTGGAGGATTGGCTGAACGATGGCGTGGCGCTGGCCGCCCCCGTGGCGCGCGAGACGCTGGGTGACTGGTATGGCGCGAACGCCACCATGCGCGGCACATGGAAACTGGCCGGCCGGCCCGTGCGCCCGGCGGCGCTCCGGCTGCCCACCATCGCCGTCATCCCGGACCAGGACCGCATCGTGCCGCCGGCTTCGGCCTTGGCGCTGGCCAATGCAATCCCCACATGCGAGGTCCTGCGCACCGCCACCGGCCATATCGGCATGATGGCGGGCGCGAAGGCGCTCGGCGACGTGTGGCAACCATTGGCTTCCTGGCTGCGCCGGCTGGGGCTTTCTTGCACCGCAACAAGGCGGCCGGTATTGTCGAAAAAGCCCTCGCCAGCCAGGCCTGCACACAGGAGAAAATCATGACCGATGTCGTCATCGTCGGCGCCGCGCGAACCGCCATTGGCGCCTTCAACGGCGGGCTTTCCAGCCTGCCCGCCCATATGCTGGGCAAGGTCGCCATCGAGGGCGCGCTTTCGCGCGCCAAGGTCGCGCCGGGCGAGGTGGACGAGGTGGTGCTGGGCCAGATCCTGACGGCGGGCGAGGGGCAGAATCCCGGCCGCCAGGCGGCGATCGCCGCCGGCATTCCGGTGGAAAAGACGGCCTATCTGGTGAACCAGCTTTGCGGCTCGGGCCTGCGCACGGTGGCGCTGGGCTATCAGGCGATCCGCAACGGCGACAGCGCCATCGTGGTGGCCGGCGGCCAGGAGAGCATGAGCCAGGCGCCCCACTGCAGCTATCTGCGCAGCGGCGTGAAGATGGGCAATGTCGAACTCATCGACACCATGATCAAGGATGGCCTCTGGGATGCCTTCAACGGCTATCACATGGGCAACACGGCCGAGAACGTCGCCGAGAAATGGCAGATCACCCGGCCCGACCAGGATGCGTTTGCCGCCGCCTCGCAACAGAAGGCGGAGGCCGCGCAGAAATCCGGCCGCCTCAAGGACGAGATCGTTCCGGTGACGATCAGTGGCCGCAAGGGCGATGTCATCGTCGATACCGACGAGTTCCCGCGCCACGGCACGACGGTCGATCAGCTCGCCAAGCTGCGGGCCGTCATTCCGCAAGGATGGCGGCACGGTGACGGCGGGCAATGCCTCGGGCATCAATGATGGGGCCGCCGCGGTCGTTCTGATGTCGGCCAAGCAGGCGGCCTCCCGCGGGCTGACGCCGCTGGCGCGCATCGTCTCCTGGGCCACGGCCGGCGTCGATCCGGCGATCATGGGCTCGGGCCCGATTCCCGCCAGCCGTGCCGCACTCGCCAAGGCGGGCTGGAAGAAAGAGGATCTCGACCTGATCGAGGCCAACGAGGCCTTTGCCGCGCAGGCCTGCGCGGTGAACAAGGAGCTCGGCTGGGATACCAGCAAGGTCAACGTCAATGGCGGCGCCATTGCACTCGGCCATCCCATCGGCGCCTCCGGTGCCCGCGTGCTCGTGACGCTGTTGCATGAGATGCAGAAGCGCAACGCCAAGAAGGGCCTCGCCACGCTCTGCATCGGCGGCGGCATGGGCATTGCGATGTGCGTCGAACGTTAGACGCGTCGAGCGCTGGATAAAGCGACAACAAGAAACCTGACAGGGAGGCTTTGATGGCAAGGGTGGCGGTGGTGACCGGCGGCACGCGCGGCATCGGCGAAGCGATTTCCATGACGCTCGACAAGGCGGGCTACAAGGTCGCTGCCACCTATATCGGCAACGATGCCCGCGCCCAGGAATTCTCCAAGCGCACCGGCATCAGGACCTTCAAATTCGATGTCGGCGATTTTGCGGCCGTACAGAGCGGCATCAAGGAGATCGAGGGCGCGCTCGGCCCCGTCGATGTGGTGGTCAACAATGCCGGCATTACCCGTGACGGCACCTTGCAGCGCATGAGCTGGGAGAACTGGAACGAGGTGGTGAACACCAATCTCGGCTCCTGCTTCAATATGTGCCGCGGCGTCATCGATGGCATGCGTGCACGGGGCTTCGGCCGCATCGTCAATATCGGCTCGATCAACGGCCAGGCTGGCCAGTATGGCCAGGTCAATTACGCCGCCGCCAAATCCGGCATCCATGGCTTCACCAAGGCCCTGGCGCAGGAGGGTGCGCGCAGCGGCATCACCGTGAACGCGATCGCGCCGGGCTATATCGATACCGACATGGTCCGTGCCGTGCCGGCGCCGGTGCTGGAGAAGATCGTCGCCAAGATTCCCGTTGGCCGGCTGGGTAAGGCTGAAGAGATCGCCCGCGGCGTGCTGTTCCTGGTGGGCGACGATGCCGGTTTCATCACCGGCTCGACGCTCTCCATCAACGGCGGTCAGCATATGTATTGAAGATTTACGCTCTAAGGGGAATAGCGAATGGCTCTGGTCAAGTTCATCGAATATGCGGATGCAAGCCCCGAAGTACGGGCGGTCTATGACGACATCATGACCTCGCGCAAGGTCGACTGGATCACCAATTTCTGGAAGGCGCTGGCCAGCGATCCGGCGACCCTCAAGCGCACCTGGGACAGCGTGAAGCAGGTGATGGAACCGGGCGCCCTCGATGCGCTGACCAAGGAGATGATCTATATCGCCGTCAGCGTCACCAACAATTGCGGCTATTGCATCAACAGCCACACCGCGGGCGCGCGCAAGGCCGGCATGAGCGATGCCATGTTCGGCGAGCTGCAGGCGGTGGTCGCCATGGCCAATGAGACGAATCGTCTCGCCAATGGCTATCAGGTGGAAATCGACGAGCGCGTGGCCAAGGCAGCGAAGCAGCGGTAGTCGGATCGCGACGCTCGGCAGCACCCAACGACCTCGTTCGTCATGCCCGCGAAGGCGGGCATCCACGACTTGGCATTGAAGAAAAAAGCCGTGGATGCTCGGCCCGGCCTTTCGGCCGGCCAAGCATGACGGGCTGAGAGATGAAACGCCGGTCGGCGCCCGTCTATCACGACTTGTTGGCCACTCCCCCATGACCTCCTCCCGTCTCGCTGCCACCCTGGTCGGCGGCATTGCCGTGCTGCTCTGGGCGACGCTGGCGCTCTTCACCACCACGGCGGCGGAAATTCCGCCGTTCGAACTGGTGGCGCTGACTTTCACGCGTCGCCTTCCTGCTTTTCCTCGGCAAATGGGCCTACGGCCGGTGGCAGGGTGGCGCGCCCGTCTTCTCCCATCTTCGCCAGCCCGCGCGTGCCTGGCTGATCGGTGTTGTCGGCCTCTTCGGCTATCACGCGCTCTATTTCACCGCATTCGCCCATGCGCCTGCGGTGGAGGCGAGCCTGATCGCCTATCTCTGGCCGCTGCTGCTGGTGTTGTTCTCGGCCTTGCTGCCGGGCGAGCATCTGCGCTGGTGGCATGTCGCCGGGCGGTATTGCGGGCTTCGCCGGTGCCGCACTTCTGGTCTTGCAGAAGGCCGGCGGCGGTGTCGGCTTCGACCATGCCTATGCGCTGGGTTATCTGGCAGCACTCGGCTGCGCCTTCACCTGGTCTGGGTACTCACTGCTAAGCCGGCGCCTCGGCCATGTGCCGAGCGACGCTGTCGGCGGCTTCTGCGGCGTCACCGCGATCCTGGGGCTCATCACGCATCTGTCGATAGAGCCTACAGTCATACCCGGCCTCACCGGATGGCTTGCCGTGCTGGCGCTGGGCCTGGGTCCAGTCGGCATCGCCTTCTTCGTCTGGGATTACGGCGTGAAGCGCGGCGATATCCAGGTGCTGGGGGCGCTCGCCTATGCCTCGCCCCTGATCTCCACCCTGCTGCTCGTGCTGTTCGGCCGGGCCGAGGCCAGCACGGCGCTGGCGCTCGCCTGCCTGCTTATCGTCGGCGGAGCTTTCCTCGCGGCGAAAGATATCTTCCGGCGTCGCGCTGGCCCCGCATAGAGGGAACCCAGCCCGGCGGCGCCATTTCAAAGCCTGCAAAGTCGAAGGCCGGCGTCACCAGGCAGGCAACCAGCGTGTAGAGGCCGAGGCTGCGCGCCGCTTGCCAGCAGCCCTGCGGGACGAGGATTTGCGGTCGTTCGCCATTGGCGACGTCAGTGCCGAGCAACTGATCCTCGCGCCGCTGGCCATCGGGCGAGAGCGTCAGTTCCAGCGGCGAGCCGCCCTGGAACAGCCAGATCTCGTCGGCATCGTTGACCCGGTGCCAATGCGATACCTCGCCCGCCTGCAGCAGGTAATAGATCAGGCTGGCCTTGGCGCGGTTCCCGGCGGCGGCCTGGTCGCGATAGGTCTCCCGGTAGTGGCCGCCTTCGGGATGCGGTTTCAGATCGAGCTGGGCGATCAGGGCCGCGGCTGTATCGGAAACCGGCCGGTTCATGCGTCCTTGGGCACCGTCGTCTGCATCGAGGGGCGCTGGGCGAAGCGATCGTACCAGCGTGCGAGCTTCGGCCGCGTGCTGCGCCAGCTCTCGCTGGCGTAGCGGAAATCCATATAGCCCAGTGCTGCGGCAACCGCGATCAGGCCGATATCGAGGCCCTCGCCGAAGCTGTCGGCTTCCTGCTCCAGCGCGTTCATGGCGGCGTTCAATTTCAACTTCTGCGCGGCGATGAATTTTTCCGATTTCTCGCCTTCGGGCCGCAGTATCTCGCCGCGCCCGAGCACGCCCGCATCCATGATGCCGTCGGCCAGCGCCTGGCGCCGCGCCGCCGGTCCAGCGCGCCGGGCCGCTCGCCGGATGGAATTTGTTCGCCGTGTCGATATAGGCGCAGATCACCGGCGAGTCATAGAGCGAGCTGCCGTCATCGAGCAGCATGCTCGGAACCTTGCCCAAGCGGATTCTGCGTGATCGAGATCGGGATCGGTGGTGTTGGTGCGTTGCAGTCTCGATCTTGTTTTCGATGCCGAGCTCCTTGGCCAGCACCACGACCTTGCGCACGAAGGGGCTGGTCGGCGAATACCGCAGCTTCATCTCTCTGTCTCCTCGGATGAGTTACTTGAAATTGTCCTTGCGGCGCCGGATCTCGCCGAACACCTCGGAGGGCGCCGCACCGCGCAGGCCGACGGCGATGCGGCGAGCGCCGGATCGTCGGCGCGCAGGAAGGGATTGGCCGCGCGCTCCTCGGCCATGGTCGAGGGAATCGTGAACTTGCCGGCGGACGCAGCTTCGTAACCTCCGCCTCGCGCTTGCGCAGCGCCGCGTTGTTCGGATCGATGCTGACGGCAAAGCGCGCATTGGACGCGGTGTATTCATGGCCGCAATAGATCCGGGTCTCGCCCGGCAGTGCGCGCAGCTTGTCGCAGCGAAGCCCACATCATGCGGCGGCGTGCCTTCGAACATGCGCCCGCAGCCGAGCGAGAACAGGGTATCGCCGCAGAAGACCGCCCGGTCGCCGCGGAAATGAAAGGCGATGTGGCCCTTGGTGTGGCCGGGGATGAACAGCACCTCGGCCTTGGCGGTTGCCGAGCTCGAAGGTCTGCCCCTCGTCGAGCGCGATATCGATGCCGGGAATGCGCTCGCGATCGGGCGCCGGGCCTACGACCTTGCAGCCGGTCTCTTTCTTGATGCCGAGATTGCCGCCGCTATGGTCGGGATGGTGATGGGTGTTCAGCACGAAATCGATTTTGAGGCTTCGCGCCTGGCCGCCGCCAGAACCGGGGCCGGCCTCGGACGGGTCGACGACGGCGGTCTCGCTGCTCGACGGGTCGTGCAGCAGATAGCCGTAATTGTCGGTGAGCAGCGGGATAAGGGTGATTTCCATGACCCGCGAAGCCTAACATTGCCGGCTATGGCATAGTAGACCCATGTGGAACGACGTCGTCGATCTCAGCGCCTTTTATGCGACACCCCTGGGCCAGATGGCGCGCCAGGCCATCGGCCTGCAGCTGCGCGAAATCTGGCCGGATTTCAGGGCCGCCGAAGCTGTTCGGTTTGGGCTATGCCACGCCCTATCTGCAACCAGTTCCGCGCGGAGACGGAGCGCAGCATCGCTGCCATGCCGGCGGGGCAGGGGGCGCTGCACTGGCCCGCGGGCGCCACGCGGTCTGACCGTGCTTGCCGACGAAACGACGCTGCCGGTTGCCGATCGCAGCATCGACCGGCTGCTGCTGGTCCATGGGCTGGAATTCGGCGAGCCGCCCAATGAATTGCTGCGCGAGATCTGGCGGGTGCTGACCGATGACGGGCGGCTGCTGATCGTGGTGCCGGCGCGCCGCGGTCATCTGGTCGAGCAGCGACCGCACGCCCTTTGGCCAGGGCCAACCCTATTCCATGTCGCAGCTGACGCGCCTGTTGCGCGACAATCTATTCACGCCGACCACGACGACGCGTTCGCTCTATCTGCTGCCGCTCCAATCGACGACCCTGCTGCGAATCGCGCCGGCCTGGGAGCGTGTGGCCCGCCGCTGGTTTCCCCGTTTTGCCGGCGTGCTGCTGGCCGAGGCCGGCAAGGAGATCTACGCCGCGGCACCGGCCCGGCGCCTAAGGCGCCGCCGCGCTCTGTTGCTGCCGGCCCGTCGTAGCGTAAGGGGTCTTCACCACAGCCAGGCACTGAGGTAGCGAGGCGCGGCAAGATTGCGGCTTGCTGGCTTACTTGCTTTTTTGCCCGCGGGAGGCGGGCCAAGGGAATGAAGCGCAGCTAGATCGACCTACTCGTTCCCTCTGCGCCTCTGTGCCTCTGTGGTTATCGACTTCTTGCCGTCGGCTCAGCAGGAACAGGCCCTGTTCGCCGGTGAGGTTGGCGACGCCATAGGATTTGATCGGCGCCGCATGGCCGGCGCGGTCGATGGCGATGGCCTGCTCGATCTTGATTCCCTCAGCCTCGCAGAACTGCACGAAATCCCTGATCGTGCAGAGATGGATGTTGGGCGTCGAATACCACGGCTCCGGCAGGCTCGGCGTGACCGGCATGGTGCCCCGCGTCCCCAGATGCCAGCGGATGCGCCAATGGCCGAAATTGGGGAACGAGACGATGGCGTGGCGCGCGATGCGCACGAGCTGGGCGATCACGCCGCGCGGGATCGCGGGTTGCCTGCAGGGTCTGGGAGAGGATGGCATAGTCGAAGGCGCTGGCGGGGTAGTCGGCAGATCGGTATCGGCGTCGCCCTGGATGACGCTGAGGCCGATGCCCACGCAGGCATTCACGCCGGCCTGGCGAGATCTCGATGCCGCGGCCGTCGACCTGTTTGAAATGCACGAGGTAGTCCAGCAGCGTGCCGTCGCCGCAGCCGATATCGAGCACCCGCGACTTCGCCGCCACCATATCGGCGATGTTCTGCAGGTCGACGCGAATCGTATGCGGCTCCTGGCGGATAGCATCGCGGGGCATGACGGTGCCTGTCAGTTCACTCGATGCCACGGCGCTCGGCCGATCCGTTCAGGAATCCGCGCAGGGTCTGTTCGAATTCCGGCTCGTCGAGCAGGAAGGCGTCGTGGCCCTTGTCGCTCTCGATCTCGACGAAACTGACATTGGCGGCGACCGCGTTCAGCGCCTGCACCACCGCGCGGCTTTCGCGGGTGGGGAACAGCCAGTCGCTGGTGAAGGAGAACAGGCAGAAGCGCACCGGCGTATCCTTGAACACATTGGCCAGCACGCCGCCCTTCTCGGCGGCGAGGTCGAAATAATCCATCGCCCGGGTGATGTAGAGATAGGAATTGGCGTCGAAGCGGTCGACGAAGCTCGATCCCTGATGGCGCAGATAGCTTTCCACCTGGAAATCGGCATCGAAACCGTAGGTGACGCGGTTGCGGTTCTGCAGGCTACGGCCGAACTTGCGATGCAGCGCCGGCTCCGAGAGATAGGTGATGTGCGCGGCCATGCGGGCGACCGCCAGGCCGCGGGCCGGGTTGCGGCCCTGCAGCAGGTAATCGCCGTTGCACCAGTCGGGATCGGCGACGATGGCCTGGCGGCCGACCTCGTGGAAGGCGATGTTCTGGGCCGAATGGCGGGCGGCCGCAGCGATCGGCACGGCGCAGATAGACGCTCTCGGGATATGTGGCCGCCCATTGCAGCACCTGCATGCCGCCCATGGAGCCGCCGGTGACGCAGAACAGCTGGTCGATCTCGAGATGCTCGATCAGCAGCTTTTGCGCTCGCACCATGTCGGCAACGGTGATGACCGGAAACCCCAGCCCATAGGGCCGGCCGGTGGCGGGATCGATGTCGCGCGGGCCCGTGGTGCCCATGCAGCCGCCCAGCACGTTGACCCCGATGATGAAGAAGCGGCTCGGTATCGAGCGGCTTGCCCGGGCCCACCATCTGTTCCCACCAGCCGGGCTTGCCGGTGATGGGATGCTCGCCGGTCAGGAACTGGTCGCCGGTCAGCGCATGGCAGGCGAGGATGGCGTTGGAACGCGCGGCGTTCAGCTTGCCATAGGTCTGATAGGCGATGGTGAACGGGCCGAAATCGATGCCGCAATCCAGCGGCATCTTGCGCTGCTCGCCGAATACCGCCCGGAATCCCGGCAGCGGGGAGTGTGAATCCAGCAGGCGTTTTTGCAGCGTCGTCATGCGCGTCTGGCCAAAATGCCCCGGTTGCTCAAGTGCCTGTGGTGCAAACCACTGTCAGCGTTGGAAAAAGACGGGCCTTCGCCCCTGGCGATAGGTAGGGAGGTGCCAGCATAACTGTCAATGTTTTCTTTGCTTTTGCCGGCCCCTGCCAGTATCAAACTAGCCGCTTCCAGGGGCACTGTTAACGACATGGCGGACGCCGAACCCACGCTCGAGGCGCTGCGCGCCGAAATCGATGCCATCGACGAAGACCTCCACCGCCTGATCATGCGCCGGGCGGAGGTCGCCTTGCGCATCGGCGCGGCCAAAAGCGCCAATGGGGCCGAGCGCCGTCTTCATGCGGCCCGGCCGCGAGGCCCAGATCCTGCGCCGCCTGATCGAGCGCCATCAGGGCGGCTTCCCGCGCGCCGTCATGGTGCGGCTTTGGCGCGAGATCATGTCGGCGATGCTTGCGCATGCAGGGCCCTTTTTCGCTCGCCGTCTATGCGCCAGAAAAGGCGGCGGGCTATTGGGATCTGGCGCGCGACCATTTCGGCAGCCTGACGCCGGCGAGTTCCCATGACACGCCCCAGCAGGTGCTGACGGCGCTGGCGACGGCGGCGCCTCCGTCGGCGTGCTGCCTTTGCCCGATGCCGACGATCCCCAGCCCTGGTGGCCCAATCTGCTGAGCCACGATGCCAAGCGCCCCCGGGTGGTGGCGAGGCTTGCCCTTCGGCTCCGGCGAGACGGTTCGTGGCGCGCCCGCTGGAGGCGCTTCGCCGTCGCCCCCGTGACGGCCGAGCCGACCGGAAACGACCGCACCCTGCTGATCGTGGAGGCCGGCGGCCCGCTCTCGCGCAGCGAACTCGCCAACCGGGTCAAGGCGGCCGGCTTCGAGACCGCGATTATCCAGAGCTGGCAGCCGCAGAGCGGCCAGCCGGTCTGGCTGCATCTGGTGGATGTCGAAGGCTATCTCAGCGAAAACGACCCCAAGCTCGCCAGGCTGGCCGAGCGGGTCGGCGAGTCGCTGCGCCAGGTCTGGTCGGTGGGGAGCTATGCGGTGCCCCTTGCCGCGAGCGCCTTGAATCCGGGCACGCCGAGCCGTCAGACGGAAGGAAAAGCGCCATGACACCTCAAGATCCGACCCGGCATCATGGATATCGCCCCCTATGTCGGCGGCGAAGCGGTCATTCCCGGGATCGCCAAGCCGGCCAAGCTCTCCTCCAACGAAAACCCGCTGGGCGCCGAGCCCGAAGGCGATCGCAGCCTTTCGCGAGGCGGCGGCGGAGCTGCATCGCTATCCCGATGGCGGCGCCGAGAAGCTGCGCGACGGGATTGCGCGGCGCTTCGGCCTGGAGAAGGCGCTGCATCGTCTGCGGCAACGGCTCCGACGAGCTGATCACGCTGCTGACCCGCGCCTATGCCGGCCCGGGCGACGAGGTGCTGTTCAGCCGCCCATGGCTTCCTCATGTACCGGCTGTCGCGCGCTCGCGTCGGCGCCACGCCGGTCGCGGCACCGGAGAAGAATCTACGCCACCGACATGGAGGCGCTGCTGGCGCTGGTGACGCCGCGCAACCCGCATCGTCTTCATCGCCAATCCGAACAACCCGACCGGCAGCTACATGACGGCGGCGCGAGACTGCGCGAGCTGCGCCGGCGCTGCCCGGCGACGTGCTGCTGGTCATCGACGCGGCCTATGCCGAATTTGTCGACGACCGCGATTACAACGCCGGCGAAGAGCTGGTGCGCGCCGGCGACAATGTCGTCATGCTGCGCACCTTCTCGAAGATCTACGGTCTCGCCGGCCTGCGCCTGGGCTGGGCCTTCTGCCCGCCGTCGGTGGCCGACGTGCTGAACCGCATCCGCGGGCCGTTCAATACCTCGGCGCCGGCGCAGGCGGCGGCACTCGCCGCCCTCGACGACCGCGACCATGTGGCCAAGAGCCTGGCCCACAACAAGACCTGGCGCGACTGGCTCGGCGCCGAGGTCAGCAGCGCTGGGTTATCGCGTCCATCCCAGCGTCGGCAATTTCCTGCTGGTGGAATTCGCGCGATGCCGATGCCGCCGACCGCGTTCCTCAAGTCGCGCGGCCTGATCCTGCGCAAGATGGGCGCCTATGGCCTGCCCATTGCCTGCGCATCACCATCGGCACCGAGGCGGAGACACGGGCGGTGGCCGAGGCTTTGGCCGACTTGCCGATGGCAAGGCGGCGGCCGCGAAATGAGCGACCCTCTGTTCGAGCGCGTGGCGCTGATCGGCCTCGGGCTGATCGGCTCTTCGCTTGCCCGCGCCATGAAGCAGCGACGGCCTCGCCGGCCACATCGCCGGCACGGCGCGCAGCGCCGCGACCCGCGACAAGGCCTTCGAGCTCGGCTATCTCGACAGCATCCATGACGGCCCCGCGGCTTGCGTCACCGATGCCGATCTGGTGGTGATCTGCGTGCCGCTTCGGCGCCTATGCCGAGATCGGTGCGGCCATCCGCGATCATCTGGCCAGGGCGCCATCGTCACGCGATGTCGGCTCGGTCAAGCAGTCGGTGATCCGCGATCTGGGGCCGATCGTGCCCGAGGGCGTGCATCTGATCCCCGGCCATCCGGTGGCCGGCACCGAGCATTCCGGTCCGGAAGCCGGATTTCGCCGAGCTGTTCGACGGCCGCTGGTGCATCCTGACGCCGCCGCCGGGCAGCGACGAGGCGGCGGTTGACGAAGCTGGCCGAGCTCTGGCGGCGCGATCGGCAGCCAGATCGAGATCATGGAGCCGGCCATCACGACCAGGTGCTGGCCATCACCTCGCATCTGCCGCATCTCATCGCCTACACCATCGTCGGCACCGCGACCGATCTGGCGGACGCCACCCAGAGCGAGGTGATCAAGTTCTCGGCCGGCGGCTTTCGCGACTTCACCCGCATCGCCGCCTCCGATCCCGTCATGTGGCGCGACGTCTTCCTCAACAATCGCGAGGCGGTGCTGGAGATGCTCGGCCGCTTCACCGAGGATCTGACGGCGCTGCAGCGCGCCATCCGCTGGGGCGAAGGCGACAAGCTGCAGGAACTGTTCACCCGCACCCGCGCCATCCGCCGCGGCATCATCGACGCCAAGCAGGCGTAGTGAACGTTCACCGTTGAGCGTCATATCACCCTGAGTTTCGGCAGGCCTGAGTATCGCGACCATATGAAGATTTCCGCCCCCTTGATGGGGCTGGGGGATCAAGTCAGGACGCGCGGAGAAGACGCAGAGGAATCCATAAACTCGCTCTCCGCCAAATTTTCCATTTGCGCACCGGGCGGATTCCCGTAATTTCCGCCGCAGAGTCGCACGTCGTACGGGGGACCGCCGACATGCCGCCTTCCTGGAAGTTCAAATATGACGGCCGCATCCTGTTCATCGGCTATGGCTCCGTCGCGCGCTGCACCCTGCCGCTGATCGAGCGGCATTTCGACATGCCGCTGTCGCGGGTGACGATCGTCGATGCCGAGGATCGCTCTGCCGATGTCGCGGGCTACGTCGCCAAGGGCGTGAAATATGTCGTCGAGCCGATCGTTCGCAAGAACATGGCGGCAGTGCTGCAGCGCTACGCCTCGCGGGGCGATCTGATCCTGAACCTGTCGGTCGAGGTCAGCTCCATCGACGTCATGGCCTGGTGCCAGAAGAACGGCGTGCTCTATCTCGATACCTGCATCGAGCCCTGGGCAAACTACTACGCCAATCCGAAGATCCCGGAGGAGCAGCGCACGAACTATTACCTGCGCTATATGGCGAGGGAACAGGCGAAGAAATGGCCGAAGGGCGCCACATCCGCGCTCATCACCCATGGCGCCAATCCCGGCCTGATCAGCCATCTGGTGAAAGAGGCGCTGCTGGAAATCGCCAAGCGCAAGAGGCTGAAACTCGCCAAGCCGGCTACGCGCGAAGACTGGGCCAATCTCGCCAGGCGCGTCGGCACCAAGGTGATCCACGTCGCCGAACACGACACGCAAATCTGCGACGTGCCGAAGCGCCCCGGCGAGTTCGTCAATACCTGGAGCATTCCGGGATTCTGTGGCGAGGGCGCGCAGCCTTCCGAGCTCGGCTGGGGCAGCCATGAGAAGAAGCTGCCCGAAGGGCGCCAAGCGCCACAAGGTCGGGCCGAAATGCGCGATCTATCTCGACCAGCCGGGCTGCGTGACCCAGGTGCGTTCCTGGACGCCCATCGGCGGGCCGCTGACCGGGTTCCTGCATCACCCATGGCGAGGCGATCACGCTCTCCGATTACCTGACCGTCTGGAAGAACGGCCGCGCCCTCTATCGCCCCACCGTCCATTACGCCTATCACCCCTGCAACGATGCGGTGCTGAGCGTGCGCGAGATGGTGACCAACAATTTCCAGGTCCAGCCGAAATGGCGCATGCTGGGGAGCGAGATCGTCGAGGGCATCGATGAATTGGGCGCCCTGTTGATGGGCGATCATGGCGCGCTCTGGTACGGCTCACAGCTTTCCATCGAGGAAGCGCGCGAGCTGCTCGGGCCGCAATACAACGCAACCTCGATCCAGATCGCGATCCCCGTGCTGGCCGGGGCCATGTGGCTGATCCAGCATCCCGATCAGGGCCTGCTGGAGCCGGAAGATATTGACCATGAATTCGTCATGGGGATCTGCCGGCCCTATCTCGGCCCCGTCGTCGCGGTGGAGACCAAGTGGACACCGCTGCAAGGCCGCGGCCAGCTCTATGACGAGCATCTCGACCGCCGCGATCCCTGGCAGTTCCAGAACTTCCGGGTCAGTTAGCGAAGCGCGTCGATCAGCGGCTTCCGAAATAAACCAGGATCTGGTTCCAGTCGATCGGCTGCAGCGGGGCCAGTTTGATCGGCCCGATATAGATGTAGCCGTTCTGGATGGTGAGCGGCAGCGCCACCTGCGGCCGGCCGCCGCCGGCGGGCGTCGCGGCAGCGGCACCGAACATCAGCTTGGCCAGAGTGGCCTGGCCTTGCGGCACGCTGCCGGCGGCAGCCAGCATGTCGAGAGTCTCGGGCAATCCGGCGACCCGCAACGTGCCCGCGGCAAGGGGCTGCAATTTCTCGTCCAGCGCGATGGTGCCCTCGCCCGATGCGGAAATCGGCCCCCAATCGATCTCGCTTTCGCGCAGCTGGATCACGCCGCCGCCGTCGCGCCAGCCCGCCAGCGCTGCGAGCGGCGCCGCCGCCGGCACCGCGCCCATCAACTGGGTCACAAGATGGACCTTGTCGATCCGCTGGCCGAGTGCCGCCCGCACGCCCGGCGGCAGGTTGAGCCCGGTTGCGTCGGCCGTCAGATCCAGGCTGCTGACCTCCGGCCCTGGCGCGGCGGGCCAGGGCAGATGGCCGCCGATCTTGGCCGAGGCGATCGTCGTGGTGCCGGCGATGCTGTCGGCCAGTGTTGCGCCCGTCGAACTGAAGTTGAAAATCGCTCGCCTGACCGCGCTGGTCCAGATCGAGCTCGACGGTAAGCTTGTCGGCGTCGATCGCGATATCGCGCGGCGCGATACCGGCCAGGCTCAGATGATGATGGCCCGGTGCGATGAAGACGAGGTCGAGCGGCGCCCAGGGCGCCAGGCGCAGATCGGTATCCGGCCCCTGCCAGTGCCACAGGCCCCCGGGGGCGGTGATATCGGGCGGGCCCAGATGGGCACGCAGGGAAAAGGGAAATCCGTCGATGGCCGGCTGTTCGGCGATGGCGACGGTGTAGCCGAGTGCCTGCTGCTGATCGCGCCAATTGGCGATGTCGGCGGCGACGATGCGGGTCAGCACGAACCAGTAGACGCAGTAAGCGGCGACCAGGACGACGAGACCGACGGCGGCGAGGATCATGTGACGGCGCATGCGGCAGCGATCCTATCGTCGGGGATAGGGCCGGTCGAGGCAGGTGGATGAGCGCGAGCTCAAGTTCCCGCTGCCCATGGATTCGATGGGCGATTGACGTCTCAGCCGTTGCGCTCAGTCGTCAGACCCGTGCGAAGGATCGTGACGGGCTCCAGTATCGAGCCAGCCCAGCTGACCGACCCGTCGCCCTGATGGCAGGGGCGTGCAGACTCGCAGCGCCTGTCTGCACGCGGCCATGATGCGTCGCGACGCCCTCCAGTCCGGATCACCTGAAAGCATAAGACAGTGAGTTCGACGGTGAATCCCGGATCGCGAAACTTGTTCAGCTGGCAAGGCCTGACGCCGGCGATCTTCGTGCTGCTCTGGGCCTCGGGCTTCGTCGCCGGCAAGATGGGGCTGCCCTATGCCAGACCCTTCACCATGCTGGTGATCCGATGTCGCCAGCGTCACGCTGATCATGCTGGCGGTCAGTCTTGCCACCCGCGCCCGCTGGCCCGCGAGCTGGATGCAGACGTTTCATGTCGCCGTCGTCGGCGTACTGCTGCAATCAGTATATCTCGGCGGCTGCTATGTCGCGATGGAACGCGGCATTCCCGCCGGCGTCACCGCCCTCATCGTCGGATTGCAGCCGATCCTGACGGCGACCGTGGTCGGCCCGGTGCTGGGCGAACGCGTGAGCTGGCGGCAATGGCTGGGTCTGTTCATCGGCTTTGCCGGCGTGACACTGGTGCTGTGGGACAAGCTGCATTTCGACAATGTCCCGCTGATGGGCGTGTTCTACGCCCTGATCGGGCTGGTCGGGATCAGTGCCGCGACAATCTATCAAAAGCGCTTTTGCGGCGCCGTCGATCTGCGCAGCAGTGCCGTCATCCAGTACGGGGCGGCCACGCTCTTTCTGCTTCCCATGATGGGGTTGCTCGGCATCGGGACGGTGCAATGGACAGCGACCTTCATCGCCTCCATCGCCTGGCTGATCCTCGTGCTCTCCATCGGCACGTTCACGCTTCTGCTGTGGCTGCATCCGGCGCGGCGCTGCGTCCAAGGTCGCGAGCCTGTTCTATCTGACCCCGCCCATGGCCGCATTGTTCGGCTATCTCGTCTTCGGCGAGACGCTTGGCGTTGCCGGCGCTGGCCGGTATGGGGCTGGCGGCGTTGGGCGTCGCTTTGGTGAACCGGGGATGAACGAGGCTGAGCTGATTCGTTCGCGCGAGCTGAAAATCCCCAAGGGGCAGGGCTTCTGGGTGTTCGGCTATGGCTCGCTGATGTGGCGGCCGGGCTTCGATTATCTCGAGGCGCGGCCGGCGCTGCTGCACGGATATCATCGCGCCTTCTGCGTTGAATCGACCCATTACCGCGGCAGCCCCGACAGGCCTGGGCTGGTGCTGGGCCTGACCCGTGGCGGCGCCTGCCGGGGCCGCGTGTTCCGGGTGGCAGCCGCGAAGGCCAATGCCGTCGCACGCTACCTGCATGAACGCGAGCTGATCACGCCGATCTATGAGCCGCGCTGGCTTCGGGTGCTGACACCCCGCGGAGCAGTGCAGGCTGTTGCCTATGTCGTCGACCGGCAGAATCGCGACTACAAGGGCAAGCTTTCGGAACGCACCATTGTGCGGAAGATCCGCCACGCGCGCGGGGTCAGCGGCAGCAATCTGGATTATCTGATCAACACGGTGCGGCATCTGGACGAAATCGGCGTACCCGACGGACCGCTGCATCACCTGCTGCGGCTGGTCGAGGGACGGCGGAGAAATTAGCGGCTAGCGGCAGGCTTGAGCCGCCGCCAGCCCGCCCGATGCCGCCAATAGCGCCTGGGCATCGTGGTCGATCGCCTCGCGCGAAAGCGGCCATTGCGGCGGATGGGCTCTCGATGAATAGGGAAAGACGATGTAGAGCGTGTCGCCCGGCGGCACGCCGGCGCCGGTGCGCGGATTGGCTCTGCTATTGCCGCTCAGCGCCTGGGCGAGCGCGATGGACATTTCGCCGAGCGCATCCTTGGCGTTGCCACGATCGGCAACGATGAAACTGGAGCTTCGTCCCGTGTCGCGGTTCACGGCGACCCCCAGATCGCCCATCAGCCCGGTGCCGGTGATCCGGTCGAAATCTCCGGGAAAGACCAGATAGGGAATCGCTCGCGCATCGGCATAGGTCTTGGGGTCGATCGCAGCACCACCTGGATTTTGCAGGCTGGTCTTGGCGACGTAGTTGCCGGCGAACTCGCCCTCGGTCTGGACGAAAGGCTGGTGGGGATTTTTGGGATCGGGCGCCAGTACATTGGCCCAGCCATCCGGCAGCCCGGCATTGGCGTTGTAGTCGAGGCCCTTATTATCGGGATTATAGGCGTTTGGTGCACCGTCGGCGTCAATTGCCGCGTTGTTCGTCTGGTAGAGGTAGGCACTGTTGTCCGGCAGGCGGCTCAAGGAAACGCCTTCATAGTTTATCCAGTCGCCGTACCGGCAGTCGTCGGCGCGAACAAAAGAGGTGCCGGAAACGACAAACAAAGCCGGTAGCAATACGGCCGTCAGCAGACGCGCGATCGATGCCATGGCTGTGACCCTCGCATTTCCTCCCTAAGGCTACGCAAAAGTCGTCATCGCGGCGTTAACTCGCTGGCCGGGTAGTTAATTGCCCATGGAGAGAAACTGCGATCAGCGCGACAGGGCCATGCGAAGGCCAAGGCAGATCAGCAGACCGCCCATGACCGCCTCGATGCTTCGCCGCGCCCGCTCGTAGAGCCGTCGCACCGGTGGCACGGCAAAGAAAAGAGCGACCGCGATCCACCAGGCGGCCGACACCAGAAGGGCGGTTGCCACGACCGCGGCAAACAGCCAGGCCGGCGGATCCTGCGGGATCATCACGACGAACAGGCTGGTGTAATAGGCCATGGATTTGGGATTGATCATGTTGGCGAGGAATCCATCGCGCACCGCGTGCCCGGCCGAGGTAGCGGATCGAGCCACCTTCGGCATGCTGGCCGGTCTGCTTGCGCATCAGGCTGAGAAGAATGCGGCTGCCCAGCCAGATGAGATAGGCAGCGCCGGCGAATCTGCAGCACGGTATAGGCCGCCGGGTAGCGCAGGATGACGACGCTGAGCCCCGAGGCCACCAGGATCGCCCAGATGAGATCGGCCACCAGGACTCCGCCGACCACGAGCAGGCCGCGCCGGCGGGATTCGCCGATGGAATAGCGCGACACGATGATGAATGTGGGCCCGGGGCTGGCCGCCGCCAGAAGCTGGACCGAGGCGATCCCCAACAGGATGCTGAGATAATGCATGGCTCACGCCCTCCCCGGCTTGTCCAACGACGCCGACGTCGAAGGCAGTCTGGCAGGCATCGGTCCCGCCCGACAAGCGCGCCTTAATGCGCGGCTGAAAGAGCGGCGCGAATCTTTTGCAACAGATCGCCTGCAACCTTCAGCACGAGGCTGAGATC
Source organism: uncultured Alphaproteobacteria bacterium (assembly GCA_963770335.1). Taxonomy (GTDB): domain Bacteria; phylum Pseudomonadota; class Alphaproteobacteria; order Dongiales; family Dongiaceae; genus DASXQK01. The sequence goes on from CAVYPG010000001.1 coordinate 343,255, forward strand.
GCCCAGCGCCAGGAACAGGATCAACACGACGGTCCCGCCGGCGAGCCAGACCCAGATCGTGCGTTCGGCGCGGTTGAATGTGCCGCATTGCGGGCAGGTCTCGATGGTGCGGCCGATGGGCGTGCCGCAGCTCTGGCAGGGGCGGGTCATTCAGAAGGTTTGAACCACAGAGAAGAGAAGCGAGGGACGGTCTGCCCGCCTTGCTCTCTTTCGTCATCCCCGGGGCTGCCGAAGGCAGAGGCGCGTCTGATCACCTTAGGCCAATTCGGCCTAAGGCGTGAATCAGCCGCGAATTGAAATGCCGTGGGGGATCCAGTATTGGCCGAAGTCTGGATGCCCGGGCTCCGGCCAAGAGGCCGGCCCCGGCATGACGATGGGGTTGGTGGCTACGTCGCAGAAGTCTAGCTGCACTTCGAATAGCCGCAGGAGGTGCAGAGATCGCAGCCTTCCTGGCGGATCAGCGAAGGCTGGCTGCATTTGGGACAGGTCGGCAGGCGCTGGCCGGGCAGATTGACCACCTTGCGCAGTGCCACCTCCGCCTTTTCGGGCTGGCCCATGAAGCCGATGGTGATCATATGCTGCTCGATCACGTCGCCGATGGCCGCGAGCAGCGAGGGCACGTACTTGCCCTCGAGCCAGGCGCCGCCGCGCGGATCGAACACGGCCTTCAATTCCTCCACCACGAAGGCGACATCGCCGCCGCGCCGGAACACGGCGCTGATCATGCGGGTCAGGCCCACGGTCCAGGCGTAATGCTCCATGTTCTTGGAGTTGATGAACACCTCGAAGGGCCGCCGCCGCCCGTCCTGGACGATGTCGTTGATGGTGATGTAGATGGCGTGGTCGCTCTCGGGCCAGCGCAGCTTGTAGGTCTGGCCCGGCAGTGCTCCGGGCCGGTCGAGCGGGCGGGTCATATAGACCACGCCGCCGGCCTCATAGATGTCCTGGGGCTTCTGCGCCGGCACGGCCAGCGGCAGTTCCGATTGCGCCGTGGCCGGCGCCGGCTTCAGCTCCAGCACGGCGCCGGTCACATCGTTCGGGCGATAGGTGGTGCAGCCCTTGCAGCCCAGCTCATAGGCCTGCAGATAGACGTTCTTGAAGGCCTCGAAGCTGACATCCGCCGGCACGTTGATGGTCTTGGAGATCGAACTGTCGATGTATTTCTGCACGGCGGCCTGCATCACCACATGATCGCCGGGCGAGAGGCTCTGGGCATCGACGAAGCTGTCGGGCAGCGGCGCGTTATCGCCCTTGAGGCGGCGGAACAGGCGATAGGCGTAGTCGCGTCACCTCTTCCTGGCTGCGCCCGCCGTCGGGCATCAGGATGTTGCGCGAATATTTGAAGCTGAACACCGGCTCCAGGCCCGAAGAGACGTTGTCGGCGAAGAGCGAGATCGTTCCGGTCGGTGCGATCGAGGTCAGCAGCGAATTGCGGATGCCGTGGCGGGCGATGCCTTCCTTCAGCTCAGCATCCAGCTCCTCGATGCTTTCGCCGGCGAGATACTTGTCGCGGTCGAACAGCGGGAAGGGGCCCTTCTCGGCGGCAAGATCGATGGAGGCGCCATAGGCGGCCTTGCGCAGTGCGGCCAGCCACTGCTCCGTCAGCGCCACCGCGCCTGCCGAGCCATAGCGCTGGCCGCACATGATGAGGGCATCGGCAAGGCCGGTGACGCCAAGGCCGATGCGCCGCTTGGCCTTTGCTTCCTCCGCCTGCTGGGGCAGGGGAAAGCGGGAGAGATCGACGACATTGTCCATCATGCGCACGGCGCTGCGCGCCAGATCGGCGAGCGCTGCCATGTCGACATGGGCGCTGGCCTCGAAGGGATCGCGCACCAGGACCGCCAGATTGATCGAGCCCAGCAGGCAGGCGCCATAGGGCGGCAGCGGCTGCTCGCCGCAGGGGTTGGTGGCGTTGATCGTCTCGCAGTAGTGCAGGTTGTTGCGCCGGTTGATGCGGTCGATGAAGATCACGCCCGGCTCGGCAGCGGCGTAAGTCGCGCGCATGATCTTGTCCCAGAGCTCGCGCGCGCTCACCACGCGATAGGTGGTGCCGCCGAAGGAAAGCTCCCATGACGCATCCTCGCGTACGGCCGTCATGAAGGCGTCGCTCACCAGCACCGAGAGATTGAACATGCGCAGCCGCCCGGCGGTCTGCTTGGCCTCGATGAAGGCCTCGATATCGGGATGGTCGCAGCGCAGCGTCGCCATCATGGCGCCGCGGCGATGGCCGGCGCTCATGATGGTGCGGCACATGGCGTCCCACACATCCATGAAGCTGAGGGGGCCCGAGGCATCGGCGCCCACGCCCTTCACCGGCGCGCCGCGCGGACGCAGGCTGGAGAAGTCGTAACCGATGCCGCCGCCCTGCTGCATGGTGAGGGCGGCTTCGCGCAGATGGGCGAAGATGCCGCCCATATCGTCGGGGATCGTGCCCATGACGAAGCAGTTGAACAGCGTCACGCTGCGCTCGGTGCCCGCACCCGCCAGGATGCGGCCCGCCGGCAGGAACTGGAATCCCGCCAGCGCCTGATAGAAGCGCTCCGCCCATTGGGCGCGCGCGCCTTCGGCCTCCGCCTCGGCCAGCGAATTCGCCACCCGGCGCCAGCTATCCTCGATGGTCTTGTCCACCGGCTGACCGTTGGGGCCTTTCAGGCGATATTTCATGTCCCAGATCTGCTGGGAAATGGCGGCAACGGTCATGGGTTGGCGTCCAAACGGGGTCTTTCGGAAAAGGGCAAATAGCTTAGGCTCGTTCCTGCTCTGTTTCCACTAATTTCGAGCCTTCACCGGGGCAGCTAACATGGTGTTCCAGCGTGGAAATTTCGAGTCCGGCAACGGCCGGACTTCGCGCATCTCTCGGGCAAAAATGGCCGAGCCGCAGGATTGCTGCGATGCCGCCGTGAAAGAAGGTTCGGGGACATTCAGGAGGGAGAAACCATGCGAATCCTGAGCGCTATTCTGGTTACCGTCATGCTGGCCGGTGCGGTCAGCGGCTGCGTGGTCTATGGCCGGCCGTATCATCCCTGGCATCCCTGCTATCGCTGCTATTAGCGCCGGTGCGGGCGGCTTTCTTAAGGAAGGCCCGCGGCGCTTATCGTCGCCATCCGCGAGGAGTAGTTCCGCGGGGGGAATGGCGATGGCCGAATTCGATATCGACGGTTTGATCGCGTCGGCCCGCCACGTGGCCGGTGATTTTGCCTGCTCGCAAGAATGCTCCGCCGGCAGTGTCGGTGCCGCCCTGTTGAGCGAGGCGGGCGAAGTCTTCACCGGCATCTGCATCGATGCGCGATCGAGCCTCGGTTTCTGTGCCGAACATGCTGCGATCGCCGAAATGCTGAAACATCGCCAGACGCGCATCCGCGCCATTGTGGCGGTGCGTGAGGATGGGGAGATCCTGCCGCCCTGCGGGCGCTGTCGTGAATTGATCCGCCAGACGGATCCCGCGAACTGGAACACCCAGATCATCCTGCCAGGCAAGCGGGTGGAACCGCTCGGTGCCCTGCTGCCCCATTCGCAGCGGGCCTCGCCGCCTGCATAACCACCGGTCCCGCCATGACCTTCTCCACCACTGCCGGGTTGATCAGCGTCGTCATTCCGGTCCATGACCAGGCATCGTATATCGGCGAGGCTCTGGCCAGCGTCTACGGCCAGGACGGTCATCGCCTGGACGTGATCGTCGTCGATGACGGCTCCAGCGACGGTTCGCTTGCCACAGCCCAGGCCCGATTTCCGGCGATTCGCGCCATCCGCCAGGACAACGCCGGTATCGGTGCGGCCCGCAACCGGGGCGTGGCGGCTGCTCGCGGCGAATATCTCGCTTTCCTCGATGCCGACGACCGCTGGCCAGCCGGCAGTCTCTCGCGGCTCCTCGCTGCGCTTGGCAGGGCTCAGCGGTCCCGCCATGGCCTTCGGCCATCTCCGGCACTTCCTCTGCCCCAGCCTCGACCAGGAATCCCGGAACCGGTTTCATTGCCCAGTGGGCACGGCACCGGGATATTTCGCCGGCGCCATGCTGATCCGCCTCGATGATTTCCGCTCGATTGGCCCGTTCGAGGAGGATCTGCGGGTGGGGGAGTTCGCTGGCTGGCTTGCGCGCGCCCGCGACCGGGGTCTGGCGCAGGCGATGGTCGGGGATGTCGTGTTGGAGCGGCGCATCCACCTCGCCAATCACACCCTGACGTGGCGCAACTCTGCCGGCGGCTACACCCAGATGCTGAAGCGCATGATCGACAGGCGGCGATCCGAGACGAAGTGATCGCTAGTCGCCCTGGCCAACCCTTACCGCGCCGTTGGCGTAGTAGTTCGAAAACGGTTTCAGCTGGCCCAAATCGTCAGAATGGTGCGACTGCCATGCCAAATTTGGCCGGCAGAGATATGCGGGATAGCGGCTGTGCAAACTGGCAGATCCTGAAATCCGTGAACGCCGAATTGATTTCGGGATCGAAGAGCACTCGTCTCAGATGGGGAATCATGTCCGAGCGGATAATGACGGCATGCAGATCGCTGACCAAACTCGACCTGACCAATCCGGGTGACACCGTCGTCTTGATTCGCCCGTTCCTGCCGCCCAAGTAGATGAATTTCCAGTCGCGGGGCACTCTTATGCGGGACAACAATGCCGAAACGCGCGGGTGAAAAATGACGTCATCCTCGAAATGCATGAACGACGGGGCCTTGGCCCGCTCGACCTCGTCAAAAATGGAAAGCAGGGTCATCGCATGGGAAGCCGCGGCGGGCTTTCTCTCGTAGTCTCGAGGCACCCGCGCCCATGGAACATCCTCGAGCTTCACCGGAATTTTCCATTCGGCGTGAATTCCCAGCGCGGCGAATTGCCTTTGGGCGTTGTTTCTTCGCTCGTGGTGCTGCTCCAGGCTGATGAGAAACTTGCAGGGGATGGAATTCAGATCGATCGATTCCATTCCTGCATCGCGAGCCACGCTTCTTTCGCGGCTGACGATCGAGCCCAATCGATCCGCGCAATTCCGCAGCGGCGCTTTGAGGGTGTATTCATGACGTCTGGCGGCTACCCGGGCAGCGTTGGCCAGCAGCCGAAACAGTGTCCGGATTTTCCGAAATAAGATGGGCCAGATCGAACCCGATCGCATGAAACTAGTCAGAGGGCCGTTTGGTGGCTGCTGACGCCTTCGCGCGAGCAAGCTTGCGTCGCAGGACATCGAGGCGCCACGGTTCCGCCAAAGCGAGATCGTTTGTCGTGTTGGTATCGTGGTGACGCCGCACGAGGCCGGGTATCTCGCACAGCCTGGCGCGTATTCCCGCCTCCACGAGACGTTGATGGAAATCGATGTCCTCGCCCTGCTGCATGTCCTCGGCGAAACCCCCGATCCGCTCGATCAGGCGACGCCGGAAGAGGCCAGAGCCCACCAGCCATGGCGCATGGTGGCCCTGGACCTTGGACTCCGCGGTGATCCGCGCGCCGGGCTCGATGCGCCGCTCGATGTGCCCAAAGGCGGCGTCGAGGTCCTCCTCTCGCCTCAGCGCCATGTTCAGCACGCCATGCCGCCCAGCCGGCCAGATGTCGTCATGATCGAGAAAGGCAATGAAGGCGCCCTGCGACGCAGCGAGGCCCCTATTGCGGGCGGCCGAAACGCCTCGACCGCCGCCGGAGAAGGTACGCAAAGCCGGATGGCCGAAGCCGGCCAGGACGGCCGGCGTCTCGTCCGTCGAACAATCGTCGACGACCAGGACTTCGTCGCCGTCGCGAAGTTGCGTCAGCACCGAGGCGATAGCCTCGCCGACAAATCGTGCGCCATTTCGCACCGGGATAATGACGCTGGTTTCCGGCTTCATCGGCGAGTGGCCGAGGCGCGCAGGCGTTTTTGCGCCATGATCTTTTGCGCCACCAGAAAAAGCGAGTGCTCCCGCTTGGTATAGTCGCGGGTCATGTTTTGCGCGTGCCGGCGCACGAAGAGCGAGATCTGGTCCAGGCGCTCGATGACGAGGCCGGCGCTCCGGGCGCGGTAGAACCAATCCAGGTCTTCGCAATAGTTCAGGCTTTCGTCCAGCAGGCCGACCCTGTTGAAAGCCGAGCGCCGGTAAAGGGCCCCGCCCAGGTAATCGAGAAACACCTCCAGCGGACAGCCGATGAACTCGTATTGTCCCGTGTCCGCCATCTTGCGCATGATCTGCGCATAGCCTTGCACGACATCCAGTCCCGGATTGGCGGCCATCGCCTCGACCATGAGGTGCAGATTGTCCGGCGGCCAAAGATCGTCGACATCGAGAAAGGCGATGAACGCGCCGCGCGATTCGCGGATGCCGCGGTTTCGGGCTGCCGACTGGCCGGACTGGCTCCTGCCTCAAATACCTGATTGCCGCCGGCAACCGGGCAAGTACGCCGGCTATGTCGTCGGTGGATCCGTCGTCGACGACAATGATTTCGAGGGCGGGATAATTCTGGGCCTGGATGCTGGCCACCGCCTGGGGCAGGAACGAGGCGCCGTTGCGCATGGGAACGATCACGCTGACCAGCGGATAATCGGCCCTCAAGGTTTCATCTCGATCGGCCAGGGCAGCAAGATCCGCCGGCGATCTCTCGACAAGCGCCTTGATGGTCGCGGGAATCGCCGCGATGTCGAAGCCAAGATCGAGGCGCAGGCCCGGCAGGCTGGCGACGAAGCGCTCGATGAACGCCATCGTGTGGCGCCCGGCATGGGGCAACAACGTCAAGGTCGTGAATCCGGCGGCACGCTCCAATACCGGCCGCCCTATGGGCCGCACGCCACTCTCGCTGCGATTGACGACTCCGGGCGTCAGAATCGCCTTCAGCTTCAGCGAGCGCACGAGCTGCCCGGCAAAGGCGGGATAGAGGTAGAGGACCGCCTTGTCTCCTTGCGGGCTGCCGAAGCTCTTGGCGAGGCCGGCAAAGCGGGGGAACCGCGCCATCTGGCTCCATTCGAGCTTGCCCGTGCAGTAGAGGCTGTGCACCCGGATCGTGGGTCCCGGCTCCACCACCAGAAAATCGTCGGCTATGTATTGCAGGCCGGCGTCGAGGCAGGCGAGAGCCGTGGTCGATTTCCCGAGCCCGCCTTTGCCGGTTATCAGCACGCCCTCGCCCTCGACGCCGACGGCAGCCCCGTGAACGAGCTGGCAGCCCCGGCTCTCCATCCACCAGTGGAACAGATTGCGCATGGGCGAGGCCGTCGCCCAATAGGGCAGCTCGCTGGCCGATTGAATCCAGAAGACGCCGGTGGCGGTCTCGACATCCATCAGGGCGACAGCGACCTCAGCCGAGAGGAAGGCGCTCTTGAAACGTGGGCTCACCATGCTCCAGATGTCGCCCCGGCCCGAGAAGTGATCCCGGGGGCAGATGGGCGGCACCATGCCGACGCCCGTCGATTCGCTGTCCCAGACATGAAAGACGGCATCGGCGCGCGCCGCCGCGGGAATTTCGAGATGGGCGAGGGCAGGGGCGAGGTATTCCACGAGGCGCTCGCCGGCAAAACAGATGCGCAGAATAGCGCCGGCCACCTCGAACCAGTGCTCGACGGTGCCGGCCTTTGCCTCAGCGGCAAGTGCACAGCTGAGCGATGCCTCGAAGAAGGCCCGCTGATCTTCCTCCGGCACCAGGGGCAGGTCCGACAGGTGCACAGCAGGCAGCATCACGCCGCGCATTCTTTCGCTCGGCGGTTTCATCGCGCGACCCTCAACGCTTTGAGAGGCGGGGCCATGTGAAGCCCGCCGCCCGCCAAACCCCCCGTGCCGCGACGGGCAAGACCTCTCGCCTGCCTCGCAAACCCCACCGATGCCTCACGAAATGCGAGAAATCAGCCGCCTTGCGCAACAAGCCGGTGCGAGGCTCGCTGCGAAGGTAGTCGGCGAATACACCCCACTTGCCGATGGGCGTATGTTCGCGCCGCTGTGTCCGGTGGCGCAGGATGATCCCGTCGATTGCGTCCGCTAGGCTGGCCCGTCCATCGGGCCGGGTTCTTGCTGTCAAATCGGGAACCGGCACGCCGAAGCGAGCCAGAAGCTGCAAGTTATGTCGCAGGCGCGACGCCAGCTTCTGGTTGGCGGCGAAGGCAGCGATTTGTGCCCAATCGAGCTCATGTTCGGCGCCTGCAACGAGCGCGCGTTCGTCGGCAATCCAGAGTGCGGGCATCGCAGCGAGCTGGGCCGTGTCGCCAAGCAGGGAATGAAGCAGCATCGCCGTGGGCGAGAGACGCCAGGCATCTGCGCCATGCACAACGAAAGGCTGGCGAGCGGCCCAGAAGAATTCATCCGCCGCGGCGCTGGATGCCGATCCGATGAAATGCCAATGCAGATTGAGTATGCGCGCTGCCGGCCCCGTGAAGCGCTTCATATGATGGTAGGCAACTTCTTCAGCCGCAAGCGGGCCCTGCACTGCCCAGCCCGAAGCGCTTATCAGTCGGGCGGCGTGCTGGGCCCGGCCTGGAGCGACGACAATATCGATTTGTTCAATCCGGCGGGAATGGAGACTCCGGTAATGCGTCAGGACGAGCGGGACTTCGCCCACCAGGGCGTAATCGACTTGTTCGCGAGCCAGGCTGTCGAGCGCCTGCTGTACGCTCGCCAATAGAGTTCTGATTTTCATACCAGGTTCGCCGGGACACCCCGGCAAAGATGCCCATGAGCGGATCGTCGAGCCCCAGTTTCACAAGGGCCTCATGGAGCTGTGGAAGCAGCGCCGCCGTTTCGGGATCGATTGGCCCCTCGAAATCGACCGTTGCGCGCCAGGCCTGGTATGCTGCGACTGCCTCGCTCCCCGAACTCGTCACCGCGCTGAGAAGAAGGCCGCGCTCGAGGATCGGCCGTTGTGGCTTGTCCCGCCGTCCCCGCATGTTCAGGGAAGGCTCGGGCATGCCCGGCAGAGACCCGCTGGAGCTCGATCAGCGGGTTGCGACGCCTTCATGGCTTTGCGTGAAGACGCTTGGGCATGGGCCAACCGGAGGCTTCTTCCACCTCGTGGATCGGGTCCAGCAACAGCACGTCACGCATATCCGAATAAACGTTCAGAACGGGTGGCGAAAATTCTCCGGCGGGGCTGTCCGCCTGTTGTGATGGCGCGCCGGGTGCCGGGCCATCGCCTGGCTCGATTGGCCGAATCAACTCATGTGTCAGGAGGTCGGCCAGAAATGCGTCGACCGCGCCTCTGATGGCGCCTGGCGATTGCGGGAAACGTGCCTCCAAGGCGCGCACGATCTGGTCATGGCTTCTGGTCTCGCCGATCCATTGCCAGACCACGGCGCCGATGCCATTTGCGCTAAAATAGTCCCCCGAGGCGTGATGCATCATGATGGCTTCGCCGTTGATGACTTCGCTTGCCACGGCGGGCTGATTGATGTCGTAGCGCTGATCCATTGTTCTGCCAGATTCCCTTATCGCCTGTTGCACAGGTTCTCTCAATCAAAGCCCTACCGGCATTGAGCGAGAGGCCGCATAAATACCTATCCAAGGTTGCCACAACGTAAAGGGTTGGGCTTCGCTCTGACAAGGCCGATACCTCACGCCCGCAGCAAGCTGGTGTGTCATCTCTGTGCTGTTTCCGATCGAGCCCAGGCAGCTACGCAGCCCAGCCTTTCGATGTCGAACTTTTGGATGAAGGAGCCGATTTCATGAAGGTTGCACAGATCGGGCTTGGCGCCATCGGGTCTATTTTCGTTGGCCATCTTCGCCAGGCGGGTGTCGAGCTTGTCGTTCACGATCTCTCCCGTGACCGCGTCGAGTCCGCCATAAAGCTCGGCGCCAGAGGCGCATCCTCGCCCGGCGAAGCCGCACGCGGTGTGGACTATCTTCTTGTCTCGCTGCCCGATCCGGCCGCCGCACGTTCCGCCTTGCTCGGTCCCGAGGGAGCCATTGCCGCCCTCGAGGCGGGCAGCGTGATCCTCGATCTCAGCACCATCGATCCCGATACGGCGATCGCCAACGAGGCCGCGGCAAAGGCCCGAGGCGTGCATTATGTCGAAGCGCCGATTTCGGGCGGCGAGCCGATGAGTGCGGGGACCGATGGCGCCCGCAACAGGAACGTCACCTTCATGGCGGGCGGTGACAAAGCGGCGTTCGATGCTGCGCTGCCGCTCATGTCCCTGCTCGGCAAGCATCCCCTGCATCTGGGTCCGGCAGGCACGGGGGCCACGGTAAAGCTGATCAGCAATTACATCGCCGGCCTGCATAATCTGGTGGCCGCCGAGGCTTTTGCGCTCGGGCGTGCCGCCGGTATTTCTCCCGCTACGATGCTGAAGACCTTCGCCCATACCGATGCCAACAGCTATTGGCTGTTCAACTACTTCGCGCCGCGCATCGAGAGCGGCGATGTCGAGCCGGGCTTTTCGGTCGATCTGCAATACAAGGATCTGCGCCTGTGCGAAGATCTGGCCCGCCGGCACAAGGTGTCCATGCCGCTCAACGGACTCGCTTTGCAGATCTATCAGATGCTGCGCGGCTCAGGGCGCGGCGGCCGGGATCTCGTCGAGGCTGCCAATTTCATGGCCGAATTGAGCGGCCTGCCGCGCTATGGCGGCGCCGGCTCTTCATAAGGCGCGCGCCGGTGCTAGTCGTCCGGCTCTTTGGGAAATTGGCTGGCGTGTTCGGGAATGACGACGCCTGGCAGCTTGCGCGTGGTCCAGATATGGATCGCCTGGGTCAGGTCCAGCGGCTGATCGACCGACCCGCCCTTGACGCTGAGGCTCTCGCGTTCGGGCGCACCTTCATGGAACAGGCGCGAGCCGCAATCGGGACAAAAGGCGCAATGCAGGGTGCGGCCGCTATCGGTGCCGCGTGACCAGCGCTTGGCCGATCCTTGCGTCACCCGGAAGTCGACGCGCTTTACGATCAGCGAGATACCGAAGGCCGAGGCCGATTGCTTGCGGCATTCCTTGCAATGGCAGACATAGAGGGCGACGGGCCGGCCGGTGATCTCATAGCGCAGCGCGCCGCATTGGCAGCCGCCGGTGACGGGCTTTTCCTGGCTGGCCTCGATCATGATGCAGGATCCTCCGCCAATCGCCGGCAGGCACTCTCCAGACGCTGCTCCAGCTCGCTCATAAAAGCCTTGCGGGGCAGGCCTGGCTCGATCGCCGGCAGGAATTCCAGCGTGATGCGGCCCGGCTTCTTGTTAAACGCGCGGCGGCCCCAAAAGAGCCCGGAATTCAGCGCCACCGGCACCACCGGCAGATCGAGATGGCCATAGAGTGCTGCAACCCCGGGGTGATAGGGCCGATGCTGGCCGGGCACGACGCGGGTGCCTTCAGGAAAGATCAGCAGATCGCGGCCTTGCTGGCGCCGGCGCTTGGCTGTCCCCAGCATGCGTTTGAGCGCGCTGGCGCGACCTGCGCGATCCACCGGAATCATGCCCGCGCGCAGCAGGTAGAATCCGAACAGCGGCAGATAGAGCAACTCGCGCTTCAATACATAGGCCGGCAGATTGAGATAGAGGGCAAAGACCAGCGTGTCCCAGGCCGATTGATGTTTTACCGCATAGATGGCCTGGGGCTGGCGGTCGCGATGCTCCAGCCCGATCGCCCGGTGGTCGAGGCCGACGAGCTGGCGCAGCAGCCACAGCGAGACGCGCACCCAGAGCCGGCCGAAGCCGTAGGTCACCGGATAAGGGAATAACAGCGCGGGCAATCCCAGGATGAGGATCACCGAAGTCCAGCAATAGAAAGCAAGGTTGAAAGAGAGCGAGCGCAGCGCCGCCATCAATGTGCCACCCCATTGGGCCCCAGCAGGCTGGCGATGAGGGAGCGCGCGAGCGCCAGCAGGTATTTGTCGTATTCGCCGATCAGCAGGCTGGCGGTGCCGGGCGAACGCCACCAGCTTTCGCGATGGACCTGGTCGGGAAACACGGGATTGGCCAGGATCTCCACATCGGGCATGGCGCGGCGGAATTCCAGCAGGCTGCGCGGCATGTGGTAATCCGCGGTCACCAGCCGCAGCGAGTGAAAGCCCTGGGCCTTCATCCAGGCGGCGGTCTCGGCTGCGTTGCCCATCGTGCTGTCGGCGACATGGCCGATGACGATGCAGCAATCGACCAGCATGGCGGGTGGCTTTTCCGCACCGGCCGGCAGGCTCGCCACCAGATCGGCGGTCTTGGTATCGACATTGACGCCGGAGACGAACAACTTGCCGGCGGATCCGTGGATCAGCAGGCGAATTCCTTCCTGCAGCCGCTCGCTGCCGCCGGTGGCGACCACGATGGCGTCGGTATGGCGTTCCGGCTGCTCGACGCTTTCAGGCAGCCTGCCGATGAACAGCACAAGCCCGCCGACCCAGACGATCGCCAGCAGCACCACCAGCCGCAGCAGCGCCCTCACGTGCTGGTATCCAGCAGGCTATCCACCGCCGCGGACAGGTCCTCGCAGACGGCGACCGGCAGCACATGGCGCGGCAGGCCGGCAGCCTGCGCCGCCGCACCCTTGCCCGTGCGCAACAGGATGCGCCGGCAGCCGGCGGATGAGGCTGCCTCCAGATCGCTCAGCGCATCGCCGATCATCACCGTATCTTCGGCCGCGATGCGAAACCCACGCATCGCCTCGAACAGCATGCCGGGTGCTGGCTTGCGCCGCGGGCCGGCATTGTTTGGCACATCGGGACAATAGAAGATCGCATCCAGCCGCGCGCCCGCCCTGGCCAGTTCGTCCGCCAGCTTCTCATGGATGCGCCCCAACATGGTCTCGTCGATGATGCCGCGCCCGACCACCGATTGATTGCTGCAGACGGCGACCAGCCGGCGGGCAGCGTTCAACCGCGCCACGGCTTCGGCCGCACCCGGCAGCATGACTAGCTCGCCGGGCGTCTTCACCGAATCATCGCGATCGACATTCAGAACGCCGTCGCGGTCCAGCAGCACCAAACGCATCGGCTGAGCCCATTGTGAGAAGAAGCGTGCCTAGAGAATCCGCCTGAGAGAGCGAAGCACCGTATATCGGGCGGTGGCCATCGCCAAGAGAGCGCCGGCCAGCGGCAGCAAGGCAACCGCCAGCCATTGCAATGGGCGCAGCGCCAGGGTGCTGCCCTCGAGGCCGGGCAGCCAGCGCCCCGCCGCCAGGAAGATTCCCGCCGCTACCCCAGCGCCGGCGATGCCACCCGCAAGGCCCCGGCTGAAGGCATGGCGCTGGAATTGGCGCGCCACGTACCCATCATGGGCGCCCACCAGATGCAGGATCTCGATAACCCGGCGATGGGCGGCAAGGCCCGCGCGGGCGACGAAGACGACGGTCAATGCTGCCGCCAGGCCGATCAGCAACAGCAGGCCCAGCAGTGCGAGATTGGCCGCCTCCGCCGATTTGGCGATGGCGTCGCGCCAGCGGCCTTGATCGTCGATCGCAGCACCAGGCGACACGCTCTGCAACTTTGTTGTGAGGCCTGCGAGATCGAACGTGCTGTTGCTGTCGAGGGTGACCGCGATCAGATCGGGCAGTGGCAGGTCGAGATGTGCGGCATCGGCGCCAAGCCAGGGCTCCAGCAGCCGCGCCTTGTCGGCGTCGCTCAGCAGGATCGCGCTTTTGATACCCGGCACGCTTGCCAGGCTGGCGAGCGCATGGCTGCGCCGGTCGGCCGCAGCCGCACTGCTTTCGCCCTCCACCGGCGGAAGCTGCACGGTGAAGGCAGCCTCGATGGCGCCGCGCCAATGGGCGAGCACATTGTCGACGGCCATGCTGCCGGCCAGCGCGAGAGCCGCCAGGAACACCATGAAGCCGATGATGACGGGCAGGAACAGGCCGGCGCTGTCGCGATCCAGCGGCAGGTCGCGCCGTGCCATCAGCCGCTCGTCCGGCGGCCGAAGGCCGCCTCGCCATCTGCCGGCCCCACGTTCCCGGGATCGAAGGCGCGCAGGCTGTGATTTTCGATGCGAAGCTGGCGATGGCGAAAGCGCGATACCAGGGCTTCGTTATGGGTTGCCACGACGACCGTGGTGCCGAGCTTGTTCAGCTCCTCGAATAGGAACAGCAGCCTGCAGGCCGATCTGGTCGTCAACATTGCCCGTCGGCTCATCGGCCAGCAACAGGCTGGGCCGGGTGATGACCGCGCGTGCGATCGCGACACGTTGCTGCTGGCCGCCGGAGAGCGTTGCGGGCAGCGCGTCCAGATGGTCGCCCAGCCCCACCCAGGCGAGCAGCTCGCGCACATTCTTTCTGCACCTCGGATTCGCGCTGGCCCAGGATGCGCAGCGGCAGCGCCACATTGTCGACCGCCGAGAGATGGTCGATCAGCCGGAAATCCTGAAAGACCACGCCGATGCGCCGGCGCATCTCGGCGATCTCGTGGCGCGAGAGCTGCGCCACGTCGCGGCCGAACAGGCTGGCCCGGCCGCCGATGGGGCGCAGCGCCAGATACATGACTCGCAGCAGCGAGGATTTGCCGGCGCCGCTGGACCCGACCAGGAAATGGAATGAGCCCGGCGCCAGGCTGAAGGAGACGTTGTGCAGAATGTCCGGGCCGGCGCCATAGCGCAGCAGCACATCGTCGAAAAGGACCAAGTCGCAATGTCCTTGTGCGGAAGTCGGAAAGGCGATTTTCGAGTCGCGTGGAGAATGACACAGCCCGCGGATGGGCGCAAAGCGCGGGCGGCGATGCGGAAAGATGGATGGCCGGGTCAAGCCCGGCCATGACGATAGAGGGATGAGGCGCTTGTAGATTATTACAACTTCGCTGGTAAACGCGCTTCACCCGGCGTCGGCTTGCGTGGGGCGGCGATTGCGCTCATATGACATCGCGCGATGAAAAGCACGGTGGCCTCGCGAGACATGTCCTACATAGACAACTTTTTCGACCGCAGTGGACGGGTGAACCGGCCACCGTATCGGCGCCTCTGGCGCGAGGTCGGCTCGTTCTGCTTCGAATATCCCAAGGCGCCCGATCCAAGCGAGTTCGAATCCGGCGACGGCCATGTGGTGCTGGTGATCCCGGGCTTTCTGACGCCAGACGTGAATACCGGGCCGCTGCGCCGTTTTCTGAAACGTTGCGGCTATCGCGCCTTCGGCTGGGGCCTGAACGTCAATTTCGGTCCGACGCCAGCGGCTGGTGGCGGGGCTCGATCGGCGCTTCCAGGAATGCCGGGCGCTTTCCGATGGCCCCATCAGCGTCATCGGCATCAGCCTGGGCGGCCTGTTCGCGCGCAATCTCGCCTTCGAGCATCCCGAGGATGTCCGCCAGGTGATCACGCTGGTCAGTCCCTATCGCCTGCCCACCGCCAGCACAATCGAACCCCTGGTGCGGATCTGTGCTCCCTTCTTCAGCCGGGAGGTGGACGTGGCGCGACTTTCGACGCCGCTACCGGTGCCCTCGACCGCCGTTTACACCCGCGAAGACGGTCTGGTGGCCTGGGAAACCTGCCGCGGCGACGAGCCGAAAGGACTGTCGGTCGAAGTATCCGGCAAGCATGTCACCATCTGCCGCAACCCCGCCACCTTGCGCACGGTGGGCCGGCGGCTTGCCGAGATCCGCCCTTAGGCAGGACTTCGCCTCTTGCCCCACCCCACTATCTTGCCCGGGCCCGCTATCTTGCCCCGGGCCCGCTATCTTGCCCCGGGCCCGCTATCTTGCACCTCAGTTGCAACGGACCTATAAGGCTCGGGGGAGAGGTTACGACCATCCGATGATCGTCAGCTGTCCAGCCTGCTCGACGCGCTATCTGGTCGAGCCCTCGGCCCTTGGGTCGGATGGGCGGGTCGTGCGCTGCGCCAAATGCGAGCACAGCTGGTACCAGGCGCCGCCGGACGACATGCCCCATCAGGTCGATCTGGCCATCCCGCCGGCGGGCAGCGTGCCGCTGCCGCCGCGCCCGAAGGCAGCCTCCGGCGGCTCGCGGGGTGCGGGCCTGCCGTTGCTGATCCTGGTGCTTTTGGCCCTTGCCGTTGCCGGTGGATACTTCTTGCGCGAGCGCATCGTCGCCGAATGGCCGCAGACCGCGCAGCTCTATGAGTTGATCGGCCTGCCCACCAGGGCGGTGGGCGTCGGTCTCGAAATCGCCAATGTCAATTACACGCGCCAGGATGTGGCCGGCCAAGCGGTCATGCAGGTCCAGGGCGATATCTTCAACAAGACGGAAAAAGAAATTTCCGTCCCGCCGTTGAAAGCCACGCTGCAGGACGATTCAGGGAAGCCCCTGTTCGACTGGACCTTCCCGGTCGACCGGCCGACGATCCGCCCGGGCGAAACGATCAGCTTCAAGACCGAGGCCAAGAATCCGCCGGCCAACGCGAGCAAGCTGATGATCACCTTCGCCGGCGGCAGCTAGTTCTCGCGATCTGCCGCCGCGAATTGCTGAATCGCTATCGCACCATAGGAGAGTGGACATGACGGCGTCGACGACGCGTCACAATCCGGCGTCGCTGCGCGATCGGCCGGAGCAGTTCAGGACCATCTACTCTCACGCCGTGGAGGTGCAGGCGGGTGCACGGCTATTGATGGTTTCGGGCCAGATCGGCGTGGGGCGCGATGGCGCAACACAGTCGGGGTTTGCCGCACAATGCGAACAGGCCATGGAGAATGTCGAGGCGCTGCTGGCGGCGGCCAGGATGACCACGGCCGATATCGTCAAGGTCACCTATTTCCTGACCCGGGCTGCAGATCTTCCAGCACTGGGCGACATCCGCCGCCGTCGCTGGGCAGCTGCGGAACCACCGGCAGTTACGACCCTTGTCGTCGCGGCGCTGGCGGCACCCGATTATCTGGTTGAAATCGAGGTAACGGCGGCGCGCTGAAAAAATGCTGCCGGCGAAGGCAACGGGATGAGAATTGCCTCCGCCGGCGCGAGCAAGGACGCGCCCCTCCCCTGGATGCGCCCCAGCTATGAGGTATAGGCGGCAGTCGCGCTGAATACCTCGTCGAGTCTCTTGTCTTCGCCGAACGGGGCGAGATGCTGGGGCCAAGCGATGCCGGGCGTCAGCCGGGGATCGGCGATTGCCGCGCCGAATGTCTGTTTGATCGGGATCACGCCGGCCCAGACCGGCAGCGCGTAATCGGGCTCGTCATCGATCGGCGGGCCGGTGCGCACCTTGGCCGAGGCTTCCTCGATGGTCATGCCCAATACGGTGGTGCCTTTCAGCTCCTGGGTATCGAGCGCGCGAAGCTCGCGATTGCGTCCGGGAAAGACGCGCTCGACATAGGCATTCACCGCCGCCTCTTTTTCCTTCGGATCGTCGATGCGCTGGGCGCGGCCAAACGCCATGACCGAGCGATAATTCACCGAGTGATGAAAGCCGCTGCGCGCCAGCACCAGCCCGTCGAAATGGGTGACGGTCAGGCAGACCGGCAGGCCGTCCGCCTGGTTGCGCAGCATGCGGCTGGCCGAGGAGCCGTGCCAATAGAGCCTGTCCCCCTCGCGCCAATAGCCGGTCGGCGTCACGAAGGGCTGGCCCTCGATGACATAGGCGATATGGCAAAGAATGTTGGAATCCAGAATCGCATAGACTTCGGCGCGTTCCTGCGAGCCGCGCTTGGGCAGGCGCTTGACCTTGGAGCGCTCGCTCACCGGAAAGCGGCTGGATAGATTCATTAACGAAAACTCCCTCTTGCCGTGGATGGTTTGTCGGACTAAACCGGCCCCAAGGCTAGGGCCATTCGATGCAGAATAGCAGAACCACTTTTCACGGCGAAGGCGTCCATGCGCAGGGCTGAGTCCATGGTGGCTCTGCTGCCGGTGGAGGTGGATGCAACGCGGGGCGAGGCGCTGCACCGCCAGGTCTATCGCGAGCTGGCGCGGCTGATTCTGGCCGGCCGAATTCCCGCCGGCAGCCGGCTGCCTTCCAGCCGCGAGCTGGCGCGCGAGCTGGGCGTGGCGCGCAACACGGTTTTGTCGGCGCTCGATCAGCTCACCAGCGAAGGCTATATCGAAGGCCGGCGGGGCTCCGGCACCTATGTCGCAACCGATCTGCCCGATATGCCGCCGCTGGCAGCCGATGGCACGCCCGCCCGCAGTGCGGCAGCGCGCGCGCTGCATCGCCCGCCTGTCGCTTCCCACGCCAATATGCTGGCCGGTGGCCGCCATGCGCCGGCCAGGCTGACCGGCCTGCTGGCGCCGGGCATGGCCGATCCCGGCGAGTTTCCCTTCGAGTTATGGGCGCGGCTTCTGGCCCGCACATGGCGCCGGCCAAGCCAGGCGCTTGCGACTGGCGGGGCACCGGCCGGCTATCTGCCGCTGCGCCAGGCGATCGCCGATTATCTGCGGCTGCTGCGCGGCGTGCGCTGCGAGGCAGAGCAGGTGATCATCGTCTCCGGTACGCGTCATGGTCTCGATCTGACGGCGCGGCTTCTGCTGTCGGCGGGCGACACGGTCTGGCTGGAGGATCCCGGATATCCGGGCTTGCGCGGGCCGCTGGCGGTGGCCGGCGCCCAGCTGGTGCCGTTGCCGGTCGATGATGAGGGCATCGATCTTTCCATGGCGCCGCCAGGATCGCGCCCCCGCTTCATCGCGGTTTCGCCCTCGCATCAGTATCCCTTGGGCATGACCATGAGCCTGCCGCGCCGCCTGCAGCTGCTGGAACGCGCGCGCCAGTCCGATGCCTGGGTGTTCGAGGATGATTACGACAGCGAGTGGCGCTATCACGGCCGTCCGCTGGCGGCGCTCCAGGGTCTCGATAACGATGGCCGCGTGATCTATGCGGGCTCGTTCTCCAAGGTTCTGTTCGCCTCGTTGCGCATCGGCTATCTGGTGGTGCCGCCCCAGGTCGTGGACGCTTTCCTCAGCGCGCGGGCGACGCTGGATGACCAGCCGAGCCTGATCGCGCAACCTGCTCTCGCTGCCTTCCTGGCCGAGGGGCATTTCGCTGCATATCTGCGCCGCCAGCGGCGCATTTATCGCGCCCGCCAGGAACTGACGCTTGCCGCTTCCAGCAAGCATCTGGCCGGGTTGCTGGATGTGCCGGCGGATTCGGGTGGGCTGCATCTGGTGGGTTTCTCCACGCCCGAGCTGGTGCGGCGCATGGATGATCTTGCCGCCAGCAAGCGAGCGGCCGCTGCCGGCATCTCCGTGCCGCCGCTGTCGAAATACTGGTTCGGCCGGCCGGGCCGCCAGGGCCTGATGCTGGGCTATGCGGCGATGGCGGAAGCCGCCATCGAGCCCGCGATCCAGCGTCTGGCCGAGGCGCTGGCGCGCCGCGGCGCGCCGCCGGCTCAAAAGTGCTACGCCGCGGATAGTTTCCTGATCGCAGCAGCCAGCGGGCGCGCAGCCTTGGCGTAGTCCGCCCATGGTTTGGATTTAGCCAGTGCCGCCACCGCCGTGCGCACCGTAAAGCGCCGGGGGTCGAGGCCCGCGCGCACCTGCGGCCAGAGCAGCGGCATCGAAACCGTGGCGCCCTCGCGCGCGCGGGGCGAGAGGGGGGCGACGGCCGTCGAGGTGCGGTCGTTGCGCAGGTAATCCAGGAAGATGCGCTTCTCGCGCTTGGCCTTGGCCATATTGATGAGGTAGCGATCGGGACTGTCCATCGCCATGCGCCGGCAGACCTCCTGGGCGAACGCCTTGGCCGTTGGCCAGTCGAGCCCGGCCTTGCCCGTCACGCTCAGCGGCGTCACCACATGCAGACCCTTGCCGCCGGTCGTCTTGCAGAAGCTGATCAGCCCCAGCTTCTCCAGTCTCTCGCGGATTTCGCGGGCGGCATCGACGGTGTCGTTGAAGGAGAGGCCCGGACCGGGATCGAGATCGAAAACAAGGCGGCCCGCGGTTTCCGGATCGCCCGGCGCGCAGTTCCAGGGATGCAGCTCCAACGTCCCGATCTGGGCGGCGGCGGCGAGCCCCTCGATGCGGTCGATCTGCAGATAAGGCTTTTTGTCGCCGCGCACCTTCGCCAGGTCCAGCAGGTTCGACATGCCCGGCATGGCGTGGCGCTGGAAGAAACTCTCGCCGCCGATGCCATCGGGCAGCCGCAGGATCGAGCAGGGCCGGCCCTTGATATGGGGCATCATCCACTCGCCGATGGATTCGAAATAGCGGGCGAGATCGAGCTTGGTCACCGGCTTGCCATCGCCGGCATCGGGCCAGAGTGCCTTGTCGGGTTTGGAAATCGCCACACCCATCACGATTGCATTGCCGCGCGCAGCGCCGTTGCAGGTCGGGTCGTGCGAATTCTTCATCGACTTGTCCCCTTGGCGTTGCCGGTGTCCGCATCGGCGTCGTGGCCGGCGCCGGGCCTTCGGCTTCCACGCTATCGGCCGGCTTGTCCTCGCGCAGGCCCTTGAAGGAGGCCTGCCTCACCATGCCGGAACCGGTCCAGCCGGCGAACTCGATCTCGGCGACAAGCTCGGGCTTCAGCCAATGCACATTCGCCTCGGGGCGCGGCGCATCCTTGCCGCTGAAGGGGCTGGTCTTGCTGGCGGCAGCCTTCAGCCTTGCCGACAGGCCCTTGGTGACGCCCTTGTTGAAGCCGGTGCCGACGCGGCCGAGATAGACCAGGTGCTTGCCGCGATGCACGCCCACCAGCAGCGAGCGCAGATGCTCGCCATCGCCGCTCCACCCGCCGATGACGACTTCATGGCCGGCGCGCGACTTCGCCTTGGTCCAGCCATTGCCGCGGCCGGAGGTATAGGGCGCATCGATTCGCTTGGAGACGATGCCCTCCAGATCCATCTGCTTGGCGGATTGCATGAGGGTTTCGCCATCGCCCTCGAAATGCTCGACATAGCGGATGGCAGCGTTGCCTTTGAGCTTGGCTTTGGCCAACAGGGCGGCAAGCTGCTGCTTGCGTTGGCCCAGCGGCAGGTCGCGAAGATCCTGGCCTTGGGCGAACAGAAGATCGAAGGCGAAGTAGATCAGATCGCTTCCGTCGCCCTCGGACAGGGCCGCCTGCAAGGCAGCGAAATTCGGCGCGCCCTTGTCGTTCAGCGCCACCACCTCGCCATCAATCAGGCAATTGGGCAGGCTGCGCGCGGCCTTGGCGATGGCGGAGAACTTTTCAGTCCAGTCGAGCCCGGCGCGGGTCAGCAGCGTGGTATGTCCATCTTCGACGCGAAGCTGGATGCGGTAGCCATCGAACTTGATCTCATGCACCCAATTGTCGCCGCTGGGCGGGTGATCCACCGTGCGGCAAAGCTGGGGCTCGACGAAATCGGGCAATTTGCCGGGCTTGGCCAAACGAGTGGTGGATGCTTTGGCCTGCAGTGGCTTGCCGCGCTGCAGAGGATGCGCCGCCGCAGGCTCGCGCGCCTTTGCCGGCGCGCTCGCGCGCGGTTTCGATTCCCAGACGGCGTCAGCCGGCGCCGATCTTTTCGTGGCCAGCATGAAGGGCTTAGGACGCGGCCCTTTGCCCGCCGCGATCTCCGCCAGCTTGCGGCCCGAGGCGACGGAGCGGTCCTCGGCCAAAACCTTGTCGGCATCGCCCGGCCTGGCGCTATCGTCGTTATGTTTGATCAGCAGCCAGTTGGTGCGCTTGCCGCCGAAGCGGTCGCCCTTCATGCGTACCAGAACCCAGCTGCCGCTGAGCCGCTGTCCGGCGAGAACGAATTTGAGATCGCCTTTCTTCAGCGCTTCTTCGGGAGAAGAATCGCCTTCCGGTCCCCAAAAGCCGCGATCCCACAGCATCACCGTGCCGCCGCCATACTGGCCCTTGGGAATCGTGCCCTCGAAATCGCCATAGTCGAGCGGGTGATCCTCCACCTCGACGGCGAGACGCTTGTCGTGGGGATCGAGCGAGGGACCGCGCGTCACCGCCCAGGATTTGAACACGCCGTCGAGTTCCAGGCGGAAATCGTAATGCAGGCGGGTGGCGGCGTGCTTCTGGATCACATAGCGGCGATGCTCGGCCTTGGCGACGCGCGCCGCGCCGCTGGGCTCGGCCGTCTTCTTGAAGTCGCGCTTGGCCCGGTATTTGGCGAGCTTCTTGGTTGCCATGCGAGATCGTCCTGCTTAACGCCGTCTCGTTAACGCCGCTTGGCCCGCCTGCGCGGCTTTGCCGCGACCTTGCCGGCCGCTTGCGCTTCGCCATTCGCACGCGACTTGCCGCGGAAGGCCACGACCTTGCCGCGCTCGCTATCGCCGCCTCGGCCGCTCGTGCGCTTGCCGCCCAGGCTGCTCTTCAGCGCTTCCATCAGGCTCACCACATTGGTCGGCCTCTCTTCCTCCTCGACTTCATGCACCGGCTTGGCGCCCTTGGCGCGGCGCTTCAGCATCGCGACCAGCGCTTCCTCATAGGGGTCCTTGAACTCGGCGGGTTCGAAACGGCCCCGTTTCTGTTCGATGATCTCGCTCGCGATCGCCACCATCTTGGGATCGACTTTAACCGATTTGATCGTGTCGAAGGGCAGTTTGGCCTGGACCTCGCGCGCGTCGCGCATGCGATGCAGGATCATGCCTTTGTCGCGCGGCTCGATAATGACGACATGCTCGCGGTAGGAGAGCACGAGGCGGCCCTGGGCCGCGCGGCGCTCTTTCTTCATCGCCTCGCGGATCACAGAATAGGATTCGACCGCCATGGGCCCATCCGGCATGACGAAATAGGCGCCTTCGAAATAGAGCGTATCGATCTCGGCCGTATCGACGAATTTATCGATCTCGATGGTCTTGGTGGATTTAAGCCGGATCTCTGCCAGGTCCTCGTCGGTGACGGTGACATATTTGCCGTCTGGCATCTCGAACCCGCGCACCAGATCCTTGCGCTCGACCTCGCCGGCATCGGGATCGACAGGCTTCATCTGGATGCGGTTGCGGGTCTTTGGATTGATGAAATGGAACGAGACGGAATCCGCATGGGTGGTCGCGTTGAAAAGCTGGATGGGGCAGGTGACCAGCGAAAGTTTGAGGAAACCCGTCCAGGAGGGGCGTTTTGCCATGACCTTGTCCGATTGTTGTCCGTAGGAATGCCTGATCCTTGAACCGGCGCTACCCCGCCTGGTTCCCCGGAGGTTCGCCTCCGCCGGTGAGACATGACAGCAAGCGGGAGCCTGAGCGGCAAGTGGCACTGATTTAGGCCTTTGAGGGCGCCAGAAACAGGCTGTGCCGGCGGCCGCCGCATTTTGGGCAGGTCGCCCGTTTTGACAGAAGGCCGATGGTGAGCGCATCGCCATAACTGGCTGCTAACTCCACCGGGTCGAGGCTGCGCCCATGGCCGCAATCCCGGCAGCGGAGCTGGATTGTCCGGGCAGCCAGGGCAAGTGCCATCATGGTCACCGTCTGGTCCTCGTTCCTGGTCATAGCGTGGCCTGTTGGCGGCCGATCCGCCCGGCGTTCAACGGGCAGCACGCATAGCGAACATAACGCGCTGCATCTGCAGGGCGTTTAGCCAGGCACCACAGCTTGCTCAGGTCTTGGCGAAGAAGAGCGCCTGAGAGATCGCAACCTTGAGGGTGGTGTCGTCGAAGGGTTTGGTCACGACAAAGGCCGGCTCAAGTGCTTCCCCGGTCAGCAGGCGCTCGGGAAAAGCGGTCACGAAGACCACCGGCACCTCGATGGATTTGAGAATCTCGCGCACGGCGGCAATCCCGGTGCTGCCGTCCTTCAACTGGATGTCGGCAAGGACGAGTCCCGGCGGGGTGGCTTGCGCCATGGCGATGGCTTCGGACGCCCGCGCCGCCACGCCGGTCACCTTGTGCCCCAGACTCTTCACCAATTCGGCGACATCGAGCGCGATCACCGGCTCGTCCTCGATGATCAGCACGCGGGTCGTGGCCTGACGCTTCAGATTGCCCCACGCTTCGTCCATATGCCGGCTGACGTCAGCGGCACTCATGCCCAGGATCTCGCCCGCCTCGGCCGGCGAGAACCCCTCCTGATGGACGAGCAGCAGCGCCTGGCGGTCGCGCGGGGCCAGCGCGATCAGCCGCTCGCCCACGCGCCGCTCCACCGGATCGGCGAGTGTGGCAATATCGTCGGTCGAGGTCTGAACCGTGTCGGCGAAGCGGTGGAACAGCCGGAAGAGCTGGACAGAGAGGTTGCCCGAGGCGGTGATCGCCTTGGGCTCCTGCAGCAGCGTTTCCAGGCAGCCGCGAATGTACTGATCGCCGACGGCCTGCGAGCCGGTGAGCGCTCTGGCATAGCGGCGCAGATAGGGCAGGCGTTGCACGATCTGCTGCTTCAGCGCGTCCATGAGGGGTACTCCATAGGCTGGCGCAAAACGATGGTCCGATGGGGCTACTGTTGCCCCACTCGCCGCGGAAAACCTAGTGAAATTCTGAGAGGGTTTCGCAAGCCCGAACGGCCCGGGCTGTCAGGCAGCCTCGCCCGTGAGGTCGCGGATGCGGTTCAAAACCTCGCCCGGCGTATAGGGTTTGCGCAGCAGGCCGCTGACTGCAGCCCCGCTATCGGCCAGATCGGCAGGCGCCACATAGGCGGAAGTCAGAAGCACGCCGATTCCAGGCCTGTTGCGGGCGATCCATTTCGCCAGAGCCAGACCGTCGATTCTGCCGGGCATGCGCACATCGCTGAAGACGACGTCGACCTGGTCGCCGCCATGCAGCAGCTTGGCTGCCTCATCGCCATTCCTCGCTTCCAGCACAGTATAGCCGAATTCACGCAGGTATTCGGTGATCATCAGGCGGATCAGGACTTCGTCCTCCACCACCAGAATCGTGGCCGGCATGGGGCCGCCGTCGCGGGTCTGGCCCGGCTGCTGCTGCATGAAAGGGGGCATGTTGTCTTAACGCTTGCGTTGGGCAAATGTTCCGGTCTAATCCAAGCGGCGGGTGGCCCCACGGCGCCCATTTCTGGCGGCCGGAAACGGCGCCGATCCGATTCAGAATTGACGTGACATAGTGCCGCCCGGGGCGCTCGAAAGCGCGGTGGCTGACGGGGCGGCAGAAGGGGCGATTGAAGGGTCGAAGCGATGTCGGAGGAACCCGTGATCGAACAGGCTTCCGCCGCGCCGAAGAAGGACGATGGCTCGCTCATGCTGCGGGTGCGCCAGCAGGAGATATTGGCCGAGCTGGGCGTGACGGCACTTCAGGGCGCAGCCTTCGATGCGCTGATCGACCGCGCCGCCATGCTGGCGGCTGAGGGTATGCGGGCGGAATTCAGCAAGGTGCTGGAGTATCTGCCGGCGCAAAATCGTCTGCTGGTACGCGCCGGCGTGGGGTGGGAGCCGGGCATCGTCGGCAATGCCACCATCGGCGCCGATTACGAATCACCCGGCGGCTTCGCGCTGCGCACCGGCAAACCCGTCATCTCCAACCATCTCGGAAATGAAAATCGATTCCGCACGCCCGAGCTGCTGCTGGAGCACGGCATTCACCGCGCCATCAATGTGATCCTGCAGGGCGACCATGAACCCTTCGGCGTGCTGGAGGTCGATAGCCGCTCGCCCGGCCAGTTCACCGAATACGATCTGTCTTTCCTGCAGGGGGCGGCGAACATCCTGGGCATGGCCATCGAGCGCCAGCGCTTCGAGCGCGACCTGAAAGCCGCACTTGCCCGTCACGAGGTGCTGCTGCGCGAGGTCGACCACCGGGTCAAGAACAGCCTGCAGCTCGTCATCAGCTTCCTGCGCCTGCAGGGCGATGGCGCCGAGCAGCCCGAGGTGCGCCGCCATCTGCAGGAAGCGGCCGGCCGCATCTCGGCGATCGCGCGGGTGCATCAGCGGCTGAACCAGACGGCCAAGATCGAATTGCTCGATCTCGGCGCCTATCTCACCGATCTCTGCAAGGATGTGGACGCGGTGGCCGCGAACTGCACGGTCATCGCCGAGGTTATTCCCGGGATCGAGATCTCCACGGCGCGCGCCATCTCGACCGCGTTGCTGGTGAACGAGCTGATCGCCAATGCCGCCAAGCATGCCTATCGCGAAGGGGCCTCGGCGCGCATCTGGGTCGGCCTCAGCCAAATCGCCGATGGGCGCATCGTCATTTCGGTGCGCGATGAAGGTATCGGCCTGCCCCAGGGTTTCGATCCGAAAACCGGCAAGGGGCTGGGCATGCGCATCGTCAACGCGCTGGCGAGACAACTCGATGCGGAAATCGAAGTGGAGCCGCGCCGTCCCGGGACGGAGATAAGGCTGCTCATGGGCCTCGAGGCGAAGAGCTAGCCTCTCACGCGTACTCCAACGGCAGGATGGTCGTCGATTTCAGCATCTCCATGGCGAAGGTCGAGCTGACATCGTAGAGCTCGATGGCGGCGATCAGTTTCTTGTAGACCCGGTCATAGGCGTCGATATCCGGCACGACGATGCGCAGCATGTAGTCGATCTGGCCGCTCATGCGATAGACCTCGACGATCTCGGGAATGCCGACCACGGCGCGGGAAAACGCTTCGAGCCATTGGGCGTTGTGCTGATTGGTCCGGATGGCGGCAAAGACGGTGACCCCAAGATTGAGCTTGCGCGGGTCGAGCAGGCAGACGCGGGCGCGGATATAGCCCTCGGCCTCCAGCTTCTGGATCCGCCGCCAGCAGGGCGAGGGCGAAAGCCCGACCTTCTCGGCCAGCTCGTTTACCGAAAGGGCGGCATTTTCCTGCAACAGCGCCAGCAGGCGCCGGTCGAATTTATCCAGAGACATGCCAAATCATACCCTCAATCGAGATATGTAGGGTAATTTATTCCAATAAGAATGATATTGGCGCGAAAAATAGCAAAATCTTGCCGGGCGAATTGGCCGATTATCACTGGGCAAGAGGACGTTCCCGGCAGGAGTTTTCGATGTCGCTGTTCACCGATCATCCCGCTTCCGTTGGCGAGACTTATGTCGAGCATATGGGCTCCGCCAGCTTCTTCGGCAGCCGCATGATCCTGGCCGGGCTTGCCTGCATGCTGCATGGCCTGCTGCCCTTCCTGTTCACCAGCACCGGGCGGCAGACCATCGAAATGCTGCATGATCGCATGGTGGTGAACCGCCATCGCCAGCCGGCGTCGGCCCATATTGCAGCCGACCTTTCCCGCCGCGCTGCCGCCTGATTCTTCGGCCCAGGCCCTGATCGGGCCTTAAACCCAACTTCAAACCCCGTTTTCGCCCGCCGAGCCGTCTTGGCCGGTTTGCCCTGGTTGGCTATTAAATGGCCACGCTAAAATCCTGGATCCGCAGGTTATCTATTCACCTGGTGGCGGTGGGAACGCTTTAATCATTGGATTGTTAGTCTCATGGCCGCGCTTGACGGCCGCGAGGGTTGCCGGCGGGCGGCCAGAGTCGTTGCAAGGTTTTGTCCAGACGTATTCAAGCTGTAACTCAAGCCTATTCAAGCAGCTAAGAAGGAGCTTCGGCCATGATTTCCAAGACGATTCGTTCCTCGGCGATTTTGTTCGCCGCTTCGCTGGCGCTTGCCACCGGCGTGTTTTCCGTGCGCCCCGTGGTGAACGACGCGCTGGCGGCCTGTGCGTCCACCGATCCGGTCAATGCCACCACGGCTGAGGATGCAACCCGTGCCATGCAGCAGGCGGGCTACACCCAGATCAAGATTCTGGCCAAGGGCTGTGACAGTGCGTGGCACGCCTCGGCCATGTTGAACGGCCAGCCTGTCTTCGTGGTTTGGAATCGCGAAGGCCAGGTGCTGACCGAGGGCGACTGAGCCAAACCGTCCAGCACGATTGCCAGTCAACCAGGACTGAACGAGCGGGGCTTCAGCCGCCGCGCCATTCCTTACTCACTTTACTTTCCACCCAGAAGGAGATCGATCCATGTCCCTGAGAACCAAATTTGTCGCCGGCGCCGCCATGGCCCTGGCGCTTGGCGTCGCGGCCGGCACTGCTGACGCCAATGGCGTCAAGGCCGGGTTCCTGAAATGCGATGTTGCCGGCAATATCAGTTTCATCTTCGGTTCCTCGCGCGACATCACCTGCGTCTATGACGCCGGCAGCGGCCATCCGCTCGACCATTACAAGGGCACCGTCAAGAAATACGGCATCGATATCGGCTATCAGCAGAACGGCGTGATCATCTGGGGCGTCGTTGCGCCCAGCAATTATGTCGGGCCGGGCGCGCTCACCGGCGATTACGGTGGCGTGTCGGCGGCCGTGGCTATCGGCCTCGGCGTCGGCGCCAATGCGCTGATCGGCGGTTCCAACAACACCGTCGCCCTGCAGCCGCTGAGCGTGGAAGGCATGCAAGGGTTGAACATCGCCGGCGGTATCGGCGTGCTGACGTTGGAACACGCTCAGTAAGCTGGGGGAACACGCTCAGTAAGCTTGAGGGAATACGCCCATCGCAGCGACAGCGCGGCCGGCACTCTGCCGGCCGCGTTTTCGTTTCAGCTCTTCGCCATCAGACCAGCCAGCTTGCGATCATCGCCAGGGCTGCGATCGCCATCACCGCATGTCGCAAGCCAGCCCAGCCAGCGCAGCGCCGGCGGCAAGGTGAAGCGGCCCATTACTTTCGCGCCGCGTGCCGATCAGCATCATCATGGCCATGATGGGAACGGCGGCAACGCCGTTGATCACCGCACTCCAGAACAGCATTTTCATCGGATCGATGGGCAGGTAATTCATCACCACGCCAAGGGCCGTGGCGACGGCGATCGTCGCGTAGAAGGCGCGGGCCTGATACCACTGGCGCGCCAGGCCGACCGGCCAGGCCAGCGCCTCGCCCAGCGCATAGGCGGCCGAGCCCGCCAGCACCGGCAGCGCCAGCAATCCCGTGCCGATGATGCCGGCCGCGAAGATGACGAAGGCGAAATCGCCGGCCAGCGGGCGCAGCGCCTTGGCCGCATCGGCCGAGGTCTGGATATCGGTGATGCCATGGACGTTCAGCGTCGCGGCGGTGGTGACGACGATGAACAGCGCGACGAGGTTGGAAATGCCCATGCCGAAATATGTATCGATCTCGATGCGGCGGATTTCCTCGCGCGCCTGGTCGGGTGCCTCGGCCAGCGGCTCGGCGCCGGGCCGCTCCTGCTGGTCTTCGACCTCGGTCTCCGCCTGCCAGAAGAACAGATAGGGGCTGATGGTGGTGCCGAAGACAGCGACGACGGTGATGAAGTAGTCGGTCTTCCAGACGATATGCGGCAGCACGGTGCGCAGCGCCACGGTCGACCAGGGCACATCGACGATGAAGGCGGTGGCGGCATAGGCGAGCAGCGAGAGGCTGAGCCATTTCAGCACCGAGACATAGCGCGAATAGCGCATGAAGATTTCCAGCAGCACCGAAGCCACGCCGAAGGCCGCGACGTAGAGAAAGGCGGGGCCGCCGATCAGAAGCTTGGACGCCGGCCCCCATGGCGCCGAGATCGGCGCCGAGATTGATGACATTGGCAATCAGCACCAGGCCGACCAGCGAATAGAGCAGCGGGCGCGGATAGTAGCGGCGGATATTGCCGGCGATGCCGAGACCGGTGACGCGGCCGATGCGCGCGCTGATCTCCTGGATCGCCGCCATCAGCGGATAGGTCAGCAGCAGGGTCCAGGTCAGGCTGTAGCCGAACTGGGCGCCGGCCTGGGAATAGGTTGCAATGCCGCTGGGATCGTCGTCGGAGGCGCCGGTGATAAGGCCCGGGCCCAGGATCTTGACCAGCGGAACACGGCCGCCCGCTGGAATCGTCTTTTCGCTGTCGCTGGTCATGCCCCTCTGTTTGCGCACGGATTCGGCCTGATCGCGGCATCGATCAACACCGGCCGGCTGGAGGCGGTTGCCCCGGAATGGCCTGCCGAAATGGTTTCCCGGCGGCGAAGACTACAGGAATTCGCTGCCGCCACCGCAGCAAGCCAGCGATTTTGACGGCGGCCGCCGGCTCGCGGCTGCCAGAGTCGCATCCCGCAGCATGGCCAGAGCCGCCTTCGCGGCAAAGGAGTGCTGCGTCATGCCTCTCGATCTCGGATCACTGCCGCTGACGACGAACCAGGCCGCGAGCAAGGCAGCGCTGAACCAGGCGGCCCGCGAATATCTCGGCTGGCATGGCGATCCGGTCGCGACGTTGAACGGCGCGGCCGAGAAGGATGAAGGCTTTGCCTTCGGCCATGTGCTGAACGGCGTCCTGCGGCTGCTCTCCGGCGAAACCGAGAAGGCCAGCCCCGGCCTTGCCGCCTGCCGGGCCGCCATCGAGAAAGCGAAGCCGACGATGAGCGGGTGGGAACGCGCCCATGTCGCCGCCTTCGAAGCCTGGCATGCCGGCGATATCCGGGGTGCGGCGGCGATCTGGGAGCAGATCCTGATCCACCAGCCCCACGACATCTGGGCCCTGCGCTTTGCCCATGACACCTATTTCTATCTGGGCGATGCGGCCAATCTGCGCGATTCCCCGGCGCGCGTGCTGCCGGCCTGGGGCGATGGCGACGATCTGACCGGCTTCATCAAGAGCATGCATGCCTTCGGGCTCGAGGAATGCGGCGATTACCGCGGCGCGGAGGCGGCGGCTCGCGCCGCGATCGCGGTCAATCCCGCCGACACATGGGGCGTGCATGCGCTGGCCCATGTGATGGAGATGGAAGGCCGCCAGCAGGAAGGCATCGCCTTCCTCAACGACATGCAGCCGCACTGGCAGCAGGCGCCGGCGCTCGCCGTCCATCAATGGTGGCATCTGAGCCTGTTCCTGATCGAACGCGGCCGGCTGGACGAGGTGCTGGAGATCTATGACCAGCATGTCCGCGGCACGCCCTCCGCAGCGCTGCTCGATCTGGTGGATGCCGCCGCCCTGCTCTGGCGCCTGCAGCTTGCCGGTATCGACGTCGGCGATCGCTGGCAGGGCCTGCGCGAGCATTGGTACGCGCATCTCGAAACCCACATGCTGGTGTTCAACGATGCCCATATCGCCATGGTCGCCGGCGGGCTGAAGGATCGCAGCGCGTGCAGCGACAGCTCGACCGCTCCATCGCCCATTACATCGCCGCGCAAAAGGGAACCAACCGCGACATCACGCAGCAGCTGGGCCAGGCGGTGGTGCGCGCCATCACCGCCTTTGCCCAGGGCGATCATGCAGGCGCACGTCGATCTGTTGCTGCCGGTGCGCTATGACGATCTGGCGCATCGGCGGCAGCCACGCCCAGCGCGACCTGTTTACCCAGACGCTGATCGCAGCATGCCTCGGCGCTGCAGCGCTGGCCCTTGGCTCGCGCGCTGCTGGCGGAGCGGGTGGCGCTGAAACCATCGAGTGCCGTGAGCTGGCGCGATTATGCCGAGGTGCTGGGCAGGCTGGGCGATGGTCCGGCCGCCGAGGCCGCACGACAAAAGGCGATGCGGCTATCGGCCTGAAGCGGGCCGCATAAGGCGAATCATTTCCCCGCAAAGGGCGGCCAGGCGCTAACATCGGGCTTGCGTATGTCGAGCCAGTAGAAACGTGATTGTATTCCCTGCTCCCATTCGAATGGATGCCCGCCCGGCGGGTCTTGCCCGGCGGCCTGGTGTTCTTGTCATGATCGCCCGCCTATGATTGCTCGCCCATGATCGCTGACCGTCTCAACGCGCGCTCGCCGCGCATGGCCGGCATTCTGCTGGCGACCGGCGCCTATTTCATGTTCTCGGGCCAGGACGCGGCGGTGAAATGGCTCGCCACCGACTACGCCATTCCCGAGCTTCTGTTCATGCGCAGCATCACCATCATGCTGCTGGTGCTGGCCATCGGCCGGCGGCCGCTGGTGCGCGAGGTCATCGCCTCGCGCAGCAAGCTGCCGCTGCTGTTGCGGGGCGCGATCATCCTGGCGGCCTGGCTTTGCTACTACACCGCTTCGCGCCACCTGCAGCTGGCCGAGATGGTCACCATTTACTTTCGCCGCACCGATGATGATCACGGTGCTGTCGGTCTTTCTGCTGGACGAGAAGGTGGGCTGGCAGCGCTGGGCGGGCACGTCGCTCGGTTTCGTCGGCGTGGTGGTAGCCTGTGCGCCAGGCGGCATGGCCTTTGGCTGGCCGGTCGTGCTCGTGTTGGCGGCAGCGTTGCTCTGGGCCTATTCCAACATTCTCGTGCGCCAGATCAGCCGCACCGAGACGACCATCATGCAGATGCTGTTTTCAAACGGCGCCTTTGTCGTCTTCTGCGCCTTCACCCTGCCCTGGGTGTGGACGACGCCAAGCTGGACCGCGATCCTGCTCATGGCCGGCATCGGGCTGGCGGGGGCGGGCGGCCAGTATCTTCTGTTCGAGGGCTTCCGCCTGGCGCCCGCCTCGCTGGTCGCCCCCTTCGAATACAGCTCGTTGATCTGGGCTTTCGCCCTTTCCTATATCGTCTGGGGCGATGTTCCCCGCCACGGTGTCTTCCTGGGGGCGGCCATCATCATCGCCAGCGGTCTGGTAGTGGTCGCCGGCGAATGGCTGGCGGGAAGAAGCGCGCGCCTGGCGCTGGTACCCCAGCCCGGCAGCGGGAAGTTGGCGGAGTAGAAGCGAACCCGAAGCGAGTCCTCGGCGTCTGATCGCCTCAAGTTGAATCAACTTGAGGCGTGAATCAGCCGCTATTCAAATAATCTAGAGCAAGATTCACGGATCTGGTTGCTTCAACCTGATCCGATCTTGCTCTAGGGAGTCGAGGGTGGCTCGGTCCCGATCCACTGGTCGTGCACCTGGTTGTAGTGCTGCGTGGGATCGTAGCGTTGGACCTGCAGGTTCATGGCCAGCGCCGTCATCTCGCCGATCGCGGCCTTCAATTGATAGGCATTGACCGCCGCGTCATGCTGGGCGGTGGTGACGTTGGATTCCGCCGTATAAAGCGCCTGCTGGGCGTTCAGCACGTCGAGGGTCGTGCGCGTACCCACCCGCTGCTCTTCCACCGTGCCCTGATAGGCGATGATGTTCGCCTTCACCTGGGTCTCGAACGAGCTGGTATTGGCGAGATTGGCTTGATAGCTCTGCCAGGCCTGGGTCGCATCGAAGGTGGCGTTGCGGGCCGCCACGTCGATCTGGTTGCGGGTCTCGCCATAGCTTTCCTTGGCCTGGCGCACCTTGGAATATTCCGCGCCCGCCTGATACAGCGGCACGGTCAACGTCAGCAATACTTGCGCGCTGTCCGTGCGCAGGCCGCCGAGTTGCTGGTCTTCTTGATGCAGCAACTGGCCGCTGACGCCGAGCGAGGGCATCAGATTGGCCGAGGCCAGATCGATGCCGGCGCGCGCCGCCTGTTCGTTCGCCTGCGCGGTCAGCACCGCCGGATTGTTCTGGGTCGCCAGCTTGATCGCCGTATCCTGGCTCGGCGGCAGGTTTGCCACCACCGGCGGCTGGGTCAGCGTGCCCGGCATCTCGCCCACCGCCTGCAGGTATTCGGCACGGGAGTTCGTCAGGTTCGCCTCGGCCTGCTGTTGGCTGGCGATGCCCTGGGCGAGCGAGGCCTGGGCTTGCGCCAGATCCGTGTTGGTGGCCACGCCCACCGCAAGCTGCGCCTTGGTCTCGTTCAGGTTCTGGGTCAAGACCTTGACGTTGTTGATGGCGAGATCGAGCAGCGCCTGGTCGCGCACCACGTCGAGATGGGCTGTTGCGGCCTGCAGCAGCACCGTCTCCTCGACATTCAGCAGATTGGCGCGCTCGGCGCGGACCTGATATTCGGCCTGGCTGATGGCGGCATCGGCCCGCCCGCCGGTCCATATCGGCTGGGTGACGCCGACGGACACATCGCGCGGCTCGAAACTGCCGTTACCGATCACGTCGGAGTTTGTTTCTTCATAGGCAACGCCGACATCGCCCTGGCCCGACACGGTCGGACGGCGCAGCGCTTCGGCCTGGGGCAGATTTTCGTCGATGACCCGCAGCTGGGCGCGTTCGGCGGTGAGCGTCGGGTTGGTGCCATAGGCCTTGGCCATCGAATCTTCGATGCTCTGGGCCGAGGCATTCAGCAGGGGCAGGCAAATCAGAGCGGTGCTCAGAAGCAGTGTCGCGCGCATGGTTACCGGCCGGCCCTCCTGTCGCCCCATCTTAAATCGCCCCATCTGGCATCCCCGGGGCTGACATCCAGGGGGCCGAATTCTCCCGCGGCCATCCCTCGTGGTGTCCACAAGCTTAGCCCGCTCATTCCGCCGCCTCGATGCTGGCAAACGTCGAGGCCCGCTTGTTGGCCGCCGCCGCCCGGTGGTCCGTGGCCAGCAGCGTATAGACCGCGGGCAGAACAAACAACGTGAACAAAGTACCGATGGACATCCCTGAGACAATAACGATGCCGATACTGAAACGGCTGGCGGCACCGGCGCCGCTTGCCAGCAGCAGCGGCACGAGGCCCACCACCATCGCCGCCGTGGTCATCAGGATAGGGCGCAGCCGAACCTGGGCGGCGCGCTCGATGGCGGTTCTCTTGTCGAGCTTCTCATGGCGCTGAAGCTGGTTGGCAAATTCGGTCATCAGAATGCCATGCTTGCTGATCAGCCCGATCAATGTGACCAGGCCGACCTGGGTATAGACGTTCAGGGTGGCCAGCCCCATGAACAGCGGCAGCAAGGCCCCGCACATCGACATCGGCACGCTGATCAGGATCACCAGGGGGTCGAGCAGGCTCTCGAACTGTGCGCAGAGCACCAGATAGATGATGATCAGGGCGAAGATGATGGTGATGGAAAGCTGATTACCCTCGCGCACGTACTGGCGCGATTCCGACAGATAATCATGGGCAAAGTCGGCTGGCAGAACCTGCTTGGCCGTTTGTTCCAGGAAGGCGACGGCCTTGCCCATGGTCACGCCCGGCATCGGCACCGCCGAAAATGTCGCGGAGTTGAGCTGGTTGTATTGCGATAGCGCGTTCGGATCGATGCCGGTCTCGACCGTGACCACGGTCGACAGCGGCACGGAATCGCCGCTGCTGGTCTTGACGAAATATCGCGCGAGCGATTGCGGCGTCAGCCGGTCGGAACGTGGAACCTGCGGGATCACCTCGTAGGAGCGGCCATTCAAGTTGAAGCGGTTGACGTAGTTCTCACCCACCAGCAAGGCCAGCGTGTCACCGATGGTCTGCATGGTGATGCCGAGGTCATTGGCCTTGGAGCGGTCGATGCGCACATGCACGACGGGGCTGTTGTAATCCAGGTCGCTGTCGATGACGATGAACATGCCGCTTTCACGGGCCTTCTTCTTGATCGCCTCCATCATCTTGAAGACCTGGTCATAGCCTGATGTCGAGCTGATCACCATCTGCACCGGCAGGCCGCCGCTGGAACCCGGCAAGGGCGGCAGGTTGAAGGCGAAGACGCTCATGCCGGCGATATTCGATAGCTGCGCCTGGACCAGCGGCGTCAGCGTGTCGACGCTGCGCTTCCTCTGATCCCAGGGCTTCAGGATCATGCCGGAAATGCTGCTGTTCAGGCCGCTATACCCGCTGAGCACGAATGTTGCGTCGGTCTCGGGGTAGGAGCGATAGATCGCATCCAGCTGCTTGCTGTAGATGTCGGTGTAGTCGAGGTTGGAATATTGCGGACCCTTGCCCACGGCAAAGATCACGCCCTGGTCCTCGGGCGGCGCCAGCTCGGCACTGGAATGGGTGAACAGGAAAGCGACCGCGGCCAGGATGGCGCAGGCGAACATGTAGGTGACCGGCCGGTAATCCAGCGAGGCCACCAGGCGACGGCCATACCAGCGCGTGACCGCGGAGAAGAAACGGTCGATCCGCTTGGCAAACCAGCCATTGGACATGTCGTGCGTCAGCAGCATGGAGCACATCATCGGCGACAGCGTGACGGCGATGATGCCGGAGATGATGACGGCGCCGGCAAGGGTGAAGGCGAACTCGCGAAACAGCGCGCCGGTCAGGCCGGACAAGAACCCGATGGGCGCATAGACGGCGGCGAGCGTGATGGTCATGGCGATCACCGGCCCGACGATCTCGCGCGCGCCGATCACCGCCGCCTCGATGGGCGTCTTGCCCTCCTCGATATGGCGATAGATGTTTTCCACCACCACGATGGCGTCGTCGACCACCAGGCCGATGGCCAGCACCATGGCCAGCAGCGTCAAAAGGTTCAAGCTGAAGCCCAACGCCAGCATGATCATGCAGGCGCCCACCAGCGATAGCGGGATGGTGACCACGGGAATGGCGACCGAGCGGAAGGTGCCGAGGAACAGGAAGATGACGACCACCACGATGCTCAGCGCCTCGAGCAGCGTGTGGATCACCTCGTTGATGGAGGAATTGATGAACTTGGTCGAGTCATAGACGATGTTCATCTTCACCGTCGGCGGCAGGCTGCGCTCGATGGTCGGAACCATGGCGCGCACATCGCGCACGATGGTCAGCGGGTTGCCGGTTGGCGTCGACTGGATGCCGATGAAGACCGCTCCCTGGCCGCTCATCATCACCGAGGAATTGGTCGCTTGCGCACCCAGATCGATAGTGGCGATATCGCCCAGGCGCACCAGGCTGCCATCCTTGGCTTTGACCACCATCTGCTTGAACTGATCCAGGCTGGTGAGGCCCGTATCGGCCGTCACATTGGTGACGGTGAAATAGCCCTTGGCCTGGCCGGGCGCCGACTGGAAGTTGTTGCTCTGGATCGCCGCTGCCAGATCGTCGGCGGTCACGCCGCGCGCCGCCATGCGCAGGGGATCGACCCACACCCGCATGGCGAAGGTCTGGCCGCCCAGGACTTCCGCCTGTGCCACGCCATCGACGGTGGCGAGCTCCGGCTGCACCACGCGCGAGAGATGGTCGGTGATGGCCGCACCGGAAAGCTGCGGGCTGGAAAACCCGATATACATGATATCGGTCGTCTCCCCCGTCGACTTCAGGATGACCGGATCGTTGGCTTCTTTGGGAATCAGGTATTTCACCTGGTTCACCTTGGACATCACATCCGTCAGCGCCTTGTTGGGGTCGTAGTTCAGCTTGATATAGGCCGTGACGGTGCTTGTGCCCTGGGTCGAGGACGAGGTCATGTAGTCGATGCCCTCGGCCGACGCCACCACCTGCTCGATGGGTTGGGTGATAAATCCCTGCATCAGATCGGCCGAGGCGCCTGGATAGGCGGTGGTGACGGTGATGACCGTGTTTTCCAGCCGCGGATACTGGCGGATCGGCAGGTCAAAAAACGAGCGCAAGCCGATCAGCAGGATCAGCAGGCTGACGACGGTGGCCAGAACGGGCCGGCGGATGAACAGGTCGGTAAAGCGCATGATGATCGATCGTCCTGTGGGCGCGATCGCCTAGTTATTGGGCGTGGTAGAGGGCTTGAACAGATCGCCGACGCCGGTCACGACCGCCTCGGCGCCGTTCTGCAGCTTGACCTGGCCTGCATTCACCACCAGTTCGCCGGCCTTGACCCCGTCCAGGATGGCGATCTTGCCGTCGCGCCGGGTTCCGGTTTTGACGAAGGTCTGCACGGCTTTGTATTTCGGCTTGCCGTCCTTGGTCTTGCCGTCCTCGTGCAGGACATAGACGGACTCGCCATAGGCCGAATAATCGACGGCGGTTTCCGGTACGGTCAGGATGTTGGGCTGGGCCGGCAGCTGCACGCGCGCCGCGGCGAACATGCCCGGCAGCAGCAGATGGCCCGGATTGTCCAGGGTCGCCTGGATCTTGATGTTGCGCGTCGTCGGATCGATCTGCGGCTCGATCGTGGTCAGTATCGCCTTGAAGACGCGGCTCTGAAAGGCGTCGACGCGGAATTCCACCGGCTGGCCGATGGCAAGTGCGGCGCGTGCCTGCTCGGGCAAAGTGAAGTTCACATGCAGCGTATCGAGATCGGTCAGCGTGACGATCGTTGTGCCGGCGCTGAGATACTGGCCGACATCCACCTGGCGGACGCCGAGCTGGCCAGTGAAAGGCGCCTTCACCAGCTTCTGGTCGATCATCGCCTGTGCCCGCGCGATATTCGCCTGGGCGACCTGCAAGGCGCTCTTGTTCTGGTCCACCGTCTGCTGGGCCGCATATTGCTGGGCGGCGAGCTGGTGCGAGCGGCCAAGCGTCAGCGTGGCGATATTGGCGAGTGCCTGAAAGTTCGCGAGATCGGCACGCTCCGGATCGTCGTTCAGCTGCACCAGCGGATCGCCCGCCTTCACCTCCGCACCCGATTCGAACAGGATCTTGGTGATGCGTCCGGCTACCTCCGGCGCCACCGACACCTGATGCACGGCGACAACGCTGCCGATGCCGTCGAGATAATCGGAAATCGATTCGCTCGTGGCGACGACAGCGCTCACCGGCACCGGCGGCGGGACGTTGCTGGCAAAGAATTGCGCGATCATCTTCTGGCGGAACAGATCGAAGCCCACCATTGCGCCCAGGAACACGACAAGCGCCAGGCCGACGATCACCAGCCACATGACAAGGCGCCGCCGCCGCGGGCGCGGACGAGTCTGGCTGGTGTTTTCGGCCGGTACGTCTTCCGGCTTGTTGGTTACCCGCATATCCATCGTCGAACGCGCTCCCTATTCCGCCGCCTGGCTGGCCAGCGCACCGTCCGCGGCCGCGGAAGTGAATTTCCCCGACTGGCACAAAGCCGCCAGTTGCTTGGGATCGTAATTGGCCTCGATCGCCTCGCCCTTCAAGCCGATGCCCGACAGCACGAAGCGAATGGCTTGTCCCACCACCTGCTCGATTTCGCCCTCATAGGGAAAAACCGAAGGGCCGCAAAGCCGGCCATAGGCCATTTGTGCCGCCACATGCTGTGACAGCCAGAAGGCATTCACCGGATCGATGCCGTTATCGACCAGATCGCCGGCACTGCGCGCCGCAGCGATACTGGCGGTGAAGACGGGCATGATCTTCTTGGCGATATGGGACATCAGAATCCGGGCATATTCGCCGTCTTCCAGCAGGCTCTGCAGGTTCAGGCGCTGGCGCGTCTGGATCGTCGTCTGTTCGCCGAACTCTCCCAGCACGAGATGGTGGAACATCACCTGGGTCATCAGGACCAGGGTGGCCGTCGAGGGCTGCAGGGCTGCCAGCTGGATCAGGTCGGGATCGCCTTGGCAGCCGGTCTGCAGGATCTCCTCATAAAGGGCGGCCTTCGTCGGGAAATGGCGGAACAGCAGGGCTTCCGACACGCCGGCCGCTTCCGCGATTTCCTTGGTGGTGGTGCCGGCAAAGCCCCGGCGCGCGAAGAGAGGCGTGGCCATCTCCACGATTGCCGTGCGCCGATCAGCTGCATCCATGCGTTTAATCGCCATGGCGCGGCAACTTAGTAATTACTTACTTACAGTCAAGCGGTCGGGCTGCCGCAATCGAGATTATCCCAGCACCTGTTGCAAAAAAGAAACGGCCCAGCCCGGATTGTGCCTTGGCCTATCCGGGGCTGGGCCGCTGTTCCGACGCGCTGTTAGCTCGCCTTGGCCTTGGCTTCAGCCTCCAGCGTCGCCTTGACCGCCGGCCGGGCGGCCATGCGCTCCATATAGCTGGCCAAGGTC
Organism: uncultured Alphaproteobacteria bacterium; assembly: GCA_963770335.1. Lineage (GTDB taxonomy): Bacteria > Pseudomonadota > Alphaproteobacteria > Dongiales > Dongiaceae > DASXQK01. Next base: position 382,312 of record CAVYPG010000001.1, read on the forward strand.
GGCCATTTGGCCATGTCGATGGCCATATGCTTGCTCCAGGTCAGGATCGTATAGAGATAGGCGTCAGCAACGCTGAACGCCCCCATCAGATAGTCCTTTCCCTGAAGCTGCTTGCTCAGATAGTCGAACTTCGTGCCGAGCTGATCCTTGATGACCTGCTTCCACTCATCGCTCGCCTTGGGGTTGAACAAGGGACTGAAGCCCTTGTGAATCTCGGAGGCGATGTAGTTCAGCCATTCCTGCAGACGATAGCGCTCCAGCGTACCGGGGGCAGGCGCCAGCTTGGTCGCCGGCTTCTGATCGGCGATGTACTGCACGATGGCCGAGCCTTCGGTCAGCACCTGGCCGTTATCGAGCTGCAGGGCCGGCACTGCACCTTTCGGGTTGATGGCGCGATAATCCGCGCCGGACTTGGTCTTCTTGGCGGCAAGATCGACCGTCTCTGAATCGAAGGACAGGCCGGCCTCGTTCAACGCGATATGCGGCGAGAGCGAGCAGGCACCGGGGCTGTAATAAAGCTTCATCAGGAACTCCCTTATCTGGTGTGACGAAAGGCCCCCTGGCCCTTCGAATGTCGCATCAACCTTGAATGGCGCGATGGCTGTTATAGTTGTGGCGCCGATAATCTCGATCAAGCCCCCGCGGGCAAAGCAGGAAAGCGAACCGTACCCTGGTATCGGCGCGGTGACTTTGGGCGAAGGCACCCGGGAAGTTTGTGATTATCGCAGCGGCGTGCAACGCCGTTTGGCCATGCCGGACATATGGTTACCGCGATTTTAGGCATCGGAATGGAGGTAAACTTGGCATGGCGCGGGCCGCTCCTTTACAGTATGGCAGGGTTCGGATCGGCCTTCGCCTAGCGCGGAAGGCAGACGCAACCCGCGGTACCGCAAGTCGCATCGGGACATTAAGGGGCATTGCGTGAACCACCGCGCGGGATCATGGCTGAAAGGCCGGATGCGCTGAGGTTGCGGCTATTGCAGGACGTTCGTGGAGCAAACTGTTGAGTAACAAGGGCGGAACGAGAGCCGTTCTGGGCCTGGCGCTGATCGCTGCCGTGATGGCGGCGGGCTATGTTGTATATTCGAACCGCACGCCGGCGACCGGTGCCGAGAAGGCCCAGCTGGCAACGGCGGTTGCCGCACCGGTCATGATCGCATCGGTCGTCAGTGGACCCTTCGAAGTCCGCGGCCACACCATCGGCACCGTCAGCATCGATGCCACGGTGCAGGTGAAATCCCAGGTCGATGGCCGCATCGTGGAGGCACCCTTCAGCGAAGGCCAGATGGTGCACAAGGGCGATCTGCTGTTCCGCCTCGATCCAGCCCTGTTCCAGGCGCAGGTAAAACAGGCGGAAGCCGCACTGGTGCGCGACCAGGCCAACCTCGCCAATGCGCAAGCCGATCTGCAGCGCTTCACCGATCTGGCGAAGAAGGGTTTCGCCACCGCCCAGCAGCAGGAAACCGCCAACGCGCAGACCAAGGTTCTGTCGGCGGCCATCGTCGCCGACCACGCCGCCATCGATATCGCCAAGCTGCAGGTGAGCTATACCGAGATCAGCTCGCCCCTCGACGGCAAGACCGGCAAGATCCTGGTGCGCCCCGGCAATCTGGTGAAGGCCAACGATACCGGCGCACTGGTGGTGATCAACCAGCTGCAGCCGATCGCCGTGGACTTCTCGCTGCCCCAGCAGGACCTGCCCTCGCTGCAGAAGCGCATGGCGAGGAACAAGCTTCTGGTCACGATCACGATTCCCGGCGACAGCAACGCAACGCCGTTGGTCGGCAAGGTCGACTTCATCAACAACGCGGTCGATACGACGACCGGCACGATCACGCTGAAGGCAGAGTTCGACAATGCCGATCTCAAGCTCGTGCCGGGCCAGCTCGTGGATGTGAACATCCTGCTGCAGACCATCGACGAAGCCCTGATGATGCCGAAGGAAGCGGTCAACCAGGGCCAGGATGGCCAGTACGTCTATCTCCTGATGCCCGACGGCACCGTTTCCGTGGCGCCGGTCAAGGTCGCCTATGAAGATGGCGGCCGCGTGGTTGTTTCCGATGGGGTGAAGGCCGGCGACAAGGTGGTGACCGACGGCCAGCTTCGCCTGGCGCCGGGCGTCAAGGTCGACGTCAAGAATACGGCGGGCTAGATGAATCCGTCGCTGCCGTTCATCAAGCGGCCGGTCATGACCAGTCTGCTCATGATCGCGGTGCTCATCTTCGGCACGATCGGCTATTTCAGCCTGCCGGTCAGCGAGCTGCCCAATGTCGATTTTCCCACAATAACGGTCTCGGCCAAGCTGCCGGGCGGCGATCCAAAGACCATGGCCTCGGCGGTGGCAACGGTGCTGGAGAATCAGTTCTCCACCATCGCCGGCATCGATTCGATGACCTCGACCAGCAGCCAGGGCTCGACCCAGATCACGCTGCAGTTCGACCTCGACCGCAATATCGATGCCGCCGCCCAGGACGTGCAGTCGGCCATCGCCGGCTCGCTGCGCAAACTGCCGCCGGACCTGCCCGACCCACCGGTGCTGCGCAAGGTGAACCCGGCGGATTCGCCGATCATCTTCCTGGCGCTGAGCTCGCCCACCATGCCGCTCTCGGCCGTCGACGATTATGCCGAGACGGTGCTGGCGCAACGCTTGTCGAGCCTGCCGGGTGTGGCCCAGGTGAACGTCTACGGCGCGCAGAAATACGCCGTGCGCATCCAGCTCAATCCCGACGCGCTGGCCGCGCGCAATATCGGCATCGACGAGGTTCAGGCGGCGGCGCAAGCCGGCAACGTCAACCTGCCGACCGGCACACTGGAGGGCTTCAAGGGTTCGGCCTCGATCCAGGCCAATGGCCAGCTCGTCAACGCCGATACCTTCAAGAGCCAGATCATCGCCTATCGCAACGGCAATCCGGTGCGCTTCCAGGATATCGGCGTCGTGCGCGACAGCGTGGAGAACAACAAGGTCGCCACCTGGTACAACGGCGACCGCGCCGTGGTGCTGGCGATCCAGCGTCAGCCGGGATCCAACACCATCCAGGTCGTCGACGCGATCCGCGCCGTGCTGCCCACCTTCATCGCCCAGCTGCCGCCGGCGGTGCATCTGAGCGTCATCTACGATCGCAGCCAGTCGATCCGCACCGCCGTGCATGACGTGCAGTTCAGCCTGCTGCTGGCCTCCGGGCTGGTGGTCCTGGTGATCTTCCTGTTCCTGCGCAATCTTTCGGCCACCATCATCCCTTCGCTGGCACTGCCGCTCTCCGTCGCCGGCACCTTCGCGGGCATGAGCCTGCTGGGCTACAGCCTCGACAATCTCTCGCTGATGGCGCTGACGCTCTCGGTCGGCTTCGTCGTCGACGATGCCATCGTGATGCTGGAGAACATCGTCCGCCATATGGAGGAGGGCGATCCGCCGATGGTGGCGGCGATGAAGGGGGCGAAGGAAATCGGCTTCACCATCCTGTCGATGACGCTGTCGCTGGTGGCGGTGTTCATCCCGGTATTGTTCATGGGCGGCATCGTCGGCCGCCTGCTGCACGAATTCGCCGTCACCATCGCCTGCGCCATCATCGTTTCGGGCGTGGTGTCGCTGACGTTGACGCCGATGCTGTGCAGCCGCTTTGTCCATGCCCAGCACGGGCTGAAGCACGGCGTGATCTATCGCGCGCTGGAATGGGCCTTCGACCAGGTACAGGCAGGCTATGGCTCCACGCTCGCCTGGGCGCTGAACCACCGCTTCTTCATCTTCCTGGTCTTTCTCGGCAGCCTCGCCGGCACGGCCTATTTCTTCAACGACATTCCCAAGGACTTCCTGCCCAGCGAGGATACCGGCCAGATCAGTTCCGCGACCGAAGGGGCCAACGGCATCTCCTTCGCCGAGATGGTGCGCCACCAGCAGATGGCGGCGGCCGTCATCCGCCAGGATCCCAATGTGGCGATCGTCATGTCGTCGGTGGGCGCCGGCGGGCCGCGCTCCACCAGCAATTCCGGCACGATCTTCATCACCTTGAAGCCGCGCGACCAGCGCACGCTCTCCGCCGACCAGGTGATCCAGGAATTGCGGCCGAAACTGGCGCAGATCCCGGGCATCAATGTCTATCTGCAGAATCCGCCCGCCCTGCGCATCGGCGGCGTGTTCACCAAGTCGCAGTATCAGTACACGCTGCAAAGCCTGGATTTGCAGGCGCTCTACGGCACGGCAGGCAAGCTGGTGGCGGCCCTGGCCAAGACGCCGGGCTTCCTCGACGTGACCAGCGACATGGATCTCTCGAGCCCGACGGTGAATGTCGAAATCGACCGCGACCGCGCGGCCTCTCTCGGCATTTCGGCCCAGCAGATCGAGCAGGCGCTGGCCTCCTCCTTCGGCTCGCAGCAGATCTCGACCATCTACACCTCATCGGCGCAGTACTCGGTGATCATGGAGCTGGAGGAGAATTTCCAGCGCGATGCCAGCGCGCTCTCGCGGCTCTATCTGCGCTCGGGCACCGGCTCGCTCGTGCCGCTGGATGCGGTGGTGAAGATCAGCCATGGCTCCAGCCCGCTGACGGTGAACCATCAGCAGGAGCTGCCGGCGGTCACCATTTCCTTCAACCTGCCGCCGGGCCGCGCCCTCAGCCAGGCCGCCACCGACATTGCCCGGGTCGAGCGCGAGGTAGGATTGCCGGCCAGCGTGGAGACCAGCTATCAGGGCACCGCGCAAGCCTTCCAGAAATCGACCCAGGGCCTCGGCATGCTGCTGGCGATGGCGATCGTCGTCGTCTACATCGTGCTGGGCATTCTCTATGAAAGCTTCTTCCACCCGCTGACCATTCTCTCCGGCCTGCCCTCGGCGGGCATGGGCGCCTGATCGCGCTCGAGGTCGCAGGACTGCCGCTGACGCTCTATGCCTTCGTGGGCATCATCATGCTGGTGGGCATCGTCAAGAAGAACGCCATCATGATGATCGACTTCGCGCTGGAACGACAGCGCGGCGACGGCATGGCGCCGCGCGAAGCGATCTATCAGGCATGTCTCATCCGCTTCCGCCCCATCATGATGACGACCATGGCGGCCTTCATGGGCGTGCTGCCGATTGCGATCGGCCTGGGCGGCGGTTCGGAAGCGCGCCGGCCGCTGGGCATCGCCGTGGTCGGCGGCCTCGTGCTTTCCCAGCTTTTGACCCTCTACATCACGCCGGTGCTTTATCTCTATCTCGACCGCATTGCCCACCGCGCCGGCCGCGGCCAGCGCAAACATGCCGGCCGCTGAACCGCATGCCGGCCGAGTGACGGGCCCTACGACGGCAAACACAAACCGGCTTATATTCGGCGCCCACTCGCGCATTAGGCTTTACCCGTCATCTCAAGGCGGGAGCGATTGCCATGACGCTGCAAGGAAAGATCACCACCGGCGAACCCTTTTCGTTGCGCCGGCGCAACCCCGACGGCGGCACCAAGCCGATGAAGGGCTGGGGCTTTCGCAACGAAACCGATCCGCTGAGCGATGTGCTGCTGGGCTCGCCCGCCTTCCTGCGCCATCTCGCCACCAGCTCGCTCTCGCGCAAGCATCTGCGCGAAAGCCCCTGCAACATCCAGGTGGCCCAGGCCCAGCATAAGGAGCTGGCCGCGGCCTACGAGCATTTCGGCGTGCGCATCCATTGGCATGAGCCCTCGCCGGAACTGCCCATGCAGGTCTATTCGCGGGATTCCAGCGTGATGACGCCTTATGGCGCCATCATCACCGCCATGGCCAATTGGTGGCGCCGGGGCGAGAACTATGCCGCCATCCGCACCTATGAGCAGCTCGGCATTCCGATCTACGACATGGTGACCGCCGGCACCTTCGAGGGCGGCGATTTCGACGTGATCGAGGAAGGCTGCGTGCTGATCGGCTGCGGCGGCGCGCGCACCCAGGAAGAAGCGGCCCGCCAGGTCGAGGGCTGGTTCAGGAAGGAAGGCTGGGAGACGCGGCTTGCCTTCTTCGACGAGTATTATGTCCATATCGATCTGATGGTGGTGCCGATCGCGCCGAAGCTGACGGCGGTGTGTCTTGCCTGCACCGAGCCGGGAATCGTCACCTGGCTCAAGGACAAGGGCCACGAGATCATCGACGTGCCCTTCGAGGACACCATGGCGCTGGGCTGCAATTTCATGTCGCTGGGCCGCGACCGGGTGATCGCGCCCAAGGTCAGCCAGACCCTGATCAAGCAGCTGCCGCGCGCGCGGCTTCGAGGTCGCCGATGTCGATATGAGCGAGATTATCCAAGACCGGCGGCGGCATTCACTGCATGGCGCAAGCCCTTGCGGCGAGGCGGCCTAAAGCCCAAATAGAAACGGCCCGCCGGACAGGGAGCTGCCGGCGGGCCGATGGAGAGACCGCCTAGGGCTAGAGCCCTTGGTCAGCCGGGTGCCGGCCGGCGCAAGGACGGGGGAGACCCTAGCGTGGGATGCGGCGCTGCTCCTGATTCCTGTTTGTCGATGCAGCGCATCGACCGAACTTTCGATATCGAAGCGGTCGACGCCGATATCGCGCAGCATGCTCGTCGCTGAGGCGATTGCAGCTGGCGGATGGTCTGCAACCGTTCATTGCCGCGGCGGAACAGCTCGGCCAGACGCTGCCACAGGCTGGCCTTCTGCCGGCGAGCGGTGCAGGGGAAGGATGGGAACGACGGCGTCGCGCCGGCCGAGGGTGAAGGTCTGGTTCATGGGGTCGCCTCTTTCAAAGGAACTTAACGTGACGGGCTTGTACTGATCGGCTATATTGGCCCGCTACCGCCGAGATTCAAACGAGTAGTTCTTGACTGATCTAGTAAGTTTTACTTGAAGATAGGGCATGGCAAGACATCCTGCCCGGGCTGGGCGCCCTGAAGAGTTTCGAGGCCGCAGCGCGCCTCCTCAGCTTCAGCCGCGCGGCCGAGGAACTGGGCGTCACGCCCGCGGCCATCAGCTATCGCGTGCGCGATCTCGAAGACCAGCTGGGCGTGCAGCTTTTTCAGCGCACGAGCCGGGTGGTGGAGCTGACCGAGCCCGGTCGCCAATTGCTGGCCGGCGTCAGCGAGGCGCTCGACGGCATCGCCCGCACGGTGAGCCGGCTGCGCGGCGCGGACTTGCGGCCCGCGGCTGACCGTGACTACCTCGCCCTCCTTCGCCTCCAAATGGCTGGTGCCGCGCCTGCACCGCTTTCTCGAGCGCTATCCCGATGCCGATGTGCGCATCGACGTCTCGGACCGGCTCGTGGATCTGACCCATGAGGAGGTCGATATCGGCGTGCGCTTCGGCAAGGGCCAGTATCCGGGCCTGCGCGTCGACCGGCTGTTCGACGAGATCATCTTTCCGGTCTGCAGCCCGAAGCTTTTATCCGGGCGGCGGCCGCTGAAGCAGCCGCGCGATCTGCGCCACTACACGCTCATCCATGTCGAGCCGCAGGCTGCCTGGGCAACATGGCCCGATTGGCGCATGTGGCTGCTGGCGGCGGGGTTGCGCGATCTCGATCCCCATCGCGGCCTGCATTTCACCCATACGGCGCTGGCACTTGCAGGCGGCGATCGACGGGCAGGGCGTGGCGCTGGCGGAATCCACGCTGGTGGCCGACGATCTCGCCTCGGGCCGCCTGGTGCGGCCCTTCGAGATGTCGATCAAGGGGCCGGCCGAATTCGGCTATTACGCGCTGACCTCGCCCAATGAAATCGCGCCCGCTGGTAAAGGCCTTTCTCGACTGGATCGTCGCCGAGGCCGGACAGATGAAGGCCGAGATGGCGCTGGCCAACGCGGCCACGACGGCCAAGCGCAACCTCGCGGCCACGCTCGCCTAGCGCTGGCCGTTCAGCGCTTCAGGATATGCCGCGCAGCCGCTCGGCGATCAGCAGGATTTCGGGATCTTCCAGCACATCCATCACCACGGCGAGCCGGTCGCCCTCGACGACGGCGAGGATGCAGGGGTCGCCCGCCGCGAGCTTGTCGGCCGCTTCGCTTGCCGTCATGCCGCCTTCGCCTTGTCGAAGGTGATGACCAGGCTGTTCACCGGATCGGGAACCAGCCGCTCATCCATGGTGAAGCACATGGGCGCAAGGCCGAGACCGGGAAGGCCCTGCAGCTTGCCCTTGAGCAGATCGGCCTGGCGCACGTAGTTGGCGAAGCGCGCCTTGTGATCGGTCTTCAGCCATTCCTCCAGCGCCACCACCACGCGCGATGATCGTCTGGCGATCCATCTTCAAGGGCCGGCCGTATTTCAGGTATTTGCCCGATTCGTAGCGGGTGAAATGCACATTGGCGATCGCGGGGATCAGATCCTTGCGCGCCAGGATGAAGCCGCCGGCATTGGGCCCGCCGAAATATTTGGCGCTGATGGCGACCATGTCGCCGCCGCGCTTCAGATATCCCGCCATCAGGTCGGTCGGATAGTTCATAAAGGCGGCATCGACGAAGACCGGCACGCCGCGCTTATGCGCGATGGCGGCAATCTGTTCGAGGCTGAGGGTGCCCGGCTTGCCGTCGAGATGGGCGGGATGGATCACCATCGCCGTGTTCTCGCCGAGCGCCTGCTCGAACTGGTCGGCGCGGGTGCCGTTGGCCGAGCCGACCTCGATCAGTTTTGCCCCGGTCATGGCGACCTGGCGATCGTATTTGTAGCGATGGCCGGCCTGGATCAGCACCTCGGACTTCATGCCGGTGGTATCGGGCAGCTGCTCCGATTTCGTGCCGTCGCTGCCGGCAAGGCAAGCAGCCGTACCCAGCATGATGGCGGCGGCAGCACCCGGCGTGACCCGGGCGGCATCGGCGCCCAGAAGCTTCGCGATATGGCGCGCCCGAGGAATCCAGCAGATCGGTCAGGCGCACGAAGGTCTCGTTCGCCTCCGCCATGGCGGCCCAGACGCCGGGCGAGAGCCGCGAGCCGCCCAGGTCGGTATAGATGCCGCAGGCATTGATCACCGGCTTGGTGCCGAGGCGGCGGAACAGCGAACCAGCGTCGTGGGGCGGTCATGGGAATGCCTTCTTTTTGGTTGGAGCGGCGGAAAGCGGCAGCCTCACTTTGCACCGTTTGCACCAATCGGCCTGATCCTTAGGATGGGAAAATGTCGATGTAAACTTCAGGCAGAAATGAACATCGGCAATCGCTGATGTTTGGCCGCACCTAGCGGGGCTTTTCATCCGAGGCTCTGACATCCCAAAGGAGAGTTCGCCATGCCAGCCGCTATGCCCCGCAAGGAAGTCATCGGGGGCGCCAATACCGAAGGCCTGCCGTTTTCCGAGGCCATCCGCCTGGGCAATCTCGTCTTTGTCTCCGGCAATGTCGGCTTCGATGAAACCGGCAAGATCGTTCGGGGCGGCGTCGGGCCGGAGACCCGCCAGACCTTCGCCAATATCGAGAAGGTGCTGAAGGAGGCCGGCTGCAGCCTGGCCGATATCGTCAAGGTCAGTGTCGTGCTGGCCGATCCCAACGATTTCGACGGCTATAACGCAGTCTATCGCACCCTCTTCACCCATGAGCCGCCGGCGCGGGTGACCATCGCCGGCACGCTCACCATCGATGCGCAGGCTGGAGGTCGATGTGATCGCCGGTGTGGGGGCCGGCGCGCCGGGTGCCGGCAAAGTCGAAGCCAGCCAGCGCAACAAGGCTGCGCGCGGCAAGCCGGCGAGGTAAGGCGAAGCGGTGATCGGCCGGCTCAGCGATATCGATTTTCGCCTGCTGCGGATCTTCGTGGCGGTGGTGGAATCCGGCAGCTTTTCCATCGCCGCCACCCGGCTCAACGTCTCGGAATCCACCGTCAGCTCGCATATGTCCGATCTGGAGCGCCGCCTCGGCATGCGGCTATGCGAGCGCGGCCGCGCCGGCTTTCGCCTGACCGAGGATGGCGAAGATGTCTATCGCGCCACCACCGAGCTGCTGGAGGAGGCCACCCGCTTTCGCGATCGCCTCTCGACCCTGCGCTCGGCACTCGGCGGCACGCTGAAGATCGGCATGGCGGATTCGCTGCTGACCTGCGCCGGCTCGGGCCTGGTGGAATGCTTTCGCGACTACGCCACCCACGCGCCGGACGTATCGCTGGATCTGGCCATCATGACGCCGCGCGATCTGGAGCGCGGCGTGCTGGACGGCTCGCTGCATCTGGCCCTGGGGGCGGAGCATCGGCGCGTGGGCGGCCTCAAATACCTCTCGCTCTTCACCGAGCAGAACTATCTCTATTGCGGGCGCGATCATCCCTTCTATGGACTGGCGGACAAGGCGATCACCGAGGACATGCTGGACAAGGCGCGGCGTATTTCGCGCGGCTATCTCGAACGCTTCGACCAGCAGTTCTTTGCCAATCCCGGCCATGGCGCGACAGTGCAGCATATCGAATCGGCGGCGCTGCTGATCCTGACCGGCCAGTTCATCGGCTTCCTGCCCGATCACTATGCCGAGACCTGGGTTGCCGAGGATCGCATGCGGCCGATCCGAAAGAGCCGCATCGTCATCCGCTCGCCCATCAGCCTGATGACCCGGCGCGACGCCGCGGCCAATCTGCGCGTCGCCACGTTCATCCGCGACATGCGCGCGGCCGTCGCCGCCGGTAGCGGCATCAGCGGGCCGCCAGCCGGATCAGGGCAAGCGCGCGCAGATAGCGCACCGGCCGGCCGGGCGCCACGGCCTGGGCCGCATGCAGGATGGTGTTGGCGTCGATGCCCGTAATGGCGCTGCAGATCGCCGAGGCTGCCGGTCTGGCCGAAATGTTCCACGCCCAGGGTCTTCGTGCGATGGCCATAGACGCCGCCGAGCCAGGCGAGCGTCGCCGGATGGCCGTCGAGGACGCTGACGATGCCGCATTCGCGCGAGAGCGGCGCCATCAGCCGCTCGATATGGCTCATGGCATTGACCTGGCCGCGCTGGCGGGCGCGCTCGGCCGCGGTCCAGCCGGCATTGAGGCGGTCGGCCGAGGTGATGGCGAGCAGGCCGACATCGCGCCGGTCCTCGGCCATCAGGCCGATGGCCTCGATCGCCTCCGGCGCCACGCTGCCCATATAGGCGACCACGACCTGGCAATTCGGCCCCGGCCTTCGCACCCAATAGGCGCCGTTGACGATGTCGCTGGCGAGTGCCGGCGCTCATCGTGCGGCCCGGCTGTTCGATCGGCCGGGTCGAAAGACGCAGATAGACCGAGCCGCCGGTCTGGTCGCGCAGCCAGGTGGTCTCGTCGGGATCGCCCTCGCCGTCGCGCTGCAGATAGTCGAAGGCCCAGCGCATGATGACGGCAAGCTCGTCGACATAGGCGGGCTCGAAGGCGGCAAGCCCGTCCTGGGCGATGCCGATCAAGGGCGTGCCGATGGATTGATGGGCGCCGCCTTCCGGCGCCAGCGTGATGCCCGAGGGCGTCGCCACCACCATGAAGCGGGCATCCTGGTAGCAGGCATAGTTCAGCGCATCGAGGCCGCGCTGGATGAAGGGATCGTAGAGCGTGCCGATGGGCAGCAAGCCGCTCGCCGTTGATGGAATGGGAGAGGCCGAGGGCCGAGAGCAGGATGAACAGGTTCATCTCGGCGATGCCGAGCTCGATATGCTGGCCCTTGGGCGAGAATTCCCAGGCGAAGGTGGAGGCGATCTTCTCTTTCTTGAAGGTGTCGGCCAGCGATTCCCGCGCGTACAGGCCGCGCCGGTTCACCCAGGGGCCGAGATTGGTCGATACCGTCACATCCGGCGCGGTGGTGACGATGCGATCGGCGAGCGCGCTGCTCTCGCGCGCCAGCTCGTTCAGGATCTGGCCGAAGCCCTGCTGCGTGGCGGCCATGGCCGCGGCGGGAAAGGCGAGGGTAGTCCGGCACGGCGACCTTGGCCGCCGCCAGGCGCCGGCGGCCTTTTTGCGCGAATGGCACGCGCTCGAGATAGCGTTCGAGGTCTTCGGGCGATTTGCCGAGGCCCTCGAACTTGTCCCATTCATGGCCCTCGCGGACATTGCTGGAGCGCCGGAAGCCATCCATCTGCTCCACCGTCATCAGCCCGGCATGATTGTCCTTGTGGCCCTGGAACGGCAGGCCCGCACCCTTGATCGTATAGGCGATGAAGCAGACCGGCCGGTCGTGGTCGATGCTCTCGAAGGCCTTCAGCAGGCTCGGAATGTCATGACCGGCGAGGTTGGTCATCAGCTGCGCCAGTTGCTCGTCGCTGCGCCTGTCGATAAGGCGCGAGACGGGACCCTGATCGCCGATCTCGTCCGTCAGCCGTTTGCGCCAGGCAGCGCCGCCCTGAAAGGCGAGGGCGGAGAACAGCTGGTTGGGGCAGCCATCGATCCAGGCGCGCAAGCCTTCGCCACCCGGCTCGGCAAAAGCTTCTTCCTGCAGCGAGCCGTATTTCAGGATGACCACGTCCCAGCCGAAGCCGCGGAACAGGTCTTCGAAGCGCGCCCACAGCCCTTCGCGAATGACGGCGTCGAAGCTCTGGCGGTTATAGTCGATGATCCACCAGGTGTTGCGTACACCGTGCTTCCAGCCCTCGAGCAGGGCCTCGAAGATGTTGCCCTCGTCCATTTCCGCATCGCCGACAAGCGCGATCATGCGGCCCTCGGGCCAGTCCTTCGCCCAGCCCCGCGCCTTCACGTAATCCTGCACGAGAGAGGAGAACAGCGTCTGCGCCACGCCGAGGCCGACGGAGCCGGTGGAGAAATCCACGTCGTCGACATCCTTGGTGCGCGAGGGATAGCTCTGCGCACCCTTGTAGCCGCGAAAGGCCTCCAGCTTGTCGCGCGTCTGGTTGCCCAGCAGATACTGAATCGCATGGAAGGCGGGGCTGGCATGGGGCTTCACCGCCACACGGTCCTGCGGGCGCAGCACGGCGAGATAGAGCGTGGTCATGATCGCGGCGAGCGAGGCGGATGAGGCCTGGTGGCCGCCGACCTTCAGCCCGTCGCTGCTCTCGCGCAGATGATTGGCGTTGTGGATCATCCAGGAAGAGAGCCACAGGATTTTCTTCTGCAGTTCGCTCAGATAGGCGATACGCGGATCGGTCATGCCATGGCTCGTCGGACTCGGGTCCCCTGGGGCGATTGCAGGCTCGGCCGACAGTGAAGCATTCCGCGACGTAATTCGCCATGGCGGCGTCACGCCGGGGTTTGCAGCCCCCAGACGATGGCGGTGATCGCTGCCAGCGCCGAAACGACGCCGATGGTCTGCGCCAGCGAGATGCGCTCGCCCAGCCCATAGCGGGCCAGCAGGATGGTGGTGGCAGGATAGAGCGAGGTGATCGTTGCCACCACGCCCAGCGCGCCAGCATGGGCGGCGAGAATGTAAAAGGCGTTGCCGGCGCCATCGAGCGCCCCCGATAGCAGGATGAAGGCGAGCAGCAGGACGCCTGGCCAGACGAGCGGCTGATCGCGCCGGCGTATGACGGCAAGGCTGGCCATGGCGATGAGAGCAACGAGGCGGGCAACGACCAGGGGCCAGAGGCCGCTCTCAGCCGAGCAGCTTCGGGTGGTGACATAGAAGATCGCAATGCAGCTGCCCGAGCCAAGCGCATAGGCAAAGGCGCGTAGCGGTGTTGCTTGACGGATGGCTGCCGGCCTCAAGGATTCGAACAGTTTTTCGCCGCCGCCGAGCAGGAAGACGGCAAGGGCGGCAAGCGCGAAACCCAGCAGCGTGAGATTGGCCGGCGCCTCGCCCAGGATCACCATGCCGTAGAGAACCGGCAGGAGCATCGCTACGAGTGCCGTGACCGGTGCCACGATGCTCATCGGGCCGATCGCGAGGCCTTTGTACAGCATGGGGATGCCAATCGTTGTGGACATCCCGGCCAGGATCGAGAGCGCCAGGTCGTGGGGCGGCAGCCAGAACGGCGTTACGATTGTGGCAGCCAGCAACAAAGCCAGGAACGCTGCAGCCTGATTGCCAACCATGACGGCGATCAGGGCGGCGCGCCGGGTCACAAGACCACCCAGGAAATCGGCGCTGCCGAAGGTGATGGACGAGAAAACAGCGAAGATGGCCGCCGTCATCGGGGCGCTCCCATTGCCGTCAGCGCTGAGTGCCCGGACATCAGGCTTTTGGTTTCCGTCATGATACCGCTAGTATAATATATAGAACCGCTCTGTTGGTCATTAAATTGATACGGTAGTCCTATGGACAATATCGCCGCCATCAATGCCCGCATCGCCCGCAGCCTGAACCAGGCGCGGGGTGCGCGGGGCCTGACCTTCGACCAGCTCGCCCGCAAATCCGGCGTCAGCAAGGGGATGCTGGTGCAGATCGAACAGGGCCGCACCAACCCCAGCGTCGCCACCCTCTGCCGCATCGCCAATGCGCTGGGGGTGACGATATCGCGCTTCGTCGAGGCAGCGGATGAGCCGCCGGCCCGCATCATTCCGGCGAGCGAGGCGATCGAACTCTGGCGCGGCAAGCGCGGCGGCAGTGGAAAGCTTCTGGTCGGCTTCGACACACCCTCGCTGCTGGAGGTGTGGGGTTGGGATCTGGTGGCGGGCGAATTCTATGACGGCGTCGCCCATCCCGCCGGCACCCGCGAAGTATTGTATGTGCAAGAGGGCGAATTGACGCTCTCCGTCGATGGCGTGCAGCACAAGGCGGCGGCCAGCGACGCTCTGATGTTCCAGGCCGACCGGCCCCATCGCTATGCCAATGAGGGCAGCAAGCGTCTGCGCTTTTTGATGGTCGTGAACGAGCCGGCGCCCGTGGCAGGCACACGCAGCCGCCGGGCGAAGATCGCCCGCGACGAGTGAGCCATTCGACGCGTTGGTGAACCTTACGCTTTCGACAAGCTTGCCGGGGCGGCTGTTGCCGGCGGGGCGTAATGGGCTATACCAGCCGGCCCATCGGGAGGGAAAAGCTTGATCCAGGGAATTCTTGGCGCGCTTGCCGCCTTTATCATTGCCACGATTTCCGCTCTCGGGCTTGGCGGCATCGTGCTGATGATGGCAATCGAATCCGCCTGTATTCCGCTGCCCTCGGAAGTGATCATGCCATTTGCGGGATACCTGGTCTCGCTCGGTCATTTCAGCCTGATCGCCGCGGCCACGGCAGGCGCCATCGGCTGCAATCTCGGCTCTGCGCTCGCTTATGCAGTGGGCCAATATGGCGGCCGGCCTTTCGTCGAACGCTGGGGCGGCTATCTGTTGATCACGCGCCAGGATCTCGACTGGGCCGAGCGCTTCTTCGCCCGCTATGGCAGTGCCGCGGTGTTCATCGGCCGCTTGTTGCCGGTGGTGCGGACCTTCATCGCGCTACCCGCCGGCGTGGCGCGCATGCCGCTGGTGAAATTCCATCTCTATACCTTCACCGGCTCGTGGCTGTGGTGTTTCGCGCTTGCTTATATCGGGATGAAACTGGGCCAGGCCTGGGAGAGCGATCCCACCCTGAAGAGCATCATGCACCGCTTCGATGCGGTGATCGTGGCGCTGCTGGTGGTGGCCATCGCCTTTTACCTCTGGCGCCATTTGCGCCACAGGGTGCGACGCGATCGCTGAGGCAATATTCGGGAACCAAATCGGCCTCCGTTCATTATTGAGTTACGAACTTCCGTTCAGCGGAAAGCGATAGGCTTCGGCATCTCCCCGGCGGGAAGGCCTTTCATGAGTCGCGTTTCGATCGCAGCCATTATTTGCCTGCTTGGGCTTGCCGGCTGCGTACATCTGCCCGATACGGCCCAGGGCGAGAACGTGGCCACACCCAGCGATGGCGAAATCACCAATGCTACGCCGCTGGCCGCCGTTATCAAGGCGCGCCAGGTGCAGCCGCTGGATCCCGCTTCATCCACCCCGCTTCTCGACCAGGCGATGGTCGAGCTTGCCAAGACGGATGACAAACAGCGCTTTCGCGGCGTCACCTATAATCTGACCAAAGACAACGTGCTGGACGCCCATTGGCTGATCCAAAGTCCCAATGTCTGGGGCCGGCCCGCGAGCAAGATCGCCTTCATGCCGCTGGAATGCAAAGGCGCCTGTGACGCGGATTTCCATCTGGCCTATTGCCGCAAGAACAGCGATTGCGGCGCCGGCGCAGTCTGCGGCCATCTCGCCTCGTTCGATGCTCTCCCCGGGCTTGCGGGCAAGCGGCTTTGCCTCGGCCAGGCGGATAATCTGATCGACCGCTTCTATCAGCCGATCATCGGCGCCCAGCAGGCCGTCGACATTACGATGCTGGAGCCCGCCCCCGATATCCGCTTCCTCTGCCGCTTTGCGCGATGCGCTGACCATGCTGGCGAAAAGCCAGCGGGCGGTCACCATACGCGTCCTGATCGGGCAATACCCGCCTGGCGGTGCCGATGCCAAGAGTTTCCTGGCCGAACTCATCCGCGATGCCCGCAATATCCCCGGCGCAAAGCTGACGATCTATGCCTCGGCCATGCGCTCCTGCGGCGGCGATATCTTCTGCCGCTCGTTTTCCTGGAACCACGCCAAGATCGTCGCCGTCGATGGGCGTGTGGCGGTGGTCGGGGGCCATAATCTCTGGACCCAGGATTACCTGATCGACCAGCCGGTACACGATATCTCGATGCAGGTAAGTGGCGGTGCGGCGCGCGATGCCCATGGATATGCCGACGAGCTCTGGGGCTATGTCTGCAGCCATGACGATCCGCTGAGCGCCGTCAGCATGTACACCTATCGCAGCGGCACCCCCGACATCGCCAAGGGCTGCCTGGCGCAAGATGCCGTTACCGGATGCGGCATCGACGGCCGGTGGCGGCATTCCCATCCTGGCCTCGGCGCGGCTTGGCTCCGGCATGACCTCGCATTTCGCCAACCAGGACGATCTGGCGCGCGACCTTATCTTCGGCGCTGCCCGCCACAGCATCCTCGTCTCGCAGCAGGATGTGGCCTTCCAGCAGCCAGACCAGTTGAAGCCCCTCTACCCAGAGCTGACGCTGGGCGCCTGGGCGGATTTCATCCTGGCGGGGCGGGGCGATGTCTATGTCGTGCTGTCCAATGATGGCGCGGTCGGCCGCAGCAAGAGCACCTACAGCAATGGTGTCTCCATCGCCGCGGTAGCCGACAAGATGCTGGCGGTGGCGACCGCCCATAGCAGCCTGCCGAAGGCAGCGTTGGTCGATCTCCTTTGCCAGCATTTCCATCTGGCGCCGTTCCGCTTCGGGCCGGATGCCAGCTGGCCGAACAAGGTGCCTATCGGCAATCACGGCAAGTTCTGGATGGTCGATGACCGCTATTTCTATCTCGGCTCGGATAATCTCTATCCCGTCGATCTGCAGGAATTCGGCTACATCCTCGACGATGCGGCGGCGGCCAGCCAACTCAAGCGCGATTACTGGAATCCCCTTTGGCGTTGGTCCAAGGCGGCGGCGATCTCAGGATCCGACGCGCCGAGTTGCTCGCTGCGCGATAAGGTCTCTTCGTAACTATTATTCCGCCAGCGGCGGTCCCTGATCGCCCGGCAATCCAGCAAGGTGGCGATAGATCGCCAATGCCCGGTTCAGATATGAGGAACCGTGACTGCCCAGCAGGGCTGCGCCCTCGCGCGCGCCTGACAGGCTGTAATAGCCCCAGGCTGTGGGCGAAAGCCGGGTGAAGATATAGGTGGATTTGAGATCGCCGGGATCGAAAGCGGTGAAGATGAAGACCGAGACGGGGCTCATATTCTCGACAGTCACCACCAGCCGGTCGCTGTCGATGGCCAGCACCCGCAGGCGATAGACCACCCTGTCGGAAGAGCGGTTGTCCTGCTGCATGAAAAAGAGATCGGTGCCGGAGCGCAGCTCGCCGAGGGTGAAGTCCGGGCGACGCAGGGAAGAATCCGGCCCCGACAGCGCTGCCGCATCGATGACCAGCGTCTGATAGCGCTTGTCGGTCACCGACCAGTAGAGCATGCCGCGCCAGGCCGAGAAGGCACCGAAGCGCAGTGCCAGATCCTCGCCATTGCCGGCAAAGTCGAAGCGCCCCGCCAGTGCCGTCAGGACGGTAAAGGGTTCGACGGCCCAGGAAACACAACCGGCCGGCGACCAGCCAGGACCGAGATCGCTGTTATGCCAATTCTGCGCCTGGGGCGGATTGGCGAAAGCGGGAAAGGCGGGGCGATGAAGGCTCGCAAGGGGCAAGTGGCCCATTGACGGCTCTCGCCGGCGATGCCGCAGCCAGCGATGCCGCAACAATCAGAGAGCAGATCGAGGCGGCCCTGAGCCAGGTCTTCCCGTTCGGCGAGGGCCGGCGCGGCGAGGCCGCGCCGGTCCCCGTATTGTAATCGGCGTCGCGCTCAGCGGCCCATCGGCTTTTTGACGCTGGCGGCCGGCTTTGCCTTGTCTTTCTTCGGTTTCTTCTTTTCGCGATTACTTCTTTGCTGACCCTTGGCCATGATGGCGTTCCTTTCCCGGTGTTAGCTGCGTTCGGGTTCTGCCCGAACACGCCCGGCAAGTCTAACCCGCGCGACAACGATGCGCCGCTGATTCTTCCAGTCCCGAAGATTTTCCTAAGCACGGCCCTCAGCTCCCAGAAAATGACCGATGGCCATCAGCGGCTGAATGCGATCGCAGATGATCTTCACCGTCGCCAGCAGTGGCACGGCGAGCAGCGCGCCAGGCACGCCCCACATCCAGTACCAGAACACCAGCGACACGATCACCAGCACCGGGTTCAGCACGAAACGCCGCGCCAGCAGCAGGGGCGTCAACGTCTCGCCCTCCAGCACATGGATGACCAGATAGACGCCGGCAGTCAGCAGCGAATGCCAGATGGTCCCGAAAGTCAGCAAGCCCGCCATGAACAGGATGGCGATGCCGCAAAGCGGACCCAGGATCGGGATGAAATTCAGCAGAAAGGCCATGGTGCCCCAGAGGACGGGATCGGACATGCCCAGAAGATAGGTTGCCAGCCCCGTGGCGATGCCGACCAGCAGGTTCATCAGGCTGATGGTGGCGAGATAGCCTGAGATGTTGCGCTCGATCTCGCGGGTGATCTCCACGGCCTGCTTCTTGTTGCTGAGGGTCGGCAGGATCTCCACAAAGCGACGCAGGAACAGATCGCCCGACAGCAGCAGGAAGAACAGAAGGATGATGGTGGTGCCCACGCCGACCAGGAGACTGCGCGTGCCGCTGAGCAGGAAGCTGCCGAGGCCCGGCCCGCTGACGGTGACATTCAACCCTTCATTGGCCGGCGTACCCTCGGCGATCTTCTCCACCTGCTTGGTCGCGTCCTGCAGTTGGGCGATGGGCCCCTTGATGAAGAACAACCGGGATTCGAGTTGCGCCAGGCTGCTGGGCCCCTTGGCGACCCAGTTTGCCGCCGGGCCGGACAGCATGAATCCCAGCGCACCGAGTGCGCCGAACAGAATGCAGATGACGAAAATGGCCGATATTGCCTTGGGAATATGCAGGCGCATGAAGGCCCGCATCGCGGGCTGCAGCACGAGATAAAGGATCATGGCGAAGATGATCGGCAGCACGAACTCGCCGGTAAAATAGAGCGTATAGAACAGCAGGATCGTGAATATCCCGAACAGCAGGAAGGTCTGGAAATTTCGCGGCAGCGGCAACGGATCGCGCCGCTCGGCACCGGCCGCATTGGCGGCCTCGTCGCTGCTTGCACCCGCCAGGGCAATGGCGCTGCCATCATTTTCGGCCGAGGCGGCCAGAAGATCGGCCTCGTCCCTGGGGATAGGCGTCTCCACGGCAGCCTTTGCCATGGCGCTGGCGCCTGGCACGCCGGTCATTTCTTGCGTCCGCTATTCCCGGCCAGCATGCCGAGCAATGCTGCGGCCAGGAGGGCGGCACCCTTATGCTCGCCGATCAGCCGGCTGCCTTCTGCCAGCAGGGCATCCATCTGGAGTGCCGGATTTACCCGCGCCCGGCGCCGGCGCACCAGGCCCCAGGCGATCAGCGCCAGGATGCCGGCAACGACAATGCAAAGCCCCGCAACCGCCAGAGGGGCACCGACGGGGCCCAGCGCCGGGGTCAGGCCGATCCACAATGCCGCGCAGAGGCAGCCCCAGGCCGCGGCGGTCAAGACGATGGCGATTCCGGCGATAACACCGGCCACCAGCATGCGGCCGGTAAAGATCTTTGAGGGCGGAGGTTTGGCTGGAAGCCGCGAGCGCCGTCAGTGCGAGTTTCAGCAAACCGCCCATGGATGGCCGCTGCTAGCGCGACAGCAGGCGGCTGACGATCATCCCGACCCCGAAGGCGACGAGCAGGCTGGTAATGGGCCGCTCCTCGACCTGGCGCGAGATCGCCTTGACCGACCGCTCGCCCTGATCCGACAGGTTGTCATAGATGTCGGAAGCGCGCTCGTTCAGCTGATTCAGCAGATTCTGGGCCGCTTCGCTGGCGCCGTCCACGGCACCGGTCTTCATCTGGTCCATCAGCCGGGCGATGTCGCGTTTCAGCGTACCGAGATCGTCGACGATGGTGTCGAAACTGGCGGGCTTCCACGCGGCGGCGGGCTTTTGCAGTGGCCATGGGAGCGATCTCCGATTGTCTGTGTTGCAGACTATAGCAATGAGCGATGAACGGGTTAATGAACGAGAACGTCCCGGCAGCCCGTCGGGGCCACCGGGACGCGTTTGCTGGTCACCCGACCGGCTCTATTAGCTAAACCCCGGACGGGCGTTTGGTTGCTCGGCCCCTTGCGGGGCCAGGTGCGCCAGCTCAGACGGGCGGGCGATTACGCAGTCGGTCGCGCTCGGCGTCGATTTCGGCTTCGGAGATCGGCGGCGCTTCTTCGTCGAAGCGCTCCCAGCCGCCTTCGCGGTAGAGTGCGCCGCGGGCATCGGCATCCACGGCGTTGTATTCGGCCATGATGCCTTCCACCGCTTCTATCTGGGTATCGTCGACGCGCACGCTGACCAGCGTTCCACCGCGGCGCACGCCCTCGGCATAGACATGGGCGTGTTCTTCCGGCACGCCTTCGCGCACCATGGCGCCAATAATGCCGCCTGTGGCGCCGCCGATGGCAGCACCGGCCGCCACGCCTGCGGCGGCGGCCACCAGCCAGCCGGCCGCCACGACGGGGCCCACGCCGGGAATTGCCAGCATGCCAAGACCGGCAAGAAGGCCCGCGCCACCGCCAACCACGCCACCGAAAGCAGCACCGGCGCCGGCACCGGCCGCGGCGCGCGAATGGCCCGCTTCGCCGCCATAGGTGTAGCGAAGGTCGGTATTGTTCGCGACGATGCTGATATCGCCGTGGGGCACGCCCGCGGCCTCGATATCGCTCACCGCCCGCTTGGCGTCCTCATAGCTCGTCGAACAAGCCGGAGACGATCTTGGTGGTCATGGGTGCTCTCCTTGGTGACAGTTACCGGAGTTAACGTTACTGGCTGACGATGTTGCCCTGATAATCGAGCGCGACGTTGACGCTGGCGCCATTTTTCGAGGCCTTGCCGCGCCAGATCTGTTGATCGTCGAGCTTCAAATCGGTGACATCGGCATAGCCATGGGCCTCCAGCCGCTCGCGGGCCTGGGCTTCAGTGAAGCTGTTGGCGCCGGGAACCGGGGCGGCCTGGGTCTGCGACTCCAGTCCCGGTGTCGCAATGGCCGGCGGGTTGGTCGACATGTTGGTGACGCTGCCGCTGACGCTGCCGGTGTTCGTGCTCTGGGCCATGGCACTGCCGGCGGCAAGCCCGACGCAAAGTGCGGAGATGAATAACCTGTTCATGGGTCCTGTCCTTGCGAAGTGTTTCGCGTATGCCGGGTGGAACCCGCTTGCTCGCCAAAGGTTCGAGGGCAGGATGGGAAATCGGCGCTCTCGCTCAGTGGCGGGAAGGCGCGGGCTGCTCGATCTTCAGGGCGTCATAAAGCAGCCCAAGATTGAGCGAGGACAGATTGCGGGCCACTACCCAGCCGCCATCGCTGGTCGCGGCGACCAGCCCTGCATCCTGCAATCGGGCCAGATGTTCGATCACGATCGCGGGACTTGCCCCGACCCCGGTGCTCAGATCATAGAGCGAGACGCTGCCGCCGTGATCGGTATTGGCCGTCAGTGTCGTCAGCAGGCTCATGGCGAGCTCGGCACGCAAGGCGAGCCTGGCGCTGTGCGGGGCGTGCTCGGCCGACCAGCGCGGCGATAGCGCCGCGGCGATCTCGGCCCCCACCAGCACCACCAGCCAGAAGACATACATCCATAGCAGGAAGATCGGCACGCCGGCGGCGGCGCCATAGATCAGGTTATAGGAGGAGATCTGCATGATGTAGAAGCCGAAGACCCATTTGACGACTTCAAGAAGCAGGGCCGCGCAGAACGCGCCGGCGATGCCGTCGCGCCAGCGCACATGGGTATTGGGGATAACGCAGTAGAGGAATCCCAGCGAGACAAATTCCAAGGCGATCGGCACGAAACCCGTCAGCTGCCCGAGCCAGGGCGGTGTGGATTGCGTCAGGTTGTGCGGTCCGGTGCCGCCGCCGACGAAATCGGCGACATAACTCGACAGCGTCAACGCGCCGCCGAGCAGCAGCGGACCCAGGGTCAGCACCAGCCAATAGGCCATGATGCGCTGGCCCCAGGTGCGCTGCGTCTCCGCCTCCCAGATCGTGTCGAGCTGATCCTCGATGGTGGCGAGCAGCATGACGGAGGTGAACACGAAGGCGATCACGCCGATGGCCGTGGTCCTGGTCGCATTGCTGGCGGCGAATTCGAACCATTGCGCGGCGTTTTCGCCCACCTGCGGGGCGAAGTTCGCCAGCAGGATCGACAGGAACCGGTCCTTGACGTCGGCCAGAATCGGAAAATCCGAGAACACCACCAGGACGATGGCGGTGAGCGGCAGGAAGGAAAGGATGGTGGAATAGCTGAGGGCGCTGGCGCCGATCAGGCAGTTATGGGCGAAGAACCCGTGAAACACCCGGCGCACCACGCGCAGAACCCCCTGGCAGGCCCGCTGCCATAAGGGGGCCTCCGCCGCGGCTGCTTCGAACGCCTGCGTACTTGTCACCATGTTTGTCCGCGGTATCGTTGCCTAAGCAACGGCGCCTGCGTGAAAGGGTTCCCGTTTGTGCCCACCCGGGCCGGGGGCCGGTCCGCACATGTCAGATCTGCCATGATGCCGGCAGGCTCGACAGTCTCGGCCGATTTATGGTTTGTGAGGCAGGCGGTTTGTGGGTCGAGCGAGGATATCGCCGGCAGGGGTCATGGCGGATTTCGATTACATCGTGGTGGGCGGCGGCATGGCCGGAGCTTCGGCCGCCTATGAGCTGGCCGGCTTCGCTCGCGTCCTGCTGATCGAGATGGAGGAGCGCTGCGGCTATCACACCACGGGCCGTTCGGCCGCGCTTTACGCCGAGACCTATGGCAACCGCACCGTTCGTGGCCTCACCACCGGCGGCAAGGCGTTCTATCTCAACCCGCCCGCGGGATTCACCGATCAGCCGCTGCTGCGTCCGCGCGGCGTCATGCTGATCGGCCGGCCGGACCAGCAGGCTTCCCTCGATGCCTTGATGGCCGAGGTCGCGGGCTTGCGCAGCAATATCCGCGCGATCTCGGCCGCAAGAGGCCTATCGCCGTTCGCCGGTGCTGAAACCCGGATATCTTATCGGCGCTGTGCTCGATCCCGATTCCATGGATATCGAGGTCAATGCGCTGCATCAGGGTTATCTGCGCGGTCTGAAGGCGCGCGGCGGCGAGCTGCGCACCGATGCCGCCTTGTTAGGCCTGGCGCGCCAGGACGGGCAATGGCTCGCCGAAACCAGGGCCGGGAAATTCCGCGGCCGTGTCGTCATCGATGCGGCGGGTGCCTGGGGCGACGAGGTTGCAGTGCTCGCCGGCGCCAGACCTGTTGGCATCACGCCCAAGCGGCGCACCGCGATCCTGTTCCAGCCGCCGGCGGGTATCGACAGCCGCGACTGGCATAGCTGTCATCGATGCCGATGAGCAGTTCTATTTCCGCCCCGATGCGGGCCGGATCATGGCCTCGCCCGCCGATGAGACGCCGATGCCGCCCTGCGATGTGCAGCCCGAGGAACTCGATATCGCAATCCTGATCGACCGGCTGGAACAGGCGGCCGATTTGCCGGTGCGCCGCATCGAGAACCGCTGGGCAGGCTTGCGGACCTTTGCTAAAGACAAGACGCCAGTCGTCGGCTTCGATCCCCGGGTCGAAAGTTTCTTCTGGCTGGTGGGGCAGGGCGGCTATGGCATCCAGACGGCGCCCGGCATCTCGCGCCTCGTCGCTGCCCTGGCGCAGGGCAAGGGCATGCCAACCGATTTGGCCGATCTCGGCGTCAGCGAACAGGCGCTCTCGCCGGCGCGCTTCAACTGAGGATTCAAAGCATGTCGTTAGCGGAAACCACCGATACGGATATCAGCAAGCGGGCGCTCGCCGAGCTCGACGATTGGCGCCTGGATGAAAGGGTGAAGGGCGTGCCCGGCGGAATGGGCGGTCTTCGCCTGGGCGATGTCGGACGTAAGGGCTGGAATCTGTTTCGCGAAGATCTGCCGCTGCCTGCCGCGGTGCTGAAGTCAGGCGCGCTGGACAACAACAGCCGCTGGATGACGCCAGTTCCTGCAGGCAAGCGGTGCGGTCATCGCACCCCATGGCAAGACGACCATGAGTCCGCAGCTGTTCCAGCGCCAGCTTGCCGACGGGGCCTGGGCGATCACCGTCGCCACCGTCGGCCAGCTGCAGGTCGCGCGGCGCTTCGGGGTGAGGCGCATCGTGCTCGCCAACCAGTTGGTCGGCCGCCAGGCCATCGCCTATGTCATCGGCGAACTGGCTCGCGATCGCGCCTTCGAATTCTATTCGCTGGTGGATTCGCTCGAGGGCGTCGCCCGGATCGCAGCCGAAGCCAAGCGCGCCGGGCTGTCGCGGCCGATGAACCTGCTGCTCGAGGGCGGGACGATGGGAGGCCGCACGGGCTGCCGCACGCGCGAGGCGGCCCTTGCCGTGGCCCACGCCATTCGCGATCACGCGCCCTGGGTTGCGCTGCGTGGGGTCGAAGGTTTCGAAGGGCTCGTCCAAGGCTCGATGGAAGACCGCGAGAAAGCAGTCGGCGGATTCATGGATTTTCTGGTCAGCATCGCTGGCGATTGCGCGAAGGAAAAACTGTTCGCACCCGGACCCGTCATCCTGTCGGCGGGCGGCTCGGCCTTCTACGACATCGTTGCAAAAAAACTGAGCGAAGCCGGGATTGCCGATGCGCTGCTGATACTGCGCAGCGGCTGTTATCTCACCCAGGATTCCGCGTCATACCGCAACTTTTTCGCCCGGTTGCAGGACCGCTCAGCCGTGGCGGGGAAAGTATCCGGTGGCTTGCAGGCAGCGCTCGAGGTCTGGACCTATGTCCAGTCACGCCCCGAACCCGGCCGCCTGATCCTGACCGCCGGTCGGCGCGACCTGGGATCGGATGCCGACATGCCGATACCGCTCTATTGGGCGCGGCCGGGCAGGGATAAGGCGGTCCAGCCGTTGGCCGAAGGTCACAAGATCGTCGAGCTCAACGACCAGCACGCCCATGTCACGGTGCCGACCGATAGCCCGCTGCAGGTCGGCGATATGGTGGCGCTGGGGATTTCCCATCCCTGCACCACCTTCGACAAATGGCAGCTGATCTATCTCGTCGATGACAGCTACAACATCACCGGCGCGATCCGCACGTTCTTCTAAGCGCAGCTACGCCGCGAACGGGTCTTCCACCTTCGGCCAATACGGGCGCTTGAGTTTCGTATAGGGGATTGCGCCGAAGTTTTGGTGCCAGGACTCCGCCGTCGTGGCGTAGAGGATCTTCTTGGCGATGGGCGCGAAGCCGGCGTGGAAATGCTGGGTCGATTTCACCACCACGATCTTGCGCTGGCTGAGATCGATGCCGAGCTTGGTGAAGCCCTCGGGATGGAAGACCTGGGTGCGTAGCGTGTTCACCACCAGATCCACGCCCTCCGTCGTGATCCAGGCCGAGGCGCCGAGATTGACCGGCGCGTCGCCGAAGCGCTGGGTCACGCTGTCGGCCAGCGCGCGCACGGTGACGCGAATGTCGAGCGGCATGCTGGATGTGGGCCCCATCTTGCCGCCCAGGCGCAGGTTGAATGTGGCGCCGACGCCGGCCTCCTGGCAGAACTTCACCGCCATCGGATCCCAGTAAAAGCCGCTGGCAACGTCGCGGATGCCGCGTTCGAGGATCTGGCGCAGGAAGGCCGTATTGTCGCCCGGCGCGCCACCGCCGGCATTGTCGGCCACATCGGCAATGACAATCGGCTTGCCCTCCAGGGCCAGCGCCTGGTCCAGCGCCTCGTCCAGCAGCAGGAATTTGGGCGCGATTTTATGGCGCAGGCCGAAGAACTCCTTGCCCAGATCGGATGCGAGCGCCGACGCCTGCGCCTGGTTGCCGTCGGTGATGACGATGGTCTTGGCGCCGATATCGGGCACATCGGCCCAGGGAAAGCAGTGGCTGAGCGAGACGGAGAGCACGCCGTTCTTGCCCTCCATCGCCATCATCTTGTCGACAAAGCCGCGCAGCGGCTGCTCGGTGGTGCGGTAGGTGTTGATCATCCGGCAATCGAAGGCGGCCATGGCCGGCTTGGTCTTGCCCATCACCGCGTCGGCGGCGAGCTTGAACAGCTCGTCGGCGCGGATGTGGATATCGACATGGGGATATTCCTTGTAGGCGACCAGCAGGTTGGCTTCGCGCACCATCGTGTCGCTGACATGGCAATGCAGATCGAGCTCGGCGCCGACGATCACATCGGGCCCGACGATGGCGCGCACCCTGGCGATCAGGTCGCCTTCGCAATCGTCGTAGCCCTCGGCGACCATGGCGCCATGCAGGGCCAGCAGCACGACATCCACGGGCATGGCCTTCTTCAGATCGGCGAGGATCTCGTCGCGCAGCCGCTCATAGACACTGCGCACGATGGTGCCGCCCGGCTCGGCATAGGTGGACAGGCTCTCCACCACCTGCCAGTTGCGCGCTTCGGCCAGCTTGCGCCAGACATGAAGCTGCACCGAGTGATAATTGGCTTCCTGCTGCGTTGCATCGCCATGGGCCATGAAGCCTTCCTCGAAACCCTTTATGCCGGTGGGGATCGGCGCAAAGGTATTGGTCTCGGTGTCGAAACCGGCGATGAAGAGTTTCATGGTGGAGGGTCCTGACTGTGACGGCGCGCCAGCTTTCCGCATGGCTCGCGTCCGGTCAAGGAAGGCGGGCGGCAAACCGGAAGGGTTTATTTCCCCTGGGCCTGCAGGCGGGCGCAGTGTTCGCAGCGGGGCCGCACGGCAGTGCCGGCCGCGAGATGTTCCGCTTCGATCCTGGCGCCTTCGGGGCAGGCCTTGTTATCGTGAAAGACGGGCTTGATGCCCGGTTTCTTGGAATGAAAAGCGGCGACCTTGACCATGACCATCTCCCCCTTTTAGCGAGGGTGTTTATTAACGAGTGTTAAATCATATGACAATTGATCGACGGAGTCTCGAAGGAGAATTGCCCTTTTAAGTCAGAGCGATGGCAGCCATCCGGCGGGTCGAAACCTTCCTGTTTTGTTCGAGTGTTGTCTGATATACTAGTATAACAGTAGGGGTAGCGTGCATGGTTCATCGGCAGGTCGGCCGGACCGAATTGCGGGTCACGGCGTTGGGTTGCGGTGGCGCGCCCTTGGGGAATTTGCAAGAACCGGTCAGCGATCGCGACGGCGCCGAAGCGCTTCGCACCGCCTGGGCAAATGGCTGCCGCTATTTCGATACGGCACCCTATTACGGCTATGGCTTGAGCGAACGGCGCATGGGCGATGCGCTGCGCCGCCATTCGCGCGCCGATTATGTCCTGTCGACCAAGGTCGGCCGGCTGATCCGCCCCGGCGATAGCGAGCAGAAGCGGCTCGAGAACTTCCCCGCCTCCATGCCGTTCCATGCGGAATACGACTATTCCTATGACGGCGTCATGCGCTCGATCGAGGATAGTTATCAGCGCCTGGGGCTGGAGCGTGTGGATATTCTGCTGATGCATGACATCGAGCCTCGCACCCATGGCGATCGCTATCCCGAATTCCTGAAGATCGCCATGGATGGCGGCTATCGTGCCATGGACGAACTGCGCCGCAGCGGCGTGGTCGGCGCCATCGGCCTTGGGGTCAACGATCTTGCCGCTTGCGAAGCGGCGATGGAGGCGGGCGATTTCGATTGTTTCCTGCTGGCCGGGCGCTACACGCTGCTGGAGCAGACGCCGCTGGACCGTTTCTTTCCCGCCTGTCAGAAGCGCGGCATCTCCATCATCATCGGCGGGCCGTTCAATTCCGGCGTGCTGGTTCGCCTGGGCCGTGCCGATGCGACCTATGATTACGCTGCGGTTCCCGATGCCATCCGCGATCAAGTGAAAAAGCTGGCCGGGATCGCAGCATCCCATGGCGTGGCGCTGGGCGATGCAGCCTTGCAATTCTGTCTTGCCCATCCGGTTGTCGCGAGCGTCATCCCCGGTGCCAGGACTGAGGCAGAGGTGCAAAGCCACTGGCAGATGGTCAATGCTTCGATCCCGACAGGCTTCTGGGACGATTTGCGCAGCCAGGGATTGCTGCACCCCGATGCGCCGACCCCTGGAAGGAAGGGTGCAGCACTATGATGCGGGTCGACAGCCACCAGCATTTCTGGCGCCTGATGCGCGGCGACTATAGCTGGCTGACACCAAAGCTGACGCCGCTGTTCCGCGATTTCCTGCCGGCGGATCTTGGCCCGATCCTGAACGACCACGATATCGACGCAACGGTGCTGGTGCAGGCCGCGGCGAGCATTGCCGAGACCGAGTACATGCTGGAGCTGTCCGTCGACGCCGCTTTCGTGCTGGGCGTGGTGGGCTGGGTCGATTTCGAATCCCCGCAGGCCGTCGCCGATATCGAACGGCTGGCCGCCAATCCGCGGCTGAAGGGCCTTCGTCCCGTGATCCAGGATATTCCCGACCCGCAATGGATGCTGCGGCCCGGCTTGCGTCCGGCCATTGCGGCGATGCAGCGCCAGGGCCTGCGCTTCGATGCGCTGTTGAAGCCGCCCCATTTGGCTGCGTTCAGGAAATTCCTGACGCTCTATCCCGACCTTCCCATCGTCATCGACCACGGTGCCAAGCCCGTCATCGCCAAGGGCCGCTATGATGAATGGGCGATCGCGATGCGCGAGATCGCGAAGGATGGGCGTGTCTATTGCAAACTCTCGGGCCTGGTAACGGAGGCAAAACGCGACTGGCATCAGCGCGATCTTAAGCCCTATGTCGATCTGCTGATCGATGCCTTCGGGCCCGACCGGCTGATGTGGGGCAGCGACTGGCCGGTGGTGGAACTTGCCGGCGGCTACGATCGCTGGATGGAAGCGGCCGAGAACTATCTCGCGCGCTTGAACGAAGGGGAGCGGAACGCCATTCTGGGCGGCACCGCGACGAAATTTTACGGTCTATAAGCCAACCGATGTCACCAAGGGAGCCGATCACGTGAATCGATTGAAGGGGAAAAAGGCCGTTCTGACGGCCGCGGGACAAGGGATCGGCCGCGCCGTGGCGGAGGCCTTTATCCGCGAGGGCGCGATCGTGACGGCGACCGACATCAACGACAAGCTGCTATCGGGTTTGACGGGCGCTGCCACGCGCCGGCTGGATGTCACCGACGATGCAGCAGTCAAGGCGCTGGCGAAGGAACTGGGCGCCGTCGACGTGCTGTTCAATTGCGCCGGCTTCGTTCATCACGGCTCGATCCTGGATTGCGAGGAAAAGGATTGGGATTTCTCCTTCAACCTGAACGTCAAATCCATGTATCGCACCATCCGCGCCTTCCTGCCGGCGATGCTGGAGAATGGCGGCGGCTCGATCATCAACATGGCCTCGGTCGCCTCCAGCCTGAAGGCGGTGCCGAACCGCTTCGTCTACAGCGCCAGCAAGGCAGCGGTCATCGGCCTCACCAAATCCGTTGCGTCCGACTACATCGCGCGCGGCCTTCGCTGCAACTGCATCTGCCCGGGCACGGTGGAAAGTCCCTCGCTGGATGGGCGTATCAAGGCGCTGGGCGGCGATCCCGAGGCGGTGCGCAAGGCCTTCATCGCCCGCCAGCCCATCGGGCGGTTGGGCAAGCCGGAAGAGGTGGCGCATCTTGCGGTCTATCTCGCCTCGGACGAATCCGCCTTCACCACCGGCACCGCCCAGATCATCGATGGCGGCTGGAGCGCCTAGGTCATGCTCAAAGGCATCGATCCGCTGCTGAATGCCGATCTGCTGCATGCGCTGCGCGCCATGGGCCATGGCGATGAGATCGCGGTTGTCGATGCCAACTTCCCCGCCGCGACCATGGCCAAGCGGCTGATCCGCCTCGACGGCGTCGATGCGCTGCGCGCGGTGGAAGCAATCCTCACGCTGCTGCCCCTCGACGATTTCATCGAACATCCGGCAAGCCGCATGCAGGTGGTGGGCGATCCCAAGGCCGTGCCACCGGTCTGCCGCGAATTCCAGAAGCTGGTCGACCGCGCCGCCGGCAGGGTGCTGCCGCTCGCCACTATCGAGCGCCACGCCTTCTATGAGCGGGTGAAGGCCTGCTACGCCGTGGTCGCGACAGGCGAGACGCGGCTCTACGGCAATCTCATCATCACCAAGGGCGTCATCCGGCCAGGCAACAAGCCGCGTTAAACGGCATTTCGGCCGATTGGCTCTTTGCCTGTTCCAACTAGTATATTAGTATCTGAGTTGCCGGGCGCGCCGATTGCCGGGGCGGCGGCATCCGGAGCCGCGCCTTGAAAATCGTCAGTTGCAGCGCCCGCGATATCCGCTTTCCCACCTCGCGCCAGGCCGATGGGTCCGACGCCCGGAGCCGCGCGTGAAAATCGTCAGTTGCAGCGCCCGCGATATCCGCTTTCCCACCTCGCGCCAGGCCGATGGGTCCGACGCCCGGAGCCGCGCGTGAAAATCGTCAGTTGCAGCGCCCGCGATATCCGCTTTCCCACCTCGCGCCAGGCCGATGGGTCGGACGCAATGAATCCCGATCCCGATTATTCCGCGGCTTATGTGACGCTGAAAACCGATGGCGGGATCGAGGGCCACGGCCTCACCTTTACGCTGGGCAAGGGCAATCAGCTCTGCGTGGCGGCGGTGGAAGCGCTGGCGCCGCTGGTGACTGGCCGTTCGATGGCCGATATCACGAACGACATGGCCGGGTTCTGGCGCGACATCACCTCGGCCAGCCAGCTGCGCTGGGTCGGGCCGGAAAAGGGCGTGATCCATCTGGCAACGGCGGCCATCGTCAATGCCGTCTGGGATCTCTGGGGCAAGATGGCGAAGAAGCCGGTCTGGCGTCTGGTGGCCGATATGACGCCGGA
Organism: uncultured Alphaproteobacteria bacterium; assembly: GCA_963770335.1. Lineage (GTDB taxonomy): Bacteria > Pseudomonadota > Alphaproteobacteria > Dongiales > Dongiaceae > DASXQK01. Next base: position 413,457 of record CAVYPG010000001.1, read on the forward strand.
TGAGTTCGTGAGCCTGATCGATTTCCGCTATCTGACCGATGCGCTGACCCCAGACGAGGCGCTGGCGATTCTGCGCGCCAATGCGCCGGGCAAGGCGAAGCGGATTGCCGAGCTCGAGGCGAAAGGTTTTCCCGCCTATACGACCTCGGCCGGCTGGCTCGGCTACCCCGACGACAAGGTCCGTCGGCTCTGTCGCGAGGCCATTGCTGCCGGTCACACCTACATCAAGATCAAGGTCGGCCGCGATCTGGCCGATGACAAGCGCCGCTGCGCCATCGTGCGCGAGGAGATCGGTCCCGAGCGCTTCCTGATGATCGATGCCAACCAGGTCTGGGATGTGGGCCAGGCCATCGACTGGGTCAAACAGCTCGCGCCCTACAAGCCGCTATGGATCGAGGAGCCGACCAGCGCCGACGATGCGGTGGGCCATGCCGCCATTCGCAGGGCGGTCAAGCCGCTGGGCATTGGTGTGGCCACCGGCGAGATGTGCCAGAACCGGGTCATCTTCAAGCAGCTCTTCCAGCTTCAGGCGATCGATTTCTGCCAGATCGATTCCTGCCGGCTGGGCGGGGTGAACGAAATCCTCGGCGTGCTGCTGATGGCGAAGAAATTCGGCGTGCCGGTCTGCCCCCATGCCGGCGGCGTCGGCCTGTGCGAATACGTCCAGCATCTCGCCATGATCGATTACATCTGCGTTTCCGCCAGCCTCGAACAGCGGGTGCTGGAATATGTCGATCACCTGCATGAGCATTTCGTCGAGCCGGTGGTGATGCGCACGGGCCATTACATGCCGCCAACCCAGCCGGGCTACAGCATCACCATGAGGCCGGCGAGCCTTGATCGGTTTGAATTTCCCCGTGGAGCGGCCTGGGCCGCGACAGAATCACGATAAAGCGGGGAGCCTGACTCGTTTTTAGATTTCAGGGGAAGGCGCGCCCTGGGCCGCAGCCGCCAGCTAGTTGAACATCTCGGCATGCCGCTTCAGCAGGAACGAAATCCGCTCATAGGCATCGTCGAGATGATGGGTCATCGCCTTGACCGTCTTGTCGAGATTGCGCTTTGCCATGGCTTCGACGATGGCCGTGTGCTGAGCGATGGCTTTTTCTTCCTGATGGGGCAGGGGTGAACTCAGATAGCGCACCCGGTCGAGCTGGGCCTTTGAGCGGTTGATGATGCGCCAGAGCCGCGAATAGCCGCTCATTTCGCTGATCGTCTGGTGGAACTGGTCGTCATAGGCGATGAAATCCTCGTGCCGCGCCTTGGATGCCGCGCGCTCCTGCAGCACCAGCAGATCGCGCAGCCGCTCGATCGCCGCATCGTCGACGCGTTCCAGCGCCAGTTTCAGCCCCTCCACCTCCAGCGCCCGGCGAATCAGCCGGCCCTCCTCCAACTGATGACGGTCGATCAGCGCGACATAGGTGCCCGATTGCGGGACGAATGTTCACCAGCCGCTCATCGGCAAGCTGGCGGATGGCATCGCGGACCGGCGTGCGCGAAATGCCGAGATGATCGGTGATCTGCTTTTCCACGATCACCGCACCCGGCGGCATCTTCAGCGTGATGATCGCATGGCGCAGGATGCGATAGGCCTGTTCGGGGATGAGCGAGGAGCGGTCGATCCGCGCATCGGCCGGCAGCGGCGGCTTGTTTTGCTTCATGGCCGTCGATTGTCGCTTCGCAGGACTTGCCGGCGCAAGGCCCGCTGGAGATCCCGAAGGAGGTGACGTGAGGTCCGACATGGCTGCCTGCGGGCAAATCACCCGCTTAATTCATTTGACGGCGCAATCGCGAATACTAGTATATCAGATACGCATCGCCTTGGGGCAAGTCGTATTTGCCGGTGTCCGGGGCGTGGACAGAAAAGAACGCCGGCGGCGATTGCCCAGGCCGCGGCAAGCAACAGGGAGGACAGGATGAAATCGACCACAAGCAGGCTTTTTGCCGTCATGGCCGGCATCGCGGCCGCACTCGCCTGGACTGCGCCGGGCCCCGCGGCCGCCGGCGAATTCTCCGGGGTTACGGTCAATCTGATGACCTTCACCGGGCCGCAGATCGCCGAGCCGCTTCAGCGCCGTGCGCCCGATTTCGAAAAACTGACCGGTGCCAAGATCAATATCATCACCGTGCCGTTCTCCGATCTCTATCAGAAGCTGCTGACCGATTGGGCGGCCGGCACGAACAGTATCGATGCGGCGGTCTTCGCCCCGCAATGGATGTCGGATTACGTCGCGGGCGGCTACCTCGAGGACATCACCGACCGGGTCGCGGGCGACAAGGCGCTGGCCGAGGACGATGTCGGCCCGTTCTTCCGCGACTTTTCGCAGAAATATAACGGCAAGACCTACCTCATCGCCCTCGATGGCGATTTCCAGATGGTCTATTACCGCACCGACGTGCTGGCCAAAATGGGCAAGCAGCCGCCCAAGACATGGGACGATTATCTCGATATCGCCAAGGCGGCCCAGGGCCAGGATCTGAACGGCGACGGCAAGCCCGACTACGGCTCCTGCATCTCCAAGAAGCGCAACGCCCAGGCCTATTGGTCGATCATCTCCATTGCCGGCGCCTATATCCAGTCGCAGGGCACCAAGCAGGGCACCTTCTTCGATACCAAGGATATGCAGCCGCTGACCAACAACGATGCCTTTGCCGAGGCGCTGCGCATCTACCAGGAGAGCACGAAGTACGCGCCGCCGGACGAGATCAATCTCGATGTCGGCGATACCCGCAAACTGTTCACCTCTGGCCAGTGTGCGCTGACCCTGGATTGGGGCGATATCGGCCCGCTCGCCGTCGATCCCAGCCAGTCCACGGTGCAAGACAAGGTGGGCGCGGTCGTGATGCCGGGCAGCAAGCGCGTGCTCGACTGGGCCAGCGGCAAGCTGGTCGATTGCGACAAGGATAAATGCCCCTATGCCATTGATGGAGTAAACCACGCGCCGTTTGCCGCCTTCGGCGGCTGGTCGGGTGGCATCAATGCCAAGGCCGACGACAAGGTGAAGGCGGCAGCCTATGCCTTCCTCAGCTATATGAGCCAGCCGGCCCAGTCGAATGTCGACGTCACCATCGGCAAGACCGGCTTCAACCCCTACCGCGCCTCGCAGTTCAACAGCCTCGATCTCTGGATCAAATCGGGGATGAGCGAGACGGCGGCCAAGAACTATCTGGGCGCCATCCAGGACAGCCTGAACAGCCCGAACATGGTGCTGGATCTGCGCGTGCCGCAGAATCAGCGCTATGAACAGGTGGTGCTGGATACGTCCATTGCCCGCATGCTCGCCGGCGAACTCGATATTCCGGGAACCATGAAGGCCATCACCGATGGCTGGAACGGCATCACCGACGAGCTCGGCCGCGACAAGCAGCTCGCCGTCTACAAATCGACCCTGGGCCAATAGCCCGTCTGACTCCTGTGCCGCCGGTGTCTCATTCGCAGACATCGGCGGCATCTTGTTATGGGCCGGGAGGCAGGATCATGATGGCCGTCCTGTGGCCTATCGGGATCGCGGCATGAAGCGAATGCTCTCGCTATGGCTGGACCGGCAGAGCGACCGGCTGTTCATCCTGCCGAGCGTGTTGATGATCCTTACCTTCTCGATCTTTCCCCTGCTGATTTCAGCCTATCTCGCGCTGTCGCGCTTTCAGCTCGGTATCGGCGGCTATCAGCTCCATTTCGTCGGATTCGCCAATTTTGCCAAGCTGCTGTTCGGCAGCGAGCAGTATCACTTCCTGGGAGTTTTCGCGCCGATCCCCTGGTTCAACTGGCTGCTGCTGGCGCTGGTTGCGGCGTTGCTGACGGCGAGTCTCCTCCGCTATCTGCGCAGCGGGCCGGTCAGGATTGCCGGGCTGATCGGGCGCGCCATCCTGATGGCGTTGATCCTGGCACTTGGCCTGCTGCTGGCATCGACGCTTACCAACGGCGGCCAGCTGGGCTCGCTGTCGGTGACGCTGCTCTATGTCATTCTTGGCGTCAGCGCCCAATTCGTCATCGGGTTGGGACTGGCGATGCTCTGCTCGCAGCGTATCGGCGGCCGCGGATTTTTTCGCGTCGTGTTCTTCCTGCCGCTCATGGTCACCCCAGTGGGCATCGCCTACATGTTCCGCATGCTGGCGGACATGACCCAGGGTCCGCTGGCGCCAATCTGGCGCCTGTTCGGCCTGGGCGATCTCTCCTGGGCTTCCCAGGCCTGGTCGGCGCGGCTGGTGGTGATGGTCGGGGATTCCTGGCAATGGATTCCCTTCATCTTCATCGTCATGCTGGCAGCGCTCGAGGGTCAGTCGCAGGACCAGGTCGAAGCAGCCTCGCTCGATGGCGCCAGCTATTGGCAGATCTTCCGCGGCGTCACCTGGCCGGAGATCGCACCGGTTGCGGCAACCGTGGTGCTGATCCGCGTCATCGAGGCCTTCAAGATCATCGATCTGCCCAATGTGCTGACCAATGGCGGTCCGGGGATTGCTACCGAATCCCTGACCCTGCATTCCTTCATCAACTGGCGCACCCTCGACCTCGGCGGTTCGGCGGCGGTCGCCTATATGCTGCTGTTCGTCTCCACGGTGTTCTGCTCGTCCTTCTTTAATTTCATCATGCAGCCGCTGCGGAGTGCGCGCGCATGAGCAAGGTGGCCCGGCGCACCAGCCTGTTCGAGCCGCGCCGCTATGGTGAGCTGGCGCCGGCTTCCAAGATCGCCGTCTACGGCCTGCTGGCGCTCTGGAGCACGGTGGTGCTGTTCCCGCTCTATTGGGTGGCGATCACCTCGTTCAAGCTGCCCATCGACGTCGCCTATCCGCCGAAATACCTGCCCTTCATCGATTACCAGCCCTCGCTGCATGCCTGGCGCTACATCTTCGTCGATCTGGGCAACGACACATTCCGGCCCTATCTGAATTCGGTCATCGTCGCCTCGCTCAGCACCTTGCTGGCCCTCATCATCGGCAGCATGGCCGCATACGCCCTCAGCCGGATTCAGTACCGGCCCAGCCTCGGCTCCGTGGTGATGTTCATCCTGCTGCTGGCCGGCGTCGTGCTGGCCGTGGCGCTCGCCGGCATCGACTGGCGCATCGCAGCGCTGACGGCGCTTGTCCTGTTCTTCTTTCTCTTACGCGCGCTGGGGCCGCGCTTTCGGCGCCGGCTGGGCAATGGCGATATCCTGTTCTGGATCATCTCGCAGCGCATCCTGCCGCCGGTGGTAGCCGCGATTCCCGTCTATGTCATGTTCCAGAAACTGCATCTGCTGGATACCCATGCGGCGCTGATCGTCACATACACGACGGTCAACCTGCCCATCGTCGTCTGGCTGATGTACGACTTCTTCGTCGCCGTGCCGAAGGATCTGGAGGAAAGCGCCCAGCTCGACGGCGCCTCGCGCTTTCGCATCTTTATCGGCATCGTCCTGCCGCTGGCCAAGCCCGGCCTGATCGCGACCGGCCTGCTGGTGCTGATCCTGGCCTGGAACGAATATCTGCTGGCGCTGTTCCTCTCGACTGCCAAGGCGCAGACGATCCCCCTGCTGGTCGCAGCCCAGAACGCCACCCGCGGTCCGCAGTGGTGGTACATGTCGGTGCTGATCATCATCATGATCGCCCCTGTCCTGGTCATCACCATCACCCTGCAGAAATACATCGCCAAGGGCCTGCTGCTTGGCGCGGTCAAGGGTTAGGGTGCCGTGACGGTCGAACTCGATCGCATCTCCAAGGCCTTCGGCCCACTGACGGTGCTGCACGAACTCTCGCTCAGCGTGGCGCCGGGTGAGTTCATGGTGCTGCTGGGCCCATCGGGCTGCGGCAAGACGACGGCGCTGCGCATGATCGCCGGGCTGGAGAGCGTGACCTCGGGCAGCATCCGCATCGACGGGCGCGATGTAACCGATGTCGCGCCCAAGAACCGCGACATCGCCATGGTCTTTCAGAGTTATGCGCTCTATCCCCACATGACGGTGGCCGAAAATATCGCCTATCCGTTGAAGATCCGGAAACTCCCCAGGGCCGAGATCGACAAGCAGGTCCGCGATGTCGCGGCCCAGGTGCAGCTCGATCCCCTGCTGGGCCGCTTTCCCCGCCAGCTATCCGGCGGCCAGCGCCAGCGCGTGGCCTTGGCCCGCGCCATCGTGCGCCGGCCGGCGGTGTTCTTGATGGACGAGCCGCTGTCGAACCTGGATGCCAAGCTGCGCGGCCATATGCGCGCCGAACTCAAGCATATGCAGCATCAGCTCGGCATCGCCACGATCTATGTCACCCACGACCAGATCGAGGCGATGACCCTGGGCCATCGCGTGGCGGTGCTGAATCAGGGCCGGCTGCAGCAGATCGATACGCCGCACCGCATCTATGACGATCCCGCCAATATTTTCGTCGCCGGTTTCGTCGGCTCGCCGCCGATGAATTTCGTGCCCGGTGCGCTGGCCCAGGGCCGCTTCAATGCTGCAGGCGGATCGCTGCCGGTGGCCTCGCGCGAAGATCGCGAGAACGTGCTGCTGGGACTCCGGCCCGAAGATTGCCGGGTGGCGGCGGTGAACGCGCCCGATTGCCTGGCCGGCACGATCTATTCCATCGAGCTGATCGGCGACCATGTGCTGGTGACCTGCCAGCTTGCCGGCACCGCGATCGTGATCAAGGCGGAAAAGACCTTCAGCGGCGAGATCGGTGCCGCCGTCGGCGTGCAGGCAGCACCCGAGCGTTGCTATCTTTTCGACCAGCAGAGCGGCGCCCGGCTTCGGTGAGCTTGCCCTAACGGCCCCTGATCGAGCGGATGATCGACTGGGCGAAGCTGCGGGGGTGGCGCCAGCTGAAGGAGATATCGCGCCAGATATGGCCGTAGTTGCGCGCCACACCTGTCTCGGTCAACCGGTAGCGCACGTCGTCCAGGGTCATCATCCGCCATGAGCGGCCGATCAGCCGGCGATTTGTCTCGGCCTCCTCGCCGCTCCACACGCCCTTGGTTCCGCCGGGGTGGTGGGAATAGTCATGGTTCTGATGCACGGCCAGGACGACATCGGTTGCGTCGTAGACTCTGGCGCCGCGGCGATAGGCGTTGCTGACGAGATAATGATCCCAGCGGGTGCGGCCCAGCGCCAGCGGCAGCAGGTTGCGCCCCAGCCCGCGGCTGAACAGGAAATAGTCGATTGCGCCCGCGCCGCAATCCTTGCCGGTGCCATAGGCGAATGCCTTCAGCCGGCTTTGCCAATCGCCGCTGAAATCCCAGGGCTCGGTGATGTTCACATCCCAGCGCCGGCCGATCATCATCACGGGCGAGGTGGTATCCAGGCGCCCGGCAGCGCGAAGCAGGCTGTCGGTCAGCATGATATCGGCGTTCACATAGCAGAGCAGGCCGCTGGTGACCTCGTTCTCCGCCTTGCTGAACAGCTCGTCGAGGCGCGGCGCCCCGCTGGAAAAACGCGCGATCCCGCCGATATGACGGATGCCGAATTCGCGGGCGACCTCGGGCCCGCCGGCATCGTCGCCCATCAGGATCACATCGACCCCCAGCTTGATCCAGCTGGTGATCGCGTTGCGCTGGATGACGTCGAAATGCCCGCGAAACGCCTTGGGCGTCGCAAAGATGGTCAGCGCCGGCGAACTGCCCGAAGGGCTCACGCGAAACCCTCGCCCAGTCCCAGCGCCAGATAGGCAATGCCCGGAACGTCACGCAGCGACCCCAGTACGCGCCAGCAATCGACGACGATGCGGGGCGCCTTGGGCCGCGCCCAGCGTTCGGCCGGCAGTTGAGCGAATTCCGGCCAGGGCGTGGCCAGGACGACGAGATCGGCATCATCGATGCAGGCTTCGGCGCTGGGCGCGCGTGTCACACCCGCCGGCAACGCAGCTGTGGAGCCGGGCGCGAATCCGGGATCGTAGGCGCTGACCTGAAGGCCACGCTTGGCCAGCGCCTCGGCCAACAGGAAGCCCGCGGCTTCCTCCACCACATCGGTGCCGGGCTTGTAGGAGAGGCCCAGGATCGCGATCCGGCCGCGGCAGCGGCCAGCGACCTGCTCGGTCAGCCAGGCGATCTGCGAGCGGTTGAAGCGATCGACCGTGCGCGGCAATTCCTCGGAAACGCCCAGCCGGCGGGCTAGCTCCCCCATGGCGAGGTTGTCGCGGGGAAAACACGGACCGCCATAGCTGACCGCGCCCTTCAGATATTTGGGGCCGATCCGGCTGTCGAGGCCAAGGGCAGAGGTGATCACATCGACATTGGCACCGGGCGAGCGCTCGCTGATGCGCGCCAGCATATTGGCGAAGCTGATCTTGGTGGTGATGTAGGAATTGACCGCGAGCTTGGTGATCTCGGCATTGACGAAGGACATGCGCGCGGCGGCCGGCTTGTTCTCGCAGACCCGGCGATAGATCGATTCCAGCATATCGCCGGCGCGGGGATCGCTTTCGCCGATCAGCACCATGTCGGGGTTGAGGAAGTCGCGGATGACGCTGCCCAGCGCGATGAATTCCGGGCTGTAGCAGAGGCCAAAATCCGGGCCGCAGCGCTTGCCGCTCGCCTGTTCCAGGATCGCCCGCAGCTGGTTGCCGGTAGCGCCCGGCATGACGGTGCTGGTGAGGGTCACCAGGTGATAGTCCTTGCGGGCTGCCAGGGCGCGGCCGATGGCCTGGCAGACCGGCTCGACATAGCGAAGCGAAAATCCGCCGGCCGGCTCGCTGGGTGTTGCCACCACGATGAAGCTGGCCTCGCTGCCCAGCACCGCCTGTTCGATATCGCTGATGGCGGTCAACCGCCCTTCGCTTCGTGCCAGCATCTCCGCCAGGCCCGGCTCCTGCACCGGTGGCTTGCTTTGGTTGATCGCCTCGACCTTGCGCGGATCGGCATCGACGCCAATCACCGAGAGGCCGCGGGCGGCCAGACAAGCCGCCATGGGCGAGCCCAGCTTGCCCAGGCCGATGACCGTTGCCTTCATTGGATTCAGTGCGCTTGCGCAGATACCGCGGGAATGCGGCCGGCCTTGTGCAGCTGGCCTTCGATCCAGCGATATGTCGAGGCCAGGCCCTGCTCGAGGGTGATGGCGGGCTGCCAGCCCAGCACCTTGTTCAGCAGGGTGTTGTCGCTGTTGCGCCCGCGCACGCCCTGGGGCTTGGAGAGATCGTGGCGCTTCACCAGTTTCTTGCCGGCGATCCCGCTCACGATGTCGATAAGCTCGTCCACCGTCACCAGGCGGTCAGTGCCGAGATTGAGGGCATCGCCGAAATCGCTCGCCATCAGGCGCAGCATGCCCTCCAGGCAATCATCCACATGCATGAATGAGCGGGTCTGCTTGCCGTCGCCCCAGACCTCGATCTCGCCGCCGTCCTTGGCCAGTGCCACCTTGCGCGACACCGCGGCCGGCGCCTTTTCCTTGCCGCCGTCATAGGTGCCAAGCGGGCCATAGACATTGTGAAAGCGCACGATGCGGGTCTGGAAGCCGAAATCCCTGCGGTAATAGCGGCAGAGTTCTTCGGCATAGAGTTTTTCCCAGCCATAACCGGGTTCCGGATCGGCCGGCATGGCGTCTTCCTCCTTCAGCGGCGTGACCGCGGGGTCGAGCTGCTTGTATTGGGGATAGACGCAGGCTGAAGAGGAGAACAGGAAGCGCTGCACGCCGCTCTGGCGGCTTGCTTCCAGCATATGGGTATTGATCAGCGTGTTGTTGCGCGAGATGTCGGCGTGGCTGGCGGTGATATAGCCGATGCCGCCCATATCGGCCGCCAGGTTATAGACGGCGTCGATTCCCTTGGTGGCCGCCTGGCACTTCTCCCAGAGCCTCAGATCGGATACCTGGAACTCGTCCGCTGGCGAGGCCTCGAACTCGGTTTCCTTGATATCGGCGCCGCGCACCCAATGCCCTTCGGCCTTGAGCCGGCGGACCAGATGATGGCCGATGAATCCGCCCGCGCCGGTAACCAGAATTTTCGATTTCCTGTTCACTGGATAACCTCTGAATGAACGGCAGGGCGGCGACGCTGATTTTCCCCGCCTCGCCCCTGAGGGCCTGGCCCCCGCCCTTGGCACGAGACTTTGGCCCGCCCTCCCGGCAGTCCCCACGCTTCGGCCTCTGTGCCTGGGTGGGGCCCACCCGGCGGGCGCAGGTTTGTATCATCCGGGCCGGGGCAAAGGAAGCCGGGTCGCTGGCCATGATTTTCCCGTTGGCCTGGCGGTGGATTTGCGTGTACCCAAGGGCCCTTCGTAACAAGCTGCGATCCGCTGGGGTTCGATGTCCAAGCCAAAAGATACCGATTTTGCCGAACGCCTGAACGCCGCCGCCAAGGCGAGGCAGGCCCATCTGGAGAAATTTCGGGCCAATCTGGTCGTGAACGATCCGACTCTGGCCGAGCGGGATGCCGCCCGCCTGGCGGCGAGAGAGGCGCGCGAAAAGCGTACCGCCGAGCGCCGGGCCGCGCGCAAGGCCGCCGAGGTGGCGGAAAAGGCCGCCCGCGAAGTGGCCGCGCTGGCCGAACAGCGCGCCCGCGAACAGGCTGTCGCCGACGCGGCCGTCCGCGCGGCCGAGATGGAGGCCGAGCAGAAGGCACGGCGCGATGCGCGCTATGCCGCCCGCAAGGAACGCGGCACCAAGAAGCCGGTAAAGAAAATCGCCCCAGCGAAGAAGAAGTAGAGCGAAGAAGAAATAGATCAGTGCGGCGCGGCCCAGCGCCGCAGGATCACCGCCGCCGGCCCGACGAAGGCCGCCGCGAACACGATCCAGTTGCGTAAGCGTAGCGGCCGAAGCCTGAGTGCTGCCAGCGCATAGCCGATGGCCTCGCGGCGGCGACTGGCCATGGTGGCCGTGGTCGCCGCCGATTCCAGATATTCGCCGTGAAGTGCCGGTGCCCGCGCCGCGACAGCGGCGCCATGCTCGGCCAGCAGGCTGCGATATTCATCGGCCCGGTCGGTGATGAAGTCCTGGTCGCGCCGCGGATCGAGCCGGCGGGTATGGTTCACCAGCTGGTTGCCGGCATCCTGGTGATAGAGCCGCATCACCGCCGGATATGCCCGAATGCGAAACCGTCTGGCGAAATCGAGCAGGTATTTGGCGTCGTCTTTTCGGCCTTCCGGTTGCAGCAGTGCCGCAAAACTGCGGCGCCGGTTGCAATAGAGCATGTCGCGCCACTCGCGCGCCGTTCGGTTCCAGAAATCGATGAAGCCGGCATAATCCCATTCCTGCGCTTCGGTCAGTTTTTTCGGAATGACCTGGCCGTCATCCATGCGGCAGCGAAACCACAGCCCCTCGACATCATCGGGTGCCGCCTGAGGCGTGCTCGGCCAGGGCCGACAGCGCGCCGGGCACCAGCTCGTCGTCGCTGTCCAGGAAGATGATCCATTCGCCTTGCGCCGCGGCTACCCCCGTGTTGCGCGCTTCACCGGTGCCGCGCTGCACGTCGCGGGCAATTACTTTCAGGTTCGAGGCCGTCATGGTCCGCATCAGGGCAAGCGAGCCGTCGGTGGAACGGTCATCGACCAGGATCAGCTCCCAATCGGTAAATTGCTGGCCGGTGACGCTGGCAACACTCCGGGCGATCTGCTTCTCCCGGTTGTGAACTGGTACGATGATGCTGAAGAGCATGGAACCTGCCGGACGGCCATCCCGCCTGGTTAATTGGTCGGACAACTGCGGGATACGGCGATCAGCCTTCCGAATCGCGCTAGGGTAATTAACACGGGCAAATTATACGGTATCTTGGCTTGATCGCTTGCCTGCGGTTTGCGGTACTGGGCTTTGTCGGCCCCGGGCGTAAATTCGGCGCTAAGGCGCTGGGCCGATAATCCGGTGCTAAGGCCGGTAAGGGTAAGCGGACGGGGGGTTAAGCGGATAGAATGCCGGCGGCTGCCAGGGCCTTTGGGCGGGCTTTGGTAGAACTGATATTGGGGGGAATTCGAATGTCGTTGAATTTGTCGCATGGCGGGTGAGCGCCAATTTGTTCCGCCCAGGGGGCCGATCGGGGGGCCGGGCCTGGTGCCGGCCACGATGCCGGCCGGCGTCACGGTCTGTATTCCAACGCGGGACCGGCCGACGGGCCTCGAGCGGCTGCTTTCTTCCCTAATCGGCCAGCGGGGCGCGCCGCCCTTCGATGTGCTGGTGGTAGATAACGATCCCGGCCGCTCCGCTGAAGCCGTGATCAGGCGCTATGCCGACCGGCTTGCCATCAACTATGCCATGGAAGCCCGGCCCGGCGTCTCCAGCGTGCGCAACAGTTGCGTGGCGCTCAGCCGCGCCCCGCTGCTGGCCTTCATCGACGATGATGAATGGGCGGAGCCGGGCTGGCTTGCCGCGCTCTGCGAGAAAATGGCCGATCCCGGCGTTGCCGCGGCCATCGGGATCCGCACCTTCGTCTTCGCCGAAGATGTACCGTTGCATCGGCGCACCTGCGTGCTGTTCAGCGTGCCGGCGCTCGAGGACGGCCAGGCCCTCGTCTGGAACCAGACTCTGATCGGCAATGCCTGCCTCCGGCGTTCGGCCCTGCCCGATCCGAAGCGCCCCTTCGATCAGGAACTCGATTTCGTCGGCGGCGAAGATAGCCACCTGTTTGCCCGGATCATCGCCCGGGGTGGGCGCGTGGTGGCGGCCTGTGGTGCTGTGACCCGCGAATATCGCTCGGCCCAGCGCACCAGACTGCGCGATCTGCTGGGGCGCGCCTATCGCCATGGCGGAACGGGAGTCGAAATCGATTGGCGTGACAAGCCGGCCTGGCGTCGGCTGGGCTTCGCTGCGGGGGCTGCGGTGCGTTTTCTGGGCAATGCGTGCTTTGCCGCATCGACCTGGCTCACGCGGCGCGAATATTCGTTCCAGCGTGCGGTTATCGCCGCCGGCTGGGCCGGCCGCGCCTGTCGTATCGTGGGCTGGCGCTTCCAGGAATACCGGCAGGCGAAATAGGCGTTATTCGCCGAGAGCCTCGGCACAAATCGCGGCCAGCTGCCTGGCTAGCGCTGCCGGCGAATAGAGTCGCCGGGCCGTGTCGCGGGCGGCCATGCCCATATGGCCAGCGCGATCCTGATCGCTCAGCAAATCGATGCAGGCCTGGGCAAAGGCCGGCCCATTGTCGGCGAGCGCGATCTCGCGGCCGGATTCGAAGGCAAGACCCTCGGCGCCGATGCCGGTGGAAACCGCGGCACGGCCAAACATCGCGGCCTCGATGATCTTGATGCGCGTGCCGCTGGCGATATGTAGCGGACAGAGCGCGATCCGCGCCTTGGCATAAAGCGGCTGCAGGTCGGCCGCGAACCCAACGGCTTCAACGCCTGCCGCGCTGTTGCCAAGCCCCAGCTCGTCGCTGCCAAGCCCCGCCAGGATCAATCGCGCATCTGGTAGCGCACGCCGCACACCGGGCCACACCTCTCGCACCAGCCAGATCAGCCCCTCTGCATTGGGCCAATAGCGCACCATGCCCACGAACAGCGCCGTCGGTGTAGCAGCCGGCGCCAGGGGTTCATGTTCCGCCGCGGCGTTAGGCAGCAAGGCGATATGGCCCCGCTTGCCTATGCTGCGAAGGAAACGCGCATCGGCTTCGGAACAGACCAGGGCCGTGCTGGCCTTACGCAACGCCTCGCCCTCGAGCCTTTGGGTGAACCAGGCAGCCAGCAAAAGCTGGAGGCGCGCGAAAGCGGATTTCGTGCGCGCCGCCTGGCGGCGCAGGCGCACATGCTCGACATCGTCGAGATCGATCACGATTGTGCGCCTGCCACGCCTCGGCGCGCAGCACCGGCAGGATCGCACCCATGCGATGGGCAAAGATCAGATCGGGCGACGTCTCGCCAACAACAGCGGCAATTCTGCCCATGGTGGCAGCATTGCGCCGGCCCGCCAGCGCCGGCAACCAGCCGCCGAGCCATGCCGGAATCAGGATGCGAAACTGCGCGAGCTGACAGGTGAAGCGCGAAAAGACGAGCTCGCAGCGGCCCGTCAGATTCCAGAGACGGCGAAGGGCCGCGAGATTGGCCTTGGCCTTGTCATTCCAGGCGCCCGGATGCCAGGGCCAGAGAAAGACGACATCGACATCGCCCAGTTGCTGCAGGGATTCGATATGTCGGCGCAGGCGCTGGAAGGCGCCATGAACGGCGATATCCACGTCCTGGGGCAGGTAATCGCTGACCAGCAGGATCCGCAGCCGCTGCGCTGGCCGCGCTGGTTCGTTTCCGCTGGCGGATAGTGGGTGGCCGGGTTCGGGCATCGTTTGCCAGCGCACTGTCTCAGGATAGGAAGGTGGCGGCAATTGCCTGCTGCGGCGCTTGCTCGCCGGTACCACGCTGGCGTCTGGCCAGCGGGGCCGATACTCTCAATCCCATGACAACCGAATCGCGGCCGGACCGCTATCGCCTCGCCGTCCTGATCGACGCCGACAACGCCTCGGCGCGCATCGCCGACGGGCTGTTCGAAGAGATCGCCAAACTGGGCGAGGCCAGCGTGCGGCGCATCTATGGCGATTTCGCCAGCACGCGGCTCAGGGCCTGGTCGGATATCCTGGCCAAGCACGCCATCATCCCGCAGCAGAACTTCGCCTATACCTCAGGCAAGAACGCGTCCGACATCGCGCTCGTGATCGACGCCATGGATCTGATGCATAGCGGACGGTTCGACGGTTTCTGCCTGGTTTCCTCCGACAGCGATTTCACGCGGCTGGCGGCGCGCATCCGCGAACAGGGCATCGATGTCTACGGCTTCGGCGAGCACAAGACACCGGAGAGCTTCCGTCAGGCCTGCCGGCGCTTTTTCTTCACCGAGAACCTGTTGCCCGAAGCCGCGGCACCCGGCCATGACCAGGCTCCGACCAAGAAATCGCTGCAATCGCCCAGCGCTGCCGTTCCGCTGCTGCGCAAGGTGATCGACCAGATGGAAGGCGATGACGGCTGGGTCAATTTGGGTGAGGTCGGCAAGCGGATCAACAACCTGTTCCCCGATTTCGATTCACGCACCTATGGCCATGGCAAGCTGAGCGACCTGGTGGCGAAGTCGGGATCGTTCGAACTGGACCGCCAGGCGGGGCGGGGCATGCGCATCCGGCTCAAAGTACAGGGCCGGGCAAAGCCTTCAAGGGGCTAGCCACAGTTAACCGCTTGTTCGCAGCCTATCTGGCGAAGCGCTTTGCCGCAGGGCTGTCCACCCCGTAATCCCCAGACGTGTGTCCTTTTCCTTCCCGAGGTTGCGCCCGGTGCCGTCTCGCATGAGGATGGCGCAACGGGAAAGGTGGAATTGAGCAAATGCTGATCATGATCGGCATCGATTTCGAGCGCCCGTAGAGATGTCTGCCATCGCCGGCATCTGGGATCGCCGGCAGCAGCTGCCAGGTGATTCCCTGCCATGGCGGGCCGCCGCGATGGCGGATTCCATGGCTGCCCCAGGCCACTCACCACCTGGCGCATGGCATGACGCAGCGGCCGGCTTCGCCTTTGCCTGCTGCGGACCGCAGGAAAAGCAGCCCGTCGTCTCGTCCTGCGGCCGGTTCGTGCTGGCCTGCGAAGGCGAGATTTACAACGCCGCCGATCTGGCTCGCCAATCGCGCGATTCCGGGCGGCCGCTGACGGATTCTTCGCCGGCGAATGTGCTGGTCGAAGTGGCCGCAGCATCGGGCGTCTGCACCATGCTGCAACGCCTCGACGGCGGGGTAGGCGGCGCCTTGTGGGACAAGGAGCGGCGGGTCCTGTCCCTTTTTTGCGATCGCTTCGGCCGGCAGCCGCTGTACTGGCATGCAGCGGGGGACACCATCCTGTTCGCTTCCGAGCTGAAAGCGCTGCGCGCATATCCTGGCTTTCCTGCCGAAATCGATCGCGACGTCGTGGCCGCTTATATGCGTTGGCGCTACGTCCCCGGCCCGTCCACGGTTTATCGCGGCGCCCAAAGGCTGGAGCCGGGTACGCTGATCGCCATCGATTCACGCGGAAGCCAATCGCTGCAGCGCTATTATTCGCTGGAAGAGGTTGTCATCGCCGGGCAGTCCAACCGCTTTGCCGGCGATGCCGACGAGGCGATGGCGGAACTCGAACGGCTGCTGAGCCGCTCGATGAGTCGGCGCATCGCGCGTGAGCCTGCCGGTATTTTCCTTTCCGGTGGCATCGATTCTTCGCTCCTGCTGGCTCTTGGACAATCCATCGCGCCCGGCAGTGTGCGCAGCTTTGCCGCGGGCTTTCGCGAAGCCGGCTACGATGAAGCCGTGCATGCAAGCGCGGTCGCCCGCCATTTGGGCGCGAGACATGATTCACTCTATGTGTCGGGCAGCGATATCCGCGACATTGTTCCCGCTCTTCCCGACATCTGCGACGAGCCGTTGGCCGATGCTTCCCTGCTTCCTTCATGCCTGTTGGCGAGGCTCGCTGGCCTCAGCGTGACGGCGGCCATCACGGGTGACGGTGCCGAGCCCTTTGGCGTTTACAATAGTTACCTCTCATCATCCGCGCTCAACCGCTATCTCGACCGGCTACCCTTGCCGGCGCGCGGCGCGCTGAAGGCGCTGATGGGCGCGACGCCGATGCTGCCCTGGTCGCGCATACCGGTGGAGTTGCCGGTCGCAGCCCAGCCCGTGAGCTTCGCCGAAAAGGCGCGGCTGCTCGCCCGGCTGCTCACGTCCGATGCAGAGGGCGCCTATCGCATGGCGGTCAGCTATTGGCACGACCCCGGCGCTGTGGTGATCGGCGCCTGTGAGCCTGCTTCCCGGGCGAGGAACCTGAAAGACATGATTCCCGATAGCGCGGAGCGGCTGGAATACCTCGGCATGGCAAGCATCATGCCAGGCTGTGTCCTGCCCAAGATCGCTCGCATCGCCTCGGCGAGCGGCCTTGCGATACGCAGCCCATTTCTCGACGAGCAGCTTGTCGCCTTTGGCTGGTCGCTGCCTTGCGCGATGAAGCAGAAGACAGGCGTCAATAAATGGCTGCTGCTGCGGCTTCTTCATCGATACGTGCCCGCTGCCCTGGTCGACCGGCCCAAGGCCGGCTTCGATGTTCCCCTTGGAAGCTGGCTGCGCGGAACCTTGCGCGATTGGGCCGAAGCGCTGCTCGGCGAAGAGCGCCTGTCCGCCGATGGCATATTCCGTCCCGCCCCGATTCGCCGGCTTTGGCGCCAGCATCTCGAGGGTCGGCGAAACTGGCAAAGCCCCTTGTGGGTGGTTCTCGTGTTTCAGGCCTGGAAGGAACGCTGGCTGACGTAGTCCGCTGGATCCCTGAGGTTGCGGCCGGCACCGTCCTGTTGGAGGATGGCCCGAGGGGGAAAGTGAATTGAGCAAGTGTTGATCTCCGCCGGCATCGGCTTCGGGCGTCCATAGACATGGTTGCCGTCGCTGGAATCTGGGACCGCCAGCAACAGCTGTCAGGCAATTCCTTGCCGCGCCAGGTCGCCATCATGGTGGATTCCATGGCTGCCGGTGGGCGCGAATTACACAATGCATGGCGCGACATGGCTGCCGGCATCGCGTTCGCCTGCCGTGGAGCGCAGGAGAAGCGCCTTGGCGTTTCGACCTGCGGCCGTTTCGTGCTGGCCAGCGAAGGCGAGATTTACAATGCCGGAGCTTTGATCGGCGAACTGCGGGCGGCTGGGCGAGCCCTTGGCGGTTGCACGGATATGGCCGTGATGGCGGAGGGGGCGGCGCAATGGGGCGTGTCGCCCATGCTGCGGCGCATGAACGGTGCCTTTGCCGGCGCCCTGTGGGATCGTGAACAGCGCGAGCTGTATCTGTTTCGCGATCGTTTCGGCATGCGCCCTCTCTATTATGCGTCATCGGGGCGGCAGGTTCTTTTTGCCTCGCGCCTCAACGGGCTGCGCGCTTGCTCCTCTTTCGTGGCGGAGCTCGACCGCGATGCCCTCGCCGGATATCTGCGCTGGCGCTCTCTATCGCATCCGCACACGATCTATCGCGAGGCGCGAGCCCTCAAGCCCGGGACGGTCCTGCGATTGCGGGCCGGTGGCGAAGAGTCGCTCGAGACTTATTGGGCACTTGAGGAAGCGGTGTTTGCGGGCCGCGAGAATCCGTTCACCGGCACTGCGCAAGAGGCTGTCCAGGAGCTCCACCGCCTGCTTCGCAAATCGGTGGGTGAGAGAATGGGTGAGGCGCCGCTGGGCGTCTTGTTGTCGGGGGGCGTCAATTCCACGGTCCTTTTTGCCATTGCCCAAGAGCTGAATCCAAAATCCGTGATCGGCTTCACCGTGGGTTATCGCGAGGCGAAGTACAGCGAAGCACCTTACGCCGAGGCCGCCGCAAAGCATCTCGGGGCCGAGCAGCACACCATAGAGGTGACTGGCGAAATGGCCGCCGAGGTTCTTCCCCGTCTGGCGGATATCTGCGACGAGCCGAACGGTGACATCTCGCTGATCTCCGCCTATCTCGTATCGCAAATGGCGCGCCGGCAGGTCGGCGTCGCCTTCACCGGCGAAGGCGCCGTAGAGCCGCTCTGCGCCGTTCCCCCCTATTTCAGGGCCGCCGAGCTCTACGCGCGTATCGACCGCGTGCCGCGACCGCTGCGGCGGATCATGAGCGCCGGGATCGAGGCCGTACCAGCTAAAGCCTGGTCCGCTCTCGGCAGTCTCCTGCCTGGGCATTATCGCCTGGGGCATCTCGACCACCGCCTCGACAAGCTGGCCCGCGTGCTGGCGGGTGACGACAAGGACATGTACCGCGCCTATCGCTCCTATTGGCTCGATCCGGATGATGTCGTGATCGGCGGGCGGGAGCGGCCGGGGTTGCTCGAAGATCCACATGCCGCGGTCGTCGTTCCCGACCTTGTCCAGCGCATTCACTATGTCCTGACACTGACGACCGCTATCGACAGCGTGACGGCCAAAGCCGACCGCGCGGCGACGGCGGCGGGGCTGCGGCTGCGCATGCCATATCTACAGCAGGACTATGTGGATTTTGGCTGGACCCTGCCGCTTGGCATAAGGGTGCGTGAGGGCCGGTACAAATGGCCGTTACGCGAGGTGATGCGGCGATATTTTCCGGCCGACATGGTGTATCGACGCAGGGCGGGGTTCGAGATACCGCTTGCTCTATGGCTGCGGGGATCGCTGCGGGATTGGGCAGAGGACCTGCTGAGCGAGGCACGGCTGCGGCGCGAGGGAATCTTCGATCCCGCGCCCATTCGCGAGAAGTGGCGCCAGCATTTGCGCGGCGCGCACGATTGGGCCGGCGCACTATGGGTTGTCTTGGTCTTCCAGGCTTGGAAGCAGCGCTGGTTGCCATGACAGTGAACGCCCCGGTTTAATGCATCCAGTGCTCCTTCCACGCTTGGAACATAAGCACGATCCATAGAGCGTTACCGCGGTCGCGCCGGCCCGTCTGGTGCTCCTGCCAATAGCGGCGGATGGGCTGCGGGTTCAGCACGCCCTCAGCTGTCAGGCGCTTTTCGTCCAGCAGGTTCTCCGCCCAATCGCGCAAGGATTCGCTCAGCCAGGCGCCGATGGGCACGTCGAATCCCATTTTGGGGCGCTCCACCAGTTCGCGCGGCAGATAACGATGCAGCACCTGGCGCAGCGCCCATTTGCTTGTGGGGGCCCGGATCTTCATGGAGCTGTGCTAGACAGGCGGATAACAGGGGTCCGGCATGCCGATCAAATATTCCTGCGTCATGGATACGCCCGCGCGGTTTCAGCACCAGACGCTGCTCTGGGCGCTGACGCTGCTTCAGCGCGGCGGACAACCGCCCGGCAATCTGGTGGTCCATGCGGTGGAGGGCGCTTCCCAGCGCCAGATCGGCCTGCTGCGCGATCTCGGAATCCAGGTCGATGTGGTGCGCCGCTACAGCGCCGTTCATCCCTTCCTGAACAAGCTGCGGCAGCTGGAGAGCGAGACGCTGCGTGCCGCCGATCACGTCGTTCTCTGCGATACGGACTTGGCCTTTTGCGCGCCGATCGATTCCTGGGTTAGCGGCGAGCGGCCGCGCATCAAGATCGTCGATGTCGCCAATCCACCACTCGCGATCTGGAAGACGCTGTTCAGCGCAGCCGGATTTTCGGCTCCGCCGCGCCCGGCGCTGACTTCGCTCGACGGCATCGAGACTTACGCCAATAACTGCAATGGCGGGCTCGCTATCCTGCCGCGCGCGGTCTTTGCCGCCGTGCCATCGACCTGGCCGCGCTGGGTCGAGTGGGTCCTGCGCCAGGGCAGCGTCCTCGGCCGCTTCCGCACCCATGTCTTCCAGATATCCTTCGCGCTTGCCATGGAGGAGCTGGGCATTGCGGTGGACCTGCTGCCGCTCGCCCTCAACTTTCCCACCAATTTGCCGGTTCCGGGCCTCGCCGATCTCGATGTGGATCCGGCGGTGATCCACTATCACGGCAATCTGGATTCCGCCGGCCGGCTCAACCCGATCGGCTTGCCCAAGGTGGATGCCGCCATTGCCGCGACAAATGCGCTGATGGCGGATCAGGCTGGGAGCGCGCTGATGCAGGATTACCGGCGGCGGATTGCCCAGGCCAACGGCATGCCTGAGCGAGCACGAGCCCAATTCGGCCGCGTGGTGCGCAAATTGCGAAAAACCGCGCGGATCTGAGCTTTCGTTCTTACGGCAGCGACCAGCGCCGCTTGACCGGCGAGCGTGGCTGGCGGCCGTAATCCTCGAACTGCCGGGCGACGATCGCCATGTCTTCGGGACTGAGAAGCACGGGCGTGCCGGCTGCTGCGGCACGTAAATATTGCCGGCACATCGTCTCCAGCAGCACCGCCGCATCGAAGGCGGCGCGGATCGTGTTGCCCCGCGCGATCATGCCATGATTGGCCATCAGGCAGGCCTTGCGGTTCTCCAGCGCGGCACCAGCGGCGGCACCCAAGTCGCGGGTTCCGAAGGGGTGGTAGTCCACGCAAGGCACATCGCTGCCGCCAAAGACCTGGATCATGTAGTGAAAGGGCGGCAGCGGCCTGCGCAGGCAGGACAGCGCCACACAGCTATCGGCATGGGTATGGACGACGCAATGGGCCTCGTCGACGCGCCGATAGATTTCGGCATGCATGGCCCATTCGGAGGAGGGACGAAGCTTCGCCTTGCTGCTGCCGTCGAAACCGGTCGCCACGATGTCGGCCGGCCGCAGATTGTCGGCGCTACAGCCTGTGGGCGTCATCAGCATGCCCCGGCCAAAACGCACGCTGACATTGCCCGAGGAGACGGCATTCATGCCGAGCCGCGCCAGCTCGATATAGACCTCGACGATGGCGCGCCGGATCGCCTGTTCCTTCGATTTGTCCGCCATATGGCGTCCCCCTTGTGAGCCTCCTATCATACTGCCATGGCCGAGCGTTGCAGCAGAGGTATCGGATCGTGAAGGCCGGCGGCGCTTCCTATCGCACTATCTGGGTCGAGCCCGATGGCTGGTCGGTCGGCATCATCGACCAGACGCGGCTACCCCATGAATTCGCCACGCTGACGCTGAAGCGGGTCGAGGATGCCGCGCATGCCATCCGCGAGATGCTGGTTCGCGGCGCCCCCTTGATCGGCGCTACCGGCGCCTATGGGATGGCTCTGGCAGCCCATGCCGATGCCGGCGATGGGGCACTGGCGCAGGCCTATGAGCAGTTGCTGGCCGCCCGGCCTACCGCGGTCAATCTGCGCTGGGGGCTGGACCGGATGCAGGCCGCCCTCTTGCCGCTGCCGGTTGCGGCACGCGCGGAGGCTGCCTACCGGCAGGCCGCCGAGATCTGC
This sequence comes from uncultured Alphaproteobacteria bacterium, assembly GCA_963770335.1. Lineage (GTDB taxonomy): Bacteria > Pseudomonadota > Alphaproteobacteria > Dongiales > Dongiaceae > DASXQK01. Next base: position 435,046 of record CAVYPG010000001.1, read on the forward strand.
GAGGAAGATATCGCGATCAACACCGGCATCGGCCGGCATGGCGCATCCCTGATCGCCGCACTGGCCAAACACAAGCAGGACGGCCAGCCGGTGAACATCCTGACCCACTGCAATGCCGGCTGGCTTGCCACGGTGGACAGGGGTACCGCGACGGCGCCCATCTATCAGGCGCGCGATATGGGAATTGCGATTCATGTCTGGGTCGATGAGACCCGGCCGCGCAACCAGGGCGCTTCGCTGACGGCCTGGGAGTTGAAGAACGAAGGCGTAGCGCACACCATCATCGCCGACAATACCGGCGGTCATCTGATGCAGCATGGCCATGTGGATCTCTGCATCGTCGGCACCGATCGAACGACGGCCACGGGCGATGTCGCCAACAAGATCGGGACTTATCTAAAGGCACTTTCGGCCCGAGACAACGGTGTACCCTTCTATGTTGCGCTGCCTTCGCCCACCATCGACTGGACGCTTTCTGACGGTTTGCGCGAGATCCCCATCGAGCAACGTTCCGGTGCCGAGGTTTCACACATCTCGGGGCAGGCGGCCGATGGGCGCATCGAGACCGTGCGCCTGGTGCCGGAGGGAAGCCCGGTAGCGAACTACGCTTTCGATGTGACGCCGGCACGGCTGGTCACGGGGCTGATTACCGAACGCGGCGTCGCCGCCGCGTCCCGCGAAGGCCTCGCGATGCTGTTCCCGGAGAAGGCGAACTAGCCGTTCGTCTGCCGGATGGCGCGGGCGAGATCCGAGACGTCGCTGATCGCGGGGTACCTATTCGCATTCACCACCAGCTCTCGCGCGAACCGCAGGGCTCGCGTTTCGCACCTCGCCCGTCGGTCCGGGTCCTTGATGTGTTCGAGATCGATGACATGGGCAAGGCCCAGGATACGCCGGATCATCTTGGCGCCGGCGAAGCCCAGCGTGTCGCGGAAGAGGTGGTTCATAAAAACCTGCCGCTCTGCCTCCAGCGCCTTCTCGCCAGCCGGATAGGCGAACAAGGCCTTCGGATAGGCATCGCCCGCGGCGTGATTTCGCCACCGGTCGAGGAATTTAGCGGCGAAGCCGGTCCAGACCTGCTCCAGGGTTTCCAGGATCCACGCCTGGTATTCTTCGCGCGAATCGGCCGCGCTCGCATGGCCCGCCTGGCTGAAATAGCTCAGCAGCAGATTGCCCAGCACCGCGCCGGTATCGAAGCCCATGGGGCCGACGAAGGAAAATTCAGCATCGATCACCCGCATGTCGCCTTCGGTCACCATGACCGAACCGGTATGCAGATCGCCATGGATCAGGGCCTCGGCGGCGGCCAGGAACTTCCACTTGAGCCGCGAGATGGCAGCCTTCAACTCGCTATCGACCGTGAACTCGGCGGCAACTCCATCGAGCTGCGGCGTGGTCCAACGGTTGCGTTCATGGACGATATAGGGCTCGGTGAAGATCAGATCCTCGGTGATCTTGCAGAGCTCGGTGTTGGCGGCGAAGAGCGCCGTCATCGCCTTCTTTTCGCCGGCCGGCATGGCGAGATCGGAGGTAAAGAAAAGCGATGCCGCGAGGAAGTCCGTGATCTGGCCGGCAAACGCCGGATAGCGCTGCGCCGCGATCATGCCGTGGCGCATGATGATGTGGGGACTGAGGCGCTCCATTACGATGGCGAAAAGTTTGGGTTCGTAATGATAGAGGCGCGGCATCAGCGCGCCGGCAAGGGGCGCCATGCGGCGCATATATTCATGCTCGAAGAAGGCGCGCTGCAGGGTCATGGGCCAGCCTTCGCCCACCAGCCGGACATAGGGCAGGGCCTGTTTCACGCAGAGGCCGCTATCAGGGCCCTCGATCAGGAATACGAGGTTGAGGTTGCCGTCGCCAACCTCGCTGACTTTCCAGTCCGCGGTCTTGCCGCCAAGCCGGGATGCTGCTTCGGGCAGGGCCGCGAGGTAATCGCGCAGCCTGCTCTCGTTGAACGGATAATAGCCCGGCGGGGTTTCGATCGGCATGCGGATCTACTCGGCGAAAGTATCGCCGCGATCATGGCCAGCGGGCGCCGGGGAGGCAAGGCCAGCGCTCGGCCGGATATGGACCCTTGCCGGGTTGCACCACAGGGGGCGCTTCGCTAGGGTGCGCGCCGCCTGGAAGGGTGGCCGAGTGGTTTAAGGCACACGCTTGGAAAGCGTGCATACGGGAAACCGTATCGCGGGTTCGAATCCCGCCCCTTCCGCCATGAAAAAGGGCCCCCGCTTGGGGCCTTTTTCATGGCGGAAGGGGTGAGGTGGACGAACCCTTGTTCGGGACCGAGCCCGCCGCAGGCAGGCGAAGTGTCAACGTCGAGCCGTAGGCGAGACGGTAATCCCGTAGCTGGATGACTTCTTTGACGAACCCATGTTCGGGGACGGCGCTGGCCAGCCCCGCTCAGAACCGATCGCTTGCGGCGACATAAAGGGAGGCGATCTTCTCGATGCCCGCCTGATCGTCGCTATCGAATCTCGATAGCGACGGACTGTCGAGATCGATAACGCCCAGGAGATCGTCTCCGGCCATCAGCGGCACGACGAGCTCCGAGCGTGACGCGGCATCGCAGGCGATATGGCCGGGAAACGCGTGAACGTCCGCGACCAGCAGTGAGCGGCGCTGTGCCACGGCGGTTCCACAGACGCCGCGCCCGATGGCAATCCGCACACAGGCGGGTTTACCCTGGAAGGGCCCAAGGACAAGTTCCCGATTGCTGCGCAGGAAATAGAAGCCGGCCCAATTGATGTCGGGAAGGGCGTCGAACAGCAGCGCGCAGATATTGGCCGCATTGGCGATCGGGTCGCGCTCACCGGCCAGAAGGGCGCCTGCCTGCTCGGCAAGCGAGCGATACCGGCCGGTCTTATCCTCTTCGGCGATGGCAGCGGCACGAAACATCGTTGGGTCCAATCTGTGAAGCGTGGCTGGATCCAAGTATAGCGCTCCCCGGCGACCCTGCCCATCTCGGCCGGGGCTGGGATGACCTGCGGCCGCTCCGCTTACGGTGACCTGAGCCGATGCCCTCTCACTTTCGCATCATGAGTAGAATATTCCGTACTCGACACTGAGAATCTGGCCGCTTTCGACGTCTACCAGAAGTGCATCATTGCCATAGCGCACCCACACATATCCGTAGGGCGGATCTAACAACCCAAACTCCGCATAGTTGGGCAGCCAATACTGTCGGCTCCAGAAAATGTCCGGCAGGATTTCGCCGTAAGCCCAGCGCTGGTAATACCAGCCTTGAGGTTCTACATACGGTTCCCAACGATAGTGGCGCTCGGACATCCGATTCCACTCGTAGGGCCGGGGATCAAAGTCTCTGCGATAGCGATCCCATTCCGGCGGGCGTCGGCCCGGGTGGTAAGCGGACCAGTCATATCGGTGCCCGTTCCATTGCTGCTGGCCGCCCTGCCCACCCCACTGCTGCCAACTCTGCCCTTGCCCCCATTGCTGGTAGTGGGGCTGGCCGTCTTGCTGGTTCCACTGCTGGCCGTACTGACCTTGGCCGTTTTGCTGGCCCCATTGACGGTTTTGGCCCTGGCCGTTCTGGCCCCATTGGCGATTCTGACCCTGGCCGTTCTGCTGCCACTGCGGCTGGCCGTTCTGGCCCCACTGGTGGTTCTGCCCCTGGCCGTTCTGGCCCCACTGGTGGCCTGGCCGTTCTGGCCCCACTGGTGGTTTTGCCCCTGGCTGTTCTGCTGCCACTGCGGCTGGCCGTTCTGGCCCCACTGGTGGTTTTGCCCCTGGCTGTTCTGCTGCCACTGCGGCTGGCCGTTCTGACCCCACTTGTGGTTCTGTCCCTGGCCGTTCTGCTGCCACTGCGGCTGGCCGTTTTGACCCCATTGGTGGTTCTGTCCCTGGCCGTTCTGCTGCCACTGCGGCTGGCCATTTTGACCCCACTGGTGGTTCTGTCCCTGGCCGTTCTGCTGGCTATTGTTGCCGTGCTTTTGATTCTGCCACTGAGGGGGAGAGTTCGACCACTGCTGCCCCTCGGCAATTTGCAGATTGACGGAAGGCGCGGCAGCCGACGCAGCAGAACTCTCAAAAACCGATGCCGATATCGCGATCAACGCAACACCCGACATCAGCGCAATTCGTTTGACGGCTTTAGTAACGCTTTTCCCGACACGCATTGTGCAACTCCCTGGGCCTATGACGCCCGTTACCGACAAAATTTCCAAACGAATGGCCGAGATCGGGAGTCGTTATTTTCAAAGGTCCTGAACCTTCTCACGCCGGTGTTGGCGATCTCCTGCGGTCTTGCGCGAAATCGCCAGGCAAAGGGGAGGAGGGGCCTTCCCAAAGTGCGGGAACAAAAATTGCGGCGCCTTGTTGCAAAGGATGCATGTTTGACCCGTTCATCCGCCACCGCTTTGGCCGCTCATCGCAGGTTGTTGCAATCGCGCTGGGTTTAGGCGCTATCGTGATCGCGACGCCGGCGTTGGCAAATCAACAGACGTATACCTATTTCGTGACTCACCCCGCCTACGGCAGGATCGGTACGCTCACGCAGACGATCGACAGCAGCCCGGAAGGCAGGCGAATCGATTCGCATTTACGATTGGCGGTCGAGCAGCTGGGAATAGTCGTCTATCGTCAGAACTGCGATGCAACCGAGATCATGAATGGGGATCGGCTGGTATCGCTGCAAAGCGTGACCGAGCTGAATGGCCGGCACCTTGAGGTCCTCGGGAAGGCTCAAGGCGAGCAGTTCGTTGTGAATACGACAGAAGGTTCGTTCATTGGGCCAGCGACAACGGCGCCCTCCGAACCCTGGGCCGTCAAGCACACCGGTGAGCAGCACATCGTCCACCCATCCACGGGCAAGCTCGGCAATGTGGAAATTTCCGGTGGGAATTACGAGGCGATCTCGGTGGACGGCGTTTCAGTCTCGACCCGGCATTTTGCCATTAGCGGCGAAAATCGCGGGGACGTCTGGCTCGACGATCATGGAACACCCGTCATGTTCCGCACGGTGGAGGATGGCACGCCAATCGATTTCGTCTTGCAGAACGCGAATGGGGCGGCCGGCTCGATTACCGTAGCCTCGGACAAGCGCCCTTCGCTGCCACGGGTCTTGAACAACCCCAAGTAAGAACGTCGTTGCCTGCTGCCGCGAGTTAGAGGCGCGCGGCAGACCCTGACGGTCCTGCGCTTTCGCGGTCGCCGCGGCGAATACGCCGCCCCTTCCCCAAACTGTCACGATCATCTGGTAATTCACTGGTCAGCCGGCCGGGGGGACGCGGCGTCAGTCAATCTTGGAAGGGGTTGTTATGAAGGCTTTCTCCCGAATTCTGGCTGCCGGCGCCATGTCCGCGCTGGCCCTTGGCTCGCTTGCCGATGCTCGCGCTGCGGGCGGATCCTACAAGCATATATTGCTGATCAGCATCGATGGGATGCACGCCATCGATCTGGCGAACTATGCCGCCGTCAATTCGGGCAGCACGCTGGCTTCCCTCGTCCAAACGGGCGTCGTCTACCCGAACGCGCTGACGACCATGCCGTCGGATTCCTTCCCCGGCTTCCTCGCCCAGGTCACCGGCGGCACGCCGAAGTCGACCGGCGTCTTCTATGACGACAGCTTCGATCGCACCTATTTCGCTCCCGACTCCAACTGCGCAGGCGATCCCGGCGCCGAAGTTTCGTTCGCCGAAAACATCGATGTCGACGACAAGCAGCTCAATGCCGGCGGCACCCCCGGTGACTGGAAGACCCAGATCGATCCGAAGAAGCTGCCCATGGCGATGGTCGGCGGAAAGTGCGTGGCGATCTATCCCCACGCCTTCGCCCGGGTGAACAACGTGTTCGAAGTCGTCAAGAAGCACGGCGGCCACACAGCCTGGTCGGACAAGCATCCGGCCTATGAGTGGCTGGCTGGCCCTTCGGGCAAGGGGCTGGATGATCTCTACGCCCTGGAACAGGATTCCCTCATCCCCGGTACCAAGATCAAGACGACTGGCAGCTTCAAGGCCGAGCGCGATTTTGACGAGGCGCGGGTCAAGGCCGTCATGTATGAAATGCAGGGCATGGACAGCACGGGTGCGCACAAGGCCCCGGTGCCGACCTTGTTCGGAATGAATTTCCAGGCGGTCAGTGTCGGGCAGAAGCTGCCAAAGGCGGGTCCGGGCGACGACCCGGCTCTGTTGGGGGGCTATGCCGATGCCTCGGGCAAGCCGAACAACGGGCTTGCAGAGCAGATGTCCTATGTGGATGGCGCAATGGGCGAGCTCGTCGCCGCCCTGAAGGCCACCCATCTCTACGACAGCACGCTCATCATTATCGCCTCGAAGCACGGCCAGGCGCCCATCGATCCCGCAACGTTCCAGGCGGTTGACGACGACCCCTACACCAAGACCCCTGGCTATGGTTTCCACATCGCGGACGATGCGTCGCTCATCTGGCTCAAGCCCCAGACCCGCGCGGCCAATCTGCCGGCGGCCCAGGATTATCTGACCAAGAACATGAAAATGTTCGGGATCGGGAAACTTTACACGCCCAATGCCATGGCGGCCATGTATCTCGATCCGGCAAGCGATAGCAGGACGCCGGACTTCATGGTCGCGGTCAATCCGGGCGTGGTTTACACCGGTGGCTCCAAGATCGCCGAGCATGGCGGCTCCAACATGGACGACCGTAGCGTCGCTCTGCTGGTGAGCAACCCGCACCTTCACGCCGGAACGATCACCGCTCTCGTCCAGACTACCCAGGTGGCGCCGACGATCCTGAGGGCCTTGGGGTTCAACCCGAGCGAACTTCAATCGGTTCGCATGGAAGGAACCCAGGAGCTTCCGGGCCTGCCGTTCTAAAACCCGCGCGGCCCTCAAGCCGCCGCCGCGAAAGGCTCCGGTCCGCCACGGGCGTTCCGGAGCCTGTCGCATTTCAGCGGCCTGTGCTCGCTCCTTAACTTGCAGCACTGCCGGAAAGGGCGGACTATCTGAATCCGCTGGCCGAAATCGCCGGGAAGCGGGATGCCATCGCGTGACGCGATGACGGGCGGGTTACCCCGGCCTAATCAAAACAGGCACCACCATGACGCCGACCAAGGCGCTTCGGATGCAATTGCGGCCGCTGTCACGCCGCCGTTTCCTTATGAGCGGGGCCACACTCGGTGCGCTGGTTGCCCCTGGCATCCTGGGTCTGGCGTTCGGGCAAGGCGGTGCGGCCGGCGGCAGCCCGATGGATATGAGCAATCTTGGCGTGCCGCGCGCGCCCTTCACCAAAGGTGCGGCGCTGATCGACCCAGAGGTGCGCCGCTCGGCCAAGGGCGAGCTCAAAACCAGCCTTCGCGTGGCCTATACCTACAAGAATCTCGGCGGCTATCGCCTGTCACTGCGCAGCTACGAAGGAAACGCGCCCGGCCCGACCTTGCGCTTGCGTGCCGGCGATGTGCTGCGCATCCGACTCGTCAACGACCTGCCGGCCAATCCCGATGCGGTGCCGCTCGACATGATGCTGCCGCATCATTTCAACACGACCAACTTTCATTCCCATGGGCTGCATGTCAGCCCCGACGGCATCTCGGACAATGTCTTCCGCTCGATGGAGCCGGGGCAGAGCTACGACATCGAGATCGCAATTCCCGCCGATCATCCGGCGGGCACGTATTGGTATCATCCCCATCACCACGGCAGCGCCGATGTCCAGATGACCAGCGGCATGGCCGGCGCCCTGATCCTCGAGGGTGATTTCGACGACGTGCCGGAAATTACGGCGGCAGCTGAGCATCTGCTCATCCTCAACGAAGTGCTGTTCGATTACCGCGGCGCGATCGACAATTACGACACGGTATGGCCGGAAGCCTCGCCGCGCTTCCTCTCAGTCAACGGCCAGCGCGAGCCGGCGATCCGCATGCGGCCGGGTGAGGTGCAGCGCTGGCGGATCATCCATACCGGGCATGAGGACAATCTGCGTCTCGCGCTGGCGGGTCATGGTTTCCAGGTCATCGCCTATGACGGAATCCGCCGGCCGCGCATGGAAGCGCTTGATACCCTGCTGATGGCGCCGGGCCAGCGTGCCGACGTATTGGTGAAGGCAGGGCTCGCCGGAACCTACGCGCTTAAAGCGGTCGCCAACGACCAGGGCTATCCATCGCCGGTTGGCCCGCTGGCGAGCCTCATCGTTGAAGGCGAGCCGATGGCCATGGCACTGCCGGCCGCCGCACTGGGGAAATCGCCGCTGGTTTCAATCGCCGATAGCGAGGTCACCAACAAGCGCCGCATCACGCTCTCTGTCGACCAGCCGGAATTCCCGCCCGCCGCCAACTACCAGGAATTTGCCTATTACATCTGCGGCCGGCGCTTCGATCCCACCCGCGCCGATCAGCGCATTCCGCTCGGCGCCGTCGAGGAATGGCTCGTCGTCAACGAACATGAGGACGAGCACATCTTCCACATCCACACCAACCCCTTCCAGATGGTGGCAGTCAACGGCCAGCCGGTCGCCGAGCGGGATTGGCACGATACGGTGGTGGTGCCCAGGAACGGCAGCGTGACCTTCCGCTCGCGCTTCATCGACTTCACCGGCCATTTCGTCATGCATTGCCACATGATGAATCATGAAGAACTCGGCATGATGCAGGTCGTCGAGGTCTACAAGGCCTGAGTAGTTTTCCAAGCTAGCGGGAATCAAACCATGAGCGATCCTTCGACCCTCCATGCCGAGCAACTGGCCTTCTGGAACGGCCCGGCCGTCATGCGCTGGATCACCAAGCAGGAGCAGATGGATACGGCACTGGCGCCGGTCGCCGACGCCGCCATCAAGCTGGCGGCGGTGCGGCCCGGCGAAAAGGTGCTGGATATCGGCTGCGGCAGCGGCGCCACCGCGATAGCCCTTGCCCATCTGGTGGGCGAAGCCGGCCATGTGACGGGCATCGACGTGTCGCAGCCCATGATCGACCTGGCCCGCCGGCGAGCGGCCGGCATGAAAAACATCGACCTGCGCCTGGCCGATGCCGCCGCGCCTGACGCCTCTCTGCCGCCGGTCGATCTGCTGTTCTCGCGCTTCGGGGTGATGTTCTTCGGCGATCCGGTCGCCGCCTTCGCCAATCTACGCCGAACCTTGAGGCCGGACGGGCGGCTGGTGTTTGCCAGCTGGCGCCCGCTCGCCGAGAACCCGTGGATGCTGGTGCCGCTTCAGGCGGTGCTGCCGCTGGTGCCGCCGATGCCGCGGCCCGATCCCGAACGACCCCGGCCCGTTTGCCTTCGGTGATCCCGAACGGGTCACCCAGATCCTGACCGCCGCGGGCTTTGCCCAGCCGCGCCACAGCCGGTTCGATTTAGACATGCTGCTGGGGGCGGACCTGGATGAGGCGACCGAGCAGGCGACATCCATGGGGGCTGCCAGCCGGGCGCTGAAAGAGCAGCCCGACGCGGTGGTCACTGCCGCAAGAACGGCGGTTCGGGCGGCACTGGAGCCGTATTTGCGCGCTGGCAAGGTAGCGCTACCGGGCGCGGTCTGGCTGGTGGAAAGTTCGGTCGCCTGAGACTGCGCCGGCGCTTGCTGAAGGCGGCTCTCACGCTCATCCTGTCGGCGCCAGATTCTTCCGGGGGGAAAGGCAGCACGCTCGACGCTGCCCTTGACGTCACGTCACCGCTCTGGAGGAATTCCATGCCTACGCCTACGGAAAATCCGTCCAACCATACGAAGAAGGCGGAGCATCACCTGTTTCGCTTTCATCGCCCGCATACGCATCTCTCCTCGGCCTTCGGCAATGATGCGTTCGGGTTGAAGGCCGAAGCCTTCGCCCGCTTCTTCGGCACCCCGACTTTCCTGATCGGCCAGACGGTCCTCGTCGCCATCTGGATTCTGCTCAACATCTTCGGGCCGCTTATCTGGGATACATATCCCTTCATCCTGCTGAACCTGGCCTTCAGCACCCAGGCCGCCTATGCCGCACCGTTGATCCTGCTGGCCCAGACCCGCCAGGCGGACCGCGACAAGGCCAATGCCATCGCCGATGCCGAACATCGCGAAGACCTGCATCGCGCCAGCGAGGAGCGCCAGGCCCTGGCGGTGCAGCAGACCGCCATGCTGGTCGACATGGTGCCGCCAGAACACGCAATTGACGGAAGCCATCAAGGCGCTGGCGGAGCGGGTCGAAAGCCTGACAAGCGAAGTTCACAAGCGGATCGTGGCGGCCTGAACCGGACCCAGCGTCAGGTTTGCTTGTTCAGCTTTGGATCGATGGCTTCGCGCAGCCCGTCGCCCAGCAGCGTGAAGCCGATGACGCTGATCATGATCGCGGCACCCGGGAAGAAGATCAGGTATTGGGCGGAGCGCAGGAACCTCGTGGAATCCTGCAGCATCGTGCCCCATTCCGCCGTGCGCGGATCGGGCGGCCCCAGGCCGAGAAAGCCCAGCCCCGCCACGTCGATGATGGCCGTGCCAAAGGCCAGGGTTGCCGCCACGATGAGCGGCGTCATGGCGTTCGGCAGCATGTGGCGCAACAGGATGCGCGGCCAGGAAAGCCCGACCGAGCGGGCCGCCAGCACATAGTCGGTTTCGCGCACGGCGGTCAGGCTGGCGCGCAGAAGGCGGGCGAAGACCGGCGCGTTGGCGATTGCCACAGCCAGCGTCACCTGCGGCAGTCCGCGATCGAGGAAGGCGACGATTCCGATAGCGAGCAGAATGCCGGGAATGGCCAGGAACACATCGACCATTCGCATCAGGATGGCATCGACCTTGCCGCCGGCGCCGCCGGCAATGGCACCGATCACGCCGCCAAGCAAAACGGCAATGAAGACCGCGGCGAATCCGACTGCGAGGCTGAGGCGTGCGCCATAGAGAACGCGGCTGAACTCGTCGCGGCCCTGGATGTCCGTGCCCATGGGATGGGCAAGGCTCGGCGGTTGCAGACTGTCGGCGAGCGAGCCGGCATTGGGCGGGTAGGGCGCCAGCACCGGTGCCAGCAGCGCCGCCAGCACAAAGAGCACGATGAAGAAGGCGCCCAGCATGGCCAGGCGGTTGCGCCGCAGCCGGGTTGCTGCCTCGCGCCACAACCCGCCGATCCCAGTGGTTGGAAGCACGCCCGCGAGTACCTCAACCATATCGGATCCGCGGATTGAGGAAGGCATAGGCGATATCGACCGTGAGGTTTATCAGAAGGAACAGGAAGCCAAAGATCAGGATCGTCGACTGGATGACAAAGTACTCGCGATAGGCGATCGCCTGGACTATCCAGCTGCCGACCCCGTTCCAGGCGAAGACCGTCTCGGTCAGCACCGCACCGCCAAGAAAGGTGCCGGCCTGCAAACCGATGATTGTGATCACCGGCAGCCAGGCATTGCGCATGACATGGCGCAGCTGCACCTGGCGCTCGGTCAGTCCCTTGGCACGCGCCGCGCGTACATAGTCTTCGTTGCTGACCTCGATAACGGCGGCCCGCGTGATGCGGGTGATGACAGCCAGCGGTACCGAACCCAGCGTAATGGCCGGAAGAATCAAATGACGCAGCGCGTCGAGGAATGCGGCGAGCCTCTGGCCGAAGCTCCAGCCGGACATCAGCCAGGGATCGATCAGCATGAAATTCGTGTGCAGGTCGAGCAGCGTGCGGGGGTCGAGCCGGCCAGTGGCGGGCAGGAGATTCAGATCAACCGCGAATATTACCTGGAGTGTCAGGCCCAGCAAAAACACCGGGATGCTGATGCCGACCAGCGAGAGCAGGGTGACCGTATTGTCCGGCCAGCTTCGCGCATGGCGGGCGGCAAACCGGCCAAGCGGCACGCCCACCATCACAGCGAACAGCATTCCCATGGCCGTCAATTCCAGCGTGGCGGGAAAACGATGGAGGTATTCTGCCAGAACGGGCCGGTTGTTGATCAGGCTTCTGCCGAAATCGCCATGCAGCAGGCCCAGGATGTAGCGTCCGTACTGGACGATCAGCGGATCGTCGAGACCGAGATAGGCGCGCATTTCGGCGATGCGCGCGGGCGTTGCATGCTCGCCGAGCACGGCCGTGGCCGGATCGCCCGGCAGAAGATGGATGAAGGCAAAGAGAACGACGGAGAGGCCGAACAGCACGGGAATGGCGACAAGCAGGCGCCTGACGATGAATCTGATCACGGCCCCCCTCGTCCTCTATGCCGGCGTTTCTTGCGCAAGCCCGGCAGTAGACCGAGATTCCGCGGAATAACCAAGCCGATAGCGGTTGGCTGTATCCTAATCCCCTCGTTTCACTAAACTCGTAAAACCGGGGTCGTCAGCTTCGCATTATGCGCGGTATCGGGGAATCGACCGGAAATACGAGGAGGCGGCGTTGAGGGGGGTTTCTTGCAGATTCCTGCTGGCGGCAATCATTCTGATGAGTGGATGGAATGCATCCGAAGCGCAAACGCCGGTAAACGGCGGCACGCTCGTGGTGGCGCTTCCCGCCGACATCCAGCGTACCGATTCGGCGCTGACCTCGGATACCAACTCGGCCTATGTCATGGGCCAGGTCATGCAGGGGCTTGTCGGCCCCAAGCCTGGCGCGATCGGCGAGGTCGCGCCACTGCTGGCGTCACGCTGGACCATCTCGCCGGACGGGCGGGTCTATACCTTTACCCTTCGCAGCGGGATCAAGTTTCATGACGGGACCGACTTCAATGCCGATGCCGTCAAGTTCAACTACGACCGCTGGCTGCAGTCTTCCTGACGCTTACGGGAAGTTGCAATACACCTTCCTGATCGATATCGCGCTGAAGCCGGTCATCGAATCGGTGACGGTGAACAGCCCGAGCGAGCTAGTCATCACCCTCAAGAAGCCTGATTCTGCCTTTCTTACGACGCAGACCTCGCCGCAATTCGGCATTGCCAGCCCCCAGGCTCTCCAGGCCGGCGGGGCCAGCGATCCGGATATTGCCAAGAATACCTACGCCCAGGGTGGGCCGACGGCATTGACCGGCACAGGCCCTTTCGAATTCAAGGAGTGGGTTCCCGGCGACCATGTCACGCTGGTGAAGAACCCGGATTACTGGGATGCGGCCAATGCGGCCCACCTCGATGCGATCAAATTCGAGACCAGCTTCGCCGATTCAACCGCGACGCTGAATGCGCTGCAATCCGGCGGTATCGACGTCGCCCAGATCATGGCGCCGGTCGATAACAAGACGGCAGCATCCGATCCGAAGCTGGTGGCGCTCGATCGCGGCGGCTCCTGCAATCTTTTCCACCTGGCGATGAACCAGACGAACAAGCCGTTCGACAATGCCAAGATCCGGCGCGCCGTCGCCTATGCGATCAACAAGCAGGCGATCATCGCGGCGTTCTATAACGGCCAGGCCATTCTGGCGGACAACTGGATGCCGCCCGGCCTGTTCGCCTACAAACCGCTCAATCTGCCCGGCTACGATCCTGACAAGGCAAGGGCCCTGATCGCGGAATCGGGCGTGAGCGATCTCAGCTTCGATTTCTATTATCCCTCCAACGTGGCCCGCCCCTATATGCCGGACCCGAAGGGCGAGTTTCAGGCCATCCTGAACGACCTTGAGGCCGTGGGATTCAAGCCCAATCCGAAGACGCTGGTCTGGAGCCCCGACTTCCTCAAAGCCACGGCAGGGCATCTGCCGATGTATGTGTTCGGCACCACCTGCGACTGGGCGGGGACGGACAATTTCCTCAATGCGGTTCTGTTCGGCTACCGCACGCTGAAGGATGGCAGCTTCGGTCCAAATTCCAGGTACGACGAAAAGAACCCCCAGCTTCAGCAGGAAATGGAAGCTGCCCTATCATCGCCCACTGCCGATGAAGCGGCGGGCCATTGGGACAAGGCGCAAGATCTTATCGCGGCGGATATGCCGACGGTTCCCATCCTGCACTCGAAGCCGCCGGCCGTGATGCAGGCCTATGTGAAGGGGTTCGTTCCCAGCGCCACGTTGCTGGAATTCTATAACTCGGTGTGGATCGCGCCGCATTGAGGTCAGCGGCACTCGCGGGCCGTAGACGTCGTCAGGGGCCATTCAGGGCGAGCCGCCAGGGTTCGCCCAGAACGCGGTCGAACTCGGGCGGGTCATAGGCGATCACGCCGCCGGTGGGCAGCGGGGTCATCTCGCCAAAGACAATTCGCCCGCCGGGATTGTAGAGATCAACCCGCATGAAGTCGAAGCCGCGGGCGAGTTTGCAGGCGATTTCCGCCATCGCCTCGAAGTTTGCCGGAAATTCAGTGGCGGGCAATCCCGATCGGCTGTCGTGCGGGCGCGCGCGATGTCCCGTGCCCAGGCTTACACCGCGTATGTTATGGCGCCGCCGGTCACGGTCGAAGAAAGTGAGGATTCTGGCTTCGCCGACGCGCCTGGTGACGAGCACAAAGCGTACGACGCCGTCATAGACGTAGAATTTGTAATCGATGGCCGGCGCGCCGGAGCTCTCCTTGAGAAGCTCCTCGACCAGAACCCGCCGCTCGATATGCTTATAGAAGTGTTCCCGGGAATAGAGGTGGTAGCTGTCCCGCAGCCAGCGGCGAAACTGCTTGCGAGCGATGTCCCTGTCGAACGCCTTTTTGTCCTCGACGATCGACATCCAGCGGCAGCCGTGATTGGCCTTGATGACAAATTCGTTTGGCAGGCGGTCGAAGTCGATGTCTTCGAAGCGCGCGCCGACGAAATGGAGTTTTGTCAGGAATTGAGCGCCGATCCGCTCGGCGACGAAATCGCGCACCAGAACCTTGTCCGAGATCGTCGTGAAGACGGGGCGCCGCTCGAACAGCTTGCGGGCCGTGATTTTTTCGCTGAACAGCACCGGGTTCGCGAGATCGGGCTCTCGCCCGAAGACCCGCCGGTACATCCGCCGGGTGAGATAGACATCCAGCCAGCGTTCGGTCCTGGCGTTCAACCCGATCAAGCGATAGAGCCAGATCTTCATCGTCGTTCTGAGCGACGACAGACTTCTCCTTAACCAATCTAAAGGACTCACTAATACCCCCCGGCGCGGCACTCCTCGGGAAGATTGGTAGCAGCCTGCCATGCCTGACGGAAGCAGGCTCTAAGTCGGCAAGCCAACATCGCGGGACGCCGAGGGAAGCGGCGCGTTGCGCGGGCCGCGTGCTGCCCGTCATCGCTGTTTGGGTCAGCACGGCTTTCCTGATTTTTTTCGGGCAATTTTCCGTTCGGCGAACAGTTCATTTGTTCCGCTGATTGGTTTCCCACACCATTGCTCACATATCAACTGAAGGGGGCCGGGCACTGCGCTGCCTGGCCGCACGCCTCAGCGTTTTGGAGCAGGAGGCCATGGGATTTCGTGAAGTCGTAAAGGGAATACCTGTCGCCGGACCTTTGGCGGTTCGCGTGAACGCCACGATCAAGAACTGGCAGTTTCGACGGTTCTTTGCGCAAAAGACCAACGTCGAAAAGTTCACCCGGATTTACGAGAAGAATTTCTGGAAGGGCTCGGAGAGCCGGTCCGGCAAGGGGTCGAGCCTGACAAATACCGCCAATATCAGACGGGAGCTTCCGCCCTTGCTGTCGCGACTCGATGTCCGTTCGCTGCTCGATATTCCCTGTGGCGACTTCAACTGGATGAAGGAAATCGATCTGCGCGACATCGACTATTTGGGTGGCGACATCGTGGAATCGGTCATCCTTGCCAACAACGAACGATACGGTTCACCGTGTCGCCATTTTGCAGTTCTAGACATCACCCGTTCGCTTCTGCCCAAGGTTGACCTGATACTGTGCCGCGACTGCCTCGTTCATCTCGCCATTCCGGAGATCCAGCAGGCAGTGACGAACATCACGTCCAGCAAGGCTGAATTTGTTATCCTTAGCCACTACCCAGCTGTTGATGAAAACCAGCCGCTGCCAGACCTGCACTGGCGTCCGCTTAACTTTCAGCAGGCGCCATTTCGTTTCCCCTCGCCTGTGAGCATGATTGTGGAGAACGAGCAGGGTAAAACCGCCGCACTCTGGCGTGTCGGCGATCTTGCCGTTTGACGGATAGCGGTTAGCGCCCCGCGCCTTGCCGCAGGGGGGCCAGAAAGCGGATATGGCAGCGCTACAGCGTCGCGCCCAGATGCCAGGGGGCGAACTCGTCCTCGCCATAGCCGAGCTCTTCGCTCTTGCTGCGCTGGCCCGAAGCTGTGGCCAGGATCAGCTCGAAGATGCGCTGGCCCATCTCCTCGACGCTGGAAGTGCCGTCGAGAATCTCGCCGCAATTGATGTCCATGTCTTCGGCCATGCGGTTGTACATGGGCGAGTTGGTGGCGAGCTTCAGGCTGGGCGCGGGCTTGCAGCCAAAGCACGAGCCGCGGCCGGTGGTAAAGCAGATCATGTTCGCGCCGCCGGCCACCTGGCCGGTCACCGATACCGGATCGTTGCCCGGCGTATCCATAAACACGAAGCCATGCTTCGTCACCGGCTCGGCATATTTGTAGACGTCGACCATGTCGCTATGGCCGCCCTTGGCCGCGGCACCCAGAGACTTTTCCAGGATGGTGGTAAGGCCACCGGCCTTGTTGCCGGGCGAGGGGTTGTTGTCGAGGGATTCGCTGTTCTTGGCGGCGTAGTCTTCCCACCATTTCAGCAGATCGAGCAGCTTGTGGCCCACCTCGTCGCTGACGGCGCGGCTCAGCAGCATGTGTTCGGCGCCGTAGATTTCCGGCGTCTCGCTGAGGATCGCCGTGCCGCCGTTCTGCACCAGCAGATCGGCCGCCACGCCCAGCGCCGGATTGGCGGTGATCGCCGAGAAGCCGTCGGAGCCGCCGCATTGCAGGCCCAGCGTCAGATGCTTGGCCGGCAATGTCTCGCGCTTGACGGCATTGGCCGCCGGCAGCAATTCGCGAATCTTGGCGATGCCCGCCTCGACGGTTTTGCGGGTGCCGCCGACCTCCTGGATAATGGCGGTGTGAAGCTTTGAATTTCCTTTGAGGCCTTCCTGCGTCACCAGCCGCGGCAGCTGGTTGGTCTCGCAGCCCAGGCCGACCAGCAGGATGCTGGCGAAGTTCGGATGCTTCGCATATCCGGCGATCGTCCGTCGCAGCACGTAATGGGCTTCGGTATGGTCGCCGGCGGAGCAGCCATCCTTATGGGTAAGCGCCACCACCCCGTCGACATTGGGATAGTCCTTCAACTCGCCGGAGATGCGGAAATGATCGGAGATCAGCCGCGCCACCGTGGCTGAGCAGTTCACGGTGGTCAGCACGCCGATATAGTTTCGCGTGGCAACCGTTCCGTCTTCGCGGCGGATGCCCTGGAAGGTGGCCGCCTTGTCCTCCGGCAGCACCGGGCTGTTGCTGCGGTGGGTCCCGATGGAGTGATCCGCCGAGCTCGGCCGGAATTCCAGGTTGTGCACGTGGATGCGCTGGCCGGGTTTGATGTCGGAGGTGGCGAAGCCGATGATCTGGCCCAGCTTGCGCACCGGCTGGCCGGCGGCGATCGCCTGGATCGCCACCTTGTGGCCGCGCGGAATCGCTTCCGATGCCGTGACCTTGCCGAAGCCGATATCCTCGCCCACCGGAATATCGCGGGTTGCAACCACCAGCGGATCCGATGGATTGAGCCGCAGAACCGCCGGCCGGTCGATCACGTCATTCATCTTGCACTCCTGTCCAGGTGCCGCCGAAGCTCTATTCGGCCGCGGCCCGCTTTGGTTTCTGCAAGGACGACAGCGCCTTACGCAGCTGCGCCGTATCGCGCGTCGCTCAACGGCTGCTGCGGCTTGCGGCAAATGCCGACCTTGCGCCCGGCGAGATTCGTCGCCGCCTTGATCGACGGGTTGTAGTCATGGGTCCAGAAGAACAGCTGCGCCGGCAGCATTTTCTTCCACAGATCCAGGCCTTCCGCGAGCTTGCCCGTCGAGGCGTACTTATACAGCGCCACGGCCTCCCGCGGCATCGCATTCACCGCCCCCCAGATGCAGCCGATGCAGCCCGCCAGCAGCGCGTGATAGGCGATCGGGTCGCCGCCGTTGAAGATGCGGCCGCCGGTCGCGACCAACTGCTGGATGCGCACCAGGTTGGAGGTGCTGTCCTTGATATACTGGATGTTCTCGATCTTCATCAGCTTGCTGAAGATCTCCGGCGTGATGTCGATATTGGTGTTCTGCGGGATGTTGTAGACGACCAGCGGCACTTTCACCGACTTGGCAACCGCCTCGTAATGCCAGCACACCCCGTCCATGGACGGCCCTTCGAAATAGGGCGGCAAGACCATGATCGCGTCCGCGCCGGCATCCACCGCGGCCTTTGAGTTGGCGATGGTCTCGGCGGTGCTGATGGAGGAGGTCTGCACGAACACGTCGGCCCGGCCGTTCACATGCTTGCAGGTGAGTTCGTTGACGCGCCGGACTTCCTGGTCGCTCAAATAGGCGAACTCGCCCGTGCCGCCACAGGCGAGCACGATGTCCACGCCGCTCTCGATCATCCAGTCGATATGGTCCTTGAGGGCACCCTCATCAACCGCATCGCCGGCCTTGTTGAACGGGGTGACGATCGGAACGCACATGCCGCGGAATTCTTTCATCGCATCCTCCTGTTTGCCGTCGTTACGGACTTCAAGGGTCCGCTTACGAGAAGTTGACGTAGATGGTCTTTTTGCGCAGATAGCCCTCAAGCCCGTATTTGCCGTCTTCGCCGCCGAGCCCGCTATGACGATAGCCTGAATGATAGGCATGGACAGCGTCGCCGCCACCGCGATTGACGTAGATTTCGCCGAATTTCAGCTCGCGGACCAGCCGCATCAGGCGGCGCAGATCCTTGGTAAAGACATAGGCCGAAAGCCCATAGGCCGAATCATTGGCGAGTGCCAGCCCCTCGTCGAAATCCGTCACCGTCATCATGGGGATGACCGGGCCGAAAACCTCGCGCTGCATGATGGCCATGTCGTTGCGTGCCCCGGTCAGCACCGTGGGCTCGTACCAATGGCCCTTGGCAAACTCGCTGCCGCTGGGGCGCTTGCCGCCGGTCACGACCGTGGCGCCGGCCTTGACGGCCTCGGCCACCATGGCCTCGACTTTTTCCAGCTCCGGCCGGCTGAATTTGGGGCCGATATCCACCAGCTCCAGCGGGTTGCCGATCTTCAGGCGCTTTACCGATTCGACGAAACGCTCCATGAACTGGTCGGCGATCTTCTCATGCAGATACATGCGCTCGTTGCAGATGCAGATCTGGCCGCAGTTCTCGAAGCGCGAGGCGACAGCGGCCTTTACCGCCGCACCGATATCGGCATCTTCGGCCACCACCAGCGGCGCCTTGCCGCCCAGCTCCAGGCGCAGCACCTTCAGATCATCGGCGCCGGCGCGATAGATCTCGCGGCCCGCCCGCACGCTGCCGGTGACGCTGACCAGCTGGGTGATGGGATGGCGGACCAGCGTTTCGCCCACTGTCTTGCCGAGGCCCGAGACGACGTTCATCGACGCCGGGCGGCAATCCAGCTTGTTGGGCAAGTTGCGCGATCTCCAGCGCGGAGAGCGGTGTGCCCTCATGGGATTTGATGACGATGGTGTTCCCGGCGATCAGCGCCGGCCCCATCTTGCGGGTGGTGAGTGCTGCTGGATAGTTCCAGGCGGTCAGGCCGACGACGACGCCATAGGCGGCGCGCTGGATCCAGATCTGCTCATCGGCATTGTCGGAGGGCAGGATATCGCCGGTGATGCGCCGGGCTTCCTCCGCCGCATGGGTCAGATAGAGCGCCGTGCCGTCGATCTCGCCCCGCGCCTCGGCCAGGGGCTTGCCCTGTTCGGCCACCACCAGGCGCGCCAGCCGTTCGCGGTTCTCCAGGATCAGCTGCGCCAGGCGCCGCAGCAAGGTGCCGCGCTCGACCGGCGGCAGGGCTTCCCAGCCAGGCTGCGCAGCCTTTGCTGCTTCCAGCGCCCGCTCGGCATCGTCGGCCGTGCCGTTGGGCACCTGGGCGATGATCTCCTCGGTCGCCGGGTTCTCGACTTCGATGAAGTCCTTGCCGGTCGAGGCGACCCACTGGCCGTTGATGAAATGGCGGTAGCGGTCGACGCCGCCGAACTTTTCTTTAAGGGTGGACATGGCGTTGTTTCCTGCGGGCGCTCAGCTGCCTGGGATATAGCCGAATTTCTCCGGCAGACCAGAGCACGATTTGGGGAAAGAGCAGCATCAGCAGCAGCGCGATCAGCCAGTGCCACGATGAACGGCCAGATGTGGCGATACATCGAGGTCAGCGGAATGCCGGTGATGCCGGTGACCACGAACAGCAGCTCGCTATAGGGCGGCGTCACCATGCCGATCATCAGATTGACGATGGTGGTAACGCCAAAATGCACCGGATCGATGCCGAGTTCGCGAATGGTCGGCATGGCGATGGGCACGATGACCAGCAGCATCAGCAGGGTATCGAGGAAGCAGCCAAGCACCAGGAACAGAAGGTTGATGATCAGCAGGAAACCCAGCGGCGACACATGCAATGAGCCGATCCAGGCGCCGATCTCGTTGGGGATCTGTTCGGCGGCGACGACATAGTTGATCAGCAGCGCGCCGGCGACGACCAATGCGACGATGGCCGTCGAGCGCGCCGCACCGACGAAGAGATTGACGACACCCCTGAACGACAAGGCGCGATAGAAGCCGCAGGCGAGCAGCAGGGCATAGGCGGCGGCCACGGCGGCGGCTTCGGTCGGCGTCACGATGCCGGAATAGATGCCGCCCAGCAGGATCACCGGCAACATCAGCGCCGGCAGCGAATCTCTTCATGATGCCGGGCACTTCGCGCATCGGCACACGGTCTTCGACCGGCAGGTTGTCGCGGCGCGCCACCATGACGATCACGATCATCAGCGAGACGCCCATCAGCACGCCGGGCAGGAACCCACCGAGGAACAGGTAACCGACAGAGGTATTCGCCACCATGGCATAGAGCACCATGGGGATGGAGGGCGGGATGATCGGGCCGATGGTGGCAGCCGCCGCGGCGAGCGCGCCGGCGAAGCCCGGCTTGTAGCGCCCTTCCTTCAGCATCATCTCGATCATCAGCTTGCCGGGGCCGGCGGCATCGGCGATCGCGCTGCCGCTCATGCCCGAAAAGATCATGCTGGCGATGACGGTCACATGGGCCAGGCCGCCGCGGATGCGCCCCACGACCAGGCTGGCGAATTTCAGCAGCCGCTCGCTGACGGTGCCGGCATTCATGATCTCAGCCGCCAGGATGAACAGCGGCACGGCCAGCAAAACGAAGCTGCGGAACAGGCCGTTCAGCGATTGGGAGGCGACCAGCCCGATATCCTGGTGGTTGATGATCAGATAGACGAAGGCCGAACACAGCATCGCGAAGCCGATGGGCATGCCCAACGCGCCCCAGATGAAGAAGCTGGCCAGCATGATGATGGCGGCAGTGGACACGTCAGTACGTCTCGATCAAAGGGCGGACTGCCATGATTTGCCCAAAAGGCGCCACAGGCGCAGAACCGAGCCGACGATGGCGCCGATCATGAAGATGGCAAAACACGAATAGATGATGTCCAGCCGGATGCCCATTATCGGCGTGTGATGGCGCGCCGAGAAGATAACGTAGCCGATGGTGGTGGGCAGGCAGACGCCGAAGACCACCAGGATGCAGGCGGTGGTGAAGATCGCGAAATAGCGCTTCCACCTGGCGCTTCGCGTCGCATAGAGCATGTCGAAGGTGATGTGCTCGCGCGGCTTCAGGATCGTGGCGCTGGTCAGAAACACGATCCACACATAGGTGATCGAACAGATCTCCAGCGACCAGGAGACCGGATCGTCGAAGACGTAGCGCGAGACGACCTGGATGATGAAGGCGCCGAACATGGCCGCGAACAGCGATGCTGCGACCAGTTCGGCGCCTCGTCTCAATTTAGCCTGGAGAGACGTCACGTTTTATCTGACTGGGTCCGGTCGTCTCCGTCCCTCGACGTTTACGCACCCGCCGCGTTGATGCGATCCAGCATCCCCGCGGGCCATGTGGCTGCGAACTTCGAGCTGATGAACGCCTTCTGTACCTGGTCGCGGAACGACTGGACGTTCGGCGTGGTGACCTTGACGCCCTTGCCCTCGAAGAAGGTTTTGGCGTCTGCTTCGGTCTGGATGACGCCGGCATCGTTGAAGGCCTTCGCCTTGGCTTCGGCTGCCTCGATGGCGCCCTGTTCGGTTGGCGACAGCTTGTTCCAGAAGCCGTTGGACATGGCGAAGAAGGTGTTGGAGACCATATGGCCGGTCAGCACCACCTGTTTGGAGACTTCGTAGAACTTGGCGGCTTCGGCATCGGGCAGCGGATTCTCGAGCCCGTCCACCGTGCCGGTCTGCATGGCGAGATAGACTTCCTCGAAGGCCAGCGGCGTCGCATTGGCGCCCAGCGCATTGCCGAGGAACTGCCAGGTTTCCGATCCCGGCATGCGCAGCTTCAGCCCCTTCATGTCGGCGGGCGTCTGCACCTCGCGTACCTGGCGCAGGATGACATGGCGCGTGCCGAGATACTGGCTGCGGACGATATGGACATCGATATTGGCGGAGACGTGGGTGGCATATTCCTTGCCGATATCGCCGTCATAGACCGCGTCGAGATGCTGGGGGCTGCGCATCAGATAGCCGGTGGTGAAGATCGAATATTCCGGAATCTGCACCGCAACGTCCTGGGGCGAGATCAGCCCGACTTCGAGGTTGCCGCGCTGCATGGCCTCGATCTCGGTGCCCTGGGCGAACAGCGTGCCGTTGTAAAAATTCTGCACGTCGAACTGGCCAGGGGCGGCGGCATTGAGTTCCTTCTTGAACTCCTCCATCGCCTTGGACTGCCACTCATCGGGCGAGCCGGGCGTGGAGATGCGGATCACCTTGCCGCCGGCAAAGGCCGACCGCGCGATGAACGGCATGGCGAACACTGCCGCACTTGCCGCGAGGAAAGTCCGGCGCTTCATGGATTTCTCGATCAGCTTCGACATTTGCTCTCTCCCTGTAGGTTTTTGTTGATTGCAATATCTTCGTCGTTCTTTTCGTCTCGCTACGCTTGTCGATCCCCTTTTCTTTCTACGACCGAAGTTCAATCGGCTTGCCTTGCGGCGAAGCAGGGGCCAGTGCCGCGCGCTGCTCGATCTGCAGCAGCTTGGTATAAAGCTTGCGGCCTTCGGTCATGTTGTGGGACTTGGCGAGCGCCTCGGCTTCGGCGGCCTGGCCCGCCAGAATGGCTTCCACCAGCGGGCGATGCTGATTGCCGATCTCGCCGGTGTCATGCATCAGCGCGTTGGAGCTGCGCATATAGCGGCGAAGCTGCTGCTCGAGGATTTCGTACTGCTTGATCAGGCGGCCATGGCCGGACAGCGCCACGATGGTCTTGTGCAGCGCCAGATCGGCTTCGACCGCCGGCCCGACTTCGCCGATTGCGGCGGATTCGACAAGGCGATCGAAGCTAGCGCTCAACTCCGCGCCGCTTGCCGGTGTAACGGCCTCGGCGGCAAGGGAGGAACCCAGCCCTTCCAGCGAGGCGCGTAGCGTGTAAAGCTCCCAGGCATCCTGCGCCCGCAGATCCGGGACCGACCATTTCGTGTAGGCGACCTGGTCCACCAGGCCCTGATGGGTCAGCTCCGACAGGGCCGCGCGTACCGTACCCCGGCTGACCTGAAGCTGCTGGGCAAGCCAGGTCTCCACGAGCCGAAATCCCGGCGGGAAACGCCCGCTCAATATCTCTTCGCGCAGCGCGTCAGCGACGCGCCGATCGAGAGAGCGTCGATCGACCCTTGGATTGAGCAACCGTTGCATGCTCATTTGCCCTGTTGCGGGCCCCCTGTTCCGAGCAATATCCCGCATCGCTTCTCTGATGGTCAAGGAATGATTGTTGACAATCAGCAGCGAGAACCTTGGGATTGTCGCGATGACGATCCGCCCAGGGTTAAAGTGGCGGCGGCTATCAAGGACGGCAAAGGAACACGCACATCATGTCCAGGCGGCTTAAGGGATTGTGGACGGCGACTGTCACGCCCGTGGACGGAAATTACCGCTGCGATACCGGCCGCCTGCTGGCGCATTGCCGGCGCCTGATCGAATCCGGCTGCGATGGTATCGGGCTGTTCGGCACGACGGGTGAAGGGCCGGCCTTCAGTGCCGCCGAGCGGATGCGCGTGCTCGATGCGATGCTGGGCGAGGGTTTTCCGCCGGAGAAGCTGATCGTCTCGGCGAGTGCTGCTTCGCTGCCCAATTCGGTGGAGCTTGCGCGCCAGGCGACGAAGGCCGGGGTTGCCGGCGTGCTGCTGATGCCGCCCTTTTTCTTTCGCGACGGCATCGGCGATGAAGGCATTTTCCGCTTTTACGCGACGCTGATCGATCAGATCGGCGAGCCGAAGCTGCAAGCGCTGCTCTATCACATCCCTGGCGCCTGCGGCGTTCCGGTGCGCCCGCCGGTCATCCGGCGCCTGATCGAGCGCTATCCCGAGATCATCGTCGGCATGAAGGATAGCGGCGGCGACTGGGGCTATACGGAGGAGCTGCTGCGCCGATTTTCCTCGCTCGCCATTTTCACCGGCAGCGAGACCCATATCCACTGGGCGCTTCAGCAACATGGCGCCGGCACGATCTGCGGTCTCGGCAACGTGATCGCGCCGCTGCTGCGCCGCCTGTTCGATGCGCCCAACATCACCGAGCGCCGCAAGCTGGTGCCTGCCATCCTGAAGGCCGACAGCATCATGTCGCGCGCAGCTTTCGTTGCCTGTCTCAAGAGCTGGATTGCGAGCGAGACCGGTGATCCCGCCTGGTCGCGTACCTTGCCGCCGATGGCGCCGCTGCAGGCCGTCGATGCGCAACATCTGGCCGCGGATTTTTCGGCCTTCCTTCGCCAGACGTCTCAGGTTCCAGCGCCGCTGCGCGCGGCATGAGAGTGCCGCGCTTCTCCACCACCGCAATCTGACGTTCGCTTGCCGGCCGCATCATCCTACGCGCAATTGCTGGATGGGCCAGGCCTTGGCCTTGCCTGGGGCGCGCCGTTTCTTGGCCTTCTGGTGACCATTGCGCTGGCACAGACGCTGTGGCCGGCCGGCTGGTCGCGCCATTACGGCAAGCTGACGGCACTCTGGATTGCCGCGGGTCTTGTGCCGCTGATCATCCGCTTCGGCAGTGCCGGCGGGGCTGCGCTGGAAACCCTGCTGCTGCTCGATTACCTGCCCTTCGTCGTCTCCATCGCCGCGCTCTACATCATCGCCGGCGGCATTCACATCCGCTCGCGAATGTCGGGTCATCCGGGCGAGAATGCGATCCTGCTCGCGCTCGGCACGGTGGCTGGCGGCATCATCGGCACGCCGGGTGCCACGCTCCTCTTCCTGCCCGTCCTCCTGAATGCCAACAGGTGGCGGAAATACCGAGCGCACAGCCTGATCTTCCTGATCCTGCTGATCTGCAACATCGGCGGCGCGTTTTCGCCCATGGGCCCGCCACTGCTGATCGGCTATTTGCGCGGCGTCTCCTTCTTCTGGACGGTGCGGGCATGATGGCGGCGCCGACCCTCTTCGTCTCGGGATTGTTGATCGCGATCTACATAGCCCTCGATTCCCTCCTGCTTTACCACCGCGAAGATTCCGGCGGCGCGCGCGCAACACAGGGAGGTGCACAACGCGCTGGGGCTCGAGGGCCGGGTCAACCTGCTGCTGCTGGCCCTCGCCATCATCCTGCAGATCGCCTGCGGCCTGTGGCATTCGTCGCTGAGCCTCACCCTCGGTGCGACACTGCTTCCGTTGCCGGATATCGTGCGCCTGCTCGGTCTTGCAGCATTGTCCGCGGCCTCCCTCTTCCTGACGCCGCACCGGATTCGCGCGGAAAACCGGTTCGAGTGGGGGCCGATCGCCGAAGTCGTCATCGTCTTCGCCGGAATCTTCGCCTGCATTCTGCCGCTGCTGGCCATTCTTCAGGCCGGCCGGGATGGCGCCATGACCGGGCTCCTGCAACTGGTAACCGGTGCCGACGGCCGGCCGATCAATTGGGCCTATTTCACCGCGACCGGCCTGTTGTCGGGCTTCCTCGACAATGCGCCAACCTTCCTGCTGTTTTTCAACGCCGCCGGCGGCGAGCCCGTGTCTCTGATGGGGGCGCAATCGATCACGCTGATGGCGATCTCCGCGGGTGCCGCGTTCTGGGGCGGGCTTACTTATGTCGGCAATGCGCCGAACCTCATGGTGCGCAGCATCGCCGAGCAGCAGGGTATCCCCATGCCATCTTTCCTCGCCTACATGGCCTGGGCGGCGATCGTGCTGCTGCCCGCCTTTGCGCTCACGGCGGTTTTGTTCTTTCCTTGACAGTTTGTTCTTTGCCTGACGGCATCGCCACGCGCCGCGATGTGTCATTTTTTTGCCCCAGCCCAACGAAGCGTTGATTAGTTAGTTGGTAATGCAACCGCCCTTAGCGTGGTCCATGGCCGCTTGCAGGGGCGCGGCCAGATATCTCGCGCAAGCCTGCGCGCGCCCGATGCGGCGAAGCAAAATCGGACCGCCAGATCACCGCGACGGTTCCGGCGTCTTGAAGCGACATGGCGGGGCGATGACGAGGGGCGGCGGCATGCGGCCTGTCTCAGGCATCCATTTCAGCGAACCGGGCGATCTCCCTTGGGAACCGCATATCCCCATCGCGGCGGCTGCCTGCCGTGGGCGATTCCCGTTTCCCGAAAATCTTCAGTTCAAAGATCTTCAGTATTGAGGGTGCGTACGATGAACAACTTCCACATGCGCGAAGGCAAGGTCGAGTTTCGCTGGAAGCGGTGGCGCAACAAGAAGCGCCAGGAAGTCTCCTCCTGTCTGATGGTGCTGTTCAGCGGCGCAGTCCTGCTTGGGGCAGGCGGTGTGGCGCTGGCGGGTCCCACGGGCGGCCAGGTCACCGGCGGCCAGGGCACGATCACCACGCCTGACGGCACAACGACTAATATCAATCAACAAAGCAACGTCCTGAACATCAACTGGCAGGACTTCTCGATCGCCGCCGGCGAGACGGTCAATTTCTATCAGCCGGGCAGCACGTCGGTTGCGATCAACCGGGTGGTGGGCGGGGTTCCCTCCTATCTCGCCGGTGCGCTGAACGCCAATGGGCGCGTCTTCATCCTGAACAGCGCGGGCATCACCTTCACCGGGACCTCGCAGGTCAATGTCGGCGCCTTGCTCGCGACGACGGCGATGACGGTGAATGGCGATCCCACGCAGGCTGCGAGCTACAGCGGCTCGGGCTATGGGGCTGTGATCAACCAGGGCTCGATCTCCGTCTCCAATGGCGGCTTTGCGATCCTGGCGGCGCCGTATGTGCAGAACACGGGCTTCATCAAGGCTGATCTGGGCACGATCGCGCTGGCTGGCACGAACCAGTTCACGCTGGATCTCTCCGGCACGGGCCTGATCAACTTCGTCGTGCCGGCGGGTGCGGTCGAGAAGATCGTGAGCGACGGCAAGGCTGTTGGTGTCGACAACGCCGGCACGCTGCAGGCGCGTTCTGGCCAGGTCCTGATCTCGGCCAGCGTCGCCAGCGAAGTGATCAATGCGGTTGTGAACCTGAACGGGATCGTGGACGCGGATGCGTTTGCGCCGAACGGTCAGGGCGGCTCTGTGCTGGTGACGGCCGCGGGCGATGTGAATGTCGGCGGCCAGGTGACGGCGCGCGGCGATGGCACCGGCAATGGCGGCCAGATCGTCACCAAGGCCGGCGGCGCCGATGCGATCGGGGCCTTGGCCTTCGTCTCGGCGGCGGGCGGCGCCAGCGGCGGCAAGGGCGGGAATATCGAGGTCTCCGGCAAGACCGTCGGCCTGAACGGCTCGATCGACCCCGGCAAGGGCGGGCTGCTCTATGTCGATCCGTCGCAGTTCACCATTCGCAATGGCGCGCAACTCGCAAACGGCCAGCGGCATCGGCGAGCACAGGCTGGAGGCGCTGCTGCAGAACGGCGCCGGCTTCCTGGTCAACGTGGCCCACAACATCACCATCCAGGATCTGAGCGACAACGTGCTGGCAGGCGGCCCGGCGATCTGACGCTCCACGCCGGCACCGCGGGCACGGGTACCATCATCGTTCAGGGTGTCGGCGACACGATTCGCACCGGCAGCGGCGATGTGACCCTGACGGCGGCGGGCAATATCGGCGATTCCACCCATCGCCTCAGCTTCGTCAGCGGCACCAGCCTGCCCGGTGTCAGCCAGGCGGGCGATATCGTGCTGAAGGCCACCAATGGCGGCAGCATCTACGTCAAGAACGTGACGGTGAAGTCGGCGGGCGTCGGCGATCGCCACGCCCTGTTCTCCGCCAATGCCGCCAACCAGTTCAGCGGCGCCGGGGGCAATCGACGTCGAAGCGGTCGCCTCCGGCCACGATGCCGATGCGAGTGCCGAAGTAAATCTGCTCGCCAAGGGTCATCTCATCGTCAGGGGCGCAGTGACTGTTTTCGCGAATGCCCATGGCTCGGGCGGCAGCGAACAGGCCAATGCGACGCTGATCGCCGCCCAGGCCCACTCGGTCATCGGCAACAACGTGGTCACCAACGCAGCGAGCAGCGTCCATGTCTGGGGTGCGGTGAACGTCGCAGCCATTGCGCTGGATCACAGCAGCTCTGCAGTGGCAGCGAAGGCCGCTGCGAGGGCGGTGGCGCTCTTCGCCGGCAAGCAGGTCCAGGTCGACGGCCGGACAACCGTGAGGGCGACGGCCAGCGGCAACGATACTCACCTTGTCAATGGGCCTGCGAACGGCGCCATCCTGGCCTGTGCCACACTGATTGCCGGCGACGGGACGCTCAATATCGCCCATGGCTATTGGCGCACCCACCTGCACGCCGGTCATGTGCACTTCCAAAACACGATCGATGTCGAGGCTAACGCGGCCGGCGATAGCGATCTGATTAACTCCATCAAGGCTCATGCTTCCGCCGAGCTTTACGGTGCCGCTGTTGCCGTGGGCGGGCAAGCTACGGTAAGGGCGGCTGTGCACGGCAGTGGTGCCAACAACGACATTGCCGCAGCCCGCCTGATTGTCGCCAATTCGGCAAATAGCCAGAACTATGGCGCGCTCCTGGATGACTTTGGCGGCGGTTATATTCACTTCCAGCAGGGGATCGATGTCGAAGGCCATGTCTATGGCAATTCCATCGGTCACGCCGGGGACGCTCTCGCCTTCGCTGGGCTCGCCGGCATCGATGTATATATCGACGGCAATGTCAGCGTGATCGGCGATGCCAGTGGCCATGGCCGGCCGAGTGCGATGGCCAGCACGGTATGGGCCGATGCCCATTTTGCCATCGGCAACGAGATCCGGAGGAATGACACGGCGGTTGGCTTCTATGGGTCAAGCGGCGTGCCGCGAGGATTCTCCCGGAGCATTGATATTGGGGGCGCTCTCGACCTCGAGGCCATCGAGTCGGGCTCGTATCTGAAAGGGCAGGGTGTTTATGGGAATGCTACCGCCGACATCCGGGGTGCGTTGATCAAGCCCGACACGATCGCGATCAACGGTCCGGTCACCATCCGCACTTTGACATCCGGAACCCACGTGAACACAGCGTCAGCGGACGCACGCGTCGTCTTCCATGTCGGGTCGGGAAAGCTGCTGGTGCCCGATCACATTTTGATCGACGCGGAAGCCTCGGGATATGATGCCAATCTCACCTGCGCCGAGGCCCGCGTGCATGTTTACAGCAGCGGCGTGCGTCCCAATGCGACGTTCATTTCGAGCGGCGGGATCACGGTGAGCGCCAATGCCGTGGGCAGCGGCAACGGACCCGATTTCCGCGGCAACGAAGTCTTTGCCACGGCCAGCATTAGCGCCCAGGCAAACCACATGACGATAAATCCGGGCGCTGATAATGGCAGCCTGTCTGCTCTGGCGCAGGCCAACGGCATCAATGTGAACAACATCATCGCGAGCGCCGGCGGTTTCTTTAAGTCCTGGAACAATGGCGGAAGCGAGAATGTGAATGTTCCGCTCTCGGTCGGCGCACTGGCTCATGGCACGGGCCGCGGCAGCTCCGTCGGCGAAATCCTCGCCGTCGCCTATGTGACCATGCATGACCAGGTAATCAATTTCACGCCCGGGCGGCCCGGCCCTGCCGTCTTTGATCTGGCGAGCGCCAGTGGCCACGACGCTGCCTTGATCAAGGCGGATGCCCATGGCCTGCTGGGCGAGACCTTCGGCAACCATCTCGCCATTGACGGCGCCGTGATCCTGCAAGCCGATGCCCATGGCGATTCTGCGGGATCGATCGTTGCCATAGCGCTTGCGCCCGAGCAGGCGAAGGGGGCGCAGATCCAGTCTCTGACGATCACGGCGAGCGCCAGCGGCAGCCAGGTTGTCAGGAACATACTGGCATCGGCGGGCCTTTTTGCCCGTGAGGGGAACCAGGGCATCGCTATCGGCAGTCTCGATATCGAAGCCAGGGGAAATGGCATTGCCGTCGGCGGCAGTGTTTGCGCCCATGCCGAGGCCAGCTTCTCGAATGCGGGTGTGCTGCAGATCAACGGCGCGACCAAGATCCTGGCAACGGCGAGCGGCAATGGCGTGGGCAATGTTTACGCCGCGGCGGATCTGCTCGCCGATACGGCCCATATCGCAGCGATCAGCGAAACCTGGGGCTCCATCGATGTCGAAGCGCAGGCCAATGTCGGGGCGGGCGGTGCCGGATCGGCCGGCGCCGACGCCTCGGTTAACCTGGCGGCACTCGGCGCTATAACCATCAACGCGCCGGGCAGCCTTGCCTCGGCCGTCATGGTCCTGGCTTTGGCCGATCCGCTGGACCATGCCAGCCTGGGCCTTGCCGACGCCTCGCTCAACGTCAATGCCGCCGGCGGGCTGGTCATAGGCGGCAATGTCACGGCCCAGGCCCTTGCCCTAGGCGATGGCGTCTTCGGATCGACGCGGCACGATATCGCCGAAGCCGTGCAGCGGCTGCAAGGCTCCAGCGTGACGATCGCTGGCAATCTGCGTTCGCTTGCCCTTGCGGACGGCTTCTGGGCAGAGGCCGGCGCCACCATCGAGATTCATGCCAATGGCAATCCCGGCAACATCCAGTTGCTCGAATCGCAAGATCCGCTGGCTCGTGCCAGCGCTGGCGCCGTGACGGTGTTCCGACAATCGCATGCCAGCACATCGGCTCAGGCGCTCGGCGCGCTCAACAGTTCAGCGCTTGTCGATATCGACATCGGCTTCAATGGCTCCTTGACCGTCACGCCGTGAGCGCACCGGGTTCAGTGCAACCGGCAATGGTGATTCAGTGCCTCCTGTTCGCGCTATCGGCGCTTCGGGTTGCAAATAGATTGGCCCGGTCGCAGAATCCGGCCATGACATCTTTCCCACTGAAACTTGGGCTGCAGTCCCTCGCTTCGGTCTTCCTGCTGGCGGCTGGCGCAGGTCTGGCGCAGGCCCAGACTGTTTACAGCAAGAATGCGGGCGTGGCCGCCTGCACCAACGCCACGGCAACCGCAAACATCAACGGCGCCATCGAGCAAAAGGCGGGCGATGGCTCGATCCAGCAGATCGCCCAGGAAGGGCATTGCTTCAATCTCGACCCGAAGGTCGGATTCAGCGTCGTCAGGACCGTACATGTGGACGGCCCGGCGGCGGCACCGACCAGGTTATCGGCGAGGTGACGTTGCAGGACGGCAGCCGGACGCGCTTCTACCTCAACAAGGAAGATATCGACCCAAATCCGCCCACCGATCCCAGCGTCGTTCCCGGCGCTCCGGCACCGGCGGATTTCGGCACGTCGTTCTTCGATCCCAGCAAGATCCCGCCGCCGGCCCAGTAGCGGGTCGGAGGGGCGCAGGGCCTAAATTGTTTGAATAGCGGCTGATTCACGCCTCAAGTTGATTCAACTTGAGGCGATCAGACGCTAGCGCCACACCGTCTCGGCGATGCGCAGGAAATTCTCGCCCAGGATTCCGCGGATGCTCTTCTCGTCATAGCCGCGATCGAGCAGGGCCTGGGTCAGCCTCGGCGTTTCCTCAGGCCCGATATAGCCCGAACCGCTGTCGGGATATTGGCGCTCCGGCCAATAGGTGCGGCTGCGGGTGAAGGGCTGGTTCGGCTTGTGGTTGTGCAGCACGCTATCCATGCCGAAGCCGACATGCTCCGCGCCGACGAGATCGACCATATAGTCGATATGCTCCACCAGGTGGCCGACCGTCGGCCCGTTGGGGCCGAGGAAGCGACCCACGCCCGTCACGCCGATGACCCCGCCCGTCGCCGCACAGGCCTTGATCTGGTCGTCGCGGATATTGCGTTCATGATCCCAGAGCTTGCGGGCGTTTGAGTGGCTGAAGATCACCGGCGCCTGCGAGAGCTCCATCGCCTCCATGGTGGTGCGATAGGCGGAGTGCGAGCAATCGACCACCATGCCCACGCGATTCATCTCGCCCACCACCGCGCGGCCGAAATCGGTGAGCCCGACATCCTCGTCATGGCAGCCGCCGCCGGCGAGGTTGTTGCGGTTATAGGCGAACAGCATCTGGCGCGCGCCCAGACGATAATAAAGATCGACCATGCCGATATCGCCATTGAGGGAATCCATGCCCTCGATATCGAAGGTGATGGCGAGTTTGCCTTCTTTCCGGGCCCGGCGGATATCGGCCGCCTTTTCCACCTGCAGCAGGGTGTCCGGATGGCTGCGCGATCCAGTGGCGATACTGGGACGCGGCTTCCACCGTCAGCGTCCAGGGCGTGACGTCATAGCCGATATTGACCGAGAGATAACCCACACCGGATCCCCGCCAGCGCTCCAGCCCTTCGAGGATCGGACCCTTGGCATAGGCAAAGCCGCAATGATCGTCCCAGACGAGGGCCGAGCGATGCAGGTCGGCTGCTTTCTGCGATACGCCCCAGGTGTTTTCCGCTTTGGACATGACTGGATTTTCACTGTTGATTGCCAACGGACAGACTAGAGTCGCCGCGCTGGCGAGTCCATCTGTGGGGACGGCTCGCTTCGTGGCGACAGGGGGATTGAGGGTGGTCCAGGGTCGCGTGACCCATGGCTGGATCGTGCGGCACCTGGATGGTGCCATTGCAAGGCTGCGCGGTGAAATTGCGCGCCTGCATATTGTGTGGCGCTGGCGTCGGCGGCGCGAGCCACGGCGGCACAATCTGCCGGGGCGCTTGATCGTCTCGCTCACCAGCCATGAGCCGCGCTTTGCCACACTTCATCTGTCGCTGCGCTGTCTGCTCGACCAGACGGTCCGGCCCGATGCCATCATTCTGTGGATTGACGAAGCAGCGATGGCGCTGCTGCCGCACAATGTCGTCTCGCTGCGCGATGCCGGGCTGACGATCGCTGCCAAGCCCGATATCGGCTCCTATGGCAAGATCATGCCCGCCTTGGAGAGCGACCCGGCGGCCTTTATCGTCACCGCCGACGACGATGCCTATTATCATCGCGGCTGGCTCGCAGAGTTGGTGAATGCTGTCCGCCCGGGCGAGCGCGAGGCCATCTGCCATCGCGCCCATCGCATCGAACTAGGCCGCGACGGCGTGCCGCTGCCCTATGACCGCTGGGACGTCAATCTGCGAAAGCCGGAAGCCTCATGGCGAGTCTTTCCCACCGGCGTCGGCGGTGTGTTGTTTCCGCCGGGAATCTTTCATGCCGACGTTTTGAACCGCGATCTTTATGCCAGCCTTTGTCCCACGGCCGACGATCTTTGGCTCTATTGGATGGCGCTGCGCCAGGGTGCGAGTTTTCGCAAGATCGGCCACCGTCGGCCGGTGCCTCTCTGGCCCCGCTCGCAAAGGATCAGCCTGCACAAGATCAACGTGCTGAACGGCGGCAATGATCGGCAGATGGCGAAGCTGATCGAGCGGTTCGGGTTTCCGATGCCTTAGGCGCGGCGCTGCAGGACTTGGGTTGACACCGCGAGGTTGACACGGTTCCGTCCAGCAACGTGAAAGCCACCCAACCCCGCCGTCTCGCCCTCTGGCTGCCCGCCGCCACCGCCTTCTTCATCAACGGTGCGATGTACGGCGCCTGGGCGACGCAGGTGCCGCTGGCCAAGGCCCGCCTTGGCGTCGACGATGCGGGCTTCGGCCGGCTTCTGCTGTTCATGGGCCTCGGTGCGATTTCGGCCATGGCGGCGAGCGGCAAGCTGATCCAGCTCGTCGGCAGCGCGCGGTTGATCGCCGTCAGCTTCGTCCTGTTCCTGCTGTCGCTGCTCGGGCTGGTGCTGCTGAGCGGGTCGGCGCCCTTTGCCGCCGCCCTGTTTCTGTTCGGCGCCTCCGGCGGCATGATGGATGTGGCGATGAATGCCTTCGCCGCCGAGACGGAGGCGCGTATCGGCCGGCCGGTCATGTCGTCGATCCACGGCATGTGGAGCATCGGTGGGCTTGGCGAGCGCGGGCCTGGGCAGTGCGCTGTTCCTGATCCTGCCGGGGCCGGGCCAGGCAATCGCCATCGGTGCCGTGCTGCTGGTTCTTGTTCCTGGTTATCTGGCCGCGCATCGCCGCGGCAAAGGCGCCCGCGACGCAGGTGCACGGAAAGACCTGGCATGTGGCGGCTTTCATCTGGGCGGTGGCGGTGCTGGCTTTCTTCTGCTTCTCCGCCGAAGGTTCGGTGCGCGACTGGAGTTCGATCTATCTGGGCACCGCACTTGCCGCACCCTTGGGCAAGGCGGCCTGGGGCTATGCCGCCTATTCCGCCTGCATGGGCGGCGGGCGCTTCACCGGTGACTGGATTCGCCATCACGCGCCGGAGGGCTGGATTGTTCTCGCCTGCGGTGTGCTGGCTGCTGCGGGTTTTGCCCTCGCGGCATCGACCAGCGAGTTACCCGGTTGCCATCGCCGGCTTCGCCCTGGTCGGCATCGGGTTATCGAACATCGTACCGATCTTCGTCAGCGTGGCGGGCCGTTCGGCGAAGCCGGCGGCCGGCATCGCCATCGTGGTTACATTGGGCTATGCCGGATATCTCGTCAGCCCGCCGGCGCTGGGCGCCCTTGCCGCGCAGACCTCGCTTTCGATCATGTTCCTCGCCGTGGGCGGTGTCGCCCTGATCGCCGCCCTGTGCTTTCTGCTGCTTTCGCTTCGCCAGCGTTGACGGGAACCGCCGCCGGGGCGACCCTTCCGCCCGCTTGCGAGTCGAAGAAGGAGAGCGTGATGGCTGCGCGTCGTATGAAGTGGGTTGCCGCGGGGCTGCTGGCCGCGGGTCTGGCGGTCGTGGCCGCGACGCCGGCCCGGGCCGAACCCTCGGTCGATGAATTGCTCGATCGGGCCAAAGCTGAGAATGCCGATAACAAACCGGTAGACGCGCTGCGCGATGTGCAGGCCGCCTATGACCGGCTATGGCATGACGGCCCGCTGTTTCTGACCCAGGCGCTTTTCATCAAGGAAGATCCCCAAGGCTACGGGCATTACGACCCGCGCGCCGATACCGTCTTCACCCAGAAGGATCCGCTCTACGTCTATCTCGAGCCTGCGGGCTATGGCTTTAAATATGACGGCGCGATCTATCGTTTCGGCTTCGCCGTCGATATCGAGATCCTCGATTCAAGCGGCAAGCAGCGGGGCTATGCCAAGGACTTCACGAATTTCGACTACGTCAAGCGCACCGCGAACAAGGAGATCGAACTGAATTTCGTTATGGGGCCGCTCAAGCTGCTTGCCGGTGACTATCAGCTCAAGTTGACGGTCCATGACAAGGTGAAGGGCCAGAGCGTCAGCCAGCTGCTGGCCTTCTCGATTAAGTGACTTTGGAAGGTAATGGCGGCAACTAACCGCCGGCCCGGGAGCCTATTCCGCGGCGGAAGCGACCGGCGTGCGATCCTCCGCCTGCCAGCGCAGCGCCACCTCGCCCAGTTTATCCAGCACCTCGCGCAGCTCTTCGCCACGCTTGGCCAGGCCATAGGTCACCTGCGGGGGGATCGTCGGCTCGTAGTGGCGATAGACGACGCGCGCTTCTTCCAGCATGCGCAGCCGCTCGGTCAACATCTTGGCCGAGACTCCGGGCACGCGGCGCTTCAATTCGCCGAACCGGGTCGGGCCGTTGCTGCGCAGGACCCAGAGGATGTAGGTCGTCCACGGGCCGGTTAGCAGGCGCAGCAAACGGTCCATGGGGCAGGTGGAAGGCGGCGTGCGTTGGAGCATGGGCAAATCCCTTGAGCCAGTGTTCGTATGCAATCCATACGACCCATAAGTTACTACATGGTAATTACAGAATTTCGTCAACCCGGTTTCGAAAAGATGCCACCCTCGTTTGGCCGAGTTGACCGCGATTTAAACGGCCCGGGCTGCCCGGTCGAGTGACGGAAGGACAGCGATATGCTATGCACGGCGCGCCGGGCATAACCGGGCCCGCGGCCGATTATTCGGGGCGAAATCTCGCGACACTAGTCGGCCGGCGCGTACTGCCGGATGGCCCGGACGCAAAGCGGGGGAGAGGCGTGCCGTGGTCGTTCTGCGCGTCATAGGCTGGCTGCTGATCGTGGCGGCACTGCTGGCGCTCGGCTGGGATATTTTCTTCTGGATTCATGACGGCCACTTCGGGTTCCAGCCTGCCGGGGCCGCCTGGTATCGCGTCTCGCCTGGCAGCATGAATCTCATCCAGGCGCTGATCGAGAACCACATCTGGAAGACGTTGTGGAATCCGGTGATCGAGACCGTGCTGCGGCTGCCGCTCTGGCTGGTGCTGGGAATTCCCGGACTGCTGCTCGCCTTTATCGCGCGCACGCGCAAGCGGCGGCGCTTCGGGCGCTAAACTTTCTCAGCGGTCGCCGTCAATCTTGAGCGCGGCGATGAAGGCGGATTGCGGAATCTCGACATTGCCGTATTGGCGCATCCGCTTCTTGCCTTCCTTCTGCTTCTCCAGAAGCTTGCGTTTGCGCGTGGCATCGCCGCCATAGCATTTGGCGGTCACGTCCTTGCGCAGCGCCGACACCGTTTCGCGCGCGATCACCTTGCCGCCGATCGCGGCCTGAATCGCGATCTTGAACAGCTGGCGCGGGATCAGATCCTTGAGCCGCGCGCACAAGCCGCGCCCGCGCGTCTCCGACTGGCTGCGGTGGACGATCATGCCCAGCGCGTCGACGCCTTCGCCGTTCACCAGGATCGTGAGCTTCACCAGATCGCCCAGCTCGTAGCCGTCGAGGTGATAGTCGAAGCTGGCATAGCCGCGCGAAACCGATTTCAGGCGGTCGTAGAAATCGAACACCACCTCGTTCAGCGGCAGGCGATAGATCAGCATGGCGCGGCTGCCGACATAGGTCAGCTCCTTCTGGATGCCGCGCCGCTCCTCGCAGAGCTTCAGGATCGAGCCAACATGCTCGTCGGGCACCAGGATGGTGGCCTTGATCCAGGGCTCTTCGATGGAATCGATCCTCACCACATCGGGCATGTCGGCGGGATTGTGCAGCTCGATCATGGTGCGGTCCGTCAGGTGGACGCGATAGACCACGCTGGGCGCCGTCGTGATCAGATCGAGATTGAACTCGCGCTCCAGCCGCTCCTGGATGATTTCCAGATGCAAGCAGGCCCAGGAATCCGCAGCGAAAACCGAAGCCCAGTGCCGCTGAGCTCTCCGGCTCGAAATGGAAGCTGGCATCGTTCAGCCGCAGCTTGGCGAGACTCTCGCGCAGCTGCTCGAAATCGGCCGCGTCGACGGGAAACAGGCCGCAGAAGACCACCGGCACGCTGGGCTTGAACCCCGGCAGCGCCACGGCCGGCCGACGCTCCTCGGTGATCGTGTCGCCGATCTGGCAATCGGCCACTTCCTTGATGCCGGCGGTCAGGAACCCGACCTCGCCCGGCAGCAAGCTCGGCGACCTTCTCATGCTTGGGCGTGAAGACGCCGGTCTGGTCCACGTCATGGGCGGCACCGGTGGCGAGCATGCGGATCTTCATGCCGGCGGCAAGCCGCCCCTGCTTCACGCGCACCAGGATGATCACGCCCAGATATTGATCGTACCAGCTGTCGATCAGCAGGGCCTGCAGCGGCAGGGTCGCATCACCCGTGGGCGCCGGCAGGCGGGTGACGAGGGCCTCCAGCACGTCGGGAATGCCCAGACCGGTCTTGGCGGAAATCTCCAGCGCATCGCTGGCGTCGAGCCCGATCACGTCTTCGATCTGCTGCTTCACCTTGTCCGGTTCGGCCGCGGGCAAATCGATCTTGTTCAGGATCGGCACGATCTCGTGGTTGTTGTCGATCGCCTGATAGACATTGGCCAGGGTCTGGGCTTCCACCCCCTGGGTCGCGTCCACCACCAGCAGCGAACCTTCGCAGGCCGCCAGGCTGCGGCTCACCTCATAGGCGAAATCGACATGGCCGGGGGTATCCATCAGGTTCAGGACATAGGTCTCGCCGTCCTTCGCCTTGTAGGCGAGCCGGACGGTCTGGGCCTTGATGGTGATCCCGCGCTCGCGCTCGAGCTCCATGCTGTCCAGCACCTGCTCCTTCATCTCGCGCGCGGTCAGCCCGCCGCAAGCCTGGATCAGCCGGTCGGCCAGGGTCGACTTGCCGTGGTCGATATGGGCGATGATCGCGAAGTTGCGGATGTGCTTCTGGTTGTACATGCCGGGCTGTGGCGAACAGAGAATCGGGATGGCTGGAGCGGCTCAAAGGCCGCGGGACGGCGGAACATAGGGAAGAAGACTCCCCCGCGCAACCATGGCGCCGGACGATGGATTGGCGCCGCGGCGGCGGCCTCTGCTGCGAGGGTTCCAAAGCTTACCATACGCATACGTATGTATCCAAGGGGATTGGCTGACCGGCGTCCATACGCTATAGTATGGAAATGGCCACGACCCCTGATCGAACCGCGGAAGACTGGATAAAGACGGCCTCGCGCCGGCTCGCCGCCGCGGGAAGCGAGGCCCTGGCCATCGAGCCTCTGGCCAAGGCCATGGGCGTGACCAAAGGCAGCTTTTATTGGCATTTCGCCGACCGGCCGGCCCTGCTCGAGGCGGTCATCGCCGATTGGGAGGCGAGGGCGACGGCGCCGTTGCTGGAGCGCCTGCGGCGTGCCGGCCGGGAACCAGCGGAGCGGCTGAGCGCGCTCATGCATACCGTCGCGGCGGAAGGCAAAGGCAGTCTCGATCCCGCCATGCGGGCCTGGGCCCATGGCGAGGCTAGGGCGGCAGCCGCCGTGGGCAGGGTCGATGCCGCGCGGCTCGCCTATATCGCCGGCGAATTCCGTGCCCTGGGATTTTCAGCGATCGCCGCCTGGAGCCGGGCGCGGCTGCTCTATCTCCATTTGCTCGGCGAGCATGCGCTGGCTTTCGGTCCGGCGGACGCGTCGGTCGATGAACGCCTGCGCGAGGCAAAGCGGGTATTGGCGTTGCTGATGAGGGCAGAGTAGGCGGCGGCGAAGCTTCTCATTATTCGTCATTCCCGGGGCCGGCCGCTTGGCCGGAGCCCGGGAATCCACTGATCGGGCAAGCTGGATGGACTGGATGCCCGGGCTCGGTCCCCAAGGGCTCGGCCAAGGGCGACCGCCCCGGGCATGACGTGGAGTAGTAGCCTTACGTCCGCAAGGTCCCGCCGGTCGCCTTGTTCACCGCCGAGACGATCTTCGCCGCGACGGCCTCGATCTCCGCATCACTCAGGGTGTGATCGACCGGCTGCAGGGTCACTGAAATCGCGATGGACTTCTTGCCTTCGCCCAGCGCCTTGCCGGCGAACTGATCGAAGACGCTGACGCCGGCAATCAGTGCCTTGTCGGCGCCGCGCGCCGCGCGCAGCAGCTTCTCGGCCGGCGTATCGGCCGACACGACGAAGGCGAAATCGCGCTCGATAGGCTGGAAGGGCGAGGCCTTCAGCAGGGTGCGCGCCGTGCCCGCCTTGGCGCGGGGCTGCGGGATGCGGTCGATATCGATTTCGAAGCCCACGGCCGGACCCTTCACGTCGAGAGCCTTCAGCACACGAGGATGTATCTCCCCGAATTGCGCCAGCACGGTAGCGCCGAGGCGCAGCACACCGGAGCGGCCGGGATGGAACCAGCTGGGCGCATCGGCCGTGGTCAGCAGATTCTCGACCGGAGCACCCAGTTCGCGCAGCAAAGCAAGCGCATCCGCCTTGGCGTCGAAGGCATCGACCTCGCGCTGGGCCGTCGCCCAATGGCGCGGGGTTGCGTGGCCGGTGCGTATGCCGCCGGCGGTCAGCCGCTGATCGTCGGGCCGGTCGCCATGATAGCGCGGGCCGACCTCGAACAGCGCGATGTCCGGATAACCGCGCGCGGCATTACGTCCCGCAGCCGCCAGCAGATTCGGCAGCAAAGACGGGCGCATCTGATCGAGATCGGCGCTGATGGGGTTGGCCAGGGTCAGCGAGGGCTCGCCGCCGCCGAACAGCTTCGCCCAATCCAGCCGGATGAAGGAGAAGGTTGCGGCCTCCATCAGCCCGCGTTCGGCGAGCAAGCGCTTGGCATGCACCGCGCGGCGCTGGGCCGGCGTTGTCGCGGCTTCGGGCATTGCTGCTACAGGCGGCAGCGAGACGGCAGGAATTTGATCAAAACCGTGGATACGCAGCACTTCCTCCACCAGATCGGCTTCGCCCTCGACATCGGCGCGCCAGGAGGGCACCTCCGCCGTCAGTACGCCGCCGTCTTGTTTCACCCTGAAGCCCAGGCCCTGCAGAATCCGAGCCGATTCTGCGGCCGGCAGATCGACGCCGCCCAGGCTTGCCACCCGTCCGGGCCGCAAGGCCAACTCGCGCCGCCAGACGGGCATCGTGCCAGCCGAAACCACGCGGCTGGCTTCGCCGCCGCAGAATTCCAGCACCAGGCGTGCCGCCACCTCCGCGCCCCATTCGGCGGAGACGGGATCGAGGCCGCGCTCGAAGCGATAGCGGGCATCGCTTTCGAGGCCGAGCTTGCGCCCCGTGACGGCGGTGCGGATCGGGTCGAACAGCGCGACCTCGAGGAACATCTCGGTGGTGGATTCCGTGCAGCCGGAATGCTCGCCGCCCATCACACCGCCGATGCTGTGCAGCTCGCGGGAATCGGCGATCACGGTCATGTTCGCGTCGAGGCGATAGCTGCGGCCATCCAGCGCCAGCATCTCTTCGCCCTCACGCGCCATGCGCATGGTGAGATCGCCCGAAAGCTTCTTCGCATCGAAGACATGCAGCGGCCGGCCGAGATCGAAGGTCACGTAATTGGTGATATCGACCAGCGCCGAGATGGGCCGAAGGCCGATGGCGGTCAGCCGGTCCTGCAGCCAGCGCGGGCTGGGCCCGTTCGTCAGGCCACGGAAATAGCGGCCGACGACCAGGGGACAGGCATCTTGCTTGTCGGCCGGCAGGTCGCGCCGCCAGTGGAGGGGGCTATCGAAGCTGCCGGGCACCGGCGACAGGTCGCGCGGGGTCAGCTTGCCCAGGCCCGATGCTGCGAGATCGCGGGCGATGCCGGCAACCGAGAGGCAATCGGCGCGGTCCGGCGTCACCTTCACATCGAAGACCGGATCGTTCAGGCCCATCACTTCGGCGAAGGGCTTGCCGATGGGGGTATCGGCGGGCAGGTCGATGATGCCGTCATGATCCTGGCCCAGCCCCATTTCGCGCATCGAGCAGAGCATGCCGTTGGAGGCTTCGCCGCGGATCACGCCCGCCTTGAGATCGAGGCCGGTGCCGGGGATGTGGCTGCCCGCCGGCGCGAAGACGCCCTTCATGCCGGTTCGCGCATTGGGCGCGCCACAAACCACCTGCACGCGGTCCGTGCCCGTATCGACAATGCAAAGCCGCAGGCGATCGGCATTGGGATGCTGCTTTGCCTCCACGACATAGCCGACGACGAAGGGCGCGTAGTCCTTCGCGCGGTCGACGACGCTCTCGACCTCGAGGCCGAGCGCGGTCATGCGGCGCGCGATCTCCGCCGTATCGGCGCTCGTCTCGAGATGCTCCTTGAGCCAGGAGAGGGTGAGTTTCATCGCCCGATCCCTCCCACCAGGTTTGGAATATCCAGCGGCAGGAAACCGTAATGCTTCAGCCAGCGCAGATCGGCTTCATAGAAGGTGCGCAGATCGGGGATGCCGTATTTCAGCATGGCGATGCGCTCGATCCCCATGCCAAAGGCGAAACCCTGATAGCGCGTGGGATCGATGCCGCTCATGGACAATACCTTGGGATGCACCATGCCGCAGCCCAGGATCTCCAGCCAATCGCTGCCCTGGCCGATCTTCAATTCGCCGCCGGCGCGCGAGCAGCCGATATCGAGCTCCGCCGAGGGTTCCGTGAAGGGGAAGAAGCTGGGGCGGAAGCGCACCGGCAGTTCGGCGACGCCGAAATAGGTGCGGCAGAAATCGATCAGGCAGCCTTTGAGATGGCCCATATGGGTGGTCTCGTCGACCACCAGCCCTTCGACCTGATGGAACATCGGCGAATGGGTCATGTCGCTGTCGCAGCGATAGGTCCTGCCCGGCGCGATGATGCGGATCGGCGGCTTGTTGTTGCGCATATGCCGTATCTGCACGGGCGAGGTGTGGGTGCGCAGCACCAGCCGCGAGCCATCGGCCTGTTCCGGCAGATAGAAGGTGTCGTGCATCTGGCGCGCCGGATGGCTCTCGGGAATGTTGAGAGCGGTGAAATTGTGGAAGTCGTCCTCGATATCCGGGCCCTCGGCGACCTTGAAGCCCATCTCGCCGAAGATCTGGACGATCTCGTCGATGGTCTGGCTGACGGGATGGATACGGCCCTCGCTTTCGGGCCGCGCGGGCAAGGTGACATCGACGCGCTCGCCGGCAAGGCGCTGCATCCAGTGCTGCTTCGCCGAGAGTCTGCTTGCGGGTGTCGATCGCCGCACTCACCGCATCCTTGACCGCGTTCAGCCGCTGGCCGGCCTCGCGCCGCGCCTCGGGATCGAGCCCGCCCAGGCTCTTCATCAGCAGCGAGACCTCGCCCTTTTTGCCGAGCGCTTCCACGCGGATCTGCTCCAGCGCGTCGGGCGTTGCCGCCTCTCTGCGTCGCTGCGATCCACTTGTCCCTGATCTGATCCAGATCCTGCATGGTCATTTCCGCCAAATAAAAAGGGGCCGTCTAAGGCGGCCCCGTTCCGTTCTGATCATCCGTGCCGGATCGGCGCTAGGCCATCCTCCGCCACAGCCGCCGGGAAGGCCGCTGGAAACCGTTGGTTTCGCTGGTAAATCGAAAGCCGCTCATGATGGCGCGACTATAGGGCAGTCATTGAAGTTGCAGCAACAATAGATTGAGCGCGCCGCCCAGCAAGCCCTGGGACTTGCCGTCGACGAAGACATTGTCGAGGGCGACCTTCTGGGTCTGGCGGTTATGGATGAAATGCAGCTCGATCTTGTGGCTGCCGCCGGTCGCACCCGGCCTGTCGATGGTGGCCACCACCTCGACAATATCGTCGTTGTTATAGGCAGTGGCCTTGCCCGCCGACCAATCGACATGACCGCGGGCGCCGGCGATTGTGTTGACCCAGGCTTCGTTGGTCTGGCCCGGCGACGCCTCGGCCTGTTTGACCGCCGCGATATCGGAATCGTAACTGGAGCAGGCGGCGAGCAGGGCGAGGGCGATGACCGCCGCCGCCCTGCCGAGCCTGAACACGGGCGTTACGCCTCGGCTTTCCCGAGAGCGGCGATCGCCTGTTTCACCAGGGCATCGAACGTAGCCGGCTCCTGGTAGCAGAGATCGGCCAGGACCTTGCGGTCGATATCGATGCCCGCGCGCTTGATGCCGTTGATGAACTGGGAATAGGTGATCCCATGCTCACGCACGCCGGCATTGATGCGCTGGATCCACAAACCGCGGAAGCTGCGCTTGCGGGCGCGGCGGTCGCGATAGGCGTAACGCAGGCCCTTTTCGACCTTCTCGATCGCGACGCGGAAATTGGTCTTGGCGCGGCCGCGATAGCCGGCCGCCATGTCGACGATCTTCTTGTGCCGGGCGTGGGTGGTAACACCCCGTTTGACGCGTGCCATTTGGGTGCCTCCTTATCCGTTCGGCAGAAAGAATTTTTTGACGTTCTTGGCGTCCGATTCGTTCATCACCTCGGGTCCCCGGGCGTGACGCTTCATCTTCTTCGGACGGCTGATCTGGCGGTGACGGCGCTGCGAGGGAAACATTTTCACCTTGCCGCTGCCGGTGAGCTTGAAGCGCTTTTTGGCGCCGCTCTTCGTCTTCATCTTGGGCATTTCATGTCCTTGGCTATGGATTGATTGGATGACGGTTTGGGCATGCCCTGCCGTGGCCGTCCTTGTCCCTGTCGGGAAGGCGCGGTTTATACAGGCCAAGAGGGTGAGAGGCAAGTGGCCTAAGGCCGGCAGACGGCGGTCATTCCGGCCCGCCTCGGCCACCTTAACAAACGGAAGGATAAAGGCTTTTTGGTTAGCTGACCGCGGTCATGCACCGATTTCGGTCGCTGTCAGCGCCCTTCAGGGCCGCCATAGGCGCGCTCCACCTTCGCCACGCGCAACTCATAATGCGTGTACCACTGCTCCTTGCCCTGCCGTTGGGCCGCAAGATGCCGGGTGTTCTGCTTCCAGGCATGGATCGAGGATTCGTCGGTGAAGTAGGCAACCGTGATACCCAGGCCGCTGGCACCCCGCACGGATTCGGCACCGAGGCAGCCGGGCTGCTGCAGGGCAAGCTCGAACATCGCCTTGGCCATCGCTTCATAGCCATGATCGCCCGGCTTTCGCTGCGAGGTGAAAATCACCGCGTAATAGGGCGGTTGCGGCGTTTTGGCGAAACCCTCGAGCATGTCAATTTCCCTTCAGCGTTGCGAAATGATCGTCGAGGCCGGCGAGCGCCCCCTTCACATCGCCGGCG
The DNA here is from genome assembly GCA_963770335.1 of uncultured Alphaproteobacteria bacterium. Classification (GTDB taxonomy): domain Bacteria; phylum Pseudomonadota; class Alphaproteobacteria; order Dongiales; family Dongiaceae; genus DASXQK01. Next base: position 479,620 of record CAVYPG010000001.1, read on the forward strand.
GCGTATTTGCGCACCAGGCTGCGGTGCTGACGGCTCCATTTCGCCCGCGCGGCCGAGCCCGAAGGCTGTTCGCCATAGGGCCGGCGGTCCTCGCGCCGCAATTCCTCGACCAGCTTCAGCAACCGCGTATTGCCGCAACTTTTGTAAAGGGCGGCATGAAAGGCGCAGTCGAGTTCTTCCAGTATCGCCGGATCGGTTTCGATCTCGATGCGGTCCTGCAGGTGGCGCGCCTCCAAAACGTTGCGCTGATCGATGCGTGACATGGCGCCGGCGAGCGCTTCGCGCTCCACCAGCCGGCGCAAGGCCAGCAGATCGTCGAGCGCCTGGGCGGAAAGCCCTGCCACCTCGACGCTGCGGTCGCTGCGCGGTGTCACCAGTCCGGCGGATCGCAACGCTTCAATCGCCAGGCGCACCGGCTGGCGGCTAACGCCGAAGCGCACCGCCAGCTCGTCCTGGCGCAGCACGGATCCGACCGGCAGGCGCCCCCGACGAATGTCGGTTTGCAAATGCGCAGCGATCGCGCTGGCTGAGCTTGGATCCATGGATCCAAGCTTTACTTATGAGTTCGGATAAGTCAAGGCGGGGCCGGCATCGCCGCCGAGGAGCTGTTCCAGGCGACGAGTCTCGGCGCCCGCACGGCGCCGGGAATCCGTAAGCTGGCGGCGCTTTCGCCAAAACGACTGCGCTTATGCACGGCTCGTCTTTTTCGGGCAATTGTGCCGGCGCGTTGAACAGCGCTCGCCGATTATTACGCGGCGAGCCTCGGAAAGGCTTTGAGTTAGCTGCTTCTAAAACAGCCTTTCATACAGCCAGGCAATTCCCACCCCGGTCCAGAACCAGGGCGAGGTCAGGATCGCCGCCGCCCCGGTGATCGTGCCGATGGCGCCCAGCGCATATTGGCGGCGCAAAAGCGCAATGAGGCCGAAAAGCACGGCGATCGGCCCCAATAGAAGGGGTGCGCGGAAGAGGGCGGCCGCACCCAGAATCACGGCGGAAGCGCCGAAGACGGGCGGATTCCAGATGTCGCGGCGCGGCGGGCCGAATTCGAAACCGGGTATGCCGTCGCCCCAATGCCCATGATGGCATCGAGACGCGGATCCCGCGTGACAACCGGCTGCTGTCGTTCGGGCTCGTCGGGGCGGGGGACGATATCACTCACGGGAAATCGCCCATTGATGAAATCCGGCGCCTAGCGCGGCGCCAGGACCATCACCATCTGCCGGCCTTCCAGGCGCGGCATCTGTTCGACCTTTGCCGCCTCATCGAACTGGGTGCGCACGCGCTCCAGCACCTGGGCGCCCAGCTCCTGATGCACCATCTCGCGGCCGCGGAAGCGCATGGTGACTTTCACCTTGTCGCCCTCCTCGAGGAAGCGGGTGACGGCGCGCATCTTGACGTCGTAGTCGTGGGCGTCGATGCCGGGGCGCAGCTTGATCTCCTTGACGTCGATCACCTTCTGCTTTTTGCGCGCCTCGTTGCGCTTCTTCTGGATTTCGTATTTGAACTTGCCGAAATCGAGGATCTTGCAGACCGGTGGAACGGCGTTCGGCGAGATTTCCACGAGGTCGAGGCCGGCATCGGCGGCCATGGCGAGGGCCTCGCGGATCGGGGTTACCCCTACCATCGTGCCATCCTCCTTGACCAGGCGGACTGTCGGCACGGTGATCTGGGTGTTGATGCGCGGTCCGTCGCGTGACGGTGCGGCATCCATCGGAGATCTGGCGATAGCTCGTACTCCTCAGCTGTTAAAGGGCGAAATCAGGGGAGGTCCGCCGGCGAGACGGCCTCCGCCTTAAGTCTATTGAGTGCCTCGTCGAGGGCAAGGACTTCCTGTTTTTCCTGGCCCAGGCGGCGCATGGCGACACCGCCATTTTCGGCCTCGCGCTTGCCCACGACGAGCATGACCGGAACCTTGGCCAGCGAGTGCTCGCGGACCTTGTAGTTGATCTTCTCGTTGCGCAGGTCGATCTCGGCGCGCAGGCCAGCCGCGTCGACCGCGGCCTTTACCTTGCGGGCGTAGTCGTCGGCATCGCTGGTAATGGTGGTGACCACCACCTGCACCGGCGCCAGCCAGAGCGGGAAACGGCCGGCATAGTTCTCGATCATCACGCCGATGAAGCGCTCCAGCGAGCCGAAGATGGCGCGATGCAGCATCACCGGGCGGTGCTTGTGGCCGTCCTCGCCGATGTAGTTGGCATCGAGGCGCTCGGGCAGGATGAAGTCGAGCTGCAGGGTGCCGCATTGCCAGGAGCGGCCGATGGTGTCGCGCAGATGGAATTCCAGCTTCGGCCCGTAGAAGGCGCCTTCGCCCGGCGCCAGATCATAGGGCACGCCCGACATGTCGATGGCTTCGCGCAGATCCCGCTCGGCGCGGTCCCACACCTCATCCGTGCCGGCACGCACATCCGGCCGGTTGGCCAGGCGCACGCGCACATCGGTAAAGCCGCAATCCTTGTAGACCGAGAGCAGCAGCTCGAAGAAGCGCGCGCTCTCCGCCTTGATCTGGTCTTCGGTGCAGAAGATATGCGCATCGTCCTGCGTGAAGGCGCGCACCCGCATGATGCCGTGCAGCGCGCCCGAGGGCTCGTTGCGATGACAGGCGCCGAACTCCGCCATGCGCAGCGGCAGGTCGCGATAGCTCTTCAGCCCCTGATTGAAGATCAGGATATGGCAGGGGCAGTTCATCGGCTTCACGGCGAGGACGTGGTCCTCGGCCTCGGAGGTGAACATGTTCTGCCGGAACTTCTCCCAATGGCCCGAGGTCTCCCAGAGACTCCGGTCGAGAAGCTGGGGCGTGCGCACCTCGACATAGCCGTCGCGAGCCAGCCGCTTGCGCAGATAGCTCTCCAGCGTGCGGAACAGCGTCCAGCCCTTGGGATGCCAGAAGACAGAGCCCGCGGCCTCTTCCTGCAGATGGAAGAGATCCATTTCGCGCCCCAGCCGCCGGTGGTCGCGCTTCTCGGCCTCCTCCAGCATGTGGAGGTATGCGTCGAGCTGCTTTTGATCCGGCCAGCAGGTGCCGTAGATGCGCTGCAGCTGCGGGTTCTTCGGATCGCCGCGCCAATAGGCGCCGGCGAGCTTCATCAGCTTGAAGGCCTTGCCGAGCTTGCTCGTGGAAGGCAGGTGCGGCCCCGTGCACATGTCGAGCCAGTTGCCCTGGCGATAGACCGAGATCTCCTCGTCCGGCGGGATTTGTGCTGCCCATTCGGCCTTGAAGCTTTCGCCGTGGTCGCGGAAATACTGGATCATCCGCTCGCGGGTCCAGATCTCGCGGATGATCTTCTCGTCGCGATCGACGATCTCGCCCATCTTGCGTTCGATGGCCGCGAAGTCGTCGGGCGTGAACGGCTCGTCGCGGGCGAAGTCGTAATAGAAGCCGTTCTCGATCGACGGGCCGAAGGTGATCTGGGTGCCGGGATAAAGCTCCTGCACCGCCTCGGCCAGCACATGGGCGCAGTCATGGCGCAGCAGCTCGAGTGCGGCGGGATGGTCGCGGGTGACGATTTCCACCTTGGCGTCGCGCTCGATGGGCGCGGACAAATCCTTCAAGGTTCCGTCGATCTTGATGGCGAGGGCCGCTTTGGCCAGGCCCGGGCCGATGGCCTGGGCGAGTTCAGCACCCGTGATCGGGCGCTCGAACGGACGGCGGCTGCCGTCCGGCAGCGTCACAGAAATCATCGTGTCAGGTGGGTTTTCATGCGCGGCGGGGAATCTAGGGAGATTCAGGGGCCTGTCAAGGTGAGCGGGCGCAAACGGCCACCCCCACACCGGCCCGCCCCCTCAAACTCGCGCGCCTGTTCGGCGCGCTAGGGGCGGGGGAAGAAGAAGCAGACCTCATCTCTAATTCCCCTCCCCCTGCAAACCGTCAGGTTTGCGCTTTGAGGGGGGAGGGTTGGGAGGGGGTGGCTATCTTACGGTCAGGCCGCCTGGGCCTCGGTCAGCAGTTCGAGATAAAGCTCGATCATGGCCGAAGCGGCATTGGCGCGGTTATAGCGCTGGCGCGCTACCGCATTGGCTTCCGGCGCCAGCGACTGGCGCTCGGCGGCGGATAGATCGAGGGCTTCGGCGACGGCCTCGCCCAGCGCCTCGCTATTGCCCGGCGGCACCAGCCAGGTCATGCGCCCGTCGCCCACCTGCTCGCGCAGCAGGGCGCTGTCATAGGCAACGATGGGCCGGCCCATGGCCTGGGCCTCGCCCACGACACGCGCGAAGCCAGCTGAATCGGCGCGGGCATAGACGATGACATCAGCCAGCATGTAAGCCGCCGCCATGTCGCGACAGTCATCGGCGATGGTGAGCCTGGAATCGAGCCCGTGCTTCATGGCCAGTTTCACCAGGTCCTTGCGATAGCCGGGATTGCCCGGCTCTTCCGCCACGAAGGCGCAATGCAGCTCGCGGCTGCCGAGTTCGCCCAGCGCCTGGATCAGGTCGCGATGGCCGCGCGAACGGGTGAGGCGGCCCGGCAGCATCACCACCGGAACACCGTCGGGCAGGCGCCATTGCTGGGCGAGATGGGCGATGCGCTCGGCGCCGACGCGGGTGGGATCGAAACGCAGCAGATCGATGCCCGGCGGCACGATCCAGAGCCGCCCGCTCGGCATCGGATAATGCATCCGCAAATGCTCGGCCACGGTATCGGATACCGCGATCACCCGTGTTGCCTGGGCCATCACCGCATTGCGCCGGCGTGCCATGGCCGTGCTGGCATCGTGGAAGCCGTGACAGGTGGTTATGAACCAGGTGCCGCAATACTGCGCTGCTTTGAGCGCGAGCCAGGCGGAATCAGGCTGACGGGCATGGACGATGGCGATGCGGTGGCGGCGGATCGCCTTCATCAGGCGGCGGATATTGGTCCAGCGGGCAAACGCGCCGGTGTTGTGAAATGGCACGAGAATGTGGGTTGCCCCGCAGCGCTGCAGGTCGACCACCAGGGGCCCGCCGCCCGAGGCGACGACCGCGCGTCCGCCAGCGGCCACTACGGCGGCGGCCATGTCGACGGCGGCTCGCGCCGGACCGTTGGGCATCATGTCGGGCAAAACCTGCAGCACGCCCAGGCGCGCCGATACCGCGCTCCAGGATTCAGCGCTGTAGGATTCCGTGCTATGGGGCTCCGTCTCCTGGCCCTCCATGCTACGGTTTGCGACGGCCTCCTGCCGCCTCATCCTGGCTTCGCCTCCATGACCCGACTCGATATCCCCAAAACGACCTCTTTGATTCTAACACAAGAATACGGCGAGACAATCGCCTACTGCATTGATTCAGGTGACTCTTCTCCGGGAATCCTGTTCCTGCCGGGCTTCCGCTCCGATATGCAGGGAAACAAGGCCCGTGCCCTTTCGGCCCATTGCCGGCAGCAGGGTCGTACCTGCACCCGCTTCGATTATTTCGGCCACGGCGCTTCTTCGGGCGATTTTCGCGCCGGCACCATCGGCCGCTGGCGCTAGCGATGCGCTCGCTGTGCTCGACCGGCTGACCCAGGGCCCCCAGATTCTCGTCGGCTCCAGCATGGGCTGCTGGATCGCTTTGCTGGTGGCGCTCGCCCGGCCGGATCGGGTTGCGGGATTGGTGGGCATCGCCGGCGCCCCGGACTTCACCGAGGATCTGGTCTGGGCAAAACTCGATGACGGGCAACGGCGCCGGCTGATGGAGGAGGGCGAGGTGACCTATGACTCCGCCTATGAGGATAATCCGGCCCCGTTCACCCGCGCCCTGATCGAGGAAGGGCGCAATCATCTTCTGCTGCGCTCCCCCATCGCGCTCTCCTGCCCGGTGCGCCTGCTGCACGGCATGGCTGATCCCGATGTGCCGTATCAGACCTCGCTTCGCCTGGCAGACCGTCTGGCGGGTGCAGAGGTTACGCTCGAGCTGATCGCTGATGGCGACCACCGGCTCTCGCGGGAAAGCGATCTGGCGCGAATCCTGGCCGCGGTGGACGAGCTCAGCTTGAGGGCTCGTCTTTGAGAATGGCGGCGAGGCCTTCGCGGTAACTGGGATAGGCAAGGGCCACGCCCAGCTCGCTTTTGATGCGCTCGTTCTTCACCCGCTTGTTGTCGGCATAAAAGCTGCGGGCCATGTCGCTGAGCCTGGCCTGGTCAAAGGGTATCAGTGGCGGCGGCGCCATGCCGAGCAGGCGCGCGGCATGGTCGATGACGTCCGCCGGTGGCGCCGGATCGTCATCGCAGACGTTGTAGATCGCGCCGGGATTGGGCCGCGCCAGGGAGGCAGCGAGCACCGCGGCGATATCCTCGACATGGATGCGGCTGAACACCTGGCCTGGCTTGTCGATGCGCTGTGCGCGTCCCGAACGCAGACTGTCAAAGGCCGAGCGGCCGGGGCCGTAAATGCCCGCCAGGCGGAAAACATGCACCGGCACACCATGACGGCGCCAAAGATCGAGCCATTCGGCCTCGGCCGCCACGCGCCGGCGGCCCCGCTCGCCCGTCGGCCGCAGCACGCTCTCTTCATCGACCCAGCCGCCATCGCGATCGCCATAGACGCCGGTGGTGGAAAGATATCCCACCCATCTGAGCGACTTCAGCCGCGCGATGTCATTGCCGTGGCGGGCCAGGACCGGGTCGCCAGCATCTTCCGCCGGCACGGAACTCAGCAGATGCGTGGTGCCGGCGAGGACGGCGCTTGCGTTGGCAAGCGTTGCGCTGCCGTCGAAGACATGCGCGTCGATGTCACGGGCCGCAAGTTCGGCGCGCTTGTCTTCCGTCCGGCAGGTGCCGGCGATGTGCCAACCGGTGCCAAGGCGGCGCGCGAGCACTTCGGCGCTATAGCCGAATCCGAAAGCAAAGAGTTTCGAATCGTTCATGGCCAACCGGCTTGCAATCCGCTGAAGGAGGGTTGAGTTTCGCCGAGGCGAGGTTATGTCAGTTGTCGTGTCTCGGCGATGTTATCTAACAGAAGGGATCACGAACGGCTTCATGGCGTTTGCGCGGCTTTGCTTGATGGGCGTCATTCTGGCGGCGGGTATCCTTGCCGGCGGACTTCTGGCCAGTGCGGCCGCGTTTGGCCAAGGTACGCTCTCGCCCGACGATGCCCAGCACTATAACGATTGCATGGCTGAGGCGCGCAGCGTCCCGGCCAAGGGCTATAACGCGGCGATCGCCTGGCAGAAACAGGGCGGTGGTGCCGCGGCCGGTCATTGCGCCGCGGTGGCGCTGATCGGGCTTGGCCGCTATGCGCCGGCAGCCGAAAGCCTGGAGAAGCTGGCGGCGGGCGAGGCAAAGGTCCGGCCTGATCTCGCCGCCGGGTTGTATGGCCAAGCGGCCCAGGCCTGGGTGCTGGCCAACAACAACAAAAGCGCGCTCAAGGACCAGAATGCCGGGCTGAAACTGGCGCCCGCGAATGTCGATCTGCTGACCGATCGCGGCGTCGTGCTTGCAGCATCCGGCAAATACTGGGACGCGATCGACGATTTCAACAAGGCCCACGACCTGGCGCAGACGCGGGCCGACATCCTCACATATCGCGCCAGCGCCTATCGCCTGCTGCAAAGTCTCGATCTCGCTGCCGATGATATCGCCGAGGCGATCCGCCTGGACCCCAAGAATGCCGATGCCTATCTCGAGCGCGGCATCATCCGGCGGCTGAAGAACGACATTCCCGGGGCGCGGGCAGATTGGCAAAAGACCATGGATCTCGGCGCCGGCACGCCTGCGGCCGATGAGGCCGCGGCGAATCTGAGCCAGCTCGACCAGCCCACGCCGCAGACCACGCCGCCCGCGCCGGCGATACCGACGCCCTGACGAATGGATGCTCGGGTCGAGCCCGAGCATGACGGGTGGAGTGTGAAAGCCGCGCCCTCAATCGTCATGGCCGGGCTTGACCCGCCATCCATCTTTTTGCGCGCTAGAAATCCAGATCCGCGTAATGCCGCGGGGGCGGGGCACCGGGGACGTGATCGGCGAGCAGCGGCCGGAAGCTCGGCCGCGATTTGACCCTGGCGTACCAGTCCTTGGCGCCGGGATGCGTCTCCCATGGCATGTCGCCCAGATAATCGATGATCGAGATGTGGGCCGCGGCCGTGACATCGGCCAGCGAGAAATGATCGCCCGCCAGCCAGCTTCGCCGGTCGCAGAGCCAGGCGATATATTCTAGATGGATATGCAGATTGGCACCGGCGAGCCGGATGGCGTTGGAATCCGGCTGCCCGCTGCGCACCAGCCGCTTCATGATCTTTTCATCCAGCAGCCGCGCCGTGACCTCGCGGTCGAACTTGCGGTCGAACCAGCCAACAAGGCGTCGTACTTCTGCGCGCACCGCCGTGCCATGGCCGATCAGGCTGGGCTCGGGATAGATCTCGTCCAGATATTCGGCGATCGCCTGGCAATCGGCGATGGTCGCACCATCGGCCTCCACCAGCACCGGCACCTCGCCGCTGGGATTGAGGCGCAGCAGCCCGTCGCGCCGCTCGCCCGGCCGTTCCTCCACCAGCTCGAAATCCAGTCCCTTCTCGCGCAACGCGATGCGAAGGGTGCGGCAGGAAGGCTGGAGGGGGAAATGATGGAGCCGGCGCATGGATGAGGGCGAGTTTAGGTCGCGCCGCGCGAAGTTAAAACCTTTTTGGCCACGTCGTGCCGAAGGCAGTACCTAAAAAACTGCGAGGGGTGATCCGTCGCAGATTTGTACGCGTAGATAACGGCAATGGAGCGGCCAGCCGGCTATTCCGCCGGGCGCCGTCAGATCCAGGGAGAATGACCCATGCTGATTCTGCCGTCGAAATCCACAATCCAGGAACTCAATGCGAGCCGGCGCCGAATTCTGACCGGGGGCGGCAAGGCCGTGCTCTCGGCTGCGGCGATCGCCATGCTCGCCGGTTGCACCGCCAAGGGCAACTCGATGGCGCAGACCAACGATCAGTCGAAGGGCGATGTCGATATCCTGAATACGGCGCTGGGCCTGGAATATGAAGGCATCGCCGCCTATCAGGTGGGTGCCGAAAGCGGCCTGCTGCAGCCCGCTGTGCTCAAGCTTGCCGTCGGCTTCCAGTCCGACCACAAGCAGCATGCCGAAGCGCTGGTCAAGGCGATCGCCTCCATGGGCGGCACGCCGGTGCAGCCGAAAACAGCGGCCGAGTACAACTTCCCCACATCCACGCTCCACAATCAGACCGACGTGCTGAAATTCGCCGCCGGGCTGGAGCAGGGTGCGGTCAGTGCCTATAAGGGCGCCATTCCGCTGTTCGCCAACCGCGATCTCGCCGGTGCCGGCGCTTCGATCCTGGGATCGGAAGCCATGCATTGGGCCATCCTGAACAGCGCGTTGGGCGTCGAGCCGCCGACAGTCGCTTTCGTCAGCTGATCGTCAGGAAACGAGCCGGCGGCGTTCCGCGGGTTGTGGAAGCGCCGCCGGTTGTTTTTCGCCAGATCTCGATGATCGCAAGGGCTGTTCTGTCTTGTCTGCTTGGCGCGGTTGCTCGTCTCAGCCGCCTCGACCATGGCGCGGGCCGATGGCGATCCGGCCAAAGGCGAGGATATCTACAAGCGCTGTCAGGGCTGCCACTCCATCGACCGCAACCGCATCGGTCCGATGCATAAGGGCCTGTTCGGGCGAACCGCCGGCAGCGTGCCCGGATTCGCCTATTCCGATGCGATGAAGAATTCGGGCATCGTCTGGAGCGAGCAGACCCTGGACCAGTTCCTGCAAGGCCCGCGCAAAATGGTGCCGGGCACCAAGATGACCTATGCCGGCGTGCCTGACCCGCAGGAGCGCGCCGACCTGATCGCCTATCTGAAACAAGCGACGAAGTGACGAGTCGGATCTATTGATCCACTCGTCATGCCCGGGGCGACCGCAGGTCGATCCCGGGTATCCACGCCTTTCGTCATCGATGAAGGAAGAAGACGTGGATGCCCGCCTTTGCGGGCATGACGAGCGAGAATGGGATCAAAAAATCCCGCTCTCCAGTCCCGCCGCCATGGCCGTACCCAGCGCCTCGCATTGGCCGATGAAGTCCTCGCGGAATTCGCCATGCAGGATCAGCGGCGCCTGCACCGCGCGCCAGCGCAGGCCCGTGGTGATGCTCTCGATGGCGCGCTTTGTCCCCGTGCCGTCGAGCTTGGCGCGGATGAAGGCGGCATAAGGCAGGCCCTGCTTGAATTCGAGCACCGGGTAATAACAGCGGTCGAAGAAATCCTTCAACGCGCCGCTCATATAACCGAGGTTCTCGGTGGTCCCCAGGATGATGGCTTGCGCCGCCAGCACGTCGTCCGGCGTTGCCTCCAGCGGCGGGAGCATTTTCACATTGACGCCGGAAATCTCCGGCGATGTTGCGCCACGAACGACCGCTTCGCGCAGCCGCCGGGTATTCGCCGACGGCGCATGGGCAACAATTAATAGCTGGCGCGGCGTCGCGGTCATCGCGCTTCAGACTTCCTCGGCTGCCACACCCACAACTTCATCTTGGCGTTCCAGCAGCAGCCGGCCGAACACGGCTGCCATCACGATCGCGCCGCCGATGAAGGTGGTCGTTGGCGGCACCTCGGCGATCACCAGCCAGGCCCAGAGAGCGCCGATCGGCGCCTCCATGGTGTTGATCAATACCGAAAGCGTCGCCGGGATCAGGGCCGAGCCAATGACGTAGAGCATCATGCCCAGGGTCATCGGCCCCAGGCCGAAGCCGGCGGCAACCAGATAATCGCGGGGGAAAGATCGCCCAGATGCCGGGCCAGCGGCAGTGCGATTAATACGCTGAGCATCACGGCGATCCAGGCAACCGGCAGCATCTCGATATGGCGGCTGCGGCGGATGGCGACCGTCATTACCGCCATAGATAGAGTCACGACACCGGCGAATAGATCGCCCAGATGCGGGCCGCCCGCACCCGGCCCCAGCATCACCACGATCCCGGCCAGCGCCACGGCGCTGGCAATCATGGTGCGGCCGGAGGGACGCTCGCGCAGCCAGAGCCAGGCCACGCCCGCGGTCATGAACGGCACCGAGGCATAGATGGTGAAGGCATTGGCAACGCTGGTCATCTGAAAGGCGGGGACGAAGATCGTGATGCCGGTGGTGAGGCAGAGCACGATCACGATGCCCGTTGCCCCCGTACCGGCGATAATCGCGGGAAGCTCGCGCCCGAAGCGCCAGATTGTGAAGGCGCCGACGAAGACCGTGCCGAATACGCCGCGCCAGAAGATGATGGTCCACATGTCGAAGGGCAGCAGCCGCGTGAACACGCCGCCCGACGACCAGAAGATGGTGGCGAGTGTTACCAGCGCGATGCCCTGATAGTGGCGCCTGCGCCGAAGTGCTGAATCGGCCGTGCTGACCGCCATGAATTTTCCCTGGATTTCGGCGGGCACAGGCTAAGCCGCGACCGGGGTTATTGCCACCCCCACCCAACCCGCCCCCGCTTGTTCCGCCCGTCATGGCCGGGCTCGACCCGGCCATCCATCTTTCTTCAAGCCAGGATATGGATGCCCGGCTCAAGGCCGGGCATGACGATAACGTAGCGGCAGGGTTAGCGGGAAGGGGTGGGGGTGGCGATATAGCGCCTAGCCTTTAACCGGAATCCAGATCTCCAGCCCGCCATTGCCGGTATACGGATCGAATTCGGGGCCGTAGCGCTCGAAATCGGGTGCGCCCGCCGGCTTGTATTTTGATTCCGGCAGCCATTTCTTCCAAATGCCGCCCATCGTGCGCCGAAGCGTCGAGATGTGGTCGCGATGGGCGAAAACGGCGTAGCGCTGGGCGGAAAGCCGAAGCTGGGTGAATTCCTTCGGCATTCCCGCAAAGTCGCTGACCTGCACGCCGCAGACGTAATCGAAATTGCCCTTGCCGTCGCCATTGTGCATGACGCCATAGGTCACCTCGCCGATCTGGTGGGGGATGTGGCCGATATGGGGCGCAAAGCGCTGCCATTGCGCGGGGATCGCCTTGCTCGTTTCACCATTGTAGCGCTGACCGAGACCGGCGATCAGCATCGGCTCGCCATTCTCGAAGCGCACCGGTTCGATCTTGATCAGATTTTCCATTTGAATTTTCCTGCCTTGCCTGGCTGTGTCCTGCCGGGCAACATTTAGGATAATTTCCTCGCGGGACAATTGCCAGAATGCCGGGCTACATACGCGCCGCGCAGATCCGCCTCGCCTGCCCCGATCTCGAGGCGAGCCTGCACTTTTATACCGACAAACTGGGCTTTTCGGTCGAGCTGGTGATGCCGGCCGATGCGCCCAGCCTCGCGGTGGTATCGGCCCATGGCCTGACCCTTCGCCTCGAAGCGGAGCCACATGCGGAGGCAGCGGAGGCGGGAGCCGCGGTGGAGCTTCGCCTGCTCTGCGATATGAAGACACTGCCCGCCGGCCTGGCCCATGAACTCACGGCGCCGGAAGGAACGCGGGTCGTGCTGGCCGAGGCGGAGCCGCCGGTCGAACTGCCGGAAGCGCGCCAGGAATTCGTGCTGGTGCGTCTCGGCGACCAGCAGGGAGGATCCTGGGGCGTCGGCCGGGCCGGAATGGAATATCGCGATCTCATTCCCGGGCGCCTCGGCGGGCGCTTCGTTGCCTCCCAGATCCGCATCCGCGACGGCGGGCCGGTGGCCGACTGGGTGCATTACCACCGCATCCGCTTCCAGATGATCTATTGCCTGAAGGGCTGGGTGCGGCTGGTCTATGAGGATCAGGGCGAACCCTTCATCCTGAACGAGGGTGATTGCGTGCTGCAGCCGCCGGAGATCCGCCACCGGGTGCTGGAATCCTCACCCGGCCTCGAGGTGATCGAAATCGGCTGCCCCGCGGTGCACGAGACCTATGCCGATCACGCCATGACCTTGCCCACACCGGTCTCGCGCCCCGACCGGCGTTTCGGTGTGCAGTTGTCTGGCCGCGCCAGCGTTTTGCCCGTCATATGGCGGCCTCGGCGATCTGGTCGCCCTGGCGGCTCGATGGATTCGAGGCGCGCGATACGGGCATTGCGGCTGCAACCGGCGGGCTGGCAAGCGTGTGTGTCGTGCGGCCCGTAGCGGGGCGAAGCGGTGCGGCGAGCGTCAGCCATCAGGGCGAGTTCCAGTTCCTTTTCGTGCTGAAGGGCGGGCTGGCACTGGAAGGACAAGAACTTGGCCGTCACCATCTGAACGCCGGCGATTGCTGTGTGATCCCCGCGGGTGCCACGCATTCGATTGCGGCCGAGCCCGGCCTCGAATTTCTCGACGTGACACTGCCGGCCGAGTTGCCGCTGACGCGCGGCTGACTTTATTTCTTCCCCGTCTCCTTCTCATACCGCGCGCGGGTTGCGGCATCGGCGGGGTAGAGGCCGGGAAGCGCCAGGCCCTTTTCCACTTCCTTGATGATCCAGGCTTCGAAGCGTTCCTGCTCGACGGCGAGCTTCAAGACATCCTCGAACAGCGCCGTGGGCACGACGATCGCGCCATCATCGTCGGCGACCACGATATCGTCGGGATAGACGGCAACGCCGCCGCAGCCGATCGATTCCTGCCAGCCGGCGAAGGTGAGCCCCGCGACCGAGGCGGGGGCGGCGATGCCCGCACACCAGACCGGCAGGCCCGAGGCAACGATGCCGGCGATGTCGCGCACGGCCCCGTCGCTCACCAGTCCCGCCACGCCGCGCTGCTGCATGCGCGCGCAGAGGATGTCGCCGAAGATGCCGGCATGGGTGATGCCGCGGGCGTCGGTGACGCAGATGCAGCCTTCCGGCATTTGTTCGATGGCCGCGCGGGTGGAGTGGGGCGCCGACCAGGATTCCGGCGTTGCCATATCCTCGCGCATCGGCAGGAAGCGCAGCGTAAAGGCGCGGCCGACGACGCGCTTCTGGCCGGGCTTCACCGGCTTCGTGCCGCGCATCCAGGTGTTGCGCAGGCCCTTCTTCAGCATCACGGTCGTGAAGGTGGCGGTCGAGACCTGCTGGGCTGCCGCGATCACGTCCTTGCTCAAGGTCATTGGTTGTCTCCTAGACGCCGAGCCAGCGCGGCACAAAGGCATCGCCGCGGGCGGTTATGTGACAGGCATGGGGTGCGCCGAAATGGGTCGGCATCAGCATGGCGCCGCTTTCCGCGCAATATTCCAGCACCCGGCGCCGCGTGGCGCGGGCCTGCTGCTGATCAACGCAGAATTCGCTGTTCCATTGCGGGTGATAGACCTGAAGCGCGTGATGCAGGATGTCGCCGGTGAAGATTGCGCGGCCGCCGCCATTGGTTAGTTTGATGGCGACATGGCCCGGTGTGTGGCCGGGCGCGGGCTCGATCAGCAGATGGTCGCCCAGCGCGTGGGCGCCCGACACCATCTCGGCGCGGCCCGCCGCCACGATGGGCAGCACGCTGTCCTGGAACGAGGGCCGCCCGCCGGCCGTGTTGCGGTCGATGGCGCTGTAGGCGTCGTATTCCGTCTTGCTGAAGATGTAGCGCGCCTTGGGAAATGTCGGGACCCAGCGCCCATTCTCCAGGCGCGTGTTCCAGCCGACATGATCGGAATGCATATGGGTGCAGAGCACGAAATCCACCTGCTCGGGCGCCACGCCGGCGGCGGCCAGGCGCTCCAGATACGGCCAGGATTTCATATGCCAGGCGAGATGATCCTCGGAGCGCTTGTCATTGCCCACGCAGGTATCCACCAGCACGATATGCGGGCCAGTGCGGATCAGCCAGCTATGGATGCTGAATTTGAGATTGCCGTCGGCCTCCCCGTAATGGTTTGGCACCAGCCAGCGCCGGTGCTCGGCCACCACCTCCGGCCGCCAATCGGGAAAGAAGGTGGTCGCGTGGAAATCGTTGTTGGTACTTTCCTCGATGCGGGCAACGCTGGCGCCGCCGATGCTGATGGATGACATGGATTCCCCTTTGCCGGGCCGATTCTAGCCTATCGCGGCGCATCCTTCGACAGGATCGGGATGGGTCGCCGCCGCCCGAAAAATCGGCCGGATTGCCGATTTCCGGCGCTGATCGAATATCTGGCGTACAATGGGCGCGCCGAATAGCGCTTCCCGATCCGGAAGCAAAACAGGAGAAACGCCGTGGGCATGCTTGTCATTCACCATCTGGTCAAGGATTTCGACACCTGGAAGCCGGCCTATGACCGGCATGCCGACAAGCGCAAGGCCGCGGGCCTGCGGCACGATCATGTGCTGCAATCCGTGACCGACCCCAACAACGTGACCATCGTCATGGATTTCATGGACGTTTCCCGGGCCAAGGCCTTCGCCGCATCCTCGAACCTGAAGACGGTGATGAAGGCGGCGGGTGTGGTGGGCGCACCCGTGATCCATATCCTCAAGAAGGTGACCTGAAAGAGGGTCTTCCGGCGGGCTCCTGCCGGGTTTCCTATCGCTAGGGAATCAGCACCAGTTTGCCGACAAAGCCCTTGGCGAGAAAATCCTGCTGCGCGCGCACGATATCCTTCAGCGGGTAAGTTCCTGCCAGCACGGGTTTGATCTCGCCGCGTTCGAGATAGCCGATCAGGTTGGGAAAGACCTGGCGCTCCAGCACCGTGCAGCCGATCAGCCGCAGATCCTTGAGATAGAGCGTGCGCAGGTCGAGGGCGACGATCGGCCCGGCGATGGCGCCGGAAACCGCATAGCGTCCGCCGCGCTTCAGCGCATCGAGCAAGGCCGGCCATTGCGGGCCGCCGGCGATGTCGATGACGACATCGAAGGATTCATCGGCGGCCTGATCCTTGAGCGCGATGGCGCGGTCGATGATCCGCTCGGCGCCCAGGGCACGCACCTGCTCCGCCTTGGCCGCGCTGGTGACAGCGCTGACATGCGCGCCGCGGCGACGCGCCAGCTGGACGGCGGCGGAGCCGACGCCCCCGGAAGCGCCGGTGACAAGCACTGACTCGCCTGCGGCGAGGCCTGAACGCTCGATCATGTTCTCGGCGGTGGAATAGGCGCAGGGGAAACTCGCGAGCTCCACATCGGAGAGCGCACTCTCGATCGCATGGGCGTGCACCGCCGGCACCTTCACATACTCGGCGAAGCCGCCATCGACCTCCGAGCCCAGATAGAGGGCTTCATAAGGCCGCCAGCCGACGGGCTCGCGCAGCGCCGGCTCGACCAGCACGCGCTGGCCGATCCGGGCGTCGGCCAGGCCGGCGCCGGCGGCGACGATTCGCCCGCAGACGTCGATGCCCTGGATCAGCGGGAATTTGTGCCCCTTGCCAGTCCAGCCCGCATCGGCCGCATTCGCGGCGGCGAGGCCCGCTTCGCCGGCCTTCGCTGGTGGTGCCGTCGCTGACCGATTTCGAGTACCAGCCGGTGCGGGTATTGATGTCGGTATTGTTGATGCCGGCGGCCGCCACGCGGATCAGCACCTCGCCACGGCCGGGCACGGGCACGCGGCACATCCTCGCGGTATTCGAGCTTGATCGAAGCCGCCATAGCCCTTCAGCAGCACGGCCTTCATTATTGTCGGCAGTCCGTCACGGCGCGCGGACCCTTACAGCATCCTCTCCGTCTCGACCCCGCGGCAATCCAGCTCGAATTCCAGTTCGACCAGCGGCGGCCGGCAGAAATGCCAGGCGAAGCCGCGGGCACCCGGACCGCGCCGCACCAGATCCTCGGCCATGTAACTGTGCACGTCGAAGACGGTATAGACTTGGCTATCGGTCGTGTCGGCCCAGCCGACGCCAAGCCCCGCCATCCGCCGCTCGATCTCCTCGATCACGCAGATCGCCTTCGCCCGCATGCCGGCCGGCGAGGTATCGCCACGGGCCACGGTGTGATCCAGGTAACTTCCGCCGCGCTGCGAGACCTCGCCGCTGCCGGAAATGACGAAGTTGGGCGCCAGCACCTTGCCGGGGCGGGCATAGCTGAAGGCATGGAAGACGGTGGCCGCCGGCGGATCGATCGGCGGAACGACGTTGCTGCGCGCCACCGGGTTGCGGCCGTTGGCGAAGACGCCCCAGCGCTCCAGCGTCTTTACATAGAGCTCGTTGAAGCTGCGGAACCCGGCCTCGGTGAACTGGGCGGGCGAGCGCAGCTCGCAGGCGCAGAAGCTGGTCAGCGGCAGGCCGAGGCCCGAGAGGTGTTTTTCGATCCGCTCGAACCCTTCGGCCAGCGCAAGCGGGTGGCGCAGCCGCACGCGCTCGATGTGATAGCCGTCCAGCGCGCGCACGCCGCCGGAATACTGGAAAAAGGCTTCGAGATAGCGATAGCCGCCGCTTGCGACATCATGGGTGGTCATGGCTGCTCCTCGTGGGCGTTCTGTGTTGGCGCTATTAGTAAACCAGTTCCGTGGCCACGCCGCGGCAATCCATCTCGAACTCCAGGCCCGTGATCGGCGGCCGGTCGAAATGCCAGGTGAAGCCCCGCCCGCCCGATGCGTCGCGCCGCGGCTGACCAGCGACGCGGCGCCGAGCGCCGAGGGGATGTCCTGCGCCGTATAGACCTGGGTATCGGTGGTGTCGGCCCAGCTCAGCGCCAGCGCTGCCAGGCGGCGCTCCATCTCGCCGATCACCCAGCGCGCCTTCTGCTGCATGCCGTCGGGACTGGTATCGCCCGATGCCACGATATGGTCGCGGTAATTGGCGCGGCCCTCCGGCACCTCGCCGCTGCCGGCGATGACGAAGGAGGGCACGGTGCCGGCCCCCGGCCTTGTATAGCTGAAGGCATGAAAGGCGGGTGCGGGCGGCGGCGCCACATCCGGGCAGACATTGCTGCGCGCGATCGGATTGAGCCCCTCGCGATAGATGCCCCAGCGCTCCAGCACGCCGACATAGGCCTCGTTGAAGGCGCGAAATCCCGCCTCGCTGAAGGGCGCGGGCGAGCGCAGTTCGCAGGCGCAGAATGCTGCGGGCGAGCGGCCGGCGACGCCGAGATAACGCTCGATGCGCTCGAACCCCTCGGCAAGCGGCACCGGTTCACGAAAGCGCACGCGCACGATCTCGAATCCCGCCATGGCCCGCACGCCGGCGGAATACTGGAACACGCCCTCGACATAGCGATAGCCGCCGGGCGCGTAATCGCGGGTTCTCATTTGGTAATCAACTCCTTCGGCCGTTCCAGCGCATCGCGGTCCCAATGGCCGAGATCGGCCGCGGCGGCATAGCTGCTTTCCAGGAATTCCAGAAGCATGGCATCGGGTGTGGCCGACCGGCGCACCGATTCATAGGGCAGCAGGAATTCGCCCAGCGCCTCGCTCCAATAGGCTGGCCCGGGCGAAACCCGCGCCGGCAGCGAAACCGGGCGGGCTCGGATAGGCATAGGCATAGAACATCGCTTCGATCGCCCGCCGCGCCCGCGCCGCCGCCGGGCCAGAAGCCGCAGCTGCTGACCTCATGGGAATAGGCTTCGCGCATCACCCAATTGGCGAGGTTGGGCGCGGTGCCGGGATGGGGCGGCGCGGTGCGGCCGGAGAAGCGGGTGACCGCAAGATCGAAACTGCCCCAGAAGAAATGCACCGGGCTTGCCTTGCCCAGGAAACGGCCGCGGAATTCCTTCAGCACGCGATCGGCATGGACCAGGATCTGCCAGAAGCGGTGGGCGCAGTCGGGATCATAGGCGCCGTGGATGCGGTCCTGCTCGAAGGGAATGGCATCGGGAATCTCCACCGGCATGGTCCAGATGGCGACATCGACGCCCAAGTGCTGCCAGCTGGCTCATCACCGCGCGATAGAAATCGGCCGTGCTGCGCGGCTCCAGCGCCAGCAGGGATTGCCGGCCGCTGCTGGTGGCAATCACCAGGCGATGATCGATGAAGTCGAAATCGATCTGAACGGCCAGGCCGCGATAGGGCATGGGCGAGGTGGTGAGGCCCCGCGCCGTCACATAGAGCGGTACCTGCCACCAGTGATTGGCCATGGGCGCCAGCGCCAGGCGGACCTTGCCGGCGATCTGGGTCCAGAGCTGCAGGGTCGCGCAAGTATCGCGCCAGCCGGCCAGCGGCAGGCTGGGCCAATTCCCGTTATCCGTGTTGATAGTGACCCTCGGACTGACCACGCGAGCCAAGTGTGCCTCGGGAAGTGCTACCGGTCCAGCGTCGCGGCCCCAATCTTGAGGCTGGCCTTTGCCCCGGCAATCGCCGCACTGTAGCCGGGCGTCGCGTTCCGGGGGGTTGCGATTTCACCGATGTCGCAAAGCGGCAAACTCATTCTCGATATGTCCAACCTCGCGCGCTGGCTCGGCCGGCCGGCCGGCATCGTGCGGCGCGAGCAGGCGCTGGTCCGTCACGCGCTGGCCACAGCGTCCCGATATCCGTTTCTGCGTGCTGGATGAATCGCAGCAGGCGTTTCGCACCGTGCGCCCCGAATGGGTCGAGCCATTGTCGCGCGGGACCGTGGCGCTGGATTTCGACAGTGGCGCGTATCCGCCGCAAGCGCAACGGCTGGCGCAAGCTGCTGCCCTCGCGCTTTCTGCTGCTTTATGCGCTGGAACGCCGGCGTCTGGCGAGCGGCAGCCACGCAAAACGCCGGATCCTGGCCGCACTGCAGCGCTTGCTGTACTGGCCCCGGGCCCTTCCGGCCCGCTTCAGGGATCGTGACGGCACGCCGCATCGCGCGCTCGCCATGGATCTCGTGCTCGCCGCCCCCGAGCCATTGGCTGCCCACGACACCATCCTCTCGGTCGGCAATTACAACGTGGGCGATGTCGACATCATCGCCGAGCTCAAACGCCGGCATGGGTTTCGCTATGTCAGCATGTGCCACGATCTGATCGCGTTGCAATTTCCCCAGTTCTTTACCGATTCGATGGCAGGATCGTTTCGCCGCCACTGGGCGACGATCCTGCCGCTGGCCGAGCGCATCCTGGTGAATTCGCGCGCGGTCGAGGCCGACATCCGCGTTTTCTGCCGTGGCCTGGCCCGCGAACCTGGTGAGATTGTTATCGTGCGGCCGGGCTGCGATCTCTCGGGCGTTGAGGCCGCACCGAACTTGCCGGCCGGGCTGGCGAAGGGGCGCTTCATCCTCTTCGTTGCCACCATCGAGCCGCGCAAGGGCCATGACATGATCCTCGATGTCTGGCGCCGGCTGCTGGAAAAGGGCGTGCCGCAGCGCCACGGCTTCACGCTCGTGCTGGTGGGCCAGCGGGGCTGGAAAGTCGATGCGCTTATCCAGCGCCTGGGCGATCCGGCTTTCACCGGCAGCGTGATGCATATCGCCGAGGCCGACGATGCGATGCTTGCAGCCCTCTATCGCGACGCGGCCTTTTGCCTGCTGCCCTCGCTCTATGAGGGCTTCGGCATGCCGGTGATCGAGGCCTTCGCCCGGGGCAAGGCCATCATTGCCTCGAACGCCGGCGCGTTGCCGGAGGTGGTGGCAGGTCTCTCGCCCTGCCTGCCGCCGGAAGACAGCGCGGCCTGGCTCGCCATGCTGGAGCAGTGGATCGAGGATGAGCGCGCCTATGCGCCTTATGAGGCCGCGATCCGCACCTCGTTCAAGCCGGTGGGCTGGGACCAGGCGGCGGCGGAGATCTTCGCCGCGGCCGTAGCAAAGACCTAGATCAGGACCTGCTCGGCCACGTCTTCGCTTTCGACCGCGCGTTCGTCGCTGGCGACGAGGCGTCCCTTCTTCCAGTCGCCGCGGGCAAACCAGATGCCCGCGATCAGGCAGGTCGCCACGTTGGCGACCGGAAACGCCCACCACAGCCCGTCGGCATGCAGCGCCGTATGCTCGGAGAGGATGTAGGCAAGCGGAAACTGAAACACCCATTGGGACACCAGCGTGATCAGCATGGCGGCAAAGGTGTTGCCGCTGGCCCGCAGCACGCCCATCAGGGCGAATTGCAGGCCGATGAAGCCGAAGCTCCAGGCGACGGTGCGGATGAAGACAGCGCCCTCGCGGATGACATCGGCGTCCTCCGGCACGAAGAGCGCCACGATGTGCGAGGCGAGCAGAAAGCAGATCACGCCGACGGCCGAGAGCGCCAGGAAGGTGATGACGCCCGCCAGCCGCGCGACCCGCTCGGCGCGCGCGATGTTGCCGGCGCCGATGTTCTGGCCGACCAGGGTGGATGTCGCCATGGAAAATCCCATGGCCGGAATCACGACGAACTTGAGCACGTTGGTGCCCACGCCATAGCTCGCCATCGTCACCGTGCCGAAGCTGGTGATGAGGAACGTCATGACGGTCATGCCAAGGCCGCGCGCCGATTGCTCGATGGAGGCGGGATAGCCCAGGTTGAAGGCGCGCGCGATGAAGGCGAAGTCCGGCTTGAACGATTGCCAGCCGATCGCAATGCCGTAGCGCCCGCTCATCAGCAGCGCGATGCCCGCGACGGTGGCGGCGGCTTGCGCGATCAAGGTGGCGATCGCCGCCCCCATGACGCCGAGCGCCGGAAGCCCGAACATGCCGAAGATCAGCACGGGATCGAGGATGAAGTTCAGCACGACGGTGCCGGCGACGATGAACAGCGGAACGGTCACCTCGCCGGTGCCGCGCATCAGCGACTGGAACATGAAATAGAGGAAGGCGAAGGGCAGGCTGACGAAGGAGACGCGCAGGAAGGCGACCGCATTGGCCTACACCTCCGGCGCGACCCCCATCAGCTCGAGCAGATAGGGCGTGCCGATGAAGCCGACGCTGCCCAGCACCACCGACACCGCCGCGATGGTGAGAAGGGTCTGGGCTGCGACATGGTTCACCATCGCCTGGTTGCGCGCGCCGACATATTGGGCAATCAGCGTGGTGCCGGCGACGGCAAAGCCGAGGCCGGCCGAGATCGTCAGGAACATGACCGGCATGGAAACGGACACGGCCGCGACGGCCGCGGCGCCCAGCCGGCCGACCCAGAAGGCATCGATCAGCTGATAGGCGATCTGCAGCAGGTTCGCGCCCATGATCGGAAAGGCGAGCAGGAACAGCGAGCGTGACGATCGGCCCTTCCAGCAGGCGCGGATCGAAGCTGCGGCGAGGGCGTGGCGGCATGCGGGGAGTTCTCTGATGGTCAGGAAGGGAATATGTGGGGTCTACGCGCCGGCAAAGCTAGGTGCTGGCGCGGGATAGTAAGCGGCCTCTCACTCTTGGGTTCCTCACCCTGAGCTTGTCGAAGGGTGAGGCGGCACGATCGATGCTAAAGGATCGCCTGCGTCAACTTCCGCCGGCAGCCGCCCAGTAATCCTGGTTCATGGTCGCCAGCAATCCGCTTTGCCGGCTCTCCAGGCAATAGGCCTGGCCCAGGCGGCTGGGGAAATTCTGGCAGTTCTGCACGACCTGGCCGGCCTCGGCCAATGTTGCGGCATCGAACCGGCCGGGCCCCACGTTCGCCAGCACCTGATGCAGCAGGCCATCGAGCGCGATCGGCTCGGGATCGTCGCTTGCCGGCATCGCATTGATGAGCAGGCCGAGCAGACGCGTGCTGTCGGCCGAACCGGCGCCGGTGGTGTCAAACGTCTCGCCGGCGAGCTGGCGCAAGGGACCGGTTGCCAAGCGCGATTTCCTCCGGCGTCTGGGGATCGGGATCGCCCGCAACAGGAACGGGCAGGATCACCGTAGCGTCCTCGACGGCGACGCTGATCGTATCGCCCGCAGCCAGCGACACGCCGGATGCCGCGAGCTTGGCCAGCGACAGGCTCGCCTGCACCGTCGACATCTCCGAATAGAGCGTGAGCGTCACCAGCTGGTTTGCGGCCAGGCGAAGACGCTGGCCCGAGGCGCGGGTCACGATGAGCGAGAGGCCGCCGCGCGGCCCCGGCAGATAGGCCTGGCCATCCTCCGGCGCATCGCGCGCCTCCTGCAGGCAGAAACTCGCCAGCAGCGCCGTGCAATCGCCGCCATCGCAGCGCATCGGCACGGGCAGGCCGTTGCTGGCGACGAGGCCGAGGATCTGGGGTGCGGCTTCGGCGCGCGGGGCCGCGAGCGACAGTACGGCGATCGTGGCGGCGAAGGGTATCCGGAGTGCTGGATATGCATGGCGCGAGCTCCCTGTATGTGGCGGGATATGGAGCGCGACAGTGATGGGTATTCTAGGGCGAATTGGCCGCCGCTTCCAGAGCGCCGCGACGTCAATGTGGCCAGCCCGTGGATCGAAGCGCGGGGAGGGGGCCGGATGTTCAACGAACCGATCGCCATTTAAAGTCGGAAATCGGGAGCCAGGAGGCGAGGCATGAGCGAGGTTTCGGTGCTCGGCACAGGCCTGATGGGTGCGGCCCTTGTCCGCGCGTTTCTTGGCGCCGGCCACACGGTGACCCTGTGGAACCGCACTCCTGCATTGGCCGATTCTCTTGTCGCTTCCGGCGCCAGGAGGGCGCCGAGCGCCGCCGGAGCTTTCGGCGACAGTCCGCTGAGCATCGTCTGCGTCAGGAACTACACGGCTGCATGGTCCTTCATGGACGAACGAGAAGCGCAAGACGCGCTGGCCGGCAGGACCCTGCTGCAGCTCAGCACCGGCACTCCGGGCGAAGCCCGGGAGAGCGAGTTCGAAAGCGAGGCGAGCCGGCTACGACTACCTCGACGGCAAGATCATGTCCTATCCGGCGCAGATCGGGCGGCAGGATACCGCGATCTACATATCGGGCGGCCCGCAGGCGTTTGAGCGCCACCATGGTCTGTTGGGGGCACTTGGCGGTCAGGTGACCTTTGTCGGCGAGGCGATCGGTCTGGCGGCGACGCTCGATGCCGCCCATCTGACGACCTTCTTCGGCCAGGCTGTAGGATTCCTGTACGCACTGGCCCTTTGCGAGCGGCAGGGTTTCCCGGCTGGCCAGTTCGTCGAGCAGCTCCTTGACGGGATGCCGCCCTGGCTCGTGGACGTCTTCGGGCGCACAAGCAGGATCGTTCAGGCGCAGCACTTTGGCGAAGCAGAGGCCACCGTCGGAACGCTGGCAACGGCGCTCGACGCCATCGCCCGGAACTTCCGGGAATGCGGCTTGAACGACGAACTGCCAACGCTCATGCACACGCTCTACAAGCGGGCGGCCGATGCGGGCTTTGGGCGGGAAGACAGCGCCGCGCTGATCAAGCTGCTGCGGCGCTAACGCCGGACATGCCAGGCGCTAAGCCCTCTTCTCTTCCTCCCGGTCGCTGAGCGGCTGGGGCAGGCGGGAGAGCATTTCCTTCGGCACGATCTGCCAGAAGCTGTCGCGCTCCAGCGCCCAGTCGTTGATCAGGCGCTGGGCGAAGCGGGACTGGGTCTCGCTCACATGCTCGGCGATGAGATCGCGCACGCACGCTTCTCCCAATGCAGTGAGTTGATGCGCTGCCAGATCACCGAGTCCGGGTTGACGTAGCGCGGGAATTCGCCCGCCGCGTCATAGACGAAGGCCATGCCGCCGGTCATGCCGGCGGCGAAATTGTCGCCCACCGGCCCCAGGATCACGGCCACGCCGCCGGTCATGTATTCGCAGCCGTTGGCCCCGCAACCTTCCACCACCACATGGGCGCCGGAGTTGCGCACGGCAAAGCGCTCGCCCGCCTGGCCCGCGGCGAACAGGCGGCCGGCCGTGGCGCCATAGAGGACGGTATTGCCGATGATCACATTGTCCTGGGTTGCCAGCGGGCTGGAGGGCAGCGGCCTGACGACGATGGTGGCGCCCGAGAGCCCCTTGCCGACATAGTCATTGGCATCGCCCAGCACTTCGAGCTTCAAGCCCTGCACGGCAAAGGCGCCCAGCGATTGGCCGGCGGAACCGCGCAGCCGCACCGTCACATGGCCGGGCTTGAGGGCCGCCATGCCGAAGCGCCGGGTGATGCGCGAGCTGAACTTGGTGCCGATGGCCCGGTGCGTGTTGCGGATGTTGTATTGGAGCTGCATCTTCTCGCCGTCGTTGAACAGCGGGCCTGCATCCGCGATCATCTGGGCGTCGAGGGTCTCCGGCACCTCGTTGCGGCCCTCCAAGCGTGCAATAGCGGGCATGTTCGCCGGGATCGGCCTGGGCCAGGATCGGGTTGAGATCGAGATCGTCGAGATCGGCGGCGCCCCGGCTCACCTGGGTCAACAGGTCGGTGCGGCCGATCACCTCGTTCAGCGATTTGGCGCCGAGCTTGGCCAGAACTTCGCGCACCTCTTCGGCGATGAAGCTGAAGAGGTTGATCACCTTCTCCGGCGAGCCGCTAAAGCGTTCGCGCAGCTTCGGGTCTTGCGTGCACACACCGACCGGGCAGGTGTTCGAATGGCATTGGCGCACCATGATGCAGCCCATGGCGACAAGGGCCGCGGTGCCGATGCCGAATTCCTCCGCCCCCAGCATGGCCGCCATCACCACGTCGCGGCCGGTCTTGATGCCGCCATCGGTACGCAGGCGCACGCGGTGGCGCAGGCGGTTCAGCGTCAGCACCTGATGCACCTCGGAGAGGCCCATCTCCCAGGGAATGCCGGCATATTTGATGCTGGTCTGGGGCGAGGCACCGGTGCCGCCGACATGGCCGGAGATCAGGATCACGTCGGCCTTGGCCTTGGCCACGCCGGCGGCGATCGTGCCGATGCCCGAGCGCGCCACCAGCTTCACGCAGACCTTCGCCTCGGGATTGATCTGCTTCAGGTCATAGATGAGCTGGGCCAGATCCTCGATCGAATAGATGTCGTGATGGGGCGGGGGCGAGATCAGCATCACGCCCTCGGTCGCATGGCGCAGGCGCGCGATCTCCGCCGTCACCTTGAATCCAGGAAGCTGGCCGCCCTCGCCGGGCTTGGCACCCTGAGCCACCTTGATCTCGATCTCGCGGCAATGGGTCAGGTAGTCGGCCGTGACGCCAAAACGTCCTGATGCGATCTGCTTGATGGCGGAGTTGGCGTTGTCGCCATTGGGCCGCGGGCGGAAGCGCGCCGGATCCTCGCCGCCTTCGCCGGAATCCGATTTGGCACCGATGCGGTTCATGGCGATGTTGAGGGTGCCATGGGCCTCGGGCGACAACGCGCCGAGCGACATGCCGGGCGTGTTGAAGCGCTTGCGGAGCTCGGTGATGGATTCGACTTCGTCGATGGAAATGGCGGGCTTCACCGGATCGAAGGCGAGCAGATCGCGAATGGCGATGGGCGGGCGCTTCTCCAGCGCCTCGCTGTATTTCTTGAAGGTCTGATAGGCCTCGCTGGTCACGGCCGATTGCAGCAGATGGATCAGGTTCGCTTCCCAGGCATGGGTCTCGCCGCCATGGCGTATGCGATAGAAGCCGCCGATGGGCAGCGCCGCCGCATGCTCGCGCCAGGCCTTGCGGTGGAGATCGAGGACACGGCGCTGGATACCCACCATGCCGATGCCGGAGATGCGCGAGGGCATGTCGGGGAAATATTCGGCGACCAGCGTGCGCGAGAGGCCGAGGGATTCGAAGAAGCCGCCGCCGCGATAGCTCGAGATCACCGAGATGCCCATCTTGGACATGATCTTCAGCAGGCCCTGGTCGAGGGCCTCGCGGTAACGCTTCAGGCAATCTTCCAGGCTGCGTGTGCCAAACAACCCGCGGCGATGGCGCTCGGCGATGCTGGCTTCGGCCACATAGGCATTCACCGTGGTGGCGCCCACGCCCACCAGTACGGCGGCGTGATGCACATCCAGGCATTCGCCGGAGCGCACATTGAGTGAGGTGAAGGTGCGCAGCTGCTGGCGATGCAAATGCGTATGCACCGCGCCGCAGCCCAGGATCATGGGAATGCCGGCGCGATTCTCGCCCGTCGCCTCGTCGCTCAGGATGATATGCACCGCACCACCGCGCACGGCATCTTCGGCCTGGCGGCGGATCGATTGCACCGCGTCGCGCAGGGCCTGGTCGCCGCCATCGGGATCGAAGGTGCAATCGACGGTCGCCACCGTTTCGCCCATATAGGCGCGCATGGCCTCGAATTCGGAAGTCAGCAGCATCGGCGATTCGAGCTGCAGCAGCTTGCACTGGCCCTCATCCTGGTCCAGCACGTTGCCGAGATTGCCGAGGCGCGTCTTCAAGGTCATCACCCGGCTCTCGCGCAGTGAATCGATCGGCGGGTTGGTGACCTGGCTGAAGCTCTCGCGGAAGAAGTGGTGCAAGCCGCGATACTGGTCGGCCAGCACGGCAAGCGGCGTATCGTCGCCCATGGAGCCGATAGCTTCCTTGGCATCCTCCACCATGGGATGGAGGATCAGCTCCAGATCTTCCAGGGTGAACCCTGCGGCAAGCTGGCGGCGGCGCAACTCCTCGCGCTCGAAACTCGCGGGCTTGCCGGGCGCGTTGCGCACCAGACTGTCGATGACGGTGATGTTCTTGACCCAGTCGCTGAAGGCAGCCTTGCCCGCCAGCAGATCCATGATCTCGCGATTGCGATAGAATTTTCCCGCGGCGAGGTCGACGCCGATCATCTGGCCCGGTCCGACGCGACCCTTCTCGACGATGGTGTTCTCGTCCACCCGCACCATGCCGGCTTCCGATCCTGCCAGCAGCAGCCCGTCGCCGGTGATGGTGTAGCGCAGGGGCCTGAGGCCGTTGCGGTCCATGCCGGCGATCACCCAATTGCCGCCGAAGGCGCAGAGTGCGGCCGGCCCATCCCAGGGCTCCATCACCGAGTTGCAGTAGCTGTAGAAGTCGCGATGGGCCTTGGGCATGGTCTCGCGCCCCGCCCAGACATCGGGAATCAGCAGCGCCTTCACCATGGGCAGATTGCGGCCCACCCCCACCATCGCCTCGAACACATTGTCGAGGGCGGCAGAGTCGGAGCCGCCCGCCTGGACGATGGGCTTGATGGATTCCATATGCTCGCCATAGACGCTGGTCGCCATGCGCGTCTCATGGGCCTTCATCCAGTTGAGATTGCCCTTCAGCGTATTGATCTCGCCGTTATGGGCGATGACGCGGAAGGGCTGGGCCAGATGCCAGGTGGGGAAGGTGTTGGTCGAATAGCGCTGGTGATAGACAGCGAAGTTGGAAATGAAGCGCTCGTCGCGCAGGTCGGGATAAAAGGCCGTCAGCTGTTCGGCCAGGAACATGCCCTTGTAGATGAGCGAGCGGCAGGAGAGGGAGCAGATGTAGAAATCCTTGATGCTCTCCTCGATCACCGCCTTTTCGATGCGCCGGCGGATGACGAACAGATCGACCTCGAATTGCTCCTCGCCCACGCCGCGGGCATTGCAGATCAGGATCTGTTCGATCTCAGGCCGCGTGGCATTGGCCTTGTCGCCGATGACATCGACATTCACCGGCACCTGGCGCCAGCCATAGATGGTGTGGCCGTAGGAGAGGATCTCGCGCTCCACCACCACGCGCGCCCGCTCCTGGGCGCCAAGATCGGTGCGCGGCAGGAACACCATGCCGAGGCCAAGCGTGCCCGGCCCCATCAGCGAGCCGGCGCGCCGGATATGATCCTGGAAAAAATCCTGCGGAATCTGCACGTGGATGCCGGCCCCGTCGCCAGTCTTGCCATCGGCATCGACGGCGCCACGATGCCAGACGGCCTTCAGCGCGGCGATGGCGGCTTCCACCACCTGGCGGCGCGGCTTGCCGTCGAGGGCGGCGATGACGCCGACGCCACAAGCGTCGTGCTCCTCGCGCGGGTCGTAGAGCCCGTTGGCAGCGAGATGGGCGGCGTTGCGGCGATATGTTTCGGCGAAGTTCTCAGTCATCGGCGTCGATCCTTAATTCGGTCAGCCCCCACCCCAGCCCCGCCCCCTCAGCTCGTGGCCCGCGGGGGGAGGCGACTAGAGGAGAGCACTTCCCTTACTTCCCCCGCCCCCTAGCGCGCCGAACAGGCGAGCGAATTTGATGGGGGCGGGTTGGGGTGGGGTAACATTGAAAGCAGCGGACATCATTGCGGCAGCACCAGGCCGCGTTTTTTCATCTCCGGCGCCATTTTCTGTATCGCTTCGTTGATGATGCTCTGGGTAATGGCAGGGCCCTGCTGCATGATGATGGGATCGAGCTTGCCTTGCGAAGCGACCAGCTTTTTGCCCAGCGGCGATTGATAGAACGCCAGCAGCTGGTCGAGCTCCGCGGGGGTGAAATCCTTGGCGTATTCGCGCGCACCGACATCGGCGAATTCGCCGAAACGCGCATTGATCAGCGGCACGAAATAGGCCTGGACGAGATCGTCCACTTCAAGCTCGCGCCCCGGATTGGCGCTGCCGAGATAGCGGCTGAACACCATGGTGACCTGGCTCAGCATCTTCACCCGCTGCTCGGCGGGCGTGGCAGCCAGGCCCACGGCCCGCGCCTTGGCCAGCACGGCAGGATCGATGGTGTCGGCCGCTTGCGCGCCCGATAGAAATCCGAGAAGCAACAGGAAGCCAAAAGCAATTCGCATCGCCGTCATCGCGTTACTCCGCGGCCGTCTTGAGGCCGGCAATCTTCGCGGCCAGATAGCCGTGGATCTGTTCGGCGGCATCGCGCCCGTCGCGGATGGCCCAGACCACCAGGGCTGCACCGCGCACGATGTCGCCCGCGGCGAACACGCCATCCAGATTGGTCATCATGCTGCGATGGTCGATCTTCAGCGTGCCCCAGCGTGTCACCGCGAGGTCGGGCGCCTGGAATGATGCTGGAATGTCCTCGGGATCGAAGCCCAGCGCCTTCAGCACCAGATCGGCGGTGAGATTGAAATGCGAACCCTCGATGGGCTGCGGCGCTTGGCGGCCCGTGACATCGGCGAGGCCCAGATGGATGCGCTGGGCGCGCACGCCGTTGACCTTTTTCTCGCCCAGGAAGGCTTCGGGTGCGGCGAGGAAGACGAACTCCACACCTTCTTCCTCGGCATAGGTCACCTCGCGCTGCGAACCCGGCATGTTGGTGCGGTCGCGCCGATAGAGGCACTTGACCGACTTGGCACCCTGGCGCACGGCGGTGCGCACGCAATCCATCGCGGTATCGCCGCCGCCGATCACCACCACATGCTTGCCCTTGGCGTCGAGATTCTTGCGCGTATCCGCTGGCGCATCGCCCAGGCTCGCGCGGTTGCTCGCCATCAGATAGTCGAGCGCGGGCTGGATGCCGGAAAGCCCCACGCCCGGCGCCATGATCTCGCGCGGCTTATAGACGCCGCAGGCGATCAGCACCGCATCATGGGTGCGGCGCAGTTCGGCCAGCGTGACGTCGCGGCCGATCTCGGTATTGAGCTTGAATTCGATGCCGGCATCGGCGAGCAGGTTCGCGCGGCGCAGCACCACCTCCTTCTCCAGCTTGAAGTTCGGGATGCCATAGATCATCAGCCCGCCGACGCGATCGTGCCGGTCATAGACGGTGATGCGATACCCCTTGGCGCGAAGCTGTTCGGCCGCGGACAGACCCGCAGGGCCAGCGCCGATGATGGCGATCGACTGATTCAAGTTCGGCGCGGGGTTTGACCGGCTTGACCCAGCCATTCTCCCAGGCCGTGTCGGTGATATAGCGCTCGATGGCCCCGATGGTGACGGTGCCGTGGCCCGCCTGTTCGATGACGCAATTGCCTTCGCAGAGCCGGTCCTGGGGGCAGATGCGCCCACAGATCTCCGGGAAGTTGTTGGTGGAGGCGGAGACCTCATAGGCCTCTTCCAGCCGTCCCTCGGCGGCGAGCTTCAGCCAATCGGGGATGTTGTTCTGGACCGGGCAATGGACCTGGCAGAAGGGCACGCCGCATTGCGAGCAGCGGCCGGCCTGGGTGGCGGCCTTGCCTTGATCGAAACGGGCATAAATCTCGGAAAAATCCCGGCGCCGGCCCGCTGCGGGCCGCTTTTCCGGCATTTCCCGGCCGACCGAGACGAAGGTCAGCATTTTCGACGCCATGCCCGTTATTCCCCTGCATCGCGATGGTCCAACGAGAAAACTATGCGGGAAGGAACGCCGCCTCGCGAGTCAATTTCCGGCATAAGGACATAAATATTGCCATAATTTATACACAGCGCTGTGGCATTTCCATCTGGGGAGGGTTTCGTTCGGCCAGAATCCATAATTAGTCCTAAGTTGGTACTAAATAGACGCTTCTGGAACTGCCTCCGCCCAATGCTATAAGCGGCGGCGCGCCGCCTCCCGCGGCTGTCGGAGGCGCCTTTGCCGCTGCTGCATATCGTCGTTCTGGCCCTGGTCCAGGGCATCACCGAATTCCTGCCCGATCAGCTCGTCGGGCCATCTGATCCTGGTGCCGGGCGTTACCGGCTGGCCGGATCAGGGCCTCGCCATCGATGTGGCGGCCCATGTGGGAACGTTGGTTGCCGTCCTGATCTACTTCTGGCGCGATGTGCTGGCGATGCTGGCGGGCCTCGGCCGTCTGCTCAGCGGGCGCATGGATGATGGTGCGCGGCTCGCGCTCCTCATTGCGGTTGCCACTCTTCCTGCGCTCGCCATCGGATTCCTGGTCCAGCATTTTCTCGGCGACCGGCTGCGCTCGATCCACGTCGTCGCCTGGACGATGATCATCTTCGGCGTCGTGCTCTATGTGGCCGATCGCATCGGGCTGACCGTGCGGCGCCTGGAGCATATGAAATGGAGCCAGGCGCTGGTCATCGGGATCGCCCAGACGCTGGCCTTCGTGCCCGGCACCAGCCGCTCGGGCATCACCATCGTGGCGGCGCGGCTGTTCGGTTTCGAACGCGTGGAGGCCGCGCGCTTTTCCTTCCTGCTGTCGATCCCGGCGATCCTGGCGGCCGCGATCCTCGAGGGCTATGAGATCTTCAAATCGGGCGACCAGGCGCAGCTGCATGACGCGGCACTCACCGCCGGGATTTCAGCCGTTGCCGGCCTCGCGGCTATCGCCTTCATGATGGCGTGGCTGCAGGCAATCGAGCTTCACCATCTTCGTGGTCTATCGCCTGCTGCTGGGCGCAGCGCTGCTCTATCTGATCTACTTCAGGGGTTATTAGCGCGGGCTGTTCAGCCCGGGGGGCTATTAGTTCTCTAAAGCCTCAGGCTTCCGCCTTCTTCATATGGCCGCCCTGGCGATAGCGGTCGAGATAGGCGGGCAGGATCGCTTCCGGCCCGGTGGGTCGAAGGCCGAGTGCCTCCAGCCCGGGCAGCTTGCCGCTCAGCACATTGTCGATTCTGCAGCAGGCGCAGCTGATCCAGCGTCAGCGGCGGCTTCGGCAGCAGGCCAAGGAAAGCCGCCTGCACTGCGGCAATCGGGAACGGCACGGGCAGCAGCAGACGGCGCCGGCCGATCACCGCCAGCATCATCTCCATCAGCTCGCGAAAGCTATAGGCGCGCGGACCGCCGATCTCGAACAACTTGCCGGCGAAGGCCGGATTGTTCAGTGCGGCGGCTGCGGCATCGGCGACATCGCCGACATAGACGGGCTGGAAACGCGTCTTGCCGCCGCCGATCAGAGGCAGCGCGGGCGAGAACCGCGCCATGGCGGCGAAGCGGTTGAAGAAATCATCCTCGGGCCCGAAGACGACGCTGGGGCGAAGGATGATCGCCGCGGGAAAATGCTCGCGCAGCGTTGCTTCGCCCTCGGCCTTGGATCGGGCATAGCTCGAGCGCGATTGCGGATCGGCGCCGAGTGCCGAGACATGCAGGAAGCGACGCACGCCCGCCCCGCTCGCCGCGCGCGCCAGGCGGCGCACGCCCTCCACATGCACGGCGTTGAAGCGCTGGCGCCCGCCCTCATGCAGGATGCCGACGAGATTGATCACCGTATCGACGCCCTGGACCGCATTGGCGACGGAGCGCTCATGGCGGATATTGGCGCCGATGGGAACGATCTGGGCGATGTCGCCCAGCGGCTTCAGGAACAGGGCCTGATCGGGCCGGCGCACGGCGATGCGCATGATCCAGCCCTGCTTGGCCAGCCGCTCCACGATGTAGCGGCCGATGAATCCCGATCCGCCGAAGATTGCCGCTACGGGTGTGGCCATGACTTCCCTCCAATTTGCGGGCTCAGATATCCCACCATGCCCGCGGATGGCAACAGGCAGCGCGATTGAGAATCCCACCCTCACCCCGACCCTCTCCCGCCCGGGCGGGAGAGGGAGCCCCGCCGATGTCCCCCATCTTCCTCTCCCCCATCTTTGGGGGAGAGGATCGAGGTGAGGGGGTGGTGCCCAACCATCGGAAATCCTTGAGGCAATTGTTCGTTGACTTTGAAGGCTGGGTGGAGACAATCCGCGTCCCGATGCCCTGGTGGCGGAATTGGTAGACGCGCAGGTTTCAGGTACCTGTGGCCGCGAGGTCGTGGAAGTTCGAGTCTTCTCCAGGGCACCATCGGCCGAAAGATGCGATGAACATTAGATTGCATCGCGGCGATCTTCCCGCAGACGCGAATATGGGACCGATCGTTGCCGTCGACACGGAGACGATGGGGCTCAATCCGCTCCGCGATCGCCTATGCCTGGTCCAGCTTTCGTCGGGCGACGGCAATTGCGAACTGGTGCAGATCCCGCTGGGCGCGCACAAGGCGCCGAACCTGCAGCGCCTGCTGGAGGATTCCAGCACGCTCAAGATCTTCCATTTCGCCCGCTTCGATATCGCCGCCCTGAAACAGGGGCTGGGCATCGATTGCCGGCCGCTTTACTGCACCAAGATCGCGTCCAAACTGGTGCGCACCTTCACCGACCGCCATGGCCTGAAGGACCTGGCGCGCGAGCTGCTGGGGGTGGAACTCTCCAAACAGCAGCAATCCTCCGATTGGGGCGCGCCCGAACTGACCCAGGAGCAGCAGCGCTATGCCGCCTCCGACGTGCTGCATCTGCACGCGCTTCGGGCCAAGCTGGATGAGATGCTTGCCCGCGAAGGCCGCAAGGCCTTGGCCGAGGCCTGTTTTTCCTTCCTGCCCACCCGTGGCGCCCTCGATCTGGGCGGCTGGGCCGAGCCCGACATTTTTGCCCATTAGGGCCGATCTACCCCTAAAATGAACAGTGATCCGGCGCGGGGAAGGGGACCAGCGGCCATGACGGCGGTCCGTTCGATCCAAGATGCCACCGCCGATCTTGCAGTGGCACAGCGCGTTTTGCGGCTGGAGGCCGAAAGCCTGACGGCGCTTTCGGCCAGCCTCGATGCGCGCCGGCTTGGCCGGGCGCTCGATCTTCTGATGGCGGTCAAGGGCCGGGTGGTGGTGACCGGCATGGGCAAGAGCGGCCATATCGCGCGCAAGATCGCCGCCACGCTGGCCTCCACCGGAACCCCGGCCTTGTTCGTTCATCCCGCCGAGGCGAGCCATGGCGATCTCGGCATGATCGCGCCGGAGGATGGGCTGATTGCCCTCTCCAATTCCGGCAGCACGGCGGAGCTCAGCCACGTCATCGCCTATGCCAAGCGCATGCGCATTCCGCTGGTTGCCATCACCAGCGGCGCCGATAGCGCGCTGGCCGAAGCCAGCGACGTCGTGCTGGCCCTGCCGCGGGCCGAGGAAGCCTGCCCGCTGGGACTGGCGCCCACCACCTCCACCACCATGATGCTGGCGCTGGGCGATGCGCTGGCCATCGCCCTGCTGGAGCGCCGCGGCTTCACCGCCAATGATTTCCATGCCCTTCACCCCAGCGGCCATCTGGGCCAGCAACTGCGCCGCGTCGACCAGCTGATGCATGCCGGCTCGGCTATGCCGCTGGTGGCGCCCGGAACGGCGATGAGCCAGGCGATCATCGAGATGACCGCCAAGCGCCTGGGCTGCGTGGGTGTCGCCGGCAAGGCGGGACCGCTGGAGGGCGTCATCACCGATGGCGATCTGCGCCGGCATATGGCGCCGGATTTGCTGAACCGGCGCGTGGAAGAGGTGATGACGCGCAAGCCCCGCACCATCCGCCCGCAAGCAACCGTGGCCGAGGCCGTAGGCCTGATGACCATGGTCGAGCCCCGGGTGACCACCCTGTTCGTGCGTCGAGGGCGAGCGGCCGGTGGGCCTGCTGCATATCCATGATTGCCTGCGCGCCGGTGCCCGATGATGGCCGCCGGCAGCGCATAGCCCCGTCATCGCTCCCGTCATCCGGCGGCCGAAGCCCCCGCAGCTGCAGCGCCGCGCCCGCGTGATGGCGGCCGTGCGCCTGATCCTGCCGGCCTCCGCAGCGGGCCTGTTGACGGTGCTGGCCCTGTGGTCGCATTTCGGCCTGGATACCAGCAGCTTTCGCCTGACGATGGGCTCGCTCGATCTGGGCTCGGTCGACTCCCTCGCCATGAGCAACGCCCATTTCGAGGGGCTGGACCAGGAGAAGCGGCCCTTCAGCGTGTCGGCGGAAAAGGCGACCCAGGTCGACAGCAGCAGCGATATCATCGATCTGCGCGCACCCCAGGCCGACATGACCATGAAGGATGGTGTCTGGCTGTCGCTGACCGCCGATACCGGGCGCCTGCAGCGCTCCAAGCAGCTTCTCGACCTGACGGGCCAGGTCAATCTGTTCCACGACCAGGGTTACGAGCTGCATACCCGCGATGTGCATATCGACCTCGCCAAGGACAGCGCCGTGGGCAACGAGGCCGTTGCGGGCCAGGGCCCCTCGGGCGAGCTGACCGCCGAGGGGGTGGAGGTCTTCGACAGCGGCCGGCGCATCGTCTTCCTGGGCCGCACCCATATGCTGTTTTATTCCGACAGCCAGATGAGCGCGGTACCGAAGCCGTGAGAGCGAGCGGATTCGCCGCCGCCGCTTTCGCGCTGCTCCTGGCCGCTCCGGCCCTGGTGCAACAGCCGTGGATACAAAAGGCGGGTGCGCAGCAGACGGGTACATCCGGCACAGCCACGGCTGCCAGCAACGCGCAGCCTGGGGTCGCCCCCGATCTCGGCGCCATTCCCGGTGGGGCCATGACCAGCGGCGGCGGGCCGGTCGAGATCGATGCCAGCGAGGGCGTCGAGTGGAACCAGGATCAGAAGGTCTATATCGCGCGTGGCAATGCCCGCGCCGCGCGTGGCGACACCTCCATTAGCGCCGACACCCTTGTTGCCCACTACCGGGGCGATGCCACCGGCAAGACCGACATCTACATGGTGGAGGCGCTGGGCCATGTCGTGGTGCTGTCCAAGGATTCGCGCATCGTCGGCGACAAGGCCGTCTATAATCTGGACAATGGCAGCGCGATCCTGACCGGAACCGGCCTCAAGGCCACATCCAAGGACCAATACGTCACCGCGCGCGACAGCATGGAATACTGGGAAAAGCAGAATGCGGTGATCGCCCGCGGCAATGCCGTCGCCGTCAACGCGCAACAGCAGGTGAAGGCCGACACATTGACCGGCTATTTCCGCGCCGATGCCAGCGGCGCCAAGAAGCTCTACCAGATCGAGGGCACCGGCAATGTCGTCATCACCGGCAAGGGCAGCATCGTGCATGCCGCCAAGGCGATCTATAATATGGACAGCGACATCGCGACCCTGGACGGCGGCGTGAAGATTACCCGGGGAAAGAACCAGATCAATGGCGAACACGCGATCTATAACCTCAAGACCGGCCAGGCGAAGATGACCGGCGGCGGCGGCCAGGTGAAGACCCTGCTCGTGCCCGGCGGCGATGCCGGCAAACCGCTCAACCCGTGACGTGGCGTTGAACGACATCGCCCGCAAATCCACCAAATCCCAGGCGATGATGGCCCTGGGCCAGGCGCATGCGCCGGAATCCGAGGATAGCGGCCTGGTGGTGCACAACCTGATCAAGCAGTTCCGCAAGCGCCCGGTGCTGCGCGGCGTCTCGCTGTCGCTGAAGCGCGGCGAGGCGGTCGGGCTGCTCGGCCCCAACGGCGCCGGCAAGACCACGTGCTTTTACATCCTGACCGGGCTGGTACGGCCCGATTCCGGCCATATCGAACTGGACGGCTATGACATCACCGAACTGCCCATGTATCGGCGCGCTCGCCTGGGGATCGGCTATCTGCCCCAGGAAGCCTCCATCTTCCGCGGGCTGAATGTGGAGGAAAACATCCGCGCGGTGCTGGAGGTGGTGGAGCCCGACCGCACCCGGCGCGAGGCGCAGCTCGACGAATTGCTGGCGGAATTCTCTATCGCCCATCTGCGCCAGGTGCCCGCGCTGGCGCTTTCGGGCGGCGAGCGGCGGCGCTGCGAGATCGCTCGCGCTCTCGCCTCGCGGCCGTCCTTCATGCTGCTGGACGAGCCGCTCGCCGGCATCGATCCCATCGCCGTCAGCGACATCCGCGACCTCGTCTCGCATCTGAAGGATCGCGGCATCGGCGTGCTGATCACCGATCACAATGTCCGTGAGACGCTGGAGATCGTCGATCGCGCCTATATCCTGCATGAAGGCCAGGTGCTGCGCGAAGGCACGCCAAGCGAGATCGTGCTCGACGAGGCGGTGCGCCGCGTCTATCTGGGCGAAAGGTTCTCTCTCTAGAGGCAGGCATGGCGATCGGCTCGCGCCTCGCTCAACAGGCAGGGCAGCGCCAGGCTCTCGGCCTGACGCCCGCACTCCAGCAATCGATCAAGCTGCTCCAGCTCTCGGGGCCTGCCCTCGCCGAACTGCTGGCCGAGGCAGTCGCCGAAAATCCCTTGCTGGAATGGGCGCAAACACCGCCCCCGGTAACGCGCAAACCCCTGCGGTCGACGCGCTCCTCCTTCCGCCCGTTGCCCAAAGGCCTGGCGCGTTTGTTCGCCGAGGCCTCGCGCCAGCGCTGCCGCTTCGCCATCGGGCGGATCAGGTGAGGTGCCCGCCGGCGGCCCCAGTTTGCAGGATCACCTGCTGCAGCAGCTGGGCGCCGATGTCGCCGATGCGCGCGACCGGGTTATCGGCCGCGCCTTGATTGAAGCGCTGGACGAGGCCGGATATCTGACTGCCGATCCCGCCGATATCGCGCGGCGCCTGAAGGTCGAGCCGGGCCGGATGCATCGCATCCTCACCCGGCTGCAGCAATTCGATCCACCCGGCGTCTTTGCTCGCGATCTTGGCGAATGCCTTGCTTTGCAGCTCGCCGATCGCGGCCGACTCGATGGGCCGATGACGAAGCTTCTGCAGCATCTCGATTTGCTGGCCGCGGACGATCGCAAGACCTTGATGGCCCGCTGCGGCGTCGATGCCGGGAGACTAGTCGCCATGATCGGTGAGCTGCGCCGGCTCGACCCACGCCCCGGCCTTGTCTTCGACCAGGCGGTGCTGGGCGCGATCGTTCCCGATCTCACCATCGAACCGGCAACCGGCGGCGGCTGGTCGATCGAGCTCAGCAGCGAGCCGCAGCTCACCTTGAGCGAGCGCCATCCGCTGCCCCGATCCGGCGATACGGCCGCCCAAGACTATCTCAAGGAGAGGCGGGCCGCGGCGCGCTGGCTGTTGCGCGCGCTCGACCGCCGCAGCGAGACATTGCTGCGGGTCACCCATGAGATCGTCGTCCGCCAGGCCGGTTTCCTGAAAGGCGGGGTTGCAGCACTGAAGCCGCTTTCGCGCCGCCAGATCGCCCGCAAGCTCGACCTCCACGAAAGTACCGTCAGCCGGGCCACGGCCAACAAATACGCGGCGACACCGCGTGGCGTGGTGGCGCTCAGCGATTTCTTCGCCGGCAGGCTGGCGGCGAAGACGGGCAGTGGACCACGCCCCGGCGGCGGTGCGCGCGAAGCTGCAGCGCCTGATTGCAGGCGAGCCCGCCGCCAAGCCCCTCAGCGACGAGGCGCTGGTGCGGATGCTGCGCGAGCAGGGCATTGATGTCGCCCGCCGCACGGTCGCGAAGTACCGCTACATGCTGCGTATTCCCCCCGCCTCGCGGCGCCGGCGAGGAAAAACCTTGTAATCGGCTGGGCGGCGTCCAAGATGAAAAAGGTAGCTTAATCAAGGGCATGGGCCTTTACTTGACAGCCCAAACCGGCGCCCCTATGGTCTGCCGCCTTTCGCGCCGGGGCGATTTCGCTGTCGAGTGCCGGCACCGCCCGGAAACCGGGATTCCAACCAATGAATCTGATCGTCAAAGGCCAGCAGATCGATGTGGGCGACGCGTTGCGCGAGCATGTGCGCAGCAGCCTGGATGATGTTTTCGGCAAGTATTTTGGCGATGCGATCGATGCGAGCGTGACCTTTTCTCGCGATGCCCATCTCTACCGCGCCTCGATCAGCGCCCATGTCGGGCGCGGCATCATGGCCCAGAGCGAGGCGCTGGCAGACCAGCCCTATATCGCCTGCGATCAGGCGCTCGAGCGCCTGGCCAAGCGGCTGCGCCGGCACAAACGCCGGCTGCGCGATCACCACAAGGCGCCGGCCCAGATGGAAAGCGCGGGCCTTTATGTGCTGGCGCCGGATCTGGATTCCGAAGCTGACGACGGGCCGGCCGGCGAAAAGACCGACGGTCCGCCGACGGTGATCGCCGAGATGAAAACCGACATCGCAACGCTCACCGTGAGCGAAGCGGTGATGCGCCTCGATCTGGCCGATGACGGCGCGTTGATGTTCGTCAATCGCGCCCATGGCGGGTTGAACATGGTCTATCGCCGGGCGGATGGAAATGTCGGCTGGGTCGACCCCAAAGGGAATCGCCCCGGCAGCGCCGCCGGAGATCGCCGCGCCGGCGCTTAAAACTTACGACCGCGCAGGGTTCAACACAGGACCGACGCTGCGCGCGGAACGTTTGCACGAGGGACGTAATGGATATCGCGGATTTGATCAGCCCGACTGCCGTCGTGGCCCGGCTCAGGGTGAGTGCCAAGAAACAGCTGCTCCAGGAATTGGCCAAGCGCGCGGCGGAACTGTCGGGGCAAGCCGAGCGGCAGATCTTCGATGTGCTGCTGGAGCGCGAGCGGCTGGGCTCGACCGGCGTGGGCAACGGGATCGCCATTCCCCATGGCCGGCTGGCGGGGCTGCAGCGCCTGCATGGCCTGTTCGCGCGCGTCGAGCCGCCGGTGGATTTCGACGCGGTCGATCAGCAGCCTGTCGATCTCGTCTTCCTGCTGTTGGCGCCGGCTGCGGCCGGTGCCGATCACCTGAAGGCGCTGGCGCGAGTCTCGCGCCTGCTGCGTGATCGCCAGGTCTGCGAAAAGCTGCGCGGTGCCGAGAGCCGCGATGCGCTTTATGCGCTGCTCACCGAGGCTCCCACGAGTCATGCCGCATAGGCGCTGCGTCCGCTTCTTTAGTGGACGCTAACGGGCTCCAGATCGTGCTCGCGCACAGCGGCAACCGCGAGTGCCCGGCTGGGCGCAAAGGCAAGCTGGGTCCCGTCGGCCGCGAAGATCCCGAAGCCCGGCGTGCCGTCGACGGTAATCTTGCGCAGATAGGCCATGCTCTGCATGCCGAGTAATGCGAGAGCCTGGGGCGAGATGGTGCGAATTGTTTCGCTGGTGTTCATGACGCTTACTCCTTTTGCGGCGCGGATGTGCCGGGCGCGCTGACGCTGATGCGGCCGCTGCCGGCGGCATTGCCGCGAATGGGAATTTTGCGGGTCTGGACCTCGATTTCCGGGCGCAGCACGTCAATCTCCAGCAGGCCGTTGTTCAATTCGGCGCCGGCGATCTCCAGCCCGTCGGCCAGCAGGAAGCTGCGCTGAAACTGCCGCGCGGCGATGCCGCGATGCAGAAACACGCGCTCGCCCTGGTCGGTCTGTTTGCCCCGGATCGTCAGTTGATTGGCCTCGAGCGAAATCTCGAGATCCTCGCGCGCGAAACCGGCGACGGCCAGCGTGATGCGCAGGCGATTCTCGGCGAGCTGCTCGATGTTATAGGGCGGATAGCTCTCGGCTGCCCGGCCCATGCGATCGAGCGTGCGCTCGAACCGATCGAATCCCAGAAGCA
This sequence comes from uncultured Alphaproteobacteria bacterium, assembly GCA_963770335.1. Classification (GTDB taxonomy): domain Bacteria; phylum Pseudomonadota; class Alphaproteobacteria; order Dongiales; family Dongiaceae; genus DASXQK01. Next base: position 520,004 of record CAVYPG010000001.1, read on the forward strand.
GCGGGCTGCTGAACAGCGATACACGGCTCATTCTGCCCCTCCCTTCGAGCGGGCTTGGGTCCGTGGCGGACCCAGGACGGCCCCGAAGGGGCGCCGTCTCTTCTGAAATAGGCGGCGCCCCAGCGGCTTTCAAGGATGGTGCCTTTCAAGTCAGGCTTGCGCCAGGCGCCGCAATGCCAGGCGGTCGATCTTGCCGGTGGCGAGCTGGGGGAATTTGGCCAGCACCGTGATGCGAACCGGCCGGCCATAGCGGGGCAGGCGGCGCCGGCAAAGCTGGTCGAGCTCGGCCAGCAGATCCGGCCCACTTTCGCTCAGCACCACGGCCTTGACCGTAAGATCGGGTTCGCCGGTCGCCACTGCCAGCGCGTCGCGGACCAGCGGATGGAGGCGAAGCACCGCCTCGACTTCGCCGAGGTCGAGGCGGTGGCCGCGGATCTTCACCATCTGGTCGGTACGGCCGGCGGAATGCAGAATGCCGTCGGCGGACCGATAGGCGAGATCGCCGGTGCGATGGGATTGCGCAATACCCGGCATGCGCCGGGCCGCCGACAGAACCGGATCGCCCCAATAGCCCGAGGCGACGGCGGGGCTGACCAGGCAGATTTCGCCGATGTCGCCATCCGGCACGAGCTTGCCGGCGGTATCGCGCAGGGTGATGTCGACCCGATCGGCGGGCCAGCCAAGCGGCAGGCGCACCATCGCCTCAGGCAGGGGCCGCGGCACCGGAAAGCTCGCGATCATGTCGGCTTCGGTGGCGCCATAGTGATTGACGAACTCGACATGGGGTAATGCCGCCATGATCTGGCGCAACGTCGCCATCGGCATCGCCTCGCCATAGAAAGAGATGCGCCGCATTGCCGAGAGATCGCGCGCGCCAAGCGCACCGCGTTCGAGCAGCAGGCGCAGCGCCGTGGCGCTGGACGACCAGATGGTGGTGCGCTGGCACTCCATCACCTCAGCCACGCGTTCGGGGAACATCGCCTCCTTCTCGGGCAGCAGATAGATCTGCACGCCGGAGACGAGCGGGAACAGAAGATCGAAGGCCGAGATGTAGTGCAGCGGCGCGTGGCTGATGCGCCGGTCGGCCTCGCTCATCCGGTCGCGCTGTTGCATCGCCTCGACATTGGCCGCCATGGCGCGATGGGACAGCATCACGCCCTTGGGCTCGCCGGTGGAGCCAGACGTGTGGATGATCCAGGCGAGGTCCTCGGCCTCGACAGCGAAGGGAGCCGCAAGCGGTTCGATTGCGCCGCTCAGCGCCTCGAAGCCCGTCCCGTCAGCAGCAAGATCGATCATGTGCAGTCCAGCAGTGTGCGCGGCAAAATGGCCGGCCATCGGGCGGGTCGTCAGGATGACCCTGGGCTGCATCGATGCCGCGACCGCGTTCAGGCGATCGGCTGAATCCTGATATTGGACCGGTGAATAGACGACGCCGGCGGCCATGGTGCCGTAAAGCGCGACCACGGCTTCCGGCGATTTCGGCAGGCAAACAAGCACGCGATCGCCGGTCGCCACACCGGCCTCTTGCCGCAGCCAGGCGGCCAGCCGCAGCATGCGCATCCGCAGCAGGCCGAAGGTCATGGCGCCGGCCCCCTTGACGCCATTGGCCCAGCGAAACGCAACGCGTGCCAACTCATCCGGCGTCATCGCTGTCAGACGCGCCAGCAGGAGATTCGGCTGGACCGGCGAGGTCATTCCTTCCGGCGCCACCGAAGCCTCCGTTGTGGTCATCAGATTTGTGTGAGTAGAGACCGGAGCATACCGGTGTTGCAACCCTGGCGCCTTGGCCTGGCGCCTCAGCGTGACTTGAGGCTCAGCAGGATGCGGCTGGTGCCTGACGTCGGCAGGGATCCCGCGAGCGATGAATGCGCGGCGGCAATCGCGCTGACCTTGTCGAGGATCGCCGCCGGCATCGCGCTCACCTTCGGGCCTCTCTGATCGACATGGAGCGCCAGCAGTTCATAGGTTGCGAGCATTCGCCCCGTCGCTTTCCCGGATCATTTGATGGAACAGATGAACCCGCTTTGCGTCGGATGCGACCAGCGTGGTCGTGTACGCGAAGGCTGGTGCCCAGCGGCACTTCCTGCAGATAGGCGATATGGCCTTCCACCGTATAAAGCGATGTGTGGGTGCGCTCGCGATAGGCTGCATCCATGCCGATCAGATCGAGGAAGGCATCGGTGGTCAGGCCGAAGACGAGGACGTAATAGGCCTCGTTCATATGGCCGTTATAGTCGATCCATTCCGGCTTGACCGAGACGCGATAGAGATCGAGCGGCCCGGCATGGCCCGTATATGCGGTATCGGCGCCCGTTAGCGTGATCGGCGGCTCGGCCATCCGGGGCTTAGGCGGCCCCGGTATCGATGCCGTATTTGGCCCGCACCCCGGCGATCGCGCGGTCGACGGCGATCAGGCAATCGTCGCGGAAGCGCTCCAGCTCCTTGACCGATTTGCCGGCGGCTTGATCCCTGGTGCCATCGACCATGCGCCGGATGAGTTCCGGCGTCACCTTCGGCGCCTTGAGGCTGGTCCAGGGCAGCTCCAGCGCCGGGCCGAAATGATCCATGAAATGCGCCATGCCTTCGTCGCCGCCGGCCAGGTGATAGATCAGGCAGGTGCCGAAGAAGGACCAGCGCAGGCCCGGGCCGAAGCGGATCGCATCGTCGATATCGGCCGGTGGTGCAGACCCCGTCGGCGATCAGATGCAGCGCCTCGCGCCACAGCGCCTCCTGCAGCCGGTCGGCGATATAGCCCGGCACCTCCACCTTCACCTTCAGCGGGCGCATGGAAATGCGGCGATAGAAATCCGCCGCCTGGTCGATGAACTTCGCGTCGGTCTTGTCGCCGCCCAGCACTTCCACCAGCGGCAGCATATAGACCGGGTTGAAGGGATGGCCGACCAGCACGCGCTCGGGATGCTTGCAATCGGCCTGGAATCGGCGAGGGCAGCAGGCCCGAGGAGCTGGAGGCGATGATCACGTGGGGCCGGGCCGCGGCATCGATGCGGGCATGCAGCTTGCGCTTCAGATCTTCGTTTTCCGGCGCGCTCTCCTGCACGAAATCCGCATCCTTCACCGCCGATTCCAGATCCTTGGCGAAGGAGAGGCGCTGCTGGCTGGCGCCGGGCTTGAGGCCCACGGTGGTCAGCGCCGGCCAGGCATTGGCGACCGTGGCGCGCAGCTTTTCTTCCGCACCCGGGCCGGGATCGCTTGCCACCACATCGAGGCCATGGGCGAGACAACGCGCAGCCCAGCCGCCGCCGATCACCCCGCCGCCGACGATTGCAACACGGCGGATATCGTTCGCACCGGCCATGGTCTTATCCTTCCTTTGTTCGCTTGCTCTCGTTGCGCCGGATTCAGTTACGCGGCCGACTTAATTGCGAGGCTTCAGGCCGATCTTCTTGCGCGCTTCCGCCGGGCTCAGCACGCGCGCGCCCATCAGGCGGACGATCTCGATGGCGCGCTGGACCAGGGTGCCGTTGCTGGCATAGACGCCCTTCTCCAGCCAGATATTGTCTTCGAGACCAACGCGCACATTGCCGCCCAGCAGCATCGCCTGCGCCACCATGGGCATCTGGTTGCGCCCGATGCCAAAGCCCGCCCACACCGCCTTGGGCGGCAGCATATCGACCATCGCCTTCATGACCGTGGTTTCGGCCGGCGCGCCCCAGGGAATGCCGAGGCAGAGCTGGAACATCGGCGGATCCTCCAGCAGGCCTTCCTCCACCATGCGCTTGGCAAACCAGAGATGGCCGGTATCGAAGACCTCGAGCTCCGGCTTCACGCCCAGCTCGCGGATCTTCCGGGCCCCGTCGCGAAGCTGGGTCGGTGTGCTGACGAAGATGGAATTGCCGTCGCCGAAGTTCAGCGTGCCGCAATCGAGCGTGCAGATTTCCGGCAGCAGTTCCTCGACATGGGCGAGGCGCTCCAGGGCGCCGACCAGGTCGGTGCCCTGGCCGAAGGCCATCGGCTTTTCGCCGCCGCCGATTTCGAGATCGCCGCCCATGCCGGCCGTCAGGTTGATGACGATATCGACGCCGCTGTCGCGCACGCGTTCCACCACCTCGCGGTAGAGGGCGGTCTCGCGGCTGCCCTTGCCGGTCTTGGGATCGCGCACATGCATATGCGCGATGGAGGCACCCGCCTTGGCGGCCTCGATCGCCGCATCGGCGATCTGCTTTGGACTGACCGGAATCGCCGGATGCTTGCCCACCGTATCGCCGGCGCCGGTAACGGCGCAGGTGACGATGACGTCATGGTTCATGGGAATCTCCTCGGGATATGGCCGTGGCCGCCCGCTGCACGCAAGCGTGGCCACCAGAAAGCGTGGCCGGACGATAGTCGGCTGGGCTGGCAGCGGCAAGGTGCGCGGCGACGGCTTTTGGCGCAGCCGCGACAGGGCTTCTTTGTTGGTCGCTAAGAAGATGGATGCTCGGTTCAAGGCCGAGCATGACGAAGTAAAGAAAGCCGGCGGGGCGATCAGCCCAAACCGTCATGGCCGGGCTTGACCCGGCCATCCATGCTTTGGAAATAGGGAGCTCTTAAAACCGCTTCAGCAGCCGGTCGAGATAATCCAGCTCATAGCGCGGGCGGCTGTTCTCGCCGGCGCGCCGGCGCAACTCGTCGAGGATTTCGCGCGCCCGCTGCAGATCGGATTTGTCCGGTACCTTGACGTCGCCGGTATCCATCTGGCCCGCACCCGGCAGCGAGCGGCCCAGCGGATCCTGCGACTGGCCGAACTGGTCGAGCTGGTTGGAATTGCGGTGGCCGGGCTGTTTGCCGAAATGCTCGACCAGCTGCTTCATCATTTCGGCCTGGCCCTGCTGAAGATCCTGCAGCGCCCGGGTCTGGGGCTGCACGGCACCGCCGGGGAAGCCCTCGCGCAGCGAATCCTCGGCCCGGCCCATCTCGCGGCCTGCCTCGCCCAACTGCTGGGGCGCCTGGCCCAGCAAATCGCTGAAGCGCTTGTTGAGTTGCTGTAGTTTCTGCTCCAGCTCGCCCTGTTCCTGGGCAAAGCCCTGGCTGCTGGGCGATTGCTGGCCCGGCGCCATCTGCTGGGAATCGCGGAAGGTCTTGTCGAGCAGGTTCTGCTGGCGGCGCGCGAGATCGCCCAGATCGCGCATCATCTCGGTTGCCTGTCGCTCGGCAGGATCGGTTGAGTTCTGGGCCTGTGGGTTGGCCTGGAGATTCTCCAGCATGCCCTGCAGCTGGGAGAGCATCTGGCGCGCGGCATCGCGCGCCCCGCCCTTGGCCATCTCACGCGCCTTGTCCAACAGGCGCTGCAGGTCTTCGCGCTGCAGGGTCATCTGGCGGGCGGTGTCGGCGGGAATCTGGCCATTGGGCGCGTTCTTCATCGCCTGCTGGGTCAGCGCGTCGAGGAACTGGTTCATCGCCTGCTGGAGATCGTTCATCAGTTTCTCGATTTCCTGGTCGGAAGCGCCGCGGTCGAGCGCCTCCTGGAGAGCCTGCTCGGCTGCGCGCAGCGCCATCTCGGCACTCGACATGCTGCCTTCTTCCAGGCGCATGGCGGTCTGCCACAACAGCGCCTGCACCTCCGGTACGCCAGCCCCGGTTTTGTCGGCGATCAGCCGTCGCCCGGAAATGCGCAGCGCCAGCGTCACCACGGGATCGCCCTGATATGCAGGCGCGTCATTACCGATGGCGAACAGCCGGCGCGCCACGGCGACGCGGTTTTCCGGCTGCAGCGTCAGCAGGCGGCGCTGCTCGATGATCAACTTGGCGACCGGATTGTTGAACGGACGCTCGGGCAGCAGGATGTCGACAGGCTGTGCGCTGCCGGATTGCCCGGTGGCGTCGATTGCCGTCAGCATCAGGCGCACCGGCGTGCCGGCCCAGGGATTGGCGGTCAGATCGCGGAAGCTGACGCCACGCGCAACCCGCGGATCGGTACTGGCGGCGGGCAGGTCGATGACGAGCTTGGAGGGCATGCCGGGCAGCGGCACGGCTTCGCCCGCTTCGTCGCGCCGCGTGATTACCACCTGGACCTTGGCGATGCCGTAATCGTCGCTGGCCGCATAGTCGAGGCGCAGTGCATGACGCTCCGTCTCCGACGGCGGCTGGGTAAAGGCCACCAGCGGCGGCTGATCTTCGATCACCTTATAGGGCCAGCCGGCGATCTCCTTGCCGTTCTGCATCACCGCCAGGCGGTCGCCGTTCTCGATCTTTCCGGTTGCGCGGAACGTGCCCTCGCCGATCACATCGAACTTCGCCGTGGCGTCGCCCAGGCGCAACTCGGTGGCGCCGCCGCCGCCCTGGACCTGGGCCAGAACGTCGCTGCCCTCGGGCACATGAAGCGGGGCCGCAGCCGGGTCGACAGCGGCGAGGAAGACAGGGGGCAGGTTGGTATAGGCGGGCGGCGTCACCCAGACATCGAGGCGCGGAGGAATGGGTGGCGGCGGTGCCGCGAAGGTCGGCTGGAAAGCGTGGCTGAGGCGCTCGCGGCTATCGCCCCAGCCGACGGTGACGCCAAGCACGAGCAGCAAAACCACGATGCCGCGCAGCGCATAGGGATCGCGCTTGGCGAGACTTCCGGCCGGCAGACCCAGGCGCAGGCGCCCGAGCTGCTGCTTCACGCGCCGGCGATGCAGTTCCCAGAGCTGGGCCGAGGCCGGATCCGCCCGGCCGCCGGCAAGCTGGTCTTCCAATGTCGCCAGCGGGCGGTGCTGGAGATCGTTGACGATCTCGATCTTGCGGCGCGCGGTGGCTTCGTCGGGCATATGCAGGCCGCGAACCCCGCGCCAGAGCAGATAGGCAAGGCCAAGCGCGAGTGCCACCAGAACGCCGATATGCAGATAGCCCTGCAGCAGGGGGAAAACATCCAGCAGCGCGAAGGCCAGGAACAGCCCGACCAAGGCGGCGGCGGGCCAGAGCGCCGGCCAGGCCTGTTCCCAGAACAGGCCGAGGCGCACGAGCTTCAGCCGGGTGCGCGTGATCGGCACCTTGCGGTTGTCGCTTACTTCGTTGCGCAGGTTTCGCCGGGGCGTGGCTTCCGCCAAATCTCGCTCCTTAAAGCCCGTGCCTCAGGCTCATCTCCTAAAGCCAGGGCGGCAGGCTATCCATCTGAATTATATCATCATAGCTGGGACGCGCCCTGACAATCCCGTGATCTTTGCCGCGCACCAGCACCTCCGGCACCAGGGGCCGGCTGTTGTAGTTCGAGGCCATGACCGCGCCATAGGCGCCGGCCTGGGTCAGCGCCAGCAGATCGCCCGATGCCAGCGGCGGCAGGGGCCGCTCATGGGCAAAGAAATCGCCGGTCTCGCAGATCGGCCCGACCACGTCGAAGCGCTTCACCGCGGCGTCCGAAGCCGGTTCCTTCACCGGCAGGATCGGGTGATAGGCATCGTACAGGGTAGGCCGGATCAGATCGTTCATGGCCGCATCGACGATGACAAAGCTGCGCTCCACGCCCTGTTTGACATAGATCACCCGGGTCACCAGCAGCCCCGCCGGGCCGACGATCCAGCGCCCCGGTTCGAACACCAGGTGGCAACCGAGATTGCCCACGGTCTCGTCCACCACGCGCCCGTAATCCTCGATCGCTGGTGCTGCCTCGTCGCGATAGGCAATGCCGATGCCGCCGCCCAGATCGAGAGTCTCGACGATTTGTCCATCGGCCCTAAGCTCGGCGCACAATGTGGCAATTTTAGAGAAGGCCGCGCGATAGGGGGCAAGGTCGGTCAGCTGCGAGCCGATATGTACGGCCAGGCCCCGCATCTCGATCCCGGCCATGGTGCCAGCCCGGCCATAGATCTCGCGCGCGCGGCCCAACTCGACGCCGAATTTGTTCTCGGCCTTGCCGGTGGCGATTTTCTTGTGGGTGCGGGCGTCGACATCGGGATTGACGCGCAGCGCCACCCGCGCGCGCTTGCCCTTGTCACGGGCGACGCGATCCAGCGTCTCCAGCTCCGGCAGGGATTCGACATTGAACTGATGGATGCCGGCATCCAGGCCCGCGGCCATTTCGCGTTCCGTCTTGCCCACGCCGGCAAAGACGATGTGGCTTGCCGGAATGCCGGCGGCGAGTGCCCGGCGCATCTCGCCCTCGGAAACGACATCGGCGCCGGCGCCCAGTTTCGCCAGGGTGGCGATCACCGCCTGATTCGAATTGGCCTTCAGCGAATAGCAGATCATGGCGCGCCGGCCGTCGAAGGAGCGGGTGAAGGCCTGATAGCGCTCGCTCAGCACGGCGCTGGAATAACAGTAGAACGGCGTGCCCACGGCCGCGGCAAGCCGGTCCAGCGGCACCCCCTCGGCATGCAAGGTGCCGCCGGCGTAGTGAAAATGGCTCATGGCGCCGTCTGGAACGGCGACAGTGCCGAGGGCGATTGCTCCGGCTTCGGCAAGGCGGGGATGCCGGGCTGAGACTTTGTCTCTGGAAGGATCTCCACCTTGGGATACTGGTTGGGGAAGCTATCGGGCACCGCGGGATCGGGATCGCCTTTTTTGCCGCAGGCGCCCAGCGGCAGCAGCAGCGCCAGCATCAGACAGATCGTCAGCGCAGTGGTTCTCATAGGAAACGCTCCCGGGCCGATGCTGCCGCACGGCGCACATTGTCCGGCGCCGTTCCGCCATGGCTGGTCCGGCTCGCCACCGCTGCCTCGACGCTGAGGGCACCACGGATGGCTTCATCGATGCGCGGTTCGACGCGCTGCATCTCGGCAAGCGGCAGTTCGGCGAGGCCGCAGCCTTTTTCTTCGGCCAGTCGCACCAGGCTGCCGGCGATGTGATGAGCCTCGCGGAAAGGCAGATCGAGGCGGCGCACCAGATTGTCGGCGAGATCGGTTGCGGTGATGAAGCTGCGATCGCAGGCGGCGCGCATGGCGCCGGCATTCACGCTCAGATCGCGCACCATGCCGGTCATGGCGGCGAGCGAGAGATGCAGGTTGTCCACGGCCAGGAACACCGGCTGCTTATCCTCCTGCATATCCTTGCCATAGGTCAGCGGCAGGCCCTTCATCACCACCAGCAGCTGGATCAGGGCACCGATGGCCTGTCCCGCCTTGCCGCGCACCAGCTCGGCGGCATCGGCATTGCGCTTCTGCGGCATGATGGAACTGCCGGTGGTGAAGGCATCGCCCAGGCGCACAAAACGGAATCCCTCGCTGGTCCACAGAACCAATTCCTCGGCAAACCGCGAGAGGTGGGTGGCGAGGATGGCGCCGGTAGCGAGGAACTCCAGTGCGAAATCGCGGGAAGCGACCGCATCCATGGAATTGGCCATGGGCCGGGCAAAGCCCAGCGCCGCCGCACTCATATGCGGATCGATGGGAAAGGATGTGCCGGCCAGCGCACCGGCGCCGAGCGGCGATTCGTTCAGGCGCCGCCTGGCATCGGCCAGACGGCCCGCATCGCGGCCCAGCATCTCCACATAGGCCAGCAGATGGTGGCCGAAGGTCACCGGCTGGGCGAGCTGGAGATGGGTATATCCCGGCATGATGGTCGCGGCATTCTCCTCGGCGCGATCGATCAAGGCGGCTATCGAGCGCCTTTAGCTCGACCGCCAGCCCATCCATCGCATCGCGCAGCCAGAGGCGGAAATCGGTGGCGATCTGGTCGTTGCGCGAGCGGGCGGTGTGCAGCCGGCCGGCGGGTGCGCCGATCAGCTCCGCCAGACGCGCCTCGACATTCATATGGATGTCCTCGAGCGCGGCCTTGAAATCGAAGCGGCCCTCGGCGATTTCTTTCTCGATTTTGTCGAGGCCCTCGCGGATCGCCTCGCCATCGGCTTGACGGATGATGCCCTGGCGCACCAGCATGGCGGCATGAGCCCGGCTGCCGGCGATGTCCTGGGCATAGAGGCGCCGGTCGATGTCGATCGAGGCGTTGATCTGCTGCATGATCGCCGCCGGGCCGCCGGCAAAGCGGCCGCCCCACATGGTGTTGGCGGAAGGCCCCGCGGAAGGATTTTTCTTGATGCTCAAGCGCCTGGCTTTCTCTGCCGCAGCCCGTCCGGCCGCCCTTGTTGCCGCCGTGCTGGCAGCCCTGCTTTCGATCCCGGCCGCGCTCGCCGCCCAGCCGGGGCCACCCATCGCGGGTTCGGTGGAAAACTTTAGCCGGATCGATCCCTCATTGCCAACGCCGGACGATGGCTTCGCCGATGTCGCCGGCCATGCGTTGAGCTTGGCGGATTTCCGCGGCAAATACGTGCTGCTCAATCTTTGGGCCACCTGGTGCGGCCCCTGCGTTGCCGAGATGCCGTCGCTGGACCGTCTGCAGGCCGAACTCGGCGGGGCCGATTTTGTCGTGCTGCCGGTGTCGGTGGACCGGGGCGGGGCCACCCAGGTGACCGATTTCTACGATAAGCACCGCATCCAGCATCTGGGCGTCTATGTCGACCCCAGCAACAGCATCGCGCGCAGCCTGTCGGTGAGCGGCCTGCCGACCAGTTTCCTGGTCGGCCCCGATGGCCGCGCCGTCGGCGCGCTGGTCGGCGCCACCGATTGGGATACGCCGGAGGCGATCGCGCTGATCAGCTATTATCTGAAGAACACGGAAAAGCCGGCGCCTATACCTGTCGCCCCGGCGCCGACGCCGAGCGTCACGCCCGCCCGCTTTGATATTCCGCTCAGCGAGTGGGACCAAGTCAGCGGGTGGGAATCGGCTTCTCGCCGCTGTAGTCGTAGAAGCCGCGCTGGGTCTTGCGGCCGAGCCAGCCGGCCTCGACATATTTCACCAGCAGCGGACAGGGGCGGTATTTGCTGTCGGCCAGCCCTTCATAGAGCACCTGCATCACGGCGAGACAGGTATCCAGGCCGATGAAATCGGCCAGTTCCAGCGGTCCCATGGGATGGTTGGCGCCAAGGCGCATGGCGGTATCGATCGCCTCGACCGAGCCGACGCCCTCATACAGCGTATAGACCGCCTCGTTGATCATCGGCAGCAGGATGCGGTTGACGATGAAGGCGGGGAAATCCTCCGCCATCGCCACCGTCTTGCCGAATTTCTCCGCCAGCTCGCGGATGGTGGTGAAGGTTTCGTCGTCGGTCGCCAGGCCCCGGATCAACTCGACCAGCGCCATCAGCGGCACCGGGTTCATGAAATGCATGCCCATGAACTTGGCCGGCCGGTCGGTGGCCGCCGCAAGCCTCGTGATCGAGATCGACGAGGTGTTGGAGGCGATCATCGCCTCGGGCTTCAGCATCGGGCAGAGCTTCTTCAGGATCTCGCGCTTGACCTCTTCGTTCTCCACCGCCGCTTCGATGACGAGGTCGCAATCGCTGAACAGGTGGTAATCCTGGCCGGTGGTGATGCGCGCGAGCGAGGCCTTGCGCTCGGCATCGGTGAACATCTTGCGCTTCACCTGGCGCTGCATGTTCTGGTCGATCGTCTCCTTCGCCTTGTCGATCTGATAGGCGTCGACATCGACGAGTTTAACGTTATAGCCGTGCAGTGCGGCAACATGGGCAATGCCATTGCCCATTTGGCCGGCGCCAATGACGCCGATGGTTCGAATCATGTTTGTGCGGCCGCTCCCGGGCCTATTTGCTTAGTTCTTTGGTCAATTCCGGCACCGCCTGGAACAGGTCGGCGACGAGACCGTAATCGGCAACCTGGAAGATCGGTGCATCCTCGTCCTTGTTGATGGCGACGATGACCTTGCTGTCCTTCATGCCGGCGAGATGCTGGATGGCGCCGGAGATGCCGACCGCGATGTAGAGATCAGGGGCCACGACCTTGCCGGTCTGGCCCACCTGGTAGTCATTGGGCACGAAGCCCGCATCGACGGCGGCACGGCTGGCGCCGACGGCCGCATGCAGCTTGTCGGCCACGGCCTCGAGCAGCTTGAAATTCTCGCCGCTCTGCATGCCGCGCCCGCCGGAGACGATGATGCGCGCCGAGGTCAGTTCGGGGCGCTCCGACTTGCTCAGCTCCTGGCCGACGAATTTGGAAAGCCCGGCATCGCCGGCGCTGGCCACCGTCTCGATTGCGGCCGAACCGCCCTCGGCCGGCGCCGCATCGAAGCCGGTCATGCGCACGGTGATGACCTTGATCTTGTCGCTCGACTGCACGGTTGCCAGCGCATTGCCGGCATAGATCGAGCGTATGAAGGTATCCGGCGAGACGACGGCGCTGATCTCCGAGATCTGCGCGACATCGAGCAGGGCTGCCACGCGCGGCATGAAATTCTTGGCGCTGCTGGTGGCCGCCGCCAGGATGTGGGAATAGGCCGGGTGCCAGTCCGACGATCAGCTTGGCCATGTTCTCGGCCAGGCGATTGGCATAGAGCGCATCGTCGGCCAGCAGCACCTTCGATACGCCGCCGACCTTGGCCGCGGCTTCCGCCGCCGGGCGGCAATTCTGGCCGGCCACGAGGACGACCAGATCGCCGCCGATCTCCTTGGCCGCGGTGAGCGCATGCAGCGTCGCCGGCTTCAGGGCGGCATTGTCATGCTCGGCAATCAGCAGGACGCTCATCTCAGATCACCTTGGCTTCATTTTTCAGCTTGTCGACCAGCTCGGCCACGCTCTTCACCTTGACGCCGGATTTGCGCTTCGGCGGTTCGCCGACCTTGAGCGTCTTGAGGCGCGGGCTGGCATCGACGCCGAGCTGTTCGGGCGTCAGCGTCTCGATGGGCTTTTTCTTCGCCTTCATGATGTTGGGTAGCGAGGCATAGCGCGGCTCGTTCAGGCGAAGGTCGGTGGTGAGAACGAGCGGCAGTTTGAGGGTGACGGTCTCCAGACCGCCATCGACCTCGCGGGTCACATTGGCCGTGCCGTCGCCGTTGATCACGAGCTTGGAGGCAAAGCAGCCCTGGGACCAGCCGAGCAAGGCCGACAGCATCTGGCCGGTCTGGTTGGAATCGTCGTCGATGGCCTGTTTGCCGAGGATGCAGATCTCCGGCTTTTCCTTGTCGACCACCGCCTTCAGCAGCTTGGCGACCGCCAGCGGCTGCAAGTTCGACGTCGCTCTGCACCAGGATGCCGCGATCGGCCCCCATGGCAAGCGCCGTGCGGATGGTTTCCTGGGATTGGAGCGCGCCCAGCGAGACAGCGATGATCTCCGTTGCCTTGCCAGCTTCCTTGAGGCGAACCGCCTCTTCGACGCCGATTTCGTCGAACGGATTCATGGACATCTTGACGTTGGCCGTCTCGACGCCCGTGCCGTCTGACTTGACCCGGATTTTGACGTTGTAATCGACGACGCGCTTGACCGCGACCAGAACCTTCATGTGCCGAGATCCGATGTTTTTGCGAAGGGCGAACCGGCGTTCGCGTCCCGGATTGAGACGCCCAAAGGCCGCCTGTGCCCCCCTCTTTGTGCGGGCGCACAATAGGTCTGTGTCATAGGCGTGTCAACGAGCCGGGGCCCTAGCGATTGGCCCCCGGCTGCCACAGGACGTCGCGCTTTCCCTTGCCGTTCAGATAGCGGGAAAGAACGAACAAATGGTCGGATAACCTGTTGATATATTTGATTGCTTCGGGATTGACCGGGCTCGCTTCAGCCAGCGCCGTCATGGCGCGTTCGGCGCGCCGGGCAATCGTGCGGGCAAGGTGCAGATAGGCTGCCGCCCGGGCGCCGCCGGGCAATACGAAGGACTGCAACGGTTGCAGCGCGGCATTCATCTTGTCGATCTCGCGCTCCAGCCGGATGACCTGGCTTTCGACGATGCGCAGATCCCCCTCCTTGGCCTCCGGCCGGCAGAGATCGGCGCCGAGATCGAACAGGTCGTTCTGGATGCGGGCCAGCATGGCATCGGCCGCACCCTTGGTGTGCAGGCGCGCCAGGCCGATGGCGGCATTGGCCTCGTCCACCTGGCCATAGGCATCGACGCGCGGGTCGTGCTTGGGCACGCGCTTGCCGCTGCCAAGCGACGTCAGGCCCTTGTCGCCGCCCTTCGTGTAGATGCGCGTCAGTTTGACCATGGTTAGGCGCGGTGCCAGGTCATCATGAAGATGATGAACAGCAGGATGGCGATGCCCTGGGCGATGACGCGCCAGCGCATGAACCGGTTGGCGTTGCGCTTGTTGAAATCTCCACCCCGCGCCATGGAAAACAGGCCCGTCAACAGGATGGCGAGCGTGATGACCATGAAGACGATGATGGCGGCGAAGACGACCTTATCCATGGCCTGAGACTATAGGATGCGTCGGTGGTACGCGACAGGGCACGGCAGGCTAGTAGCCATTGTGCTGCCTGAAATTAGCAAGGAACTCATCGAAGGTTGGCACAAATTCCTCGTCTTCAAGTAAGAGCCCCCAACGATTGGCGATCATTTGAAGGCTATTCGCGCCAAGTAGGAGCACGGTGTAATCGGTCTCCCCGGTGATCCAGCATTCGAACATCCCGCCGGCATGCTGGCCCATAATCTCCAATATCATTCCTGGCTTGGGGAAATTGTCAGGCCCGGCGCGAAAGGACGTCGTAAGGCCAGTCGCTTTCAGCTCTTCGCCTTTGTTGCGAAGCCACCCCTTCCATTTTTGATAGTCAAACATCACTGCGCCGCATGAAGGATGGGGTATTCGCCATTCGGCGACAGATTAGCCTCGGCGGTTAATCCCGCCTATCCTGATCGGCCACGCTCGAACAAGTCCCGGCCATCGATGCAGCGCCTCAGCATCAAGCATCTTCAGGTTCTCGCGGCCTTCCGGCGCACCGGCAGCCTCAGCAAGATTGCCGAATCCCTGAAGCTGACTCCCTCGGCAGTCTCTCATCGCATCGACGAGGCGGAGACCCAGCTCGGCGTCGCGCTGTTCTCCAAGGCGGGAAATCGAATCCGCCTGACGCCGGCCGGCGAATACATCCTGCCGGCGGCCGAACGCATCTTGGCCGATCTGGAGCGCGCCGAAAGCGTTGCCGCGCGGCTAGGCAGCGATGTGCGCCAGATCGTGCGTATCGGGATGTCGGTCTATCGCAGTTTTGCCTGGCTGCCCAATTTCGAAGCGCTGGTGCGGCGCGAATGCCCCGGCATCGGGCTGGAACTGGTCGCCAATCTGGAAGGCACCGACCTCGATCCCCTCAAGGCTGCGCTGGTTGATATCGTGCTGGCGCCGTTTCCCGACGACTATTCCGGCATTCTGCGCCTGCCGCTGTTCACCGACGAATTGGTAGCGCTGGTGGCGCCGGGCCACCGTCTGGCCAAGCAGCGTTTCCTGAAGCCCGCCGATATCGAGCCTGAGGACTATTACACCTATAGCATGGCGGTCACGCCGGGCTTCGAATACGTCAGGTTCCTCCAGCCGGCCCATGTCCGGCCGCGGCGCTATGTGATCATTCCGACGCCGGAGGCTACGGCGGCAGCGGCCATGAGCGGCCAGGGCCTGACGGTTCTCAGCCGCTGGGCAATGCAATCCGACATCGAGGATGGCAGGCTCGTCGCACTGCCGCTGGATCGCCAGGGGTTGAAGATCACCTGGTCTGCCCTGCTGCGCTTTTCCGACCGCGGCAATACGGCGCCGCATCAGGTGGCCCGGCTGCTCGCCACGTTCTTTGCCGGCAGTGCATCACGGCGCAGAGGCCGGCCAGGGCGCGGGAAAAGAGTGAAATAATTTCACGCCGTTATTTACTTTTATGAAATTGCCTCACATGCGGCCCGGGCCTAGCGTGGCGAAAGCGGTCACCAAAGGGCTGGGACTTGGCCATGTCGACGCTCGCGGCATCTCTGACGGCAGAAAGCTGCGCCATCGCGGCTCACCCGCGCGGTTGATTTAGCCCGCTATCCGATCCACGACCGGTCTGGGCCGGCGTTTAAAATCCTGCTGGAGACAGTCTGGCGCGATCTTTCGGCGACCGGCGCCTGCGTGCTGGAGGGATTTCTGCAACCTGCGGCCGTTGGCGAAACTCTCGCCCAGGTCGACCCCCTGCAGCCGGACGCCTTCGTCTGCAGCCAGCCGCATAACGTCTATCTGGTTCCTGACGACCCCGCCTTTCCGGCGGAGCATGCACGCAATCGGCGGGTGCGCAGCGTCAAGGCGCTGCTGGCCGATGACGAAATACCGGCGGGCTCGCCGCTGCGTGACGTGTATGAGGACGAGGATTTTCGCGCCTTCCTGCGCACGGCCCTTCATATCGAGGCGCTGCATCCCTTTGCCGACAACCTGGCATCGGTAAACGTGAACTTTTACGGCGAGAACCAGGAGCTCGGCTGGCATTTCGACAATTCGATCTTCACCGTGACGCTGATGCTGCGCCAGGCGGAGACGGGCGGGTTGTTCGAGTTCGCGCCCAATATCCGCGAGGAAGGGCCCGCGGGCTTCGACAGTGTCGCCCGCATCCTTGATGGCGATCACGGGAAGGTGCAGGAGTTGAAACAGGATCCCGGCGCGCTGGTACTGTTCAAGGGCTCGCGCTCGCTCCATCGCGTAACACCTTCTTTCGGCGCGCAGCCTCGCACCATCGCGATCCTGAGCTATGCCTCGGAGCCGGGCTATGCCCTCAAGGAGCATACGCGCCGGATTTTCTATGGCCGGGTGAGCTAGGCGATGAACGCGCCGCCCGTCTCAAAGCGCCAGTATCTGAATGCCGAAGGCGCCGACCGGCCGCTGAAAAGCCCGATTTCCGCTGCCGTGCTGGATGGCGCGCGCCGCTATCGGCTGGGACGTTTGCGCGAACAGCTTGCCGCCCATGACTGCGCCGCGGCACTGCTCTATGACCCGGTCAATATCCGCTATGCTCTCGATGCGGCGAACATGCAGGTCTGGACCCTGCATAATGCGTACCGCTACGCCCTGATCTTCGCGGCCGGTCCGGCGATCCTGTTCGAATTCCACCGGGCGGGACATCTTTCGAAGGATCTATCCCTCATTACCGAAGTCCGGCCCTGCCAGGCCTACAATTATATGGCCGCGGGCGAACACGGGCCCCGCATCGCCGCATCCTGGGCCGGCGAGATCGACGAATTGATGCGTGCCCATGGCGGCGGCAATCGCCGCATCGCCATCGACAAGATCGAGCCGCTGGGGCTGAAAGCGCTGGAAGCGCTCGGCTATATCTATGTCGAAGGCCAGGAACTGACGGAACGGGCGCGGCTGATCAAGAACGCCGATGAGTTGACGTTGATGCGCTGGTCCATCCGGGTCTGCGAGGCGGGGATTGCCCGCATGCATGAGAATTCTCTGCCAGGCCGGACGGAACAGGAAATCTGGGCCGAGCTGCATTTCGAGAATGCACGCTCCGGCGGCGAGTGGATCGAGACCCGCCTGCTGAAGGCCGGTCGCCGGCAGCAATCCCTGGTACAGCGAGTGCTCGGACTATGTCGTTCAAGGGGGAGACATGATCTCCGTCGATACTGACATGATCGGCCCCTACGGCTATTGCGCCGATCTCTCCCGCGCCTGGACCTGCGGCCATGTAGCGATGACGGATCAGCAGCGCCGGCTCTACGGCACGGCGCTGGAGCAGATCCATCACAATCTGGCGCTGGTGCGCGACGGCGTCAGTTTCCGCGAATTCAACGAAATATCCTGGCGTATCCCCGATCGCCATCTCGATTACCGCTATACGCTCGCCGCCCACGGCGTGGGCCTGGCCGATGAATGGCCCTGCGTCCCGCTCTATACGGAATTCGCCGCCGATGCCTGCGAAGGCCGATTCGAGAAGGGAATGGTCGTTTGCGTCGAAAGCCTGATCGGGGAGGCCGGCAGCGAAAGCGTGAAACTCGAAACACAGGTCCTGGTCACCGAAGGGGAAGCCGAACGGCTGGACAGCTTTCCCTGGGAACAAATCTGAACTCACCCCCAGCCAAGGGAGGATGCAATGCGCGAATACCGGAAATTCCTGGAACGAGCTTCGCCGGCACAGCAACGAGGTCGAAAACGACCTGATCGACGAGCTTCTGGCCGGGCGCGTCGGCCGGCGTGAATTCCTGCGCCACGGCACCGTGCTGGGCATGTCGGCGCCCGCGCTGGCTGCGATCGCCGGGGCCGGCATCTCTCTGGGTGCCGCACCCGCAAGAGCCGCCGCTGGCGGCACAATTCGCATCGCGCAGACGACGCCCTCGGGCGCCATCGATCCCGTGACGGTCCCGGATTCCGGGGGCGTCATCATGCTGTGCCAGACAGGCGAATATCTCTGCCTCTCGGCGGGCGATCTGCGCCTTCGTCCCGTGCTGGCGGAAAGCTGGAAGCCCAATCAGGACGGCTCGGTCTGGACCTTCAAGCTGCGCCAGGGGGTGAAGTTCCATAACGGGAAATCGATGAGCGCGGACGACGTGGTCGCCACCATCGATCGCCTCGCCGACCCCAAGAACAGTTCCAACGCGCTCTCGGCCTTCAGCGGCGTGCTGTCGAAGGGCGGAAGCCGCAAGGTCGACGAATACACCGTCGAATTCCATCTCGACGCGCCGAACGGCAATTTTCCCTATTACGTCTCCTCCGACAACTACAACACGATCATCCTGCCGGCGGATTATGCCGGCGATTTTGAGAAGAATTTCATCGGCACCGGCCCCTTCAAGCTGGAGAAGTTCACCCCGAAAGTCGGCGCCTCATTCGTGCGCAACGAGGATTACTGGGGTCCGAAGGCGCTGCCGGAGCGAACCGAGTTCTCCTTCTACGCCGATATGCAGCCCCAGATCCTGGCCCTCCAGGGCCATCAGGTCGATGTGATCGCGCAGGTCCCGGTCATCGAGGGCATGGCGTTGCTGAACGATCCCCATGTCGCGATCACCAGCCTGCGCTCCAGCGCTCATACCCAGGTCCATATGCGCACGGACATGGCGCCTTTCACCGACAAGCGGGTACGCCGCGCCATTGCGCTCTGCATCGATCGCAAGAAGCTGGTGAAGGGCCTGTTCCGCGATCGAGCCGATATCGGCAATGACAGCCCGTTTGCGCCTGTCTATCCCTCGACGGATACCAGCATTGGTCAGCGCCAGATGGATATCGCCCAGGCGAAGCAGCTTATGGCTGATGCCGGCCATCCCGACGGTTTTAAGGTGACGCTGACAACGGAAAAATTCATCGAGATCCCGAACTACGCCGTGGTTATCCAGAACGCGGTGAAGGCGATCGGCATCGATTTGCAGCTCAACGTGGAAAGCCAGGACGCTTATTACGGCAAGGCGGTGTTCGGCCAGTCGGACTGGCTCGATTCCCCCATCGGCGCGACAGACTATGGCCATCGCGGCGTTCCCAACGTGCTGCTGGCGGCCCCGCTCACCAGCGATGGCACCTGGAATTCCGCCCACTTCAAGAACAAGACCTATGACGGGATGGTCGCCCAATACATCTCGGCGCTCGATCTCGGCACGCAACGCAAGGCGGCGGGGGACATCCAGCGCCTGCTGCTCGACGAGACGCCGATCATCTTCTCCTATTTCTATAACTTCCTGACGGCGACCGTGAAAAACCTGAGCGGGATCGAGACCACGGCCATGGCCCATGTCTTCGTGACCCGCGGGGCTTTCCACTGAGGAACGATCGATGACGGTGGGAAACGGCAGTGCGGGCGGCGGCGTGCAAACGCTGCTGCGTCTGCTGGGCGAGGGCGCAAATCGGCCTTACGAACAAGCGCGTTCGCTTCCCCGCGGCTTCTACCACGACCCCGACTTCCTGACGCTCGAACGAGAACGGCTCTTCCGGCGCGGCTGGAATTGCGTCGGCCGCCGGGAAGAGATCGCCAAGCCCGGCGACTACATGGCGATCAGGCTCTGCGAGGAGCCCGTCGTCCTGATCCATGGCGAGGACGGCACAATCCGCGCGCTCTCCAATGTCTGCCGCCATCGCGGCACGGTGATGGCATCGGGCAAGGGTAGCCGGCGGCGGATCATTTGCCCCTATCACCATTGGTCATATGACACTCACGGAAAGCTGATTGCCGCTCCCCGCATGGAGCCGCGTCCCGATTTCGATCCGGCCAATTGCCGCCTGCCGGAATTCGCCTGTGTCGAATGGCAGGGCTTCCTGTTCGTCTCGCTGGCCAGCGACCCGCCATCCCTTTTGCCTGCGCTCGCCGGGCTCGATGAGATGATCCGGCCCTACCATCTGGAGCAGACCGCCCTTCGCCACATCAGCGAAGAGGTCTGGCCGGTCAACTGGAAGTTCCTGATCGAGAACTATATGGAGGGCTATCACCTCTCCGCCCTTCATCTGAAGACACTGCATAACGTGAATCCGACGAAGCTCTGCCGGCATTTCCCACCGGGCGAGGGCTATTTCGGCTATCGCGCCGGTTTCTCGCCAGAGCTGCCGCGCTCGCAGAAGGGGCATCCCGACCTGAGCGATAACCAGCGCGACGACTGCGTCATGTTCGCCGTGCCGCCTGGCCTGGGTGTCGGTTGCTCCAGCGACTACAGCTCTTTCATTTGCGTTCAGCCCGACACCGTGGAAAGCGCGCGGGTGAAGGTCGGCCTTATTTTCTTCGGCGATGGCTGGCCTCAGAACGCTGTCGATAACGCCATCGAGCTGTTCGAGAAGACGATGGCCGAGGACAAGGCGATCCTGATCGGTCTGAACGAGGGGCTGAAATCACGACATTATGAGCCAGGCCCTCTGGCGCCCCGGGACTTCGAAGGCCCGATCTGGGATTTCTATCGCTTCATCGCCACCGGGATTGGTACGGATGGGGTCGGGGCAGGCGGGGCGTCGGCGTCTTGACGGCTTTCCCTTTGCGCCGGGGCATGGCGCTGATCTACTGCGCCATGTGACGGGCGGAAACGCAGGACCATGACTACGCAAGCGCAGGAAGCAACAAAGCGAGCCAGCCGACGCTCGGCGCGTCCTGGTGCCGTCGAGCAACCGGTGCGCCGGCCCGACTATCGCAACCTTGTCAATCCGTTCCGTCCGCAGCCAGTCTTCAGTGAAGACCAGGTTGTTGAAATTCACCAAACCGCGCTGCGCGTGCTGGAAGAGCTAGGCATGCTGGTCCACCTGCCGCAGGCGCGCGAAACCTATCGGCGCGCCGGCGCTCTCGTCGATGAAGAAACCCGTATGGTGCGGATCGGCCGCGACATCGTGATCGAGGCGCTGGCGAAAGCGCCGAAACGCATCGAAGCCAGAGGCGGCGACCCGGCCCGCAATCTGCTGCTGGAACTGGGCCGGATGTATTTCATCGGCGGGGGCGGCGCCCCCAACTGCACCGATATCGAGCGCGGCAGGCGGCCCGGCACGCTGGCCGATTTCGAGGATTTCGTGCGGCTGGCACAGAGCTTCGATGTCATCCATCTCCAGGGTGCCCATGTCGAAGCCCAGGATATTGACCAGCGTCACCGTCACTATGCGGTGAACCGGGCGCAACTCGTGCTCTCCGACAAGCTGCCTTTCCTTTATGCCCGCGGCACGCCGCAGGTTGAGGATGGTTTCGAGATGGTGCGGCTCGCCCGAGGCCTTTCGGCTGAGGAATTCGTCGCCGCGCCGTACAGCTACACCGTCATCAACACCAATTCGCCGCGCCAGCTGGATATCCCGATGTCCCAAGGCATCATCGATTTCGCCCGCTATGGCCAGATCTTGATCATCACGCCCTTTTGCCTCGCGGGCGCCATGGCCCCGATCACGGTGGCGGGGGCACTCACCCTGCAGCATGCCGAGGCGCTGGCGGGTATCACGCTGGCCCAGCACACCCGGCCCGGCGCGCCGGTCGTCTATGGCAGTTTCCTTTCCAATGTCGATATGAAGTCCGGGGCGCCGGCCTTCGGCACGCCGGAGCATGTGAAGGCGACGCTCGGCTCCGGCCAGCTCGCCCGCCACATCGGCCTGCCCTGGCGCGGCGGCGGCGGCAGTGCGGCGAACATCTCCGATGTGCAGGCGGCCCACGAGACGCAATTCGGGCTCTGGGGAGCCGTGCTCGCCGGCGTGACGGTGCTGATTCATTCCGCCGGCTGGCTCGAGGGCGGGTTGGCGAACTCCTTCGAGAAATTCGTCACCGATGTCGAGGCGCTGCAGACGGTCGCCGAGCTCTGCACTGCCACGCCCGGCGACAGCGATTCGATCGGCTTCGATGCCATCGCTGCGGTCGATCCCGGCGGGCATTTCTTCGCCGGTGAGCACACCATGGCGCGCTACCGCACGGCGTTCTATGAGCCGCTGGTCGCCGATCTGTCGAATTTCGGAAATTGGAGCAATGCGGGGGGCAAGAACGCGACCGAGCGAGCCCATCGCATCTGGAAAAAGCGCGTCACTGAATTCCAGCCGTCGCCAGCGAGTGCCGCGATCGCCGAGGCGCTCGAGCCCTTCATCGCGCGGCGCAAGGCCGAGGGCGGCGCGCTGCCGGTGTCGTAACGCCCGTTATCCGAGATCCAGCGCCTGCCGCCGGCGGATGAAGGGCGAATGCACCGGCGTGCCCGGCTTGATGCGACCATCGGCGCCCCATTCTTCCATGCGGTTGAAAGGGATCACGCGGCGCTGATCGAGTTCAGCGATCGTGCGCTCCAGATCTTTCTCGATGCCGAGCAGCCGGCGGGTGACGGCATCGGGATCGGAATAGCGCAGGCCTGCCTCCACGCCATAGGCGACGAACGGCGCGAGCACGGTGTAGCCGACATAGGCGAGGGTGAAGTTGACCGGCCAGAGCAGCAGGTCGATGTCGCCGCTGCGCCCGTCGAAGGCATAGGTTTCCGGACTCGTGCCGACGGTGACCGAGAGCATGGCGCGCTTGCCGGCGTAGCGGCCCTTCTCGAAGCGCTTCTGGCTGGCATAGACCTCGCCATAGACCAGCACGCGGTCGAACCAGCCCTTCAGCATCGCCGGCGGCAGATGCCACCACATGGGGTATTGCAGGATCAGCAGATCGGCGCGGTCCAGCGCCTCGATCTCGCTGGTCACGGCGGCAGGAATTGTGCCCTGAGCGGAGGCATGACGCTGTTCGGCCTGGGCGTCGAAGCGTTCGGGATTCTGTCGTGCAGTGTAATGATCGGCCCGTTCGCAGGGATCGAAATCCATGGCGTAGAGATCGGAGAGCGTCACGCTCCAGCCTTTCGCCTCCAGGCTGCGCCGCGCGACCTCGCCAGATGTCCGTTGAAGGAACGGCCTTCGGGATGAGCGAGAACGATATGAGCCTGCATGAATGCTATCGCCCGCTCTTCAGATCAGTTTGCCGGGATTGAGGATGCCCTTGGGATCGAGGGCCTGTTTCAGGCGGCGCATCACCCCCAGCTCCGCTTCGCTGCGCGAATGGCCGAGATAGGCGCGCTTGAGCGTGCCCACGCCATGCTCGGCGGAGACGGAGCCCTTCATGGCGCGCACCGCCTCATAGACCACCGCATCCACCTCATGCATCACCTCGGGCCCGTGGCCCTCCATCATCACCGAGATATGCAGGTTGCTGTCGCCGATATGGCCATAGAAGACGTTGAGCGAATCCGGCCATTTGGCGCCGAGCGCCGCCCGGCATTGCGCGGCGAAGGAATCGATATCGGCGATCGGCAGGCTGACGTCGAAATTGATCACCAGCGGTTTGGTATCGATGGCATGACCCTCGCGGATCAGCCAGAAATCGCGCGCCGCCTGTTCCGATTGGGCCACCACCGCATCGACGACCGCGCCATCGCCCATGGCCTTGGCCAGCAGCGCCTCGAATCGGTTCAGATCGTGGTCGGGATCGGTCCCTGAAAACTCCACCAGGGCATAGTAGGGATAGTTGTCCGGTAGCGGCTTCTGCTTCGTCGTCGGATGATTGGCGATGAAATCGTAGAAGTCGTGCCACATCACCTCGAAGGCGGAGATGCCGCCGAGTTCACTCTGCAGGTGCCGCAGCAGGGTTACGACCGCGGCATAATCCGCGAGCGCGCAGAAAGCGGTGCAACGGCTGAGGGGCTTCGGATGAAGCCGCAGGGTTGCCCGGGTGATGATGCCCAGCGTGCCCTCGGCGCCGATGAAGACCTGCTTGATGTCATAGCCGGCATTGTTCTTCAGCATCTTGTTGAGCGAGGTGACGACCTCGCCATCGGCCAGCACCACCTCCAGCCCCAGCACCTGTTCGCGCGCCATGCCATAGCGGATGACGCGATTGCCCCCGGCATTGGTCGAGAGATTGCCGCCGACCTGGCAGGAGCCGCGCGCACCCAGATCGAGCGCCAGCAGGAATCCGGCTTCGTCGGCAGCGCGTTGTGCGGTCTCCAGGATCGTGCCGGCGCCAACCGTCATGGTGGCGGCGACCTTGTCGATCTCCTCGATGCCGGCCATGCGTTCGAGCGAGAGCACGATATCGCCCTGGCGCGGCGTGGCACCGCCCGCAAGGCCGGTGAGCCCGCCCTGGGGCACGATCGCCTGGCCGGCGGCATGGCAGAGCCGCAGTGCCGTCGCTACCTCTGCGGTTGAGCGCGGCCGTATCAGCGCCTTGGGTGGCGCCGGATCGATGGCGCTCCAATCGCAGTGGTAGCGCTTGTCGATATCCGGCCCGGGCGTGACCAGATCGCTGCCCAACGCCTTAGTGAGTTCGGCGACGATATCGCCCATTGGAATTCAGAGCCCCGCCGGCGGGGTCAGATGGATGACGGCCATTTCCTTGTCGATCGCCGGATCGATGGCACGCGCGGCGGCGAGATCAGCCTTGGCGAGCTCGTTCTTGCCCTGCGCCGCATAGGCAATGGCCCGGCCGAAGAGGGAGGGCGCCAGGCGCGGGCTCGCCTTTAATACCGCGTCATAATCCTCGATGGCATGGGCGTAGTCCTTCATGCGCAGATAGGTATAGCCGCGGCTATCGAGGATCGCGGGCTCGGTCGGCGCCAGCTGCAGGGCCTCCTCGCACTGGGGCATGGCGGCCGAGGTATCGCCCTTGATCGCCAGATCGTAGCAGAGGTTGTTGAAGGTCCAGGCATTGGTCGGGGCGAGCTTCATTGCCGCCTGGTCGTCGGCGATGGCGAGATCGGTCTGGCCGGTGCGCGAATAATCCGCACCCCGGTTCATGATCGCCTCCACATAGTCGGTCTTGTTGGTGATCGCCTGGTTGTAATCGGCGATCGCCTTCTGGAAATCGCCCTTCACGTCATAAATCTCGCCGCGGCTCATATAGGCTTGAGCGAAATCGGGCCGCAGTGACACCGCCTTGTCGAGATCGCCGATGGCGCGGTCGAGGTCGTTCTTTTTACCGAAGGCGATCCCGCGGCCCATATAGGCCTCCGGCAGGGAAGGATCGAGTTGGAGGGCGCGGTTGAAATCGCCGATGGCCTTGTCGAGGTCTTCCTTGCCCAGCAAGGCGAGTCCGCGATTCACATAGGCAAACGGCATGCCGAAATTGCGCTGGATGACCATGGAGGCGTCCTGGACCGCCGCATCGTATTTGCCGAGTCTCAGATTAGCGCTGCTGCGGTTGAGGAAGCCCAGCCACCCGCCGGGATCGAGGTGTATGGCGGTGTCGCAATCGCCGATGGCGCGCTCAGCCTCGTCCGACAAGGTGAGCACGCGGCAGCGATCGGCATAGGCGGCGCTGACCTCGGGGTCGAGCTGGATCGCGCGGTCGCATTCGCCCAGCGCCTGTTTCCAGTCTCGCTTGCCGGAATAAGCCGAGCAGAGATCGATATGCGATAAGGCGCGGCCGGGATTGATGCGGATGGCAGCCTGGCAATCGGCGACGGCATCGTCGTATTTGCCCTGGTCGTTATGCAACCAGCAGCGATTGATATAGGCCAGGTCGTTATCGGGCTTCAGCTTGATTGCGGCATTGCAATCGGCCAGCGCGTCGGGATAGCGCTTCATGCCGTTGTATTCGGCACAGCGGTTGGTCAGCGCTCCATACAGCGCGTCCTTGTCCGCAGTCCCTGAATCGATGATGCGGCTGCAGGCCGCGATCCGGCTTTCGGCATCGCTGCCGCTGGCGCAAGTATGAACATCGGCGGAATCGGCGAATACCGGGCCGGTGGCGAAAAACCCGAATAGTCCGATCAGCAGGGCGATGGCGATGGCGCGATTCATGCTCTCTTCCTTAAGCCAGTGAAGACTAGCATGACCCGCGGCGATTTCCTGTCCGATGCCAGGGGTCGACTGGGGCTCAGTTACGCCCCGCAAGAAGGCCGCGGGCGATCACCTGGGCCTGGATCTCCGCCGCGCCCTCGAAGATGTTCAGGATGCGGGCATCCACCAGCACGCGGCTGATGGGATATTCCTCGGCATAGCCGTTGCCGCCATGCACCTGCAGCGCGTTATCGGCATTGGACCAGGCCGTGCGCGCGGCCAGCAGCTTTGCCATGCCGGCCTCGATATCGCAGCGCTTGCCGGAATCCTTTTGGCGGGCGGCGTAATAGGTCAGCTGGCGGGCGATCATCGTTTCGATAGCCATCCAGGCGAGCTTGCCATGCACGCGGGCGAATTCGTAGATCGGTTTGCCGAACTGGTTGCGCGAGCGGGCATAGGCGAGGCCCAGTTCGAGCGCCGATTGGGCAACCCCGGTCGCCCGCGCGGCCGTCTGGATGCGCGCCGATTCGAATGTCGCCATCAACTGCTTGAAGCCTTCGCCCTCGATACCGCCGAGGAGATTCGTAGCCTTTACCTCGAAGCCATCGAAGGCGAGCTCGTATTCCTTCATGCCGCGATAGCCCAGCACGCGGATCTCGCTGCCGCTCATGCCTTTGACGGGGAAGGGAGTGGCCTCGCTGCCCCGTGGCTTCTCGGCCAGAAACATCGACAACCCCTTATAGCCGGGCTCGTTCGGATCGGTACGGGCCAGCAGGGTCATGACATCGCTGCGCGCGGCATGGGTGATCCAGGTCTTGCTGCCGGTGATACGATAATGATCGCCATGGCGCTCGGCTCGCGTGCGCAGGCTGCCGAGATCGGAGCCGGTACCGGGCTCGGTGAAGACCGCGGTGGGCAGGATCGAACCGTTGGCCAGGCCCGGCAGCCATTTCTGCTTCTGGGCCTTGGTGCCGCCGAGACGGATCAACTCAGCGGCGATCTCCGATCGCGTCCCCAGCGAACCCAGGCCGATATAGCCGCGCGAGAGCTCTTCGGTCACCACGCACATGGCGAGTTTGCCCAAGCCCAGTCCGCCATGTTCCTCCGGCACGGTCAGACCGAAAATGCCGAGGGCGGCGAGTTCCTCGATCACCGCCATGGGAATCAGCTTGTCCTGGCGATGCCAATTCTGGGCATCCTCGCGATGGGCGTCCGCGAAGCGATGAAATTGTTCGCGGATCATGGCGAGCGAGTCATCGCCCAGGCCCCTCTCGCCGAAGTCGGCCTCGCCGATGAGCGCCGCCAGTTTCTGGCGTGCCGCCGCACTGTTGCCATCGCGCATGAGGCGGGCCACCGCCGCATCGGCCCGCAGCGCCTCGGCCTCATCGTCGATCCCGAGATCGGCGGGCCTGACGATCTCGCCTTGGCTCATGGCGATGCCGCCCGCCATCTGGGCCAGGTATTCGCCGAAGGCCGCTTGCAGGATCAATTGCTCGCGTTCGCCGAGGCGTTTTTCCTCATGCAGCTGTTCGGCCCAGGCCAGCATCTGGCGCAGCGCGGTCGCATAGGTTGCATACCAGGCAAGGCCGTGGGCGGCGAACTGCTCGCGCTCGAGGGCCTCATTGTCGATGCGCCCGCCGCCCACGCGCCTCTGGAGGCCAGATCGTGCCGCCTCGACAATCGTATCGGCGGCCGTCAGCGCCTGGCGGGCGAGGGGAAGAAGGGAAGCGGCGTCGATCATGGCGTTGTGAGTTCCTTGGCCCACCCTCACCCCGACCCTCTCCCGCCCAAGCGGGAGAGGGAGCAGTTGCTTTTCCCTCGCCCGCCTTAGCGGGAGAGGGAGGGACCCATCGCGAAGCGATGGGAGGGTGAGGGCTCGGTCCAGTGAACTACGCCTCTCGCGCGTCGTCGAGGGTGCGCATGCCGGAGCGCTTGGCCTGCACCAGCACCGCCATGTTTCCCGGCTTGTGCTGGTTCTTCATCATCTTCGTATGGGCGCTGGGGATCTCCAGCCAGGGGAAGACCTCTGACATGCAGGGATCGATGCGCCGCTCGATGACGAGGTCGTTGGCCTGGCTCGCCTGAAGCAGATTGGCGAAATGGCTGCCCTGGATGCGCTTCTGGCGCATCCACACGAATCGGGCATCGAAGGTGATGTTGTAGCCGGTCGTACCGGCGCAGAAGACCACCATGCCGCCGCGCTTCACCACGAAGCAGGAGACCGGGAAGGTCTGCTCGCCCGGATGTTCGAAGACGAAATCGACATCGTTGCCCTTGCCGGTGATGGCCCAGATCGCCTTGCCGAATTCGCGGCATCGCTTCATGTAATCGGCGTAGCCCGCAACGTCGTCGACATCGGGCAGCGGGCCCCAGCAATCGAAATTGTTGCGGTTGATGACGCCCTTGGCGCCGAGCTGCATGACGAAATCGGTCTTGGAATCGTCGGAGATGATGCCGATGGCATTGGCGCCGGCGGTGGAGATCAGCTGGACCGCCATGGAGCCGATGCCGCCCGAAGCACCCCAGACCAGCACGTTGTGGCCCGGGCGCAGGATATGCGGACGGTGTCCGAACAGCATGCGATACGAAGTGGCAAGTGTCAGCACATAGCAGCCGCTCTCTTCCCAGGTCAGGTGGCGCGGGCGCGCCATCAGCTGCTGGGCCTGCACGGCGGTGAACTGGGCGAAGGAGCCGTCCGGCGTCTCGTAGCCCCAGATGCGTTGCGAGGGCGAGAACATCGGATCGCCGCCGTTGCATTCCTCGTCATCGCCGTCGGTCTGGTTGCAATGGATCACGACCTCGTCGCCCACCTTCCAGCGGCGCACCTTGTCGCCCACGGCCCAGACCACGCCAGCGGCATCCGATCCGGCGATGTGATAGGGCGCCTTGTGCACATCGAAGGGCGATATGGGACGCCCGAGCCCGGCCCAGACGCCGTTGTAGTTGACGCCCGCGGCCATCACCATGACCAGCACCTGATAGGGATCGAGCTTCGGCGTGGCGACGACTTCGACCTGGAAGGATTGCTCTGGTGGACCATGTCGTTCGCGCCGGATGGTCCAGGCATACATGCGCGCCGGCACATGACCCAGCGGCGGAATCTCGCCGACCTCATAGAGATCCTTGAGGTTGCCGGTGAAGGGAATGATTTCGGCCGTTTCGCTCATGGTAACTCCCGGGGCAACCCCATTTTCGAATCCGAAACTCTATTACCGCAGTTGCTCAGTTTGCAATGCACAATCTTGCCGGAAATTGTTATCCCATGCTCTAGTGCGCAGTTTTATTGCGCAAAACAGCGCGGCGGCCATGATTTTTCTGCCGCGTTGCACACAAAGCAAAAAACCAGGATGACAGGGAATAGTTGCCTTCGATGGCCGTTGTTGATGGGCGTACGGCTGGTGCCGCCAGCCGTCGCTGCCCGCTCGGCGCCGTATCGGCCGCAAGAAGGTCCGTGCGGTTCATGCCGCCCGGATCAAAGGCGGCCACGCCGCGCTTTCCTTCTTTCCCCTCGTCTGGAGGGAAGCGCGGCGGCGGCGGACCTGTTCCCAACAGCTTGACCCCATAAACCGCGCTGCCTATTGTCGGCCGCGTTCGTGGTGATTTGAGCCGACCGGCTTGCGGCCACGTTAAAAAAATCGCTAAAAGGTCGGTGGTCCCATGAAGACCCCGGCTTTGCGGCCGGGGTTTTGTTTTTCGTGGCCTGTGGGCCGCGCGGGAATATGGGGCGCAAGATGAGCAGCAAGAAGGCGACAAACAAGAAAGCGGAGACGCCGCCGGCGCGGCTGGCGACCAGGCTGGTCCAGGGCGGGTTGCTGCGCTCGAACTTCAGCGAGACCAGCGAAGCGATCTTCATGACCTCGGGCTATGTCTACGCCTCGGCCGAGGAGGCGGAGGCCGCCTTCGCCAACAAGAATCCCCATTTCATCTATTCGCGCTTCAGCAATCCGACGGTGCAGATGTTCGAGCAGCGCATGGCGTTGATCGAGGGCACCGAAGCCGCCCGCGCGACAGCGACCGGCATGGCGGCGGTCTTTGCCTCATTGATGAGCCTGGTGAAGGCCGGCGATCGCGTCGTGGCGTCGGACGCGTTGTTTGGCTCCTGCCAATTTGTCCTGGCGGAGATCCTGCCGCGCTTCGGCGTGGAGAGCGTCTTCGTCGACGGCCGCGATCTCGCGCAGTGGAAGAAGGCGCTGGCGAAGAAAACCGCCGCGGTCTTCATCGAATCGCCCTCCAATCCGGGCCTGCGCATTGTCGATGTTGCGGCGGTTGCAAAGCTCGCCCATGCCGCCGGCGCGCAGGTGATCGTCGATAACGTCTTCGCCACGCCCCTGCTGCAGCGCCCGCTGCAGCTGGGCGCCGATGTCATCGTCTATTCGGCAACCAAGCATATCGATGGCCAGGGCCGTGCTCTCGGCGGCGTTGTCCTCGGCACGAAGAAATATGTCGAGGAAAAGCTGCAGCCCTTCCTGCGCCATACCGGCCCGGCCTTGAGCCCGATGAATGCCTGGATCATGCTGAAGGGGCTGGAGACGCTGGAGCTCAGGGTCAACCAGCACTGCGCCAATGCCGCGCGCATTGCCGATTTCCTGGCGGGGCAGAAGAAGCTGGCAAACGTGCTCTATCCTGGTTCCCCTCGTCATCCGCAATACGATCTCGCCATGGCCCAGATGAGTGCCGGGGGCAGCCTAGTGACCTTCGAGCTTGCCGGCGGAAAGAAATCAGCCTTCCGCTTTCTCAATGCGCTGAAGCTGGTGGCGATCTCCAACAATCTCGGCGATACGAAAAGCCTGATCACCCATCCGGCGACGACGACCCATCAGCGCCTCAGCCCCGAGGCGCGGGCGAAGCAGGGAATCTCCGACAGCATGGTACGGCTGTCGGTCGGCCTCGAGGATGTGCTGGATATCGAAGCCGACCTGCTGCGCGGCCTGAAAGCAGCCTAGCGCCTCAAGTTGGATCAACTCGAGGCGGCAAAAAAAGACAGGCCGGCAAAAGCCGGCCTGTCCCGTCGAAATCCTAAATCGGTGTTCTAGTAAGACGGATGGCCGACGTGGCCGGTACCGCTGGTGCCTCCGGTACCCGTACCCGACGTTCCGCTCGTGCCCGAGGTTCCGCTCGTGCCCGAGGTTCCGCTCGTGCCCGAGGTTCCACGTGCCCGAGGTTCCGCTCGTGCCCGGAGTTCCGCCGCCGCTGCTGGATCCGGTGCAACCACTGGCGAGCCAGATCTTGTGCTCGGGATCGATCGAACCCGAGCATGCGGCCAGATCCACCGAAGGCGACAGGCTTTTGCTGACACCGGTCGCGGCGCCGAATCCGGCGGCGCGGCTCAGCATCGGCGTTGCGATCACCAAGCCGATGACCGCAGCTACTGAGAGCGCAGTTAACGCATAGGCTTTCATAAAATCCCCTCCCGTTGTTGATAAGGCCAACAACCCACCGGCCAACTCGCGCCAGCCTGTGGTAAAAAGATGATACGCCTGTCGGACGCATTGGTAAACGATTGGTTAATTAGATTTACGCCTTTGGGCCGGCAAGGACCCCCGTGACATTTTCCGGGGCGTGGCGGTTCCTTGCCGGGCCAAGCTGATGCTGGCCCAAGTGACGGCGGCAAGTATTATTGTTAACGTGCGAAGATTATATTCTCAGCCGTAAAGTAATAGCCCAAACACTGGCCAATAAAAAAGACAGGCCGGCATGGCCGGCCTGTCTCGTCGCGATCCGCGGAAATCTGGCTTAGTAGCCCATGCCCGGGTGAGTGTGACCGCCAGGGCCACCGCCGCCACCGCTGGTGCCCGAGCTGCTGGAGCTGCTTGTCCCCGAGGTGCCGGAAGTCCCCGACGAGCTGGAGCTCGAAGAAGAGGTGCCGCCGCCGCTGCTGTTTCCACCGCAACCGGCGGCGAGCCAGATTCTGTGCTCGGGATCGATCGAAACCGAGCATGCGGTCAGATCCACCGAAGGCGCCAGGTTTTTGCTGACACCGGTCGCGGCGCCGAATCCGGCGGCGCGGCTCAGTATCGGCGTTGCGATCACCAAGCCGATGACCGCAGCGACAGAGAGCGCAGTTAACGCATAGGCTTTCATGAAATCCCCTCCCGTTGTTGATAGGCCAACAACTCATGGGCCGCACGAACGACCCATCGAGGTAAGCTTACGCTCATGATAAAGTCACAGTAAATGACAAGTTAATATCGTAAGACGCCAAGAAATAATCCTTAACACTGATCTTTTTACTTTCCATGGCGGATTTTCACTGGATGCCGCAATCTCGCGCGCGCCGGAGATACTCCGGAGCCCGGGCTAGGGCGGCCCCATGTTGCATTGCAGCATTACCCGGATTACGGTTCGCGCAGAATGGCCAGCGGATCCGCCGACAAAACTTATCCACCGCGCGATCAGCCCTGGCTGTTTCGTACATATTCCGGCCATAGCTCTGCTGCGGCCTCCAACGCGCTCTATCGCACCAATCTCGCCCGCGGCCAGACGGGTCTTTCGGTTGCTTTCGACCTGCCGACCCAGACGGGCTATGACGGCGACCATCCTTTGGCCCAGGGCGAGGTCGGCAAGGTCGGCGTGCCCATCGGCCATCTGGGCGACATGATGCGGTTGTTCGATGGCTTGCCGCTGGAGCGCCTCAACACCTCGATGACTATCAACGCCACCGCACCCTGGCTGTTCGCCCTCTACATTGCGGCGGCGGAGAAGCAGGGCGCTTCGCGCGCCTCGCTCGCCGGCACGGTGCAGAACGACATCATCAAGGAATATCTCTCGCGCGGAACCTACATCTTCCCGCCGGCGCCGAGCCTGAAACTCGCGGCCGATGTGATCGCGTTCGCCTATCGCGAGACGCCGAAATGGAACCCCACCAATGTCTGCTCCTATCACCTGCAGGAAGCAGGCGCGACTCCGGTGCAGGAGCTGGCCTTTGCGCTGGCCACCGCGATCGCCATTCTCGATTGCGTCAAGAAATCGGGTCAGGTGCCGGAGGACGATTTCGCCCAGGTGGTCGGGCGCATCAGCTTCTTCGTCAATGCCGGCATCCGCCTGGTCACCGAGATCTGCAAGATGCGGGCCTTCGCCGAGCTGTGGGACGAGCTCTGCCGCGAGCGCTGGGGCATTGCCGACGAGAAGCTCCGGCGCTTTCGCTACGGCGTGCAGGTGAATTCCCTGGGGCTGACCGAGCAGCAGCCGGAGAACAACGTCTATCGCATCCTGCTGGAGATGCTGGCGGTGACGTTGTCGAAGAATGCGCGGGCCCGCGCGGTGCAGCTGCCCGCCTGGAACGAGGCGCTGGGCCTGCCGCGCCCCTGGGACCAGCAATGGTCACTGCGCCTGCAGCAGATCGTGGCCTATGAGACCGATCTGCTGGAGTTCGGGGATGTCTTTGACGGATCGCCCGTGATCGCCGCCAAGGTCGAGGAACTGAAGATCGCCGCCCGCGAGGAATTGGCGCGCATCGAGGCCATGGGCGGGGCGATCGCGGCGGTCGAGCAGAGTTACATGAAGCGCCGGCTGGTGGAATCCAACAGCCGCCGCCTGGCCGATATCGAATCCGGCGCGCAAAAGGTCGTCGGCGTGAACTGCTTTACCGACAGTGCCGCTTCCCCGCTGCTGGCCGGCGCCGATGGCGGTTTCTTGAGCCCCGACAGCGCGGCCGAACGCGAACAGGTGGAATCGCTGCAGGCCTGGCGCGCTGCGCGCGACGGCGGTGCGGTAGCGAGCGCGCTAGCCGCGCTCAGCGCCGCCGCAAGCGAGGGCCGCAACATCATGGAGCCCTCCATCGCCTGCGCCCATGCCGGTGTCACCACCGGCGAATGGGGCCAGTTGCTGCGCGAGATCCATGGCGAATATCGCGCGCCGACCGGCGTCGGCCGGGCGGCAGCCCGGGCCGGCGCCACCGGCCTCGCCGAGCTGCGTTTGTCGGTAGAACGCGTATCGCGGCGCCTCGGCCGGCGGTTGAAGATGTTGGTGGGCAAGCCCGGCCTCGACGGCCATTCCAACGGCGCCGAGCAGATCGCCGTCAGGGCGCGCGATGCCGGTTTCGAAGTGGTCTATGAGGGGATCCGCCTGACCCCGGCCCAGATCGCCAATGCAGCGCTCGAAGAGGGCGTGCATGTGGTGGGGTTATCGATCCTCTCGGGCAGCCATGTTGCATTGGTGGGCGATGTGCTGGCGCGGCTCAAGAATGCTGGCCTTGCCGGATTGCCGGTGGTTGTGGGCGGAATCATTCCGCCCGAAGATGCGGCGCGCCTGACCGCCCTTGGCGTGGCGCGGGTCTATACGCCCAAGGATTACGATCTGAATGCGATCATGGCCGACATCGTCGATGTCGTGAACGGCAACACCTGCGAGGCGGCTTAGGGAAGTATCTCGGCTGCCGACTCTGCTTTTCGCGCGACACTTTCCAGCGTGTCGGCCTGGCGCAAGCCGGGAAACAGCCGCATCCACAGCAGCGCCACCAGGATCGTGCCGACGCCGCCCAGCACGACGGCGGGCACGGTGCCGAACAGGGTTGCGGTCACGCCAGATTCGAATTCGCCAAGCTGGTTCGAGGTGCCGATGAACAGCGAGTTCACCGCCGTCACCCGGCCGCGCATATGGTCGGGCGTGGAGAGCTGCACGAAGGAGGAGCGCACCACGACGCTGATCACGTCGCTGGCGCCGAGCACCAGCATGGCGAGCGTCGAAAGCCAAAGCCACTGCGACAATGCAAACACGATCGTCGCCAGGCCGAACAGCATCACGGCGCGGAACATGGTGAGGCCGACATGCCGGCGCAGCGGATGATGGGCGAGCCAGATCGAGATCGATAGCGCACCGACGGCGGGTGCGGAGCGCAACAGCCCGAGGCCCCACGGCCCCGTATGCAGGATGTCGCGGGCATAGACCGGCAGCAACGCGGTAGCGCCGCCCAGCAGCACCGCGAAGAGATCCAGCGAGATGCTGCCCAGCACGATGGGATGGCTGCGGATGAAGGCAAAGCCGGAGAAGATGGTCGTCAGGCTGACGGGTTCGCGCCGTGGTGCCGTCCGCACCATGCGAATGTTCGAGGTGAGCAGCGCCGCCGACAGGCTGAACAGGGCGGCAATGGCGTAAGGCGCCTCCGGCCCCACCACATAGATGAAGCCGCCGATGGCCGGGCCGACGATGGTCGCGGTCTGGATCGCTGAGGCGGAATAGGCGGCCGCGCGCGGAAACAGCGGGCCCGGCACCAGGCCCGGCAGCAGCGCCTGCAGGCTGGGCGTCTCGAAAGCCCGGCCCATGCCGATCACCGCCACGGCGGCGAAGATCAAAGGCGGAGTCAGCCAGCCAGCGAAGCTGCCGATGGCAAGCAAGGTGGTTGCCGAGCCGCCGATGAGCTGACAGATCGCCGCGATGCGCCGGCGGTCATAGCGATCGGCGACATGGCCGACCACCAGCGTCAGGCAGAGCATGGGCAGGAACTGCACCAGGCCCACGAAACCCAGCGCCAGCGTGCTGTGCGTCAGCGCATACATCTGCCAGCCGACCGCCACGGCCTGGAGCTGGAAGGCCATTGTCGAGAGCACGCGCGCCGACCAGAACAGGCGGAAGGCGGGAAGACGCAGGACGGAAGCGGGTGTGGCGTCGGTGGGCGCAGGGGGAACTCATGGGGCGATGTGGCGTAGCATGGCAAAGTGCGATGAGAAAGCGTCGATGCTTTTCTCAGGATTGGGATCGTAAAAGCGGTGATGCGGAAAGATGGATGCTCGGGTCAAGCCCCGCTATGACGAGTGGGGGTGCGCCGTCAGCCTTGCATTCTCCCGTCATGCTCGGGCTAGACCCGAGCATCCAACCTACTGTCGATCCGCCTCACGACGTCGGCACCGGCCCTGCCGTTACCGTGCCGATGCGCTCCGGATAGACGAAGCCCGAGGCCTCATAGGTGATGCCCCAGGCCTTGGCGTCATAGTTCCAGAAGCGCACGAGCGACCAGTCATTGGCCACCGACACGTCGATGGCCGGCATGGAATCGTAAACGATCCGCCGGCTGATGGAATCGCTGCCGAAATTCGCATGGGTGACGCGGATTTCCCGCGGCCCCAGCATGTCGATCACCACCGCGACATGGCCCAGCTTCAATCGCTGGGTGCGGCTCAACACCAGCACCGCCATGAATCGGGGCTGATGGCCGCGCTCGTATTTGCCCAGCGAGCCATCCCACCACGACCAGGCATCGCCGGTGATGTCGATGCCGGAGACTTCACGGGCATAGGGCACGCATTGCATCAGCTCGCCCTGATAGGGGTGGATGCCGTCAGGATTGGGCGCTTCTGCGGCCACGGGTGGTGCAACGCTAGCCTGCTGCATGATCACGCTCTGCCCCGCGCAGGCGCTCAGCAGCAAAACCGGAAAAATGAAAATGAACTGAAGCCGAGGGAAGAGGCTGGACTTGCGCCTCACTGGCGCAAGATCAGCGTATTGCCGCTGACCTGATAGCCGGACAACCGGCCGAGGAAGCTCATGCCCAGCAGCGAGCCGTCGCTCTCATGCTCGTTGACCGAGGCCTCTACATTGGTAAGCCGGATAGGCCCGATGGAGATTTCCGGGATCGTTACCGGCGCGCCGCGCACGGTGCCGTTGGCCGTCTGGTAGATCTTGGTATAGGCCAGCGTCGATGGTTCATAGCCCAGGCTGCGCGCATCGTCGGGGCTGAGTATCACCTCGCTGGCGCCGGTATCGACCAGGAAGCGCATGGGCGTGCTGCCCACTGTCGCCTGAACATGGAACTGGCCGTCGGCCTCGGCGGTGAAGCGCATCGATTGGCCATCGACGGCCTGGCCGGCGGACGGGTCGAGCTCGCCGGACAGGCGGTGGGCGACCGCGCCCAGCTCGCCGCGATAGCTGTATCCCAGCAGCACCACCAGCCCGATGCCGAGCCAGATGCCGGCATGCTGCAGGGCCTGGCTCGGCTGCCGCGCGATCCGGGCGAAGAGCCCACCGCCGACAAGGACGAAGAGGGCCAGCAGATAGATAAACCGCGGCGTATCGCCGCCGGCAGAAAAACTGCTGCCATGGCTGCGGTACAGCAGATTGACCAGCAGCGCCGCCCCGGATGCTGCGAGCAGATACCAGAGCCAGCGGCCCGGCTTTTGCCGGCCCGGTTTTTGGCCGGTTGTGCTCACGATTCTGGCGTGCTCATGATTTCGCAGCGCTCACTATTCTGCAGCCGCGCCGCTCGCCAGCGCCGGCGTCACGCCGATCATGGCATCCCGGGTGATAAGGGCCGCCAGCTTCTCCTCGCTCCAGCCTTTCGTTCCGGCCGGGCGCATCGGCAGCAACGAGATAGCGGCAATCGGCGGTGCTGTCGACGACACGCAGTTCGACATCGGGCGCCAGACTGGTGCCGAACTCCGCCAGCACCTGGCGCGGCTCGTTGACGGCGCGGCTGCGATAGGCGGCCGATTTGTACCAGGCCGGCGGCAGCCCAAGCAGCACGCGCGGATAACAGGAGCAGAGCGTGCAGACCACCAGGTGATGCAGGTGCAGCGTGTTCTTGAGGGCGACGATCTTGGGCCCGCTGGCATCGATGCCAAGCTCGGCCGCGGCGGCGTTTGCATCGGCCAGCAGGCGGGCTTCGTAAGCAGGGATCGCTCCAGGCATGGGCGATGACGCGCGCACCCTCAGCCGGCGATTTATGGTCCCACTCCTCGATCTTGCGGCGAATCTGGTCGGCGCTGAGCACGCCCTTTTCGATCAGCAGGCTGCGGATGGCGTTCTCGCGCCGCTCCCAGGCCTTGACCGCGTGGTCCTTCTGATGCGGGTGCGGGTGGTGATGATCGCCATGATCATGGTCATGATGGGGGTCATGATCGGGGTCATGCGCCATGGCGGGCCTCCCTCACTGCTGTCGCCGGCCGGCTCCAGCCATTGTTCGAAGATGTCGAGGACGATGCTGTCATCGCCATCGCCCCGGTAGTTCGGCCAGATATCCTTTTGGCGGAAGCGGATCATATAGAGCGGCTTTGCCGGCTGGCCGTTGCTGCCATAGGCCCGTGTCTCGGGATTGGGAAAGCGGCCGTGGCAGCGCTCGACCAGCCCCTGCTGGCCGCGCACATAGTGGGGCGTGCGCATATGGCCCGGCACGGGCAGATCCAGCACCCGCACCAGCGTTCCCGTGGCAAAGCGCGGCTCAGTCACCCTGTTTCTCCAGCTCGGCGACGCGCGCATCGATCTCGGCCTGCTTCAGGACGCCCTTTTCCACCAGCAGCCGTTCGATCGTCATCAGCCAGCGCTCATAGTAGTCGTGGCGCTGATAGACCTCGGGCGGCAGGCTTTCGATGGTCCGGCGCATTTCGTCGACATTGAACAGGCTGTTTATCCGGCGACATCAGCAGCATCATCAGCGCGTCGACCCGGCGCTCGGCAAAGCTCGGGTCATGCTCGTCGCGCTCGACGGCACCGGCCGGCAAACCCCCCATGTCATGCATTGCACGCATTCGAATCATTCTACTCGTTGGCGCGACTCCGGCAAAGTGGGCGCTCGAACTGGTTAACCCTTGTCTCCATCAGGGTTTTTGCAAGGTCCCGGGCGCGGCCAACCGATTGATGCGACTTTGTTATTTGCCCCGGCAGCCAAGGTTCGACATGCCGTCCGCGGAGGCTTTATCTTGCCTGCCCATGATCGAGGGCCACTCATGAGTTTCCTGGACCGTATCGAAGCCTGCCGGCGGTGGAATTGCAGCCGCTATCGTCCCTTTCAGGTGGCCGGGCAGCAGGTCGGCTGGGTGACCCATGATTTCGCTGGCCGGCTCAAGGATTTCCCCAAGGCTTTCCACATCTCGGATGCGGCTGTCGAGATGGCGCCGGGGCTTGGCGACTTCGCCCAGCGCAGCGCTGCCATGGCCGAGGTATTGGAGCGGCTGCGCGCCGAGGGCATGATCAAGGGTTGGCGCGACGAGCCCTATCCGGTAGGGACCGATTTCTACGTCCAGCCGTTGCTGCAGATGGAGCGCGCCGCAGTGCCGCTGTTCGGGGTGCGCGCCTATGGGGTGCATATCAACGGCTTCACTGGCGATGGCACCGCTCTCAAGCTCTGGGTCGCCAAGCGCTCGAAGACCAAGCAGACGGCGCCGGGCAAGCTCGACCATTTGGTGGCGGGTGGGCAGCCGCTCGGCCTCAGCCTGATGGACAATGTGGTCAAGGAATGCGGTGAAGAAGCCGGCATGGCTCCTGCCCTGGCGCGTACGGCCAGGCCGGCGGGCATCGTCAGCTACGTGACCGAGCGCGTCGAGGGCCTGCGCAACGATATCTGCTTCGTCTACGACATAGCGCTGCCGGCGGATTTTCGGCCGGTGAATACCGATGGCGAGATCGAGGACTTTTACCTCTGGCCCATCGACCAGGTTCGCGAGCGGCTCAGCGCCACCGACGACTTCAAGTTCAATGTGGCACTGGTGAATATCGATTTCCTGGTGCGCCGCGGCTATCTCTCGCCTGACGATCCCGGCTATGTCGCGATCGTAGAGGGCCTGCGGCTCTAGAACGTAGTCTCGTTAGCCCGTCACACCGGTCGCCGTCGACCACATCCACGGAGCCGTGATAGATCATCTTCACCGCGACATAGAAGATGGTGGCAAGCCCGATATAGGAAATCCAGGGATAGCGCTTCAGCACGCCGGCGATCATGGCCGCTGCCGCACCCATCAGCGTCACCGACAGCACCAGGCCCGCGATCAGGACCCAGGTGTGATGCAGTGCGATGCCGGCGACGGCCAGCACGTTATCCAGCGACATGGAGATGTCGGCGAGCACGATCTGGAATACGGCCTGGCGCAGCGTCTTGGCCGGTTTCACGTGAGATGCCTCGACACTGCCCGGCTTGCATTTCGCTTGCGCGCGAAGCTCGCGCCACAGCTTCCAGCAGACCCAGAGCAGCAGCAAGCCGCCGGCCAGCGTCAGCCCGATGATCTGCAGCAGCTGGGTGGTGACGACGGCGAAGACGATCCGCAGCGCGGTCGCCGCCAGGATGCCGATCATGATGACTTTGGCGCGCTGCTCCTTCGGCAGGCTTGCGGCCACCAGGCCAACGATGATCGCGTTGTCGCCGGCCAGCACCAGGTCGACGACGACGACCTGCAGCAGGGCGCTGATTTCGGAGACGGGGATCATCGGCGGCGGGTCACCAATCGGGCGGGTGGGGTAACACTAGGCGGGGTAGGACTATACAAACTTGCGCCATCCGGCCAGCAGCGGCGGCAGGCCATGGCAGCGGCCAAGCAACAGAACGGGCCTCGACAGGATGTTGGGCTGATGCAGCCTTCCAACAAGGCCAAAACGTCCGTACCTGGACATCGATTGTCCTACCAATAAAGGGTTAGAAGCCCCCAGAACATGAGAATCAGAAGCCTAACCGGGCGCGCAATTGCGCCGGCCTTTCGCCCGCGGCCCGCAATGCTGCCAGCGCCTCAGCCCCATCGCGTTTGGCCAACCGCTCGCCATGCTCATTGGTCAGCAGGCGGTGGTGGCGATAGGCGGGCGTATCCAGCTTGAGCAAGGCCTGCAGCAGGCGATGGATATGGGTAGCGCCGAGCAGATCCTCGCCGCGGGTCACCAGGCTGATAGCCTGACGATGATCGTCCAGGGTCACGGCGAGATGGTAACTGGCGGGCGCATCGCGCCGGCCCAGCACCACATCGCCCATCAGGCCGGGCTCGGCCTGCAGCTCGCCGCGATCCAGATCATGCCAGCTGAGCGGGCCTGTCGCGGCCAGTGCTGCCGCAACATCGAGACGCAGGGCATAGGGCCGTCCGTCGGCGATACGCGATGCCCGTTCGGTCGCGCTGAGCGCGCGGCAGGTGCCGGGATAGAGCGCTCCTTCCGGCCCCTGCGGGGCCGAGGTGGCCCGGGCGATCTCGGCCTCGATCTCCTTGCGGCTGCAAAAACAGGGATAGAGAAAACCCGCTGAAGCCAGGCGATCGAGGGCAGAACGGTATTCGTCGAGATGTTCGGATTGCCGGCGCACCGGCGTTTCCCAGGTCAGGCCAAGCCAGGCGAGATCCTCATAGATGCCTGCTTCGAACTCGGCGCGGCAGCGCAGGCGATCGATATCCTCGATGCGCAGCAGGAACCGCCCGCCTTTGCTTCTTGCAGCCTGTTCAGCAAACAGCGCCGAATAGGCATGCCCCAGATGCAGCCGCCCGGTAGGGCTGGGCGCGAATCGGGTGACGGTGGCGGGTGAGGTCGGCATGATGGAGCCATGACCTTGGTGCAGAAGGAAATCGAGGGCAAGGCGCTGGCTGCAGCCTTGCGCGCGCTCGGCCGTCAGGATCCCGACCTGGCGCGCGCTTACAAAGAGGTGGGGGCGCCACCGCCGCGCAGCCGTCCCGCCGGCTTTGCTTCCCTGCTCGACATCATCCTGGCCCAGCAGATTTCGACCCATTCCTACCGCGCTATTGCCAAGCGGCTGGAAGACAAGATCGGCGCCACGACGCCACGCAGCATCCTGGATCTGGAGGAGGGCCATTTCCGCGCCATCGGCTTCAGCCGGCAAAAGGTGATCTATGCCCGCGGCCTGGCCGAAGCGGCCCATGGCGGAGCACTCGATCTCGAGGCCATCGCTGGCTTGAGCGATGACGAGGCAGTTGCCGCGCTGATCGCCTTGAAGGGCATCGGACGCTGGACGGCGGAAATTTATCTCATGTTCTGCCTCGCCCGGCCCGACATCATGCCGGCGGGCGATCTGGCGCTGCGCGAAGCCGCCGGGCTGGTGAAGCGCAAACGCAAGCGCCCCGACGAGGCCGCACTTCGCCGCATGAGCGAGGCCTGGCGGCCCTGGCGCAGCGTCGCATCGCGCCTGCTTTGGCATTACTACGCGGTCAAGGCGCAGCAGGCCAAGGAGACGAGAATGAACAAGCCGAAGACTGCCAGGCGCGTGATAGGGAAGGCTGGCGCGGGTAAACGCGCCAAGAAATCGACCAGCGCCAGGAAATCGAGCGGCGCCAAAAAAGGAAAAGCCTGACGATGCGTGATGTTTTCGAACTCTCCGGTCCGGTGCAGAAACCGCAATCGGGCGGCAAGCCCAAGCAGCTCGTGGTGCTGCTGCATGGCTATGGTTCCGACGGCAACGATCTGATCGGCCTGGCACCGCCTTGGGCGCCACTGCTGCCCGAGGCAGAGTTCGTGGCCCCGAACGCCCCCTTTCCCTGCGAGATGGCGCCCTTCGGTCATCAATGGTTCAGCCTGGCGGATGATTCGCAAGCCGCGCGCCTCGCCGGCGTGCGCGCCGCGGCGACGTTGCTCGATGCCTATATCGACGCGGCGCTGGCCGCGCGCGGGCTGGACGATTCGAAGATGGCGATGGTGGGATTTTCGCAAGGCACGATGATGTCGCTGTTCGTGGCGCCGCGCCGGGCCAAGGCGCCGGCCGCCGTCGTGGGATATTCCGGCGCGCTGATCGGCCCGCAGGAGCTGGCGAGCGAAATCCGCTCGCGCCCGCCGGTGCTCCTGATTCATGGCGATGCCGATACGGTGGTGCCCCATAGCGAACTCGCCTGGGCGCAAAAGGCGCTGGGCGAAGCGGGCGTACCGGTGACGGTGGAGACAAGGCCCAGGCTGCCCCATAGCATCGATGAACGCGGGCTGATGCTGGGCGGCCGGTTCCTGGTTCGCGGATTTTCTTCCAAACCAGAAGCCTCATGACAACCGCGTGAAGTTTGCGACGGGCGACCCACCAAATCTTGTGTTTTCCGCAGCCAGCCGCTAAATCTATCCACAGAATATGAAGGTCTAGGGTTCTGCAGCATTGATGAACGCCTCGCCCGAGAGTTGTGCCGCCCTCGTTCTCAACGCCGATTTCCGGCCGCTGAGCTACTTCCCCTTGTCTCTCTGGCCCTGGCAGGAAACGATCAAGGCGGTGTTCCTCGATCGGGTAAACATCGTCTCGCAATACGATCGCGTGGTGCACAGCCCGAACTTCGAGATGAAGCTGCCCAGCGTGATCGCGCTGAAGCAGTTCATCCCGCTGAACCGCCGCCCGGCCTTCACGCGATTCAACGTGTTCCTGCGCGACAGCTTCAGCTGTCAATATTGCGGGCGCTGCTGCCCCACCCATGAGCTGACCTTCGACCACGTCGTGCCGCGCTCGCGCGGCGGGCGCACGACCTGGAGCAACGTGGTCACCGCTTGCCAGAACTGCAACCTGTTCAAAGGCAACCGCTTGCCACAGCAGACGGGGATGTTCCCGCGAAGTAAACCGGCGCAGCCTTCGACATTCGAGTTGCAGGAAAATGGGCGGGCTTTCCCGCCCAATTATTTGCACCATAGCTGGCGCGACTTTCTCTACTGGGATACCGAACTCGATCCGAGCTGAGGACCCGCGCCTCGATCGTTGTTTCGAGGCTACCTCTCCGCCGGCGGGCGATAGCGGAAAAACGGTGCCGCCTGGCCCAGCCATCGCAGCAGCCCGTGATCGTTCATCCACAGCGCATAGGCGATATAGGTTGGATCGCGGGAAAGGTGGCGCTCTTCCGTGCGGGCCCGAACGAAATAGATGCCGCCCACCAGCGCCAGCATCAGGCAACCGCGGATCGCATCGGCCAGCCCCGTGCTGGCGATGAAAGGCATCGTGATCAGCCAATAGCTCAGCACCTTCGAGACATAGGCAGGGTGCTTGCTCCAGCGATAGGGACCGTTGGTCAGAATCCCGCGATGGGTGAGGTTGGAAAAGCGGCAGCCGAATGTGGCGGTCGCCCAGGCGAACACGCAGAGAAGCACCATGATGATCGTGCCCCAGAGCCAGAAGAGCGGTGTCACCGCCTCGAACCAGCTGCCCCAGAACACCGCATGGGCGTCATAGGGCAGATAGCGGTCGTAGAGGAAGGGCCAGAAGGGCGGATAGCAGATCAGGGCCGCGAGCCAGCCCAGCACGCTCGGCTCCGTCGAGCGCAAATGCGTATCGGCCAGGCGCAGCGTCAGCAGATAACCCAGCGCGCCGAACGCGGTATCGAGGGCGAAACTGAGGGGATAGACGAATTCGTAGAACGAGCCGAAGCTCCATTCGCCCTTGAGCAACGTAGTGGCGAACACGGAATCGATGTTCGACATGAAGACCGAAATGATGAAGGGGATGAAAAATCCCTTCATCAGCCAGCCCCGGCAATACTGGCCGAGGGTGACCTTGTCGACCGCGCCGAAGCGGCCGAGGACGAGGCAACCGGCTTGCCAGTATCCGTCCCGCGGCTCGGCCATATAGGCATCGATCACGACGACATAGATCAGCGTCGCCACCGCCAGATAGGGGCCGGTGGCTTTGAAGAAGTCGAAGACGATTGTGTATTGCTGGCCGCGGTATTCGGGAAATAGCCAATAGCCGAGGGCGAGCACCGCGAGCGTCGCCGCGAGACCCAGCAGTTTCACCAGCGAACGCTGCAGGCTGAAATCGGGCGGCCGGCTCCAGTCGAGCCCCGTTGTTGCCCGCCGGTGCACCTTGAAGACAAGGATATCGACGGCCAGCATCGGTAGCGCCGTCACCGCCAGCACGACCAGGATGGTGCCGACCGGCGACAGGCCGAGATAGCGCACCAGGAAGAGGCTGGCGGCAAATCCGGCAAGACCGAGCCAGCTCACGGGCGCCGACGTAGCGGAGGCGGGCAGCCCGGGCGGGGCCGAATCGTTGGCCGGGGCGATCGCCCCGGCTGGCTTCAATCCGGATTCGAGATCGGGCATCTGGCTTCGACCGCCCCCCAAAGGCAATCAAACCGCGGCCGTTCATGCCACGAAAATTCGCAGCGCGCTCTTCATAGCATGGGCAGGCTTGGAAACAAGCCCGCGGCGCGTTGCGGATGCTGTTGCTAGATCCGCTCCGCCAGCCAGATGGCAAGCCTGGAGCCGGCCTTGATCGCCCCGGTCAGCAGCGGATATGCGGGCGCCTCGCTGGCGCCATGGGCCAGGCCCAGATCGCGATGATCGATCTCCTCGGCGCGGAAGGTTTCGATCGTGCGCTTGAGTTCGCCCTCGCTCGCCGGCAATGCCGCCGCCTGGCGCGCATAATGCGCGTCGATCACTTCCTCGACGGCAACGGTGCAGGCCATGGCGGCCTTGGCGCCCAGCAGCGCGGT
Organism: uncultured Alphaproteobacteria bacterium; assembly: GCA_963770335.1. Classification (GTDB taxonomy): domain Bacteria; phylum Pseudomonadota; class Alphaproteobacteria; order Dongiales; family Dongiaceae; genus DASXQK01. Next base: position 564,868 of record CAVYPG010000001.1, read on the forward strand.
CGCCGCACCCAGCGCATAACCCGCCGCATGCCAGAGGGGGCCCAGCGCCGTCGGCCGCACCCGGCGCTCCACCATGATGCGATCGAAGGCCTCAAGGTGTTTCTTCTCTTGCGCGGCCATATGTTCGACGGCGCTGCGCGCAGGTCCATGCTTCAGCACCGCGAGCTGGCCTTCATAGATGCGCCGCGCGCCGTATTCGCCGGCCTGGTCGACGCGGATGACGCGCGCGATCGCCTCGGCCGGCGTGGGATCGCCGGGCAGTGAGCGGCGCCTGGCGGGAGCCTCATTCATCGCCGGCGCATCAACCCGACGGCGCCGATCAGGCAGAACAGGCCGAGCGCGGTTGCGTACAGAAAATCGTAGCCCGCCATGGAAATGCCGAACATGGTCCAGGCCGGCCGGTCGCAGGGAATGACCGGTGTTGCGAGAAGCTGCTGCTCGAGTGCCGATAACGGCTGGCTGGTATCGAGATTGCTGCCGCAGCTCGCGAGACCCTGCCACCAGTGATACTCGACGCCGGTATGGAACAGCGCGATTGCGGCGGTAGCCAGCACGCCGAGTGCGGCCAGCAGCGCGCCATAGGGGCGAAGCGGACGAGGCAGCAGCAGGGCGATGACGGCGAGCGCGATGGCACCGGCATAGCCCCAGCGCTGCCAGATGCAGAGCTGGCAAGGCAGCAGCCCGCCGATGTACTGGCTGGCGAGCGCGATCGCGAGAGCCGCGATCGAGCCGGCGAGCACGATGAGGGGGATCGATCGCGACGAGGGCGATTGCTGATTCATGGTGTCTTCAGGATAGAGCATGGCAACGACGACGCCCAGCGCCTAGCCCGGCATTTGCTGCGGCGAACCGGCGCAGTGTGCAAAGGGCAGGATCAAAACGCCTCGCCTGCGCCGTGGTTTCCGGCGCGTAACGCCTTGACGGGTGCGGGCGGGATGATAATGTCAGGGCGTCGTGGTGATTTGAGCCGACCGGCTTGCGGCCACGTAAAACAAACCGCTAAACAGGTCGGAGGTCCGTAGAAAAGACCCCGGCTTTTTGGCCGGGGTTTTTGTTTTCGGGTCTTTCGCTTCCGGCCGGCTCACCCCATCGCGACGAACAAGCGCCGATTTGAGCAATCAGCTTGCGGGCGCTCAACAAATGCAGCTAAAGCGGGGCGATTATCGCCTCGGCTGTCAGAGCGGAGGGCGATATGAGCGTCAGCGATCGCGTACGGCATTTGACCCAAGCCTATGACCGGCTCGATGCCGGGCCGCTGCTGCAGACCTTCATCGAGCATGAATTTCCCGGGCGCATTGCCCTGGTCTCCTCCTTCGGTGCGGAGGCCGCGGTGCTGCTGCATCTGGTGGCGGAGATCGATCGCAGCCTGCCGGTGATCTTTCTCGATACCGGCAAGTTGTTCGGCGAGACCTTGCGCTATCGCGACGAGCTGGTGCGCCGCCTCGGCCTGACCGATCTGCGCATCGTGAAGCCTGCGCCGGAAGCACTTGCCGCGGGCGATCCGGACAGCCTGCTCTCCCATCGCAATCCCGATGGCTGCTGTGCCTTGCGCAAGGTGGCACCGTTGCAGCAGGCGCTCGCCGGTTTCGATGCCTGGATCTCGGGCCGCAAACGCTACCAGGGCGCGTTGCGGCAATTCATGCCGGTGATCGAAGCCTCGGGCGAGAAGATCAAGCTGAACCCGCTGGCCCGCTGGCCGCGCGAACGCATCGAGGCAGAGTTCACCGCGAGTGGCCTGCCGCACCATCCGCTGGAGGAGGACGGCTTTCTTTCCATCGGCTGCATGCCCTGCACCGAGCGGGTCGCACCCGATGCCGATCCTCGCTCAGGCCGCTGGGCGGGCCGGGAGAAGACGGAGTGCGGGATTCACTTCTAGGCGCGGGTCAGGCGTCCGGGCGCGGGTCCCAGCCTTCGCGCGTGCCGCGATGGATGACACGGTCGCCCGCCACGATATCGCCCGAGGGAATCTGCGGCAGAGCACGAAGCTGTTCGTAATAGGGCGCGAAATCCGGCCGCGTGGCCGCGAACAACTCATCGAAACTGTCGATGACGAAATAGGACTTCTGGAAATTATCCAGCCGATAGCCGGTATGCATGATGCGCAGCAGATCGAAGCCGATGCGGTTCGGTGCAGGACTGTCGAGGCAATAGATGGATTCGCCGCGCGAGGAGACGATGCCGGAACCGTAGATGCGCAGACCCTCTTTGGTGCGGATCAGGCCGAACTCCACCGTGTACCAATAGAGCCGCGCGAGATAATTGAGCGCGCCCAGCTTGAGCGCCTTCAGCCCGCCCTCGCCATAGGCCTGCATGTAATCGCCGAAGACGGGGTTCATCAGCAGCGGCACATGACCATAGATGTCATGGAAGGCGTCGGGTTCCTGCAGGTAATCCATCTGCTCGGGCTTGCGGATCCACCAGGTGACGGGAAAGCGCCGGGCGGCGAGATGAGCGAAGAAGACATCGTCGGGCACGAGGCCCGGCACGGCGACGATCTGCCAGCCGGTCGCCTTCATCAGCGCCTCGGTCAGCTTCTCGAAATGCGGGATGCCGTCCTTGGTGGCCCCGAGTCCGGCGAGGCCGTTCAGGAACTCGTCGCAGGCGCGGCCCTTCAACAGGGCGCCCTGGCGCTCGAACAGCTTGCGCCAGACCGCGTGATCGACGCTGGTGTAGCGCCCATAGGGCTGCTCGAGCGTGTAGTCGGCGGCGATATCGTCGTCGAATTTCCGGGCCAGCATGGGTGAACCTCCTGCCCTGGACTCATGTCCCTGGGGCCAATCTCGCCTTGATATAATGCCGCGGACGGCATGAAGTTTCCGCGCGTTCTGCTGCCACTTATGGCAGAATAACGGTGGAAAACGCCGCGGGTTGCCATAATTCCGGGAGATTCCCGCATGATCGATCTGGATGATTTCGACCGCAAGATCCTGGCCGCTCTCCAGCGCGACGGGCGGATCACCAATGTGGCGCTGGCTGGCGAAGTGGCGCTCTCACCCTCGCAATGCGCGCGGCGCCTCCAGCGCCTGGAGGAAGCCGGTGCGGTTCGCGGTTACGGCGCCTTTCTCGATCCCGCCACGCTGGGCCTGGGCATCACGGCCCTGGTGACGGTGACCCTGGAAAAACACGCCCGGGCCAATATCAAGGGCTTCCGCGAGGTGGTGGAGCGCCGGGCCGAAATCGTCGAATGCCTGGCGATCACCGGCGATGGCGATTTCCAGCTGCGCATCGTGGCGAAGGATCTGGCGAGCTTTTCGCAATTCCTGATGGACGTGGTCATCCCCATGCCGGGCGTGGCCACCACGCGCTCGCATATCGTGCTGGAACAGGTGAAGAGCACGACCGCGCTGCCGATCGGGGCGGGATAGGTCTCACCCTTCGACAAGCTCAGGGTGAGGATTCTTGGAAATCCTCATGGTGAGCCCGTCGAACCATGAGCCAACAGGCTCTCGGTTGCGCCGCGAAAATCGCTGGCTATGATGGCGCCCGCTCTGCCGGACGGCCCGGTGCCCCCGTGGCGGAATTGGTAGACGCGGCAGACTCAAAATCTGTTGCCCGCAAGGGCGTGTTGGTTCGAGTCCGACCGGGGGCACCAATTAAATCGACGCGTTCATATGCGGGCGGCTTCGCGCCACTGTTTCGTCCAGCTGGTCGAATTGTTCCTCGATCGAATTTTGCCGAGTTGATTCGCAGGCGCCCTGGCACATGATCAAGCCGTTGCTTCCCCTGTATGCGTTTACGCTTTTTCTCAGCGCGTCCCTCTTGTTTCTCATGGAGCCGATGACGGCGAAAATGCTCCTGCCCTTTCTGGGCGGGGCGCCTGCCGTCTGGAACACCTGCGTCCTGTTCTTTCAGGTCAGCCTGCTGGCCGGCTACGCCTATGCCTATGCCAGCAGCCGATGGCTCTCGAGCCGGATCCAGCTGCTGGTCCAGGTGCTGCTGCTGGCGGCAGGCTTTCTTTTCCTGCCGACGGATTTGCGAACGATAGGCTTGCCGCCAGTTGCAGCATGGCCGGTCTGGTGGTTGATCGGCGCGCTGACCGCGACGATCGGCTTGCCGTTTTTCGTTCTCTCTGCCACGGCGCCGCTGCTGCAGCGCTGGTTTTCTGAGACCGGGCATCCGGCGGCGAGCGATCCCTATTTCCTTTATGGGGCGAGCAATCTCGGCAGCTTGATTGCGCTGCTCAGTTTTCCCATCCTGATCGAGCCGGCCCTGACGCTCTTGCACCAGACGCTTTATTGGACGCTGGGCTACGGCCTGCTTGCCTTGTTCACGCTTGCCTGCGGGTACGCGCTTGTGCGAGCGCCGGCGGTGGCGAGCCCGCGGCAGCATGCAAGCCGTGCACCGGCCGGCATTGCGTGGAAGGAACGAGGTATCTGGCTTGCGCTTGCGTTCGTACCATCGAGCCTGCTGCTCGGCGTCACCACCTATATCTCCACCGACATCGCCGCCGTTCCGCTGCTCTGGGTCATTCCGCTCGCGCTATATCTTCTGAGCTTCGTCATCACATTCGGGCGGCGAACGCTGCCGGGGCGCCAGTGGACTCTCAAACTCCAGGTCTATTTGCTGATCCTCGTGTCGCTACCTTTCGTCGAGCAGGCGGCGAGCCTGCTTCGTTTAGGGGCCAATCTCGCCTGTTTCTTCGTTATCGCCCTGGTTTGCCATGGTGAACTGGCGAGGCGGCGGCCGCCGGTCGAGCGGCTGACGGAATTCTATCTGTGGGTTTCGATGGGGGGCGTGCTCGGCGGAGTATTCAATGCGCTGCTGGCGCCGGTGATCTTCTCGGCCGTCTACGAATATCCTCTGATGCTGGCGCTTTCCTGCTTGCTGCGCTGGCCCGAAACCGGGTTCAGGAAGTTCGCCTTCAGCGATCTCTTCTGGCCTGCCGCCATGGCCCTGATGCTGGTGGCCGGCATAGGCATGGGCATTGGCGTCAACTTTGCCGAGGACCATCGCGACCTTTTCGGGCAATCGGTCTTCGTCGTTATCTGCGTTGCCGGCGCCCTCATCCTTCTCAGCGCCCAGGCACGGCCGCTGGCATTGTGCCTAAGCCTGGCGGCACTGCTGTTCGTGCCGGGTATCCTGGACCTGAAGGCCCAGACACTGGCGCAGGATCGCAGTTTTTTCGGCGTCCTTCGCGTCCGCCTGGAAGATCACGGGCGGTTTGTCACCCTGCTGCACGGTGTCATTGCGCATGGCGCCGAATTCACCGATCAGGCGCGCTGGGCAAAGCCCATTAGCTACTACAACGCCAGCGGACCCGCCGGGCAATTGTTTGCCGCGTTGCCGCCGGACCGCCTTCACCGGGTCGGCGTGATTGGCCTGGGGATGGGTGTGCTGGCCTGTTATCGGCATCCGGGGCAAAGCTGGACGTTTTATGAAATCGACCCCGCCGTCGAACGGGTGGCCCGCGATACCCGGTTCTTCCATTTCCTCTCCGAATGCGGCGGCGACAGCCAGGTCATCCTGGGCGACGCGCGGTTGTCGATGAAAGGCGTCGCCGACGGGCAATTCGACCTGCTGATTCTCGATGCCTACAGTTCCGATGCCATTCCGGTGCATCTTCTCACCCGCGAAGCGCTGGCAATCTACCTTCGCAAGACCGCACCCGACGGCATCGTTCTGCTGCACATCTCCAACCGGTATTTCAGGCTGCTTCCGATCGTCAGCGCCATCGCCCACGATGTCGGGGCCGCCGGGCTCTATCTCTCCTACAACCCGCCCGTGCCGGCACAGCCGTGGGAAAACCCCTCATCCCTCTGGGTCGCGCTCGCGAAACGGGATTCGGCACTTTCGTTTTTGAATGCGCCCGGCAGCGCCTGGCAGCCCCTGGTCGCCGATCCTTCGGTGCGCGCCTGGACCGACGACTACTCGGATATATTCAGCGCGATAAACTGGCGATAGCGTCCTGCTTTAGGGTGCGCCGCTTCGAGGCGATGGCTTAAGATCGCTTCACGGCGCGGCACGGTTTGACTAATTTCAAGCTCTGCACCATCAGCGAGGTAGGCCATGAATTCGCCAGGCATCTTTCGTTTTGAACCAATGGGCCCCGGGGGCGAACTCGAACGTTGGGAAGACATTCCCGCTTCCGAGCTTGAAAGCGGAAATCCGGTGCAGCGTGGCCATTTCAATCTAAAGGACGACAAGCATGGCGTGAGTGCAGGCGTATGGGATTGCACCGCGTTCACAAGCAAGCAAGGTCCCTATCCCGTTCACGAATTCATGGTCGTGCTGGAGGGCTCGGTCACGATCGTCGAGGCTGACGGGCGAGAGACGACGGTAAATCCAGGCGACAGCTTTCTGATCCCAAAGGGCCTCGTGTGCCAGTGGAAGCAGCCTGGGTATCTGCGAAAATACTTCGTCATCTTCGACGATGTTTCCGGAATGAAGCCGGATAATGGCACCGCGCTGCATGTTCTCCGTCCAGACCCGTTGGCGAAACTGACAACGAGTACCCCGCCTGCCGCCGAATTGCTGTTGAGCGGCGGCGTGCCTGCGCAGCATGCGCATGAGTATTTCGCCGACATAACGGGGCAATGGAGCGTCGGGGTGTGGGACACCACCGCCTATTGGCGCAAGCCTATTCCGTTTCCGCGTCACGAGCTGATGCATATCCTCGAGGGCGCCGTCACCCTCACGGATGGGGACGGCAATCAGCGGAGGTTCGAGGGCGGGCGATACATTTTTTGTGCCGCTTGGTGCAATTTGCGATTGGCGATGCGAGGGTTATGTGCGGAAAATCTATTGCATCTACCAGCCGCGCGCCGCCGCATCTCAGACCAAGGCCGCCGAATAGAGCCAGCTGCGGCAAAAAATGCCGGGCAGGTGAGGGCTCTGTAGCGAGTTCTGCTGGAGCTCGCCGCAGCGCTATTCTGGATATGGACATCGCGGACATCAGGCGCCACTTCCGCTATGGGCCAAAAGCTGACGTTTGGCTGACTCAACCAGCGGAAGCTTGTTCCGCTTCGGTATGGCCAATTGGCAGCGGCTCCGAATCCGCGGGGTGACCGCAGGAACCTGCTGGTTCAAGCGTGACACTCTCCAGAAGCTTCATTCATCTGGGTCAACATCATGCTGGCCACGGCGGAGAGGATCGGCGTCCGGTTTCCCGGGCGCGTAATTGCCGCACTTTCCGCAGTCACGGCCTGGGCTCGGGAGAATATCGCTCGAAAGGCTAACCGCGGTCAGTTTCGACCCCACGAACACCTAAGTTGCGCTGCCTGCCCAACGGCATCGGCCACGAGCAGTGCCGAGGATCAAATCGGCACTTCGCGGGTTCTCACTATGACCAACCTCATTTTGCCTCATCTGCAATTGCCTTTGGCAATCCAATCGAAGCGATTTGAGCAGCGAGCAGGCGGGGGCGCCGTGCGGCGACCCCTTTAACAAAGCTCGCAATTCCCGCACCGCTTCACAGTCCGACCCGTCCATTCGAAGGCAAATGCCTTCGGCGGCCATTCCATTGAAGGTGAAACAAGAATGACAAACAGCGTGGTGAGGACCCTTAAACGAACTGGCATCCTGTCGGTCGCGGGAGCGATAGCACTGTCGGCCTCGGCAATCGTCAACCCCTCGGCATTTGCCGCTTCCCCCTACACGAACAACAGCGATCCGCTGTATCAGACCGGGCAGCAGCCGCAGGACAGTCAATACCCGAACCGCAAGCCCCAGAGCGGCCAGCCCCAGAGCGGCCAGCCGCAAAACGGCCAGACCCAAAACAGCGTGCCGCAGAATGGTCAGCCCCAGAGTGGCCAGACCCCAGAACGGCCAGACCCAAAACGGCGTGCCGAAGAATGGTCAGCCCCAGACGGCCAACCCCAGAACGGCCAGATCCAGAACGGCCAGTGGCAGAGAACGGCCAGCCGCAGAACAATCAGAACGGCCAGGCGCAGAATGGCCAGTGGCAGAACGGCCAGTGGCAGAACAATCAGAACGGCCAGGCGCAGAACGGCCAATGGCAGAACGGCCAGTGGCAGAACAATCAGAACGGCCAGGCGCAGAACGGCCAATGGCAGAACGGCCAGTGGCAGAACAATCAGAACGGCCAGTGGCAGAACGGCCAGCCGAACAACAATACCTACGCGCGGCAGCGCTACGATTGGACGGCTTACCGGCCCGGCCACCAGCCGCCGCAGTGGCAGCAGTATCATCGAGACTTCAATCCGCATTCCTACCAGTGGAATCGGACCTCGAATCAGCGCTACCACTATCAGACCTATCAGCGGCCGCACGGCTGGTACGCCCAGCGCTGGACTTATGGCCAGATCCTGCCCCGGTTGTTCTGGAGCCAGAACTATTGGCTGACCGGCTACTACAATTTCGGACTGATCGACCCGCCCTATGGCTATGTGTGGGTTCAGAACGGCACTGACGCTTTGCTCGTCGATGTGCAAAACGGCCAGATTCTGAGCGTCCAATACAGCGTCTTCTTCTCGTAAGCGATTTGGCAGATCGACCGCATCGGTGCCATAACGGGCGCCGATGCGGGCTCCAGCGGCCGAGATCGCGAATGGCTGAGATTGCCAAGACTCGCTGCCGGTGGAGCAACAAGGCTGGAGGATCCGGCGCCGAAAGCCGGCGCATGGATTCAGCCGCAGGGATACACAAAGTGTTCTTGAGAAGTCTGGTTTTCACCCTCCTGATTCCATCGCTCTGTCTTGCCGAAGAGGGTTTTCATAGCAGCAAGATTGGCCTGCCCCTGGCTGTTCAGGCGGCTTGGGATTCCACCTTCCTTGTAGAGCCGGTGGCGGGAAAGGGGGCGGTTGGAACCGCCTTCGTTGTGCGCGTTGAGCCGACTGGCAGCAACCATCTGGATGTCTATCTCTTAACCGCCAATCACGTGGTTCAAGGAAATTGCGGCATAGGGCTGGGTTTCTGCGAGAACATTGAGATCAGCGATGGCGGCGTGGACCTGCGCACGGCCACGGACATTGACTTTGCCAATCCGACAGCCCGCGCCAATGGCGCGGAAATTGTGCGCCGCTCTGAATATCCCGATCTTGCCTTGCTCAGATTGGCCGTTGCCGATGGTGCTCTTTGGAACCGCCACCCGCTCGTCCTGGCTCAAGCCTGCTCCTATACGCTGGGCGACGCCGTGTATGTGATTGGATACCCCGATGTTGCAAGCCGGACTTACAAGCACGCCGGCCCCATTGAAGATCGGGATATTCTCAAGCGTCGTTGGAGCCGGGGCAGGATTCTGGGCCCCTATCATTACAACGAGCCAGGCGCAGAAAAGAAGTTCTGGACTGGAATCACAGCAGACGGCCTCCGCGGAAATTCAGGTAGCCCCGCCTTAAACGCCTGGGGTGAGGTCGTCGGTGAACTTGACAGTGCGGGCAGAGAAAATCGCGGCGGTGCCTATCTTGGAAACGATTCTCTCGGAATTCCGCACGCCATGCTCCAGCGTTGTGAATACCTCGATGATTTTATCAATCTCCGGCCGATGACCTACGATCCCCAGGAATAGATAACGGTGGTTCGCGCCACTCGGTCTGCGCGGTGCAGGCCTGGCTGGTCCGCCAACGTTATGCACCGCGCATTCCTGCCGAAGGTAAGGGTTTCTCGAATTTAAGCACGAAGATGTCGATCGGGATCGTCGGATGAAAGATCGGCATGTTGCGCGGATCGGCGGGGTTGCGCAGGAACATGCCTTCATCGACGAGCTTAAAACCCGCGGCTCAGTCAGCCCCTTTTCGCAACAACAACAGCCAGCATGTAAGGCTCGTGTTTTTCCGGATGCATCGACATCCGCCTTGCGAAACGGGCGAACAGCTCATCTGCGAGCGCCACCTTGTCGCGCTGTGGATCAAACAAACCGGTGATTGTGGGCCCCGCCCATGCACGCATGGAATCCGCGCGCCTTTGACCCAGCTGGCTGGCGTTTCTCGATTCCTCAAACTCGGCCCAGAAAGGGTCGGTTGTCTTCAGGATCTCCGCATATTCGAGATGCAGTCCGCAGAATGGATCGCCAGCCGAAAACGGTGCTCTGACATCGTCGATCGTCCTCAGCCCGATTGGAATCGTGATCCTCTTCGGCTCATCCGCACCCAGCATTCCATCGCGAGCCATATCGCACAACGACTCCCAGAGTTCGCCGAGAGGCCGCTCCCATCCGGTTTCCGAAGCGGTCCTGCCTGTATAGGCGACCAGCAACTTTCCACCTGGACGGAGCTCATGGGAGCGCAGCTCGAGATATCGACGCCAATCGGCAGCCAGCTGGATTCGCACGAGTTTCATCGCGTCCGGCACATTCGTCATTCCTGCCAGCACATGGTCCGGGACTTCGGTTGGCAATTTGCTCATCCACTGCATCGACCAGGCGTTCCACCCGAGGTGGGCGCGATTGGGCGCAAGTATCTGGTCAAAGTACGAACGGCCGATCGCGGCCGGAAAGACGTTTTGATGCCCGGCTAGGTAACTGGCCGGATCGGTTTGAATAGCTGCGAATAAAGAAGAAAAGTCATTCTCGGGTAAATCTGTGTGGATGACCTCGATCGAGCGATCAGGGCCGGTCCTGCTTCTAAGCACTTCGATGGCCGTACGCATCGGCTCCATCGAATTTTTGCCTTGCGAAGAGGCATAATCGACAATTACCAGTGGCTCGTCGCCAAATGGAACAGCGCGCGCCGCTTCCGCCCACAAATCGCGAAGTAGCGCGATGCCGGACGCCTGCAACGCTGAGTGGCGATTATAGAAGCCGTCACCTTCCATGGCTTGGCCGTGGGTGGGCGCTGGGTTGGACGACATAAGCGTTGCTCCCATACGCCGCCTAAGTACCGTGTCCGTTTGCCCCAAACGGCGTGCGGCGGCAGCGCGCCATCGAGGCAGGCCTGTCAAACCCCTTGCGACTTAACATAGACGGCATCACTTCATGAGTCGTCATTGCCGAACTATAGGGGTCGGGGTGATGGGGTAGCAAATCGTGGAGCCACTACGGGGAAGGCAGTGAACGCCCCGATATTGATGGGGCGCCGCGAGCGGCTTCTTGCCGAAATTCAGGGTTTCTCGAATTTCAGCACGAAGATGTCGATCGGGATCGTCGGGTGAAAGATCGGCATGTTGCGCGGGTCGGCGGGGTTGCGCAGGAACATGCCTTCATCGACAAGCTTGAAGCCCGCGGCTTCAAGCTCCCGCTTTTCGATATCTTCATCGAGCCGGTGGAACGTCTTGCCCGTGGTGATCGGCGCACCGGGGAGCGCAGCGTAGTCCGCGACAACGAGATGGCCGCCCGGCTTTAGCGCGTCGAACATTGCCTTGTTCATTTTGGCACGGTCGACGTTTTCGAAGGTCGTGTCGTGATAGCCGAAGAAGAAGGTGATCAGATCGAGATTGCCGACACCCGGCGGCACCGGATCGTCGAACGCTTGCACGTCGGGAACGACGTCTGTCATGGCCGCATGCGTCATCCGCTCATCCATGCCCTTCTTTGCCTCGGCCCGCATGTCGGGCGGGTTCTGGGCATAGACAACGCCGTTCGGGACAACGCCGCGGGCCATCAACTCCGTGCTATAGCCCGCGCCCGCCGCCATATCGATGACCTTCCAGCCCGGCAGCACGCCGGTAAATGCCAGCAGCTGGACGGCCTTGCGCCTGTCGTCGTTCTTGCGGTCGGCGTCCGTCCGGTCGGGTGCCGCGATGATGGCGGCATAGTCGGGCGGCGAGGAAGCGGCATGGGCGGCGAGTCCCAGCACACAGGCAAACGCGACGGCAGCGGCTGCGATAATCGCTCTCACATGGCTCTCCAGTGATTTGACATGACTCTGGCGGCAGGCGTGAAGATAGTTCTCCTGCCGCCAATTCACTCCCACTGTAGCGCCGAACTACCCGGCGGCGCTTGCCCGACGGCGGTCACATTTGCTTGATGGCGCCTCTCGCGCTGGAAGCCATGCGGCGTTGTGACTATCGCAGAGTTGCGCAGCCCTCACTTCTGATGCGGCGTACCGAGATAGGGAAATTCCCTGAGGGTGTCGGTATGCGGCTTCAATCCGCTGGGTGGGCATTCGCCCTTGGTGAGGAACGCTAACCGGTAGTCGATTACGTCATCGGTGAAGACGCGGCCGTTGGGATATTTTGCGGGTTTCGACGGATCGAAACTCAGCACGTCCGGCAGGGTCCGCTCCGTGTCGACCGCCGCGATCGCTTCCTCGCGCGAGTAGTTTCCCGTGTGGCCTAGCAGATGGATGAACTGCTCGAGCCAGCGCTTGCGATCGTTCACCGGCTCGCTGGCGTTGTATTCCAGCTTGGTATCGTCCGTGTTGAAAAAGCTGCTGACGCTGGGGTGGCCGGCGCGGTCGGCATGGATCAGCTTGCCATCCTGGCGCAGGCTGCAGCGACCCCAGATCTTCATTTCAGGCTTCGGCGCCAGTTCACCGGTCGGCAGTTCGACCGCCATGGAAAAGACATTGGCAGTGGTGTTCGAATCCACGCCGGTCCAGGGCGGCGCGCCGCTGGGGTGATACTCGGTAAAATTTCGTTTGCCGCGGATATCGAACAGTTTCTTGATGCCGTCGAAATCGAAGAAGAAGGCGTCGCTGCGGCTGCCGGCGAAGAACGTGTAGTCGCCCGCCTTGACGATATTTGGCTTGGGGCCGAAGGAGGCCTCGGCATCGCTCACGATCTTCTTGCCGACGGCTTCGGGCGAACGGGATTCCGCGCCCTTGGCCTGAAACACATTGAACGTCTGCCTGCCGCCTTGCGGCTTTGCAAACACGAAGCTGAAGGCGAGGTCCGTCAGCAAATCACCGTCGGTATCGATGTTCACCCGGTAGATGGCATCGGGATGAAGCGCATCGGCATTGGGATTTACGTTCAGAATGATCGCGGTCCGCGCAGGATCGGCCGGCGCCTGGAAGGCGTAGAGATCGCACAGATCAAGCCGTTGATCGCCGAGCGGTGGGCCGAGGCTGAGGCCGGTAAAGTGGTTGGACATGTTTTTCCCTTTCTGTGGGCGCCGTCGCCTCACTATGGTGATGAATTATGAACCTAATATTGCCGCTTCTCGGGTAGCCGCGCCTTTAACTTCACGCCGGCCGCCGACAGGCGTCAAGCCACTCAACCCTCGTTGATGATCTCAAAGTCGTGAGACAGCACGGCCGTCTTGCCGATCATTGCCGAGGCGCTGCAGTATTTTTCAGCCGATAGTGTTATGGCGCGCTCGACCACGTCGCGGGCCAGGCCCTTGCCGGTGACCTTGAAGTGAAACCGGATCTTCGTAAAAACCTTCGGATCAGTCTCGGCGCGGTCGGCGTCGAGGGTCACCTCGCAGCCCCGCACATCATGCCGCCCTTTCTCCAGGATCGCGACGACGTCGGTTGCCGTGCAGCCGCCGGTGCCCAGCAGCACGTATTCCATCGGAGAGGGTGCGATCGTCGGGGCACCGGTCTGCTTCGATGCCGACATGACGATGCCGTGGCCGCTGCCGCTCTCGCCGACAAACGTCAGGTCCCTGATCCAGTCGATGCGTGCTTTCATTCGTTCCTCCTTCTCCCCGCAAGCTACCGCCACTTGCAGCGGGTTTGTCAGTATCGTCCAATGGACGGGACGATAGCCTAAGACTGCGGGAGCGCTGCCATGCCGACAACCATGAAAGTCTCGATCTCCGCGACAGACCAGGTCACGGCGATTGTTTATCCGCCGGCCAGGAAGGGCAAGCTTCCGGCTTCGATCGTGCTCGCCCATGGCGCCGGCGCCAATCAGAGCAGCCCCTTCATGGTGCGCATGGCGAGCGATCTGGCCGCACGCGGCATCGGCTGCCTTACCTTCAATTTCCTCTATACGGAACGCCGGCGGCGAATCCCCGACCGCAACGACACGCTCGAGCTATGCTATCGCAAGGTGATCGAGGCGTTTCATGACGGGCAGTTCGGCTCCCTTGCCAAGGGCAAGCTGGTCATCGGCGGCAAATCCATGGGCGGGCGCATTGCTTCCCAGGTGGCGGCCGCCGGCGATGCCGAAAAACCTGTCGATATTGGGGGCCTTGTCTTCCTGGGCTATCCCCTGCACCCGCCGGGGCAGCCGGAAAAGCTGCGCGATCGCCACCTGCCTTCGATCAAGGCGCCGATGCTGTTCGTCCAGGGCGCGCGCGATGCCTTCGGCACGCCCGAGGAATTACGGCCGGTGCTGAAGCGCGTGAAGGCGCCGGTTGAGCTCTGCGCCATCGAGGATGCCGATCATTCGCTTAAAGTGCCGAAGCGGGCGGCCAAGCCGCAGGCGGAGGTCGATGCCTTCGTGCTCGACACGATCGAAGCTTGGATCAAGCGCACGGTTCTAAAGGGCGCGCGCTAGCACCCGGGCATGGCGATTGAAGCTGGCCGCTACTTCTCCTCCACCGCGGAGATGAAGGCGCGGGAGGCGAGGTTGATCACAACGGTTTTGCCGTCATGGCTGACCTTGGCCATCGAGTCATGGGCCTCGACAACCTTGCAGTGATGCCATTCGACCGGCTTCTCGATATCGGCCCACATGGTGATGAGATAGCTCTTTCCCTTTTCCAGCACGGTGTCTCTCCTTTGGTGTTGGGGGCAAGTGCCAGCATGGTCGAGGCCGCGATGGCTGTAAACTGTCGGCATTGTGCAACCACCCTCTGCCGGTGTTCCGGCAAATGAACGGAGAGGAAAGGATGATGAGCAAACCTCTGGAAGGCGGCTGCGCCTGCGGCGCCATTCGCTATCGGCTCAAGAGCGAACCCATGTTCGTTCATTGCTGCCATTGCCGCGATTGCCAGCGCCAGACCGGCAGCGCCTTCGCGCTGAACGCCCTGATCGAAACGGATCGCATCGAGATTTTGTCGGGCGGGCCGGAACCGGTCAGCATGCCCACCGACAGCGGCCGGCCCCATGACATCTATCGCTGCGCCGCATGCCGCACCGCGCTGTGGAGCGATTACGGCCGCCGGCCGGCGCTGCGCTTCGTTCGCGTCGGCACGCTGGACGATGCTTCGGCTCTGCCGCCCGATGTGCATATCTTCACCCGCTCGAAATTGCCTTGGGTCGGCTTGCCCAAAGACGTGCCGGCGGTCGAGGTCTATTACGACCTGAACGCGCTCTGGCCCGCCGCCAGTCTCGCGCGCCGCCGCGCCATCCTGCGCGAGTAGCCGGGATAAAAACGCTCGCAGAAGTCACGCGCGACAGCTTGAACCAACGGCCGGGCATCGGGGTTATTGGACAGTATCCTTCCGAATCGCCGACGGAACTTTCGGCTAGTCAAGGAGAGTCCGATGCCGCGAAAATCATCGCTTTGGCAGCCGGTGCTGGCCGTCTCCGGCCTGGCCCTGCTGGCCGCCTGTGTTGGCCGTCCGGTCGATCAACCCAGCTACGTCGCACCCGATCAAAGCAGCTACGTCGCACCGACCCCGGCGCCTGTCGTGCCAGCCTATACGCCGGCCCCGGTCTACACCCCGGCGTCGGCGCCGGCTCCTGCCGGTACGGTGCTGACCACGTCGAACGGGATGACGGTCTATGTCTTTGATCGGGATACGCCCGGCCGCTCGAGCTGCTATGACCAGTGCGCGCAATACTGGATGCCGGTCTATGCGCCGGCGGGTGCTGTTTCCACCAACGGGCTGACGCTGATCCAGCGCGCCGATGGCCAGATGCAGTGGGCGACGTCCAATGGCATGCCGCTCTATACCTATGTGAACGATCATGGCCCGGGCGATGCCAATGGCAACAATATCGACGGTACCTGGCATGTCGTGGCGACCTATACGGGCAGCACGACCTATCCAACGACCTATCCCACCACGAACACCGGCTATCCTTATTCCTCGATGAGGACGGTGACGGCGGATGGTGCCGCGGTGACGGTGCAGCCGGATAGCAACTCGGCCATCGTCACGGTGGTCAATGCCGGCGCCCAGGTCCGGGTGCTGGATGTGAACGGCGAATGGAGCCATGTCGAGGCCAATGGCCAGGATGGCTTTATCCGCACCGGCGCGATCCGCTAAACCGGCTCGCTCGTCTGACTTGAGCGAAACGGCGGAGGCTACGGCCTCCGCCGTTTTCTATTGGCTCTTGAGGGCCCGCAGTATGCTCTCGACGATCGCCGCGGGATCTTCCGCGGCATCGGCCATGATGGGATGTTCGTCGGCGCCCGGCGGTTCGAGGGCGGCAAACTGGCTCTCCAGCAGCGCGGGCGGCATGAAATGTCCCTGGCGGGCGGCAAGCCGGCCGCCGATCAGCTCGATCGAGCCTGCCAGATAGACGAGTTTCACATTTTTGCGCTGGCCGATCAGAATCTCGCGGTAGCGCCGCTTAAGGGCCGAGCAGGTGATCACGCCGCAGCGCTCCTGCGCCTGCAATGCATCGATGGATGCTGCGATCTGCTGCAGCCAGGGCAGCCGATCGGCATCGCTCAGCGGCTCGCCCCGGCGCATCTTCTCGACATTCGCCGCCGGGTGAAAATCATCCCCCTCGAGGAACCGGCAATCGAGCCGCTCGGCCAGCAATTGCGCGAGCGTCGTCTTGCCCGCGCCGGCGACGCCCATGACGAGAACGACGAGGGGAGGACGTGAGGGGGGTGGAAATGCTCGGCTCGCCCGATCGATGGAAGGGAACCAACTTTCTTTAGCATGGTTTCGAGATGTGAAGGCGCTGCGCATTCCTGTCCCAGGGAGACCGCGATGATCCGCAAACTCGCCTCAGGCCAGTACCGCCTGTTCTCGCGCAAGAAGAATCCGAAGACCGGCAAGCGGCGCAATCTCGGAACCTTCGCCAGCCGCCAGGCCGCCGAGAAACATGAGCGTGCCGTGCAGTACTTCAAGCATGGCGGCAAATAGCTAGCGGCAGAGGCGGCGCACATCCTCGGCGATGGATGCTGCGAATTTCTGCGCACCGGCCGCGTTGAAGTGGCCGTTATCGACGAAGTCGCCGTTCGCCCAGCCGACCGAAAGCGGGGCCGGCAGGAAATCGGCGCCCGATTTGGCTGCGGCATCCGCCAGATCGGCATTCAACGCGGCCATCAACTTCTCGGTATCCTTCGCCCTTACGAAGGGCAGATCCGCGGGGAACTCACCGGTCTGCTGAGCATAATTGAGGATCTGGGGGACGAAGATCGCCCGGACATGGAACTGACCGGCAATGGCCGCGATAAGCCGAATATTGTCGCGATAGATCTGCGACAGCCGCGCATCGGGCTGGTCGTTCATCTCGCCGGTGACCGACGCCTCGCGCGGCGCAGGATTGATGATCGTATCGACCAGGCCGAAGAGCACGCTGTAGCTGGCAAGCAGGCCCTGGGGCCGCGAGGGCCGCAGGAAGGCTGCGATATGCGGCAGCTCGAGATCGGAATAGTCGTTGCGCAGCCCCGTGACATGGGCGTTGCGCAGATCGTTCCATCCTTCGTAGTAGAGCGCACAAGCCGGCGGGGAATCACGAAAGACGAACAGGCTCTGCAGCATGGCTTCCAGCGAGCTATAGGCCGGTACGCCGTAATTCTCGACGGCGAAATCCGGCCCCAGCAACGCCGACAGGCGGCTGGGCCAGGTATTGGCATCGGTGTTGCCAGTATCATAGGCAGTCGATCCGCCAAAGACGTAGATGGTGCGGGGGTTGGCGACCTTGCCCTCGTTCACCGTCGTTCGCCGGTGATCGGCATCGTGACTGATACCGAAGCCCAAATCGCCGGGATGCGGAATCGCCACCAGGATGGGATGGGAATCGAACCGCTGCAGCAGGATGCGCGGCGTCGGCCGGTAGAGTTGCCGATAGGCCGCGAAATAGAAAACGTAACCCGCTCCCTCGAAGCTGATCGCCAGCAGCAGATAGAACGGCAGCAGCGGAAAGCGTTTCTGAAATGTGGCTGCAAAGGCCAGCAGGCTGACGGCGAGCCAGACCAGGTAATAGGCCAGCGACGCCCATTGCTGTATGGCGGCATAGGGGTTTTGCCCGCTCGTCACCACGTCCAGCTTGTGCAGATAGGTGATGAATGAGGCGGTGCTGGCAATCAGCGTTGTCATCAGCCAGGCCAGCGCCAGATAGCGCATCAGCCGCATGAATCGCCCGGCGCCCGCCAACTCCGCGAGTTTTCTGGCCTCAGTTGACTTATCAGGCGAGGCCATAAACGCCGCGCTCGGTCACGACGAAATCGATTCGCCCATCGGACAGCGCCCGTGCGCATTCATCGGGGCTGTTGATGATGGGCTCTTCATGTACGTTGAAGCTGGTATTGACCAGCACCGGCAGCCCGGTGCGCGCCTTATAGGCGGCGAGAATATCGTAATAGAGCGGGTTTTGCGGCCGCTCGATGACCTGGGGCCTGGCTGTGCCGTCGACATGCACCACGGCGGGAATGCGGTTGCGCCAGCGATCATGCACGCGGCAGGTGGTGGTCATGAAACGCGCGGCATAGCGCTTGGCGGGCCCCAGGTCGAAGACGTCATCCGCATCCTCAGCCATCACCACCGGGGCGAAGGGCATGAACTCGCTGCGCGCGAGCCGCTCGTTGAGGGTACGGTTGATATCATGATCGATGGGTGCAGCCATGATGGAGCGCGCGCCCAGCGCGCGCGGCCCATATTCCATCGCCTTGCTGTAGATGGCGACGATGCGGCCCTGCTGCAGCAGCTCGGCCGCCGTATCGACCGGCGTCGTCGATAGCTGCTTGAACGTCGCATCGCGGGTGAAGCGCTCATCGATCGCCGTACCGAAATCGCGCCCGTAATAGAGTGTCTCCATGCGGCGGCGGTTAGCCAGCCATGTCGCCATCCCGTCGCGGCGCAGCAGGAATTCCAACACGCCGCCATAAGGCTGGCCCTGATCGCCCATGGCGGGAAAGACGAAGATCTCTTCGACCGGCAGCTCCTCGGCCAGGCGCTGATTCAGCCGCACATTGGCGAAGACGCCGCCGGCAAGGCCCAGGAAGCGGCGCGGATGCAAGGTCAGGATGCGGCGCACCGCGGCCAGGATAAAATTCTCCAGCAGCAGCTGGATAGAGGCCGCGGCATCTTCGCGCGGAACACTTTTGCAAGACGCCCGCGATGAATTGCTCCATCGCTGCATAGTCGGGGAAATCGCTGTCGATCAGGCCGCTATCGTCGATGCGAAAATGGGCGGCCATGGCGTCGTAGAGAACCGGCTTGCCATAGGCGGCAAGGCCGGTCAGCTTGCCTTCATGACGGTTGCGGATGAAGCCCAACGCCGCCGTCGCCATGCCATAGGCCTCGCCCAGCCCATCGACCTTGCGCCGCTGCAGCAGCCGCTCATCGCCGCCGAACAGCGTCTCCAGCTTGCCGTCGCGATAGAGGCGGATGGAGTACTGCGTATTGTCGCCGATCCCGTCCGCCGTATAGAGCAGCGCCTCCGGCCAATCGGTGTGGAAGAGGCAGGGTAGCGCATGGGCCAGATGGTGATTGCAGAAGGATAGATCCGTTTCAGGGCGAAAGCCGTGATCGGCCAGGAAGCGCGGCGCATCGAACATCGCCAGCGCATCGGTGCGGCCATAGCGATGGCATTCGACATCGAAATATTTCTGCTTTTCGATGCCGAGCGTCCGGCGCAGCACGGCCTTGGCGCGCCGATAGCCGGTGAAGTGGCGGTAATAGCGCTCGGCGAACAGGCTGCGGTTGGTCACCACCGCATCGACCTGGTCATGGCGCACACCGGCGATCGCCAGGCATTCCTCGATCGCCGCGACCGGAACACGCCCGCCATCGGCCTTGCGGCGGGTCAGCCTCTCCTCAGAGACGGCGGCGAGCGGGCGATAATCGTCGAAAAGGCAAGCC
The DNA here is from genome assembly GCA_963770335.1 of uncultured Alphaproteobacteria bacterium. Classification (GTDB taxonomy): domain Bacteria; phylum Pseudomonadota; class Alphaproteobacteria; order Dongiales; family Dongiaceae; genus DASXQK01. The sequence continues at coordinate 584,585 of CAVYPG010000001.1, forward strand.
GTGGCATCATGGCTCGTGGGGCTGAGGCCAAGGATAAGCATGATGGCGTGGAAACGAGCTCCGGCGGGCTGATATTGGCTTGGAGCCAATGGAGCCAAAGCGCCGGAATGTCAAGCTTGGCCGGCCCGCCGTTTTCTCCTGCGATCCACAATGAAAATCGCCCGCCCCGGGCTTCGATCCCGGGTGCGGGCGTTGTCGAACTAATGATGCCGGCCGGCTACTGCTGGACCTTCACCACATGCCAGACGTTGTGGAAGTTGTCGCCCTTCACTTCGACCCGGCTTCTTGTCATCCATGTAGGTATAGAGCGGCTTGTTGTTGGCCATCCACTGCTTGGTTCCGTCGGTGCGGGTGGTCAGCGTCAGGAAGTCCGCCTCATGGGCGCCTGCGCCGGCGAGCATGGGCGGCCAATACTGGGCGCAATCCCCGTAGCAGGTCGAGGTGCCGGCGGTGTCCTTGTCATAGGTATAGAGCGTCATGCCGCCCGGGGTCGCCAGCACCTTGCCGGCGGTTGTCTCCATCGCGACGAAGGATTGTCCGGCCGGCTGGTCGACGACGATATCCCGCCGCGTCCCGAATACGTCGTATTGGGAGCAGGCAGCCATGAGGGTGAGACAGGCGAGCGCCACGGCCGGCCCGCTTGCTTTGCGCCACTTCGACATACGCTTCTCCATTCGTTTGGGTGAACCTGTCTTTGTCATGTGATCCTGCCAAATTAGGCGATAAAAAGCGAGGCACGCCAGACGATTAACAGGAGGTAAAATACCGCGGATCTAGCTCTCGTCGCGCTCCGCACGGCGCTTTTCGACCGCGATCCACTCCTGCGCCTCGCGCTCCGTCCAGAACGGTTTGATCGAGACCGTGGTCTCGCCCGGCTTGGTCATCTCCACGGAAAAACGCCCGTCGCGCAGACGCACGATGGCGTAGATGGTGGAAGCCATGATAGGTGGCTGGGTCATGGTCGCTACCTCGATTGCGGTTGCGATGTGCTGGCCGGCTAATGCCTGGCCCACCCCCGGATTGGTTACACTGTTGGAATGTCCTGGACGCGCGAATGTTCCCGGCTGGGGCGTCAGCCTTCCTCGGCCATGCTCTGGGCGCCGCTGATCAGGTTCTGCGACAGCAGGAATTCGCTGGATAGGCCGCCGCCCAGGGGAAAAGTCTGGGCGAGGCTCTCGCGCATACTGGCCAGGCCCGCGAACAGCTCGCGCCGCGCGACATCGATGCTCGCGGCTTCGAACCGCGCCGTCTCGCCCGCGCGCAGCTGCGCCAGCCGGCCGATATCGGCGCGGATGACATAGCCGATCTTGGGATAGCCGCCGGTCGACTGCCGGTCGGCCATCAGCACGATGGGCTTGCCATCGCCCGGCACCTGGATGGCGCCAATCTCGATTCCGTCGGAGACGATGTTGAATCCCTTGGCATGCTCCAGCGGCGGGCCGTCGAGGCGATAGCCCATGCGATCGCTGCGCGGCGCCAGGCGATAGGCAGTGGAAAAGAATCGCTCGATGGCGGCGGGGGTGAAGTAGTCGTCCTGGGGCCCCAGCAGCACGCGGATCGGGCCTGAGGATGCCGCACGCAGCTCAAGACGCCAGCTCGGGCAGCGCCATTGGCTCGCGCAACGGCAGGCGCTCGCCGGCGCTGAGCGCCTTTCCGCCGATGCCGCTGCGCAGACTGGTCGAAAGGCTGCCCATGACCGGCGGCAGATCGAAGCCGCTCGATGGGCTGAGATAGAACCAGGCACCATTGGCGCCGGCCTTGATCGCCAGGCGATCATCCTGACCCAGGCGAATGCGCCCGGCCGGGGGCAGCCCTTGCCCGTTCAGCATCACCGAAAAGGGTGCGCCGGCGAAACCCAGCGAGACCACGCCGCCCTCGTGGAAATCTCGATGCCGCCCAGGCCGACCTCGATCGCCGCGGCCTGTTCGGGATTGCCGGCCAGGATGTTGGCGCGGCCATGGGCTTTGCCAATCCATCGGGCCCGCGGCGCTGACGCCGTAGCGCAGGTAGCCGTGGCGCCCGCCATCCTGCAGCGTGGTGCCCGGCCCGGCGGCGCGGATAAGAAGGTGCGCCGTCATGGCCGTGTAGCCGAAAGCCGCGCAACCGGCTCGCCGGCGGCAGCCCGCGCTTCCAGGCTAGCGAAGATCGCGGCATCGATCGGCTCGAAGGTGATCTCATCGCCCACGGCGGCGAGGAAGACAGGTTCGCGGTCGGGAGCGAAAAAGCGCTCCGGTGTGCGCCCGATGATATGCCAGCCGGTCGGCATGACGACGGTGGTGATCAGCGCCTGGCCACCGGCGATCAGCAGGCAGTTGGGCGGCGACGTGGGTCGTGGCTCGGTCCGGCGCGAGATATCGAGATGCCTTGGGCAGGCCGCCCAGATAGGCGAAGCCCGGCGCAAAGCCGTACATGTACAGGCGATAGATCGCGCCGCTGTGGAGCGCCACGAGCTTCTCCGGCGTCAGCCCCTGCTTCTGCGCGACATAGCCGAGATCGAGCGCCAGTGTGGGGTCATAGCAGGCCGGCACGATCCAGCGCCGCGGCCGCGCCTTGGCCTGCTCGGCGCCAATCGGCAGGCCGCGCAACCGCTCGATCAGGGCATCGGGCGCGATCAGCTCCGGGTCGTAATCGATCAGCAGCGAACGGTATGTCGGGACCGTCTCGCGCAGGCCGGGAATGGCGGCGGCAGCCACGGCTCGGTCCAGCGCCAGCACCCGGTCGTGGATGGCGGGATCGATGCGGTCGCCATATTCCACTACCAGCGCGCTTTCGCCCGCGAACAGAAAGCGGGGAGGGGCGGCGGCGCTCACGGGATCGTCAGGCAGCGAAGGCGCGCAAGCTATAGCCCGCCTCGATCAGCGCCTGGCGCACCGCCTTGGCCATGGCTACGGCGCCCGGTGTGTCGCCATGAACGCAGATGCTGTCGATGCCTACGGGAATCTTCGTGCCGTCGGTGGCGATGATGGCGCCGGCCTGCAGCATGGCGATGATGCGATCCGACGCCGCCTTCGCGTCATGGATGACCGCGCCCGGCTGGCTGCGGGGCACCAGATTGCCGGCAGTGGTATAGGCGCGGTCGGCGAAGATCTCGCGCACCGCCTTCATGTTGCAGCGCTCGGCGGCGCGTTCGATCTCGGTGCCGGCGATGGCCAGGATCGCAAGGTTCGGATCGACGGATTTGGTGGCCCGCGCAATAGCATCCGCCGCCGCGGCATCTTCGGTGGCGCGGTTACCCAGCGAGCCATGGGCCTTCACATGGGTGATGCGATGGCCGGCCAAGGCCGCAACACCCATGGCCGCACCCAGCTGATAGGCGACCAGCCGCTCGATCTCGCGCGGCGTATAGGGCATGGGCCGGCGGCCGAAGCCCTGCAGATCGGGGTAGCTTGGATGCGCGCCGATGGCCACGCCCGCCTTCTTTGCCTGGCGAAGGTGTCGGCCATGATCTGCGGATCGCCGGCATGAAAGCCGCAGGCGACATTGACGGTGGAGACGATGCCGAGCATCGCCGCATCGTCGCCCATCTTCCAGTCGCCGAAGCCTTCGCCGAGATCGCAGTTGAGATCGATGGTGGGCATGGGCGCTCCTCGCTTAGTAGTCGCCTAGGTTACCACAGAGGCAGTGAAACCTCTTCCCAGAGGAAGGGCCGTCTAGACCTCGTCATCTCTCGTTCTCGTCATGCCCGAGCTCCGGCCGAGCAGCCGGCCCCGGGCATGACGTAGGGAAAAAGCCCGCTCGACCTTCTCCTAATCCACCGGCACCGTGTAGTTCAGCGCCAGGCGGCCGCCATCGGGATAGATCGTCTGGCCGGTGATATAGGAGGAATCGTCGCTCGCCAGGAACACGGCGACGCTGGCGACCTCCGAAGCCTTGCCCAGGCGGCGCAGCGGCGTGCGCGAGAGCAGCATGCGGCGGGCTGCCTCATCCTTCATCACCGGGCCGATCAGGGCGGTCTCGATGGTGCCGGCGCCGATGGCGTTCACCCGGATGCCGTGATGGGCGAGGCCCATGGCCATGGTCTTGGTCAGCATGTTCATCGCGCCCTTGGAGACGCCATAGGCGAGGTTGGTGCCCGACGCGATAACCGCATTGATCGAGGCCATGTTGACGATGCGGCCATCGATCTTGCGCTCGACCATGGAACGGGCGACCGCCTGGGCGACCATGAAGGCGCCGCGCACATTGACGTTCTGGACGCGATCGAAATCCGCCAGCGACAGGGTCAGGATATCGCCCGTGGCCAGGATGCCGGCATTATTGGCCAGCACGTCGATGCGCTTGAATTTGGCCAGGGCGGCCTTGATCATTGCCTTGACGTCGCTCTCCTTCGATACGTCGGCACGCAGCGCCAGGGTTTCCTGGCCGGTCGCCTTGGCAATTTCCGTTCGCCGCGTCCCGGCAGGCCTTCTCCTGGAGGTCGGCGAGCACGACACTCGCACCCTCCTGGGCGAAGGCCAGCGCGCAGGCCTTGCCGATGCCTTGCGCCGCACCGGTCACCAGCGCCACCCGGCCAGCGAGCCTGCCGGCGGCTATCCCCCCGGAGCGTTTTGCAATCGGACGTTTCATCGACTTCTTGCTCCTGGTTTATTCAGCGCAGCACGAACGGATTGGCCGTCTGCCCGCTGGTATCGATCCAGACCGATTTGGTCTGCAGATAGGCGTCGATGGCTTCCTGGCCGCTTTCGCGGCCGATGCCGCTGCGCTTGTAGCCGCCGAAGGGCGCCATATAGCTGACGGCGCGATAGCAGTTCACCCAGACCGTGCCGGCCTCGAGCTTCTCCGACATGCGGATGGCCCGCCCGATATCCGAGGTCCACACACCGGCGGCAAGGCCATAGGGGCTGTCATTGGCGATCGCCAGCGCCTCATCCTCGTCGTCGAAGGGAATGATGGAGAGGATCGGGCCCGAACACTTCCTCGCGCGCAATGCGCATGGTGTTGGCGACGTTGGTGAAGATCGTGGGCTCGACGAACCAGCCGTCGCCGAGCGCCGAATCCTTCGGCGTGCCGCCGCCCATGACGCAGCTTGGCGCCTTCGTTGCGGGCGATGCCGGCATAGTCGAGCACGCGCTGGCGCTGGGCGAGCGTGGTGACGGGCCCGACCTGGGTATCGAGGCTCGCGGGATTGCCGATGCGCGCGGTCTTGGCAATCGCGGTCAGGCGGTCGACCACCTCGTCATGCACCTGGCGCTGGACCAGCAGCCGCGAGCCCGCGATGCAGGTCTGGCCGGTGGCGGCGAAAATGCCGGAGATGGCGCCGTTGACCGCGTTATCCAGCTTGGCATCGGCGAAGATGATGTTGGGCGATTTGCCGCCCAGCTCCAGGCTCACATGCTTGAAGCTGGCGGCGGCCGCGCGATAGACGGCGGCCCCGCCGGCCTCGCCGCCGGTAAAGGCGATCTTGGCGACATCGGGATGCTGGGCGAGCGTCGCACCCGACCTGGTCGGGAAAGCCGGTGACGGTATTGACCACGCCGGGCGGGAAACCCGCCTTCTCGAACAGCTCGACGAAGGCGAGCGTCGAGGCCGAGGCGTGCTCCGACGGCTTGATGACCACGGTGTTGCCGGCGGCCAGCGCCGGCGCCAGCTTCCAGGTCAGCAGCAGCAGCGGCGAATTCCACGGCACGATGCAGACGACCACGCCCAGCGGCTCGCGCCGGGTGAAGGCGAACATGGCGGGCTTGTCGATGGGCAGCACGCCACCTTCGATCTTGTCGGCAAGCCCGCCGAAATAGCGAAACCATTGCGGCAGGTATTTGACCTGGGCCGACATCTCGGCCAGCAGCTTGCCGTTGTCATGCACCTCGATGGCGGCCAGGCGCTCCGCATCGGCCTCGATCAGATCGGCAAGCTTCACCAGCAGCCGGCCGCGCGCGCTCGCCGTCAGGCCGCGCCAGGGGCCGGATCGAAATGCGTGTTTGGCCGCGGCCACCGCGGCTTCCGCATCCTTCGCTTCGCAGCGCGGAATTCGGGCCCAGGGCTTGCCGGTATAGGGATCGAAGCTTTCATAGAACGCCACCGCCTCGGCCTTCTTGCCGGCGACGGTATTGAGGAAGGTCGTGAGCTCGGCCATCAGTTGACGCCAAGACCCGAGATGCTGGCGCACACGGTTCTTCAGGAACACGCCGTCGCGGGCCGGCAGCGCCCGGGGCGGATTACCCGGCGCGATCCGGATCGTGGCATAGCGCGGACCGCCGCTGGCGAGCTTCAGCTGCCGGCGATAGGCTGCCACTTCCTCCATGCCGCGAATGTCGCTGACGGCGGCAAAGCCGGCAGCCTGCGCGATGCGATGGATATCGACGCCGAAACCGCTATGGCTGGTCTGCATGCCGGTCTCGCCGAAATGGCCGTTATCGAGAACGACGATGGAGAGATTGGCCGGCTTCCTGACCGCGATGGTGGCGAGCGCCCCCAGGCCCATCAGCTGCTCGCCATCGCCGGTCAAGACGCAGACCGGCCGTCCTGGTTGAGCGAGCGCCAGGCCCAGCCCCATCATGGCGGCGCCGCCCATGGCGCCCCAGAGATAGAAATTGGCGTCGTGGTCGCCGGCGGCAAAGACGTCATAGCTGGAGGAGCCGAGCCCGGTGATGACCAGCAGCTTGCCGCGATCCTTCAGCAGCGCCGCCACCGCCGCGCGGCGGTCGAGAGTGCCGAATTTCGCGCCGTGTTTTGATTGCGGGCTCATTTCTCCACCCATTTCTTGCGGCCGAGCATGCGTTGGGAGAGCAGCACCGCCATCTGCTGATCGCCATCGAAGGCGAGCACGGCGGCGGCCGCGACCGTCTCGGCCGCTTCGGCGATGCGTCGTCACCCGCATGGTCTTGACCCCCATCAGCTCGAGAGCCGGGGGCGTGGCATGGCCCATGGCCATCTGCCAGGGATTGAACTCCGCCCATTCGCCGCGCATGGTCACGATCGCCAGCAGCGGAAAGCGGCAGGTTGCCATCAGCGAGAGCATGTTGATGCAATTGCCCACGCCGCTGGATTGCAGCAGCAGCACGCAGCGATTGCCCCCCAGCCAGGCGCCGGCGGCTAGCGCAATGCCTTCTTCCTCGGTGGTCAGAACCGTGGTGGCGATCGCCGGATCGGCATGGAGCAGCTGGATCAGCTTCGAATGCCCGGCATCGGGCACATAGCAGGCCTGGGTGATGTTGGCATCCTTCAGCACGCGGTAGATCTCCGCCGGCCAGGTGACGGAATCCTGCCTGTCGCCGGCATCAGCATCCGCTGCTCTTCTTGGTCGTCTTCGCCATGCCTGGAATTCCCGTCTCGCCCGAACCGGGCGGATAATAGCCAATGCCCGGGCCGGCGCGATATGCCGTGAACCATGGCGGGCCCTGCGCCGGTGCGATAGCTTGGCGGGCAATAGGGCCAGAGATCGGGCGAAATGGAAATCCTCACCACGGATCACCCGGAAATACGCGAATCGGTGCGCAAGCTCTGCCAGGGTTTTCCCGGCGAGTATTGGCGCCGGCTGGATCGCGCCCAGGCCTATCCCACGGAGTTCGTGAAGGCCCTGACCGGGGCCGGTTACCTCGGCGCTCTCATACCGGAAGAATATGGCGGGGCCGGGTTGCCGCTCTCGGCCGCCGCGGCAATCCTGGAGGAAATCCATCATTCCGGCGGCAATGGCGGGGCCTGCCACGCCCAGATGTACATCATGGGCGCGCTGCTGCGTCATGGCAGCGCCGACCAGAAGCAGAGATACCTGCCGAAGATCGCCTCGGGCGAATTGCGCCTGCAGGCCTTCGGCGTGACGGAGCCCGGTTCCGGCAGCGACACCACCTCGCTCAAGACCTTCGCCCGGCGCGAGGGCGATCGCTACATCGTCAGCGGCCAGAAGATCTGGACCTCGCGGGCGGAGCATTCCGATCTGATGCTGCTGCTCGCCCGCACCACGCCGCGCGACCAGGTGAAAAAGCGCAGCGAAGGTCTCTCGGTCTTCATCCTCGACATGGTGGCGGCCAAGCAGGCGGGCATGACCATCCGGCCGATCCGCACCATGATGAATCACGCGACTACCGAAGTGTTCTTCGATTCCGTACCGGTGCCGGCGGCGAATCTGGTGGGCGAGGAGGGCAAGGGCTTTCGCTACATCCTCTCCGGCATGAATGCCGAGCGCGTGCTGATCGCCGCCGAATGCATCGGCGATGCCAAATGGTTCATCGACAAGACCGTTGGCTATGCGCGCGAGCGCGTGGTGTTCGACCGGCCCATCGGACAGAACCAGGGCATCCAGTTTCCCATCGCCCGCGCCTATGCCCAGATGCGCGCGGCCGAGCTGATGACCCATCAGGCGGCGGCCTTGTTCGAGGCCGGCAAGGACTGCGCGGCGGAAGCCAACATGGCCAAGATGCTGGCGGCGGAAGCGAGCTGGGCCGCGGCCGAAGCCTGCATCCAGACCCATGGCGGCTTCGGTTTTGCCGAGGAATTCGACATCGAGCGCAAGTTCCGCGAGACGCGGCTCTACCAGGTGGCGCCGATCTCGACCAATCTGATCCTCTCCTATCTCGCCGAGCATGTGCTCGGCCTGCCGCGCTCTTACTGAGATGAGCGCCCTCGACGGCATTCTGGTGGTGGCGCTGGAGCAGGCGGTGGCCGCACCCATCTGCACCCAGCGCCTGGCCGATGCCGGGCGCCAGGGTCATCAAGATCGAGCGGCCCGAGGGCGATATCGCGCGCCATTACGACCAGGCGGTCAAGGGCACCAGCGCCTATTTCGCCTGGGCCAATCGCGGCAAGGAAAGCATCGTGCTGGATGTGAAGCAGGCGGGCGATCTCGCTTTGCTGAAGCGCATGGTCGCCAAGGCCGATGTGTTCATCCAGAACTTCGCGCCGGGCGCTGCGTGGCGGCTCGGCCTCGGCAGCAAGGACCTGCTGGCCCAGCATCCGCGGCTGATCGCCGTCGACATCGTGGGTTATGGCCAGGACACGGCCTATCGCGACATGCGCGCCTACGACATGCTGGTTCAGGCCGAGAGCGGCATCTGCGCCGTTACCGGCACGCCGGAATGCGCCAAGCAAGGTTGGCGTCTCCATCGCCGACACCGCCGCCGGCATGAACGCCCATGCCGCGGTGCTGGAGGCGCTGATCGCCCGCGGCCGCGACGGCAAGGGCCGCGCAATCGAGATCGCTCTCTTCGACGGCATGGCGGACTGGATGAATGTGCCGCTGATGCATTACGCCTATCAGGGCAAGGTCACCGAACGGCATGGCCTGTCCCACGCCTCGATCTATCCCTATGCGCCCTATCGCTGCCGCGATGGCGAGATCGTGATTTCGATCCAGAGTCATGGGGAGTGGGAGCGGCTGTGCCGCGACGCGCTGGAGAAGCCGCAGCTCATCGCCGATCCGCGCTTTGCCGATAATCCGAAGCGGGTGGCCAACCGCGAGGCGCTGGGCAAGGAAGTCGCCGAGGTCTTTGCCCGCTATACGGTGAAGGCGATGGTCGCGCGGCTGGAAGCAGCGAAGATCGCCTGGGCCCGGGTTTCCGGCGTCGCCGATCTTGCGGTCCATCCGGCGTTGCGGCGCATCACGGTGGATAGTCCGGGTGGACCCTTCGAGGCGGCGGCCTCGGCTCTGCATCCCGAACTTCAGGCCAAGCCGGTGCCGGCTCTGGGCCAGCATACCGAGGCCATTCGGCGGGAGTTTGCGCAAGCATGAGCGAGGCGCTCGATCCCGAACTTGCCGGCTGGGTCGGGCGCAGCGCGATGGCCCATGACATCGTCACGCCGGCCATGGTCGATGCACTCCATGCGACACTGGATCACGATCGGCCGCCGGCCCGCGAGGGCGATCCGGCGCCCCAGGGTATCCACTGGCTTTGCGCCACGCCGAAGGTGCGCGCGCGGGATATCGGTGCCGACGGCCATCCGCATCTGGGATTGCTGCTGCCGCCGGTGAAATTGCCGCGGCGCATGTGGGCGGGCAGCGTCATCGATTTTCACCGGCCGATCCGCGCCGGCGAGCGGATCGAGCGGCGCTCGACCATCGCCTCGATCACCCCGAAGACGGGCTCGGCGGGGCCGCTGGTCTTCGTCGAGGTGGATCATGCGGTATATGCCGAGCGGCGAACCGGCGCTGAACGAGCGCCACACGATCGTCTTCCGTGGTCCGCCGGATACCAGCCGGCGCGGCAAGGTGGAATCGAAGGGCGCCTCCGGCGAAGCGCCGGCGGATTTCTCCTGCACGCTACGGCCCGATCCGGTCATGCTGTTTCGCTATTCGGCGCTGACCTTCAACGCCCATCGGATCCATTACGACCATCCCTATGTCACCCAGGTCGAGGGCTATCCGGGGCTCGTCGTCCATGGCCCGCTGATCGCCACCCTGCTGCTCGATCTCGTGGCAAGCCGGCATGGCGACAATGCGCTGAAGCGGTTCTCCTTTCGCGGCGTGGCGCCGGCCTATGGCGATGAGCCGCTGACCCTGGAGGGCCGCCGAGACCGCGAACGGTTTCGCCCTACGAGCAGTGAGCGGCGATGGCCGGCTGATCACGACGGCGGAGGGTGTGCTGTAGGGCATATCGTCCCCGCCCCCATCAGGGGGGCGGGGGAAGAGGAATCACGCGACCACGAGTTCCAGCATGATCGGCCGGTGATCCGACTTGCCCTTCTTCAGCGCCCGCGCGCTGGCGCAGGTGAGCCCGCGCACCAGGCAGCGATCGAGCCGGAAATGCAGCAGGTTCCGCTGCACATGGGTTGCTTCCCGCGGGCCCACATCGCGAAAGCCGTGCAGCACCGTCGGTCCCCAGGCGTTGTAGTCGCCGATCACGGCAGCAGGGCCATCGAGCGCACGGGCGATGTAGGTGAGCTGCAGGCGGTTGCGCACCTGGCCATGGGAAAGATGGACATTGGCGAAGGTGACGTCGCCCAGGCGCACCAGCTGGGCAATCCGCGGGATATTCATCGGCACCGGCGATTTCGGCAGGTGGATCGTGCGCGGCGGATGCAGATGCCTGGGACTCCAGGCCGCAAGCCCATGAATCCGCCGGGGCAGGGGGTCGCGATAGAAATGCCCGCCGATCAGATTGGGGAGATGCTCCATCTCCTTGGTCGCTTCCTGCAGCAGCAGCAGGTCTGGCTGATATTCTTCCACCAGCAAAGCGACATCCTCGACCGCGGCACCGATCAGGCGCAGGAGATTCCAGCTGATGATCTTCACCCGGCCGCGATCCTCCGCCTCAGCAATGCGACCACGCCGAACCGGGACCACAAGACGGGCCGCAAGGCGGTGGCAGGCATTTTCGATCCCCCGGATATGATGGGCGAGAGGCGCTGCCGCGACAAGGCCCCCTGATGGCCGGGCCCTTAGATATAGGGCAGCAAAAGCCGCGCCGCCGCATCGCGCAGCTTGAGGGGCAGCGGCCGGTCGGCGAACGCGTCCGGCGGCACCTTGCGGGATGCGGCGATCTTGGCGTCGATCACCTTGTCGATCTCCGCCGCGGCGCGCGTGCCATAGCATTCCACATTGAATTCGAAATTGAGGCGCAGGCTGCGCACGTCCCAATTGGCGCTGCCGATCAGGCTCCAGGCGCCGTCCACGGTCACCAGCTTGCTGTGATCGAAGGGCGGGTTGGCGTAGTAGATGTTGATTCCCGGCACGGTCGAGGTAGCTGAAATGCGCATGCATCGCCCAGTTGAGGCTGGGATGGTCGGAGATCAGGGGCACCACGATATCGACCTCTACCCCGCGCAAGGCGGCGATCACCAGGGTCGCGGCCAGCGTCTGGTCCGGCAGGAAATAGGGCGTGACGATGCGCAGGCGCCGCTTGGCCTCGCCGATGGCGGTGACCAGGATCGAGGACAGCACGCCGATATCCTCGTCCGGTCCGGAGCTGATGCCGCGGGCCGGGATGACGCCGGCAGGCGCCAGCGCCGGCCACCAGGCATCGCCATCCAGCACCTCGCCGGTCATGAAGTTCCAGTCTTCGGCGAATGTGACCATCAGCTGGGTGACGATCGGCCCTTCGAAGCGGAAATGCACGTCGTTGACCGGATCGACCGGATCGTCCTTGAGGATGCATTGTGCCGAGATGTTCAGCCCGCCGGTGAAGCCGACGGATCCGTCGACGATCAGCAGCTTTTTGTGAATGCGCATGTTGACGAAGGGCATGCGCCAGGGCTGCCAATAATGCATGAAGCGTTCGGTGCGGATGCCGACGGCGGCGAAGCGCTCGGCGATGGGCGAGCGCAGATAGCCGCAGCCCACGCCATCGATCAATACGCGCACGTCCACGCCGCGGTCCTGCGCCTTCTTGAGCGCGGCGACGAAGGCGAGTCCCACCTTGTCGGCATGGAAGATATAGGAGGCGATGGCCACGCTGCGCTTGGCCTTGCCGATCTCCTCCAGCATGGCGGGAAAGGCTTCATCGCCCGCCCGCAGGATGGTCATGGCATTGCCCGGCGCCAGCATGTGGTGCGAGGCAACCTGGCTGACCCGGGCGATGGCCGCGATGTTCTCCGGCAGGCTCTGGATCTCCGGGGCCAGCGGTTTCGAATCCGGACCCGCCGGCTTCCACATCACCATGTCCTTGCGCGGCGTGGTGCCGCGCACCATGCGCGAGGTGCGGCGCATGACCCGGTTGATGCCGAAGACGTAGTAGAGCATGGCGCCGAGACCCGGCGACAGCCAGGCAAGCCCGATCCAGGCCGTGGACGAGCGCACGTCGCGCTTGCGCAGCAGGACATGGATGGTGACCGCCCCCGACAGCCCGATATGGAGCAGGCCGCCAAAAACGGACAGATGGAACATTGTCGGCACGGCATCTCCCCCGGCCTGGCGTCGGATCGCCTCAAGTTGTTTCAACCTGATCCGATCTGCTCTGAAGGCCGCAGCATCAGTTTACGCTACGCCGATAAGACCGTAACCTCCGTTCGAGGGCGCCCGCGGGGCGCCGCCGCGCCCAAGGATTCTCGGATGCTGCACGACGCGATGGCACTTGCTCACCGAGGGTACCTTTGTCCATGCCCTGCTGTTCGTGGCGCTGGCCCTGTTTCCCATCGTCAATCCGCTGGGCATGGCGCCGATCTTCCTCAGCTACACCGCCGGCGTCGATCATGCGACCCGGGCCCGGATCGCGCGCCGGGTCGCCTATAACAGTTTCTTGCTGGCGACGGGCTCGCTGCTGATCGGCTCTCACGTGCTGCGCTTCTTCGATCTCAGCCTGCCGGCGGTGCAGATCGGCGGCGGGCTGGTGGTGGCGGCCACGGGTTGGCGCCTGCTCAACCGCGGCGAGGAGGATGCGAAATCCCGCGCCCCCGCCGCCTCGGCGGAAGCCGTGATGGCCGGCTCGTTCTATCCGCTCACCATGCCGCTGACGGTGGGGCCCGGCTCGATCGCCATCATGCTGACTGTCGGCAGCAGCGCCCCCAATGCGCTCAGCGACAGCCGTGCTTTGTTGCTGGAGGCGGGCGGCGGCCTGGTTGCCGTCGCGCTGGTCTGCTGGTCGATCTATCTGAGCTACCGCTATGCTGACCAGATCCTGAATCGCCTCGGCCCCAGCGGCATCAATGTGCTGCTGCGGCTCTCGGCCTTCATCCTGCTTTGCCTGGGCGTGCAGATCCTGTTGAACGGGCTGCGGGCCGTAATCGCCAACTCGCCCGTCTGACGACTAGGGTTTGCGCAGCAGCGCCTCAAGGGCGGCGAGCTGGTCGGCTTCGACATCGGAAATCAGCCAATAGGTCAGATCGCCCTGAACCCAGTGGCGGATATTGTAGCCCTGGCGTTCCGTCACGCTCGGTTGGCCCGCCGTCTTGGCCGGATCGGCCCAGACGAACAGGTTGATGGGATGCAGGCCGTGGCGATAGACCATGGCCGCCACCGGCCGGTGGTCGATGTAGTCGAGGCGTCCGCCGATCAGGGGAAAGCCCTCGCCGGCGAAATCCTTGACCGGCGGGGCGGTATCGAGATGGCCGTTGAACCAGGGCTTGACCGTATGCTGGTCGGTGGAGGTGACATCGGTCAGGTGGTTGGCCAGCAGCGAGCGCACATGGCTATCGACGATCTGCTGGGTGATCAGATCGCCGCTCGCCGGCAGCGAACCCATATAGCCGACACCCCCGCTCAGCAGCACGGCCAGCACGAAGGAAGCGGCGAGCGCCATCGCCCGCCACGAGCTCTCGCGCCGCGGCGCAGGGCTTCAGCTGGCACCACATTATTCGTGTTCTTCGGCTCGCAGCGCCTGCGACAGGCGCGCGGCGAGCGCCGTCCGGCGCCTGGTGATATGTGGCGGTCGATTTGAGCCGGGCGAGGAAAGCGCGCTCGGCGTCGATCGCAGCCCGGCAATCGGCGCAGCCGGCGAGATGGGCGTCCATCTCGGCGCGGCTATCCTTCGGCAATTCGCCGTCGAGCCAGGCGCCGGCGAGGCTTTGGACCTGCTTATGATCCATGGCTACCCCGCATCCCGGCGCCGGCTTTGGGACCATGCTGGCGCTCCCAGCCTTCGCGCAGACGCAGCGCGGGCGCGCGCCAGGCGCGACATCACCGTTCCCACCGGCACGGCTGTGATCTCCGAAATCTCGCGATAGGACAGCTCCTCCTGTTCGCGCAGCACGATGACCTCGCGGAACTCCGCCGGCAAGCCTGGCGATCAGCCGGTCGAGGCGGCCGCGATCGTCGGCAGCGAGATAGCTGCGCGTTCGGGCGTCTGCGGACCGCCCTCGTCGGCCAGCGCTATCGATGTCGCTCACCACATCGTCCAGGGGCGCCAGATCCGCGCGGCCGGTTCTTCGCCAGCCAGCTGAAGCAGGTATTGCGCAGGATGGTGAGCAGCCACGCTTTTGGACTCTCGCCGGAAAAGCCCGCGTAATAGCGGAAGGCGCGCAGGCAGGCCTCCTGCACCACATCCTGCGGCATCGGCCTCGTTGCGGGTCAGCCAGCGCGCCAGATTGTAGGCAGCGTTCATATGGGGCAGGACCGCCCGCTCGAAATCGCCGAGCCGCTGTCGTTCCGTCACGGAAGCCGTTCCTGCGCTGCATACCCACCTCAGACACAAGACCGGGCGGCAGCGCGTTTTATTCCCGGAAATATTCCGGTAGCGGAAAAGCCCCCCGACTCTTCCAGTCCCGCAGGTTGCGATTGGGGTATGACGAAGCACCGCCACCCCCCAAGCGTCAAGTCGATTTCGCGTGTGCGAAATGCGCAATCGCAAAATTTCCGGGAATAAACCGCGCCTGCTTCCGGTCTTCAGTTCGTCATCCCCAATGGAGAACGATCATGACCAAGCATTTTAACTCCTGAGACCGGCATCAACCGCCGCCGCGTGCTGAGCTGCATGGCCTGGGCCGGCGCCGGCGTGCTGTGGACCGTGAGCGGCGGCGTGCCGCGCTCGCTTCTGATCGGCGATGCGATGGCCGCCGGCGGCTCACTTACCTTCGCCCAGATCAGCGATACCCATATCGGCTTCAACAAGGATGCGAATCCGCATCCCGAGAACACGATGACGGAGGCGGTCGCGCGCATTCGCGGCGCCCAGCCCTCACCATCCTTCGTGCTGCATACCGGCGACATCACGCATCTCTCGAAGCCCGATCAGTTCGACGCGGCCCAGCAGATCATCAAGGGTATCGGCAGCGATGTTCACTATGTGCCGGGCGAGCATGATTGGCTCGACGACGGCGAGGCCTACAAGCAGCGCCACGGCGCCGGCACGAAGGGCGATGGCTGGTACAGCTTCGATGCTCAGGGCGTTCATTTCATCGCCCTGGTAAACGTGGTCGGCTTCAAGGCGGGTGCTCTGAGTTCACTCGGGAGCGACCAGCTCGCCTGGCTCAAGGATGATGTCAGCGGCCTTTCGGCCAGCACGCCCATCGTCGTGTTCGCGCATATTCCGCTCTGGGCCGTCTATCCGCAGTGGGGCTGGGGTACGCAGGACAGCGCCGAGGCGCTGAGTTACCTCAGCCGCTTCGGTTCGGTGACGGTACTGAACGGCCATATCCACCAGGTGCTGCAGAAGGTCGAGGGCAATGTCGCTTTCCATACGGCGATGTCGACGGCCTATCCGCAGCCGGCCCCGGGTGCGGCGGCCTCGCCCGGCCCGCTGAAGCTGCCGGCCGACAAGCTGCGCACCGTGCTGGGCGTGCGCGAGGTCGCCTATGTCGAAGGCCAGCAGCCTCTGGCGCTGACCGACGCGACACTCTCGGCCTGAGCCCCAATCGATATCGCGAATCGACAGAGGTAACTCACTATGAAACGTCTTCGTTTTCTTCTTTCGCCCTTGGTGCTGACGGCGGCGATCGCGGTTTTGGCCGCCAATGTCTTCCTGGTCTTCGGCAATCTGCGCCGTCTCGACGCCGCAGCCGCCGAGGTGCCGGGGGTTACCATCGACAATTATCAGTTCGCGCCGGCGACGCTGACTATTGCCGTGGGCAGCAGCATCACCTGGGTCAATCAGGACAGCGACATCCATTCCGTCGCGGCCGATGACGGCGATCCGGTGATGTTCAAATCGGCCGGGCTGGATACGGACGACAAGTTCTCGTTCACCTTCACCAAGCCCGGAACCTATCTCTATCACTGTACCTTGCATCCCCACATGACCGGCAAGATCGTGGTGCAGTAGTCGCCGAAGAGAAGACGTGGATGCTCGGCCTTCGGCCAAGCATGACGATCGGGAGTGGGGCGAGCTCCCGGCGTCACACTCGTTCGTCATGCCCGCGAAAGCGGGCATCCACGACTTGTCTCTTGCTAGCGCTTAGCACTTTGGCGCTCTTCGGCGCGCTCGAGCGGGAGGGCGGTCGAATCCTTCACCACCTCCAGCGCCAGGCTCGACTTCACATCCTTGACGCCAGGCATTTTCAGCAGCACGCCCATGGTGAATTGGCCATAGGCCTCGAGATCGCGCACGAGCACGTGGAGCAGGTAATCCATCTCGCCGGTCATCACGTAGCAGCCGACGATCTCCTCGCGCGCCAGGATCGCCTCGCGAAAGGCGCGGTCGAGGCGGTCCTGATGACGATCGAGGCTGACCTGGACAAAGGCCTCGACGCCGAATCCCAGCATCTTGCGGTTCAGCAGGGCGACATAGCCGCGGATGACGCCGCTGGCTTCGAGCTGCTTGGTGCGCCTGAGGCAGGGCGAGGGCGAGAGGCCGACCTTTCGGCCAGATCGACATTGGCGATGCGGCCTTCGGCCTGGAGTACCCGCAGGATTTTCAGATCGCTCGGCGTTAAGTTCTAGATCGGTCATATTATGCCTCAAGATTGCAAATATTTAGCAGGATATGCCCTAATTTGAGCCGAAGTGCCAGGTCCGAATAACAAGGAAATGCCAGAGATACCCATCATAAATTGATGGTCAGCCATCCGCCATCTCCTCGCGAGGCTCGCCATGCCCGTCAACGAACAAGCCTCTTCCACGCCCTGGGCCAACCCCATGGGCACCGATGGTTTCGAATTCGTCGAATACACCGCGCCCGACGCCAAGGCTCTGGGTCAGCTGTTCGAGACCCTGGGCTTTCGCGCCGTGGCGCGCCACCGCGCCAAGGACGTGACGCTTTATCGCCAGGGCGATGTAAATTTCATCATCAATGCGGAGCCGGACAGTTTCAGCCAGGCCTTCGCCCGGGTGCATGGGCCGAGCGCCTGCGCCATGGCCTTCCGGGTCAAGGATGCGGCCGCCGCCTTCAAGCGCGCCGATATCGCTGGGCG
Organism: uncultured Alphaproteobacteria bacterium; assembly: GCA_963770335.1. Taxonomy (GTDB): domain Bacteria; phylum Pseudomonadota; class Alphaproteobacteria; order Dongiales; family Dongiaceae; genus DASXQK01. The sequence continues at coordinate 602,234 of CAVYPG010000001.1, forward strand.
CGCGCGCCGTGCCGGGCAAGACCGGGCCCATGGAGTTGAACATCCCGGCCATCGAGGGCATCGGCGGCAGCCTGATCTATCTCGTCGATCGCTATGGCGCGCGCGGCAGCATCTATGACGTGGATTTCGTCGGCGTCGAAGGTGCGCTGAATCCGCTGCCCGCACCCAGGGGGCCGGCTTTTCCTACATCGACCACCTGACCCACAATGTGCATCGCGGGCGCATGGATGTCTGGGCGCAGTTCTATGAACGCTTCTTCGAGTTCCGCGAGGTCCGCTATTTCGACATCGAGGGCAAGCTGACGGGCCTGAAGAGCCGCGCCATGACCAGCCCCTGCGGCAAGATCCGCATCCCGATCAACGAAAGCGCCGACGACAAGAGCCAGATCGAGGAGTACCTCAAGGCCTATCGCGGCGAAGGCATCCAGCATATCGCGCTGGGCACCGAGGATATCTATGCCACGGTCGAGGACCTGACGCGCCGGGGCGTCAAATTCATGGCCCCGCCGCCGCACAGCATATTACGAAAATCTGGAAAAACGCCTGGGCAGCCATGGCGAGGATGTCGCCCGCATGAAGGCCAACGGCATCCTGCTGGACGGCGCACCGGGCGGCGGGCTGCTGCTGCAGCTCTTTACCCAGACCGTGATCGGCCCGATCTTCTTCGAGATCATCCAGCGCAAGGGCGACGAGGGTTTCGGCGAGGGCAATTTCCGCGCCCTGTTCGAATCCATCGAGCAGGACCAGATCGCCCGGGGCGTTCTTACGCCAAACAAATAACCAGGCGTGCTGGCGCCGACCAAGCGGAGCGCAGGAGGTTTCGATGAGTCGCCGCTGGATTTCGCTGCCGCGCAGCGAGGGCGAAACCTCGCGCCAGGCCCATGCCGACCTGCCGAAGGGCAGCTTCGAGCGCGAACTGGGCAAGGAGGGCTTCTTCGGCCCGGCCACCCATATGTATCACCGCCATCCGCCGACGGGCTGGACCGCCTGGGAAGGGCCGCTGAAGCCGCGCGCCTTCGATCTGGCGAAGCTCGGCGGCAGGCGGCCTCGCCCTGGGAGGCGCCGCTGGTCCTGGGCAATGCCCATGTCAAGCTGCGCTATTGGCATCTGCCGAAGGCGATGGATTTTCTCGTCCGCAATGCCGATGGCGACGAGCTGCTGTTCGTCCATAGCGGCGCCGGCGATCTCTATTGCGACTACGGCCATCTGGCGGTCGCGCCGGCGACTACATCGTGCTGCCGCGCGGCACCATGTGGCGGCTCGATTGCGACGCAGCCGATCGAGGCCCTGCTGATCGAGGCGACCGGCGGCTCCTATCGCCTGCCGGAGAAGGGCCTGGTGGGCCAGCATGCGATCTTCGATCCGGCCATGCTCGACATGCCGCGCATCGACGACGCCTTCCGCGCCCAGCAGACCGAGAGCGAGTGGCGGGTGCAGCATCAAGCGGCGCGACAAGATCTCGACCGTGACCTATCCGTTCAATCCGCTGGATGCGGTGGGCTGGCACGGCGATCTGACGCCGGTGCGCCTCAACGTCGCCGACATCCGGCCGCTGATGAGCCACCGCTATCATCTGCCGCCATCGGCCCACACGACCTTCGTCGCCGACCGTTTCGTGGTCTGCACCTTCGCCCCGCGCCCCTTCGAGAGCGATCCCGGCGCGATCAAGGTGCCGTTCTTCCACAACAACGACGATTTCGACGAGGTGATCTTCTATCACGCCGGCGATTTCTTCAGCCGCGACAACATCCACCCGGGCATGATGACCTTCCATCCCTGCGGCTTCACCCATGGGCCGCATCCCAAGGCGCTGGCCGGCATGCTGGCAGCCCAAGAAGCCGGCGACCGACGAATATGCGGTGATGATCGATGCCCGCGATGCGCTGGAGGTCGGGGCCGCTCTCCGACGGTGTCGAATTCACCGGCTATGTCGACAGCTGGGGGGCCAAGCCGATGAAGCTCGCCAGCCTGAAGGAAGGCGGCCGCGACGGCAGGCTGGTGGTGGTCAGTCGCGATCTGACCCGCGCCGTGCGGGTGCGCGAGATCGCGCCGACATTGCAGGCCGCCCTCGACGACTGGGCCGAGCTGGGCCCGCGCCTGGCGGCCGTCTCCAGCAAGCTCAATCGCGGCGGTGCTTCCGGCGCTTTCGCCTTCGATCCCCGCGCCTGTGCCGCACCGCTGCCCCGCGCCTATCAATGGGCCGACGGCTCGGCCTATGTCAACCATGTCGATCTGGTGCGCCGTGCCCGCGGCGCCGACCTTGCCCGAGAGCTTCTGGACCGATCCGCTGATGTATCAGGGCGGCTCCGACACGCTGCTGGGCCCACTGCGACGACATCGAAGCCGTCGACGAGGCCCATGGCATCGATTTCGAGGCCGAGGTCGCCGTCATCACCGACGATGTGCCGATGGCGGCAGCGCCGGCCGAAGCCGCGGCAGCACATCCGCCTGCTGATGCTGGTGAACGACGTATCCTTGCGCAATCTGATCCCGGGCGAACTCGCCAAGGGCTTCGGCTTTTTCCAGAGCAAGCCGGCCTCGGCCTTCTCGCCGGTTGCGGTGACGCCGGATGAGCTCGGCGGCGGATTGGCGCGAGAACAAGGTCCATCGGCCGGTGCGAGGTCCAGCTCAACGGCCAGCTCTTCGGGCGGCCGAATGCCGGCGATCGACATGACCTTCGACTTTGCCCGGCTGATCGCCCACGCGGCCCGCACGCGCCGGCTGGCTGCCGGCAGCATCATCGGCTCCGGCACCATCTCCAACCGCGAGGATGGCGGACCCGGCCGGCCGGTGGCGGCCGGCGGCATCGGCTATGCCTGCATCGCCGAGCAGCGCTCGGTCGAAACGATCACGCGCCGGCAAGCCGTCGACGCCCTTCCTGTCCTTCGGCGACCGGGTGCGCATCGAGATGCTGGATGAAGACCGGGGCCAGCATCTTCGGCGCCATCGACCAGCCGGTGGTGCGCCACGGCCTGCGAAGGAGGCTGCCGCCTGATGCGGCTCTACAGCTATTTCCGCAGCTCCGCCGCCTATCGGGTGCGCATCGCGCTCGCCCTCAAGAAACTGGATGCCGAGATTCTCCCGGTTCATCTGCTGCGCGGCGGCGGCGAGCAGCTCGGTCCCGTCTATCGCAAGCTCAATCCGCAGGCCCTGGTGCCCACACTGGAGACGGAAGCGGGCGCACTCACCCAGTCGCTCGCGATCATCGAATATCTCGAAGAGACGCATCCGGAGCCGCCGCTGCTGCCGCGCGATCCGATCGAGCGCGCGCGGGTGCGGGCCTTCGCGCTGGCGATCGCCTGCGACATCCATCCGCTGAACAATCTCCGGGTCCTGAACTGGCTGCGCGCCGATTTCAATGCCGGTCAGAAGGCGGTCGAGGCTTGGTATTGCCACTGGATCGGGCTTGGTCTCGGCGGCGCTGGAGGCGATGGTGGACGATCGGGCTGCCGCGAAGGGCGTGTGCTTCGGCGAGCCAGCCGGGCCTTGCCGATATCTGTCTCGTGCCGCAGATGGCCAATGCGAGGCGCTATGACTGCGATCTCTCGGCCATGCCGAAACTGGTCGCCATCGATGCCGCGCTCGCCAAGCGCCCGGAATTCCGCGCCGCCGCCCCGCAAGCCCAGCCGGACTATGAACCACCTGCGCAGTAGCACCGGTCAATCGGCGGACAGGACCCGCCGGTAGCGCGCATCGTAGTGGTTCTCGACGCCCGCATGGGATAGCTCCTCAAAGCCATCTTCAGCCAGCGTGGCCATGAGCTGACGCCGCCCGGCAATCCCCAGATTCACTTCCGACACTTCGATGATCATTTCTTCGATGGCGGTGTAGAAGCGGGTCTGCCGCAGCGTCGCAAGCACGTCGAGCTCGGATCCCTCGACATCGATCTTTGCCACAATGCGGGTACTTACTTCCGGCAACAGTCTATCCAGTTTGCCCGCCGACAGGACCGGCGCCGGCACGCTACCGGGTTGCTCGCCTACGATCTTCGACATGCCGGAATGACGCTCGTTGAAAGACAAGTGAACGAATTGCGGATGACGGCGCAGGACGGTTCGACATCTGGCTGCACGGATATGCTCAGATTGCGGAATATCGCCGGCAGGGCTCGATCGATCACCCGTCGCAAAGCGTGGCAGCAACCAGGCTGAACAATCCGAGATTGGCTCCGATATCGAGAAAGACAAAGGGACGATCCTGGGCAGCGATGGCATCAGCGACGAACCGGCCATAGCCGGTGACGCATAGTTCGAAGGTCCGGTCATCCGGGGTGATCCACAGATAGGGGCCGTAGACCGACCGGGCGAAGGATAGCCGATCGATCACCCTGTCCAGGATTTTCCACGGAATCATCCGGCGAAGTTGCCGAACCCAGGAAGCGAGCAACCACGACAGGCGGTAGCGCCGCTCCTGTCTCGTCATGCCCAGGCGGGCCAGGCCAATCGAAAGATCGGATGCAAAAAATACTCAATCATCGAGGCGCGGCCCCGCCTTCGCTTCCGCAGCCATGCGCTTCCTTCGTTCAAGGGCTGCGTGGATAGCGGTCAGGTAGCCCCGGCTGCGCTCGGCATCGCGGCCATGAGAAAGACTGCCCGGCCGGACCCGGCGCAGCGCCAGCACTTCTTCCACCAGAGCGTGGCGCTGGCCCAGATCAAGGCTGCGGGCCAGCCAGTCGATCACCTCGCCAAGCTTGCCCGGCTGGTCGATGAAATCGCCGACCTCGCGTGGCGGCCTCCTGCCGGAATAGCAGGGTGGTGCGCGTCCACAGGCGGCGCACGGCGCCGTCGCCCTCGGCGGTCGCGGGCTCGCCGTCGATAAACAGGCGGCCAAGCGCGAAGACGCCGGCAAGCCCGGGATCGGCCGCAAAGCAGGCGGCCTGGCGGGCGATCTTGTGCGGCAGCCACAAATCATCGGCGTCCAGGGTCGCCACGAAAGGCGTCGTGGCCTTTCGGAAGCCGGCCGTCGTCGCCGCACCGGGCCCGCGATTGTCTTGGCTCACGATTGCTATCGGCCCCGGCAGTCCTCCGGCGATGGCGGCCGTCCCATCGCTCGACCCGTCATCGACCACGATTATCTCTTGCGCGGGAATCGTCTGAGCCAGGATGGATTCGATCGCCTGACGAATCGTGGCGGCGGCGTTGTAGGCGGGGATGACGACCGAATAGGCGAGGGTCACGGGGAGAAGTCCCTCTCGATATCGGCACGGCTGAGGAACATGTCGGCGAAAATCCGCGGGATCGGCCCCCGGTTGGCGATCCGGTTGCGCGCCGCCCATTTCAGGCTCGCCAGCATGAATTCGCGCTGCACCTCTTCCACATTCAAGGTCACGTTGGCATCGTGGCGCCTGTAATAGGCCGCGAGCCCGTCATCGAGAACCAGCCTCGACTTCTGTTCGATGACGCGCAGCACGAAGTCGCTGTCGCAGCCCTGGCGAAAGCTTTCGTCGAACCGGCCCACCTTGTCAAAGACGCGCCGGCGGTACATCGAGGATTGCAGGTAGGGCCCCCGGATCAGTTTTGTCCTGCTGCCGGGTGCCGGCGCCAGGGCAGCCTCGTCCTGTTGCGTGAACATCTCCATGACGCCATAGAGCGCATCGATCGTGGGATCATCCGCCAGCAGCGAGCGCTGCCGGGCGATACGGCCGGGATAGGAGATATCGTCCGCGTCCAGGAAGGTCACGAACTCGCAAGCCGGCCGGCAGGTGATCGAGGCCGGTATTTCGGGCAGCTGCTATCCCCTTGCGTGGATTCTGCAGCAGGCGGAGTTCGTTGGCCTCCCGGGCGAGCGCTTCCAGGATCGGCCTCGTAGCGTCGGTCGAGCCGTCGTCGATGACGATGATGTCCAGGCCGACGGCCGAGCGTTCGGCCAATAGCGAGGCGATTGCCGCTCCGATGAAGCGTTCGGCATTGAGGGCCGGCATGATGACGCTAACCGGCATCCCGGCCTTCCCGCGCGAGGAACGATCCGATCGAACCGGCGATTTCTCGGGGATCCCTGGACAGCCTTACCCGATAACAGGGAAGCTGCCGCGCGATCGCCGCCAGAAAGCGAAAGCCATCCGCGGAATCGCCAGGCAATTGGAAAACCGCGGACGGAGTCAGGGCGAGCGCCGCCTCATGCGCCGTGGCAGCGCGCCATTCAGTTTGCTGAAGGCCGCCGATCTCGGGGATCAATATGGCGACAATCTCCATCCGGTCGGCCAGTCCGTGAGCGGCGATGTCGCCAGCGTCGAATTCCACCTTGCCATGCCAATTGAGGTCGGCGGATTCGATATCCTTCGCCGCGACGCCGGCGCGCTGCAGTCCCTGACGATCCTGTTTCAGCACGCGAAAGACCGAATGCGCCATCGGGCGTGCGCCGCCTTCGAGCAGCACATAATCGTCGCCGACGCTGTCCAGGCCATTCATCAGCCCCGCGATGGTCGTGGCTGACTTGCCCGAGCCGCTTGGTCCGGCGATCAGGACGCCGCGTCCGCGCAATCCAAGCGTGGCGGCGTGGGTGAGGCGCATACCGGCCGCGGCATAGGCCCAGTGCAGGAACAGCCGAAGCGGCGAGCCTGTCTCCCAGGGCGGAATGCCGAGCGGGGTGGGCAGTGTCTGGATTCCGAGCGACCGGGTGCGGTCGTAAAACTGCCACGAGGGGGCATCGTGATGATAGAACCCGCGGTAATTGCCAGCGGCCAAAATGCGCTCGAACCCGCGCGAGGAAAAGCCGTCGGCTACATCGTAGATGGCCGGCGGTTCCCATCCCTCGAGCGTCGCATCCATGGCGTATATCTCGACCTGACTCGCCGAGGGATCGGGGAATTCGTGCCGCTTCAGTTTTGCTTCGCAGGCGTCGGCAAGCTGCTCACTCGCAAACCAGACGGTCAGCTCGACTTTCGCCAGATGCAAGGTCCGACGCAGAAGGCGTTCTTTTGGAAAAGCCTGTGCGGCGCGCAGCCGAGCCTGCGCATAGGCTTCGAGGTTTGCCGCCGAAACCGCCGGAGCCGAGCGCCCCGCCGGTTCCTCGTCCCTCACCGTGCCTGCCGCGGCGTCGGCCAACCGACCCGCTCGTCGACATCGTGGATCGGATCGGCAAAAATCAGCTCCGCGAGGTCGTTGAAAACTTCGATCTCGGGAATCTCGCCGGGCCAGGCATATTCGATCGGCTCCAGCGCCCCGCCGAGCTCACCGGTGCGGGGACGCACCAGATTCAACTCGACAAGCCGGCCCATGAAAGCGAGCGCGCCAACCGACAAATCCGGCCGGGCGGTTTCGATGCTGCCGAGAATCGATTGCGGGCTATGACCCGCCACGAGGCGGGACCAGATTGGCGAGGCGATGCCGCTGAGGGCAAAATAATGGCCGTTGGCGAGATTCAGGATCACGATCTGCCCGTCGAAATCCTCGGCGACAACATCCGGCCCGTTGATCGCATACTGGCTCGACGTATTCATGGCCGTCATCGGCAAGCCCTCATCCGCGCGTCTGGCCCTGCTCATCGCCGAGCCGACTTTCCCCCGATACGCCGCCGATATAAGCATACTATTCCTTGACTATGCCAGCGGCGGGCAGCGTTGCCGGCTATTGTGGGCAAAGGCCGCTCGTCCGACGCCGATCGCGATTTGAGGAATTTCGCATGGATAAAAGTGCCAACCAGGAAGTAAGAACCGTCCGCCGCGGCCATGTGCTGGAGATCACCCTCGACCGGCCCAAGGTCAATGCCATCGATCTCAAGGCGAGCCACGCGCTGGGCGAGGCCTTTGTCCTGTTGCGCGACGATCCGGAGCTTCGCGTCGGCATCGTCACCGGCGCGGGCGACCGGCTGTTCTCTGCCGGCTGGGATCTGAAGGCGGCCCATGAGCTGGGCGAGGTCGGGCGCTGGTGGGATATCGATTACGGCCCGGGAAAATTCGCCGGCCTGACCGAGTTGTGGGACCTCAACAAGCCGGTGATCGCGGCGATCAACGGTCTGGCACTCGGCGGCGGGTTCGAGCTGGCGATTGCCTGCGATCTGCTGATCTGCGCCGACCATGCCGAATTCGCGCTGCCGGAGCTGCCCATCGGCATCATTCCCGATTCCGGCGGCATCCAGCGGGTGCCGCGCCGCCTGCCCTACAACATCGCCATGGAGATGCTGCTGCTCGGCCGGCGCATGAGTGCGGCCGAAGCCAGGCAGTACGGCATGGTGAATGCTGTCGTGGCCAAAGAAAAGCTGATGGAGACGGCGCGCGAATGGGCCGATGCGATCGCAGCCGGTGCGCCGCTCACCATCCAGGCGTTGAAGGAGGCGCTGCGCAGCTTTGAGGGCCTGAGCATCCGCCAGGCTTTCGAACTAACGCGGCGCGGCGAATTGCCCGCCTATGAACGCGCGCTCGATTCAGAAGGATTCGAAGGAAGGCGTGAGGGCCTTCGCCGAAAAGCGCAAGGCAAGCTTCAAGGGGCGGTAGAGAATGCAGGATCACCACAGAGGCACAGAGAAAATTATTAGCCTGCAATGGTATTCAGTCTGGCTCACTCCGACTACTCGATCGTCATGCCCGGCCTTGAGCCGGGCATCCATGCTTGCGGCTTGAAGGAAGATGGATGGCCGGGTAAAGCCCGGCCATGACGGGTGGGGGACGGCGCGACCGCGCTTCTCTGTGCCTCTGTGTCTCTGTGGTTCAAATCTTCGGCTGGTTCGCCTCGCGAATGAACATGATCGTCGGATCGCCGAGATAGGTCGTGTGTGCCACTTCGCGAAAGCCGAACTTTGCCGCGAGGCGCAGCGAGGCCGTATTCTCGGGCGCTGCGATACAGCACATCCGCCGGCTGCCGAAATGGGCTTCGCCCCAGCCCACCGCCGCGCCGACCGCCTCGCTTCCATAGCCTTGGCCATGCCGGGCGGGAGTCATGACCCATCCCAGCTCTGGCATACCCGTCAGCGGCGGCTCGATCTCGCGCTTGTAGTCGGCGAAGCCCACCTCGCCGACGAACTGGCCTGACGCCTTGTCCTCGACCGCCCAATAGCCGAAGCCGAGCGCGCTCCAATGGCCGATATAGCGCAGGATCCGGGCCCAGGCTTCGGCCTCGGTGCCGGGCTTGCCGGTGATATGGCGATAGACGATTTCCTCTTTCCACAGCGCCAGGGAGTCGGCGAAATCCTCTGGCCGGTGGCCGCGCAGCCGCAAGCGCGCGGTCTCAATCACCGGCGCCCGGCCGGCCGCGTTGGGTATCGTGAACATCTGCCTCAGCTCTCGTGCGGGCGCAGAAGACTGCGCGAGATAATGCGGCGCTGGATTTCGGAGGTGCCGTCCCAGATGCGCTCCACCCGCGCATCGCGCCAGAGCCGCTCCAGCGGCATTTCCTCCATCAACCCCATGCCGCCAAAAATCTGTACGGCGTTGTCGGTCACCCGCGCGAGCATTTCGGTGGCGAAGAGCTTGGCCATGGCAAAATCCTCGTCGGCGGCGCTGCCCTGATCCAGCTTCCAGGCCACCTGCATGACCAGCAGTTCGGCGGCGGCAATTTCGGTTGCCATATCGGCCAGCTTGAAGCCGACACCCTGGAAGCGGCCGATGGTCTGGCCGAACTGCTTGCGGGTGGCGGCCCATTCGGTGGCGAGCTCCAGCGCGCGCTGGGCGCGTCCGATGCATTGCGCCGCCACGGTCAAGCGCGTGGCGCCGAGCCATTCATTGGCGACGTCGAATCCACGATGCTCCTCGCCCAGGATCTGGCGCTCATGGATGCGGCAATCGGTGAAGATCAGTTCGCAGTGATGGAAGCCGCGATGGGAAACGCTGTGCGGCCCCATGCGCACCTCGAACCCCGGAATGCCCTTGTCGACCAGGAACGAGGTGATCTTCTTCCTGGTGCCGTGCTTTGTTTCTTCTTCTCCCGAAGCGGCAAAGAGAATCGTGAAATCGGCGACATCGGCATAGCTGATGAAATGCTTGGTGCCGTTGATGACGAAGTGATCGCCCTTCGCGAACGGCACGCGTCTTCATCGAGCGCAGGTCGGAGCCGGCGCCGGGTTCCGTCAGCGCCAGGCATTCCACCCGCTCGCCGCGAATCGCTGGCAATAGATAGCGTTCGATCTGCTCGCCTTTGCAGCCCCGCAGGATGTTGGAGGGCCGCGCCACGGCGTATTGCAGGGCAAAGGAAGTGCGGCCAAGTTCGCGTTCCATCAAAGCGAGGCTCACCGCATCGAGCCCGCCGCCGCCGAGGTCTTCCGGCATGTTGGCGGCATAGAGGCCTGCAGCCTTGGCCTTTGCATGGATTGCGGTGATCAGCGCCGGAGGCACCTGGTTGGTCTTTTCGACCTCGGTTTCATGGGGCGCCAGCTCCTTCGCTACGAAGGCGCGCACCGTCTCGACCAGCATGCGCTGTTCGTCGCTGAGGCTGAAATCCATGGCTGCTGCTCCCGGAACGGCGCGCTGGTTCTAAGGCGCGATTTTCGCTCCGTCAATTGCACCCAGGAAATGTTCAAGCTCCGGCAGGATGAGATCGCAGGGGAAGTTGTGCCCGGCACCCTGCAGGGTGATGAATTGCTTGGGCTCCGGCGCGCGGGCAAAAACGGTTTGTCCCTGCGCGTAGGGGATCAGCTCGTCGGCATCGCCATGGGCGATCAGCAGCGGCAGGCGGATGCGGCCGATGATGCTCTCGGTATCGAAGCGGTCCTTGAGCAGCAGGCGGACCGGTGCAAAGGGGTAGCGCGCTGCTGCCACTTCGGTGATCGATCGATAGGGCGCCAGCAGCACAAGGGCCATCGGATGCGATTGGGTGGGAAAATTGGCGGGGCGTATGGCGGCCTCGAACGCCATCTGTGCCGCGGTGCCAGTACCGAGCGAAAGCCCCATCAGAACGGGGCTATGGATACCCTGGGCGGCGAGCCAAGCCAGCGCCGCGCGGCCGTCGCGATAGAGACCCTCTTCCGTCGGCGAACCGGGATTGCCGTCGAAGCCGCGATAGGCGACCAGCAGCAACCCCATGCCGGCGCTGGCAAAACCCTGGGTCCACTCCGCCGAAAAGGTGAGGCTTCCCCCTTGCGCCGAATAGAAGACGATCGTCGGATGTCCCGGTGCCGCGGGGATGTACCAGGCCGATAGTTTGAGGCCGTCTTCGGTGGTCAATGTGACAGTGCTGTAGCCGATCGGCGGCGGGCCCGGCGGGTTGCGCGGTGCGGCATACAGCAGGTTGCGCTGGAACAGCCAGAGGAGCGCGATGACGCAAAGCCAGGCGATGGCAATCGCGATAATCGCGAGGCGGCCGATGCGCCACAGCCCCTCCATGGCCGAAGTTAAGCCTTGAACATGAAGAAGGCGGCCGCCACGAGGCAGACGAAGCCGGCCGCGTGATTCCAGCGCAGGGTTTCGCCGAGATAAAGAACGGAGAAGCCGGCGAAGACGAGCAGGGTAATGATCTCCTGGATCGTCTTCAGCTGCGCGCCGGTGAATTCACCATAGCCGAGGCGATTGGCCGGAACCTGCAGGCAGTATTCGAAGAAGGCGATGCCCCAGCTCGCCAGGATGGCAAGCCACAGGGGCGAATGCGGGTATTTGAGGTGGCCGTACCAGGCGGCCGTCATGAAAACGTTGGAGCCGATAAGCAGCAGGACCGTCCACATCGTGTCGTCTTTCGGAGTTGAGGCTGGATAGAGAACCGCCCGCGGCCGGTTTGGCTCGGCGCGGGCGGTGATGGCGGCAGAAGAAGCGTTATTTCTTCAGCGCATCGCGGATCTGGGTCAGCAGCTGTACTTCCGCCGACGGCGCCGCCGGGGCAGCTTCTTCCTTGCGGTTGAACCGGTTCACCTGCTTCACCAGCATGAAGATGGCAAAGGCCACGATAAGGAATTTGATGACGGCGTTCAGGAACTGGCCATAGGCGATGGCGACCGCGCCGCTATCCATGGTGGCCTTCAGGGTGGGCAAATGTTCGCCCTTCAGCACGACGAAGAAATTGGAAAAGTCGATGCCGCCCAGCAGCATGCCGATGGGCGGCATGATGATGTCGTTGACCAGGGAATTGACGATGGCGGTGAAGGCGGCGCCGATGATCACGCCGACAGCAAGATCGACGACGCTGCCGCGGGAGATGAATTCCTTGAACTCCTTCAGCATGGCTTGCCCCCTATATGTTTTACGGGAAGCCGGCGTCAGCCTGCCGGCCCGGTGTCGATCCTAGAACTCTCATGCCCGCGAGGCTACGCCCAGGAAAGGGCAAATTCCTCAGCTCGTCTTCTGCAGATATGGGGGTATGCCGCTGCCGCCATCGACCCGCGGCCGATTGGCCTCAATCTCGCTAAGCGGTTCGACCGCTTTCAGGCTGCGCTGGCTGCGCAGCACCAGGCGCTGGTAGTCCGCTGTACCTTCGCGTTTCCAGGCCAGGTCGCGATCGGTCAGCGGACGCAGGATCTTGGCGGGAATGCCGGCGGCAAGCGTGCGCGGCGGCACTTCGAATCCGGCGCGCACAAACGCCATGGCCGCCACCATGGCGGATTCGCCGATGACGGCGCCATCCATGACCGTCGCATTCATGCCCACCAGCGCATCCCGGCCGATCCGGCAGCCATGCAGGATGGCGCCGTGGCCGATATGGCCGTCTTCTTCGATCACCGTATCGGTGCTGGGAAAGCCATGCATGACGCAGCCATCCTGGATGTTGGAGCCGCGTTCCAGGATCAACCTGCCGAAATCGCCGCGCAGCGAAGCGCAAGGCCCGACATAGCAGCCCGGGCCGATGATGACGTCGCCGATCAGCACCGCCGTGGGGTGGACGAAGGCCTCCGGATGGACCACCGGAATAACGCCGTCGATGGAATAGATCTGGGCCATGGCTGCCTCGCACAAATGAGGCGGCAGTCTGCGGTGACGGGCGGCCGGCGGATAGAAGAAATTTGCCGGTCAGGCCTTGGGCCGGAAATTCTCGGCCCGGTGGCGGATCTCGGCGATCTGCTGGGCCGTCATGCGGGCGGCAAGCTCGTCGCGGGTCGCGACCGCGCCACGATGGCCCTGGCGGGCGGCGAGCTCCGCCCAATACAGCGCCTCGACGACATCCTGGCCGACGCCCTGGCCGTGGAAATAGAGATAGCTCATGCGGAACTGGGAACGCTGATCGCCACGTTCGGCGGCGATCCGGCACCAGCGCGCACCCTCGGCAGGATCGACCCGCAGGCCCTGGCCATGGGCATACATGACCGAGAGGTTGTGCTGGGCGGCAAGCGAACCGTTATTGGCGGCACGCAGCAGCCATTTCGCGGCGTTCGTCAGATCGCGCGGCCGGCCATTGCGTCCGAAGTAATAATCGAGCCCCAAGGAGGTCTGACCGGTCGCGTTACCCGGATCCGCCTGTACGACGGCTGCGGCAGGAATTCCTGCCAATTCCTCGAACATATCCGCCGGCGTCAAGGAATCGTTCGCCGCGCCATTCGTCAGCACCCGCGGTGGTGCCGGCGTTTGTGGTACCGGTGGAGGCGTCAGCGGATCGGCCGCCGATGCTGCCAAAGCCCGCTCGATGGCCGCGAGCAGGAGAGGCGCATCGGCCAGCCCTGCCTCGGCGGCTCGCTTTGCCCAGGGCAATGCTGCGGCAGGATCGCGTGGCACGCCTTCGCCGCCAAACAGCATCGCCGCATAGCCAAGCCCACTCTCGATACTGCCGGCTTCCGCCGCCCTGCGCAGCCAGCCGGCCGCCGCCGTCCAGTCGCGGGCCACACCCTCCTTGCCGTCGTGATAACAGAGCGCCAGCCGGCGCATCGCCTGCATATGGCCGCCCTCGGCGGCGCGCCGGAAATTCGCCAGGATGGCGTCCGGGCCACGGCTCGCCGGCACCCCGGCGGATTGCATCATGGCAAGGCGAAACCACGCTTCCGCTTGGGCTGCCGGCGGCATCTCGGCGAGAAGGCGATCGCGCAGCGCTCGGGCATTGGCATTGTCCGCTGCAGCCTCCTCGGCCCAGATCAGGGCCTCGACCGGATTGCGCTCCACCCCGCGGCCTTCGGCGTAGAGCGCGGCCACTCTTGTCTGCGCTTCGCGCTCGCCCAGCTCGGCGGCGCGGCGATACCAGACAGCGGCCTCGGCGAGATCGGCCGCGGAATCGAGGCCATTCTCGCGCAAGCCGGCGAGGCGGGCCATGGCGACGGCGCTGCCTTGATCGGCGGCGCGCCGGTACCAGTCCGCGGCGGCCGGATAGTTGCGGCGGATACCGCGGCCGGCCTCATAAAGCTCGCCCAGATTGATCTGTGACAACAGATCGCCCGCATCGGCGGCGCGGCGGAAATACGTCGCAGCCTGGCGGTCGTTCTGTTTCACGCCCTGGCCCGCGCGATGCATGATGGCCAGATAGCGTGCCGCGACCGCATCGCCCGCCCTTGTGGCGCGTTCCAGGCCCTTGCGGGCCGTAGCGTAATCGCCGCGCTCGTAGGCGGCGATGGCGTCGTCGATCTCAGCCAAATCAGCTCCCCTGTTGCAGCCCCAGCGGCAACACGGGGCGCATGTTAGCGCAAATCCGCAGATTGCATGTCGAACTGGCGGGGGGCCGATGCGGTTGCTAGCTTCGCTCCATGTCGAGCTTTTCCCGATCCTATTACGCCGCGACCGCCAATCCGGCGCCGGCGCGCCCGGCTTTGACGGCAGAGATCGCCGCGGATGCCTGCGTGATCGGCGGCGGCTATACCGGACTTTCGGCAGCACTCCATCTGGCCGAACATGGCTACAAGACCGTGCTGCTGGAGGCCGAGCAGGTCGGCTGGGGCGCCTCAGGCCGCAATGGCGGCCAGCTCAATACGGGTTTGCGCAAGGGGCCAAGCGAACTGGTCGCGATGTTCGGGCGCGAGGAGGCAAAGCGGCTGTTCCAGCTGGCGGAGGAAGCCAAGACGCTGGTGCGCGAGCTTGTGGCGCGCCATGCCATCGCCTGCGATCTGAAGTCGGGCTCGCTCTACGTCGCCTACAAGCGCAGCGATCCGGATTGGATGGCAAAGGAGGTCGAAACACTCCGCGACGAATTCGGCTATGGCGCAGCACGGCTTCTCGCCAAGGCCGAACTGGAGCAGCGGCTGGGCAGCCGGCGCTATTTCGGCGCCATCGCCGATACGGGTGCCGGCCATCTGCATCCGTTGAACTATGCCCTCGGTCTTGCCGCGGCGGCGCAAGCCGCGGGCGTTGCGATCCATGAGAAGAGTGCCGCCATTTCGCTTGCGCCCGGTGAGGTGCGAACGGCCGGCGGGCGGGTCAAGGCGCGCCATATCCTGCTCGGCTGCAACGCCTATCTCGGCGGGCTGGAGCCGCGCATCGCCGGCAAGATCATGCCGATCTCCAACTACATCATCGCAACGGAACCGCTGGGCGAGGCCGGGGCACAGGCACTGATCCGCGACGATTACGCCGTCTGCGATACGAAATTCGTCGTCGACTATTACCGGCTTTCGGCGGACAGGCGCCTGCTGTTCGGCGGCGGCGAGACCTATTCGGCCCATGAGCCCGCCGACATCGCCGCTTTCGTCAGGCCTCACATGCTGCGGGTGTTTCCCCAGCTTGCGGGCAAGCGCATCGATTATGGCTGGGGCGGCCGGCTTGCCATCACCATGAACCGCCTGCCGCATCTGGGGCGCTTGCCCGGCGACATCTATTTTGCCCAGGGCTATTCGGGCCAGGGCGTGGCGCTGTCATCGCTTGCCGGCAAGCTGATGGCCGAGGCGATTGCCGGTACGGCAGAACGCTTCGATCTGTTCGCCCGCATTCCCCATCGCGGACCTTCCCCGGTGGAACCCTGCTGCGTTATCCCGCGATGGTGCTCGGCATGCTCTGGTACGCGCTGCGCGACCGGCTTTGAGAAAGCACGCGGCGCCCAAACAAAACGCGTCTAGGTAGACCCCGGCGCCGAAGGGCGCCCAAACAAAACGCCCGCGTCTAGACGGACGCGGGCGCTGGAAATCGCGACGCTTCGGAAGCTTAGCCGGCCACGGCCAAGTTCTCGGCCGACTGGCGGCCGTCTTTCTGCGTCTGGATCTCGTAGTTGACCTTTTGGCCTTCTTTCAACGTCTGCAAACCCGCGCGCTGGACGGCGCTGATATGGACGAAGATGTCTTTGCCGCCGGAATCCGGCTGCACGAAACCGAATCCTTTGGTGGGGTTGAACCATTTTACGGTGCCGGTCGGCATCGTTGTCTCCGTTCGTCGTTAACAGGAAAAGCCTCCGTGCGAACGCCGCACGCAGGGGAACAATCAGAGGTTCGGGAGAAGGGCTTGTCAGAGCGCCTGAAGACGGCAAAGACGAGTACGGCTGCCGGACCAACGAATTGTCTATGGAATAATATGAGCCGCTGAATCCGAAAAAACAACTGCCCCTATTTGCCGCTGCCCGCTGCGTCATGGGTGTCGCGTGTCAAATAATAGGCACCAACAATAGGCAGGAATGTTACCGCAATCACGAAGACCGCGGCGACGTTGGTAAGGGGTCTGTCTCGCGGCCGCAGCAACTGCCCCAGCATCCAGATCGGCAGCGTTTCCTGCTGGCCGGCGGTGAAGGTCGTCACGATCACCTCGTCGAAGCTGAGCGCAAAGGCCAGCATACCGCCGGCGAGAAGGGCGGTTGCGATATTGGGCAGCACCACATGGCGGAAGGTCTGGAAACTGTTGGCGCCGAGATCCATCGAGGCCTCGACCAGCGCCGGCGAGGTTCGCCGGAGCCGCGCGATGACGTTGTTGTAGACCACGACGATGCAAAAGGTCGCGTGGCCGAGCACGATGGTCCAATAGCTGAACGGAATGTCGGCGAGTGCGAAGGCCGAACGCAGGCTGATGCCGGTGACGATGCCCGGCAGCGCGATCGGCAACAGGATCATCAGGGTTACTGATTCCTTACCGAAGAAGCTGAAGCGATACATCGCCAGCGCGGCGAGCGTGCCCAGCAGGAGTGCCATCGTCATGCCGAGCAGTGCCACCTCGACCGAAAGGCCGAGTGCCTGCCAGATATCGGGGCGCGTCCAGGCGAGCGCGAACCAGCGCAGCGTCAGCCCCGGCGGCGGAAAGGTGAAGCTGCGGTCGTCGGTGGTGAAGGCATAAAGCACGATGAAAGCCAGCGGCAGGTTCAGGAACAATAGGCCGCCCGTGGCCGCGGCCTTCAATCCCCAGCCGGCACCGGTGCCGCTTGCCAGCTGGCCGCCGCGTGGCGCTGCAGCCTTAGAGGGCATCGAAAGCCCCCAGACGTTTTGCCGCCGCCAGGTAGAAAGCCATGACCAGGATCGGCACCATGGTGAAGGCGGCGGCGAGCGGAATGTTTCCCGCCGTGCCCTGATAGGCATAGACGACCATGCCCACGAAGGGCCGCGAATTGCCGATCAGGTTGGGGATGATGTAATCGCCCAGCGTCAGCGAGAAGGTGAAGATCGAACCGGCGGCAACGCCCGGCACGGCCAGCGGCAGGATCACATGGCGGAATGTTGAGCGCGGGCGGGCGCCGAGATCGGCCGAGGCCTCGATGAAGCTGCGCGGCACGCGCTCCAGCGCCGCCTCGATGGGCAGCACCATGAAGGGCAGCCAGATATACATGAACACGATCCACATCCCGATATAGGAGGCGGAGAGGGAAGGGCCGCCGATCACCGGCAGATCGAGTATGTGATCGAGAACACCTTGCAGCCCGACGAGGCCGAACAGCCAGGTGATGACGCCTTCCTTGGCCAGAATCAGCTTCCAGCTATAGACGCGCACCAGGTAGTTCGACCAGAGCGGCAGCATCACCGCGAGATAGAAGATCGCCTTGGCGCGAACGCCGGCAAAGCGCGCCATGAAATAGGCGAGCGGAAAGGCGATGACGGCGCAGCCGATGGTGACCGCCGCCGCCATGGCGATGGTGCGCAGGATGATGGCGACATTTGCCGGGGTGAACAGCTCGGCATAGGTCTTGAGGGTCGGCTGATAGACGGTGAGGCCGGAGAAATCGTCGACGGCGAAAAAGCTCTGCGCCAGCAGAGCCAGCAGCGAGCCCATATAGATGACGCCGAGCCACAGCAAAGGCGGCAGCAAAAGCAGCAGCAATACCAGGCGCGGCCGCAGATAGAGCGCGGTGGAAAGCCGCGTCAGCGGCCCTTCGCGAAAGGGCGCCGCACTGGCCAGGCTCACGGCCGCATTTCCTGGATATGGCCACGCTGCCAGATCAGCCGCACCGCCTGGCCCTGGCGGGCGAGCGCGCTGGAGGCCGTCTCCTCCCGGTTCTGCTCGATCACCGTCAGCTCGCCGCCGGCCGGCAGCGCCACATGGAAGCGCGTGCTGGCGCCAAGATAAAGGACACTGGTGATGGTGCCGTCGACCGCGCAGCTTCCTGCCGGCGCGGGGGTGCCGGCCGGCGCTATCACGATCTTCTCGGGCCGGATTGAAAACGCCGGGGGTGCGCCGGCGATCGCGGCCGCTGCCGCGCCGGAAAGGATGTTGGAGACACCGACGAAGCCGGCGACGAAGGCACTGGCCGGGTGTTCATAGACCTCGGCGGGGCTGGCGATCTGTTCGATGCGGCCCTTGTTGAACACGGCGATGCGGTCGCTCATGGAGAGCGCCTCGCCCTGGTCGTGGGTCACATAGATGAAGGTGATGCCGACCTGGCGCTGGATCGCTTTCAACTCGACCTGCATCTGCTCGCGCAGCTTAAGGTCGAGCGCACCCAGCGGTTCGTCCAGCAGCAGCACGCTCGGCCGGTTGACCAGCGCTCGTGCCAGGGCCACGCGCTGGCGCTGGCCGCCGGAGAGCTGCGAGGGCTTGCGCCCACCCAGTCCAGCAAGCGCCACCATGGCCAGCATCTCCTCGGCCTTGGCCAGGCGCTCGGCCTTGGGAACTTTGCGGATCATCAGCCCATAGGCGACGTTCTCCGCCACGCTCATATGCGGGAACAGGGCGTAGTCCTGGAACACCGTGTTGACGTCGCGCTCATAGGGCGGAACGCCGGTCATGGGCTTGCCGTCGATCAGCACGTCGCCGCCGGTCGGCTGCTCGAATCCGGCGATCAGCCGCAGGCAGGTCGTCTTGCCCGAGCCCGACGGCCCCAGCATGGAGAAGAATTCGCCATGGGCGATGTCGAAGCTGACATCGTCGGCGGCGCGCACATCGCCGTAATGCCGGCTGACATGGCGAAACGAGACCGCGCTGGTGGATTTATTCATGATGGCCGTCATGAGAAGAAGAGACCGGCGGACAGGCGATAGTGCGCCTGCCCGCCGGGCCGGCTATTGACCGCTCTGGATCGCCAGATACGCGCTGGCCCAATCCTTGTAGGGCACGCAGGTCTTGCCGCCGCCGCAATCGGCGACGGGCGTGCGCCAGAAGCTGATCCGGTCGAAATTCTCGCTGCCATTGGTCTTGCAGCCGGCATCGCCCAGCAGGGCATTGCCGGTGCAGGCCGCGGGCACGACCGGCACGCTGCCGAACCAGGCGGCGACGTCACCCTGTACCTTGGGCTGCAGCGAGTGTTCGAGCCACATATAGGCGCAATTCGGATGCGGCGCCTTGGCATGCATCATCGTCGTATCGGCCCAGCCGGTGGTCCCTTCCTCCGGGATCACGCTGCTGATCGGCTGCTTGTTGCTGTCGCGCAGCAGGTTCACCTGATAGGGCCAGGATGTACCGGCGACCACGCCCTCGGAGGTGAAGTCCTGCACCTGCTGGGTGGCGTCGCTCCAGTACTTCTGGACGATCTGGCGCTGCTGGCGCAGCAGGTCGATGGCGGCATCGAACTGCTTTTGATCCAGGGAATAGGGATCGGTGATGCCGAGTTCCGGATGATGGGCCTTCAGATAGAGGGCCGCATCGGCGATATAGATCGGGCCGTAATAGGCCTGCACCCGGCCCTTGTTGGACTTGCCGTCGGGCAGCGTCGTCTCCTCGAAGATGACGCTCCAGCTCTTCGGCGCATCCTTGAAGACCTTGGTGTTGTACATCAGCACGTTCGGGCCCCATTGATAGGGCACGCCATAGTGATGGCCATCCACCGTGTGCCAGGCCCCGTTCTGCAGGCGCGGATCGATGGTCTTGAAGCTGGGGATCAGGTCGGTATTGATCTCCTGCACCGTATGGCCCGCGACCAGCCGCAGCGTCGCATCGCCCGAGGCGGTGACGAGGTCGAAGCCGCCGCCATTCATCAGCGACACCATCTCGTCCGACGTGCCGGCGGTCTTGACGTTGACCTTGCAGCCGGTCTCCTTCTGGAAATCGGTGACCCAGTCGTAGTTCTTGTCGTTGGTGCCGCTTTCGACGTAGCCGGCCCAGGCGACGATATCGACCTCACCCTCGCCAGGACCGACCTTGGTCATCATATCGGCCTGGGCCGTGCCGATGCCGACCAGCATGCCGGCGGCGATGGCCGCGGCAAACCGCAGCTTGTTCCCTGTCATGAGTCCTCCTGCAACCCGTAGGTTTATTATGAATTTTCACGCTGAATGCGTGATCGAAGGCTAACCCGCCCCCCGATACTTGTTAAGCCGGATTGTAGGGATGGTTAATTGCGCGGTTAACCGCTGGGGTTAATTGGCGGCCTGGAAGGCTTCCAGCCCCTTGGCGAGGCTCGCTTCGTCGATATCCCGGGTGATGAACACCAGGCGCGAGGCATGGTCGCTATCGGGCCAGGATGCCAGTTCCACCGGCGGGTGGAACAGATGCTGCACGCCGTGGATCGCGACCGGCCCCGCATTGCCCGCCACGTTCAGGATCCCCTTCACCCGCAGCAGATTGGCGCCGTGGAGCGAGATCAGCATCTCGATCCAGTCGACGAACTTCGCCCAGTCGAGCGGCTTCTCGAAACGCAGGCAGAAGGCGCGGATGCGCGCGTCATGCCGATTGGGATCGAGGCGGCTCATGATGATGGGCGTGATCGTGCGCATCCTGCTCGTGATGATGATGCCCGCGATCGCGCATACGCCTCTTCATGCAGCCAGCGCTGCACGTCGAGGGTCTTGGTCGCGGGGTTATAGAGACCGGCATCGAACAGGCCGGATGGATCGATGATGCCATCCCGCGCGCGCAGGATCGGCGCCGCGGGGTTCAGGCGATGCAGGCGCGCTTCGAGCGCTGAGGTATCGCTGCTGAGATCGGATTTGGTCAGCACGATGCGATCGGCCACGGCAGCCTGCTTCACCGATTCCACCTGCTTGTCGAGCTGGTCCATGCCGTTGACCGCATCGACGGTCGCGATCACCCCATCGAGACGATAGAAATCCGCAAGCTGGGGATCCTGGATCAGGGTGTGCAGGATGGGTGCGGGGTCGGCCAGGCCCGTGGTTTCGATGACCACGCGCTTGAAGGCGGGGATCTCGCCCCGGCCGCGGCGCTTGTAGAGGCCGCGCAGGGTCTCGATCAGATCGCCGCGGATGGTGCAGCAGAGGCAGCCGCTGGAAAGCAGCAGCATGTCTTCGTTGGAGGATTCCACCAGCAGATGATCGAGGCCGATCTCGCCGAACTCGTTGATGATGACGGCGGTATCGGCCATGCCGGGCTGGCGCAGCAGATGGCGCAGCAGGGTCGTCTTGCCGCTGCCCAGGAACCCGGTGAGGACCGAGACCGGCAGCCGCTCGGCATTGTCCGGCGCTGCCGCCTCGCTCATCGCGCCCCGCGCAGGCTGTGCAGCGCCCAGAGCGTGAACGTCAGCACCATGACCGCACCCGCCTGATGCATGGCGGCCAGCGGCACCGGCACCACCAGAATCAAGGTGGAAATGCCCAGCATGATCTGGATCGCCACCATGCCGCCGAGAAGATCCAGCGGTTGTCTTGCATCTTCCGGCAGCCGCTCGCGGCGCAGCCACAGAATGAGAACGGTCAGCGCCACCAGCATGGCCAGCCAGCGATGGATGAATTGCGCCGTGGTGGGATTCTCGAAGAAATTGCGCCAGAGCGGTTCGAGGGCGAAGGCATCGCCCGGCACCAGCGCGCCGCCCATCATGGGGAAGGTATTGTAGATCTTGCCGCCGTCGAGGCCGGCGGTGAATCCCCCGGTGGTGAGCATGCCGACGACAAGGCACAGCAGGAAGATCGTATGCCAGCGCAAGCCTGCCGCCTTGGTCAGGGCACGCGGCACCGGCCGGATCAGCCCGAAGGCCGTCCACAGAATGCAGGCGTAGATGAACAGCGCCGTCAGCAGATGGGCGACGAGCCGGTATTGGCTGACATCGGTTCGCACCGAGAGGCCGCTCTTCACCATGAACCAGCCGAGCGCCCCCTGCAGCCCGCCCAGCAGGAAGAGGCCGAGCAGCCGCAGGCGCAAGGCCGGCCGTATGCGGTGGCGGATGAGAAGCCAGAGGCCGCCGGCCGCGAACACCGCGCCGATCAGCCGGCCCCAGAGGCGATGGATATATTCCCACCAGAAGATGCCGCGGAACTCTTCCAGCGTCATGTCGGGCCGCAGCTGCTGGAATTCCGGGATCTGCTTGTAGAGATCGAACTCGTGCTGCCAGGTGGCATTGTCCAGCGGCGGCAGCACGCCGCTGACGGGTTTCCATTCGGTGATGGAGAGGCCGGATTCGGTAAGCCGTGTAATGCCGCCGATGACCACCATGACGAAGATCATGGCGGCGACGATGAAGAGCCAGATGGCGACGGCCCGGTCGTCGGCGCGGCGCTCGCTCATCGTGTCGCTTAAGACGATGCCACGGTGCCGCTCATGAGCGGCGTTCTAACGGAACGCGGCGTGCGGGGCCAGCCTGTCGGATCGCCGCAGGGCGGCGGATGCTTCGCTAATGCAGGGTCAGGACCGTGCCGGCATGGCGCAGCTCACCCGCCGAGATGATGCCGGTGGAGGCGACCTTCACCGAATGCAGCTTGCCGTCCAGGCTGCGGTCCCAGAACTCCAGGAACTTGCGCAGGATGGGGAATTCCGGGGTCAGGTCGTAATCCTGCCAAGTGTAGCTCTGCAGCAGGCTTGGATGGTCGGGCAGGTGATAGAGGATCTCGGCAGTCGTCAGGCGGTAGCGGTTCAATTGACGGATCAGGCTGGCCATACCCAGTTCCCCATCGAATCGAGTGACACTAATAAGAAACTATGGCCGACCTTTTCCGGATCCAAAACAGAAAACATATATTTTTCATAGACTTAGCAGCCAGCATGCCGGATTGCTGCCAAACCGGTCGGCAAAGCCCCTCTTGACGTTAGGGGCATCGTCCCCTATGTCGCTGGCACTCATCTTGTCCGAGTGCTAGCAACCCCGCCGCCAGGTGGGGATGGCGCCGGGCGGGGAAGCCATTTCGTCATTCCACAGAGGAGGTTACGTCAATGAAGTTTCGTCCGCTTCACGATCGGGTGCTGGTGCGCCGGATCGACGCCGAAGAGAAGACTGCCGGCGGCATCATCATCCCCGACACCGCCAAGGAAAAGCCGATGGAAGGCGAAGTCGTCGCCGTCGGCCCGGGTGCCCGCAACGAGAAGGGCGAGCTGTTTCCCCTCGATGTGAAGGCGGGTGACCGCATCCTGTTCGGCAAGTGGTCGGGCAGCGAAGTGCGCATGGATGGCCAGGACCTTCTGATCATGAAGGAGTCCGACATCATGGGCATCGTCGAGACCGCCAAGGCCGGCCGCAAAGCCGCCTAACAAGAATAATAGGAAGGATCATCAATAATGGCTGCTAAGGAAGTCCGCTTCGGCACCGATGCACGCGATCGCATGCTGCGTGGTGTCGATATTCTCGCGAACGCGGTTCGCGTCACTCTCGGCCCCAAGGGCCGTAACGTCGTTCTCGACAAGTCGTTCGGCGCGCCCCGCATCACCAAGGACGGTGTGACGGTCGCCAAGGACATCGAGCTCGCCGACAAGTTCGAGAACATGGGCGCCCAGATGGTGCGCGAAGTCGCCAGCAAGACCAATGACGTCGCGGGCGACGGCACCACCACCGCCACTGTTCTGGCCCAGGCCATCGTCAAGGAAGGCGTGCGCGCTGTTGCCGCCGGCATGAACCCGATGGATCTGAAGCGCGGCATCGACATCGCGGTGGAAGCCGTGGTCGAGGACGTCAAGAAGCGCTCCAAGAAGATCTCGACGTCTGACGAGATCGCCCAGGTCGGCTCGATTGCCGCCAACGGCGAGCGTGAGATCGGCGACATGATCGCCAAGGCCATGCAGAAGGTCGGCAACGAGGGTGTCATCACCGTCGAAGAAGCCAAGGGCATGGATACCGAACTCGAAGTCGTCGAAGGCATGCAGTTCGACCGTGGCTATCTCTCGCCCTACTTCATCACCAACGCCGAGAAGATGCTGGTCGATCTGGAGAGCCCGTTCATCCTGCTGCACGAGAAGAAGCTCTCGGGCCTGCAGAGCATGCTCCCGATCCTCGAAGCCATCGTCCAGTCGGGCAAGCCCCTGCTGATCGTGGCCGAGGACATCGAGGGCGAGGCGCTGGCCACCCTGGTGGTCAACAAGCTGCGCGGCGGCCTCAAGGTCGCGGCCGTCAAGGCGCCGGGCTTCGGCGATCGTCGCAAGGCGATGCTCGAAGACATCGCCATCCTGACGGGCGGCCAGGTGATCTCCGAAGACCTCGGGATCAAGCTGGAGAACGTCACCCTCGACATGCTGGGCAAGGCGAAGAAAGTGGTCATCGGCAAGGAAGAGACCACGATCGTCGACGGCGCCGGCAAGAAGAAGGAGATCGAGGGTCGCTGCAACCAGATCCGCGCCCAGATCGAAGAGACCACGTCGGACTACGACAAGGAGAAGTTGGCCGAGCGTCTCGCCAAGCTGGCGGGCGGCGTTGCCATCATCCGCGTCGGCGGGGCGACGGAAGTCGAGGTGAAGGAGCGCAAGGACCGCGTTGACGATGCCATGCATGCCACCCGCGCTGCGGTGGAAGAGGGCATTGTCGCCGGCGGCGGCGTGGCGCTTCTCTATGCCACCAAGGCGCTGGCGAACCTGAAGGCCGGCAACGACGACCAGCGCGTGGGCATCGACATCGTCCGTCGGGCGATCCAGACGCCGGTGCGCCAGATCGCCGAGAACGCCGGGCATGACGGTTCGGTCATCGTCGGCAAGCTGCTGGAATCGAAGCAGGCCAATTGGGGCTTCGATGCACAGAGCGGCGAATATGCCGATCTGGTGAAGACCGGCATCATCGACCCGACCAAGGTCGTGCGCTGCGCCCTCCAGGACGCGGCATCGGTGGCGGGTCTCTTGATCACCACGGAAGCGATGGTCGGCGACAAGCCGGAGAAGAAGTCCGGCCCGTCCGCCCCTGGCGGCATGGGCGGCGGCGGCATGGGCGGCATGGGCGATATGGACTTCTAAGAGTCCGTTTCACCACCGCTTCGATAAGAATGGGGCCGCGTCTTCGGACGCGGCCCTTTTTCTTTGTCTGTTTTTGGCTGGGCGCCGCTCCAATCTCCCCCCGTCGTCATGCCCGGGGCGGCGTCTTGGCCGAGCCCGGGCATCCAGTGCCTCCTCAGATGAGCTGGTTGTAGAGGTCGTCCCACTTAGGGTTTGTCTCTTCAATGAGGCGAATTTTGCGCAGGCGTGGCCAGTGCTTCAGCACCTTCTCGCGTGCGATAGCATTTTGAATGTCGTCATGGGGTTCTGCATAAACGAGGCGCTTCAGCGCATAGCGTGTGGTGAAACCCTTCACAACGCCGGTGCGGTGTTCCCAAGCACGGCGCGGCAGGTCGCTGGTAACGCCGACATAGAACGTTCCCTTCTTCCGATTTGTCATGATGTAGACCCAGCCACCCATGGAGGAATGGGTCGCATGATCGCAGTGGCCCTGCAACCGCTGTGGTCAAGCCGCCCGGGCTCCACTCCTCTCGTCATCCCCGGGGCTGCCAAAGGCAGAGCCCGGGGATCCAGTGTTCGAGCATTATTCTGAGAGACTGGATGCCCGGGCTCCGGCCCATCGGCCGGCCCCGGGCATGACGGAGGGAGAAAGGCGAGGCCGCCCCCGCGAGGGACCTCGCTGAGGCTAAGCCCAGTGCTGCATCAGTCGGTCAACGTCGCCCGGGCACGATGGCAGAGGAACGAGTGCCCTAAAGCTTCAAATGCCTCGCCCGCGCGCCGCGTTCGATGGCCGCGGCGGCAAGGCGGCCGATATCGAGCTGATCGCGGATCAGCTCCAGCACCCGCGACTCTTCCTCGCTCACCTTGCCGTCGGCGGCGGCAACGTCGCAGGCCAGCGCATAGGCCGTCTCGCGCAGCTTCTTGGGCAATCCCCGGCGGATCAGCTTGAACGCCTTGTCGAGGCCATCCTCATCGGCCAGCAGCCTGGCGCATTCGGCGCCGATCTTGCCGATCTTGCGCGTCTTGAAATCGCGGAACACCGGCAGATGCGCCACCATGTCGCTCATGGAATCGAGCTCGGCATCCGGCATCTCCCGGTCGGCGGCCGAGACCAGCACCATGGTGTAGATGAGGGCCTCGTGATGGGTGATCTTGGCGGGCATGGCTGATTTCCGTCCCTGAAGTGAGGGCGGCACTCTAATCGGCTGGCCGAGGGATTTTCTACGGCAGCGTCTTGAGCCAGGCGATGATGGCGTCGCCCGAAGCATCCGGCGTGCCGCCATGATCGGCATCGACGGTGGCGTAGTGATTGAGCGGATTCGCCGGCAGTGCGGCATAGGCCGCGGGCGCTTGCGCCTGGCTGGGATCGCTCGTTCCGGCAACCCACAGCACCGGCGCCTTCTGCTTGGGCATCAGATCGGCCGTCAGATTCGGGATCGGTGGCGATGGGCGAATCCGGCGCATGGAAGCTCATATAGATGTTCGCCGTGGCCTTGACCGGCGCGGTCTTGCCGCCGCTGATGATGTCGGGAAGCTCGGCCGGCGCATCGCCCTGGCCGCCGGCGATCAGGCTCTTGGCCTTGTCGATGCCCTCGGCCAGGCCCGGATATTTGGCGAGGTTGATCGGATCGGCCGCCGGCGCCATGCCGATGATGCCGGCAAGCCCGTCGCGGGTGGCGCCATAGCCGAAGGCACCCATGGCGCCCTGGCTGGTGCCGCGCCACCACGATGCGCGACAGCACCCTTGGCCTTCAGCCGCGCCACCGCCGCATCGACCTCCAGCAGGCAATCGGAAAAGGATTTGTCGAAGATGCGTTTCTTCGACCAGCACATCTCCGGCGTGTCGACGAGATATCCTGCCGCCGTCAGCGAGCCGGCGAGATTGCTCATGGCGCCCGGCATGCCGGTCTTGCCATGCAGCAGGACGATGCCGATCTGGCCGGCGGCATATGCAGGCAGGCAGGCGAACAGGAACAGCGCTGAGAGAGCAAGAAGCCGCAGCGAACGAAATCCGCTCATGGATTGACGCTCCCCATGTCTTGCCCCCCGGCCTGGCGAGTTTAGGCGCGTTCGCGCGAGCCGGCTACTCCTGCGGCGTATGGGCCGGACGTTCGTGGGTGAGAAAATCGCGCGTCAGCGCCACGGCATCGGCAAGGCCGGTGCGGCGCAGTTCCACGCCATCGGGAAAGGCGGCCGCCAGGCGCGAGGGCAGCGCGCGGTCCAGCAGCACGAAGACGCCGCGGTCGGTAGCGCGGCGGATCAGCCGGCCGAAGGCCTGTTTCAGGCGCAGCCGCGTCAGCGCGTCGTCGTAATCCGTGCCGCCGAAGGCCGCCTTGCGCGCGAACGATGCAGGATGGTGGGCCGGGGCCAGGGCACGCGATCGAAGACGATGAGGCGCAGCGAGCGCCCCGGCACGTCGACGCCGTCGCGCACCGCATCGGTGCCGAGCAGGCAGGCATCCTCCTCGGCGCGGAAGATATCGACCAGCGTGTTGGTCGATAGCCCGTCGATATGCTGGGCCAGCAGCGGCAGGCCCGCGGAATCGAGATCGGCGGCGATGCGCCGATGCACGGCGCGCAGCCGCTCGATGGCGGTGAAGATGCCGAGCGCCCCGCCGCCCGAGGCCAGGAACAGCGCGCGATAGGCGGCGGCCACCTGATCGGGATCGCGCTTGTCGATGTCGGTGATCACCAGGATGCGGGTCTGGGCCGGGTAATCGAAGGGCGAGGCAACGCGCACGCGTAAGGAGGAGGGCAGATGCCGCGCGCCGGTGCGTGCTTCGGCACTCGCCCAGTCGGCGGCCTGGTCGCCGCGGCCATCGGTGAGCGTTGCCGAGGTCACCAGAACGCCCTGGGCCGGCAGCGCCACGCGCGGCGATGAACGGCACGGTGGGATCGACCCAGTGGCGGTAGAAGCCGATATCCATGTCGCGCCCGTCGAAGCGCTCGACGCCGAACCAGTCGGTGAATTCCCGCGGCGTCGGCTGGCCCAGCCCCGACAGCATGTCGCGCCATGCGGCGATCTCCAGATCGGCGCGGCGCTTCAGGCCGCGGGTCACCGCCTCGATGCGCTGGCGGGTCGGGGTATCCATCGTATCGGCCTCGTCCACCAGGCGTTGGGCCAGGCGCTGGGCCAGCGCCCGCATGGGCCGCAGCAGGCCGTCCAGCGCCTTGCCCAGCGCTGCGCCCTGTTCCAGCAACCGCTCATGGGGCGCCGTGCAATCGGCTTCCAGCCCATGGGGGCTGTCGATCGATTTGGTGCGTGCCCGCACCAGCACCCGCACTTCGATGAGAAACCGTTCCAGCGGTCCGCTGGGCGCCCCTTCGCTGACGCGCCGCTGCCAGCCTTCGCCGGGCAGCATGCGGGCCGCTTCCAGGATCGCCTGCAAGGCCTCGCTCGCCGCGGAATCGCCGGCGACCAGATCTTCCACGCGGCGTTTGAGCCCGCGCAGGCGCCCGGAATCGGCGCCGATCAGCCAGCGGCGCATATCGGCCGTCTCCAGCCCCGTCAGATGGCCGGCAAAGGCGCTGTCCGCGGCGTCGAACAGATGATGGCCCTCGTCGAAGATGTAGCGCGAGGGCAGATCGTTATCGCCTTCGCCGCTGCGCGCCGCCTGGATCATGGTCAGCGCGTGATTGGCGATGACGATGCTGGCGCGCCGCGCCCGGCGCACGCTGCGCTCGATGAAGCATTTGCGGTAGTGATCGCAGGCCGAATAGATGCATTCGCCGCGCCGGTCGGCGAGGCCCAGGCTGCGGTTGCGCCCGATCAGATCGACCAGCCAGCCGGGAAAATCGCCGCCGGCGATGTCGCCGTCGCGCGTTGCCCCCGCCCAGCGCGCCACCAGGCCCAGCGGTACGGCATCGCCCGCGCGCGTCAGCAGGCCGCGGGCGGCCTCCTCGTAATTCAGCAGGCAGAGGTAATTCTCGCGGCCCTTGCGGATTACGGTCTTTTCGATCTTGCGGCTGCGGGTGGGATAGAGCCGGTCGAGCTCGCCATCGATCTGATGCTGCAAGTTGCGCGTGTATGTGGAGATCCACACCGTGCCGTCATTGCGCTCGGCCCACAGGCTCGCCGGCGCGATATAGCCCAGCGTCTTGCCCACACCGGTGCCGGCTTCCGCCAGCACGAATTGCGGTTCGCCCTCGGCCAGCCGCGGGGCAAAGGCAGATGCTACCGCCGACGCATAATCCGCCTGCTCAGGCCGTGCTTCGGCCCCCTCGCCCAGCAGCATGGCCAGGCGCTTGCGCGCTTCGGCCGGCTCGACCGGCTCGCTGCCGGGTGGCGGCGGCGGGGCGTAATCCTGCCATTCCGGCAATTTCGACCAGACATCGAGGCCGCTGCCCTTGTCGCCGGCCTCGTCTGCCAGCCCGAGCGTGCCCAGCACGGCCGGCCCCCAGGACCAGCCGCCCTTGGCCATGGTCCAGGCGAGGCGCGAGAGCCGGGGGTCGGGCGTGGTGGCGCCAAGCTCGGCCATCAGGCCGCGCGTAACATTGTGGAGCGCGATCGCCTCGTCCTCGAGCCCGCGGGGGGTGGCCAGGCCCAGCGCCTCGGCCAGGCCCCGGGGCGTGGGTATGCAGAAGCGCGCCGGCCGCACGAAGGCGAAGAGTTCGAGCAGGTCGAAACAGGCGAATCGTTCGATGCCGAGGCGCCGCGCCGTGGCGGGCCCATGGCAGAGGATCGGCCGCTGGCTCGCCACGCGGCTGGCGGCATCGCGCGGCGCGATCAATGAGACCTCGCCGGCGGTATCGAGCCAGGCCGCCGCGGCAAAGCCGCATGCGAGCACCGGCGCTTCGGGAATCACGGGCGAGCGGGAAGGGGTGGACATGAACGCGGGATTTTAAGGGGGCGGCAGCGGGGAATACAGCGCGTTGAATGGCTGAAGGCGAAAATCAGCGGGTTCGGGCTTTGCCCTGTTCGCTCGCGGTCGCGTTGACCGGCAGCCGGGCAATCTCGCGCTCGATCAGGCGGCGATAGGCGCCGGCGCGGCGCATCAGCTCGTCGGGCGGGCCATCCTCGACGATGCGTCCGGCCTGCAGGACAAGGATGCGGTCGAAGCCACGCAGGGTCGATAGCCTGTGGGCGATGGCGAGCACCGTGCGCCCGCGCATCAGCCGGTCGAGCGCGGCGCGGATTGCCTCCTCGGATTCGATGTCGAGGGCGGAGGTTGCTTCATCGAGCAACAGGATCGGTGCATCCTTCAGGAAGGCGCGGGCGATCGCGATGCGCTGGCGCTGGCCGCCGGAAAGCTTGACGCCGCGCTCACCGACGGTAGTTGCGAAACCTTCAGGCATCGCCTGGATGAATTCGAGGGATTGCGATGCCGCCGCCGCCGCGATTACCTCATTCTCGGCGGCTTCGGGCAGGCCATAGCGGATATTCTCCATGATGGAGCGGTGGAACAGCGAGGTGTCCTGGGGCACGACACCCATTCGCTGGCGCAGGCTTTCCTGGGTGATCTGCGAGATATCCTGGCCATCGATCAGGATCCGCCCGCTATCGACGTCGTAAAACCGCTGCAGCAGCGCGAACAAGGTGGATTTGCCGCCGCCCGATTCGCCCACCAGGCCGATGCGCTGGCCGGGTGCGATGCTGAGATTGAAATCCTTCAGGACCCGGGCGCCGCCGGGATAGGCGAAATCGACATGTTCGAAGGCGATGGCCCCGGCACCATCGCCAAGCGCCATCGCCCCCGGCCGGTCGCGAATCTCCTGTGGCTGGAGCAGAACGCCCAGCGCCTCCGCCAGGCGCGCCATGTGCTGCGTCACGTCGACGAAGGCATAGGCCAGCTCGCGGGTCGCCTGAAGGATCGAAAATCCGAGGGTGCAGACGAGAACCACATCGCCGGTGGTGGCCGAGCCGCGCTGCCACAGCGTAATCGCCCAGCCGAGCAATGCCGCCATCATGATCACGACCATTGTCGAATGCAGCACGCGCAGCCGGTCCATATAGAGAAGGCTGCGCCGGCGTGCCTGTCGCCTCGCGATCGAGGGCGGTTCCCACCCGCCCCATCTCGCGCGGAATGCCGCCGAAGGCGCGAACGATGGCCATATTGCCGATGATGTCGACCAGCTCGCCATCGACCGCCGCAGCCTTTTCGGCAAAGCTGCGATGCAGCGGCCGCGCCGCCGCGGCGAGACGGTAAATGGCCAGGACCATGGCGAGCGCCACCAGCATCAGGCCCAGGGTGACCGGCAGGCTGACCGTGGCGAGAACCACAACGGCGCCGATATTGCCGGCGATGGGCGGCAGGACGTTCCAGGAGAACAGGTTTTCCATGCTGATGACGGCATTGCCTGTCGCCGCGATCCGGCTGCTCAGCGTGCCCGGCAGCCGGTCGGCAAAATAACGGGGGCCGTGTCCTGCCAGATAGCGGAAGAGGTCGCTGCGCAGATCGGCCGCAACCCGCGGGAAGGTCATACTGGCCACGACACCGCTGAGGCGCGAAAGCAGATGATCGGCGCTCAGCAGGGCGATCATCACGGCGAAGGGAAGCCAGGGATTGCCGTGCGGAACCTGGGACAGCGTATCGACCAGGAACTTGATCGCGTATTGCGTGCCCACGGCGCAGATGGCGCCGGCAAATCCGGTCAGCAGGATGCCCGCATGCAGATAGGGCCGCAGCCTGACGTAGCGCAGATAAAACAGGAAGGGCCGCTTCGCGTAGCGGGAGAGATCACCCATCGCAACAGTCTCAAGGCTGGCGCCGCGGGCGGCAACCGTCTTGATCGCGGGCGCCGGTAGCGGTTGACGCGCCGGGCCTCGGCCCATAGGTTCCGGCGGTTGTGTTGCAGAAAAATGAGACGATGAACGACGAGAGAACATTCGCTTTGGCGGCGCGGGCCTGGCCTTTCGAGGAAGCCCGCAAGCTGGTGGCCCGCTACAAGGACGCGCCGCCCGCCAAGGGTTATGTGCTGTTCGAGACCGGCTATGGCCCCTCGGGCCTGCCGCATATCGGGACATTCGGCGAGGTGGTGCGCACGACCATGGTGCGCCAGGCGTTCCGGCGCATGTCCGATCTGCCGACGCGGCTCTTCGCCTTTTCCGACGACATGGATGGCCTGCGCAAGGTGCCGGACAACGTGCCCAATCCGGCCATGCTGCGCGAGTATCTGGGCAAGCCGCTGACCCGTATTCCCGATCCCTTCGGCAAGTTCGAGAGCTTCGGCGCGCATAACAACGCCATGCTGCGCCGCTTTCTCGATGGCTTCGGCTTCGACTACGAATTCCAGAGCTCGACCGACTGGTATATGAGCGGCCGGCTGGATGCGGGCCTGATCGACGTGTTCGATCACTATGACGAGATCATGGCCGTGATGCTGCCCACCCTGGGCGATGAACGCCAGCAGA
This sequence comes from uncultured Alphaproteobacteria bacterium, assembly GCA_963770335.1. Lineage (GTDB taxonomy): Bacteria > Pseudomonadota > Alphaproteobacteria > Dongiales > Dongiaceae > DASXQK01. The sequence goes on from CAVYPG010000001.1 coordinate 634,763, forward strand.
CCTATAGCCCTTTCCTGCCCATCTCGCCCAAGACCGGGCGCGTGCTCCAGGTGCCGATCCTGGAGCTGCATCGCGATTCGCACACGGTCGTCTATCGCGACGAAGACGGCACGCTTGACCGAGCAGCCGGTGACCGGCGGCCAGTGCAAGCTGCAATGGAAGCCGGACTGGGCCATGCGCTGGCATGCACTCGGCGTCGACTACGAGATGTCGGGCAAGGACCTGATTCCCTCGGTCGATCTCGGCAACAAGATCTGCCGCATCCTCGGCAGCCGCCCGCCGGAAGGCTTCAACTACGAGCTCTTCCTCGACGAGCAGGGCCAGAAGATTTCGAAGTCCAAGGGCAACGGGCTCAGCGTCGACGAGTGGCTGACCTATGCGCCGCCGGAGAGCCTTTCGCTGTTCATGTATCAGAAGCCGCGCGCGGCCAAGCGCCTGTTCTTCGATGTGATCCCGCGCGCCGTCGACGATTATCTCGCCTTCATCGAGAAGTATCCGGCCGAGGGGCCGGCGCAGCAGATGGAGAATCCGGCCTGGCATATCCATGACGGCAAGCCGCCGGCGGGCGGGCTGCCGCTGGGCTTCGGCATCCTGCTGAATCTTGCCAGCGTGGCCAATGCTTCCGACAAGGCTGCCCTCTGGGGCTATATCTCGCGCTACGTGCCCGATGCGAATCCGCAGAACCAGCCGCTGCTCGACCGGCTGGCGGGTCATGCGCTGGCCTATTACCGCGACGTGGTTATCCCCACGAAGCGCTATCGCGCCCCCAGCGAGATGGAGCGTGCCGCATTGGCCGATCTTTCGCGTGAGCTGGAGGCGCTGGCGCCCGGCGCCTCAGCCGAGGATATCCAGAACATCGTCTACGCCGTGGGCAAGCGCCACCCCTTCGCCGATCTGCGCGCCTGGTTCCAGGCGCTTTACGAGACGCTGATCGGCCAGAGCACCGGCCCGCGCATGGGCAGCTTCATCGCGCTCTATGGCGTCAAGGAGACCATCGCCCTGATCCACCGTGTGCTGGCGGGCGAGAACCTCAACGCGGCGTGATCGCCGCTGAAACTGTCACCCCCACCCTGGCCCGCCCCCGTCAAACTCGCGCGCCTCTTCGGCGCGCTAGGGGGCGGGAGAAGAAAAGGCTGGCGTCTCTTTTAATTCCCTCCCCCTGCAAACCGAAGGTTTGCGCTTTAAGGGGGGAGGGTTGGGGAGGGGGTGGCTGCTTCAGCCCGCCTCAGCTATGCGCGAATTCCCAGTACAGCTCGCGGGCGCGGCGGAAGATCGGTCCCGGCTGCAAAGCGCGGTTATCGATCTTCGTATAGGGCATGACCTTGCCGAAATTGCCGCTGGAGAAGATCTCGTCGGCATCGAGCAGGTCCTGGTAATCCAGCGTGCGCTCATAGACCGCGATCGCCGGCCTTGCGCAGCAGGGCGATCACCCGCGCGCGGGTGATGCCGCTGAGAAAACAGCCATTGGCGATGGGCGTGTGGGCGGCACCGTCCTTGGCGATCCAGAGATTGGCCGAGGCGAACTCCGCGACATGGCCCAGCGGGTCGAGCATGACGGCTTCATCGAAGCCCTTGGTCTTGGCTTCGGCGCTGGCGCGCCCGGCCTGGGCATAAAGGCAGACGGCCTTGGCGTCGGTCGGCGCCATCTCCGGCGAGGGCCGGCGCCATTTCGAGAGCGTGCAGGAGGCACCTGTGGCCGGATCGGGCATCGGCGTCTGCACCACCGAGATCGAGATCTGGGTGCTCGCCGGATCGGGCGCCATCCAGCCATCCTGGCCCCACATGAAGGGACGCAGATAAAGCGGCGTGCCTTTGGGGAATTTGGCGATGCCCTCGCGCAGGAGTTCCTCGATCTGGCCGGCGGACATCGGCGATTTGAGGCCGAGCGCCAGGGCCGAGCGCAGCGCGCGCTGGCAATGCTTGTCGAGATCGGGCGTCACCCCTTCGAAGGCGCGGGCGCCGTCGAAGATGGAGGAGCCGAGCCAGGTTGCATGCGCCCAGGCGGAGAGGATTTTCGGATCGCCGGCGACCCATTTGCCGTCGACGAAATGCCAAGCGTTATCTACAGGTCCATGTGCCATGGCAGGAAGCTTAGCCGAGCAGGATCGCTTCTCCAACCCCCGGCGAGCGCCGGTCTGCTACGACTTTTTCGCGGCCAGCTTGCGACTGGGTGATTTGCGGGTGGCCGGTTTGCGGCTGCGGGGCGCGGTTCGCTGTGTGAGCCGCTGGCGCAGATCGGCGTTCTCTTCCAGCAGGCGATCGCGCTGGCGCTCGGCGCGCGAAAGCCGCGCCTGCGAGCGCGTCAGCTCGCGGCGCAGCTGGATCAGATATTTGTCGAGCTCGCCCATGACGTCAGGGTGCCATTCCCTCGACGGCATAGATGCGGAAGCTTGCATATTTGTCGCCGACCTTCTTGGCTTCGAGATAGGCGGGCGAGCTGAACGTGGCTTTGGCCGCATCCATGTTCGCGAAGACCATGATGGCAATACGCGGTTTGGGCGGTTCGCCGAAGAGGCTGGCCGTGGCCCCGCCACGAACGATGTAGGTGCCGCCGCCCTGGCTGATCGCCTTGATGGCGCCCGGCACATATTCCTTGTCGTACGCCGCGTCATGCACGTCGATTTCCGCCACGACATAGGCCGGCGGCTTGGCCTGGGCATGCAGCACCTGGACGGCGCCGGCGCCGAATGCCACGCCGGCGAGAAGCGACACTGCGATCACGTGGCGGGTTCTCATGACTTTCTCCTGCTCAGGCTCGATGCCCGGCCAGGAAAGCCTAGAAGCAATTTCAGGCGCTGTCGCCCGCTTCCCGGCGCCAGGCAAGACCCTCGTGGCGCCAGAAGGCGATTGCTCCATCCTGATCTGCGGCGCGCGGCCGCGGCATGAACGGCGGATAGCGCCAGCCGGTCGATGCAGCGGCTGTTGGCCTGGATGCTGGCGCTCAGCAGCGCTGCCTCGCCGCCGGCCAGTGCCGCACGGCGGAGATCGTCGGGCATTTCGCCGTCGAAGCGGCGTTCCAGATGTCGGAGGAGGTCATAGGACCGCACCTCCCATTGGACCATGGGCGGTGCATTTTTGTAAAGGAATTTATTCCTCTACTGGCTCACCCACAGGATGCGCGCGATCCAGCGCACCTCCTCCATCTCCAGCACGCGGGTCGGGTGGCGCGGGTTGAGGGAGCCGAGTTCGATCTTCTGCGCCGACTGGCGCAGCAGCTGCTTGGCCATGACCTCGCCCTTGCGGGTACGCACCACCACGCGGTCGCCGCGGCGAACCTGGGCCGCGGGCGAGACGACGATGCGATCGCCGTCGCGATAGGCGGGCGCCATGCTGTCGCCGCTGATCTCCAGCGCATAGGCGGCGGGATCGCGCAGATCGGGAAAATCCACCTCGTCCCAGCCGCGGCCCACGGGATAGCCGGCATCGTCGAAATAGCCCGCGGCACCGGCCTGGGCATAGCCGATGACCGGCAGGCGGCGGGTGGCGGGCCGCGCGCTCAGCAAGGCCACGAAATCGGTCATCGAATCGCCGGTGGCGGTCAGCACCTTGGCGAGGCTCTCGGTGGTGGGCCAGCGCGGCTTGCCGTCGCGGGTGCACACGCTTGCTCTTGTTGAACGAGGTGGCGTCGAGCTTGGCGCGCCGGGCAAGGCCCGAGGGCGTCAGGCCATGCTTGGCCGCCAGCCGGTCGATCGCGCGCCAGACATCGGCATGTTTCAGCATGGGGCGGATGTTTCCGGGCTGATGTCGCGCCGCAGCGCTTGACGCTTGTCATGCTGGAAAAGACAGAACACCTCAGTTGCTAGGGTCGCGCCGCCATGCGCGCCCTTCCCGACGCTGCCTCGCGGCTGCTGCGCCTTCTGCCGCCGGAAACCGCGCATCGCCTGTCGCTGCGGCTGCTGGCCTGGGCGCCGCGTGCCCTTGTCGGCACGAGCGGGCCCGACGATCCGATCCTTGCCAGCCGCGCCTTCGGTCTCGATTTTCCCAATCCCGTGGGTCTTGCCGCCGGCTACGACAAGAATGCCGAGGTCTTCGGCCCCGCCCTGCGACTGGGATTCGGCTTCGTCGAGATCGGCAGCGTCACGCCGCGCCCGCAGGCCGGCAATCCGCAGCCGCGCCTGTTTCGCCTGACGGAGGATCGCGCCGTCATCAATCGCATGGGCTTCAACAATGACGGGCTCGACTGCGGTAGCGGCGCGACTGGCACGGCGCAAACGCTGGCGGAATCATTGGCGCCAATCTCGGCAAGAACAAGGATAGCGCCGATGCCGCGGCTGATTACGCCGCCGGCGTTCGCGCCCTCGGCCCCCATGCCGATTACCTGGTGATCAATGTCTCCTCGCCCAATACGCCGGGCCTGCGCGCGCTCCAGGGCCGCGAGCCGCTGGCGGCGCTGATCGCCGCGGTGCGCGCGGCGCGCGGCGCTGCTCGTCCGCCCCTGCTGCTGAAGATCGCGCCGGATCTGACCGAGGCGGACAAGCAGGATATCGCCGAGGTGGCGCTCGTCGGGCGGCCTCGACGGGCTGATCGTCAGCAACACCACCATCGCGCGGCCCGCCAGACCTGCGTGGCGCAGCGAAGGACAGAGACCGGCGGCCTCAGCGGCCGGCCGCTCTTCGCGCCCTCGACGGCGGTGCTGTCGGATATGTATCGGCTGACGGGCGGCAAGCTGCCGCTGATCGGGGTCGGCGGGATTGCGAAGCGCCGAGGATGCCTATGCCAAGATCCGCGCCGGCGCCTCGCTGCTGCAGATCTATACCGCGCTGGTCTATGAGGGCCCGGGTCTGGTCGAGCGGATCAAGCAGGGTCTTGCGGCAAAGCTGCGCGCCGACGGTTTCACCAGCATCGCCCAGGCCGTGGGCGCCGATCACCGGGGCACAGGCATGAGCGTTCCGCTTCTCGCCGGTATCGCGCCGCTGGCCGATCGCTATGACGGCTATATCCTCGATCTCTGGGGCGTGCTGCATGATGGCGCCCATCCGCTGCCGGGCGCTGTCGATGCGCTCCACCGGCTGCGCGAGCAGGGCAAGCATATCGTCATCCTCTCCAACGCGCCGCGCCGGGCCGCCGCCGTCATCAAGCGCATCGAGGAGATCGGCATATCCCGCAGCCTCTATGACGAGCTGCTGTCCTCGGGCGAGGCGACATGGCGCTGGCTGAAGCAGGGCGGCATCGAGCGGCCGGCGGCTCTTTCCCATCATGGCCGAGCGCGATGCGAGCATGCTGGAGGGTCTCGATCTCGAAGTGACGCAAACGATCGCCGCCGCGGATTTCATTCTCAATACCGGGGTGGAAAGCGCCAATGACCGGGTCGAGGATTTCGAGGATGCGCTGCGCGAGGCGGCGGTGCGGAAGCTGCCCATGGTCTGCGCCAATCCCGATCTCGTCGTCATGCATCGCGGCAAGATGGAGATCTGTGCCGGCTCCATCGCCCAGTATTACGAGGAGCTGGGCGGCCAGGTGCATTACTTCGGCAAGCCCCATGCGCCGATCTATCGCGACTGCTTCGCCCTGCTGAAGGTCACCGACCGCGGCCGCATCCTGGCGGTGGGGGATTCGCTGCGCACCGACATCGCCGGCGCCAATGCCGCGGGCATCGACGGGCTGTGGGTTTTGGGCGGAATCCACCAGGAAGAAGTGACGGATGGCGATCTCAATCGCGTGATCGAGCGCCAGGGAGTGATCCCGGCAGCCGCGGTGCCCGTATTTCGTTGGTAGCCCCGCATGCTCTAGCATGTGCTGGGATGAAGGAAACCGATGAGCAAGCCGATAACCCGAAGCTGGGTCTGGCATGTCGACCGGACGGCCGCCGAGATGTGGCCGCTGCTGGCCGATACGGCCCGCATCAACGAAGCCGGCAAGCTGCCGCGCCAGCAGATCGAGGAAACGCCGCAGCCCGATGGCTCGGTGCGCTATATCGCGCGGGCGAAAATGGGCCCCTTCAAGCTGGAATGGCGCGAGAAGCCGGTGAACTGGGTATCCGAACAGTGGTTCGAGCATTGCCGCTATTTCACCCGCGGGCCGCTGAGCCTGCTCTGCGCCACCCTGACGCTGACACCGGAAGGGAAGGGCTGCCGCGTCGACTACAAGGTCGAGGCGGGAGCGGCCAACCTGGTTCGGCCGGCTGATGCTGGCGACCGGCTTTTTTCCGGCCGCCGAGCGCAATACCGACAAGACAATCAAGGAAGCGGCGGCATTTGCCGCCGGAACGCGCGAGGTGCTCTTCGAATACGAAGCGCCGAAGACATCGCCGGAGATCGAGGTCCGGACCGAGCGGCTGGTCGCGGCGATCGAGGCCACGCCCAACGGCCATGGCCTCGCCCGGCGCATCGCCGATCTGGTGCTGACCGGCCAGGAGGTCGACCTCTGGCATATCCGGCCGCTGGCGCTGGCCCGCCAGTGGAAGAGCGAGGCGCTGCCGGTGATCGAGGCCTGCCTGCAATCGGTGAAGTCGGGCCTGCTGGAACTGCGCTGGGACGTTCTCTGCCCGCGCTGCCGGGTGGCCAAGGCCTGGGTCGGCACGCTGGACCGCCTGCCGGAGATGGCCCATTGCCCGAGCTGCAACATCGACTACGATTCCGATTTCTCGAAGAACGTCGAGGCGGGTTTTCGTCCGGCCGCAGGCTTGCGCAAGCTGGAGAGCGGCGAATACTGCCTGTTCGGCCCGATGTCGACGCCGCATATCAAGGCCCAGATCCAGGTCGAAGCGGGCAAGACGCGAACGATCGCGGCGACCCTGCCGGCCGGACCCTATCGCCTGCGCACGCTGGAAGCGGGGCCGGAATGCGATATCGATTATTGCGGCCGGCGGCTTCCCCGAGATGATCGTGGACGAGGGCAGTGTCGTGGCCGGATCGCCGGTTGAAGCGGGCCAGATCAGGCTCACCAACCGCTCGCCCCATGATCGCGTCTTCATCATCGAGGACCGCAGCTGGGTGCGCGATTGCCTGACCGCCGACCGGGTGACCGCGCTGCAGGCCTTCCGCGATCTCTTCAGCGGCGATGTGCTGCGCCCGGGCGACGAGGTCAGCATCGGCCAGGTGACCCTGATGTTCACCGACCTCAAGGGCTCGACCGCGCTCTATGAGCGGATCGGCGATGCCGCAGCCTATCACCTGGTGCGCGATCACTTCGCCTTCCTGGCGGAGACAGGTGCGCATGCATAACGGCGCCATCATCAAGACCATCGGCGATGCGGTGATGGCCGCATTCGCCGATCCGCTGGATGCGGTCAAGGCGGCGCTCGCCATCCAGGGGCGCGTCGCCCATTTCAACGCCGATCACGCCGGCGAAATGGATATCGCCATCAAGCTCGGCCTGCATAAGGGCCCCTGCATCGCCGTGACCTTGAACGAGCGCCTCGATTATTTCGGCGGCACGGTGAACATGGCGGCGCGCCTGCAGGGGCGCAGCGAGGGCGGCGATATCGTGCTTTCCGATGCGCTGATGGTGGAGCCGGAGGTGAAGGCGCTGCTGGCGGACAAGCCGCTCCGCGAAGAACGCGCGGAGATCAAAGGCTATGACCAGCCGGTGCCGTATTACCGGTTGCCGGCGGCGTAAGAAGGATTTCACCACAGGATACGCCTGACGACTAGCGCGGCCTAGGGTCGCCCTCGCGCTCTTCAGCAATGGACGGGCCCGCCCAGGGCGATTGCCAAGGAGCGTCGCGTCAGACGGCCCGCGCCCGCTTGCCGGCGCAGGGTCTAGCTCAGTGTCTCAGCAACTCGGCGGCACCGCGGCGGAGCCGCGGCTTAAGCGGCCTTGGCTTCGGCCTTCGCGGTCGCCTTGGCGATGCGGCGCTTCAGGCGGATCGCCTCTTCCGCCAGCTTGTTATTCGCCGTGCTGAGCAGATAGGCGTCGAGACCGCCGTTATGCTCGATGGTGCGGATGGCGTTCACGGTGAGGCGCAGGCGCACGAGGTGGCCCAGCGCATCGGAGAGCATCGTGGTGTCCTGCAGATTGGGCAGGAAACGGCGGCGGGTCTTGTTGTTGGCATGGCTGACATTGTTGCCCGTCAGCACGCCCTTGCCGGTGATGTTGCAGCGCCGAGCCATGGCCCGATCCTCTTCCGATAAAATCAAAACAGGCGGCATCTAGAGTGCCGCCCGAGCAGGCCGGGGTTTTAGTCGAGGGGCGCGCAAGCGTCAAGAGCCAAACCGGTCGCGACTAAGCTATTGGCCTGTCGTTCTAATTTCCAGTTTTTTCGCCCAAAAATCCAGCCAGAAGAGATCGTGCCGCGGCCCCCGGCGTGGCCGAGCCTGCGGCAACCTTCGCTTCCAGCGCCGGCAGGCGCCGGGCGAGATCGGGATGGCGGGCAATTGCCTCCATCAGGCTGTCGGCGAGTTCGGCGCGAAGCCAGGCCCGGGCCTGGCGGGCCCGGCGCTCGGCGATCGCCTTGTTGCCCACCGCCTTGCGGAAGGCCTCGACCTTGTTCCAGACCTCGGGGATCCCGGCACCGGTGAGCGCCGAGCAGCGCAGCACCTCCGGCTGCCAGCCGGCCGTGGCCGGGCGCAGCAGGCGCAGCGCATGCTGGTAATCGGCGGCGGTGCGGCCGGCGGCCTCCACCATCTCGCCATCGGCCTTGTTCACCAGGATCAGATCGGCGAGTTCGACGATGCCGCGCTTGATGCCCTGGAGTTCGTCGCCGCCGCCGGGCTGCAGCAGCAGCAGGAACATGTCGGTCATGTCGGCGACCGCGGTCTCCGATTGCCCGACGCCGACCGTCTCCACCAGCACCACGTCATGGCCGGCGGCCTCGCAGAGCAGCAGCGCCTCGCGGCTGCGCCGCGCGACGCCGCCCAGGGTCTGGCCGGCGGGCGAGGGGCGGATGAAGGCGCGCTGGTTCGCGGCAAGTTCCGCCATGCGCGTCTTGTCGCCCAGGATCGAGCCGCCGCCGATGCGCGAGGAGGGATCGACGGCGAGCACGGCGAGGCGATGGCCCTGCTTCGAGCACATGCAGGCCGAAGGTCTCGATGAAGGTGGATTTGCCCACGCCGGGCGCGCCGGAAATGCCGAGCCGAATGGATTTGCCCGTGCGCGGCAGCAGCTTTTCCAGCAGCGCATCGGCGCCCGGCCGGTCTTCGGCCCTGGTCGATTCCACCAGGGTGATGGCCTGGGCCAGCGCCCGCCGGTCGCCGCCGGCAACCGCCGCGGCCAAAGGCGTCGGTCTCGGCTCGGCGCCGTCTTGCTCACTTGGCCGCGACCAGGCTGCTGCTGGCGGGCCGCTTCGTCGGCCGCGGCCTTCTGCTGGCGCGCCCACATGGCGGCGTAGACGCCGCCTTTGGCCAGAAGCTCGGTGTGGCGGCCGCGTTCGACGATGCGGCCATCTTCCAGCACGATGATCTCGTCGGCATCGATCACCGTCGACAGGCGATGGGCGATCATCAGCGTGGTGCGGTCGGCGGAGACCTCGCTGAGACTCTTCTGGATTTCCTTTTCGGTGCGGCTGTCGAGCGCCGATGTCGCCTCGTCGAACAGCATGATCGCCGGCTGTTTCAGCAGCGCTCGCGCGATCGCCACCCGCTGCTTCTCGCCGCCGGAGAGCTTCAGGCCGCGCTCGCCGACCTTGGTCTCGTAGCCGTCGGGCAGCCGCTCCACCAGGTCGTGCAGCCGGGCGAGCCTTGCCGCCTCGATCACCTCGCTCTCGCCGGCGCTCGGCCGGCCATAGGCGATGTTGTATTCCAGCGTTTCGTTGAACAGCACGGTATCCTGCGGCACCACGCCGATGGCGGCGCGCAGGCTGGTCTGCTGGACATCGGCGATGTTCTGGCCGTCGATCAGGATCGCGCCATCGCTGCACGTCATAGAAGCGGAACAGCAGGCGCGAGATGGTGGATTTGCCGGCGCCGCTCGGGCCGACGATGGCCAGCGTGCGGCCCGGTTCCACGGTGAAGCTCACATCCTTCAGGATCGGCCGGCGCGGATCATAGCCGAAGGCGACATGGCGGAACTCGACGCGCCCGCCTGCGACTTTCAGCGCCGGGGCGCCCGGCTTGTCCGCCACTTCGACATCGACATCCAGCAGGGCGAACATCGCCTCCATATCGATCAGCGCCTGGCGGATTTCGCGATAGACCGTGCCGAGGAAGTTGAGCGGCAGATAGAGCTGGATCAGATAGGCATTCACCAGCACGAAATCGCCGACGGTGGCGCGGCCCTGCGACCACCTCCATCGCCGCCATGCCCATCAGCAGGGTGACGCCGACGGCGATGATCAGGTTCTGGCCGATATTGAGGAAGGCGAGGCTGACGCGGGTGCGCACCGCCTCGTGCTCATAGACCTGGAGCGCCACGTCGTAGCGCCGCGCCTCATGCTCCTCATTGCCGAAATACTTGACGGTCTCGTAGTTCAGCAGGCTGTCGATGGCCTTGGTGTTGGCCTCCTGGTCCGCCTCGTTCATGCGCCGGCGATGCTTGATGCGCCATTCGGTGAGCGCGAAGGTGAACCAGACATAGCCGCCGATGGTGACGAAGGTGACGGCGGCGTAGCGCCAGTCGTACAGGTACCAGAGGATGCCGCAGACGAGCCCGATCTCCAGGATCGTCGGCAGGATGTTGAACAGCACGAAGAACAGCAGGAATTCGATGCCCTTGGCGCCGCGCTCGATCACCCGCGAGAGCCCGCCGGTCTGGCGGTCGAGATGGAAGCGCATGCTGAGGCTGTGGAGATGGCGGAACGTATCCAGCGCCACCTTGCGGATGGCGCGTTGCGCCACCCGGGCGAAGACCGCATCGCGCAGCTCGCTGAAGGATTGGGTCAGCACGCGCGCCAGGCCATAGGCGAGCAGCAGGCCCAGCGGCAGGGTGATGGCAAGATCCGGCTTGTGCCCCAGATGATCGACCAGCCGCTTGAACAGCATCGGCACGAAGATGTTGAAGAACTTGGCGGCCGCCAGGCAGATGAGGGCGATCACCACCCGCGCGCGCATCTCGAACTGGTTCTTCGGCCAGAGATGGGGCAGCAGGGTGACGAAGGCGGCCCATTGGGCATGGGCCTTGGCGTTGGGCTTGGCGGCGGGGGCGGGCGAGTGCGAGTGGGTGGCGACATGGTGTCACCCTAAGTCGGCGTCGGCAAAAGGCAAGTCAAGGGGCGGGGCTGCCCAATCCATTCCACCGTCATGCCTGGGGCGGTCGATGGACCGAGCCCGGGCATCCAGTCTTCGAGCGGCACGAAGAGTGGATCCCCGGGCTCGTCTTCGGCCGCCCCGGGCATGACGATGAGGGGACGAGCGTATCGCCGCCTATGCGCCGTGGCTTTGCCGAGATTGCGCTGGATGACGAGGTAGAGCTTGCCGATATCGGCGGTCAGGAACGCCGTGCTCAGCACGTTATCGGTATCCGCCTTGCCCGCCTGGGCCAGCAGGTCCTCGAACTTGCCGGTGAAGCGCAACACGAGATCGCGGAACTTCACGTCCTTGGCATAGCGCTGCTCCAGCGCCGGCACGACGTAGCTATCCTTGAGGCGCAGCAGACGCCGGGCAAAGGCGGACCGGTCGCCTTCCTTGTAGCGGCGCCACACTTCGTCCGGCACATCGGCATCGAGCAGGCTGTTCATGTCGAGGGCGAGGCTGTTGAGCTCGGCCACCAGGTCGGCGGCGGCGCGCAGGAAACCCTCGCTCTTGGACTGCTGCTCGACATTGCCGAGTGAGGCGACCTGCTGCTGGGCGGCGGTGGTCGCCGCGGCCAGCGCCTCGCTCTGCTTCTGCATCTGCTGGCCCAGCGCGCGCCACGAGGTTCAGGGCTTGCGCTACGGTATTGCCGAGCTTGACCGCCTGTTCCTCGAACTTGCCGCCGATATTGCCGGCATTGTTGAGCGCATAGTCGGTGGCATTGACCAGCGCCTCGGCCTTGGCATCGATCTCCTTGCCCAGTGAGGCGAGCTGGCGGCCGGCCTGGTCGGCGGCGGCGGTCAGATGCGTTGCCTGCTGCTGAATTTCTTCCCGTAGCGCCGCCACATCGGCGCGCGCCGCACCGGCCTGGCCCTCGGCGAGCTTGGCCGCAGCCGAAAGCTCCGCCACCGGCTTGTTCAGCATGTCGCGCACGGTTTGCGCCAGCTGGCCGGAGCGCAGCGCCAGCTGCCCCAGCTCGTTCATCTGCTCGCTGACGGAATTCTTGACCTCGCTCACCTGTTCGGTCGCCTGGCGGGCGATGCTCATCAGCGCTTCGGTCTCGCCGCGGAAAGCTTGCGTCGTGTCCTCGGCCTGGCGCGAGGCTTCGCTGGCGGCAATGGCCAGCTCCGCGGTCAGGTCGCGCACCGCCTGGTGCAGATGGCTGACGCGGGAATCGCCCTGTTGCACGACGCGGGTCAGTTCGTCGGTCTGCTGGCGGAAGGCGGCGGCGACCGCCTGCTGGCGCTCCATGGCATCGACCGCGACCTTGGTGAGCGCCGCAGCCTCTTCGCGCATCGCCCGGCCGATGGCCGCGATGCGGCCATGTTCGCGCTCGGTTGCTTCCCCCAGCTCAAGCGCACGCTGGCGATAGGTCTCGGCGACATTGGCGGCGCGGCCGGCGGCGGCTTCCGTCTCCGACGCGATCAATTGCAGGCGCGAACCCACATCGCCCTGGAGGGCCGCCACGCTATCGGTTGCCTGGCCCGCCGCCTCAGCGATATCCGCCACCTGACGATGCAGCAGTTCGGCCAGTTCACGGGCCTCCTGCGAGGCCTTGGCCGTGGCGCTCGCCAGATATTGTGCCTCGGCGCGGAAGGAGGTGACGATGGCCTGCGCTTCGATCCCGATGCGATCGGCGATCGCCGTCGATTTCGTGCGACTGGGTCTGCAGCGATTCACGCAGCGTCAGCGTGCGCTGATGCACCTGATCCAGCACGGTCGCCACACCGGCGCTCTCCTGGCGCAGTTGGCGCATCGCTTCGCCGCTGCCGCCGGCAAGATCGCGCAGCAGCAGCTCGTTCTGCTCGCGCAGCATCGCGGCCATGGCCTGATGGTGCTGCGCTCAGGCTGTCGGCCAGCGCCTGGCTCTGTGCTTCCAGGTTGCGGGCGAGATCGGCGGATCGCTGTTCCAGCGTGGCTACCCAGATCCTTGGCCGTGTTGGCCGAATTCGGCGGCGCTGTCGCGGATCGCCGCCACATTGTCCTGGAGGTTGGCGCGCAGCGCACCGCCGATGGCTTCCGCCTCCTGCCCCGCTTGCGCCAGATCGGAGAGATGCGCCTGCACGGCATCCTGGGCGCGCCGGCCCTGTTCCACCAGCCGGTCGAACAAGGCGTTCATCGCCTCGGCCTTGCCGCGCAGCTGGGCTTCCAGCTCATTGGCGGCGCGGCCGGCCGCACCCACCAGAAGGGCCGCCTGGTCGCGGGTGTTTTCGGCAAAGCGCTCGCCCGCAATATCGAAGGCGGCGGTGACGACCTGGCCTTGGCCGCGCGTCGTCTGCTCGAAGCGTTCGCCCGCCGCCTGAAATGCCGCGATGATGGCGGCACTCTGTTCGCGCGCGCTCTTGGCAAAGGCGGCGGGTTGCGCCGCCAGCTTGTCGCCCAGCGCCGCCAGCTCGTCGGCGGGATCGGCCAGGGCGCGGCGGGCGGATTCGACCTGGCTGGAAAAGCCGCTCGCCTGGTCTTCCAGGCGCCGGCCGGCATCGGCCAGCTGGATCTCAAGATCGGCCACATGGCCGCGCAGCGCCTTGCCGACGCCGGCAATGTGCTCGTCGATATTGCGCGTCTCGGCGGCGAGCCCGTCACGGGCAACAGCCACCTTGCCGGCGAGAGCCTCGGCCAGGCCCGATACGCGCCCGGCCTGGGCTTCCAGGGCCGCACCGGTCTGTTCCAGGCGCTGCTGCGCGCCGTCACTGGCCGCGTTCAGCATATCGACTTGGCGGCGCAGCGCATCGGCGATCCGCATGGTCTTGGCTTCCGCATCGGTCAGCGGATAGGAGAGCTTGCGCAGTTCGCTCTGCAGGGCCTCGGTATGGCGTTCGACATCGGTGCCGCGCTTCACGAAGGCGAGGAACAGCCAGAGGAAGCCGAGCGGGGCGGTCAGGCCCGCAACCAGGCCGCCCTGTTCGCTGGGCAGCAGCACTTCCACATTCCCCCAGCCGATCTGGGTATCGATGTAGAGGACGAAGGCGATGATCCAGATGATGGTGAGGAACACGCCCGATGCCGAAGGTCATCCGATTGGGGCCGTCGTCGAGAATGCGCATGCGGCGGTGAACCTTAGGCTGCGAGACGCCGGCCGCGGATCAGGCCGAGGATTTCGGCCGCCGCGCGCGGGATGTTGGTGCCGGGGCCATAGATCGCCGCCACGCCGGCCTGGCGCAGGAAATCGTAGTCCTGGGGCGGGATGACGCCGCCGGTGACCACCAGCACGTCGCGGGCATTGGCCTCTGCCAGCGCCTCGATCAGCTCGGGCACCAGGGTGCGGTGGCCGGCGGCCTGGGTCGAGACGCCGATGACATGGACATCGTTCTCGATGGCCTGGCGGGCGGCTTCTTCCGGCGTCTGGAACAAAGGCCCGATATCGACATCGAAGCCGATATCGGCAAAGGCCGTGGCGATCACCTTGGCGCCGCGGTCGTGACCGTCCTGGCCCAGCTTCACCACCAGCATGCGGGGCCGCCGGCCGCGCTCCTCGGCGAAGGCGGTGACGTCCTGCTGGATGCGCCGGTAATCGGGATCGCCGTCATAGGCGGCACCATACACGCCGGCGATGGCCCGTGTGGTGGCGCGATGGCGGGTGAAGACCTTTTCCAGCGCGGATGAAACTTCACCCACCGTGGCGCGGGCGCGCATGGCCTCGACCGAGAGCGCCAGCAGATTGGCTTCACCCGCAGCCCCCTTGGTCAGCGCCTGCAAGGCTGCTTCGACCTTGGCGGGGTTGCGCGCCGCTTTGACCTGGGCGAGGCGCGCGATCTGGGTTGCCCGCACCCGGGAATTATCGATGTCGAGGATCTCGACGGGCGTATCTTCGTTCGAGGCGTATTTGTTGACGCCCACGATCACCTCTTCGCCGCGATCGATGCTTGCCTGGCGGCGCGCCGCGGCTTCCTCGATGCGCAGCTTCGGCATGCCGGCTTCCACCGCGCGCGTCATGCCGCCCAGCTTCTCCACCTCGGCGATGAGTTTTTCGGCCTCGGCGATCAGCGAGGCGGTCAGCGCTTCGACGTAGTAACTACCGGCCAGCGGATCGACGGTATGGGTGATGCCGCTCTCCTCCTGCAGGATCAGCTGGGTGTTGCGCGCGATCGCAGCCGAAGCGGGGGTGGGCAGCGCCAGGGCCTCGTCGAAGGCGTTGGTATGCAGCGATTGGGTTCCGCCCAGTACGGCGGCCAGCGCCTCGATGGTGGTGCGGATCACGTTGTTGTACGGGTCCTGGGCCGTCAGGCTGACGCCGGAGGTCTGGCAATGGGTGCGCAGCGCCAGAACTCGCCGGATCCTTGGGCGCAAACGGCTGCAGCAGTTTCGCCCAGATCAGGCGGGCGGCGCGCAGCTTGGCGATCTCCATGAAGAAGTTCATGCCGATGCCGAAGAAGAAGGAAAGCCGCGGCGCAAACGCGTCGATGGCCAGACCCCGCGACAATGCCGCGCGCACATATTCGATGCCGTCGGCGATGGTGAAGGCAAGTTCCTGCACCGCGGTCGCGCCGGCCTCCAGCATGTGATAGCCGGAAATCGAGATGGAGTTGAACTTCGGCATCTCCGCCGCCGTATAGGCGATGATGTCGGCGACGATGCGCATGGATGGTCCGGGCGGGTAGATGTAGGTGTTGCGGACCATGAACTCCTTCAGGATGTCGTTCTGGATCGTGCCGGAGAGCTGGCGGCGGTCCACGCCCTGTTCTTCGCCGGCGACGATGAAGGATGCCAGCACCGGCAGCACGGCGCCGTTCATCGTCATCGACACGCTCATGCGATCCAGCGGGATGCCGTCGAACAGGATCTTCATATCCTCGACGCTGTCGATGGCCACGCCCGCCTTGCCGACATCGCCGGTCACGCGGGGATGATCGGAATCGTAGCCGCGATGGGTCGCAAGATCGAAGGCGATGGAAAGCCCCCTCTGGCCCGGCGGCGAGATTCTTGCGGTAGAAGGCGTTGGATTCCTCGGCGGTGGAAAATCCCGCATATTGGCGGATGGTCCAGGGCCGGCCGGCATACATGGTGGCGCGCGGGCCCCGCAGATAGGGCGGAAAGCCCGGCAGGGTGCCCAGATGCTCGAGCCCTTCCAGGTCGGCCGCGGTATAGAGCGGCTTGACCCGGATGCCCTCGGGCGTGGTCCAGGCAAGGGAATCCGCAGGCTTGCCGGCGAGGTCGCGCGCGGCAAGCTTTTCCCAATCGGCCAGCGTTTTTTTCTCGAAGCCGGTCACGGTCCTCGCCAACCCCTTCATCCCCATCAAGTATAACGGAGCGTTTCGCGCGCCGTCTATGCGCGCAGCCCCTCTCCTGCTACAGAAAAGCCCCGATTTTCCCTTGGGATAGCACCTGATCCGCCCATGGCGCGTTATCGTCCCCTTCTCGGCCTTTTGGCCCTGCTGATCGCCGCCACGGCGCGGCGGATCACCGTCGCGGGCCGAGGACGCGGCCGCCTGTCTGGCGGCGGCCAGGCCCGGTTGGAAGGAACTCGGAAAACTGGGCCTGGAGCCAGATCTGTGCCGGCAAGCCGGCGGATTTCGCCGCCGGCCTGCCGGGCACGCCCTTCGCCAACGACATCTCGGCCAAGTTCATGAACGCCGTGCTGTTCGATGGCGATCTGCGCGCGCAGGTGCCCCATTACGGCGTGCATATCGCCGGCGCCCATTTCGCCGACGCGCTGGCGCTGGGCAATGCCGCACCCGGTTTCGAACTGGCGCTGGAGCGCTCCGACTTCCTGGGCAATGTGGATTTCCACGGCCTGAGCGATGCCGACGAGGTTTCCTTCGCCGGTTCGCGCTTCGCCAGCCTGCTCGATCTGGATGGGGCCAAATTCGGCGCCAATCTGAAATTCAATGATGGGGCCGAGGTCGCCTATCTCAGCCTGGTGCGCGCCACTATCGCCGGCAGCGCCGATTTCAACACCATCACCGTCAGCCGCGGTTTCAATCTCGAGCGGCTGAACGTCGCCCATAATCTCAGCATCAAGGCCAGCCACCTGCCGGGGATCAATCTGCTGGGCGCCACCGTGGCGGGCGATCTGACCTTGCGCGAGAGCGAGATCAAGGGCTGGGCCTGGCTGGAGAATATCCAGGTCGGCAGCGATCTGTTCTTGCAGCTGAGCAAGCTCGACAAGGTCGATCTGCCGGGCTCCAGCATCGCGGGCAATCTGCTGATGACCGGGGCGGTGGTGAACGGGCCGCTCAACATGAACAGCATCAAGGTCGGCGGCGATCTGCTGCTGGACGGCAAGGCGACGTTCAAGGCGATGACGCTGGCCGATGCCGATATCGGCAGCAATATGCGCTTCGACGGCTCCCATGTGGCGGGCACGCTCGCCATGCCGGCCGCCCATATCGGCCATCTGCTGGCGCTGGGCCGCCAGGCCCGGTTCGACGACGAGGTCAGCCTGCCCTATCGCCAAGGTCGATGGCGGCATGGTGCTGAGCCAGTCGCAATTCGCCAAGGGCGTCGATCTCGACAGCATCACCATCGGCCAGAGCCTCAGCATCACCGAGGATGCGAGCATCGTGGGGCCGCTCAGCATGACCTTCGCCCATATCGGGGCCAATCTCGATCTGACGGCGGGGCGCTTCAACTCGGTCGATCTGACCGGTTCCACCATCGCCGCCGAGATACGCCTGGCGAGCAAGGGTTATGCCGCCATCAGCTGGGGCCCGAGCGCGCGGCTGACCTTGCGCAATGTCAGTGCCAAGGCGCTGCAGGATCTGCCGGAGGCCTGGCCGACGGAACTCGATCTGGAAGGATTTACCTATCAGCAGCTCGGCGGCTATCACGAGGCGGGCGATGCCAATGACGTGACCGCGCGCAACTCCTCGGCCTTCATCGACTGGCTGGCCAAGCAGCCGCAATATTCCCCGCAGCCCTATCGCACGCTCTCCGACGTGCTGAAGGCCGCCGGTTATGCCGACAAGGCGAAGGAAGTGCTGTATGCCGGCAGCCTGCGCGAATGGCACAATGCGACGGGCATTGCCTGGCTCTGGCAGGCGATGCGCTGGGCCATCATCGGCTTCGGCCTGTATCCGCAGCGCGCCGGATTATGGATTCTGGCTCTGGTGCCGCTGGGCGCCATCATCTTTGGCTTCGATCCGGCGGTGCGGTTGCACAAGATGCGCTTCGTCGATCGGCTGGTCTACAGCCTGGATACCTTGCTGCCCTTCGTCACGCTGCGCAGCGAGCACAACTCGTTCGACCTGCAATCCTGGCCGAAATACTATTCCTATCTGCACAAGGTGATGGGCTATGTGCTGATCGCCTTCCTGTTGGCTGCCCTCACGGGTAATTCGTGACGGGAATTCCTGATGGGGAGGGAGAGCTAGATGATCGCCAATTTCGGCCCGGGCATGCGCGAGCGTTTCGCGCTCGAGCCCGACATGGCCTTCCTCAATCACGGCAGTTACGGCGCGGCACCGAAGGAGGTGCTGGCGGTTCAAGGCGAACTGCGCAGCAGGCTCGAATCCCAGCCGGTGCGTTTCATGTCGCGCGAGCTGCCGGGCCGGCTTGAGCGAGGCGGGCGCGGTGCTGGCGGAATTCGTCGGCGCCAAGGCGGCCGACCTCGCTTTCGTGGAGAACGCCACGGCCGGCTGCAATGCCGTGCTGCGCTCGCTGCGCTTCAAGCCGGGCGACGAGATCCTGATCACCGATCACATCTATCCCGCGGTGCGCAACATCCTGCGCCATGTGACGGCGGAAAGCGGCGCCCTGCTGGTGGAGGCGCATCTGCCGTTTCCCCTGCAAGGACCGCAGCCGATCATCGATGCGGTGACGGCCAAGATCACCGATTGCACGAAACTGGTGGTGCTGGATCACATCACCTCGCCCACCGCCACCATCCTGCCGGTGGTGGAGATCGCAGCCGCGGCAAAGAAAGTCGGCGCCCGGGTGCTGCTCGATGCCGCCCATGCGCCGGGCCATATCGATTTCGACGTGACGGCGCTGGGCGCCGATTGGGTCACCGGCAATGCCCATAAATGGCTGTTCGCGCCCAAGGGTGCGGCCTTCCTGTGGGCCGCGCCCGACGCGCAGGAGGGGCTGCACCCCACCGTGATCTCCCATGGTTACGGCAAGGGTTTCCAGATGGAGTTCGCCTGGACCGGCACGCGCGACCCTTCCGCCTGGCTTGCGGTGCCGGCGGCGATCGACTTCTACAAACGCATCGGCGGCCGCGCCGTGCGCGGCCACAACCACGACCTGGCACGACGGGCCGCCGATCTGCTGATGGAGCGTCTGGGCACGGGTCCGGCTTCGCCCGCTTCCATGCGCGGCGCCATGGCAACCATCGAACTGCCGACAAAACTTGCCGGTGAGGTCGAGGTCGGCCGCGCCCTCAATGCCCGCATCTGGGAAAAGCACCGCATCGAGGTGCCGATCTTCGCTTTCGCCGGCAAGCTCTGGGTCAGGATTTCCGCCCAGGTCTATAACGAGCTGGCGGAATACGAGGAACTGGCCGTGGCGCTGAGGAAAGAGCTGAACTAGCTAGGCTACGGCCCGCCAGACGGTCGGAAACCAGTCCTCGCGCAGGCGCTCGCCAGTCGATTGATCGATACCGGGATAAGGCGGCGAGGTGCGGCCCGGCCGCTCGATGAAGTGCGCATCGTCGCCCACGAAGCGGGCGGAGAAGGCGCGGCGCCGGCTGGTGCCGGTGTTTCCGCGCGCGCCATGCACCGTGCGGTAGTTGAACAGGATCGCATCGCCGGGTGAAAGTGCGGCCTCCAGTATCCGGTATTGCCCGCCCTCGACATCGGGCAGGTCCATGAACTGGCTGTCATCGGCGTAGAAATCCTCGCCGCCGGCCCAGCGCTTCGGGCGCAGCAGGCGCGGCCAGAGATGCGAGCCCAGAACGAGCCGCAGCGTGTTCGCCTCGCTCACCGGATCCAGCGGGATCCAGAAGCTGCCGGTCTGCATGCCATCGACACAGTAATAGGGCATGTCCTGATGCCAGGGCGTGGCCTTGGGCGTGCCGGGCTCCTTGACCAGGACATGGTCGTGGAAGACCTGCACCTGACGCGAACCCATGAGCTGGCCTGCGATCGCCGCCGCCGGCGAATTGCGCATGAAATCGCTGAATTCGGGGATGCGCTGCCAGTTGCAGTAATCGTCGAAGAAGCGCCCACCGCCATCGCCCGGTTTTACGTTCTCGCTGCCATAGGGGCCGGGCGCAGCCATATTGGCTTCGACGCCCCGGCGCAGGACGTCGACCCATTCGCTGAAGGCGCCACGCAGAACGATGGCGCCGTCGCGCCGATAGGCCTCGATCTGCTGGCTGGCGATGTTCATCTTTTTCTCCGGCACTCATCATGAGTGACTTTCTGGAGCTTGAACCAGACTGGCCCACAGGTAAAATAATGTTTCACCATCGAGATCATTAGAAAATGTTATCTATCTCGCTCAAGCAGTACAGCTATCTCGTGGCCGCGGCCGATCATGGCAATCTCACCGCCGCCGCCGGCGTCCTGCATGTCTCGCAACCGGCGATCTCGGTGGCGATTGCCGCCATGGAAGCGCATTTCGGCCAGGCAATTCTTGTGCGCCGCCACGGCCAGGGCGTATCGCTCACCGCCTTCGGGCGTGATGTCGTCCAGCAGGCGCGCCAGGTGCTGAGCCATGCGGCCCAGGCCGAACGGCTGCGCGACGACTCAGGCCCCCTTCAGGGCCAGGTTATCTTTGGCTCCTATCTCGATCTGGCAGCCTTTTATGTGCCATCACTGTTGCGCGGGTTTGCCCGCAAGCATCCCGGCGTGACCGTCGCGCTGCGCACCGTCGATTTCGACACCGTGTCGCCGCAACTTGAATCGGGCGCCATCGACCTGGCGCTGAGCTATGGCCTGGGCCTCAGCCCATCCATCGAGCGGATCGTCCTGATGGAGCAGCTTCCCTATGCCATCGTGGCGGCCGACCACCCGCTTGGCCGGCGTCGCAGAAGCGTCAGCCTGCGCCAGCTTGCCCGCTATCCGCTGGTTCTGGCCGACGAGCCGTTCAGCCGCGAGCACATCGTTGCGCTGTTTTCGGCTGCCGGTGTCGAGATCGCGGCCACACTGCAGGCCGGTACCTTCGAATTCCTGCGCGGGCTTGTCGCCAACGGCCATGGCGTTGCCGTGGTCTATTCCCGGCCGAAAAGCGATCGCAGCTATGACGGCAGGAAGCTCGTCGAGCTCACCATATCGGACAGCCTGCCGGCGCATCCGATCCTGCTGGCCCGGCTGAAGGGCGCTTCGCTCAATCGCGCGGCGCGGGTCTTCACCGATTTCATGATCGCGAGCTTTGGGGTCGCGAGCTCCCAAGCTGGGCGCAGCTGAGCGTCGTCAGTTCGCGCGCTTTTTCGGCAGGCCGGGATCCTCGTCGAACAGGTCGGCGAGCTGCTCCATCACCGCGCCACCCAGCTGTTCGGCATCCACCAGGGTCACGGCGCGGCGGTAGTAGCGGGTCACGTCATGGCCGATGCCGATGGCGATCAGCTCGACCGGCGAGCGCGTCTCGATCCAGTCGATCACCTCGCGCAGGTGGCGCTCGAGGTAGTTGCCGGGATTGACCGACAGCGTCGAATCGTCCACCGGCGCGCCGTCGGAGATCACCATCAGGATGCGGCGCTGCTCCTGGCGGGCGATCAGGCGGCCATGGGCCCAGAGCAGGGCCTCGCCGTCGATATTCTCCTTGAGGATGCCTTCGCGCAGCATCAGGCCGAGGCTCTTGCGGGCGCGCCGCCAGGGTGCATCGGCCGATTTGTAAATGATGTGGCGCAGATCGTTCAGGCGCCCGGGATTGGTCGGCTTGCCGGCGGCGATCCAGCGCTCGCGCGATTGGCCGCCCTTCCACATGCGGGTGGTGAAGCCCAGCACCTCGACCTTGACGCCGCAGCGCTCCAGCGTGCGGGCCAGGATATCGGCGCTCATGGCCGCCACGGTGATCGGCCGGCCGCGCATGGAGCCGGAATTGTCGATCAGCAGCGTCACCACCGTGTCGCGGAATTCGGTATCGCGCTCGCGCTTGTAGGAAAGCGGCATCTCCGGATTGACCACGACGCGCGGCAGGCGGGCGCTATCGAGCAGGCCTTCCTCGAGATCGAATTCCCAGCTGCGGTTCTGCTTGGCGAGCAGCCGGCGCTGCAGGCGGTTGGCGAGCTTGCCGACCACGGTCTGCAGATGGATCAGCTGCTGGTCGAGCAGTTGGCGCAGCCTGGCCAGCTCGTCGGCATCGCAAAGCTCGGCAGCCTCCACCACCTCGTCATATTCCTCGGTGAAGGCGCGATAGGTGGGCTCGTTCTGGCCGCGCTTGCGCGGATCGGTTTCCGGCGGCCGGCCGGGCCGGTTCGGGCTGTCCTCGCCGCCTTCGCCCCGCATCTCGGCTTCGCTGTCGGCGGCATCGCTCTCGCCGGCATCGTCCTGGCCTTCCTCGCCTTCGCTGCCTTCCATCTCGGCGGCATCGGCGGAGTCCTTTTCCCCGCCTTCGCCCTTGGCCTCGTTGGGATCGTCCTGCTTGTCTTCGTTATCCTGCTGGTCGTTCTCTTCGGCGTTCAGATCCTCGGCGCTGAGATCGAGGTCGAGATCGTTCAGCAGGCGGCGCGTCGCCTTGGCATAGGCGCGCTGGTCATGCATGACCTTGACCAGTTCGGCCAGGTCGGCGCGGGCGGCCTCGCCCAGCTCGTCCTGCCACAGCTCGACGATGCGCTTGGCGCTGGCCGGCGGCGGCGCCCCGGTCATGGCTTCGCGCGCCAGCAGCCGCAGCGCCTCGCCGAGCGGCGCGTGGGTGCGGTCGGCGACGCGGGTATAGCCGCGCTGGCGGCAATGATCGTCCAATGCGGCTTCCAGATTGGCCGCCACCCCCTTCATGCGGGTGGCGCCGATCGCCTCGATGCGCGCGGTCTCGATCGCCTCGAAGGCCTCGCGGGCCGTCTCGTTCTTGGGTAACTCGCGGGCATGCAGCTTGCTGTCATGGAAGCGCAGGCGCAGCGCCAGCGAATCCGCCGCACCGCGCGTCAGCGCCACATCCTCGGCCGGCAGATCGCGGGCCGGCAGCGGCAGCCTTGCTTCTTCGCCGGCGATGCCCGGCTGGCCCGGCGCAAAGGTGACGTTGAGCGCCGGCCTGTGCGAAATCGCCCGCATCGCCGCACCGGTGACGCGGCGAAACTCGTCGACGCGGCTTTCGCGCCCGCTCATGGCTTCCCGCTCACCCCTGGCCTTGGGGCCTTCGCCCTAGACCAGGGTGGCGCGGCCGGCGCCCAGCTTCAGCTCGGTGCCGAAGCAGCGCTGGTAGTATTCGGCCACGGTCGGCCGCTCCAGCTCGTCGCATTTGTTGAGGAAGGTGACGCGGAAGGCAAACGCGATGTCGTTGAAGATCCGCGCATTGTCCGCCCAGGTCATCACCGTGCGCGGCGACATGACGGTGGAGATGTCGCCATTCATGAAGCCGGCGCGGGTCAGATCGGCCAGCCGCACCATGGCATCGACGCTCTTGCGGCCGGCGTCATTGTCGTAGCTGGGCGACTTCGCCAGCACGATCTTCATCTCGTCCTCATGGGGCAGATAGTTCAGCGTGGTGACGATGTTCCAGCGGTCCATCTGGCCCTGGTTGATCTGCTGCGTGCCGTGATAGAGGCCGGTGGTGTCGCCCAGGCCCACCGTGTTCGCCGTGGCGAACAGGCGGAAGGCGGGATGCGGGCGGATGACGCGGTTGACGTCCAGCAAGCGTCAGCTTGCCCTCGACCTCCAGCACGCGCTGGATGACGAACATCACATCCGGGCGGCCGGCATCGTATTCGTCGAAGACGAGCGCGGTTGCGCGCTGGAGGGCCCAGGGCAACAGGCCTTCGCGGAACTCGGTCACCTGCTTGCCGTCGCGCAGCACGATGGCGTCCTTGCCCACCAGATCGATGCGGCTGATATGGCTATCGAGATTGACGCGAATGCAGGGCCAGTTGAGGCGCGCGGCTACCTGCTCGATATGGGTCGATTTCCCGGTGCCGTGATAGCCCTGGATGATGACGCGGCGGTTATAGGCAAAGCCGGCCAGTATCGCGAGCGTGGTGTCGTGATCGAAGCGATAGGCTTCGTCGAGATCGGGCACATGCTCGGCCGGATGGCTGAAGGCCGGGACTTGCATGTCGCAATCGATGCCGAAGGTCTGGGCGACGGAAATCGTGATATCCGGCACTGAACCATTGGCTGCCGGTGTGGGCGTTGGGGCAGGCATATCTACTGCTTTCGGTTAGAGGGAGTGCAGGGTCTATCAGACCAGAACACTGCTTTTCAACGTGCTATAGGCCAAATTGATGACTTTCAAGCGTTCTTCGGCGGCTTTATCCCCGCCATTGGCATCGGGATGCAGCGCCTTGGCCAGGGTCTTGTAGCGCTTTTTGATCTGTTCCACGCTCGATCCGGGCGCCAGATCCAGTTCGGCCAGCGCCAGGTCGGTCTTGCTTTTGGGCGCCGGCGGGGCAGGTGGGCGGCGCTCGCCAAAGGGATCGATATCCTCGGGAATGAAGTCGCTGCCGAAGATCCGCTTATGGACGCCCCAGCGCCCGAGCGGCCAGGTCGGCCGGTCCCAGACGGTATCGATGCGAAGCTGCCGTTCGATCTGCTCCGGGTTCATGCCGGCGTAAAAGTTCCAGGCGCGGTTGTAGTCGCGCACATGGTCGAGGCAGAACCAGAAGTATTCGTTCAGGCGGTCGCGCGCCTTGGGCGCGCGGTAGAGGCCCTCGCCCCGACAGCCGGCGTGATCGCAAAGCTGCACGCGGCTGTCCGTCTCGGCGCGCTCGAAGCCAGTATCAATCTGTGAGTTTACGCGACGCATGGCCTAAGTATGGGGAGGCGGGCCGAAACTAACAAGCTTGCCAAATCGCCTTGATTAACCAACGTTTACCGGGGTTTGCGGTCGCCGGCGGCCACCAGCGCCACGCCGGCGAGAATCAGGGCAAAACCGCCGATCAGCGTCGCATCGATGCGCTCGCCCAGCACGATGGCCGAGGCGGCAATTCCCATGGCCGGAACCGCAAGGAAAGAGAGCGAGCTGGTGACGGCGGGCAAGGCGCGCGCGATGGCGACAGACGCCCAGAAGCAGAAGCCGATGCAGACGGGGCCGTTATAGGCCAGGATCGCCGCGGTCTTGAAGGTGGCGGGAATATCCAGCCAGCCTTCGCTCGCCCATCCCGCACCCGTCAACAGCAGGCCCGCGAGCAGCAATTGCCAGGGGGCCAGCTGCAGGGGTGTGAGATGCCAGGGCCGGCCGCGGATCACCAGGATCGCGGCGGCCCAGGCAACGGCTGCACCCATGAGCAGCAGATTGCCGACCACCTGGGCCTGGTTCGACCAGTCGAAGCCAAGCGGGTTGAACAGCACGAGCACGCCGCCGATGCCGAGCAGCAGGCCGATGGCCTTGAGCCAATTGAGCCGCTCGCCCAGGAAGATCAGCGCACCGGGCACGGCCCAGAGCGGGGTGGTGTAGGCCAGTACCGCGGCACGGCCGGGTTCGACCGTGACCAGTGCCAGGTTCACCAGCCCCATATATATCGCGACCTGGAACACCCCGCCGCCGATCAGCTGCATGACATCGCGCCGGCCGGGCAGCGCCAGCCCTCCGGTGAAAGCGAGCACGATGAATAGCGTGATGGCGCCCAGATAGACGCGCAGGCCGGCGAACCAGAAGGGCGGAATGTCCGCCAAGGCGATCTTCATCACCGGCCAGTTGGAGCCCCACAGTATCACCACGCCGGCCAGCAGCAGATAGGCGGCCTGGCGCGAATGGGCGCGTGAGGGGGCCGGGGCTAACGCGTTCGTCTGTTGCATGATCGCGGCGAAGCTAGCATTTTCGCTTCGCTAGCGCCTGACCGCTTTAAGCCTTTGGCTCAAAGCGTGAGTCAGTCGCTACTCAAAAAGGCGGAGGAAGATTCACGGATCAGGTTGAAACAATCTGATCCGATCTTACTCCGGGAAAGGCGTCATGCGGGTCAAGGCTGCCATCGAAAAAAAGCTGGGTGAGGGGCTGAGCCCGCGTCGCCTCAGCGTCGTCGACGAATCCTATCTGCATGCGGGCCATGCCCATGCGCCGGAGGGCGGCGAAAGTCATTTCCGTGTCGAGGTGGTATCGGCGGCCTTTGCGGGCCTCAGCCGCGTGGCGCGCCAGCGGCTGGTCTATGGCCTGCTGGCCGACGAAATGCAGGGCCGCGTCCATGCGCTGGCGCTGCGCACCCTGACGCCGGAGGAGGATCGGGCTTAGGCAAGCCCGGGTCCCTTCTTTTTCATATCCCTCTCCGCCCCATTGGGGCGGAGAGGAAGGTGAGGTGGGGAACGCTCAAATATTGATGAAGCTCACCTCACCCCGACCCTCTCCCCCTGAAGGGCGGAGAGGGGGATTTTTTTGACCGGCTCAGGACGAGGATCATCAAGTTGCGACGTGGCGGCATGGATCCCCGGGCTCGGTCCATCGACCGCCCCGGGGATGACGGCACAACTCTATTTTTTGACTCTGCGGTGTGCCGTCACTTAGGGACCAACGCGAGATACGGCTCCGCTTCCTTCTGCACGCGCGCATAAGACGGGCGTTTGGTGAGCCGCTGGAAATAGGCAGCGATGTTCTTATGCGTCGCCATGAAGGGCGCCACCATATCGGCGTAGAACAGCGCGGGGGCGGCGGCGCAATCGGCCATGGTGAAGGTTTCGCCCATGATCCAGGTCTTCGATCCCATGTCCTGATCCAGCATGCCGGCCGCGGTCTTGATCTGCTCCTTCGCGTGATCGACGCCGAAGGGATCCTTCTTGTCCGCCGGCCGCATGCGGTCGCCGACGATCTTCTGCATCGGCGTATTGAGGTAGAGATCGAAGAAGCGGTCGCGCAGCCGTGTCTGGCGTGCCGCATCGGCATCGGCCGGCACCAGCGTCGACTTGCCGGGATAATGCTGGGCCAGGTATTCGATGATGATCGAGGATTCCGGCACCAGCCGGTCGCGCGTCTCGTCCTTCAGAACCGGAAACTTGCCGATCGGCCAGATCTTCAGGAAGGCGGCGCGATCCTTTTCGTCGCGCAGATCGACGATCTGCGGCGTGAAGGGGGCACCCGTCTCATAGAGCGCGATCAACGCCTTTTGGCAGAAGGATGAGAGCGGATGGTAATAGAGCCGCAGGGTCATGGCTTCCTCACTTCCGTTTATTCAGCCCAGCTTCTTGATCAAGGCCTGGGCGGCGGCGGGGTTGCGGACCTTGGCGCCGGAGATGAAATAGGCGAAGACGTCGCCGCGCTTGGCCCAGGCCTTGGCCTGTTTGGCGAAGCCGCTCAGCTCGGCCTCGCTCACGCCGGTCTTGAGATTTTCCTGGGTCGCCATCAGCCGCGCATAGGTGAAGTCGGCGGTCGGCTTCGTCGATCTC
Source organism: uncultured Alphaproteobacteria bacterium (assembly GCA_963770335.1). GTDB lineage: Bacteria > Pseudomonadota > Alphaproteobacteria > Dongiales > Dongiaceae > DASXQK01. The sequence continues at coordinate 662,211 of CAVYPG010000001.1, forward strand.
GGGGAACTCCTCATCCCTGGCATAGACGATGGCCACCTTGTGCTTGCGGGCGAGATCGTAGAATTCGGCGCAGGCGAAACTGGGATGGCGCACTTCGATGGCATGGCGCAGCGCGATCCCATCCTTCTCGCGCGGCAGGAGAGCGAGGAACGCGCCGAAATCCTGCCCATCGAATTTCTTCGTCGCCATGAATTGCCAGTTGATCGGACCCAGCTTGGCGCCGAGCTGGCTCAATCCCTGGCCGACGAACTTGGCGACGGATTCCGCGGCATCGGCCAGCACCCGCCGGTTGGTGCAGAACCGCGACCCCTTCACCGCAAAGACGAAATCATCGGGCGTTTCGTCACGCCATTTGCGCCAGCTGTCGGGCTTGAACGTCGAATAATAGGTCCCGTTGATCTCGATCGAGGTCAGCGCGCGCGAGGCGAATTCAAGCTCGCGCTTATGCGTCAGCCCTTCGGGATAGAAGACACCGCGCCAGGGCTCGAAGGTCCAGCCGCCGATGCCGATGCGGATCGCGCCCGCCATGGCCTACTGTCCGCCCTCGGCCAGCGTTTTAAGCTTGGCGAGACCGCTTTCGAAATCCTTGCCGATCATCGCATCCATGCTGACGAAGATTCCCATGATCTTGGCGACATAGGGGCTGGGCCCATCCATGGCCCAGGTGAGGTTGGTCGAATCGCCATCGGGCTTCAGCGTGAAGGTCACGGTGTTGCTGGTCGCAAACGGCTTGGTGAAATCGAGCTTGATGGTCTCACTCGCCGGCGGTGTCGCATCGGTGATCTCCATGCGGCCCGCGCCCGCCTGGCTGTTGCCACTCCACTCATAGATAGCGCCCTTGCCGCTATCGGCACCGCTCAACTGGCGCTGCATGGCGGGATCGAGCTTTTCGAAGGGCGACCAGGAAGGCCATTTATGAAAATCGGCAAGCAGAGGGAAAATCTTGTCGGGCGCTGCCTTGATGGCAACGGAGCGCTCGACATGAAAACTGTCGGGCCGGGTTGCGGCATAGATCAGCAGCGCGCCAACCGCGACGATGATGACAAGAAGAATCCTGCCGATAATCCGAAGCATCCTGGTCCCTCCCAACCGTGGTGAATCAGCCTAGCTTATTTTGCTTTTACGGTGGGTGAATCCTGGGCCGGTCCTGAATAGAATTTCGGCCAATGCTGTCCTGACGACCTCGCCATCGGCTGCCAGTGCGTGACAGGTATCGATCATGCGCGGACGGCGCGTGCCGTCCGATTCCGGCGCCTTCTTATTCTCTCGCGCCAGCTGGCCCCACATCGTCTGAAAGGCGACCGTCGCCATCGCGCCCAGCATCTCGACATGATGGGTGCAGCCGCGCGTGCCGCCCAGCAGGTCCCGCAGCGCCTTGTTCCAGCCGGGACCGACTTTCAGGCCCTTAACCACGGCGAAGTTGGGCGCCACATCGGGGCAGATGGCAAAGGGTGCGCCGTCGGTCACCACCTCGATATCCTTGACGATGAAATGATCGTCGAGGGTGAGCCGGATGCGCATATCGTGCAGCGGCTCGCCCGCCTTGATCTCGCCGCGATACTCGTTGGGAAAGCTGTAGGTCTTGCTGTCCGTCATGCGGCCTTCGATGTCCCAGAGGCCGTCCTTGCGGCGGAAGCCCTGGAATTCGTAACGCCGGTCGTGCAGATGCTCGCGTTCGGCCGTGGGGGCGGAAAGAGGCATGGCTTTGTTCCTGTGGGAAGCGGGTAAGCGCCGTCAGGCGGCGCTGGCCGCCGCCGCGGGGTCGGAGGGCGGGGTGATCTTCAGCAGGCGGATCTGGTTGCGCTGGCGCTCCAGCACCTCGAAACGGAAGCCGTGGAAGGAGAAGACCTGGCCGAGGTCGGGAATCCGCCGTGCCTCATGCAGCACCAGGCCGGCGATGGTGGCGACATCGTCATCGGGCAGGCGCCAGTCGAATTCGCGGTTGAGATCGCGGATGGTTACCGTGCCGTCGACGACATAGCTGCCATCGGCCTCGCGCTTGACGCCGGTCACGCCGATATCGTGCTCGTCCTCGATATCGCCGACGATCTCCTCGATGATGTCCTCCAGCGTCACGATGCCCATCAGGGCGCCGTATTCATCCACCACGATGGCGAAATGCTCGCGCCGGGCGCGGAAGGCATGCAGCTGGTCGAGCAGCGATGTCGATTCCGGCACGAACCAGGGCGGCAGAGCCAGGCCGACGATATCGATATCTTCCAGGCGTCCGCCGGCATGGATCGCCCGCAGCAGCGCCTTGGCGTGCAGCACGCCGATGATGTTGTCGGGCTCGCCGCGCCAGAGCGGCAGGCGCGTATGCGGGCTCGCCATCACCGCTTCGACGATCTTCTCCGGCGGCTGATCGGCATCGATGGTGGAGAGGTTGCTGCGATGGACCATGATGTCGCCGATGATGACGTCGCCGAGATCGAGGATCGAATGCAGCATGGCACCCGATTCCTTTTCTTCGCCGACCACCTCGGCATGCAGATCGATGGCACCCCGCAGCTCCGCCTCGCTGGATTCCGCGCCAAGCTCGGCCGTTACCGTGGCGCCCATGAGTTTCAGCATGCCGCGCACGATCCACTGGATGACCTTCACCACGGGGCCGGCGAAGCGGATCAGCGCATTCATGATCGGGGCCACACCGAGCGCCAGGCGATCGGCATTGTTGATGGCATAGGTCTTGGGCATCACCTCGCCGAAGACGACGATCAGCACCGTCATCCCCGCCGTGGCATAGGCGACGCCGCGGGCGCCGAAGATCTCGATCAACACGCCGGTGGCGAGCGATGCCGCCATGATGTTGACCAGGTTGTTGCCCAGCAGCAGCGTGGCGATGACCTGTTCCATATGCAGGCGCAGCCGATTGACGATGCCGGCGCGGCGGTTTCCCTCGCCCTCCAGCCCATGCATCTTCGGCCGCGACGCCGCGGTCAGCGCCGTCTCGGTGGCGGCAAAGAAGGCCGAGCAGGCGATCAGCAGGACGATGATGATGATGTCCCAGATCATGCGGCGATCGCCTCCGCCAGCATGTCCTGCACCTGGTCGAGATCCACATCCCTGGCAAGGAAGGCCTGGCCGATGCCGCGCGTCAGCACGAAGGCGATGCGGCCTTGCGAGACCTTTTTATCGCGGCGCATATGGTCGATCAGCCGGTTGGCCGCAAAGCGCCGGCCGCCGATGGCATCGAGCCCGGTGGGCAGGCCGACGCTGGCCAGATGGCGCGCCACCCGCGCCGCATCGGCAGCGGGAGAAAGGCCCAGGCGCGCCGAGAGTTCGAAGGCCATGACCATGCCGATGGCAACCGCCTCGCCATGCAAAAGTTCATCGCCATAGCCGCATTCGGCTTCCAGCGCATGGCCGAAGGTGTGGCCGAGATTGAGCAGAGCGCGATTGCCCGCCTCGCGCTCGTCGGCGCCCACGATCCGCGCCTTGGCGGCGCAGGAAACCGAAACGGCGTGACGGCGGGCCGCCAGATCGCCATCGAGCAGGCTGGCACCATGATCCTCGAGCCAGGCGAAGAACGGCGCATCGCCGATCAGCCCGTATTTCACCACCTCGGCATAGCCTGCGCGGATTTCGCGCCTGGGCAAGGTGGTGAGCGCGTCGAGATCGGCCAGCACCAGGCGCGGCTGATGAAAGGCGCCGACAAGGTTCTTGCCTTGCGAGGTATTGATGCCGGTCTTGCCGCCGACGGAGCTATCCACCTGGGCCAGCAAGGTCGTTGGAATCTGCACGAAATCGATGCCGCGCAGCAGGATACCGGCGGCAAAGCCGGTGATGTCGCCGATGACGCCGCCGCCGAGCGCAAGCAACAGGGTGCCGCGTTCGATGCCCTTCGAAAGAAGTTCCTCGCTGAGGCGGGCGAGATGGGTGAAATCCTTCGTCTGCTCGCCGGCCGGAAGAACGATCGCCTGATGGCGGATGCCGGCGCGTTGAAGGGCGGCCTCCAGCGTCGGCAAATGTGTCTTTGCGACATTCTGGTCGGTGACGATCAGCGTGCCGGCATTCGCACCGAGTGCCTGGATATGGCGGCCGGCATCGCCGATCAGGCCGGAGCCGATGAGAATGTCATAGCTGCGCGGGCCCAGCTCGACCCGCAGTCGAGACTCGCTGCTCATGGCATGCTGCTCACGAAGCGACGCGCTGGCGCGCCGGGGCCGTGCGGACGAAGGAGTCGAGAGCGGCGACCACGCGCTCCAATGTCGCCTCGGGCGGGCCGTCGGCGCTGTCGACGGTGAGATCGGCCTCGGCATAGACCGGATGACGCTGGGCCATCAGATCGGCCAGCTTCTGGCGCGGCTCGGCAACCTGGAGCAGCGGCCGGTCGTTGCGCCGCGAGACCCGGCGCATCAGCAGATCGAGATCGGCGCGCAGCCACACCGAAATGGCGCGCTCATGCACCAGGGCGCGGGTGCGCGGATCCATGAAGGCGCCGCCGCCGGTCGCCAGCACCTGGGGCTTGTCGTCCAGCAATCGGGCGATCACGCGGCGCTCGCCGTCGCGAAAGGCGGCCTCGCCATGGCGCTGGAAGATTTCGGGAATGGAGCAGCCCGCCGCCTGTTCGATCTCGTGATCGGCATCGGTGAACGGCAGGCCCAGGCGCTGGGCCAGGCGCTTGCCGATGCAGCTCTTGCCCGCACCCATCAGCCCGACCAGCACGATCGACTTCGCCGCCATGCTTCCGCTTGCGGCCGGCGTCATTGCAACCCCGCCGCCGGGCCGATAAACTGTCCAAGATTCGCCATAGTCAAAACCTAGCATAAATCGTCATCCATGTCGCAAGCACGGGGGCCTGCAAGGGTTGCCGCGGCCCGGCAGGATGGCGGGCGTAACCCAGCCAAGATGGCCTCAAGGATATGAAACGACTGCTGCTTTTCCTGATCCTGCTCATCCTGCTCGGCCGGTGCCGGCGGGGTGGTATTTCTGGCATTCTATACCATCCCTGCGCCGACCCAGCGGATGGAGGTTCCGGTCCCCAATGAGAAGCTGTCGAACTAGCCTGGGGCTGGTTCTTGCTGGTCCTTGCCGCCGGTCGCGGCGGCGGCCCAGACGCTTCCAGCGCCCGCTACACCCGCGACCGCGACGACAACCACGCCCTTGCCGCCGCTGCCGGCTGCCCCGGCATCCGGCATGCAACCAATCCTGCCCGCCACCACGGTGCAGCCGCTGCCCGCACCAACGCCCGCTGCCACGACCACGACGGCCAGCGGGCTCGAGGTCGGGTCCCTCAGCGACGTGACGCCCGATTACGGCGGCCCGCTGCAGGAAGGGGCGGGTGGATTTCCCGTCGATATGTGGAAGGGCACCGACCGCGCTCTGGTCGAGCGCTTGCTGCCCAAGCTTTCGCCCGCAGCCGCCTCGCCCGCCATGCGCGATCTGACGCGCCGCCTGCTGCTGACCAATGCCGAAGCGCCGGACGGCAAGAGCGGCGGGGTCAATCTGTTCGGGGCGCGAGCCGACCGGCTGATGGCCATGGGACTGTCCGGCGATGCTGCCGCCTTGCTGGCGCTGGCGCCGGTCAGCGGCACCGATGCGCTTGCCGCCCGCCAGCGCATCGATTCCCTGCTGCTCGCCGGCGATGATGACGGCGCCTGCAAGGCGGTCAACGACACGCGCAAGGTCGCCAGCAGCGACAGCGAATGGCAGAAGGCCCAGGTCTTTTGCCAGCTTCGCGCCGGACAGAACGACCAGGCCGCCCTCGGTCTCGATCTGTTGCGCGAGCAATCGGAAAACGATCCCGCCTTCTTCACGCTGATCGATGTGCTGGGCGGCAACAAGACGGCAAAACTCGACAGCCTGCCCGCGCCCAGCGCGCTCGATCTCGCCATGCTGCGCGCGGCCAACCTGCCGATCCCGCGCGATGCGGCGCAGACGCAAGTGACCGCCGTGCTGGCGGTGATCGCCCAGGATCAGACCATCGATGCGCCGCTGCGCCTGGCGGCAGCGGAACAGGCCGCCGCGGCCGGGGGTCTTGTCGATCGAGGATCTGCAAAAGGCCTATGCCAGCATCCCCTATGCGCCGGGCGATCTCGGCAATGCCGTCCAGATCTCCGCGCACGATCCGGGTCCCGGCAGCCGGGCCATGCTGTTCCAGGCGGCCGGCGTCACCACCGACATCGTGCTGCGCGCGCATATCGTGGATGCGGCTTTGGACCGGGCGCGCCATCAGGGGGGATATCTGCTGGCGGTCCAGGTCAATCTGCAATACCTGCTGCCGATCGCACCGGCCGATAACCTCGTCTGGTTTGCCGGCGATGCCGGGCGCGCGCTTTACGCAGCCGGTCATTTCGAACAGGCCAATGCCTGGCTGGGGCTGGCCCAGCGGCGTGCCACGAGCGATCCCGAGGCCGCAGCGGCGGCCTCCTCGCTCGCCGTCTATGCGCGCATCGCTGGCGTCGGGCCGCCGCTCGCCTGGGATGCGGCGGCGGTGACGAAGTGGCGTCAGGCCCAGGCGGGCAATAACGGCGATCCGGCGGCGCGCTTGTTCGCGATCTTCGACGGGTTGGGCGAACCTATCGGGGGAAGCTGGTCGCTGATCGGCCCGGACCCCGCCGGTGCTGGTGCGCCGGATTCGGCACTCTGGTTCAATCTGGGCGATGCAGCATCCAAGCGGCGCATCGGCGAGACGGTCTTGCTGGTTCTCTATGCGCTGGGCGATGCCGGCCCCGGCGGGGCCAATCCGATCATGCTCAGTCGCTCGATCTCGGCGTTGCGCCTGATCGGGCTCGACACCGAAGCGCGCGCGCTCGCCGTCGAAGCGGCGATCGCCGCGGGCGTCTAGAGCACCACCGGCGTGGCACCGTCTTCGCGCGATCCGCTCATCGATCGCTTTCTCGAAATGCTGATGGCCGAGCGCAACGCCGCGCTCAACACGCGCGAGGCCTATGAGCGCGATCTGGCCGGGCTTGCCGACTATCTGGGGCGCCGCAAGAAGACGCCTGTAAATGCCGATACCCCCGCCTTGCGCGGTTATCTTTCGTCGCTGGCCGCGGCCGGCATGGCGCCGCGCAGCCAGGCGCGCAAGCTCTCGGCACTGCGGCAGTTCTACAAGTTTCTCGCCGCTGAAGGCCTGCGCCCCGACGATCCGACGGCGACCCTCGATTCGCCGCGGCTCGGCCGTCCGCTACCCAAGCTGCTGGATGAGAAGGAGGTCACGGCACTGATCGGTGCCGCGCGCGCCATGCCGGCAGGGGCCGAGCGCAGCCGCATCGTGCTGTTGCTGGAACTGCTCTACGGCGCCGGGCTTCGCGTCTCCGAGCTTGTCGGCTTGCCGCTTGCCGCCGTGCTGCGCCAGGCCAAGGTATTGGTGCTGCGCGGCAAGGGCGGCAAGGAACGCATGGTGCCGCTGGGCGAACCGGTGCGCGCGGCTCTCGCCGACTATCTTGCCGAGCGCGATTTCTTCCTGGTGAAGGGCAAGCCCTCGCTTTGGCTGTTCGCCTCGCGCGGCGCCAAGGGGCATCTGACCCGCCAGCGCCTGACGCAGCTTCTGAAATCGCTGGCGCCGTCGGCGGGAATCGATCCGGCGCGCCTGAGCCCCCATGTGCTGCGCCATGCCTTTGCGACCCACCTGCTGGATCATGGCGCCGATCTGCGCAGCGTGCAGAAGATGCTGGGCCATGCCGATATCACCACCACCCAGATTTACACCCATGTCGCCGGCGACCGGCTGACGCGGCTGGTGGAAGCCCATCATCCGCTGTCCCAAATCGCGGCGCAAACCGGCGTAGAATCATGCTGTTGCAGCAGCGCATGATTGACAGGGCGGGGTTGCTGGTTCATCTAACCAGCGACTCGTCAACACTCGCAGGGCCGTCATGAGCTTCACCATCGTCGAACAGGCGCCGGCGCGCCTCAACCGCAGCGAGCTTGCGGTGCCCGGCAGCCAGCCGCAGCTCTTCGAGAAGGCGGCGAAGTCGGCGGCAGATGTCGTGTTCCTCGATCTCGAGGACGCGGTGGCGCCCGACGACAAGCCGCAAGCGCGCAAGAACGTCATCCAGGCGCTGCGCGACATCGATTGGGGCCGCAAGACCATGTCGGTGCGCATCAACGGCCTCGATACCCATTTCATGTATCGCGACGTGGTCGATGTGATGGAGCAGGCGGGCGAGCGGCTCGACCTGATCATGATCCCCAAGGTCGGCACCGCCGCCGATGTCTATGCCGTCGACATGCTGGTGACGCAATGCGAGGCCGCTATCGGCCGCAAGAAGCGCATCGGCTTCGAGATGATCATCGAGACGGCGCTCGGCATGCAGAACGTCCACGAGATCGCCGCGGCCAGCAAGCGCAACGAGTCGCTGCATTTCGGCGTGGCCGACTACGCCGCCTCGACCCGGGCGCGCACGACCAATATCGGCGGCGCCAATCCGGACTATGCGGTGCTGACCGACAAGGTCGCCGGCAGCGACAAGCGCGACATTCATTGGGGCGATATGTGGCATTACGCCATCGCCCGCATGGTGGTCGCGGCGCGCGCCAATGGCCTGCGCCCGGTCGACGGGCCGTTCGGCGATTTCTCCGATGCCGACGGCTATCGCGCGGCGGGCAACCGCGCCGGCGTGCTGGGCTGCGAAGGCAAATGGGCGATCCATCCTTCGCAGGTGGCGCTGGCCAACGAGCTCTTCAGCCCGAGCGCCAAGGAGGTGGACAAGGCCAAGCGCATCCTGGTCGCGATGGCGCAGGCGCAGAAGGAAGGCAAGGGCGCGGTTGCGCTCGATGGCCGCCTGATCGATCTCGCCTCGATCCGCCAGGCCGAAGTGCTGGTGCGCAAGGCCGAGCAGGTCGCAGGCGGCGCCTGATGCCGACATTCCTGGAATTCGAAAAGCCGATCGCCGAGCTGGAAGGCAAGATCGAGGAGCTGCGCCATCTCTCCAACGCCGATGACATGAACATCGCCGAGGAGGTGACGAAGCTGCAGGGCAAGGCGGACAAGCTGCTGCGCCAGACCTATGGCAAGCTGACCGCCTGGCAGAAGACGCTGGTCGCGCGCCATCCGGAGCGGCCGCATTTCGGCGACTATGTCGGCGGCGCTGGTCGAGGACTTCACGCCGCTCGCCGGCGACCGCACCTTCGCCGACGACCGCGCCATTCTGGGCGGCCTCGGCCGCTTCCGCGGCCGCTCGGTCGTGCTCCTCGGCCATGAGAAGGGCAGCGATACCGCGTCGCGCGTGCGCCACAATTTCGGCATGGCCAGGCCCGAGGGCTATCGCAAGGCGCAGCGCCTGATGGATATGGCCGACCGCTTCCGCCTGCCGGTGGTCACGCTGGTCGACACGCCCGGCGCCTATCCCGGCGTCGACGCCGAGGCGCGCGGCCAGGCCGAGGCGATCGCGCGCGCCATCGAGACCTGCCTCAAGATCCGCGTGCCGCTGGTCGCCGCCATCATCGGCGAGGGCGGCTCGGGCGGCGCCATTGCGCTCGCCGCCGGCAATCGCGTGCTGATGCTGGAACATGCGGTCTATTCGGTGATCTCGCCGGAAGGCTGCGCCTCGATCCTCTGGCGCAGTTCCGAACAGGCGAAGGAAGCCGCCGAAGCGCTGAAGCTGACCGCCGAGGATCTGCTGAAGCTCGGCATCATCGACGAGGTGGTGGTCGAGCCCCTGGGCGGCGCCCATCGCGACCGGGCCGGTACCATCACGGCGCTGGGCGATGCGATCGACATGGCGCTGACCGAGCTCTGCCGCCATGACGGCGCCAGGCTGCGCGCCGAGCGGCGCGAGAAGTTCCTCGCCATGGGCAGCAAGGGCCTGAACTAGGCCTGCATTCGCGACAGCTGCACGGCAAGCCGCCTGCTTCCCCGACCGGGAGCGGCGGCCGCGCTAGACCTTACCGTGGCAGTATTTGAATTTCTTGCCGGAGCCGCAGGGGCAGGGCGCGTTGCGCGGGATCTTGCCCCAATCGCCATCGGGCGCTGCCGCCGTCATGGCCGCATTGGCGTCCGTGCCGGCCATCGCCATCGCGAGCGCGGGATTGGGCCTGACTTCGCGGGTGCGCGGCGGGGGCGGCGGGGGAACGGTTTCCGGCGCGGGTGCGGCCCGCGCCTCGATATGGGCCAGCACGACGGTGATCTGTTCGCGCAGGCGTTCCAGCATGCCCTCGAACATCTCGAAGGCTTCGCGCTTGTATTCGTTCAGCGGATCGCGCTGGCCATAGGCGCGCAGCGAAATGCCCTGGCGCAGGTGGTCGAGCGCCAGCAGGTGATCCTTCCACTCGCGGTCGAGCAGCTGCAGCAGGATGGATTTCTCGGCGAAGCGCTGCACCGAGCTGGTGGCCCGCTCTTCCTTGCCGGCCATATGCTTGTCGACGGCGGCGGTCAGCCGCTCCTTGATCTCCACTTCGGCGATGCCTTCTTCCTTCGCCCAATCGACGATCGGCAGGTCGAGGGAGAAGATGCGCAGCGCCTCCTCATGCAGGCCCTGGGTGTTCCATTGCTCGGCGTAACTGTTGGCCGGGATGTGCTGCTCGACGATGCGCTCGACGGTCTCGCTGCGCATTTCGGCCACGGTCTCCGATACGTCGACCGCTTCCATCAGGTCGCGGCGCTGCTCGTAGATGACCTTGCGCTGGTCGTTCATGACGTTGTCGAATTTCAGCACGTTCTTGCGGATTCGAAGTTGCGCGCCTCGACCTTTTGCTGGGCCTTTTCCAGCGCCTTGTTGACCCAGGGATGGACGATGGCCTCGCCTTCCTTCAGGCCGAAGCGCTGCAGCATCGCGTCCATGCGCTCGGAGCCGAAGATGCGCATCAGGTCGTCTTCCAGCGACAGGAAGAAGCGCGAGGCGCCGGGATCGCCCTGGCGGCCGGAGCGGCCGCGCAGCTGGTTGTCGATGCGCCGGCTTTCATGGCGCTCGGTGCCGATGACGTAGAGGCCGCCGCCGGCCAGCGCGACTTCCTCGCTTGCGCCGCCACGTCGGCGCGAATATCGCCAATGAGCTTGGTCTTCTCGACCTCGCTCTCGATGCCCTGAATTTCGCGGCGGATGCGCATCTCGACATTGCCGCCGAGCTGGATGTCGGTGCCGCGGCCGGCCATGTTGGTGGCGATGGTGACCGAGCCCGGTGCTCCGGCCTCGGCGATGATATAGGCCTCCTGCTCGTGATAGCGGGCGTTCAGCACCTGGTGCGGGATCTTGCGCTTCTTCAGCAGCTCGGAGAGATGTTCCGACTTCTCGATGCTGACCGTGCCGACCAGCACCGGCTGCTTGCGGGCGCGGCATTCCTCGATCAGGGTCATGATCGATTCGTACTTCTCGCGCGCCGTGCGATAGACCTCGTCATGCTCGTCGATGCGCACGCAGAGCACGTTGGTCGGCATTTCGACCACGTCGAGCCCGTAGATGTCGAGGAACTCGGCCGCTTCCGTCATCGCGGTGCCGGTCATGCCGGCGAGCTTGGGGAACAGGCGGAAATAATTCTGGAAGGTGATCGAGGCCAGCGTCTGGTTCTCGTTCTGGATCGTCACCTTTTCCTTGGCTTCCAGCGCCTGGTGCAGGCCTTCGGAATAGCGCCGGCCTTCCATCATGCGGCCGGTGAATTCGTCGATGATGACGACCTTGTCGTCCTTGACGATGTAATCGACGTCGCGGGCGAACATCTTGTGGGCGCGCAGCGCCTGGTTGACATGGTGCAGCGGTCGTGATGTTCTGGATGTCGTAGAGATGGCCGGTCTTCAGCATGCCGGCCTCGCGCAGCAGCGCCTCCAGATGTTCCACGCCCTCGTCGGTCAGCGTGATCTGGCGGGTCTTCTCGTCCTTTTCGTAATCGACCTCGATCAGCTTGGGCATGCACCATGTCGACGGCGCGATAGAGCTCGGATGAATCGTCGGTCGGGCCGGAGATGATCAGCGGCGTGCGCGCTTCGTCGATCAGGATGCTGTCGACCTCGTCGACGATGGCGAAATTGAAGGGGCGCTGGACCATGTCCTCCAGGCGGAACTTCATGTTGTCGCGCAGATAGTCGAAGCCGAATTCGTTGTTGGTGCCATAGGTGATGTCGCGGGCATAGGCCTCGCGCCGCTCGATGTCGTTCAGCCCATGGACGATGCAGCCGACGCTCAGGCCGAGGAAGGTATAGATCTGGCCCATCCACTCGGCATCGCGCTTGGCGAGATAGTCGTTCACCGTGACGACATGCACGCCCTTGCCTTCGAGCGCGTTGAGATAGACGGCCAGCGTGGAGACCAGCGTCTTGCCTTCGCCGGTTTTCATCTCGGCGATGCTGCCGCGATGGAGCACGACGCCGCCCATCAGCTGCACGTCGAAATGGCGCTGACCCAGCGTGCGCACGGCCGCTTCGCGCACGGTGGCGAAGGCATCGGGCAGCACATCTTCCAGGGTTTCGCCCTTGGCCAGGCGCTCGCGCAGCCACTGTGTGCGGCCGGCCAGTTCGCTATCGCTCAGCGCCTTCAGCGCCGCCTCGCTTTCGTTCACCGCGGCGACGATGGGCTTGAGCGAGTTGACGTAGCGGTCGTTGGCCGAGCCGAAAATCCGCTTGGCTAGTCCGGCAATCATGCAAAAAACCTCGAATCCCGGTACGGGAGGCCCCAGGGGAGCGACGCCCGCGCGCCCGATCGCCGTGCCCGGCAATTCAGGCCATCAAATCAAACGACTAGCGGTTCGCTTGCGGCCAGAGGCGCCTGCCGTGAGCCCGTGAACCTCTAGGGCGGATGACAGATAGGGCCGGCTTCCGTCACTGTCAATTGCAGCAGCCGCGGCAAATGTGCGGGATCACCGCTTGTTGAGCGGCCCGTAACGCCTTGATGCTTGTGCGAAACAAAGGCTGCCGCCATATTGCGCCCTCGGCATCCCCTGACTGAGGAATTTTCCATGAATCCCTTGCACCTGCGGCTCGCCGCCGGCGCGCTCGCCTTGTTGCTGGGCGCATCAGCCGCCCTGGCGCAGACGACGCCTGCGACCCCGCCCGCCACCACGCCGCCGGCCTCGACCCCGGTAGGCGATCCGGTGGTCGCCGTCGTCAACGGCAAGACGCTGAAGCGCTCCGATGTGGTCGCCTCGGCCCAGACCCTGCCGGCGCAGTACCGCACGCAGATCGACCAGCTGTTTCCCCAGCTGGTGGACCGCCTGATCGATATCACCCTGATGGTCGATGAAGGCCGCAAGCAGGGGTTGCAGAACGATCCCGAGGTCAAGACCATCGTCGCCCAATATGAAGACGAGGCGGTCCGCCAGGTGCTGTTGAAGCGCTTCCTGGCCGGCAAGGTCACCGATGATGAATTGAAGAAGCGCTACGAGGCAGAGATTACGAAGGTTCCGCCGACCGAGGAGTTGCGCGCCAGCCACATCCTGGTCAAGACCGAGGACGAGGCGAAGGACATCATCAAGCAGCTGCAGGGCGGTGCCGATTTCGCCAAGCTGGCAAAGGACAAGTCCACCGACACCGGCTCCGGCGCTGCCGGCGGCGATCTGGGCTATTTCGCCGAGGGCGATATGGTGCCGGAATTCTATACGGCCGCGGCCAAGTTGAAGAAGGGCGAGTACACCAAGGATCCGGTAAAAAGCCAGTATGGCTGGCACGTCATCCTGCTGACCGACCGGCGCACGAAAGAGGCGCCGAAGTTCGAAGAGGTCAAGGACCAGATCAAGGACGAGATCACCCAGGAACTCGTCGCCGGCTGGCTCTCCGACTTGCATAAGGCAGCCACGATCCAGAAGTTCGGACCCGACGGCAAACCACTTCCCAATACCCCGTAAGGGTTTCTCGCGCTGTGCCGCCGCGCTCGCCGTTAGCCCCCGCCGTATCGCCGCAGCTGCCCGCCCTTGCCGGCGTGCGGCTGTCGGCGCGCGCCTGCGGCGTTCGCTATAAAGGGCGCACGGATGTCTGTCTGATCGAGTTCGCAGCCGGCACGGCGATCGCCGGCGTGCTGACGCGCTCGCTATCGCCCTCGGCGCCGATCGATTGGTGCCGCCAGGCGCTGAAGGGCGGCAAGGCCCGCGCCATCCTGGTAAATTCCGGCAATGCCAATGCCTTCACCGGCAAACTGGGCAAGGCCTCGGTCGACCGCAGCGTCAAGGCGACCGCCGCCGCACTCGCCTGCGCGCGCAACCAGGTCTTTATCGCGTCAACCGGTGTGATCGGCGAGCCCTTGCCCGATGAGCGCATTACCGCGGCATTGCCCGACCTGATCGGCGATCTCCGCGCCGACCGCTGGGCGGACGCGGCAGCCGCCATCATGACCACCGACACATTCGCGAAGTCGGCGACCCGCACGGCGAAGATCGGCGGCGTTGCGGTGCACATCAACGGCATCGCCAAAGGCTCCGGCATGATCGCCCCGGATATGGCGACCATGCTGGCTTTCGTTGCAACCGACGCCAAACTGCCGGCGCCGGTGCTGCGCGCTCTGCTGAAACAGGCGAGCGACAAATCCTTCAACTGCACCACGGTCGATGGCGACACATCCACCAGCGATACGCTGCTGCTGGCGGCGACCGGTGCTGCGCCCGCCCATGCGAAGATCGTAAATGCCGGCGATCGGCGGCTGGCGGATTTCCGCGCCAAGCTGGACGATCTGATGATCGATCTTGCCTGCCAGGTGGTGCGCGATGGCGAAGGCGCCAGCAAATTCGTCACTATCCAAGTGACCGGGGCGGCCAGCGATGGCGCGGCACGCCGGATCGGCTTGGCCATCGCCAACTCGCCGCTGGTCAAGACGGCCATCGCCGGGGCCGATGCCAATTGGGGCCGAATCGTAATGGCGGTGGGCAAGGCGGGCGAAAAGGCCAATCGCGACAAGCTGAAGATTGCAATCGGCGGGGTGAAGGTGGCGGCACAGGGCCAGCGCGTCGCCGGTTATGACGAGGCGCCGGTCGCCCAGCATATGAAAGGCAGCGAGATCGCGATTGCCGTCGATGTCGGCATCGGCCGCGGCCGGGCGCAAGTGTGGACCTGCGATCTGACCCACGGCTATATCGAGATCAATGCCGACTACCGGAGCTGACGCAGCACTTCCCATCGAAACCGCCCGGTTGCGGCTACGCCCTCTTGCCCATGGCGATGTGCCGGCCGTCGAGCGGCTGGCCGGCGATTGGGAGATCGCCCGTTTCACCGCCCATATTCCCCATCCCTATCCCGCCGGCGCGGCTGCACCCTGGATCGAGGAGACCTGGGCCGAGGCCAAGGCTGGCAGGAAGATCGTCGCCGCCATCGAGCGGCTGGCGGATGGGCTGCTGGTGGGCTGCATCGAACTGGATTTGACGCAGGGCCAGGCGACCGGCTCGCTCGGTTATTGGATTGGCCGGCCCTATTGGGGTGCGGGCGTTGCCAGTGAAGCAGCCGCCGCCATGATCGATCTGGGTTTCGCGCATCTCGGCCTGTCGCGGATCGAGGCGGCGGCGGTTGCCGCCAATCGGCGCTCCATCCGGGTGCAGGAAAAACTGGGCCTCGCCTTGATCGGCGAGCGGCTGGAAGCAGCCCCCGCCCGCGGCGGCCATATGCGGGTAGAGGTGCGTTCGCTGTCGCGTTCCATCGCGCGCCGGCGACTGCTGGTCTCGGCGGTGGCACTGGTCGATGTGGATGGCCGCGTGCTGCTGGCGCGCCGTCCGCCCGGCAAGCATCTGGCCGGACTCTGGGAATTTCCCGGCGGCAAGGTGGGCGAGAACGAGACTCCGGAAGCAGCCTTGATCCGCGAGCTGAAGGAGGAACTGGGAATCGACGTCGCCCAGAGCTGCCTGGCGCCGTTCACCTTTGCCTCGCACCGCTATCCCGAATTCGATCTGCTGATGCCGCTTTATATTTGCCGGCGCTGGGAGGGCACGGTCACGGCCCTGGAAGGCCAGGAACTCACCTGGGTCAGGCCGGCGCGCCTGTCGGATTATCCGATGCCGCCGGCCGATGAGCCGCTGGTCGCCATGCTGCGCGACGTGCTGTGAAGCTCAGGCTGCGGCGTCCTTGAGCCGGCTGAGCCGCAGATTGGCGGCGGCAAGATCGGCCGGAAATTCCTCGCTCAGGAAATAGCGGTACTCGTCTTCGCGGGCTGCGGTGACGCTGTCGCGGCCGGCGAGCGCTGCATCCACCAGACCCGGATGGCACATGACGATGGTGCCCGCGGGCGATTGCGCGATCATGCGCCGGAAGAGCGAGCGGAACGGTTCGCGCTCGGCAAAACTGCGTGCGCCCCGAAAGCCGCTGTTGCGGCGAATGCCGCCCCTCGCGGCCAGCCGGGCCATGGGCCGGGCCATCAGCGAGAGGAAGAGAGATTTGCCGGCGGCAACCCGGCTGCGCAGAATCGCGCCCAGCGGCTCGTCGGTCACGCGCAGATAGGCACCGGACTTTATGGCCGCAGCCAGCACAGCATCGCGCACGCCGGGCAGAAGATGAACATGCTGGTGGCCATCGATGAAATCGGGCGCCCGGCCCAATACGCGGGTGAAGGATTCGATCTGGCGATCGATCTCCGCGGCGATCGCTCGGCTATCCAGCCGGCGCAGATAGGCGTCGCGCATCAGATTGCCCAGCGGCCGATCCAGGGTCAGCGTCAGATGCAGGCCGATATCGGCACGCTCGAGATAGGGCCTCAGCAGCGGGCCTTCGCTGGCAAAATCCGGCGACACCACCATGCAGCTGGTCGCCGACAGGCGCCCGCGATCCAGCAGGTCGCGGATCGCCTGGCTCACCCCCGGCGCGATGCCGTAATCGTCCGCACAGAGCACGATGCCCGCTATTGCCATTTCCCGCCTATCGGCCCGGTGCGGCCGTTGCCTATAATGACCGGCCCATGAACGAGAGCAACCGTCCGGCCCGCCTTTCCGTCGTGACACCCTTCTACAACGAAGGTCCGGATGTGGCGCGCTTCCTCGACCATCTGACGAAGGTGCTCGACGGGCTCGATCTGGCCTGGAGCGTCATCTGCGTCAATGACGGCAGCCGCGACGACACCATCGAGCGGCTGATCGATGCCAATCGGCGCGATCCCCGCATCAAGGTGATCGATTTCTCGCGCAATTTCGGCAAGGAATACGCGCTGACCGCAGGGCTCGACCATACCGGCGACGATGTCGTGGTGCTGATGGATTCCGATCTGCAGCATCCGCCCGAGATGCTGCCGGCCATGCTGGCGAAATGGCGCGAGGGCAACGAGGTCGTCTATATGGTGCGCCAGGTGCGTGGCGATGTGGGGTTGCTCGGCAAGCTCGGCCGGCGCTTCTTCTATCTCGTCTTCCGCATGGCTTCCGACGTGCGCCTGCCGCCGGAGGCGGGCGATTTCCGCCTGCTGGATCCCGTGGTGGTCCAGGCCATCCGCCGCATGCCGGAGCGTACCCGCTTCATGAAGGGCATCTATCACTGGGTGGGGTTTCGCCAGGTCGGCCTCTCCTATGACGAAGGCGTGCGCAAGGATGGCCGCAGCCGCTGGGGTTTCTGGCGCTTGACGGCACTGGCCATCGACGGGATCACCGCCTTTTCCAACCTGCCGCTGCGGCTGTGGGGAATCCTGGGCGCGATCATCGCCGGCGTCAGCCTGGTCTATGGTATCAGCCGCATCATCCGCACCTTTATCTATGGCATCGATGTGCCGGGCTACGAATCGCTGATCGTCTCGGTAGTGTTCCTGGGCGGCATCCAGCTTCTGTCGCTGGGTGTGCTGGGCGGCTATATCGGCCGCATCTTCAACGAGGTGAAAGCGCGCCCGCTTTATATCGTGCGGCGCACTTATGGGCTGGAGCGGCCGGTTCAGGTCGGGCTCGAAGCAGTGGGCTCAAGCGATAAGGTCGAGCGCCGGTAGAGGGCGCCGGCGGCCCCGCGGTCATTTGCCCGGGTCATTTGGCCATCGTCACTTGGGTCTCGCCCGCTCGCCTGATTTAAGCTCGATCGTATCAAGGGCGCTTGCCAAACTCTGCTGGGCGCTGCCCGGACGCAAGGCCTGCTGCTGTGATTCGTCCGGCGCCCATCCGGTCAGGAACAGCAAGCGGAAGCGCGCCGGAACGCGGCCTTCGGCGGATGCGTGGCGCTGGGCATAAAGCGCTGCGGCGCGGCCAAACATCTCGCGGCCGGCAAAGCGGTCGCTGCGCGCCTCGGCTGCGTTCGATTCCCCCATGCCGCCAAGATCGCGCATCAGGGCCAACGGGTCAGGATATGTGACGGTCAGTGTTTCGACATCGGCCACCGGCAGCGCAAATCCGGCACGCTGCAGCAGGCCCGCACCGTCGCGCGCATCGGCGAAGGGCGAGACGCGAGGACTGGCGCCGCCCTTCACCTCGGCCTCCGCCTCGATCAGGCTGTCGCGCAACTCGCTCAAGGTGCCGAGGCCGAACAGCACGGCGAGGAACAGACCGTCCGGCTTCAGCGCCTGGCGGATCTGCAGCAGGGTTCCCGGCAGGTCGTTGACCCAATGCAGATCGAGGCAACTCAGCACCAGATCGAAGCGGCCGCCGGCAAAGGGCAGGAATTCCTCGTCCCCCGCCACCGTCGGTTGCCCATTAGCCGCCGCAAGGATGGCCATGGCTGGCGAAAGATCGCATTGGACCAGCGTTTCGATGCCGCCGCGGCCGGCCAGCACGCCGGCCAGCTGCCCGGTGTGGCAACCGAGGTCGAGCGCCAGGGGGAATTTCCGCCGTACATCATCCAGGCGATCGACCAGCCGCTCGGCCGCCTCGCGGATCAGGAAATCATGGCCGGCGAGGCCCGCCGCCGCACGCTCGCGCCGCCGGCGCAGCAGCTTGCGGTCGAAGGGCGCGTTTGCGCTGGGTTGTTCCGGCATGGCGGCACTATGCCGAGGCAAGGGCAAAAGGCAACCGCGCCGCCCCGGCAATCGATGGTAGCATTGGCCATGGGCTCGATCCCCTTTATCGCCGCCCCTGGGCTCGTCTCGTCATTGCGGCGGGTCCCATCGCGGCTGCTCGATCTCGTCTTGCCGCCGCGTTGTGCCAGCTGTGGGGCGGCTACGGCCGAAGCCGGCGCGCTGTGCCCGGCCTGCTGGCGGGCAATCGAATTCCTGACGCCGCCCTGCTGTCCGCGTTGTGCCTATCCCTTCGAATTCGAGGTGAGCGATCAGACTCTGTGCGCGGCCTGCCATGCCCGTCCGCCGGTCTATGACCGGGCCCGCGCCGTGCTGCGCTACGATGCCGGCAGCCGGCCGATGCTGCTGGCCTTCAAACATGCCGATCGCACCGATCTGGCGCCGCTTCTCGGCCGCTGGCTGGCGCGCGCCGGCGAGGAACTGCTGGCCGAGGCCGATCTGGTGGCCCCGGTGCCGCTGCATTGGACGCGGCTCTGGACCCGGCGCTACAACCAGGCGGCCCTGCTGGCGCAGCGGGCAGCCGGCGAGGCGGGCCGGCCTTTCTGCCCGGATGTTCTGATCAGACGAAAGCGCACGGCGCCGCAGAAATCCGGCCGGGCGGCGCGAACCCGCAATGTGGCAGGCGCCTTCCGCGTGCCCGCCCGGCGGCGCACGGCCATTGAGGGCCGGCGCATCCTGCTGATCGACGATGTGCGCACCACGGGCGCCACCCTGGATGCCTGCGCCCGGGCCCTGAAGGCGGCGGGTGCAACCGGCGTGGATGTGCTGACCCTGGCGCTGGTGGTCAGGCCCCAAAGGGTGCGCTGACCAAGGGTAGTCTGACAGGTCATGGGTGATCCCCGCCTGCCGCAGGGCAGGTGCTGATGACAAGGGGGCCCTGCCATGCCACATAATCTGCCGGCTCGCGGAAATGGCGAGTTGGGACGTGGCGGAGAAGGGGCCGGGAGAACGGGCCGATGGCCAAGGTTGAGATCTATACCTCGATGCTCTGCGGCTATTGCCATGCCGCCAAGCGCCTGCTGAAGGAACGCGGCGCTGCCTTCACCGAATACGATGTCGGCGGGGATTTCGAAGGGCGCGCCAAGATGACCGAGCGCGCCGGCGGGCGCACCAGCGTGCCGCAGATCTTCATCGATGGCCGGCATGTCGGCGGCTGCGACGATCTCTATGATCTCGATCGGGCGGGCAAACTCACGCCGCTGCTGCAGGGGGCATCATGAGCAAGAATTTTACCGTCGCCTGCGTCCAGATGAATTCGGGCCGCGAGATCGGCCCCAATGTCGAGGCGGCTTCGCGCCTGGTGCGCGATGCGCGCAAGGCCGGGGCGGATTTCATCATCACGCCCGAGAACACGACCTGCATCGAGCCGATCCGCGAGCGCGCGCTGGCGAAGGCGCAGCCCGAGACAACTCATCCGGCCATCCCCGCCTTCCAGGCGCTGGCAGCCGAGATCGGCGCCTGGCTAATGATCGGTTCGCTCACCATCAAGCTCGACGCCACGACCTGCGCCAATCGCAGCTTCCTGTTCACGCCCAAGGGCCAGATCGCCGCACGCTACGACAAGATCCACATGTTCGATGTCGACCTGGCGAACAAGGAAACGTACCGGGAATCGGCGACCTTCCGGCCCGGCCGCCAGGCGGTGACGGCGGAACTGCCCTGGGGCCGGCTCGGCCTCACCATCTGCTACGACATGCGCTTCGCCTATCTCTACCGCGCCCTGGCGCAGGCGGGGTCGAGCTTCCTGACTGTGCCCGCCGCCTTCACCCGGCCGACCGGCCAGGCCCATTGGCATGTGCTGCTGCGCGCGCGCGCTATCGAGACGGGTTCATTTGTCTTTGCCGCAGCGCAGACCGGCGAACATGCGGAAGGGCGCAAGACCTATGGCCATTCCCTGATCGTCGCCCCCTGGGGCGAGGTGCTGGCCGATGCCGGCGAGGATGTCGGCTTCGTCACCGCGGCGATCGATCCGGCCAAGGTGGCGGAAGCCCGCGGCATGGTGCCGGCGCTGAAGCATGATCGCGAATTCAGCCTGCCGCCCGATCCCGCGCTGAAGATCGCCGGCGAATGAGCCGATCAGCCGCCGCCGGATTCGGCGGGTTAGCGCGCGGATCAATCTGCTCACCAGAATTTCATGGGCGTTGCCGGTATCGGATCGCTCCAGTGCGTGAGCGTGAACTCGCACAATCCGCTTGGGAGCGATGTGGACAGGATCAGCTGGGGTGCAGCGGCATTTGCAGGCAGATCCCAGATCGCCGCATGAAGGCCGTAGGCAATGCCGCCATATTCGTACCAGACGTACCAGCGCGTCCCCGATCGGCCGCCCTGGATGAATCGCTGGAACGGCCAGCCTTCCTGATCAGGGCCGATCGCATCGGTGACATTAAAGTACTCGTCCCGCGCAGCCATCTTGATGTGCTCGCCGGTCGGATCGCCGAACTGGCGCGCCAACTCTGCTTTGATCTCAGGCGCCATGGCGTCAAGGGACGAGTATGTCTGCGTATCAGAGCCCGGAAGGGCGCAGGGAATGTTGGGGCTTGGATTGCCGGCGGCGTTTGCGCAGCCCGAACAGGCCAACAACACGGCAATGGCGACAGAAAGCAGCTTCATCGTTGTTCCCCAATCGAGCGAGACCCCAGCGCCCCTACAACCTGTCGGGGAATTGCGACGAAACTATGTCAGCTTGGGTGGCACGACCCGATAGGGCGCCCTTGTGTTTTGTCCCCCGGCTATGCCTCAATGGCGATCTTCCGAAACCCCATTCCACAGTTTTGCGTCCGCCAAACTGCAGACAATCGAGGAGGCATTATGTCGCTCAGAATTAACTCCGAAGCGCCGAACTTCACGGCAGATACGACCCAGGGGCCGATCAATTTCCACGACTTCATCGGCAATGGCTGGGCGATCCTGTTCTCCCATCCCAAGGATTTCACGCCGGTCTGCACCACCGAACTCGGCTACATGGCGAAGCTGAAGCCCGAGTTCGACAAGCGCAACACCAAGATCATCGGCCTTAGCGTCGATCCGGTGGACAACCACAAGAAATGGTCGAAGGACATCGAGGAGACCCAGGGTACCGCGGTCAACTATCCGATGATCGGCGATCCGCAGCTCAAGGTCGCCATGGCCTATGACATGCTGCCGGAAGGTGCGGGCACGACCTCCGAAGGCCGCACCGCGGCTGACAATGCCACGGTGCGCTCGGTCTTCATCATCGGCCCGGACAAGAAGGTGAAGGCGATGTTCACCTATCCGATGAGCAGCGGCCGCAATTTCGACGAGGTGCTGCGCCTGCTGGATTCCTGCCAGCTGACCGCCAAGTTTACCGTGGCAACGCCGGTGAACTGGAAGCCGGGCGAGGATGTCATCATCCCGACCTCGGTGACCGACGAGCAGGCGAAGGCGAAATATCCCGCGGGCTTCAAGACGCTGAAGCCCTATCTGCGCACCGTCAAGCAGCCGAAGTAGTAACCGCTAGGCGCGCCGCCCGCGTTTAGCGCGGGCGGCGATGCGCTGCACCACCGCCGGGCGCGCCGCGCCCAGTTCCACCTCTTCAAACGCGATGACCTCGAGCCCGCCCGCAAACGCGCTGGCCTTGAGCTCGCCAGGGCGCAGCAGGAAATCCGGGTTGCTCGGTTTGCCGAAACGCTCATTGCCCATGGCGAAAGTCTCGTAGAGCAACAACCCGCCGGGCGCCACCGCGCCGATGATGCTGGCGAGGATCGGGCGGTGAAGATAGTTGGTCACAACCACCAGATCGAAGCGCTGTCCGGTCAGCGGCCAGCCGGCTTCGGTTTCGAGATCGGCGGCGATTTTGGTGAGGTTCGGTGCGTCCGGCTGCCGATCCGGATCGCGGTCGATTGCCGTGACATTCATCCCGTTCTCAAGCAGCAATTGGCTGTGCCGGCCGCTGCCCGATGCCACGTCGAGGGCCCTGCCGCCCGGCTGTGCCAGCGGCAGGAAGCGTAGAATCCAGGACGAGGGTTCTTGTCGGCAGGGCAAAGTTTCGCCATCTATGTGACGGTTAGGCTATAGAATAGCGGCTCAATGATCCTGTTCGACGTCAAATGCGCCAAAGGCCATATCTTCGAGGCCTGGTTTCGCGACAGCAGTACCGCCGATCGCCAAATGGGCCGGCACGCGGTTGCCTGTCCCACCTGTGGCAATACCAAGACAGCCAAGGCGCCCATGGCGCCGCGCATCGGCAAGAAGGGCGGCACGGCGGTAGCGAAGCCGGAAGCAACCGAGATGGCCGCCATGTCGGCCAAGCTGCGCAAGGAGCTGGGCGAGCTTCGCGCCAAGGTCGAATCCAATTGCGACTATGTCGGCGAGAAGTTTGCCGAGGAAGCGCGCAAGATCCATTACGGCGAGAGCGATCCGCGCGGCATCTATGGCGAGACCTCGAAAGACGAGGCCCGCGCTCTGGCGGATGAGGGTGTGGAGTTCGCCCGTATTCCCTGGCTGCCACGCCACGATAGCTAGAGTCCGCGGCAGCTAAAGTCGCGCGAACCTAGTTTCGCTCGAACCTCAGCATGTAATTGACGTCGAGGTCGCTGGTCGAAAGCCGCCAATTGTCGCCCAGCGGGCTGTAGACCACGCCGATGGCTTCGCCGAGCGTGAGGCCCTGTGGCCGGATCATGCCGGCCATTTCGGAGGGCCTCAGGAAGCGCCGCCAGTCATGGGTTCCCCGCGGCAGCCAGCGCAGCAGATATTCCGCACCGACGATGGCGAAGGCGAAGGATTTGGCCGTGCGGTTCAGGGTGGCGACGATGAGAAGGCCGCCGGGCGCCACGAGCTGCGCGCAGGATGCGAGAAAGCCCGCGGGATCGGCGACATGCTCCACCACCTCCATGGACAGCACCACGTCGAAGCGTTCGCCTGCCGCCGCCAATGATTCGGCGGTCGCCTCGCGATAGTCGATCTCAAGCTCGCTGTCGCGCGCGTGGTTTTGGGCAATGGCGATATTGCGTGCGCCGGCATCGATGCCGGTGACCCTCGCCCCCAGCCGGGCCAGCGGCTCGCACAGCAGGCCGCCGCCACAACCGATATCGACGAGGCTGAGCCCGGCCAGCGAGCGCGGCCCTTTGGCGTCTCGCTTGAAACGGGCGGCGCAGGAATCGCGGATATAGGCGAGGCGCACCGGGTTCAGGCGATGCAGCGGCCGGAACTTCCCCTGCGGGTCCCACCAGGCTTCGGCCATGGCGGTGAATTTGGCAATTTCCGCCGGATCGACGCTGGCGCCCGCTGCTGTCGCCGTTTGGCTCATGCCCGCTCCGCTTTTTCCAGCCCGATCAAGGGAATCCAGCTCTTTTGCCGGGCGTCGGCCTTGCTTCCGCCCCGCGTAATTGAGTATGGATACGCGCCGCCCGTCCGGCAACCGGCGCGGTTCCGTCGAGATTTGCCGATTCCCTAGGCCCGATTCCCATGGATCGACCGATGACAAAGGCGGCCGGCAAGACCCGAATCGTGATGAAATTCGGCGGCACCTCGCTGGCCGATGTCGAACGAATCAAGGCGGTGGCGGTCCGGGTCAAGCGCGAGATCGATGCGGGTCATGAAGCCGCCGTGGTGGTCTCGGCCATGGCCGGCACAACCAATCAGTTGGTCGGCTGGACCAACGCGGTTGCACCCCTGCACGATGCCCGCGAATACGACACCGTGGTTGCCGCCGGCGAGCAGATCAACAGCGGGCTGTTGGCGCTGGCGCTCCAGGATCTGGGGGTCAGTGCTCGCTCCTGGCAGGGCTGGCAGATCCCGATCGAGACCGACGATGCCCATGGCAAGGCGCGCATCCGCCGCATCGAGACGGCGGAGCTCGACAAGCGCATGAGCCGCGGCGAAGTGCCGGTGGTCTCGGGCTTTCAGGGCCGCGGCTCCGATAACCGGATCACCACCCTGGGGCGCGGCGGCTCGGATACCTCGGCGGTGGCGCTTGCCGCGGCACTGGGTGCGGATCGCTGCGATATCTTCACGGATGTCGACGGCGTCTATACCAGCGACCCGCGCATCGTTGCCAAGGCGCGCAAGCTCGATAAGATCACTTACGAAGAAATGCTCGAGATGGCGTCGCTGGGCGCCAAGGTGCTGCAGATCCGCTCGGTCGAGATGGCGATGAAGCACCACGTACGGTTGCAGGTGCTTTCCAGTTTTGTCGACCGGCCCGGCACCCTGGTCGTGGATGAGGATGAGATCGTGGAACAGGAACTGGTAAGCGGCATCGCCTATAGCCGGGACGAGGCCAAGATAACACTGATTCAGGTGCCCGATCGCCCGGGTGTCGCGGCCTCGATCTTCGGCCCGCTGGCCGAGGCGAACATCAATGTCGACATGATCGTCCAAAACACCTCGGAGCGCGGCGACACCACCGATCTGACGTTCACCGTCACCAAGGCGGATCTCGAGCGCGCCAACAAGGTTCTGCACGAGCGCCATGGCGATCTGAAATTTGCCGCTCTGCAATCCGATCCCAATGTGGTGAAGGTTTCGGTGATCGGGGTCGGCATGCGCAGCCATGCCGGCATCGCGCAGCGCATGTTTCGAGCGCTGGCCGAAAAGGGCATCAATATCCAGGTGATCTCGACATCCGAAATCAAGATCAGCGTGCTGATCGCCGAGGAATACACCGAACTCGCTGTCCGCAGCCTGCATACCGCCTATGGACTCGACGCCCAGTAAGGACAGCCTGCGCGAGAGGGCGGCGCGCGCCCATCTCGACAAGCTCTGGCGCCGGGGCACGGAATTCCTCGGCTGCCGGCTCGCCATCCTTGGCGGCGCGATGACCTGGGTTTCCGATCGGCATCTCGTCTCCGCCATCTCCAATGGCGGCGGCTTCGGCGTCATCGCCTCGGGCTCGATGTCGCCCGACCTGTTGTCGAAGGAAATCGCCGCTACGGCGGCTCTCACCCGTCAGCCCTTCGGCGTGAACCTGATCACGCTGCATCCCCAGCTCAACGAGCTGATCGATGTCTGCCTGCAGCACAAGGTGAGCCACATCGTGCTCGCCGGCGGCCTGCCGCCGGGTGGTGCTATCCAGCGGGTCAAGAATGGCGGCGCCAAGCTGGTTTGCTTCGCACCTGCTTTGGTGCTGGCCAAGAAGCTGGTGCGCTCCGGCGCCGATGCGCTGATCATCGAGGGGATGGAGGCAGGCGGTCATATCGGCCCGGTTGCCACATCGGTGCTGGCGCAGGAGATCCTGCCGGAAGTTCCCGACGTTCCGATCTTCGTTGCCGGCGGTATCGGGCGCGGCGAAGCGATCGTGGGCTATCTGGAGATGGGTGCTGCCGGCGTGCAGCTTGGCACCCGCTTCGTCTGCGCCACGGAATCGATTGCCCATCCCAAGTTCAAGAAAGCCTTCATCCGCGCTTCGGCGCGCGATGCGGTGCCCTCGGTCCAGCTCGATCCACGATTTCCGGTGATTCCCGTGCGCGCCATCGCCAATTCGGCAACGCGCCGCTTTCAGGAAGCGCAGCGCGTGGTCATCGACAAGTTCAATCGCGGCGAATACGACCAGAAGGCCGCCTCGCTGGAGATCGAGCATTTCTGGGCCGGCGCACTGCGCCGCGCCGTTATCGACGGCGATGTGGAAAACGGCTCGCTGATGGCGGGCCAGAGCGTGGGCATGGTGACGAGCGAACAGAGCACGGCCGCGATCCTGGACGAGCTGGTCGGCCAGGCGATCCGCGCACTCGCCGCGCGCCAGGCGCGGGCGGGAGTGCCAGCAGGCGGCGTGAGCGCCATCGCCGGCGTGGCCGACTGATGAGCGCCGGGGGCGTCGCCACCACCGGCGCCCGGTTGTTGTTACGGCGCCTGCGCAGTTTGATGGCCGAGGGCGGCAGCGCCGAACAGCGCCTGCAGCAGATCGTGCGCACCATCGCCGCCGACATGGTGGCGGAAGTCTGCTCGGCCTATGTCATGCGGCCGGGCGAGGTGCTGGAACTCTTCGCAACCGAAGGGCTGAAGGCCGAGGCCATCCACCGCACCAGGCTGCGCGTCGGCGAAGGCCTGGTCGGCGATATCGCCAGCCACGCCCGCCCGCTGGCCCTGGCCGATGCGCAAGCCCATCCCAACTTCGCCTACCGGCCGGAGACGGGCGAGGAGATCTACAAATCCCTGATGGGCGTGCCGATCCTGCGCGGCGGGCGGGTGATCGGCGTGCTGGTCGTGCAGAACCGCAAGGCGCGTAACTACAGCGAGGAAGAGATCGAGGCGCTGGAGACCATCGCCATGGTTCTGGCCGAGCTGGTGGCCAGCGGCGAACTGGTCCCGCGCAGCGAGACGCGCACCGACCGAGGGCATCGGGCTTCTGCCCATGCGGCTGGAAGGAATTGTGCTCTGCGCGGGTCTCGCCATCGGCCGCGCCGTGCTGCACAAGCCGCGCCCCACCTTGATGGAGATCGTTGCCGAGAATCCGGCGAGCGAACGCGAGCGGCTGCACTTCGCGCTGACCGGCCTCAGCCGCTCGCTCGAGGATCTGCTGGCGCGCGACGATTTCGCTTCCGACGGCGAGCCGCGCGACATCCTGGAGGCCTATCGCATGTTCGCCCAGGATCGCGGCTGGCGCGAACGGTTGAACGAGGCGATCACCGGCGGCCTGACGGCCGAAGGCGCGGTGCTCAAGGTGCAGAACGACGCCAAGGCGCGCATGGCCCAGGTGGTCGACCCTTACTTGCGCGAACGCCTGGCCGATTTCGACAACATGGCGGACCGCCTGTTGCGCCATTTGACAGGCGAGGCGGCAACGCTGGCGCTGCCGGAAAAAGCCGTGCTGATCGCCCGCAATCTGGGGCCTGCCGAGCTGCTGGAATTCGAGCGCAAGAAGCTGCGCGCCGTGGTGCTGGAAGAGGGCTCGTCCACCGCCCATGTCGCCATCGTCGCCCGCGCGCTGGACCTGCCGGTGCTGGGGCGCGTCGAGGGCGCGCTGACGCGCATCGAAGCCGGCGACCGGCTGATCGTGGATGCCGACAACGGTCAGCTGTTCGTCAGGCCAAGCGAGGATATCGAGGAAAAGGTGCAGGAGAGCATGGTGCTGAAGGCCCAGCGCCGCGCCAGCTTCGCCAGCCAGCGCACCCTGCCGGCGGTCAGCCGCGACGGCGTCGCCATCTCGCTCTCCATCAATGCCGGCCTGCTGATCGATATGCAGCATCTGGAGCCGAGCGGGGCCGAAGGAGTCGGCCTCTATCGCACCGAGATCGCTTTCATGGTGCGCGACAGTTTTCCCGATGTCAGCCAGCAGACGGAATTCTACCGGCGCATCTATGATCAGGCGGGCGATCGGCCGATCGTCTTTCGCACGCTGGATGTGGGCGGCGACAAGGTGCTGCCCTATTGGCCACGCGAGGGCGAGGAGAATCCCGCACTGGGCTGGCGGGCGCTGCGCATCGGTCTCGATTTGCCGAACCTTGCTGCGCCAGCAGCTGCGCGCCATGATCGCCGCGGCGGCGGACCGGCCGCTGCGAATCATGTTTCCCATGATCGCCATGACCGATGAATTGCGCGCCGCCCGCGCCATCGTCGATCTGGAATTGTCGCGTGCGCGCGAGCGTGGTCAGCGCCTGCCGGCGAAACTGGAGCTGGGCGCCATGCTGGAGGTGCCCTCGCTGCTCTGGCAATTGCCCGAGCTGCTGCGGTTGGCGGATTTCATCTCCGTGGGCAGCAACGACCTGGCGCAGTTCCTGTTTGCCAGCGACCGGGGCAATCCGCGCCTGGCCGGCCGCTACGACTCCCTGTCGCCCGCCATGCTCAGCGTCATCGCCCAGCTTGTGGCGCGCTGTGCGGAGGCGGGACGGCCGATTTCGGTCTGCGGCGAGATGGCCGGCCGGCCACTGGAAGCCATGGCGCTGCTGGGTCTGGGGCTTTATCGCCTGTCGATGGCGCCCTCGGCCATCGGCCCGGTCAAAACCATGCTGCGCAGCCTGGATATCGGCCAGTTGCAGTCTTATCTGGCCGGACGCGTGGCCCAGGGCCATGGCGGCCTGCGCCGCGACCTTCTGGCTTATGCCAAAGATCACGGCGTGGCACTCTAAGGCGGAAAAAAGGCAAGCAGCAGAATGATCTAGGCCAGTGTGATCTGGCATTGCCCTTGCCGGTCACGATTTGGTAGAAACCGAATAGAACTTGGCCCGGTCTGGGGCCGCCTCAGCGGGGGAGGGCGGCGGTACCGGCAGATGCCTCATTGGCGCGATTTGGCGCGCCTGCGGCGGGACCAGGAATTTGGTCGAGATGGAACCGCAATACAGGACCGAGACACCGCAAGAGCAACGCAGCGACAGTGCCGGCGATGTGCCGCCCGCGCCGCGCGAAAGCGTGGGCATGCTGCTGCGCCAGAAACGCGAGAGTTTCCGCCAGGATCTCTATACCGTGGCGGGCCAGCTGCACATTCGCCTGTCTTATCTGAAGGCGATCGAGGATGGCCGCTTCAAGGATCTGCCCGGCCTGACTTACGCCTCGGGTTTCGTGCGCAGCTATGCCGACTATCTGGGCCTGGATGGCGAGGAGATGGTGCGCCGCTTCCGCGAGGAGATCGCCGGTATGGACCGCCAGGTCCAGCTGATCTTCCCCTCGCTCGCCACCGAGGGAAAGATTCCGAGCGGCGCGGTCCTGCTGCTGTCAGGCTTTCTCGCCGTGATGGCCTATGGCGCCTGGTACTATCTCGCCGATCGGCAAAAGAGCCTGCTCGATCTGGTGCCTGAAGTGCCCTCGCAGTTGCGCGCCTTGCTGGGGACCCAGCCCGCGAACACGGCCAGCACAAATAGCGATGGCCAGGCGAAGCCCGGTGCGGCGGCCGTCGCCACCGCCGGCCCCGCCGGAACTCACGATACGCCGGTGGTGGCGATGCAGCCGGTGCCGCAGGCACCGCCGCCGCCCGCGACCACCGTGCTGGTCAATCCCGGCGATCTGGCGCCGCTGCCGAGCGACATCAGCGCGCTGATCGCCGCGGCTGAAGCGGCACCCCTGACAGCGGCGCGAACACCGCCCAGTCGAACACGGCCATGTCGAGCACCGCTGCCGGCACGGCGCCCACACCGCAATCCGTTCCCACCATGCCTTCGGTCTCACCGGCCACGACGCCCGCGCTCACAACGCCCCCGGCCAGTACAGCGGCAACCACAACGCCGGCCGCCGGCTCAGGAAAACCGGCAGGCCAGGTTGTCGTCGCCAATCCGGGTGCCCATGTGAAGCTGACGGCACGCATGGACAGTTGGGTGCAGATTTATGACAAGGCCGGGAAATCCTATTTCTCCGCCGTGCTGCGGGCGGGCCAGACCATCGAAGTGCCCAACCAGCCCGGCCTGTTGCTCACCACGGGCAATATCGGCGGGCTCGATATTCTGATCGATGGCCAGGCCCTGGCGGCGCTGGGCTCCGTCGGCCTGGTGAAGCGCGATATGCCGCTGGATATCGCCCAGTTGAAGTCGGCTTCCGCCGCGGGCCAATAAGAGCGAAACGAGGACAGATCCATGAGCGTTCGCCCCTATCGCGATATCAACCGGCGCAAGAGCCGCAAGATCTATGTCGGCAAGGTGCCGGTGGGCGGCGATGCGCCGATCACCGTGCAGTCGATGACCAACACGCTGACCTCCGACGCCGCGGCGACCATCGAGCAGATTCGCCAGCTGGAGGAAGCCGGCGCCGATATCGTGCGCGTCTCCTGCCCCGACGAGGAATCGACCGCGGCATTGCCGGCGATCGTGAAGGCTTCCAAGGTTCCGATCGTCGCCGACATCCACTTCCACTACAAACGCGCCATCGAAGCCGCCAAGGCGGGTGCTGCCTGCCTGCGCATCAATCCCGGCAATATCGGTTCCGCCGAGCGCGTGCGCGAGGTGGTGAAGGCGGCCAAGGATCATGGTTGCTCCATGCGCATCGGCGTCAATGCCGGCAGCCTCGAAAAGGATCTGCTGGAGAAATATGGCGAGCCCTGCCCCGAGGCGATGGTGGAGAGCGCGCTCGATCACGCCCGCATCCTGGAAGACAACGACTTCCGCGAGTTCAAGATCAGCGTGAAGGCCTCCGACGTGTTCCTGGCCGTCGCCGCCTATCAGGGCCTGGCGGATGCCTGCGACTATCCGCTCCATCTCGGCGTGACCGAGGCGGGCGGCTTGCGCAGCGGCTCGGTCAAATCCTCCATCGGCATCGGCTCGCTGCTGTGGGCTGGCATCGGCGACACGATCCGCGTCTCGCTCTCGGCCGATCCGGTCGAGGAGATCAAGGTCGGCTTCGATCTTCTGAAGTCGCTGAACCTGCGCCATCGCGGCGTCAACGTCATCTCCTGCCCCTCCTGCGCGCGCCAGCAGTTCAACGTGATCAACACGGTGGCGGTGCTGGAGCAGCGCCTGGCCCATATCTCCACGCCGCTGACCATCTCGGTCATCGGCTGCGTGGTGAACGGCCCCGGGGAAGCGCGCGAGACCGATATCGGCTTCACCGGCGGCGGCAACAACACCCATCAGGTCTATGTCAACGGCCTGCCCGATCACCGCTTGAAGGATGGCGATATCGTCGACCATCTGGTGAGCATGATCGAGAAGAAGGCAGCGGAGATCGAGGCGGCCAAGCTTCAGCAGACCGACGCCGCCTAGTTTCGAAAGCCACAGTCTTGTCCGATCTGCAGCCGGTTCGCGGCACACATGATTTCTTGCCCGATGACATGCGGCGCTTTCGCCGCGTGGTCGAGGTCGCGCGCGCGGCGGCCGAGCGCTATGGCTATCTCGAGATAGCCACGCCGATCTTCGAATTCTCCGACGTCTTCAAGCGCACGTTGGGCGACACATCCGATATCGTCACCAAGGAGATGTACACCTTCACCGACAAGGGCGGCGAGACGCTGACCCTTCGTCCCGAAGGCACCGCCGGCATCATGCGGGCGCTGATCTCCGGCGGCCTGCGGCAGCATCTGCCGCTCAAATACTTCACCTACGGCCCGATGTTCCGCTACGAGCGGCCCCAGGCCGGCCGCATGCGCCAGTTTCACCAGCTCGATATCGAGCTGCTGGGCGTGGCCCAGCCGGCGGGCGATGTCGAAGTCATCAGCTGTGGCGCCGCCATTCTGCGCGATCTGGGCGTGCTCGAGCGCACGGTGCTGGAGTTGAACACGCTGGGCGATAGCGAAAGCCGCACCGCCTATCGCCAGGCGCTGGTCGACTATTTCACCGGCCATAGCAGCAAGTTGTCGCAGGATAGCCGCGACCGGTTGACCCGCAATCCGCTGCGCATCCTGGATTCCAAGGATGAGGGCGATCGCGCGCTGATCAAGGGCGCACCTGTCTTTGGCGATTTCCTGAATCAGGCGAGCAGCGAATTCTTCGCAGGCGTCCAGGCGGGGCTCGATACGCTGGGCATCGCCTATCAGCTCAACCCACGGCTGGTGCGTGGCCTCGATTATTACTGCCACACGGCCTTCGAGTTCACGACCACCGAGCTGGGTGCGCAGGGCACGGTGATGGCCGGCGGGCGCTATGACGGGCTCGCAGCGCTGATGGGCGGGCCTGCGACGCCGGGTATCGGCTGGGCCGCGGGCATCGAGCGGCTGTCGATGATGATGGCGCAGGATACGTCGGCCCGCCGGGCGATTGCGGTCGTGCCCGGTCGGTGCCGCTGCTGAAACGAAAGTTGCGGCCCTGGCGGAACAATTGCGCCGCGCCGGCTATGCTATCGAACTCGGCTATAGCGGCAATCTGGGCAAGCGGCTGAAGCGCGCCGACAAACTGTCGGCGGCTGCGGCCATCATCCTGGGTGAGGACGAATTGGCGAAAGGTGTCGCCACGCTCCGCGATCTCGACAGCGGCGAGCAGACGGCGGTGCCGCTGGCCGAACTCGAGGAGCGTCTCGTCCGTTTCCGTTAGCGACCGCCCATGGCGGAATTCCTGGTCGTCGGAGTGAATCATCGCAGCGGCACGGCCGCCCTGCGCGAAGCCCTCTATGTGGAAGAAGAGCGTCAGCCGGAATTGCTGGCGCGGCTGAAGGCCGCTGGCGTCGCCGAGGCCGTATTCCTTTCCACCTGTGATCGCAGCGAAGTGCAGGCCGTCGACCTCGGATATCGAGGGCGTCAGTGCTGCGGTGGGTGCTGCCTTCGCGGGCCAGGCCGGCGTGCCGGCCCAAGAGGTCGCCGCTCAATCGTATAGGCTGACCGGCGGCGAGGCGCTCCGCCACATCTTCGCGGTCGCGGCCTCCCTCGACAGCCAGGTGATCGGCGAGCCGCAGGTGCTGGGCCAGGTGAAGGAAGCCCATCGCCTGTCTGCCGCTGCCGGGCTGATGGGCGGCAGCCTCGATGAGGCACTCCAGGCCGCCTACGCCGCGGCCAAGCGGGTGCGCAGCGAGACGGGTCTCGCCGAACAGCCCATCTCCATCGCTGCCGTCTGCGTCGGCCTGGCGCGCCAGCTGCATGGCGACCTGAAACGCGCGCAGGGCCTGCTGATCGGCCCGGGCGAGATGGGCGATCTGGTGATCGAACAGCTGCGCCGTGCCGGATTGCGCGGGCTGACGGTGGCGCACCCTTCGGCGCGCCGGGCCGAGGCCATCGCGCGGCGCTATGAGGCGCACCATATGCCGCTGACCGACTTGCCGGCGGCACTCGTCAACGCCGATGTCATCGTCTCGGCACTCGGCGCGGGCCGGCCGGCCATTACCGCCGAGATGATGACCCAGGCGATCAAGGTGCGCCGCCATCGTCCGGTTCTGCTGATCGATCTGGCCGTGCCGGCCGATGTGGAATCCGCCGTCGACCGGCTGGAAGACGTGTTCCGCTACGAGCTCGACGATCTGGAGAAGGCGGCCATGCAGGGCCGCTCGACCCGCGCTGCCGCGGCCTCGGCCGCCTGGGGCCTGATCGACGAGGCAATCGCCGGATTTCTCGGCCGGCGGGCGGCGCGGGCGGCGGTGCCGACCATCGTGGCGCTACGTCAGCGCTTCGAGGCGCTGCGCCAGGAGGTGCTGGCCGAGCGGCCGGCGGATGCCGATGCGGCGACGCGGATACTCGTCAACCGGCTGTTGCATGGCCCCTCTTCGCTGTTGCGCGATCTGGCGCCCGGAGCGCCCGAGCAGCGCGCCGCGGCGGAGCAATTGCTCGCCCGGCTGTTCGATCTGCCGGCCGATAAAGATGAAGGAAACGGTGGATGAGCCTGGAGCATAAACTGGTGCGGGTGGTGAAGCGCCATGAGGAGTTGGCGGCGCTGATGGCGCGCGAGGGCCCCATGGATGCGCAGGAATTCGCCCGCATGTCGCGCGAATATGCCGAACTGACGCCGATGGTGGAACGCATCCTGGCCCTTCAGGCGGCGCAGAAGGAGCAGGCCGATCTCGCGGTACTCGCGGGCGATCCGGCGGGCGATCCCGAGATGAAATCCATGGCCGAGACGGAGCTGCGCGAGTTGAAGCCGCGCCTGGCCGATCTCGACCAGCAGGTGAAGATCGCCCTGCTGCCCAAGGACGAGGCCGACGAGCGCAATGCCATCCTGGAAGTTCGGGCCGGCACCGGCGGCGAGGAAGCAGCCTTGTTCGCCACCGCGCTCTTCCGCATGTATACGCGCTATGCCGAGTTGCATGGCTGGCGGGTCGATCTGCTGGGCATCAGCGAAACCGGCCTCGGCGGCTATCGCGAGGCGAGCATGGAGATCACCGGGCGCGGCGTCTTCGCCCGTCTCAAATTCGAATCCGGCGCCCATCGCGTGCAGCGCGTGCCGGAAACCGAGGCGAGCGGGCGCATTCACACCTCGGCGGCGACAGTCGCCGTGCTGCCCGAGGCCGAGGAGGTCGATATCCATATCGAGGACAAGGATCTGCGCATCGACGTCTTTCGCTCCAGCGGCCCGGGCGGGCAGTCGGTGAACACGACCGATAGCGCCGTGCGAATCACCCATCTGCCCACCGGCCTCGTCGTCCAGCAGCAGGACGAAAAATCCCAGCACAAGAACAGGGCCAAGGCGCTGAAGGTGCTGCGCGCCCGGCTCTATGAGCAGGAGCGCGACCGCCAGAACGCCGAACGCGCTGCGAACCGCAAAAGCCAGGTGGGCAGCGGCGACCGCTCCGAGCGCATCCGCACCTATAACTTCCCCCAGGGCCGCGTCACCGATCACCGCATCAACCTGACGCTCTACAAGATCGACAAGGTGATGTCCGGCGAGGCGCTGGACGAGATCATCGATGCGCTGACCGCCGAGGACCAGGCGACAAAACTGGCCGAGGTCGATTGAGCGCAGGGTCGGCCATCGACGAGGCGGCAAAACGGCTGGCCGCCGCCGGCATCGAGGATGCCCGGCGCGAAGCCCGCCTGCTGCTGGCCGAGGCAACGGGATGGGAAGTCGCCGCGATCGTCGCGCATCCCGAACGCGAGCTGGATCGAGGGCCAGGCCAACAGTCTCGCCGAACTTCTGCGCCGGCGCGCGGCGCGCGAACCGCTGTCGCGTATCCTCGGCTGGCGGGAATTCTGGAGCCTGCGCTTTGCGCTTGGCCCCGATACGCTCGATCCCGCGGCCGGATAGCGAGACGCTGATCGAAGCAGCCTGTGGCGCTTGCCGATCGCAACCGGGCGCTATCGGTACTGGATCTGGGAACCGGCAGCGGCTGCCTGCTGCTGGCCTTCCTCAACGAGGTGCCGAAGGCCAAGGGACTGGGCATCGATCTCAGCCAGGGGGCTATCGCCATCGCCGAGGCCAATGCGCGGTCGCTTGGTTTGGCCGAACGGGCGCGGTTTCGACAAGGCGACTGGGGTACCGGTCTGGCGGAGCAGTTCGACCTTGTTCTCTGCAACCCGCCCTATATCCCGGCGGGCGACATTGCCGGCCTGGCGCCAGAAGTCGCCCGGTTCGATCCCTTGCTGGCTTTGGCGGGAGGGTCCGACGGGCTCGATGCCTATCGCCGTCTCAGCGACGAACTGCCGCGGCTGCTGCTGCCGGGCGGCTCGGCAATCGTGGAAATCGGCGCCGGGCAGGAGGTCGCCATTGGCGCCATACTGGCCGCCGGCGGGCTGGTTCCTCGGGGTTCACGTGCCGACCTTGCCGGCACGGTGCGCTGCCTGATCCTGCAGCGGCCGGTGGCCTGAAAGGCCGGATACCCCCGAATTCCCCAAAAAACAGTTGGAAATCGGCCGGTGACCCACTAGGTTGAGTCCGACGGAACACGCCGCCTCGGCCCTAAGTCGAGAGGCGAGCTGGTCAACCCCCTCATAAAACTTCCGGTCCATCGATTGTGCGACCCCACCCGGGAACGCATGAAAGGTTCGGAAAACGGGGATCCCGATAAGAGCAATGTGAGCGAGCATGAGACAAGGTTCGAATCCCCGCCGGTCGCGCGGGCGTGGCCCTCGTAAGCCGCATGGTGGTCCCCACAATCCTCATAACCCCCGGCCGCAGAACTTCGACGGTTCTGGCCAGGATGTGAGAGTTCGCGGCAACACCTATCAGGTCATGGAGAAGTATCTGGCGCTGGCGCGCGATGCCAGTTTGGCCGGCGACCGAATCGCCATGGAGAACTATCTCCAGCACGCCGAGCACTATTACCGGACCATCAATGCCGATGGAAACCGGCCCCGCCCGCCCATGCGCAATGACGGACAGCCCGGCCAGGATGGCCAGCAAAACGGCCAGTATGGCAACGGCCAGGGGGGCAACGAACAAGGCGGCAATGTGCAGGGCGGCAATGGCCAATCCAGTAATGGCCAGGCCGGCAATGGCCAGGCGGTGAACGGCCAGGGCGGCAATGACCAGGCGCGGGAACGGCACCAACGGCTATGATGGCCAGCGTGCGGTCCGAACGGACGAACCCGCCGACGATACGGAAAACTAACCGTTAAATTCGGCCCACGGCCGGGCCTGTGCGCCGCCCGCTGCCAGCGCTCGATTTCAGTTCGCCCCTCTTAAGTCACCGCGGCCAATACCCATATTTGCCGTAGGTGATTCGATACGCATCGTCGACCGCGTGCCCGCTTAAGGGGCGCGGACGAGAGAGGGCACATTATGAATTTCGAGAAATACACCGAGCGTTCGCAGGGATTCATCCAGTCTGCCCAGGGCTTGGCTCTGCGCAGCAACAACCAGCGCTTTACCCCGGAACATCTGCTGAAGGTGCTGCTGGATGACCGCGAGGGCCTGGCGGCCAATCTGATTCGCGCCTCCGGCGGCGATCCCGCCACGCGCGCTATCGGCCGTCGAGCGCGACCTCGCCAAGATGCCGAAGGTCGAAGGCAGCGGCGCCGGCCAGGTCTATCTGTCGCCGGAATTGGCGCGCGTCTTCGCCAGCGCCGAGGAGATCGCCGAGAAGGCCGGCGATAGCTATGTGACGGCCGAGCGGCTGTTGCTGGCGCTGGCGCTCGCCAAGGGCACGCCGGCGGCCGACGCGCTGGCCAATGCCGGGGCCACGCCCCAGGCGCTGAACGGCGCGATCGAGCAGATCCGCAAAGGGCGCAAGGCCGATACCGCGAGTGCTGAAATCCGGCTATGACGCGCTGAAGAAATATGCCCGCGACCTGACGGCGGCTGCCCGCGAGGGCAAGCTGGATCCGGTCATCGGCCGCGACGAGGAGATCCGCCGCACCATCCAGGTGCTCTCGCGCCGCACCAAGAACAATCCCGGTGCTGATCGGCGAGCCCGGTGTCGGCAAGACCGCCATCGTCGAGGGGCTGGCGACGCGCATCGTCAATGGCGACGTGCCGGAGGGCTTGCGCGACAAGAAACTGATGTCGCTCGACCTCGGCGCGCTGATCGCCGGCGCCAAGTTCCGCGGCGAATTCGAGGAACGACTGAAGGCCGTCCTCCAGGAGGTTGCCACCACCGAAGGCGACATCATCCTGTTCATCGACGAACTGCATACGCTGATGGGCGCCGGCAAGGCGGAAGGCTCGATGGATGCCTCCAACATGCTGAAGCCCGCGCTTGCCCGTGGCGAATTGCATTGCGTGGGTGCCACGACCCTCGACGAGTACCGCAAGCATATCGAGAAGGATGCGGCTCTCGCCCGGCGCTTCCAGCCGGTCTTCGTAGCCGAGCCGGGCGTGCCGGAGACGATCTCGATCCTGCGCGGCCTGAAGGAGAAGTACGAGCTGCATCACGGGGTGCGGATTTCCGATGCCGCCATCGTGGCGGCGGCGACGCTGTCGAACCGCTACATCACCGACCGCTTCCTGCCCGACAAGGCGATCGACCTGATCGACGAGGCGGCGAGCCGCCTGCGCATGGAGATCGATTCCAAGCCCGAGGCGATCGACGAGATCGATCGCCGCCTGATCCAGCTGAAGATCGAGCGCGAGGCCCTGAAGAAGGAAACCGACAAGGCGTCGGCCGAGCGGCTGAAGATCCTCGAAGGCGAGATCAGGCAGCTTGAGAAGCAGTCCGCCGACATGACGGCGGATTGGCAGGCCGAGAAGCAGATGCTGATCGGCGAGCAGAAGCTGAAGGAGCAGCTGGAGAAGGCCAGAACGGAACTGGAGCAGGCCCAGCGCAAGGGCGATCTGCAGCGCGCGGGCGAGCTGCTCTATGGCGTCATCCCCGAGCTCAACAAGAAGATCGAAAAAGCCGAAGCCGGCGAGCAGCATCGCATGCTGAACGAGGTGGTCGGCGAGAACGAGATAGCTGGCGTCGTCTCGCGCTGGACAGGCATCCAGGTGGACCGGATGCTGGAAGGCGAACGGGAAAAGCTGCTGCATATGGAAGATGCGCTGCGCCGGCGCGTGGTCGGGCAGGACGAGGCGATCGTCACCATCTCCAATGCGGTCCGCCGGGCGCGGGCGGGCTTGCAGGATCCCAACCGGCCGATGGGCTCGTTCCTGTTCCTGGGCCCGACCGGCGTGGGCAAGACCGAGCTTGCCAAGGCGCTGGCTTCGTTCCTGTTCGACGACAATTCGGCGCTGACCCGCATCGACATGTCGGAATACATGGAGAAGCATTCGGTCTCGCGCATGATCGGCGCACCGCCCGGCTATGTCGGGTTACGAGGAAGGCGGCTCGCTGACGGAAGTCGTGCGCCGGCGGCCCTATCAGGTGATCCTGTTCGACGAAGTCGAAAAGGCGCATCCGGACGTTTTCAACGTGCTGCTGCAGGTACTCGATGACGGCCGCCTGACCGATGGCCAGGGCCGTACCGTGGATTTCCGCAACACGCTGATCATTCTCACTTCGAACCTGGGCAGCGACGTTCTTGCGCGCCAGGCGGAAGGCGAGGATAGCGCCAAGGTGCGCGAACAGGTGATGGAGGTGGTGCGGGCGGCGTTCCGGCCGGAATTCCTGAACCGGCTGGATGACATCCTGCTGTTCCATCGCCTGACGCGCATCCAGATGACGGGCATCGTCGATATCCAGCTGAAGCGTCTCGATCAGCTTCTGGCCGACCGCAAGATGACGCTGGAGCTGGACGACAAGGCGAAGAAGTGGCTCGCCAATGCCGGCTACGATCCGGTCTATGGCGCGCGGCCGCTGAAGCGGGTGATCCAGCGCGAGCTGCAGAATCCGCTTGCCGGGTATGATCCTGGAAGGGCGGCTTGTGCCTGGTGAAACGATCCGGGTCGGCGTCAAGGACGGCAAGCTCGCCATCAATGGCGAGACGTTCGCCGCCGACGCGGCAGCCTAGAAAAATGAAAACGCCCGAGCTTCACCAGAGGCTCGGGCGTTCTCTTCCAACGGAACAGTTAGTGCGCGCTCGCGACCGGCGCCTGACTGCGCCTGTTCCTGAAGCTGGCGGTTGATGTTGGCGACAAGGGCCATGAAGGACTTGAGTTCCTTGCCCTGCAGCTTTTCACCGGAGGGCAGCTTGATGCTCTGCGGGTTGATCTGCTTGCCGTCCTTGATGACTTCAAAATGAAGGTGCGGGCCGGTAGCGCGCCCGGTCATGCCGACATAGGCGATCACCTGGCCCTGATGCACGCGGCTGCCGACACGAAGGCCCGCGGCGAAGCGGCTGATATGGCCATAGGCAGTGCCATAGATGGCTGTGTGCTTGAGGCGGATGTAATTGCCGTAGCCCGAGACGGGGCCGATGATCTGGATCACGCCGTCGCCCGCGGCATAGATGGGCGTGCCGATGGGCGCGCCGAAATCCACACCCTTGTGCATCAGGCTGTAGCCCAGGATGGGGTGCATGCGCATGCCGAAGCCCGAGGTGATCTTGGCGCCGTCGATCGGCGTGCGCAGCAGAGCCTTGCGAACCGAATCGCCCTTGGCGTTGAACCAGTCGGTGCGGCCATCGGCGGTGGTGAAGCGATAGAGGGCCAGCTTCTTGCCGCTGAGCGTCAGCGAGGCGTAGAGGATGTTGCCGGTCTTGGCGAGATTGCCGTCCGCATCTTCGATAGCGGTCGTAGAGAATCTCGTAGCGCGTCGCCTGGCTGGATATCGCGCTGGAAATCGACGTCATAGCTGAAGGCATGAATGATCTCGCTCATGACCTCGATCGGCACGCCATCGGATTGGCCGGCTTCGAACAGGCTCGACTGAATATGGCCGGCAATCGCCGTGGTCTGGCGATGGAGCGGCACATCGGTCGACTGCGCCGTGAAAGCGCCATCGAGGCCGCGCGTCAGTTCGACGTTTTTGGCGACCGACGGCTGCAGGCT
>CAVYPG010000001.1:707500-709106 GCA_963770335.1 uncultured Alphaproteobacteria bacterium
TGCCCTCGTAACTTCGGAAGAAGAGGGCCCTTATTGCGGGCAACCGCGATAGGGGGGCACAGACCAGGGGGTGGCGACTGTTTACTAAAAACACAGGGCTCTGCGAAGCCAGTACGGCGACGTATAGGGTCTGACGCCTGCCCGGTGCCGGAAGGTTAAGAGGAGGGGTGCAAGCTCTGAATCGAAGCCCCGGTAAACGGCGGCCGTAACTATAACGGT
The DNA here is from genome assembly GCA_963770335.1 of uncultured Alphaproteobacteria bacterium. Taxonomy (GTDB): domain Bacteria; phylum Pseudomonadota; class Alphaproteobacteria; order Dongiales; family Dongiaceae; genus DASXQK01. Next base: position 707,720 of record CAVYPG010000001.1, read on the forward strand.
CCTAAGGTAGCGAAATTCCTTGTCGGGTAAGTTCCGACCTGCACGAATGGCGTAACGACTTCCCCGCTGTCTCCAGCACCAACTCAGCGAAATTGAATTCTCCGTGAAGATGCGGAGTACCCGCGGTTAGACGGAAAGACCCCGTGCACCTTTACTATAGCTTTGCAGTGGCATTAGGGGATGAATGTGTAGGATAGGCGGGAGGCTATGAAGCGCCGGCGCTAGCCGGTGTGGAGCCGCCCTTGAAATACCGCCCTTTTGTTCTCTGATGTCTAACCGGGCCCCCTGAAGCGGGGGCCGGGACCCTGCATGGTGGGTAGTTTGACTGGGGCGGTCGCCTCCCAAAGAGTAACGGAGGCGCGCGATGGTGGGCTCAGGCTGGTCGGAAATCAGCCGGTGAGTGCAATGGCATAAGCCCGCCTGACTGCGAGACTGACAGGTCGAGCAGAGACGAAAGTCGGTCATAGTGATCCGGTGGTTCCATGTGGAAGGGCCATCGCTCAACGAATAAAAGGTACGCCGGGGATAACAGGCTGATCGCCCCCAAGAGTCCATATCGACGGGGCGGTTTGGCACCTCGATGTCGGCTCATCACATCCTGGGGCTGGAGCAGGTCCCAAGGGTATGGCTGTTCGCCATTTAAAGTGGTACGTGAGCTGGGTTTAGAACGTCGTGAGACAGTTCGGTCCCTATCTGCCGTGGGTGTTGGAGAATTGCGAGGATCTGTCCCTAGTACGAGAGGACCGGGATGGACGTACCTCTGGTGTACCGGTTGTCGCGCCAGCGGCATCGCCGGGTAGCTATGTACGGACGGGATAACCGCTGAAAGCATCTAAGCGGGAAACCCACCTCCAAACGAGTTCTCCCTGAAGAGCCGTGGAAGACCACCACGTTGATAGGCCGGCGGTGGAAGCGCAGCAATGCGTGAAGCTAACCGGTACTAATCGCTCGTTCGGCTTGATCCAGCCCCATCGCATGCAGCGATCAGGGCCTCATTACAAAATCTCAGCTTCGATTGCTTACAACTCGCTCGCAGGAGCGAGAGCACTTCATCTGTTATCTGTTCTGCGACGACCTGGTGGTTATGGCGAGGAGATCGACACCCGATCCCATCCCGAACTCGGCCGTGAAAACCCTCAGCGCCGATGGTACTGCGTCCTAAGACGTGGGAGAGTAGGTCGCCGCCAGGTCTTCCCAGAACAGATCACAACAAACCGCCCGCACAAAACGCATTCCTCCACAATCCCACTCACCCCTCGCGCGGGTGTCCTTTGAAATATCGCGGGGTGGAGCAGCCCACCCCTTCCGCGAAAGCGGAAGAAAACAAAAACACCGGGCCTGCCGCCAAACATAGACCCGGACCATCAAATATCGCGGGGTGGAGCAG
>CAVYPG010000002.1:0-188324 GCA_963770335.1 uncultured Alphaproteobacteria bacterium
CGAGATAAACCTCAGCGTTCAGTCGATTTTGACGGTTTTGGCGGCCCAGCGGATGTCGGCTGGCCCTTCCATCGTTGTGCCCAGAAAAGCAGCTCGTCGAGTGCCGGGCAGAGCTCCTCGCCGCCCGGCGTGAGGCTGTACTCGACCTTTGGCGGTACCACGGGATGCACGACACGGCGGACAATGCCGTCGCGCTCCAGGTCGCGTAGCTGCTGGATGAGCATTTTTTGGGTGACCCCCGGGATCGCGCGTTCGAGCTCGCTGAAGCGAAGCGTCCGTTCGCCAAAGAGTTCAAACAGTATCGTGAGTTTCCAGCGCCCTTCGAGGACCTTCAGCGCCTCCTGAACGCCAACCGACGCGATCCGAGGCGTGATCCCCGGATAAACGCTCTTTTGCTTGTGCTTTCTTGCTGTCCGATCCATCGCCTTACCTTTTGGTTAGTACCATACTTTATTGTTGGTTCTTGCCCCTTGTAAACCTCGACGCCATCTTCCACTACGAGCGACCCACACGCTGGTATGAGCGCGAAGGAGGACACACATGTCCCTCAATCTCCCAACAGCCATTGCCGCCTACTTCGCCGCAGAAACAAGCGATAGCGAGGCTGTCGCGCGATGCTTTAAAGAAGACGCCACCGTGAAAGACGAAGGCAGAACCGACGCTGGTTTGGCCGCAATCAAGCGATGGAAGGCGGAAACCTCGAAAAAGTACACCTACACAAGCGAACGAGCCGCGTTGGAAGAAAGAGACGGCAAGACTGTCGTCACCAGCCGGCTGACCGGAAATTTCCCCGGCAGCCCCGTTGAGCTTCGTTTTTTCTTCAAGCTTGAAGGCGGCAAGATCGCATCGCTGGAGATCATTCCGTGAGCTTCGACCTCGAGCTCCAAAATCGGCGAGCCCTTGTCACCGGCGGCACAAAAGGCATCGGCGCCGCCGTCGTAAACGTGCTTCAGGGTGCTGGTGTGAAGTTGGTCGCGACTGCCAGGTCCGTGCCTAAGACACCTTCTGCAGGCGTACGTTACATTGCCGCCGACCTTGCGACCGCCAAGGGCTGTGCCGACGTTGCCCGTAGCGGCCCTTGAACAGCTGGGCGGAATTGACATCGTCGTCAATGTGCTGGGCGGTTCAAGTGCGCCGGCCGGTGGGTTTGCCGTTCTCGACGACCATCAATGGTCCAACGAATTGAACCAGAACCTGATGCCGGCTGTTCGCCTAGATCGCGCGCTCCTGCCGTCGATGATCGAGCAGGGTTCCGGTGTCATAATCCACGTTACGTCGATTCAACATCAGCTTCCGATCCCTGAATCGACGACGGCCTATGCCGCGGCGAAGGCCGCGCTGTCGACCTATAGCAAGAGCCTGTCGAAAGAAGTGACGCCCAAGGGAATTCGGGTGGTGCGAACTCCTGGTTGGGTAGAGACTGAGGCTCCGGCCGTCAGCCTGGCCGAGCGCCTCGGGCACCAGGCTGGCACGGACTACGAAGGCGGCAAGCGGATCATCATGAAGTCGCTTGGCGGGATCCCACTTGGGCGGCCAGCGAAGCCGAGGGAAATAGCGGACCTCATCGCCTTTCTCGTTTCGGCGCGTGCCGTTGCTATCACTGGTGCCGAATATGTGATCGATGGTGGAACCGTGCCGACGGCATGAGATCAAGGAGCAGCGCATTCGGTCGTCCGCTTCCGGGCAGCGCGCCAACGTCGCGTTCCAGCACGAAGCTGTCATCCGAGAACCACCAATCAACGTCGACTTTCGGGGGAGAGCGAATGTCACATTGAAGGGGCACCAAGTCTGCAATTGACCCAAAGCAGGCACTGGCGAGGCTTCAGACACCTGTTTCAAATGCGATCAAGCTGCCTTAACTCGGAAGTTCGCTCGGGCCCAGGCCGAGAAGTTACTCGGAGGCCTGCCTGCAATTTTGTTGCGAGCGCAATCCGGTCGCGCGAATTCGAACCCAGGTAGGTATGAGCCTGGAAGTAGCCGAGCATCTCTGCCACCTCGGCAGCTCCGGGAAAGAAGGTGGCGAAAACGTCCTTCGGGACTTGTTTGAATGACAGTTTATGTCCCTCTCAATTCAGTGTGTCGACGATGTCGTTGAAACTCATGAAATCACCGACCAATGGCAGATACTCGCCATTGCCTGCCTCCTCCGGCCGCGCAAATGCGCCGGCCACGATGTTGCCGAGTTCGGTGATGTCGCCCATGTGAATGGCGCGCGCTGCGGGATCAATGGGGAGAGCCCAGCCCAGGCTTCCGTCTGCCTGCTTTTGTGGAGCAAGAACGCCCACAAGGTTCTGATAGTAAAAGGGCGCGATGACGAACGTATGATGCCCAAAGCGCGCTTCCTTCACGATCCGGTCGACCTTGGCTTTGCCGGTAAAGTGGGGAACGTGGAATTTGCCGCTGCTGATCTCTTCCACGTTCGGCAGCGTGGACCAGATAAGGTGTTTTACACCCGCATCCTTGGCGGCACGTACTGCGGCTGTTCCCTGCTTAAGCTCGTCGATACCTGCATCCCAAAAGCTGGTGACGAGAAAAACACCGTGTGCCCCTTCAAATGCGGCTTTGAGGGTCTCCGGGCGGGTTAAATCCGCTTCAACGACTTCCTCGGCGAGTTCACGATGTTTGCCTGGATTGCGCGTCAGAGCGCGTACCTTGAATAGACCGGCGGCTTTCAGGGCACGTATCACGGCACCGCCCTGATGCCCCGTTGCGCCAATTACGGCGATCAGTTTTCTGTCCTTGGATGACATGGCTCGGTTCCTTTCTCGTTTGTTCTGGCGGGCGCTCGCGTGACGTCGCAGAGCTTTGCGAATTCGGCCTAAAGGCGGCCCTCTTGAACCAGGCGAGCCTGGATCGCTGAAATCCGGGTCTCGCCTTCGCGTAGTGCATCGGCGCTCGTATGCACGGAGTAATAGCCGAGGGCGAGGTCGTGATCGTGGCGAACGGCTGAGCCGACGACCAACTCAGCTTCGGATCGAGCCTCGATTTCGATTGCTTCGTTCGAGGGCTCGAAGGCCGCCAGCTCGCCGTGGCGCAACTCGGCGGGGACCGCCACGGCACCCCGACCCACGGCAATCCAGAGGACAGTGTGTCCTGTTGGCGGCTGGTAACGCCAGCGCTGCCCTTCCTTCAATCGCACGGCGAGATAGTTGATTGGCGCCGGAGCTTCGATGGCGCTCCTCGCAGTCCCGTAGTTGCCGAGCAGCACGCTCACAGGTCCATCATGCTGAATGGCCTCGGGACCTTGGTAGCGACTGATTGATGGCCCGAGCTCGAGGCTGGGCGGCAGGGCGATCCAAAGCTGAAAGCCGCGTGTCCGCCCCTGCTTTCCCATGCCGCCGCCATGCCACACGCCGCCGCCGGCTTGCATCCACTCGACACCGCCAGCGGGCAGCAGGCCCGTTGCGCCGTTCGTGTCTTCATAGTTCACGCCGCCCTCGGCGAGGTAAGTGAGCGTCGCGATGCCCGAATGCGGATGCAGGGCGATGCCTTCGGAGGGGATGCCATTGTTGTCGAAGAGATCAAGGAAGACGAATGGCTTCAGAAGCTGCCCGAAATCGGATGGGCTCATCAGGCGGATGCTGGTGCTATGGCCTCGCGTGCGCCTGGTAATCTGACGTACGGGGCTTCGAGTGATCGATGCAGATAGCGTCATACGAGTATCCTTTGGAGTATTGGGTCGGAACGCAGCGCCGCTGTTCGGCATCGTCCGCTGGATGTGGGGTCAGGCCGCCGCGGCCGTCGGCAGCAAGTCGCCTACGGCCTTGCGGGCGCGCTCGATGCCGCTGGCAGCTGCTTCGGGGCTCATCTTCAGGCCTTCGACGTGGATGAAGGTGACGTCGTCGAGGCCGAGGAAACCCAACATTGCCCGGAGATAGGGCTCCTGGAAGTCCATGCTCTTGGCCGGGCTGTTGTCGCTGTATATGCCGCCGCGAGCGGTGACAATAAACACCTTTCTGCCTTTGAGCAGGCCCTCGGGCCCAGCGGAGCCATAGCGGAAGGTGCGGCCAGCCCGGGTGATATGGTCGATCCAGGCCTTCAGCGTGGAGGGAATCGAGAAATTGTACATCGGTGCGGTAAGAACGATTACGTCCGCGGCTTCAACCTCTGCGATGAGGGTATCGGCCAGCGCGACGGCCTGCCGCTCGGCGGTACTGCGTGCATCTGCCGGCGTCATCGAAGCGGCGAGCGCGGCCAGGCTGAGATGAGGAATGCTGTCGGCCGACAGCTCGCGTTCCACCACGGTGGTGCTGGGCCTGGACTGGCGCCAGCGATCGATGAACTCGCTGGCAATCAGGCGGGACTGCGAGTTGTCGCCGAACAGGCTGGATGAAACGAATAGAAGATTGGCCATTGCCGATGCATCCTCATGATGGCGGCGAGGAGGGTTTTCCCCGCCTTTACCGGTGAACTTGGCGGTTGGCATCCCGTTCGATAAGGCCGTATTATTCGCATGCCTTATTCTGGAAAAACGAACAATGCGCGAGCCAGGCCTGGCCGAGATGAATGCGTTCGTTGCGATTGCGGAACAGCGCAGCTTTGCCAAGGCCGCTGTCCGGCTGGGCATCTCCCGCTCGCGACTGAGCGAGATCATCCGTGGGCTCGAGGAAAGGCTTGGCGTACGCCTCCTTAACCGGACGACCCGCAGCGTGGCGCCGACGGTGGCCGGCGAGCGCCTTCTGCGCGCTGGCGCTCGAAGGATCTTCGCCTCCGCCCTCAACTCGATCAATGCATTCCGCGACAAGCCGGCGGGCCTGCTGCGCTTGACCGTGCCACCGCCATCGGCGAGCTTCATGCTCGCGCCGTTGCTTTCGAGCTTTCTCGCAAAATACCCCGCGATCGATCTAGAGATCTCTGTCGACGCGGCGTTGACCGACATTGTCGCCGGCCGGTTCGATGCGGGAATGCGCGCCGGCGAGCGCATCGAGCGCGACATGATCACTGTGCGTATCGGTGAGGAGATCCGCGGCGTGGTCGTCGCCTCGCCCGACTACCTCGCCGCACCCGCAGCCTGTGACACCGAGGGACCTCGAGAGGCACAACTGCATCCGCGTCCGTTTCCCGAGCGGCATCATCCTTCCATGGCAGTTCGAGAAGAAGGGCAAACGGGTGGAAGTGGCTGTGGAGGGCCGCCTGACGGTCAACGATCCCGACCTGGCCATCAGAGCCGCGTTGGACGGCGTGGGCGTGCTGTATGCGGGTCTCCCTTATGTGGCAGGAGATATCAAGGTGGGGCGGCTGGTTCCCCTGCTCGAAGACTGGCGGCCGCGTCCGACCGAAATCTTTCTGTATTATCCGAGCCGGCGACAGGTGCCGGCGCCACTGCAGGCTTTCATACAGTTCCTGCGGGACAACCTGCGGGCGCGTTGACGCGATACGGCCGTGATACCGCCAGCCGGATTCCGGTGCATTGTTTTCCGGCCTCGGCGCATGACCGCTTCTGACCCTAAGCGGACTTCTGGTTGCGCCGGATCCTTTAGCTGCGGCGAAGCCGCCGCCAGCGCCCCGGATTGCACCCCTCGCTCTTAAAGAAGACGCGCGTGAAGTGACTCTGGTCGACAAAACCGCAGATCTGCGCGATCTCCGCCAGCGGGAGGTCCGGCTCATCCAGCAGCGCCTTGGCACGCTCCACGCGGCACTTTGTCAGCCAACGATGCGGCGAAAAGCCAGTCGCGCGTTTGAAGGCGCGGCCGAAATAGTCACCCGATAAGTCGCACTGCGTCGCGACCTCGGAGATCGAGGGGTCGGCGCCCAGATTAGCATCGATGAACGCGAGGGCGCGGCGGAGCTGCCAAGGCGCCAAGCCGCCCCGGCGGGATTGCCTGATCGGCTGGCCGCCGTACACGGGGACGATGTGGGCGAAGAAGGCGAACGCGACATGCTCGCAAAACATCGCCGTTCCCTCTCCCACACGACCAAGCGCGCCGGCGATCGCTTGTGCCAGACCGTACATGACCAAATCGCGGCCACCAAAATTGGGCGAGCAAAGCCCTTTCACCCGGCGTATTCCGGCTTCACTAGCCATCTCATCGAGCGCAATTTGAGGGACGTAAAAGCGCAGTGTGTCGAAAGGAATATCCAAACTGACGATCGGGTTGTCGCGCAGGTCAATCAGCTGCGCGTCGCCCAAACGCCAGTCGGGCACTTCTCGACGGCGTCCTGCCGTCCATAATTTCGAGAAAAACGGCACAGACAGCGGAACGTGAAATGAAAATGCCTCCTCTTGCGGCACCGACAAAGATCGACCACGCAGCGGCCGATCGCTGCGCATGCGCGAGAAGGCGATTTGTGCACCCGGATAGCGGCGCGCCACCAGAGTTCGCGCGGCCGACCGATACGGAAACGTTCGGCGAGGACCTCGTCAACGGCTGTGGCAACCATGACTGCTCCCAACTGGCTGGCGACAGTATAGGCAACAGCTCAGGTCTTGAGCAATTGCGCATGATCCGGGCGATTGCTCATTCAGCGCGGGATTTACAAAACCGCCGGCTTTCTACCATCTTTAGCACCCCTGACCCGGCAGGCTGTGGTCAGCAGGCATCCGGTAGAGGAGCGCATCATGCGCGAGGAGACGGTCACCTACGGCGCCGATGGTGTCACGCTCAAGAGCAGGCTCTTCTGCAAAGAGCACGAGGGGTCGCGGCCGGCGGTACTGGTCTTCCCGGAAGCATTCGGGCTGAGCGATCACGCGCTGTCGCGAGCGCGAAGGTTGGCGGAAATGGGCTATGTCAGCCTTGCCTGCGACATCCATGGCAATGGTCTGCAGTTCAAGCAGCTCGACGAAGCGGTCGGCCTGCTGAAACCGCTCTACGATGACCGGAAGCGGATGCGGGCGCGTGGCCTGGCGGCGCTCAAACTGCTGACCCAGCGCAAGGAAGTCGACCCACGCCGCGTGGCCTCGATCGGCTTCTGCTTCGGCGGCACAATGTCCCTTGAGCTAGTGCGCGGCGGGGCGGATATCAAGGCGGTCGTCGGCTTCCACAGTGGCCTCGCAACCAACGCCCCGAGCCTTCGGCCGATCCGGAGCCGGATCTGGTTTGCATCGGCGCCGATGATCCCTTCATCGTCGCCAACGAGCGCGCTGCCTTCGAGGCAGAGATGCGGGAAGCGGGTGCCGACTGGCAGATGCATCTTTATGGTGGAACGGTCCACAGTTTTACCAACCGCGAGGCCGACGGGCGCGGCAGGCCCGAGGCGATGCGCTATTCCTCAGAATCCGACGCCCGCTCGTGGGCCTCCATGCAAGAGCTGTTTTCCCAGACTTTGTCCTGAGGCCGCGACCGATCGCGGTCCTCCCTCGAAGCGTCCACTTCAGCAACCCAGGAGAAGGAGAGCACCATGTCCAGGCAGATCAAACCAAGCATCGTCTTTTCCCACGGAATCTGGGCCGATGGCTCTTGTTTCTCGAAACTGATCCCAACGCTTCAGGCGGAGGGTCACGACGTGATCGCCGCGCAGTACGGCCTCGATACGTTGAAGGCCGATGTTGCTGCTTCCACGGCTGCAATCGAGCGGGTCGGCCCTGGGCCGGTCGTCTTGGTCGGCCACTCCTACGGCGGTACTGTCATCACCAAAGCAGGCGTACATCCAAGGGTAGCCGCTCTGGTCTATATCTGCGCCTTGGGCCCGGACGAGACCGAGACCTCGGCCAGCATCCAGGCCAAGTTTCCCACCACTGACGTCTTCCAGAACATCGAGGTCCAGAACGGCCGCATCTGGCTGAAGCCGGGCACCGGCGTCCCGTGCTTCGCCGGCGACTTGTCCGCTGAAGAGCAAGGCTTCGTCTATGCGACCGCCGCCCCGCCGGCCACCGAGCTCTTCACCCAGCAGGTTGACGGTGTGGCTTGGCGGTCAAAGCCGAGCTGGTACATCGTGGGCGCCGAGGATCGGGCAGTCCATCCAGACCTCGAACGGTTCTGCGCCAAGCGCATGGGCGCCACGACCACCGAACTGAAAAGCAGCCACGTCCCGATGCTCTCGCAACCGCGAGCGGTGCTCGACGTGATCCGCAAGGCCGCAAACGCCGTTCAGCAAAAATCTAAAGTGGCATGAAGGGAATCGGGAGGTAACAGATAGACCCCCAATCGCTTTTGGAGAGACCGCCGCAAGGCGGTCTCTCTCTCTCTCTCTCTCTCTCTCTCTCTCTCTCTCTCTCTCTCTCTCTCATCCATTGGAAACGGAGGTGAACCGTGGTTGAGGATGCTGGGCCGAGCTACGGGTTATTGCAGGAATCGCCCGCAATGCTGCGAATCGTGTTCGACTATCCGCCTTTCAACATCGTCGATGCCACGATGTATCAAGCCATGCAGGACTTGCTCGCGCGCATGGATGCGAGCTCCAGCCTACGTGTCGTAGTCTTCGAAAGTGCAAATCCTCAGTTCTTCCTCGCCCACTTCGACCTCACCGGCAAGACCGGCAATATCAACCGCGGTCGGACCTTCCGGCTTGCCGATCTCGACGGACACGTTCGTGCGCATCACCAGATCTCCGGTGGCCAGCATCGCGAAGATTTGAGGCTGCGTCCGTGGCGTCAGCAGCGAATTCGCGCTCGCCTGCGATATGCGTTTTGCGTCGCGCGAGAACACGTTGCTGGGCCAGCCGGAAGTCGGAGTCGGGTTGCATCCCGGCGGCGGCGGCACCGAGCGCCTTCCGCCTCTTGTTGGCCGCGGCCGCGCACTCGAAATGGTTCTTGGCGCCAACGACTTCGACGGCGATACTGCGCAGGTAGCGGGTACGTCAACCGCGCGCTTCCAGATGAAAAGTTGGACGGCTTTGTTGATGCACTTGCACGACGGATCGCCACCTTCGATGTGCGTGCGATCGCGGCGGCAAAGCGTCTCATCAACCAGGTGTCGTTGCCATCCGCCGACAATCTGTCAGCGCCCTCAACTCGTTTCAAACCGCATTAACATGGCCTGAGACGCTGCAGAGAGTCGAAGCTTTGCTTAAGCGGGGTCTCCAACAGGAAAGAAACTTCGAACGCCAATGGCCCGCAATGCTGGACTCTGCTCCTTGAGAAATAGTTTCGACGGATTTGCCGGTGGGGCCGCCATTATGGTGTGGTTCGATGACTGGGACCTTGGTACCCGATACCAGGGCGCCGAAATCCAAGTTAGCCGATGGTCAACATGTCTGCTATTGGCACCGGGCGGACATCACGGCTGAAGTCCATTGGGTCCGCTACTGACCCATGGCGGACATCCGCGTGGGCCACAGTTGTATATGGTGGCTCTGGCCGGGTATCGCGATATATCAGGATGACACCGTCGCCGTCACTAAAGTCACGCACCACGCGGTGCCCGTCATGACTTTTGGCCTTCAGGCTTCCGCCCGACGCGCGGGACCGTAATTCGATAGCAACCAGACTGCGAAGATCGCCACCCCTGCGGCCACAAAAAATACCTGGCCACCGGCGAAAAGCATTGGAAGAGCCAGTGCTCCCACGACGAGAATCGGCCCCACGGCCAGTTCGACAAGGGCATGGAGCTTGAGCGGGATAATCCTAGCAATTCCAAGCGGCATGTCGCTCAAGGCTGTCATGGCGAAGTGAATAAGAGCTAGTGCGTATGAGTGCTGCCGTCCCGGCCAAACCGAGAACAACAGGCGCCAATGCGAACACCAGGACAGTTATATAGTCGAGTATTCCGTGCATCCTATCGGAGATGATCTTCATGATTTCCTCCCTGTATTGAACCAAGACTTTGAACGCCGTGGTGTCCGAGCGCACCCTCGCGCTAGGGGAGTGTCGCGAGCAAAACCTTACGGGCGGCTCTGATGTCATTTTCTGCCAGCCCGGATTTGGCTAGAACGAGCAACCCCTGAATGTTGGCGACGAGATGCAGCGCAAGCCGGTCGATTTCAATGTCAGAGCGCCCCGCGCGGGTAGCCGAGGGCAGCGAGAGTGCTCTCTTAAACTGAGCCTTTAAGACCCCAATCCCACTTCTAAGTCGATCCGCGATCTCCCGGTCATTGGCGCCAAGTTCGAGCGCCGTGTTGCCCAGGAAACAACCGCGCCAGCTGGTGGCGCTGGTGCGCGCATTTCTGGCAACGTCGAGAATGCCGTCAACGAGCGCGGTGACAGCACGTTGGCTAGTTTTTGCGTTTGCTGTGAGCGCGGTTAGATGTGCGTCGACATTCGCGAAATAAACATCGAGGCATTTGAGGAACACTTCGCGCTTGGAATCGAAAGTGTTGTAGAAGCTCGCGCGGCCAAGTCCCATTGACTCCAGCAATTCCGGCATGTTGGTGCCTTCGAAGCCGAACTCCCAGAAGGTCGAAAGCGCCGCGAAAAGAGCGTCATCAGGGTTGAACGCTTTCCGTCTCATGGAGCGTATATTAGACCAGATGGTCTAATAAGAAAAGCACCCAGCTCTTCAAAAAGACAGCCAGCTCGCCAACTCGTCAGCTCATTTGGCCACGTCCGCTACTGATGCTGTGGACGGCTCCTCCACCGGCACGTAAGTGCCATTGAGATGGTCGCCGCTGTGGTGACCACGATTTGGAGGATGCCGCCATGCAAGAGGTTACGACTATCGGTCTCGACATTGCCAAGTCGGTTTTTCAGGTCCACGGCGTCGACGCGCTCGGCAAGGTGGGCATCCGCCGCCAGCTGAAGCGACGCCACGTGCTGGCGTTCTTCCAGAAGCTATCCCCGTGCCTGGTGGGCATTGAAGCCTGTGCGTCGTCGCATCATTGGTCACGCGAGCTCAAGGCGCTTGGGCACAGCGTGCGCCTTATGCCGCCGGCTTACGTGAAGCCGTATGTCAAGCGGCAGAAGAACGATGCCGCCGACGCCGAGGCAATCTGCGAGGCGGTCACCCGGGCCAACATGCGGTTTGTAGCGACCAAGACGCCCGAGCAGCAGAGCTGCCTGATGCTCCATCGCACGCGCCATCTCTTCATCCGGCAGCAGACCGCCGTGATCAATGCGATCCGCGCCCATCTAGCCGAGTTCGGAGTGGTCGCACCGGTTGGACGCAGGGGTGTCGAGGAACTGCTCGACGTTGTCGCTGATTCAAAAGAGGAACGGGTACCTGAGGTGGCCCGGGCTTGTGTGGGCGCTCTCGGTGCTCAACTGCGGATGCTGAAAGCCCAGATCCTGGCGTTTGATCGCCAGATAATGGCCTGGCACCGGTCCAATGAGACGAGCAAACGGCTCGATGAGATACCCGGGGTCGGTCCGGCGCTGGCCACCGCCCTGGTCGCCAGCGTGGCCGACCCGAAGGCCTTTCGTTCAGGAAGGAACTTCTCGGCCTGGGTCGGGCTCGTGCCGAAGCAGCACTCGAGCGGCGGCAAGGACAGGCTCGGCAGCATCAGCAAGCAAGGCGACCGCTACCTGCGCAGCCTGTTCACGGCAGGTGCTCTTGCGGTCATCCGCTATGCCAAGATCCACGGCACCAAGCATCGACCCTGGCTCACGGCCTTGCTGGCTCGCCGGCCGAGCAAGGTCGCCGCGATCGCGCTCGCCAACAAGATCGCCAGGATGGCGTGGGCCATGATGGCCAAGGGTGAGCGCTACAAAGAACCCGCCGCGCTGGCGGCGTGAACGAAGTCGCGCCGATAATCCGGCGTGATGAGAAGGTTGGGAGGGCGAACAGCACGTAATGCAGTGCCGGTCGATCCGGCGATCAGGACAACCCACTTGTGCCAGCGCATGGTCGAATGCGGGCTTTTGACCGGGACCTGATCCGCGGAGGGCATTATGGCCAGCGGTCATGTGAGCCGCACAAACAGGCCGAACACATGGCTGCACCGACCTAGCTGCAAACGTGAAGAAAGTCCTTGCCAACGGGGAGCCGTCCACACATGGCACTAAGCGGAAGTGCCGCCTACCGCGTGTGATGTCCACTTGCCAAACTAAAAAGGACGTGGGCGCCGGGCAAGATCGCGCTCTGTCTTCAAAATTCCCTGTTAACTAAAATCTATTCCCTGATCCGCCCGAGTAATTCCCTGTTCCACAGCGTAGGGAATTCGTCGAAAAAACTGTAGAAATCGCAGCAACTTGCGGTGCCCTGACGCAGCAAAAAGGTTTAATCCGCGGCAAACTCCCTGTTAATTCCCTGCTTATCAGGGAATTTGATATGGAGACGGGTTCGCTGAAGACTGGCACCACCACCAGCCTTCGCTCCCTTCGCGAGCTACGGCTCGGCAGGCCATTCTCCACATTAGACGCGAAGCAAGCGAAGGCTGCCGCGCCGTAGCCTGAAAGGCGAAGGCGGGTTACGTTGTCACTATGATATACGTGTACATTCTTCGGAGCTTGCGAGAGTCCGGTCGATTTTATGTCGGCATCACTAGCGACCTGCGATTACGTTTGCGGAAGCACAACATGGGCGAGGTCCCGCACACGTCCAAATTCGCGCCATGGGCGATTAAAACTTACGTTGCTTTCTCAGATAAGACGAAGGCTCTTGCCTTCGAGAAATATTTGAAGTCTTCGTCGGCAGAGTTTTCACGAAAAAGCGGCTCTGACCACGCACCGTCAACGCGGGTTCAAGTGCGGCCCTACACCCGGCTCTATGGTCTGCGCATGGTGGATGCGCCGCAACCGGCGGGTGGTGCTTAGGGCACCACCCGTCGTGCTCGGTCGCGGCAAGCCATTCTTCGCCGGTCCCCGGCCGCCGCTCCACCTTGTGGCCAGCGATCGAATTGGCGAGGACGTGATCAGGTTGACGTACGTTCCTGCATGATCAGCTACGCCTCTTCTTCGATTTGTTCGTGCGCTTGAGCAGCGTCAACGCCGCGTCTGCGGCCGACAGGGCGTAGCTCGGGTCCCGGTGGATGAGGATTTGGGCGACGGCCCCGTCGAGCAGGATCATGAGCTGCCGGGCGAGAGCGGCCGCCTCGCCAAATCCGTCAGCGGCGAGAACTTCTTCCAACCAGGCCTCGAAGCGCTTCTTGTGACGCGCAGCGACCACGCGGGCCGGATGGCCTGGCAGATTTGCGAACTCGGCCGCTGCGCGCAGGAAGCTGCAGCCCCGCCAGCGAGGATTCTCGGCGTTCTTCCCAAGCTGTTCGAAGATTCGACGGATTCGGCGCGCAGCCGGCGCCCCGCCCTCCGGAATCATGGCCTGGTAACGGCCCAGGGTCGGCAGATCACGTTCCTCGAGATAGGCCGCGATCAGGTCGTCCTTGCTGGCGAAGTGATAGTAGAGCGTGCGCTTGGTCACGCCGGCCGCTTCGGCGACAGCGTCAACCCCAACGGCCCGGATGCCCTGGCCGTAGAACAGTCCGTCGGCTGCCGCAATTAGGCGCCGGCGGGTCTTCGATGAATCTCGCGCCATGGGCAAAGTATACCGACTAGTGAGTATACTCTCCAGCCCCTTCGTGGACACTGAAAGGCACGAACGATTGCCGCCAGCGGGTCAATTCGACGGCAAGTGATAGGCACCAGCCAAGGAGAACAAGCGCATGAGCCGGGATCGAGCCAAGCGTACCGAGAACGTTGCCCTAGGGGTGGCTTCGCTTCACCGGAAAGCCCCGCTGCTCCAGGCGCGGCCACCATGCCCCGGCACCGCCCGGCGGTCTGCGATGCCGGGTCTTCTGCGCAAGCTGCTCGGCTGGACCTATCGTCCGAGCGACCACCGCCTTCTCGACAACCTCAGTGACCATGTGCTGCGCGACATCGGCATCGAGCCCGACGGCCGGGAGGACGAGACCAATGTCCGTTTCTGGCGCCGGCGCTAGACGCCCCGGCCCGCGCCGATTCGCCCAATCAGGAGAACTGGAGTTGCATGACCCATACGAACCATTCGATGGCGACGCGGCCGGTGAATAGCGTGACCCAACATGATGATGGCAATACCGACGATTTTAACCTTGGCAGGAGATCAATGACATGCGTCGAGAGATAATCACGACCGACCGGATCGCGCCGTCGGTAGGGCCCTTTTCCGCCGCTGTGCGTGCTGGAGATCTGCTCTTTCTCAGCGGCCAGGTCGCGCTTGATCCAGCGACCGGCAAACTCATCGCCGGCGACATCGGCGCTCAGACCGAGCAAATATTCGCCAACATCTCAGCCGTGCTGGAAGCGGCGGGGAAGTCCTTCGACGACGTGATGAAGACCAACGTCTACCTTGCGGATATGAAGGATTTCGGCGCGATGAACACGGTTTACGCGCGCTATTTCCAGACACCATATCCGGCCCGGACAACAATTCAGGCCGCCGCGTTGCCGCTCGGCGCCGCCGTCGAGATCGAGGTCGTGGCGAGATAGGCGCAAGTGATGCGGAACGGGCGAAACCTCCGAGAACATTCGATGTCCTCAAGTCGCTGGCCAACACCATCGTGTTGTCGATGGTTCGAGTCCTGTCCGAGTTTGTTGCAAGCATCATTGATGTTGCTTGTTCGAGTCTGATGTGGTCCACCAACCAGTCTGGCCTCTCTGAAACCCTTAGGAGACGCGGGGGTCGGCGGATTTCCTGGGATTTAGGCTATCCGGAGGCGAACGATACGCAGGTGACCCAGTTGCTTCCCAAGATCCCTACCGTGTCCGGCGACGTCGATTCTCCTTATGCGTGGCTGCGCCTCGTCATCACCATGGCCCTCGGCGCGATGGCCAGTGTCGGCATCTGGTCGGTCGTGGTGGTGCTGCCGACCCTGCAGACCGAGTTCGACACGCTGCGGGGCGGCGCCTCCCTGCCCTTTACCTGCACCATGCTCGGCTACGCCGCCGGCAACGTCGTGATGGGGCGCATGACCGACCGCCTCGGTATCGTGGTGCCTGTGCTGATCGGCGCAGCGCTGCTATGCGCGGGCTACCTGCTGGCGGCGCTCACCTCCAGCCTCTGGCAATTCGCACTCCTCTCGGCGGTGATCGGATTCGGCTCTGCCGCCGGTTTTGCACCGTTGATCTCAGACCTCTCTCACTGGTTCCGCAAGCGTCGGGCGCTGGCCGTGTCCTTGGCAGCTTCGGGCACGTATCTCGCCGGCGCCTCTTGGCCGCTGGTGGTCGATCATTTCCAGTGGGCATATGGCTGGCGCGCCACCCATGTGGGGATCGGCCTGTTCCTCCCGGTCGTGATGGTGCCGCTGGTTCTGGCGCTGACCCGCAAACCCGCCGCCGCCGCCTACGAAGCGGCTGAGGCGGCCACCTTGGCCGCCCGCGGCGAACTGGGTCTTTCGGCCAATGGGCTTCAGGCCGTCCTCATGATCGCGGGGTTTTCCTGCTGCATGGCGATGTCGATGCCACAGGTCCACATCGTCGCCTATTGCGGCGATCTTGGTTACGGCGTGTCCGTCGGTGCCCAGATCATCTCCCTGATGCTGGGCTTGGGCGTGGTCAGCCGCGTCACCTCGGGCGCAGTCGCCGATCGGATCGGGGCAGGGCGGATGTTGCTGATCGGCTCCGCCATGCAGGCGACGGCGCTGCTGCTCTATCTGTTCTTCAACAGCCTCTCTTCACTGTGGGTGATCTCGGGCTTGTTCGGCCTGTTCCAGGGTGGAATCGTGCCGATGTATGCGGTGATCATCCGCCAATATCTGCCGCCACGCGAAGCGGGCGCACGCATTAGTCTGGTGCTGATGGCAACCGTTGTCGGCATGGCTTGTGGGGGCCTGGCGTCAGGCCTCATCTATGACGCCACGCATTCCTACCGGTTCGCCTTCCTGCATGGTTTGTTGTGGAACCTCGTGAATCTGGCTCTGGTAGGCTGGCTGATCGTCTGGCCGAAACGGCGCCAGCGCAGCCGCGCAGCGATGGGCAGTTCGCTGCCGGCGGGCAGCACCACCAGTCTCGTCTAGTTCGTACCCTCGCGGCCACCCGCCGAACGTTGCAAGACGCGCATACACTGGGCGCGGAGAACGACATGCCATTTCTTGATGCCGGCGGTTCAAAAATCTTCTACGAACAGATTGGCCGGGGTCCGGACCTGGTCTGGGTCGGCGGCGGCGGCACCGTCGGCCGCGATTGGCAGCGCTTCCAGACACCGCATTTCGCCGGGCGCTTCCGCAACACAACATTCGACAACCGGGGCATCGGCCAGACTGTCTGCGATCGGCCGGTGCCCTGGGGCTTGGCGGACTTCGCCTGCGACCTCGGCGCACTGGTGGAGCAAGTCTGCGAGCCACCCGTAGCGCTGGTCGGAACCTCGCTTGGCTCGGCGATCGTCCAGCAGCTGGCGATCGAACGGCCGGATCTTATACGGGTCGCCGTCTTGATGGGGACCGGTGCCTGGAGCACGGGCTGGGGATGGGATTATCAGGAAGCGGAAATCGATTTCCGCCGTGCCGGCGGCAAACTCGGCGGTCTGATGGGCGTGGCCCACTATGCGGCGATGCTCTATCCGGCGCGCGCGCTTGGTGACCGCGAGCTCTGGCCCAAGCTGAAGGCGTTGATGCTGGAGTGGATGGAGTCAGGCGAGAACGAGACTTCCCTGATTCCGCAGTGGGATGCCTCGTTGCGCTACGATCAGAGGGCGGCCCTACCCAGCGTACAGGTTCCCGTTCACGTGCTCGCCTTCGCCGAGGACGTCCAGGCGCCGCCCCAGGATGGCGAGGAGGTGGCTCGCCTGGTGCCGGGGGCGAAGCTGCACCTGCTCGAAGGCATGGGGCATGGCTCCTGGTATGGCCATGCACAGGACCGGTTGAATCCGTATATCGAGGCGATCATCAGGGATTATCTCTGAGGCCAACTGCTCGCGCCTTATGAGGCCAACTCTTTTGCCAGGAACAAGACGAGGCTGAGCAGTGTCCACGATACGCCACGCCCCAGCGCTGGCGCCCATTTTCCTACGAGCGCGTAGCTTGAGCCGAAACCGAGCACGGTCACGGTGGCAACGCTGAAATACGGGAGAAGGTCCGCAAGCAGGCCCGCCCGAAGGCCGATGAATTGCCCCGCCAATACCAGCAGTGCCACCACGATCGGGAAAGCCATTACCCACGTGGATGACCGGAGAATTTCCCAGAAGCCGCCTGACTGCAGATGCGAGCCCCTGCGCGTTTCGTCCTCGACGAGAGTCACGAACAAATGAGTCAAGGCCATGGCGAACCCGACCAGCAGTGCGCCGACTGCCAGCGTGTACCGGGAAGCGCGGCCCGGCTCGTAGGCTATATCCGCCGACATGATGGCTATGACGCCGTAAAGAACCGAGGCTACGGCGGTCGCAAGCCTCTTTCGCGGTTCTGACCAGCTGGACGTTGCGAGCTCTGCCATCATCTGCGCTTTCGGTTTTCTGCCCTTTTTTGGCACGCCCCAAAGACGCCAATAAAGGCCCCGTTTGCCGGCGCTTAAGGTGCTCGGAAGTTGGCGAAGACGCCCCATTCTAGGGCGGTTTTCCCCGCTTTTCGCAAAAAGTCTCTGGAGGCTGATTTTGCTACGTCGGGATTGCTGTCAGCGCCGGAGAATCTGCTCGCTTCCAGGGAGCATTCGCCTCAGAACGGTTGTACCAATTGGCATGAGTCGAGCAACCGCGAAGGTAACTGGTCGTGCAAAGTGTCCTTACACTAATCGCTGGTTCCTCAAACCCCCGTCTCGATACCCGGGCAATCGCGCGAGCAAGAGATTCTCTTTCTGCTTCCGGTGCTCGGCTCGGCTCCGCCGGCTGGTTGGCTGAAAACATTGCCTGCGATGTTCCTTTCGATGGCGTTGAACCAGTGCGAGCGGAGCAGATCGTTCGCGAGAGCCTTGGCGATTGGGCGATCGACCTCGCTGCGCAAAGCGCGGTTGGGCGGCGCAAAAAGATTCTCGTAGCGGACATGGAATCGACCATCATTACCGCTGAATTGCTCGATGACCTTGCCGCATCCCTGGGCATCGCGGATGCCATCGCGCCAATCACGGCGCGAAGCATGCGTGGCGAGATAGAATTCAGCCAGTCGCTCCGCGAACGGGTTGGCCTTCTCGCCGGCCAGCCGGATGCTGTGCTGGAGCCCGTGGCAGCGAGCATCGAACTCACGCCCGGTGCCCGCCAGCTGGTGCGTACCATGCAGGCAGGGGGAGCCTTTACGGCCCTGGTTTCCGGCGGCTTCGACATTTTCGCCGCTATCGTCGCCAAGACCTGCGGTTTCGACGAGTGCCACGCCAATCATTTGATTATTGCCGACGGCAAGATCACCGGCCGGGTGACCGAGCCCGTCCTCGATCGCAGCGGCAAAGCAAAGATACTCGAGCGGCTGGCTGCGGCTGGTGGGGTTGCGCTCGAATCGACTGCGGCAATTGGCGACGGCGCCAACGACATCGCTATGCTGCAAGCTGCGGGCCTCGGCGTTGCCTTCCGCGGAAAGCCGGCCGTCGCCGCGGCCGCGCGCTACAGGCTGGACCATTCGGATTTGACCGGGCTTCTTTATCTGCAGGGCTATCACGCGCGGGAGTTCAAGGAATAGTGCCAATGTCTGCAACTCTGCCTGCCAAGCCTGCCGTTCGGCCTCGCTGCCCGAACTTCTCCTCCGGTCCCTGTGGCAAGCGTCCGGGATGGTCGCAAGCAGCCCTTGCCCAGGCCTGTCTTGCCCGTTCGCATCGTTCGCGCGCGGCCAAGGCGAAGCTTGTCGAGGTCCTCGACCGCAGCCGGGCAATTCTCGGTCTGCCGGCCGCTTATCGCATTGGCATTGTCGCGGGCTCTGACACCGGGGCGGTCGAGATGGCACTTTGGTCGCTGCTGGGGTCGCGGGGCGTCGACATGCTCGCCTGGGAGAGTTTCGGGAAAAGCTGGCTCTCCGATGTGGCCCAGCAGCTGCGGCTGCCTGATCTGCGGAAGGTCGAAGCACCCTATGGCCGGTTGCCTGATCTGGCCGGCGTCGACTTCAGCCGCGACGTCGTGTTCACGTGGAATGGCACGACGTCGGGCGTGCGTGTGCCTGACGGCAATTGGATCCCCGACCAGCATGAGGGGCTGGCGATCTGTGACGCCACATCGGCGGTATTCGCCATGCCCCTGCCGTGGGACAAGCTCGATGTTGTCACCTGGTCCTGGCAGAAGGCGCTCGGCGGCGAAGCTGCCCATGGCATGCTGGTCCTGAGTCCGCGAGCTGTCGCCAGATTGGAGACCTACCGGCCGGCCTGGCCCATGCCCAAGCTGTTCCAGCTGGCCAGCGCGGGCAAGTTAAACGAAAGCATCTTTCGCGGGGAGACGATCAACACACCCTCGCTGCTCTGCGTGGAAGACGCGATCGATTCGCTGCGTTGGGCAGAGTCGGTCGGTGGGCTGGCGGGTCTGATCGGCCGCGTGGAGGCCAATTTTGCGGCAATCGCCGGTTGGGTCGCTCGCAGCAGCTGGGCGGGCTTCCTGGCCGAAGATCCGGCCGCGCGCTCGACGACATCCGTCTGTCTCAAATTCACCGATCCATGGTTCACCGGCCACGCGGCGGAGCGCCAGGCAGCCCTGGCCACGGCGCTTGCGGACCTCCTGGAAAACGAGGGTGTCGCCTTCGACATCGGGGCACATCGCGACGCACCGACGGGCCTGCGCGTATGGGCGGGCCCCACGGTGGAAACCGCGGACCTGGTGGCGCTGCTGCCCTGGCTCGACTGGGCCTACGCCGCGGTGCGCGCCGGTGGCGCCTGATGACAAACCCGACCCCGAGCCGAGGGACGCCATGTTTCGAGTATTAATTGCCGACGATCTGAGCCCTCGTGCCGTCGAGATTTTCCAGGCCCGCGGGATCGAGGCGGACCTGCGCATGGGTCTCAGCGCTGCCGAGCTCGAGAGCTGCATTGCCGATTACGACGGGCTCGCCGTGCGCTCGGCAACCAAGGCAACGGCCAAACTGATTGGGAAGGCCGAGCGCCTGAAAGTCATCGGCAGGGCCGGCATCGGCGTCGACAATATCGACCTTGCCGCGGCGACCCAGCGTGGCATCGTGGTCATGAACACGCCCCACGGCAACTCGATCACGACGGCCGAACACGCCATCGCCATGATGTTTGCCCTTGCCCGGCAGATCCCGGCCGCGGACCGTTCGACCCAGGCAGGCAAATGGGAAAAATCCCGGTTCATCGGCGTCGAGCTGGCGGGCAAGATCCTCGGCATTGTCGGCTGCGGCAATATCGGCTCGATCGTCGCCGATCGGGCGCACGGGCTTAAGATGAAGGTGATCGCCTTCGATCCCTATCTCTCCGATGACCGGGCCCGCGATCTCAATGTCGAGAAAGTCGAATTCGACGAACTACTGGCACGGGCCGACTTCATCACGCTTCACACGCCGTTGACCGACGGAACCAGGGGGATGATTGACGCGCAGGCATTAGCCAGGACCAGGCGGGGCGTTCGCCTGATCAACTGCGCGCGCGGTGAGCTGATCGTAGAAGCCGATCTCAAGGCCGCGATCGAATCCGGCCAGGTCGCCGGCGCTGCCCTCGATGTGTTCGCCGAAGAGCCGGCACGAGCCAACATCCTGTTCGGACTGGAGCAGGTGGTGGCAACCCCTCATCTGGGGGCGGCGACCGTGGAGGCCCAGGAGAAAGTGGCCCTCCAGGTGGCAGAGCAGATGTCGGACTTCCTGCTGACGGGCGCGGTCGCCAACGCCCTTAACATGCCGTCGGTGAGCGCCGAGGAGGCGCCTCGGCTGCGGCCCTACATGGCGCTCGCCCAGCAGCTCGGCAGCTTCGCCGGCCAACTCACGCGATCCGGCCTGCGCACTGTCAAGATTGAGTATGAAGGGCAGGCGGCGGAACTGAACACTCGGCCCCTGACCGCACTTGCTCTCGCCGGTCTGCTCAGCCCGGTGCTCGACAGCGTCAACATGGTCAATGCGCCGCTCATCGCCCGCGAGCGCGATATCGACGTCAGCGAGGTGAAGCACAGCCGGCCGAGCGACTATCAGACTCTGATCCGGCTGACCGTCACGACCGATCGCCAGAGCCGGGACGTCGCAGGCACCCTGTTCGGTGGTGACAAGCCGCGCATTGTTCAGATCAAGGGCATCGCAATCGAGGCCGAGCTGTCCCGCCACATGCTTTACATAACCAACCAGGACAAACCCGGCTTCATCGGGCGGCTGGGCACGCTGCTGGGGGAGGCACAGGTGAATATTGCCACGTTCCACCTCGGCCGCCTCTCGCCAGGCGCCGATGCCATCGCCCTTATTGAAGTCGATCAGCCGGTGGATGAGGGGTTGTTGAAAGAGATTCGCGAGACGCCGGGCGTGGTGCAGGCGATGGCGCTCTCCTTCTGAAGCGCGCGCTCAATCCTGATCTTCGAATGGGATTTATCGGCACGACGCCCTGCAATACGCCAGCGGCGTGGCTTCCATCGATTATCATAATTGATGTGCCGCAACCGGCGGGCGGCGCTTACGGCGCCAGCCCGCCGTCCGCAGTTGTCTAGGCGTCGTCGGTGACGACGATCAGCATGGGCGCGCCGCCGGAACTGATCGAAGCGGCGTGCGCCAGGGCCTCCTTGCCGCCGGTTGAGCCCGCGCAGGTTTTAAGGGCATCAAGTGTGGGAAAACTAACGTCGGACATCAGGTGATAGGGCGGCGGGGCGAAGCCTGGCCCGACGACGCGCTGTGTCTTGACGCCGGTGGCGCCCAGGAGCTTCGGCCCGGCGTAGGGCAGATGTTCCTCACGATAGGCGCGATCGAATTTCGGGATGTCCTTGGGGATCGGATAGAGAATAAGAAGGTGGGCCGTCATGGGATGTTCCTCTCGTTCGTGGTTGGGTTGACGAGAAGGTTATGACCGGCTGGGCGTTTCTGGTGGGGTACGGAATCCGGACTGTCGGACCTACGCTTTGTCGAGCGCCGCGCCGCGCGCCTTCAGCAACGTGCGAAGGACGGAGCGATGGCAACGAGCCTCGTCCTCGCAGTAGCAGCCGAGAGAGAAGTTGGACCCGTGCGAGAGCGTGGCGAGAAGGTCCAGTGTGCGGCTGGCTGTCGCTTCGGCCATCTCGGATTTGAAAGCGCGGACGAAGGCATTCCATTGCGACGGCCGTGCCGGCTGCCTTGGCCTGCGCCACCAGTTCGGCGCTGGGCGAGAGGTCCGGATACCAGACGTCGAACCAGTCATCGGCGGCGTAGCGTTCCTTGCGAACACCGCGCGGCGGGCGGCGCACGGCGCCGATCCGGGGTCCCTCATGCGGATCGCGGGGAGCGCCCAATCGTACAATCCGGATCGTCATGATGCGCTCTTCGCCCTTCGCGCTGGAACGGGCCTTCGATTCGTTTCAACCGAAGCCGGCCCGATGTGAGCAAAGGGATAGAGATCGAACCAGGCCGGAAAATCCCGGATGAGCGCCTTGGGTCCCTCGATCGCGAGCCCCAGCCTCTGAGCGCCGACGAAGCTCATATCGCCACGCCACCAGGCGACGGCGGCGGCAAGCGGCCCCCGCACACATACGGGCTCAGGGAAGCCCGGGTTCTGGTGACAAAGCGAAGCCTCGGTCTTCTTGAGCAGTATGAAGCGCTGGCGATGACCGCGTATTTCGAAACGCACGACCACGGGGTCCCGGGGCAAGGCCGAAAAGCGTACCCGCCGCTGCATATCGACCAGCAGCGGTTCCAGATCGAGGTCTTCGGCGGCCGGTTCTCGCGTCAGCCAGCGCTGTCCCCATGTTCCAAGCGCGCTCACCAGGCTCGCCAGCTCCTCGCCCGCTTCGGTGAGCGCGTATTCAGGACCATGCGCCGTATCGAGGCGCGCCACGGCGCCGGCGAGCACCAAAGCTTGAAGCCGTTCGGAAAGCACGGTGCGGGAGACCCGCGGGATTCCCCGGCGGATATCATTGAAGCGGCGGCTGCCGCAGAGGATCTCGCGAACGATCAAGAGGGTCCATCGGCCGCCCAGCGCCTCGTGGGCCCGCGCCATGGAGCAGAACTGTCCATAACCCGCCATAGGATAAATCTAGCACGGCGGTTCATATCGGACCGGTACGGATTTCGGACCTGGCGAACTCAGCAGCGAACACCACGCCGTCATTCCAGCGCATCTCGCCAGGCCGGCGCAGCAGCCGGGACTGGTCGCGATCCTTGACAGCCTCCAAATCGCCGCCAGACTTGCTCGAGTTGAGCGGCCGTAACCAGGAGCGACTTTGGTTGCGGCGTTTTTCTGCAAACAAGGCGAGCGACATGAATGCCGGGATTGCCCCGATGAATGAGCGTCTGGTGGAAGAGGCGCGCCGGCGTTGGTCGGCATTGCGTGCCGAGATCGAGCGGCATTTTGCTCTGCTCTGGGACGAGGCGGAGCTTCCCAATATGGAGTATCGATCGGCGGAAGCCCTTGCCGACTGGCTGACGCGCGAGGGTTTCGAGGTCGAGCGGGCCCCACATGGCCTGCCCACTGCCTTTATCGGCCGCTGGCATAAGGGCGGCAAGGCCACGGTGCACCATGGGAAGGACAAAGCACCGCGCATCGGCCTGCTCGCGGAATACGATGCCCTGCCCGGAACCGGCAACCGGCCGGTGCCGCGGCGGGAATCGAGCGGCAAACGCGCCGGCCATGCCTGCGGCCATAACCAGATCGGCCCGGCGAATATCGGGGCGGCCATCGCCGCCCGCCAGGTGATGGATGCTTGCGATATCGCCGGCGAGATCCTCGTCTTCGGCTGCCCGGCAGAGGAGATTGTCTGGGGCAAGCTGGCGCTGCTGCGGGCAGGCGCGTTCGATGGCTGCGATGCCCTGCTCACGTCCCATGCGGATTACCAGAACGGCGCGATCTCGCGCCCCTGCCAGTCGGTGATGAGCGGCGAGTTCATCTTCACCGGAGAGTCCGGCCATGGCGGCGGCGTGCGCCGGCAGAACGCCCTGGATGCTGCGGAGCTCGCCGTGCAATCGATCGAGCGGCTGCGCGCCCATCACTTTCCCGATACATCCGTCGAGCATGTCCTGCGCGTTGGCGGCCACATGCCGAGTGTCACGCCGGATGAGGCGCGGCTGTGGCTGGTGACCCGCCATGTTGACGTCGCCCGCGCGGAGGCTATCTACCGCTTCGTCGCCGGCGTGGCCGAACAGGCGGCGCGCCTTTGCACCGTGGGCTATCGCGAGCAGTTCATCGCCGGCACCCGCGGCTATCTTGCCAACGATACGCTGGCGCGGACCCTGCTGGCGAACCTCCAGCGGGTCGGCACGCCTTGCTACAGCGAGGCTGACATCGCCTGGCTGCGCGATCTTGCCCGCGCCTGCCGTCCGGCCGAGCCCTTCGAACTCGATGGCGGCATGGCGCTGCACGACCAGGGACATGACCCCTACGGCCAGGACGATGGGGAAGCGAGCTGGCACATCCCGCTCGCCCGCGCCAATTGGGCGATACCGAAGCAGGTGCCCCTGCATAACTGGGCCTGTTCGGCGCTGACCGGTCATCCGGCGAGTTATCCCGGGCCGCTGATGGCCTCCGAGGCGCTCGCGCTGACCGCTATCGAGCTGATGACTTCGCCCGATGCGCTTGTTGCGGCCCGGGCGGAGCTTCTGCGCCGCAGGGAAGGCCTGACGATCGCGCCGCCGCCGCTTGGCGCCTGGAACACCATGACCGCGGCGCCGGAGCGTTTCTGGGATGCCACATGGATCGAGAACTGAACGCGACGCTGCCCGATCCCGCCACGCTCGTCCTTGCGCGCGAACCTCTTATTCCGGTCGGCGTGCTCACTGGTTTTCTTGGCAGCGGCAAGACGACGCTGATCCGATCGCTGCTCCGGCAGCCCGCCTTTGCAGGCACGGCCGTCGTGGTCAACGAATTCGGCGAGATCGGCCTCGACCACCTTCTCGTCGAGGCGGCGCTTGGGGAAGACACGATCCTGCTCGAGGGCGGCTGCCTCTGCTGTGCCACCCGCGGTGACCTTGTGCGGGCGCTGCGCTCGCTGCTCGATCGCCGCCAGCGCGCGGAGTTGCCGCCCTACCGCCGCGTGATCGTCGAAACCTCGGGGCTTGCCGATCCCGCGCCCATCCTCCAGACCCTCATGAGCGATCCCCTGCGCCTCAGCCGCTATCGCCTCGCAAGCCTGACGGCAACCCTCGATGCCGTGCTGGGGGCCGAGACGCTTCAGCGCTACGACGAGGCCCGCCGCCAGGCGGCTCTCGCCGACCGAATCGTTCTGACCAAAGCGGATCTCGCCGAGGAATCGCAGCAGGCAGCGGCGATTACCGCGGTTCGCCAATTCAGCGCTGCGCCGATCGTCCTGGCGTCAGACGTCGCCACCTCTGACGACGGCGCCGGGTTGTTTTCCCCGGCCTCAACCGGCGTGGGTTTTGGCGAGTTCCACGGACATCACACCCATGGCGCCTATGCCAGCGTGGCGCGATCTCTCGATCGCCCCCTTGCCTGGCCGCGGGTCGAGGCCTGGCTTGGAGCTGCCGTTGAGCGATGCGGCAGCCGCCTGCTGCGCCTCAAGGCCGTGCTCGCGATCGAGGGAGAGCTGGCCCCGGTGGCGCTCCATGCCGTGCAACATGTGATCCATCGGCCCGAACGATTGGCCGCCTGGCCGGCCGGCCTGGCGCAAGGCCGGATCGTCCTGATCGCCGAAGGCCTCTCGCCCGGAGCACTCGATTCAATGCTGGACGAGTTGATCGCCTAAATCTTGCCCGCGAGAAACGCTTAGACGCAGGCGATTGCCTCGATCTCGACCAGCATCTCGGGCTCTGCAAGTGCCGCCTGCACCGTTGTACGCGCCGGCGGGTCGGTGGCGAAAGCGCGGGCAAATTCCTCGTTCATCACCTGGAAATGCCGGATGTCGGCGAGGTAGACGTTGCATTTGACGACGTCGGCAAACGTCGCACCGCCCTCCGCGAGGATTGACTCGATGTTTTTCAATACTTGGCGGGTCTGGGCGCGCACGTCACCGATGCCCACCAGCTCACCCTTGTGATTCCAGGCGACCTGACCGGCCGTGAAAAGGTAGTGGCCGCCCTTGGTACCGGGCGAATAGGGATAGGTTGGCCGCGGCTGGAAGGACAGGTTTTTCGGTCGCAAGATTTGCTTCGGCATCGATCATCTCCTCTTCCAATTTGACGCCATTCAACTCAGCAGTTTCGCGTTTGCCGGATCATAAGCCGGCCCGACGCCCAAGGTCCTATGGTCTGCTCACGGCGTAGCGCAGATGAACCATTCCAAACGCCAGGGGTGCTGCTGAAAGGAACTTGAGTTCACATTTGCCGGCGAGGCCGGGCGGATAGGCGACGATCCCCTGCTGGCCGACGTCGCCGTCGAAGGCCGGGCCGAACAGGATATTGACTTCATCGACCAGCCCGGCGGCGAGGAAACTTCCGTTGATCGTCCCGCCGCCTTCGACTAACAGCCGTTTGATACCAAAGACGCCGTTCAGCATTTCCAGCATTGCTGCAAGATCGATCTCGGTGCCGGGCGCGACAATGTAGGAAACACCGTCTGCCTGAAGCTCGGCCAGATGCGCATCGCCGACGTCTTTCCCCAACAGAGCAATTGCCGCGTCACCGCCGACGGCGCTGCCGGAGAAGTGCACCCGTCCGGATGGGTCGAGGACGATGGCAAAGCTTTTCGCATCGCTTTGCGCCTTGTGCAGCGGTCGCGCCACGGAAGGAATTCGCGCCGGCGGGTGGGCGGCAGCCTTGCTCATCTCCTGCATGGTGACGCGGCCCACCATCCAGGCATCGCCGGCCAGCGCTTCGTGCATGCGCTCGTACAGCGAACCCCAGTTTCGCCGCTCACCATCGGGGCTTTTGGTCCAACGGCTTGGATGCAGCTTTCCGTCCAAGGAGGATTCCATGAGGACGATCACTTCGGGTTTCATGGCCTGTCCGATTTCAAGATTGCGTGCGAGCGTTCAACAGGTGAGCCGCGCACTGTAGCGCTCACCGCGGGCTATGGTTGTCTCATACCAGCCCCGTAGCTATCATTCGAGGGTGCGTGGATCGAAGTTTCAATGACAGGCAACGTCAGGAAGACCATCCGCAGCATAAGAGTTACGCCCGTGTTTTGCGATGACGAGGAGGCTATGCGATGCCGAAATTGTTGACGCCACCGCAGATCTCCGGGTTCGAACGAGATGGCCTTGTCTCTCCGGTCCGTGCGATGTCGGAGAGTCGCGCGGGCTGGTATCGCGAGCGATTGGAAGCATTTGAGGCAGCATATCCGGATGATCGGCTAAAGCTCGACCAGAAGGCGCATATGATCTGCCCATGGGTCGACGAGATGATTCGCGAGCCGGCTATGCTCGACGCGGTCGAGGATGTGATCGGCAAAGACATCCTGTGCTGGGGCACCTCGCTGCGCGCCAAACAACCGGATGGGAAAACCTTTGCCGGTTGGCATCAGGACACCGCCTATGCCGATGTCAGGCCCATCGTCGTCATCGTCGCCTTGGCCTTGTCGCCAGCCGGCAGTGAACAGGGCTGCATCCGCGCCATCCCGGGCTCGCATCGCGGCAAGCTATTTCCCCACAAAGAAGCCTTTCGCACCGACAGCATATTGTCGCGCGAGCAGTTCATCGACGCGCCGGTCGAAGAGGCGGCCGCCGTCGACCTCGCGTTGAAACCCGGCGAGATCGCCTTGTTCAACAATGCGATCATTCATTCATCAAAGCCCAATTTCGGTCGAGACCGCCGCATCATCTTCCTGCTCGAGATGGTGCCGACGCTGGCTTATCAGGAGTCCCCGCGTGAATCGGCGACGCTGGTTCGCGGAGAGGATGGGTTCGGCCATTTCGACGTGGATCCGCGGCCGCAGAAGGAGATGGGGCAAGATGAGATTGCGCATGGCAGCGAGCGGTGGAGATTCAGGCAAGCGTTCTCTTTCGCGGCGCCCAACGGCCGCCGCGGGCGCTGCATGGAATGACCAGTGGCAAGCCGCCGAGTGGCGCGTGAGGTCACACCGGCCCGAAAAGCTGCAGCCATCATTGTTGTCGCATCCCGGGAGTAGGCTATTCCCGTGCGCCTAGTCAGCCAACGCCGCGGCTATGCATGGAATTCGAAGGCGCAATGGGAATGAACACCGTCTCCGGCGCAGATGCTCTCCCGGCATGACACGGCCATAGCCCGGTGATCCGGCTGGGTGCTGCGCAGCACGAAGGTGAATGCGCCGGTGATGAAACCTTCAAACATGTAGCAAAGTGGAGCCTGGCCGCCGCCGCATAATTCGAGGGCGAACACGGAATTGTGCAGGCTGATGGTGCCGCCACCTTGGCCTGATGGCTCCATCCGATCGACCGAGAACTGGCCCCAGCCGCGCTGGGAGAGGCGCTTGAAATAGTGGCGGAACGTGGCCTCGGGCGCGAGGCCGTGGGTTTTGGACTCCGCCTCGCACCAGTGGATGGCGGATTTCTCGGTTGCGGTGCGCAGGATGGAGCGGTAGGCGTCGCGGCCGAGGGCGTCTTCGACCGCGACATGATTGTTCACCAAAAAGTGGCGCGGCAGATAGACCATCGCCAGCCCGTCGGTGCGCCAGATCCCGGTATCGGGATCAACGTCGATGGGCACCTGCGGGTCGCCCATGACGGCTACTCGGCAGCCTTCCTGCCGGCCTTGGCGGCCCTGGAATTGTCTTTATAGAGTTCGCCATCCTTCATGATGACGAGCAAGTTGTTCTCATCGACCATCATGGCGAGGTCCTTTAGCGGATCGCCGTTCACCAGCAGCAGGTCGGCGATATAGCCTTCCTTCACCTGGCCGAGCTCATGGCCCATTTCCATGATCTCACCGCCATATTTGGTGGCGCAGACCATTGCCTCGCTGGGCGAGTAGCCGAGCAGATCGACGAAGTGTTTCAGATCCTTGGCGTTGGTCCCCTGGGGTGACTGGATGAACCCGTAGTCGCCGCCGATCACCGCTCGCACACCGCGCTTGCGAAGCTCGGTATAGACCTTGCGGCTGTCGTCGATCACGCGCTGCATGCCGATCGAAAGGGCGAATTCCTTGGAGAAATGCGGCTCACCGTCATAGATCGTGCCGTAGATTATGCCGATCGCCGGTCCGACGAAGATGCGATCCTTCACCGATTCCAGCAAGTCGAGCGCCTCTTCGTCGGCGCTTTCGCAGTGGTAGATCACATCGACCCCGCATTTGACTGCGCGCTTTACCGACTTGGCGGCACGGGCATGGGCGGCGATCTTTTTGCCGAAGTCGTGCGCCACATCGACCGCCATCTGCACCTCGGCCTCGCGCATCGTGGTAATGCCACCACTCGCCAGCGGGCCCAGGTCGTCGCCGGAGATGTTGATCTTGATGTTGTCGACGCCCTCGCGGCAGCAGAGGCGGACCACCCGGGCGATCTCCTCCGGGCCGTCGGCGATCATGCCGAAGCTCTCGTAGTACATGTGGTTCTTGCGCTCGTCGCCCAGGCCGGCGGTAACGGTGATCTCCGGGCTCGCCGCGCGGATGCGCGGGCCAGGCAGGCGGCCGGCATTGATCTCGTTGCGGATGACCACGTCGAGACGCAGCTTCGAGGTCGCAGCACTGTAGGCACTGGTGAAGCCGTGATCGAGCAGGGTCTTCGCATTGCGCATGGTGAGGAGCAAGTGCTCCTCGGGCGGGATGTGGCCGAGATCGGAATCGTTCACCGCGCCGCCGAAGGAGATATGCGCGTGGCCCTCGACCATGCCGGGCATCAGGGTCAGGCCGTGGCAGTCGATCTCCTGCGCGCCCTCGGCGGCGAGCTGACCTTTCGCCTTGGCGATGGTGCGGATACGGCCGCCATCGACCAGCACGTCGGCGGGGAAGGCGTCTGCGCCGCTGCCGTTCCAGACACTGGCATTGCGAAACACAACTCGGGTCATGATCTCCTCCTCACTCTCTCGTGGTCTCTTGGCACAATTTCTATTCCGCCGCGCGCACCGCGGCGACTTCGTCTTCGACAGGATTGCGGAGAACGCCGATCCCCTCAACCTCCACTTCGACAACGTCGCCATGCTTCATGAAAAGCTGTGGCTTTCGCGCCATGCCCACGCCGGACGGTGTGCCGCTGACGATGATATCGCCCGGGTTCAGGGTGATCGCCTCGGAAAGGATGGCGATGAGGGTGGCAATGTCGAAGATCATGTCGGTGGTCGTCGCATCCTGGACGACCTGGCCGTTGAGACGGGTTTGGATCTTGAGGCCCTTGCCCCCGCTCGGTAGCTCGTCGGCAGTGACGAAGACCGGGCCGAAGGCGCCGGTTCCGTCGAAGTTTTTGCCGACGGTCCATTGCGGCGATTTGGTCTGGAAATCGCGGATCGAGGCGTCGTTGAAGATCGAGTAGCCGATCACATGGTCGAGCGCCTGGCTTTTCGGGATGTGCCGGCCGCCTTTGCCGATGACGGCGACCATCTCGCCTTCATAGTCGAGCTGAACCGAGACGGCGGGGCGCAGGATCGGCGCGCCATGGCCGATCAGACTCGAGGCGAAGCGAGCGAAGATGGTGGGGTAGGATGGCGGCGTAAAACCGCTCTCGAGCGAATGATCGACGTAATTGAGGCCGACGCAAACGATCTTGCCGGGGGCGGGGATCGGCGGAAGGAGCGAACTAGCGCAGCGGATCGATCGCCAATCCGCTGGCCAGCACTGCTCCGGCGTCCTTCAGCGCCGGGGGGCCGGCGGCGATGAGCGTGGCGAGGTTGCCGGGATACTTCGCGTCGGCGGCCGGAAGGCCGCGGAACTCACCACCTGGAAGGCGAACGGCAAGTCCCTCGCCGCGGCCGGAACGATAGGCTGCAAACTGCACGCAATGGCCTCCCGCAAATGGTCAGATCGAGCGCGGAGATTGTGCGTTAAAGGTATATATCAGTCAAAAGAAAATATATTTTTTGAGAGCGTCGGCTTTGCGTCTACAGACAGCGTCTTGGCGCGCCGATGGCGCGTTAAACTCCGATCCAACGCCGCACGATGTCGGTGTAGAGCGCGACGGCGGCTTCGATTTTGGAGACGTGGCAGTATTCGTCGGTCTTGTGAGTCATGGCGATCTCGCCGGGGCCAAGGATCAACGCGGGAATGCCGCCCATTGCCGGCACCATCACAGATGCGTCGGTGAAGTAGGGCGCGCCGCGGGGATCGATGCGTTCGCCCGTTATACGCTCATAGAGATCGAAGACGCTGCTGACCCATTCGTTCTGCGGGTTGCTGGCGACCGCGCCCACATCGACCATGCGCGAGACTTCGGCACCTTCGCCGAGTACACGCGCTACCTCTTTGCCGAGCGCCTCGTTGGACTGGCCGGGAACCGTGCGGATATCGATCTGCACCTCGGCGCGGTCGGGCACGGAATTGACGTTGGCGCCGCCATGCAGCGAGCCGACATTGAGGCTCGGGCCGCCGAGATGCTGATGCCGGTCGGCCTCGAATTGATGTCCGGCGATGCGTGATACACCACGCGCTGCCTTCAGCACCGCGTTGTCGCCCAGTTCCGGCATCGAGCCATGGGCGGTGACGCCGTTGAAGGCGGCCTTCAACCAGAGCGCGCCCTTGTGGCCGATCAGCGGCACATTACCGGTCGGCTCGCCGACCACCAGCGCGCCGGCTTTCGGCAAGACGCCGTTCAGGCCCACGAGATAACGGGCGCCGTCGCAACCCGTCTCTTCGCCGACCGTAAAGACCAGGACCAGGCCGGCCTTGCCCCGGGGCATGCCAGCGACATCGAGTGCGGCGCAGACCATCGCCGCGACACCGCTCTTCATGTCGGTGGTGCCGCGCCCGTAGATCTTGTCGCCGTCACGCTCGGCGGCCAGAGGATCACGCTGCCATGGTGCCGCGCCCAGCGGCACCGTGTCCAAATGCCCGGTCATGCAGAGCGGTTCGATGTCGCTCGATCCATCGAGACACGCAACGATGTTGGTCCGGCCAGGGGAGAGATCGTGCTTCGAGACACGGAATCCGCCGGCCTCGAGGATGCCGGCCAGCAGGTTGGCGCAGGGGCCTTCGTCGCCCGGCGGGTTGATCGAGCGCAGCCGCACCAGATCGCGGGTCAGTTCCGTTGCTGAAGCGCGCGATACGGCCATCTTGGTCTCGTGCAAAAATGAAGGGGATGCCGCCGGCGCAGCCGGCGGCATCCCCGACAGGTTCGCCTACTGGCGCAGGCCCGTCCAGATCTTGTCGTAGGCGCGGGTCGCCTTCTCCTCGCAGGACGGCGCAAAGGTGATCGTCTCGTCGGCCGGCGGGTTGAACTCCGGCGAGTTGCCGATCTCCGGCGGCAGAAACTTGTTGGAGCCGGCAATCGCGCTCTGATAGCCGGTATATTTCTGCTGCAGGGCGATGTTCTCCGGGTCCATCAGGAAGTTCATGAACTTCTTCGCATTCTCGAGATCCGGTGCCCCGGTCGGGACGGCGACGTTGTCCATCCAGCCGATGACGCCTTCCTTGCCATAGACATACTTGA
The DNA here is from genome assembly GCA_963770335.1 of uncultured Alphaproteobacteria bacterium. GTDB lineage: Bacteria > Pseudomonadota > Alphaproteobacteria > Dongiales > Dongiaceae > DASXQK01. The sequence goes on from CAVYPG010000002.1 coordinate 32,174, forward strand.
AGCTCGGCTTCTGCTGGCGGGTGACCAGCGCCTTGCCGGACCATTGCTCGTGGATCAGCGTCTCGCCGGCGACCTGGCGCTCGACCGTGCCGTCGGAGTTGTAGACCTTCACGAATGGCTTCTGCTTCTGCAGCAGGGCATTGAGCTCCTTCAAGTCCGCCGGGTTCTCGTTGCATTGCGGTTTGCCGAGATAGACCAGCGCCAGCGACATGACCTCGCTGGGCGAGCCGAACATGCCGATCTTGCCCTGCAGCTCCGCCGGCGGCTCGAACAGGGTCTTCAGGGTGTCGGTCGGCCCCTTGTAGACGGAGGTATCGACGGCGAACGAGGTGGTGCCCCAGACCCAGGGAACGGTGTAGGCGGCGTCGGGATCCCACGGGCGCTTCTGCCAGCGCGGATCGACGTTCTTGAAGTTCGCCATCTGGCCGGCATCGACCTTCTGGAACAGGCCTTCCTTCACGAAGATCGGCACGAAGTCGTTGCTGATGATCATGACGTCATAGCCGGCGGCGCCGGATTTCAGCTTGGCCAGCGCGGTCTCGTTGGAATCGTAGGTATCGATGGTGACCTTGATGCCGGTCTCTTTCTCGAACTTCTTGATCATCTCGTCCGAGGTGTAGTCGGTCCAGTTGTAGAGATGGAGCTCGCCGGCGTCGGCAAAGGCGCGTTCGGCGCCGACGAGCGTGATTGCCGCCAGCGCGATGCCGGCGATCGCGTTGGTCATGATCCTGATTCTTGGGGTCTTCATTTCATCCTCCTCTGTTTTTATTGGAATTTTAGTTGGCGGGCCGCCGCCGCCCGAGCAGCAGGGCAGAGGCGACGAAGACAAGCGAGATTGCGAGCAAGACCGTGGAGATGGCGTTGACTTCAGGCGTCACGCCCAGACGCATCATGCCGTAGACGTAGACCGGCAGGGTCGTGGAGCCGGCGCTCGAGACCATCACGCTGATCAGGAAGTCATCGAGCGAGATCACGAAGGCCATGATGGCGCCGGCGCCGATCGCCGGCGCCAGCAGGGGCAGGGTTATGCGGCGAAACAGCTTCCATTCCGAGGCGTAGAGATCGCGGCCGGCCTCTTCGAGCGTGCCGCCCATGTTCTTCAGTCGCGCCTGGATCGGCAGCAGCGCGAACGGAATGCAGAAGACGGTGTGAGCAATGATCAGGTTAAGAAGACCGTGATGCATCCCCAGCGCCGAGAAGAAAACGAGGGTCGTGATGGCCACCACGATCTCCGGCACGACCAGGGGCATCGCCACCATGCCCATCACGATGCCGCGGCCGAAGTTGAGAACGCCTCGCTCCAGCGCCAGCGCACCGGCCAGCGCGATCAGGGTAGAGGCGATAGTGGCAGTGACTGCGATGATCAGGCTGTTCTCGGCGGCGGCGCGTATGTCGGCATTCTGCGCGATTGCGACGAACCACTGGGTGCTGAACCCCCGCCACACCGTGACCATGCGACTGGCGTTGAAGGCGTAGACCACCAGGATGGCGAGCGGCGCATAAAGAAAGACCAGGATGGCAGCCGTCAGCGGGCCAAAGCCCGGCGTGTAGCGCCAGTCGAACGGACGCTTCATGCGCGGGCCTCGCGCTGGGGCGCACGCCAGGCGCGAAGCACCATGACCAAAAGGATCACGGCGGTGATGGCGATGGAGAGCGCCGCACCGAACGGCCAGTTGCGCGAGGAGGTAAACTGCATCTGGATCAGGCTGCCGATCAGCAGCTTCTTGCCGCCGCCGAGCAGATCGGGCGCCAGGAACGAGCCCAGTGCCGGCGCGAAAACCAGCGTGGCGCCGGCCAGCGCCCCCGGTTTGGCGAGCGGCCAGATCACGCGCCGAAAGACCGCAGCGCGGCTGGCATAGAGATCATAGGCTGCCTCGATCAGGCGCGGATCGATCCGCTCCAGGGTAGAATAGATCGGCAGCACCATGAAGGGCAGGAACGTGTAGATCAGGCCGAGCAGGATTGAGCCGTCGTTGTAGAGCAGCGGCAGGGGGTCGGCGATGACGCCAAGCGCACGCAGCAGCTTGTTGGCGAGGCCCTCGTCGCGCAGGATCAGGATCCAGCAATAGGTGCGGATCAGCGTGTTGATCCAGAACGGCAGAGTGATGAAGAACAGCAGCAGGCGCCGCCGTTCCTCGCTCTGGCATACGATGTACCAGGCGACCGGCAATCCGAGCACCAGGCAGACCGCCGTGGTCGCAACCGCGAGATAGATCGAGCGGCCGATGATTAGGATGTAGTCGCGGGCGAAGACGAGGCTGTCGTCGAAGTCGCGCTGATAGAGGAACTGGATATAGGCATCGAAGGTCAGCGGCAGCTGCACGCCGCCATAGGGATCGGCGGTCATGAAGGAATAGGCCAGCGCGATGAACATAGGGATCAGCATGAAGACGCCGATCACCAGGACCGCGGGGGCAATCAATAGCAATGTGCTTCGCCGGCCCATCGATTGCGCGCCTCAGTGCAGCAATTCGCGTTCGGCCGTGTCCGGCCAATCGACGGCCACGGCATCGCCGGGCTGGAACGGTTCGCCGGTATCGCGCACCCGGGCCCTGACCCGCACATCGTCGAGCAGGATTTCGTAGAGCGTGTCGAGGCCGAGGAAGGTGACTTCGGCAACCTCGCCTTTGGCGCGTGCTTCATGGCCGTTGAGGCGAGAGAGGCTTACGCGCTCCGGGCGTACGGCGACGGTGAGCGCGTCGTTGCGCCCGAGTGTCTTGCCCGGAACGAGGTTTGCCTCGCCGATGAAGTCGGCCACGAACCGGCTGTTGGGGTTGTCGTATATCGCCTTCGGCGTTCCGACTTGCAGCACGAGGCCGTCGCGCATGACCGCGATGCGGTCGGACATGGCCAGTGCCTCTTCCTGGTCATGGGTGACAAGCAGGAAGGTAATTCCGGTCTCGCGCTGCAGGCGCTTCAACTCACCCTGCATCTCCTTGCGGAGCTTGAGATCGAGGGCCGAGAGGGGTTCATCAAGCAGCAGCACCTTCGGCCGTGGTGCCAGTGCGCGGGCGAGCGCCACGCGCTGCTGCTGCCCGCCGGAAAGCTGGGCGGGCTTGCGGCCCGCGAAGCCATCGAGCCGCACCAGGGACAAGGCCTCGCCGACGCGGGCATCGATGTCGCCCTTTTGCCAGCCGCACATTTCGAGGCCGAAAGCGATATTGCCCGCCACGCTCAGATGCGGGAACAGGGCATAGCTCTGGAACACGGTGTTGACCGGGCGCTTTTGCGGCGGCAGGGCGGCCACGTCCAGCTCGTCGATGCGAATCCGCCCTGCGCTCGGCGCCTCGAAGCCGCCGACCAGGCGCAACAGGGTGGTTTTGCCGCAGCCCGAAGGTCCAAGGAGCGTGAAGAATTCATTGCCCTCGATCCTGAGGCTGACTTCCTTCAGTGCCGCGACGATACCGGTGTCCCTGGTCGTGAAGGTTTTCGAAACCCCCGTGAGTTCGATCATCGCGCGGTATGGCTCCGACAATGAAATCCACTGGGCGCCAATTTCCGCGGCGCCCTTGTCGGGTGAGCTTCCCAGTTAATTTATATTTGTCAATTGAAAATATATTTTTTTGAGTCTAATGTTACAGGTGATCACAATATCCGCGCGCGGCTCCGGGCGGGCCGGGCGTGAGTGGGAGCCGCATGCCACGTGACGCCGCGCGTAACCTGACCCAGGGCGCCTATGAGGCCTTGCGCGCCGACTTGCTGGCTTGCCGCATCGCGCCGGGCAGCAAGCTGAAGATTCAGGATCTCTGCGAGCGCTTTTCCGTGAGCCTTGGCGCGATCCGCGAGGCGCTGTCGCGGCTGACCTCGGAAGGGCTGGTGATGTCGGAACCGCAACGCGGCTTCCGCGCGGCGCCCATCTCGGTCGCCGATCTCAAGGACCTGACCATGGTGAGGATCGAGGTGGAGACACTCTGCCTCAAGCGCGCCATCGAGGTCGGTACCGTCGACTGGGAGGTCCGGCTGGTCGCCGCCTTCCATCGCCTGTCGAAGACGCCGGAGCGGGTTGCTTCCGATCCGGTGCGCGCCGCCGACGATTGGGCCGAAGCCCATGCGGCGTTTCATGCGGCTTTGGTCGACGGCGCGGATTCGCCCTGGCTGCTGCGCCTGCATGCCCAGCTCTATGCGCAGAGCGAGCGCTATCGGCGTCTCTCGATTCCGCTCAGCATGGAGAAGCGCGATGTGGGCGGCGAGCATCGCGCCATCCTCGAGGCCACGTTGAAGCGTAATGCGGAAAAGGCCGTGAAGCTGCTGGCAAAACATCTGAGCGCCACGACCGCGATCCTGCTAAAGGCGGATATCGAAGGTGCCGCGCGGGTTTGACGTCGCTTCACGGAAGCGGCCAGGAAGCGGCCGCCCGCTGGCGTTTTTCCCGCGGATATCCATGGCGTCCAGGCCGTCCTTGATCATTCCAAAACAGCTAACCATATCTTTAACCACCGGCGCTTAACCTTGCGGCGCAACCCAGGATTTCTCGAGGGAGGTCACTATGCGAAGCATTCCGAGCACGGTTCTGCTGACGTGTTTGTTACTCGCTGCCTCGACCGCATCCTACGCCGATTCCTTTGGTGATTTTTCCTTCGCCGAATCGCTTGGAGACAGGCTGAACCATCACGACCTCAAGGCGATCGCAAAGGCGACTCAGCCATTGCTCGACGATGGTTCGCTGGCGATTGGCACGACCCGCGAATGGAGCAATTCCGCGTCGGGAGACCACGGAACCATCCAGCTTTTGAAAAGATTTGAATACAAGTATGAAGGCAACAACTTGCCCTGCCGGGAGCTCAGGTACCATATCGAGGTGACCGGCAATGCCGACCCGTACAACTACCAGCTCAATCGCTGCAAGGTCGCGGACGGAAGCTGGAAGACTCTTTGACGGCACGCAAACGGCCCTGCCGACGCATGCAAACCGGCGCTTGATGTCGATCCTCGTTAATTGCTGATTGGTGTAACGGCCGTCGGTGGATCGCGAGCGTCTTCCGGTCTGGCCGAAGGCTCTTGCCCGCACCATACCGATCGCTAGTGTGGCCCTGATGAATGGCATTGTGGCGACCAGACCATGCTGACGATCGATGCCCAGGTTCACGCCTATGAACGCGACCACCCGGGCCGGCCATGGGCGGCCGTATTGCCCGGCCCGCCGGCGGTGACCGGCGGCGATATGGTGGCTGCCATGGATGCCGTCGGTGTCGATGGCGCCGTGCTGGTCTCGCCGTTTTCCCTATATCGCTACGATGCGAGTTACGCGATCCAGGTTCGCGCGGCATATCCAGGCCGCTTCGCCCTCGTCAAACCGGTCAATGCGACCGACCCGGGCGTGGCCGAGACAATTGCCGATTGGGCCTCTGTCGATGGCGCGGTCGCCATCCGGGTCATGATGGTGGGCGCCCTGTCGAGCGACCCATCAGATCCCGGGATCAATCGGGTCCTGGCCGCCGCGGCCCAGCACGACCTTCCGGTCAATCTGTTTTGCCCGGGGCGTCTGGAGCAGGCGGGCCAACTGGCGGCGCGAAACAGGAACACGATGCTAGTGATCGATCATCTTGGGCTGCATCAGCCCATGGCGCCACCGGTTCCCGCGGCCCCATTCGCCGATCTCGAAAACCTGCTGGCGCTGGCCGCCCACGACAACGTCGTGGTCAAGATCTCCGGTGCCGGCACGTTGTCCCACGAGCCATTTCCCTTTAACGACCTGTGGGCTCCCCTCGGCTGTATTTTCGATGCTTTCGGCATCGATCGTTGCCTCTGGGGCACCGACTGGACCCGGGCCGTCGCCTTGCTGACTTACCGGGAAGGGGTCGAGGCATTCCGCGTCACCGACCGATTGTCCTCGGGCGATCTGGCCGCTCTCATGGGCGGGGCACTGCAACGGGTCTATGGCTGGTCGCCGCTAGCCATGGGGCGTACCAGCCCTGGCGGGTGAATAACACTGCCGATACGCCAGGCGGCGGCAGTCAACCTTGAACGCCCTGCCGTCATTCGCCGAATTCGAGCGCGATGTCACGGCCCGGCGGACCGGGCGCCAACGCTTGAATTGTTCCGTTCTGACCTGCTTTCACCTTGCCAATAGCAATCGGGCCTCGAACAGGCGGGAATAATTGCGCCTGATGTCCGGTCTCCCTTATGCCGCCTGCATAGGCATAAGACAGAGGTCGCCGGATGTCACAAGTTGAACGCCATTCTGAATCGCGAGAGTTCGATCGTATTACCCGATTCCTGCACTGGCTCACTGCGCTTGCAGTCATAACGGCCTTTGCCTTGGTGCTCTCCTTGCGGTTTGCAACGTCGCGGCTGGAGGCCACGACGATTATCCAGCTTCACCGTTCGTTCGGTGTGACGGTGTGGATGGTGATGCTTGGCCGGCTTGTCTGGCGCCAATTTTCGCGCCTTCCCGACTGGTCAGCGGGAATTCCGCGCGAGATGAGAATCGCGGCGCAGTGGAGTGAATATCTGCTCTACGCTCTCATGCTCACCCAGCCGATCCTCGGACTTCTTGAGACCAATGCGCATGGCGAAAGGGTGAACCTGTTCTTCCTGGGCCAACTGCCGGCCTTGATTGGCGTGGATCGCCCTCTCTCGCGCCAGCTTTTGGGGGCGCATCAGGCAGTTGGATTCTTACTGCTCGGCCTTATCGCGGTTCATACGTCGGCGGCTCTCTATCATCACTTCTGGCGTCGCGATGACACACTCGACGCCATGCTGCCCCGCCGGATGCGGCGCGGAACCGCTGCGGGGCGCTCGGCCGAATTCACTGGTCCGCGACGTACATCCAGCGATCTTGTTCGTTGATATGTCGAGCGCAAGCACCCCGTCTCGAAAGTCCATGCCATGACTCGGCATTGCGCGGGGCCTGTCCAGATTTTGGAGTCATGTGCGAAAGGAAGGTGGAAGATGAGCCGATGGTTGAGTGCTGCAACGATCTCGATCGCCGTCGCGGCAGCAATGCACCTTGCGTCTCCTGCGGCCTTCGCCGAGGCGCCAGACGATGAAGCTCCAACAAATGCGGATATCGCACTTTCGGCCGGCACCGCCGCAGGTATCGTCGAGTCATGCGGGGTCGACGTCGCCCCCATCGGCTCGGCATTCAAAGAATTTCTTGCCGGAACCAGGCTGGCATCGCCAAGCCAGGAAAGCCTTTTACGGCAATACAAAACAGCAGAGACAGCCGCGTTATCAATTCTGACCGAGGGCAATCCGGGTACCTGTGCGGCAGCCACCGGCATTATGCGAGAGACGGTTCACGGCCTGACGAATCCGGCATCCTGAGGCTTGCCGTGGCCGCCGAAGGGTGCAGCACAGCAGCGCGCTCGGTCCAGCTCGTCACAATTCCGTGAGGCGCGGAGTAATTGCGGCAATCCAGCATCTTCATGCCGCCAAACGCAGCATCGCCTGCTCGCCCGGAATAAATTCGCGGAATAACGAAGCCTCACTTGCGGTCTTGAATGTGAGAGGTCGCAAAATTCGGAATGTGACTTCTTGGTTCATGTCGCAAGAGAGGAAAGCCAGATGACGATATATTCGAGACATGTAACTGATCGCACGCGATCGCCGATCGGCGTCATGTTTATCCTGTCCGTTCTCGGCATACTCCTGGCCGGATGCACAAGTGGAAATCCCGCGACCGATCCACCTTGCGATCCTGCCAAAAGGCAGCAGATGGGGATCGCCAGCTTGGGCGATTCGCCCACCAGCTGCCCATCCCTCATCAAACCGACTATGAACAGCGATCATTGAGTTCGGACGTATCCAATCGTCCTGACCATTCCAATCGTGAACCTCCGCCGCGTCGTTGCGGTTACGAGACGCCTGGGCTGTCAAATGGAGAAGAAGTTGACCAAGGTACTGAAAGCGTCATCCAGAAGCCTGCGAGACGAGGCTTGGGCTCTTTTGGCGACACGGCGGCATCTCTCTGACCGGCGGTTGAGAGACGAACTTACGGTGCGGGCCTTCGCACTAGCTCGACTGGCGGCGCAACTGGAATAAATGCTGGGCCGCGGCCGCTTCAAGGGTTATTTCAGCTGCACCTCGGCGACCTTTCGGTTGGATTGGCGCCGAACCGGAGCTTGATCCCCCGGTCGCACACACGATAAAAGCGTCGCGCCCGTTGGCGAAAGCCGAAGGTCCTTTGGCGTATTGGAGTCCAGCGGGTTTGCTTGAGACGGCAGCCCAGGAGCCTCTAATCTGCTAACCGAAGCGGTTCGGAGTTGAAGGCCATGGCTGAGTTCCCCAAAAAAGCAAAAGTCGTCATCGTCGGTCTGGGTGGCATCGTCGGCGCTTCGGTCGCCCACCACCTGCTCGAGCGCGGCTGGGATGACATCGTCGGCCTCGATAAATCGAGCATTCCGACCGATATCGGCTCAACCGCCCATGCCTCGGACTTCTGCTACACGACCGCCCACGATTTTCTCTCCTGCTGGACGACGCTGTACTCGATCGGTTTCTACGAGAAGCTGGGCCATTACAGCCGTGTCGGCGGCCTTGAGATCGCCCGCACCGGTGACGATGCGCGCATGGACGAAATCAGGCGCAAGGTGGCTTCCGCCAAATCGTTCGGCACGCGCGCTCGCCTGGTAAGCCCGGCCGAGATCAAGAAGCGGTTTCCGCTCATCGAGGAGAAATTGGTGCAGGGCGGGATGTGGGATCCCGATGCCGGCCTTGTCATTCCGCGCTCGCAGACCGTGGCCGGCAAGCTGGTCGATCGCGCCGAAGCCAGCGGCAAGCTCAAAGCCTTCGCCAATACGCCGGTCAAATCGCTCGTGATCGAGAAGGGGCGCATCAAGGGCGTGGTGACGGACCGCGGCACCATCGAGGCCGATCATGTCGTCGTCTCGGCCGGCCTGTGGGGCCGCCTGATCGCCGAGATGGCGGGCGAGGATCTGCCGGTGATGCCGGTCGACCATCCGCTCACCTTCTTCGGGCCCTATAACGAGTTCGCCGGCACCGGCAAGGAGATCGGCTGGCCGCTGCTGCGCGACCAGGGCAACTCCGCCTATATGCGCGATACCGGCGATCCCAAGACCGCCGAGGGCGGCCAGATCGAATGGGGCTACTACGAGGAAAAGAATCCGCGCCTCTGCCATCCGCGCGACATTCTGGAAAAGCACGAGGCGCGGCTATCGCCCTCGCAGCGCGATCTTCCGATCGAGCAGATAGCCGAGCCCCTGGAACGCGCCATGGAGCTGACGCCGATCCTGGCCGAGCTCGGCTACAACGAAAGTCATTCCTTCAATGGCCTGCTGCAGGTCACCACCGACGGCGGCCCCTCGATCGGCGAGAGCCAGATAGTGCGCGGCCTCTGGTACGCCGTCGCCATCTGGGTCAAGGACGCCCCCGGCATGGCCAAGCTGCTCGCCGACTGGATCACGGATGGGCGCACGCCGATCGATCACGCGAAGATCGACTATTCGCGCTTTTATCCGCACCAGATGCAGGAGGCGTTCATCGAGGGGCGCTGCGGCGAAGCCGCACAGAAGGTCTATAACCCCGCCGTCCATCCGCGCGAACCCTATGCGACTGGCCGCAATATCCGCCGCTCGCCGTTCTATGAGCGCGAGAAGGCGCTCGGCGGTTATTTCATGGAACTCGGCGGCTGGGAGCGTGCCCATGGCTACGCGTCCAACGAGCAGCTGCTGAAGAAATACGGCAACCGCATTCCCGAGCGCCAGAACGAGTGGGATAACCGCCACTTCTGGCGGGTCTCCAATGCCGAGCAGCTCGCCATGAGCGAGGATTGCGGGATCATCAACCTGTCCCACTTCGCCATGCTCGATGTCGAGGGGCCTGACCATGTCGCGCTGATGGAGTGGCTCTGCGCCGCCAAGATCGGCGGCGATGCGAATATCGGCAAGGGCATCTACACCCATTTCCTCGACGAGCAAGGCATGGTGCGCGCCGACTTGACCGTCTTTCGCATGGCGGATCGCTGCCGCGTGGTCGACGGTGCGGATGCCGGCCGGCGCGATTTCCACTACATGCGCCGGGTGGCCCAGGATAAAGGCTTCGACGTCACCGTCACCGACGTCACGGAAAAGTACATCACTATCGGCGTTTGGGGGCCCAATGCCCGCGCCACGTTGCAGAAGGTCGTCGAGGATCCGGCCGGCCTGTCGCTCGAGAATTTCCCCTTCGCCGCGATCAAGCCGATCCGGATCGCCGGCGTGAATGTCAGCGCCTTCCGCATCTCCTATGTCGGCGAGCAGGGCTGGGAACTGCATATGCGCTATGAGGACGGCCTCGCCGTGTGGGATGCGCTGCGCAGCACCGGGGTGATGCCGGTGGGTGTGGAGACCTACGCCAATACGCGGCGCATGGAAAAGAGCCTGCGCCTGCAGAACGCCGACCTGTTGACCGAGTACAATCTGCTCGAGGCTGATCTTGCTCGCCCCAAGGTCAAGGAGGCCGATTTCTGCGGCAAGGCCAGGCATCTGGAATACCGCGCCCGGCCAAATCAGCCGGCCATGCTCTGCACCCTGGTGATGACAGACAACATCGATTCAAAGGGTGTCGCGCGATATCCCGTCGGCACTTTGCCGGTCATGGATCCCAAGACAGGCGAGACGCTGGTGGATGAGCTTGGCCGCCACTCCTTCACAACCTCGATCGCCTATGGGCCGACCATCGGCAAGAATATCGCGCTGGCTTACCTGCCCTGGGCTTATGCCCAGGAAGGCCGCAAGCTGGCGGTCGAGTATTTCGGCGATACCTATCCGGTCGAGGTTGCGGCCGTCGGATACAAGCCGCTTTACGATCCGGAGAACCTGAAACCGCGCAGTTGAGGCTTACCTCGGGTGAAGCTGGCCGCGCTCACCGCCATCGTCATTCTTTCCTGCCTCGCCGCGGTGGTGGCCCGATGGCGCTCACCTGACAAACCGGCCGACTGGCCGACCCGCCTTGCGGTCCTCGCTGTGGCAGCGCTGTTCCTGGGTTATTTCGTCGTTGTCCTGCAAGGCGGGGTGATACGCAGCGGCATCTTGCAGGGCGAGGCTGCCACCGAGCGCACCGGCGATCTCGGTGTCTATCTCCGCGCGGCCTGGGCCGCCGGAGCGGGGGAGGATATCTACCAGGCGACGGATTTCCATGGCTGGCACTATCTCTACCCGCCGCTGCTGGCGAGCTTGCTCGTGCCCTTCGCCGATCCGCCCGAAAGCGCAAGTGCCGCGGTACGCGCGGGCGCCATCCCCTACGGGGTTTCTCTTGCCCTATGGTACTGGCTGGGGGTCGCCTGTCTTCTCGTTTCGGTTAACATGATCGCCTCGGCATTGGCTCGGGCAGGTCCGAGCGCGGCCCCGGCGCGATTCTCACAAGGCTGGTGGAATCTTCGGCTGCTGCCGTTGTTAATCGTCGTGCCGTTTGCTCTCGACGGTCTGCGGCGTGGCCAGGTAACAGCCATTATCTTGCTGTGTCTTGCCGGCTGCAGCTCCGCCATTCTGCACGGCCGCTCATTTCGTGCCGGCGCGTGGCTTGGCGCAGCGGCGGCATTGAAGCTCTTTCCCCTTTATCTCCTGATCTATCCCCTCTGGCGGCGCGACGGGCGGTTTCTCGCCGCCGCGCTGGCGGTCATTCTTGTTACCTCACTGGTTCCTATGGTGGTCATGGGTTGGGGGCCTGCCATGACGGCGTACCGCACCTTTGTCACCGAGCGTCTGGCGGGCGAGGCTTCCGGCGCGGGCGATCCGACGGTGGCCGAGGAACTCCATGGCACGAACACTGGGGTCCAGTCGTTCGAATACATGATCTACGATGCGTTCCATCCGGATCGCGACAGCCGAGCGCCGGCACCCCCGCAAGATTATTTTCTCGCGCATATCGCGCTCTCGTTGGCGCTCTCGGCGGCCGCCCTGTGGGCGATGCGCCGCCGCTGCGACACCTTCGGCGAATATCTCTTCTTTGCCGCACTCGTCTTGCTCGCGATACCGATGCTGCCGGTGGCGCGGCCGCATTATTTTCTGCTGGGTATCCTGGCGGTCGCGGGGTTGTTTGTTGAAGCCGGCGCGCCGACATCGGGATGGCGGTCCAGACGCTATTTTGCGGTGGCGGCGCTTGCGTTCCTTGCGGCCTCGATCCTTGACGCTGCCAGGCTGGATTGGGCGCTGGATTTCGGCGTGGCGAGCCTCGCCGCTTTGGTAATTGCCGCTCTCGCGCTCATCAAGGCCCGGCGCGCGACGGTTTTACCCTGATCGATCGCAGCACCTCCTTCTTCAGGTGGTTCGCGCAACCGGCGGCACGTAGTTTTCCAACTGCCTTGAGGGAAGCTTGACCGTCTTGCCGGTCTCGGCTGAGCGGTAGAGGGCCATCAGCATCTCGACCACGGCAACGCCGTCGCTGAAAGTTTCCAGCGGCTTCCGGCAATGGCGGAAGGCCTCCACCATGTGGCGGTTCTCCTCGACATAACCATAGGCGTTGGCCTCGTCCTCCAGCACGGGCATCAGCCCCTGCTCGGCGTTCTGCTTTTCCACCAGATCCTCGCCCTGGCCGCCAGTGATCGCCCGCGACATGAAAATCTTGAGCCCAGTGTTGAGAGAGGTGAATTCCATGGCGTATTCGGGCCCCAGCAGCTCGATCTGGATGCGCAGGCCCGGGCCGACATAGGCCCAGGAATTCGTCACCTCGATGATCGCCTCATGGCCCTCGGGATCGCGCAGGACGAAGGCGCCGCGGGCGAAGTCCTCGGCGGGATGGCGCGCATAATCCACGGCCTTGCCCATCATGCCCTTGAGTTTTTTCACATAGGCCGGCCGGGTCCATTTCAGATGCCCGGTGGTGGCGCTGGCGCTGATGAGCTTCAGATCGCTGCGCGGCGCGCCGGGCTTTGCCAGCAGATAGCGGGCGACCTCGACGCTGTGGCAGGTCATGTCGGAGAGAACGCCGCCGCCCTGGCGGCTGCCCTGCCAGAACCATGGCATATGCGGGCCGCTATGTTCCTCGGCCGCTCGCGCAAGATAGGGCCGGCCGCTATTGGGCACGGCGCGGCGCCAGATGATCTCCTTGCCCCGTTGCACGGCGGGCGCGAAAACCTGGTTTTCCAGATAGCCGTGATTGAGGCCGGCATCTTCTGCCAGGCGCAGCATCTCGCGCGCCTCGGCCAGGGTGCGGGCCAGCGGCTTTTCGCAGGCGACCGCCACGATCTTCGACCTCCCCGATTTCACCAGCCGATGGATTTCGCGCATGGCGGGGATGCGCGCGTAATTGGGCAGCAGCAGCCAGAGCGCATCGACCGTGCCCGACGTTGCCAGCGCCTCGAGGGAGTCGAACGCACGGCAGGGCCCGAGTTCCATTTTATTGGCGTCGCGGGCCAGCGCCTCGCGGTTTGCGCGGGTGGGGCTATAGACCGCGCTGACGCTGACGTGCCGCACGGCCAGCAGGGCCCGCAGGTGAAACCTGGCGATGAAGCCGCTGCCGATCATGCCGATACGCAGACGCTCGATCCTGGGCTTGGCAGGCATGAATTTCCCCTCGAAAGCGCCGGCGTAGTGTGCGCTATGCTTCGTAACCGGGAAAGCGAATCTCTCTAGCCAGCCCCTGTGTCAACGAACGGTGATGGCCTCTACTTCGGGAAAAAAAGTTACACCGCATTAAAGGCTCATGCTCAACGACCGCGATTTCACCTGCAGCTATGGACGCCTCGAGACGGTGTCGCCATTAATCCGCCGAATCGTGGCGGAAAACCCCGGGCCCTTCACCTTCATGGGTACCGGAACCTACGTCGTTGGCCGCGGCAAGGTGGCGGTCATCGATCCAGGACCGCTGCTGCAATCCCACATTGATGTGCTGTTGAAGGCGCTGGCCGGCGAGACCATCACCCACATCCTCGTGACGCATACCCATGCCGACCATTCGCCGGCGGCATCACCCTTGAAGGCCGCGACGGGTGCGCTGACGCTGGGCTTCGGCCCACATGGGGCAGTGGGAGAGACGGGCGAGGCGGGGGCCGATCTCGACTTCGTTCCGGACATCGTGCTGGCCGATGGTGAGGTCATCGAAGGCGAAGGCTGGCACCTCGAGGCCCTGCATACGCCTGGCCACGCCTCAAACCATCTGTGCTTTGCCCTGGCGGCGGAATTGGCGCTCTTTTCCGGCGATCAGGTGATGGGCTGGTCGACGACCGTGATAGCGCCGCCCGATGGCGATATGGCGGCCTACATGCGCTCCCTTGACCGGCTGTCGCGCCGGCAGGATGCGATCTACTGGCCAACCCATGGCGGCCCGATCCTCGACCCGCGCGGGCATCTGGCCGAGCTGATCGCCCATCGCCTGGCGCGGCGCGAGGCTATTCTTGCGGCACTGTCACCAGCCCTCTCGCTGACACCCGCTGACCTGGTGAAGCGGGTCTATACCGGCCTCGATCCGCGGCTTGTTCCGGCGGCGGCGGAATCCGTCCGGGCGCATCTGATCGAACTCACTGCGATGGCTCTCGTGCGGGAGGAGCCGAAAGGCTGGCGCCGGCGATAGCCGGGTTGCTGCCGGAGCACTGGTTCGGCCCCTCACGGTGCCATATTGTTTGCGACTACCCACACCGGATGGCACCCAAGGAAATCCCAGATGGCAACGATCCGCGAGATGGCGGCCCAGCGGGGCCAGATGAAGCTCGGCACCTTTCTTGTCGAATTTGCCACGCCGGGCATCGGCTATATCCTGAAGCAGGCGGGTTGTGACTTTGTCCTGCTCGATCTTGAGCACAGCGGATTCAGCATCGATCAGCTGAAGAGCCTGCTGCGCTATCTCGAGGCGGCCGAGCTCCCGGCCATCGTTGGCCTGCCGTCCAAAGATCAGTATCAGGTGTCGCTCGCGCTCGACATGGGCGCGCGCTCCATCATGTCGCCCATGGTGGAGACCGTAGACGAGGTGAAGCAATGCCTGGGCCGGGCGCGCTATGCGCCTGTCGGCCAGCGCGCGGTGGCATTCCGCCTGTCCCATGACAAGTATCGTTCGCAACCGATTCCCGCGCTGCTCCGCGAGACCAATGCGGAGATCTTCTACTTCGCCAAGATCGAGACGGCGCTTGGCGTCGATAATGTCGAGGCCATCGCCGACGTTTCCGGGGTTGATGGATTGTGGATCGGCCATGTCGATCTGACCACGTCGCTGGGCTGCCCCGGCGATTTTGCCGATCCGCGGTTCACCCGGGCGGTGGAGCGCATCCTCGCTGCTGCACGACGCGCCGGAAAGCCGATCGGGCGCCTCGTCGGTTCGGTCGATGAAGGATTGGCGCTTCATAAACAGGGGTTCGACTTCATCGGCT
The DNA here is from genome assembly GCA_963770335.1 of uncultured Alphaproteobacteria bacterium. GTDB lineage: Bacteria > Pseudomonadota > Alphaproteobacteria > Dongiales > Dongiaceae > DASXQK01. The sequence continues at coordinate 47,412 of CAVYPG010000002.1, forward strand.
ATTCGGGTGATGTATGGATCCTGCAAGATGCGCTGTCGTCCTCGCTCGACGCGCTGCGCCGAGGCGGTGCCCAGCCTTCCGCCAAGCGATAGTGCGGCAAGGTCAATGATCCGGGCCGGCAGGTTGGGCCGCAAGCGGGTCAAGCTGACCTTCCGGATGTGGCTTCTTCATTCATTGCCCCACAGCCGCTTGGGCGACTGGCTGTTCGGCGCGCTCCTGTTCCGGCGCTGGCACGGCCGATGGCCGAAGCGCCGCGGCGGCACGATCAACGATGTACTCTTCCGCCTGAAGAACTCCGCCGAGATCCTGCGGCCGCTGCGGGTTTATGTTACGGACAAGGAGCAGTTGAAGTTGCATGTCCGCGCCCGGCTGGGCGAGGCGTTCAACGTGCCGACCATGGCGATTCTACGATCGCCGGCGGAAGCGGAAGCCTTCGACTTTCCCGCCCGCTGTGTCATCAAGCCGACCCATATGTCGGGCGCCATCATCCCGCGCGTGGCGGGCGAGCCGGTCGACCGCGAGCTCATCACCAGCTGGTTTTCAGAAAATTTCTACGATTATTCCCGGGAGCGAAACTATCGCAGACTGACGCCGAAAGTGATGGTCGAGCCCTTCGTTTTCGACCAGAACTGGCCCGATGCCTTCCGCGTGTTTTGCCGCGAGGGCAAGGCACGGCTGCTGCATGCCAATATCGACCGGCCGGGCTCGCTGACCCGCTCTTTCTTCGATCGCGACTGGAACCCGCTGCCGATTTTCTCCAGCGACCGGAAGGCAGGCGAGTTCCCGCGCCCCGCCAATCTCGCCTTGATGCTGCACGTCGCCGAAACCCTGGCCCGCGACTTCGATTTTATCCGCGCCGATCTCTATTCGGACGGCGAGGCGGTCCATGTAGGTGAGCTGACCAACTGTCCGTTCAGTGCCATGTTCCCCTTCGCCTCGCGGGAGAGCGAGGAACTGGCGACGAGAATGGTCTACGGCTAAACCATGAGGCGCCGCCCCGTCAGCCGTTCCAGCACCTTGAGCGGCGAGCGTTCGGGATGCCGTTGGGCTGAGAGCGGCAGATAAAAAGTTGTTTCCAGGGCGTTGCGCCCCGACATCGCTGCATGCGGCACCTGATCGCTGAAAACCATCCAGACGCTGGGCGCAAAAGCGACCTCGCGCTGACAGGGATTGGCCTGGTACGCAGCGTCGGCCTTCGCCATGTCATGCAGATGCAGCATGTAGTGATCATAGGCGCTGCGACGGCCGCGGGTTTTGCGGCGAAGCTGCAGCAGTGCCGCATGAAGGGCCGACGGCCGGGGAATCTGCGCAAGGTAACGCGAAGCCAGCGCCTCGAAGCTGCCGCCCAGGCGCCAGACGCGAGGCCGCACCGTGGGGTCGATGTTGGCAAAGACGCGCAGCAGACGCTTGCCACCGACCGGGGTTGCCGGAAATGCGTCGGTATGCAGCCGCGTATCGTCGGCCCGCCAATCGCTGACAGGTCGTCCGGCAATCTCTATCGGGCGGAACGAGGTCCGTCCGGTCACCAGAGCCGATTCGTAACCGGGTGCTACGGCTAGGGCGAGCAGACGCGCGAAATCGCAGAAGCGGCGCATCATCGCAGCGATCGGCGCGGCGCCCGCCTCATCCGCGGCCAATCCGACGGCGGCAACGCCGCCGGGGTCGAGGCTGATATTTTTTCCTTTCGCGACCGCGACACCACGCGCGACCAACCCATGCTCGCCGGGCGTGAGCGCAAAAGTCAGGGCCGGGAAATGGATCAGGCTTCCCTGTTCGAGCGCATCGGCTGTTTCCGCAGGCCATGGCCCCGCTGGATCAGTGCCCTCGCAGATAACGAGCTTTGTTGGCTCGTCCATGAGCGTCAGGCAGCCGCGGTTACAACACCCTGGGCCGGCATCAGCGGGATGCCGGGATTGCGGCCGGCGATGAGGTCGGCGACGACCCGCCCGGAGCCGCAGGAGAGCGTCCAGCCGAGATGGCCGTGGCCGGCATTGATCCACAGGCCCTTGATGCGGGTCTGGCCGATCATCGGCGTGCCCGAGGGGCTGACCGGGCGCAAGCCCGCCCAGACCCGCGAGGCCTTGATATCGAGATGCTTGGGCAGCTCCGGGAAGGTGGAGCTGGCATTGGCGATGATGGCTTCGGCCCGCGCCATCGCCGGCGTCGCGTCATAGCCGGTGATCTCGGCGGAGCCGGAGATGCGCATGCGGTCGCCGATGGGGATGATGCCGAACAGCTTGCTGTCGTCGATCACCGGCACATTGGGCGCGCCGTTCCAGCCGGCGCGCTTGAAGGTGATGGAGACACCCTTCACCGGATAGATCGGCACGCGAATGCCGTTCCTGGCCAATAGGGGCGCCGAGAAGCTGCCCATGGCCACCACCACGGTATCGCAGGCAATGCGGCCCTTGTCGGTCACGACGCCGGTGACGCGGCCGTTCGCTGTCTCGATCGACTGCACGCTCTCGCCGAAGCGCAGGCTGACGCCCTTTGCCGCGCAGGCGGCGGCCAGCCCCTGGGTGAACTTGTTGCAGTCGCCGACCTCGTCGCGGGCAAAATACAGCGCGCCGGCCAGCGTCGACTTCGTATCGGCCAGCGCCGGCTCGATCTCCACGCAGCGTTCCGGGCTGATGCGTTCGAATAGCAGCCCGAATTGCGCCAGGAAGGCGCAGGCGCGCTCGGCCTTGCCCAGGGATTCGGCGGAGCGATAGATCTTCAGCACGCCGCGGGTGGCGCGGTCGTAGTTGATTCCCGTCTCGGCTCCGATCTCCTGCAGCGATTTCAGCGAATGCAAAGCGAGGTGGAGGTTTGACTTCGAATTCGCGCGAAAGCGCTCCGGCGTGCAGTTGCGGGCGAAGTCGATGCCCCAGCGGAACATATGCGGGATGGCGCTATAGCGCAGCAGGAGCGGCGCATTCTCCTTGCCCAGCCATTTGATGATCTTGCGTCGGCATGCCGGGCTGCGACCAGGGCTCGACTTCGCTGGCGTGGATCACGCCGCCATTGCCCCAGCTCGTCTCCATGCCGGCTTCCGACTGGCGCTCCACCAGCACCACGTCATGGCCCGCCTTCTTCAGATACCAGGCGCTCGCCGTGCCGACCGCGCCGGCACCCAGAACAACCGTCGTCATCGCCTTCTCTCCCTGCCGGCCCCCGCCGGAATTCTACAAGTCTTTTGCCTTGCGCCCTGAACGGCCGCGGCCCGCTTCGCCGCCTTCGGCATGACCGTTGCCCGATTTGGGCGCGACCCACATGGATTCCCGCTCGCGCTCGATCCGGCCCGCCACGTCGCGGGCGATCTGGCGCAGGATATCTTCCGACAGGCGCTTGGATTCGCTGTAGAGCTCGCTGATCAGGCGAAGATGGCTCGTCATCTCGTGGAAGGCGCGCATCGGATCGCGCGCCGCCACCGCTTCGTAGATCGCCGTGTGGTCGCGGATCGACAGGCGATCGGCATCGGGCATGTGGATCGTCGTCGTGCGCTGATCGATCAGCCAGCCGACGATGGCGTCATGCACGCCGGTGAAGACCGGGTTGCGGGTGATGACCGTGAGCTCGGCATGAAAGGCGACATCGGTGCGCACGAACAGGCCGGTATTGCCGATGGCCGCGGCGTTTGCGTCGAGCGCTGCCTTCAGGCGCTGGATATCGTCATCGGTTGCCACCCGCGCCGCCTGCCAGGCGACGCCCGCCTCGAACAACAGCCGCGCCTGCTCCATATGCTCATGGCCCTGGCCGGTTGAAGTCATGCGCCGGATCAGCCCGGCGATCTGGGCGGAGAGGAACTTGCCCGAGGGTGCGGTCACCCGGGCGCGCGTGCCGCTGGTGATCTCGACCAGCCCCTGCTGCTGCAGGGTGAACAGGGCCTGGCGCACGGAAGGCCGGCCCACCCCGAAACGCTCGGCGAGCTCCTTCTCGGAAGGCATCGCAGCACCTTCCTTGAATTCGCCGGTGGAGATGGCGCGCTCGATATGTTCGGCGATTTCGTCGGCCCGCTTGCGCCGGCCCAGAGGCATCGTGGAGAGAGAAGGATTATTCGACAGGGTTTTTTTCATGGTGCCCGTAAGAGACGATGGGGCCGGTCGCGGGTACGTCGCGGGACGACAATGTGCCATCTGGATGCCGGCGTCATTTCCAGCAATTCGCGGCAAAAGGATCAAACTGTCAATAGGTATTCATCCTATTTATCCTTGACCCCGGGAAGCCCATCTACTTAACTAAAAGACGTGCAAAAGTGCGGCTGCCCGGGGGCCTGGGCGCCGCCCGTGTTCCGGCAAAACGAGCCGGAAAAATCAGGCAAGGCGGGAGGCAGTTCTTCGATGCGGCGCTCCGACGTTCCCACGCCGGCCCTTCTCGTCGATATCGACATCCTCGACCGCAACATCGCCATCATGGCCGACTGGTCGCGTCAGAGCGGCGTCAGGCTGCGGCCCCATGCCAAGGCCCATAAATGCGTCGAGGTCGGGCAAAGGATCATGGCGGCGGGCGCGCTCGGCATCTCCTGCGCCACCATCGGCGAAGCGGAAGCCATGGCGTTGGGCGGTATCTCCGGCATCCTGATTACCGCACCCCTGACTTCGAGCGAGGCGCTCGACCGGCTGCGCCGGCTGCTGCTGCGCGGCGCGGACGTTTCCATCATCGCCGATCATCCGGATTCGGTGAAAAAGCTGGCCGATCTTGCCGCGGGCAGTGGGCGCAAGCTCGGCATCCTCGTCGATGTCGATGTCGGCATGGGCCGTACCGGCTGCCACGACATCCCCGATGTCGTAGCGCTGGCCAAGCAGGTGAAGGCAGCACCATCGCTGAACTACGCCGGCATCCAGGCCTATTGGGGCAATCTGCAGCATGTGACGCCCTTCGCCGAACGCGTGCAGCGCATCGGCGTGCAAATAGAGCGCGTGCGCGCCACGGTCGAGGCGCTTGCTGCCGCCGGGATGAAGCCTGGAATCGTCAGCGGCGGAGGCACCGGCAGCCATCGCATCGACGCGACGGCCGGCCTCTTTACGGAGATCCAGCCGGGCTCCTACCTGTTCATGGATTCCGCTTATCGCGCGATCAGCATTTCCGAGAACGACAATCCCTTCCAGCCCTCGCTTTTTGTCGCCGCGACGGTCGTCTCGGTCAACACGCCGGGCCGCATCGTGGTGAATGCCGGCTGGAAGGCGTTTGCCGCCGACAGCGGCAAGCCGGCGGCGTTGCGTGGTGCGCCGGCGGGCAGCGAGTTCCGCTTCATGGGCGATGAGCATGGCGCGCTCGATTTTGCGGGCGATATCGCCAAGCCGCAGCTGGGCAGCGTGATCGAGTTCCTGACCTCGCATTGCGATCCCACCGTCAACCTCTATGGCGCCTTCCATGTCGTGCGGGGAGACGAGGTCATCGACATCTGGCCGATCCGGGCCCGCTATTAGGAGCAGATCATGACCAAGCAGTGCTACCCCATCGACCACAACGTGCCGATCTCCAAGGCGGTGCGCGCCGGCGATTTTGTGTTCACCTCCGCCTTCGGGCCCTGGCTGTTCGATCCCCGCAACGTCACCTTCGATGCCGATGGCAATATCCTGGATGACGGCACCGGGCTCGGCGACATGCCGTTCGACGAGCAGGTCCACAAGACCTTCGGCTTCATCAAGCATGCCCTCGATGTCGCCGGCTGCACGCTGGAGGATGTGGTCCATTGCGAATGCTGGATGACGGATCCCCGGCAGTTCGTTCCCTTCAACGCAATCTACGCCACCTATTTCACCAAGAATCCGCCGGTGCGCTGCATCTTCCCGGTCCGCTTCATGTTCAAATGCAAGGTCGAGATGAAGGTCACGGCCTATAAGCCGCTCAAGGCCTGATGCCGGCGAAAGCCAATCTGTTCCAGGTCGTCACCTTTGCAGCGGACCCGCTGCACGGCAATCCTGCCTTCGTGCTGAGCGGGACAGGGGATGCCTCGGACAAGGTTCTGATTCAGGCCTGCGCCATGCTGCGGGCCGATGTGATCGCCGTGGTGGGTGAGGCCGAGGGCGGCGATGTGCCGCTCAAATTCCTTACCAGGGAGGGATCGCATCCCGGTCCCGGTCATTCGACCCTGGCGGCCGCCCATACCGTGCTGCGCGGCAATGGCGCCGCTCGCGCCGTGACCTTCCATCTGCCGAACGGCGACAAGCGGCTGGCCCATCTCGAGGGCGAGCATATCCTGGTGGATTTTCCGGTCATGCCGGGGACAAAGGTGGACCGCGTCGCGGAGATGGAGGCAGCCTTGGGCGCGCGGCCGCGGGAAACCTGGGTAGCGCCTTTCGGCTATGTCGCCATCTATGACGATGCGTCAGTCATCGCCCGGTTGCAGCCAGACCTGAAAAAAGTCGCCGCCTTCGACCGCAGCGCGGTGATTGCTACGGCGCCAGGCGGTCCGGCCGCTGATATCGTCATCCGGGTCTTTGCGCCCAATGTCGGCCTGCCGGAAGACCCGGTCTGCGGCACCGCGCATCGCATCATCGTTCCCTATTGGTCCGAACGCCTGGGCAAGAAGAAGATCCACAGCCGCCAGCTATCGCCGCGGGGCGGCGATCTCTGGTGCGAAGACAAGGGCCAGGTGATCGTCATCGGCGGCGAAAGCAACCTCGTCATCGATGGCCATATCCGGTTGCCCGAATGATGCGCCACAATTTCCTTCAGCCCAGAGAGACAGGGCCGCTCGTCAACCTGCAGCATGGCGACTACGCGCTGACCGTGGCGCCCGGCTTCGGCGCGCGGCTGGTGCGCTTCCGGCATAAGGGCCGCGATCTGCTGCGGCCGACGCCGGACTCGGTGATTGCGAAACCTGTTCTTTACGGCTTCGCCGGCTTTCCGCTGATGCCCTATTCGGGACCGCTGTTCGGCCGCGATTTTCCCTATGGCGGCTTCAATTTCGCCGGGATGCGTTACGAGCTCGCCCGCAATATCCGCGAAGAGCCGACCATGACCCATGGCGAAGCCTTTGTGCGCGCCTTCAGCGTCAACGAACAGACCGCCTCGCTGGTGGATATGACGATGGTCCACGAGCCCACGCCGGGGACGTTTCCCTTCCGCTTCCGCGGCCAGGTCAGATACAGCCTGTCGGACAAGGGGCTTTCGATTCTGCTCCGACTCACCTCGCTGGATCACCGCCCGATGCCCGCGGGGCTCGGCATTCATCCCTATTTCCCCAAGGCGCCGGGCACGCGGCTCAAATTCTTCTCTCTCGCCGTCTGGCCGCCGGATGGGCCGGACGTTATCGACAAAGGCCCCATACCGCTGACGGAAGGCCTCAGCTTCAATGACGGGCCGGATGTCTCGAAGATGGTGGTCGACAGGCTCTATGAAGGCTGGGATGGCCATGCCGAAGTCATCGCGCCTGACGGGCACCGCACGGTCATCGAAGCGGATGGCGTTCTCGACAAGATGCAGATCTACAGCGCCTGGGATTACCCCTATGTCTGCGTCGAGCCGGTGAGCAACACCAATGACGGCTTCAACCGCATGGAGGCCGGGGTGGGCAGCCATGGCGTGCGCATCCTCGACCCCAATCGCGGAATCGAAGGAACCGTCCGGATCTACGCCGGCTAGGCCTGCCTAGAGTTCCGCGTTGACGATGAAGCCGGCATCGACCAGTAGCGCCGCCGAGGTCACGTAGCTGGCATCGTCAGACAGCAGGAACGAGACGACGGAGGCGATCTCCGAGGGCTTGCCGACACGGCCCAGCGCAATGCGCTCGAGATAATATTTCAGCACTTCGGGCTGCTCGAACAGCCCAGCGGCCATGGGCGTATCGATGGCGCCGGGTTCGATGGCATTCACGCGGATGCCATGCTTGCCCAGAACGGCGCCCAGCGCCTTGGCCAACATGCTGATGGCGCCCTTGGTGCCGCAATAGGCGACCTGGGTCGGCGCGCCCACATGGGCGGAGATGGAACTGGTCACGACGATGGCCCCGCCATGACCCTCCTTGACCATCTGGCGCGCGCCTTCGGTGCAGACGACCCAGGTGCCACGGACATTGGTCTCGAAAAGCTTGTCGAATTCCTCGATCGGCGTGTTGTCCCAGGTCATGAAGGGGTTGATGCCGGCGTTGCCGACAACGTAGTCGAGGCGGCCGCCACGCTTGGCGACGGTGGCGACCATCGCCTTCACCTGCTCGGGATCGCGCATGTCGGCGGCCACATCGAACGCCTCGCCACCGGCCGCCTTGACCATGGCCAAGGTTTCCTCGGCGCTGAGACTGGGCAGGCGGTTGACCGCCACCAGCGCGCCTTCCGAAGCCAGCCTCACGCAGATGGCCTGGCCCTGGCCCTGGGTCGCACCGGTCACCAAGGCGACCTTGCCGGCAAAACGGCGTTCCATATCGCTCTCCCTCGAAATGGTGTGGTTCAGAACATCGCGATCGGATTCCACGGGACAGCCCGTGGCGCCTGGCAGGCGCAGCGGCAGGCCGATGGTCAGGAACTCCCAGCGCTTCTCTTCCAGGCAGGCGGCGTGGACTTCCTCCAGTTGCAGGCTGTCGGAAACCAGCATGCCCATGGATGTGAGCTGGAGAGGATGGATGGGGTAAGGCACGCCCTCGACATTGCTGGGCACCGTCTCGCCGTCGCCATCGGGCAGGAAGGCCGCGATCTTGCGCTCATGCATCCAGGGCACGGTATCGACATGCAGGCCGGCCTTGCCCTGGCCCGCCGGCGGGTAATCGTTGCTCCAGGCGCCCAGCGCCAGCCGGCGCGCATGATGGCCGGTGCGGAAAACGAGGATGTCGCCTTCGCCCAGGCGCACGCCCTGGCTTTTTTCGATTTCCTCCAGCTCGGCGCGGGTGACGGCCTCGCCGGGCTCGAGCCATTTGACCTTGCGATAGTGGGCTGCATCGAGCATCACGCCACGACCGACGATGCCCTTGTTATAGGCCGCGATGCTGCCCCAGTCGGAGCCGCGCGAAGTCAGCAGCGAGGCCGGTTTGCCGTTATAGAGCTTGCCCTTCCAGGCGACGTGGTTCAGCGCATCGACATGGGTATGGCAATCGCCATGGCTTGCCATGCCGAGAAAGCACATGCCGAAGGAGAGCCCGCTTTCGCTGATGGGAATGTCATGCATCAGCGACATCAGATGCACGGCGGGGTTCGGATTGTCCGGGCCCGCCTGTTTGTTGATGGGGATCGCCATGGAGACGCAGCGGCCCTTGCGCACCAGTTTCGCCGCCGCCGCGATTTTCTCGGGCGTGATGTAGTTCAGCGTGCCGAGTTCGTCATCCGGGCCCCACTTGCCCCAGTTCTTGACCTTCTCGAACAGCGCCTCGAACTGGGCGAGCGATACCGTTGCCGGCGGGGTGAGGGTCCGGGCTGCTTGCTGGTTCATGGGGAAATGCCTCCGCAGGGATTGCTGCCTGGCGGCAGTCTAGCGCGCCGCCACGGGCCAGGACGACAGGATCAAAAAATACGGCCCATCGATCCCTGGCGGGGACCGATGGGCCGGTTGTGCAACTCAGTCGTAGGTATGTACTTCGAAGGACCTGAAGCCATGGTCGGCGTTGGTATTGCCGACGCCGAAATTGCAGCCGATCCCGGGAGCGCCCGACTTGATCTTGTCGTCCACGATCGAGATCGACTTCTGGCCGTTCAGATAGCCGGTGATGACGCTGCCGACGATGGATGCTTCGATGATATCGCCATCCTTGATGCCGTACTGCTTGCCCACCAGTTTGATGAGCGACGTCCAGCCGCCGACGGCGCCATTCCACCGCACGATTTCCGCATAGCCGCCTTCGGTATCCAGGCAGCGCCAGAACACCTCGTACCCGCTGCAGAAATTGGGCTTCATGTTGTGGCGCAGACGGATTTGCACTTCCTGGAAGTACTTGTCCGTCTGGTTCTTCGTGAACACCCGGGCCTTGCCATACTGGTTTGGCCCCCAGGCGCCCGTCAGAACCGCCGTCGGATCGTCATAGTCGCCCACGGGTGCACCTTCGATGCCCGCACCCAGGGCCGCCTGTTCGGCGCGACGCTCGGCCTTCTGGTTGCGCGAGACCTCGCCAAAGGCGATGCCGTCGCGCACCAGAATGTCGCACCAGTCGATGCCGTCCTTGCGGCCGTTCAGCCACAAGCCGCCTTCCGAAATCGGCGTCTCGTTCTTCTTGAACTCCGTCTTGTACGAACGCACCGGAGTTTTCTTCGGCAGTTCCATTGCGCTATTCCCCTGTTTCACTCATTCGCCATGTTCAGAGCGGATGTTGATGCAAGGTGTCTTCCTTCTCGGCGACGATCTGCGCCGCACGGGCGAGCCAGTCGGCCTTGCCGATGGCCTTCATGATGAACAGGATCGCGATGCCGATGAGCAGCCATGCGCCGGCGACCCAGGGGGTCCAGTCGTTCGGCGACGACAGCGGGATGTAAACGAAGCCCACGTAGATCGAGCCGAGCAGGATCAGGCTGGTGCCGACCGGGAAGACGAAGTGCTTGATCCAGCTGAACTCGCTGCGGGCCTTCGTCCAGTAGTAGACGACCACGCCGAGGTTGGCCGCGATGTAGACGAAGATCACGCCCAGCACCAGCACATAGGCGATCAGGAAGATGAAGAACGCCCACGGGTCGCCCCACCCGTCTGTCTTACCTTCAATGTGCGCCATCAGCCACGGCCCGCCCAAGCCGAGCACGGCGGACAGGATGAGCTGCGCCGTGACGGCCGAGGTCGGGGTCTTGCGCGTCGGGTGAACCTGACCGAACGATCTCGGCAGCACGCCGGCGCGGCCCATGCTGTACCACATGCGGGTCGCGACGTTCTGGCAGGCGAGGCTGGCGCCCAGCACCGAGGTGATCATGGCGGCCAGAGTCAACCACCACATGCCGCCCCAGACCCGGTGCGCGATGTCGAGAGCCGGCACCGAGGACTTCAACAAGTTCGGCAGATCATTGACGCCCCAGCCGACGACCTGACCCCATTGCGCGATCACCAGCATGACGCCGATGATCAGGATCGAGGCCATGATCGAGCGCGGCACGTTGCGCCGCGGATTTTCGGTCTCTTCCGCCAGCGGCACCGCCGCCTCCCATCCGGTCAATCCCTGTACGGTCAACACCACAACGACGAAGAATCCGGAAAGTGTCGCCGGTGCGCCGGCCGCCTGGAACGACGGGCTGAAGGTTGCGAAGGTGAAGCCGCCCGGGCCGGGATCGGCGAGACCGGTCAGCCCCAGTGCCAGCACGATCAGGAACTCGGCAAGACCGACCACGACGATGAATTTGATTGAGAACGAGATGCCGGTGTAGCCGGCCCAGGTCACCAGCGGGACGCCGATGACAACCGCGACCCACCATGGGAAGTCGATGCCGCTGGGTAGCAGGGCATCGTGAAGGATTTGCCCCAGCACGGCGAGCGACGGTCCGGCGACGACCGGCGAGTAGAGCACGAAGACCCAGCCGGTGAGGAACCCCATCGAGGGCCCCAAGGTGCGGCTGACATAGGTGAAGTAGCCGCCCGCCGAGGGGAATTTCCGCGCCAGCTCCATCAGGCAGACACCGAGCGGGATCACGATGATCAGGCCGACAAGATAGGCGAGCGGCGCTTGCCCGCCGGCTTGGCCAACCAGGGTCGTGGTGAAGAAGAACGCAGCGATCGCCGGCGCGATATGCGTGATGTTCTGCATGATCGCGCCCGCGAGCCCGACCGCGCCGGGCTTGAGATCGGTCACCGCGATGTAGTCTTTGCCCTTTTGCTCGACAAATCTCGTCGAGTCTTGCGTATTGTTGGTGCTCATCGTTCCCCCTTGGTTATTGTTTTTTCGCCCTGTCGTGCGAATTGCATTGTGCGGCTAGTCAGATAACAACGGCACTCCTTGCGATCACGAAGGCACGGCCAGACGGCGTGACCGCGGCAATGCGAAATGCCGTCATCGCGACGTAGCATCTGGCGGGAATGCGCCGCAGCGCATCTTCAAAAGAGCGCAGGCTGGCGATCAGCCCGCCCTCAAGCTTCATCAGATTGATGCCCTCGACCAGCCAGCCGGTGTGCTCCGCATCGGTCAGCACGGCGCGGTATTCGTAGCAATGCGCCTCGCGCCCGGGAAAACCGCCCGTCACATCGACGCCCAGGCCGGGATATGAATCGAAACTCTTCTGATAGAGCGCGGCCACCGCATCATGGCCGCGATAGCGGCCATCCGGCGTGATCACCTCGGCATCGCGGGTGAAATGGGTCATCAGCTTGCCCAGGTCGCGGGCGCATTCATCGGTCCAGTAGGCGAGAATGCGGGATGTCGCGGCATCGAAACCGGCGCGAACATCGCCGCGCCAGACTTCGCCAAGAGCAAGGTCGGCCACGGCCTTACACTGGCCCATGGAACTCTCGCCGAGGGACGTACCGGGAAATGGGGAAAGGCCTCCGCTCGAAGGCCGCCGCGCGAAGTGACATCGCACCGACGCATCGCTATCCAGCCTCCCGAAGCCCGTACCGAACCCGTGGGCAAGCCTGCGTTACTCGCGCCCCGACAGGCAGCATCCGCCGCCAAGGCACCTCAACCAGTTAACTGAAATCGGTCTGATTGGGTCAAGGATAAACAGGCTGTCACCCTATGGACAGTTTGGCTACCTATGACCCCCAATCGGATAAAGCGGGATGAGGTCTGCAGATCAGCCGAAAAGCGGCGAGGGATCCGGCGTGTAGCGGGCGAGCTTGTCGCGGTCCAGCGCGACGCCCAGGCCCGGCAATTCCGGAATTTCGAGATTGCCGTCGCCATCGAGGGCAAAGGGCCGCTCGGTGATGCCGTCGACATAGGGGCTGCCGCCGATGAATTCGACGAGGTCGACATCGGGCAGCGCCGCGGCGAGCTGAAGATCCGCCGCGACGCCGAGCGCCGTGTTCCAGCCATGGCCGATGTATTTGACGCCCATGTCATAGGCGAGCCAGGCGATGCGCCGCTGCTCGCTGATGCCGCCGACCTTGGTGACGTCCGGCTGGACGATGTCGAAGGCGCCGCGCACCAGCCAGGGAATGAAGCTCTGCCGGCGCGTCAATACCTCGCCGCCGGCGATCGGAACCGGGCTCTTGCGGCGAAGTTCACAATAGTCATCAAGGGCGTCGGGTTTGAGGGCTTCCTCGAACCAGCCGATATCGTGATCCTTCAGCATCTCGGCGGTGTTGAGCGCCCATTTGAGGCCGTGCGGCCAATAGGCGTCGCTGGCGCCGGCATCGACGAACAGCCGCGACGAGGAACCGGCGGCATCGCGCGCGGCGCGCACGATCGCCTCGTCGAGCTTCGCATCGTTGGCGCGGCCGAACGGCCCCCAGCCGATCTTGAAGGCGCGAAAACCGAGCTCGCGGAATTTGGCGACCATGTCGCGCATCGCCGCCGGCTCTTCCATCAGCAGCGAGCAATAGGGCTGAACCTTGTTGCGATAGGTGCCGCCGAGCAGCCGGCCCACCGGCTGGCCGGTCGCCTTGCCGAGAATGTCCCAGAGCGCGATGTCGATGCCGCTGATGGCATGGGTCAGCGTGCCGCCGCGGCCCATCCAGAAGGTGTTCTGATGCAGCAGCTCCGTGGTGCGCTCGGGCTCCAGCGCATTGCGGCCGGCAAACAGCGGCTCCAGCACCTTCAGCGCCGCTGCTACGAGCCCGCCATTGGTGAAGGCGCTGCCATAGCCGGTGATGCCGGCATCGGTATGCACGGCGATCAGGGTATGGATGGAATCTTCCGGCCTGATCTCACTGGACCAGCCGCCCTTCGGGCTTTCGCCCAGCAGCGGAACGGAGGTGATCTTGCGGATCTTGATGGTCTGGGTGCTCATGATGGATCATCCACTACCACGGCGCCGCGGCGGCGAGAACCGTTTCGCCGACGACGCCGAGCTGTTGCATTGTAACAGTCCTTTCGGCGGAGCATCGTGCGCGGCATGAGCAAGCAGCCCGACAAGCACCTCGCGGAAAAGCGCATCGCCGCCACGCGCGCGGTCGAGGAGATCGCCGACGGCATGGTGGTCGGGCTGGGCAGCGGATCGACCGCCATACTCGCCCTCGACGCCATCGCCGCGCGTATGGCCAAGGGCCTGCGCATCGTTGGCATTCCCACATCCGAGGTGACGGCGGCGCGGGCAAGGGCGCTCGGCATCCCGCTCACCGATTTCTCGCGCCATCCCCGTATCGATCTCACCATCGATGGCGCCGACCAGGTGGCGCGCGGCACGCTCGATCTGGTCAAGGGCCTGGGCGGTGCCTTGCTGCGCGAGAAGATCGTGGCCGGCGCCAGCGAACGCATGATCGTCGTGGTGGACGAAACGAAACTGGTGGCTCGCCTGGGCGGTGCGACCTCGCTGCCGGTCGAAATCGTTTCTTTTGGCTGGGAAACGACGATGGCGCGGCTGGCCGCGCTCGGCGCGGCGCCGAGCCTTCGGCTTTCCGGCGGCACACCTTTCATCAGCGATGGCGGCAACTACATCGCCGATTGCGCCATTCCCGAAATTCCCGATCCGACTGCGCTGGAGAAAAGCCTCACGGGCACGCTCGGCGTCATCGCCACCGGGCTTTTCATCGGCATGGCGACAAAGGTCATCGTCGGGCAGGCAGCGGGGAGCGAAGCGATCGAGCCGCCGCGACTCGGCCAGCTAGCGCATGCATCCGGTGGTGTTTGCCAGCTTCGATGGCATCTGCCGCTCGCGGAAGATTGCCGGCAGGGTGCTGGAGATCGGCGCCCGGCCGAGCGCCGACACGCTCCTTTGCCTGCCGGCGGTTTCAGCGCCGATGCCGAATCGCTACGCGCATCCTGCCTGACCCTGAGCGTGCATAACGCTCCGGGCGACTATTACCGGTTCAGCGAACAGGCCATACGGCAGATATTCCTGGCGGGCTACGAGGATACCGGCGTCGAATGCGTGCTGACACCGCCGCGCTTCATCTGCTCGGCGCGCAAACCGGCACCACTGGCCCGCTAGCGATTCTCGTATTCGAGCTTGGGATACCAGTCGCCGCCCCGCCCCTCGGGCGTGGTATCGAGCACCGTCCAGAGCGGCGAGAAATCCGGGGCGCCGCGCGGATCCTGGCCGGGATCGGCCGTCGGTTCGGTCATCTCGCCGCCCCAGAAATGACGGATGGTGCCGTCGCGCCGGGTGAACACGTTATAGGCCGGGATGTCCTCGCCATCGGGCAGCAGGGCGAAGTAGTCGCGCGAATAATTGTCGTTCAGATCGGTGTAGAGGCGCAGGTTCTTCCAGCCTCGCTCGCGCTTCCAGGCCTGCAGGCGTTCGATGGGCGAGCGGGCCACGATGACCAGCGAAACATGCTGGCCGATATCGGGGGCGGTGCCGTCCCAGCTCGCCAGCATGTTGCTGCACATGGGACAGCCCCGGGCGCGCTGCGGCCCGAACATGAAATTGTAGATGGCGAGCGTCTGCTTGCCGGCGAAGAGACCGGCAAAGTCGGAAGGTCCGTCCTCGCCCATGAAGCGGTAATCGCCCTCAACCTTGCCGCCCGGCGGCAAGGCGCGGCGCTGTGCCGCCACCCGTTCGATATGCCGCCGCAGTTCGATCTCCTCCGCCAGCAGGGCGCGCCGCGCCGCGCGATAGTCGGCACTCTCGTTGCGGATGCGCACGGGATTGTCGCGTGCCAGATCGGCAGCGGGCTTCAGGCCGTCACTCTTGTTTGCAGGTTTGGTTGCAGTTGCTCGCACTTTTGCTTGGACTCTTGCTTGCCATTGGGGGCGGGTTCCTTTGCTTGCGAAGGTTACTCAAGAAAATCTGGGACGCCGCTGCGGCTCCGGCAAGCCATGAGGCGGGCCGTTGGCTTTTATAAATCACTTGCCGGCGAGCAGATGAGCAAGATCGATTGTGTTATTTCGCGGACCTCGCCTCGTAAGCTCTGGCGTAAACCAAATCTCGACGGATATGCCGCAAGCTGGGTCGCGAAAACGCCGGCGGCGAGCAACCTTTTGCCAAGCCATGTGTTTACTGCTGGGCGCATTTTGTGGCGGGCCCGCCACCGGAATTGATTCAGGGACATTCATATCGTGACCGAGACAATCCTCGAAATCGCAGCACCGCCTTGCCGCGTCGAAAAGGCGGGTGATGGCATCGTGGTTACCAATCTCGGTACCGGCCTCAGCTTCACCATGACCGAGAGCGCCGCCGCGATCTGGCGCGATCTAAGCGCCGGACATTCGGCGGAATCCCTGATCCGGCTCGCCAACGGCAATGCGAGCCTGGCGAATTCCGTCGAGCGGTTCGTGATCGAACTGGTGGATGCCGGACTGGTTCGTAAATCGGCGCTGGTGGTGGCGCCGGCACGGCCGGCGGAGCTGGCTTCGGCCATCGCCGATGGTTCGGCGCTTCCGCCACTGGATTCCCTCGCCGCCTGATGCCTGACGGCTGATGCCCAAACCGCCGATGGTCACAGAAGCGTGACTTCCGGCAATCCCGAATTGATACAATGAGAGCACTGGCGGCAGTTAAAAGTGCCGCCAATCGCCACGCTTACTCATGGCCAGGGCTGGTTCGGCCAGATATGGCCCCAGCTTCTGGCAGATATGGATTATCGGATCATGATTCTATTCATCCTCGCCTATTTCGGCGGCCTGCTGACCATCGTCAGCCCCTGCATCCTGCCGGTGCTGCCTTTCGTCTTCGCGCGCGCCGACCGGCCGTTCTGTGCGCTCCGGCCTGCCGCTGCTGGCCGGCATGGCGCTGACCTTCGCACTGGTGGCGACATTGGCTGCGGTCGGCGGCGGCTGGGCCGTTGCCGCCAATCAATATGGCCGCGCGGCCGCCTTGCTGCTGCTGGCGTTGTTCGGCGTGACCCTGCTGTTTCCCTCGCTTGCCGATCGCGTGATGCAGCCGCTGGTGCGGCTGGGTTCGCGCCTGTCGGAATCGGCCTCGGCCAGCGATCAGGGTCGTGGTGCGATCCTGCCTTCCTTCCTGCTCGGGATCGCCACCGGCCTGCTCTGGGCGCCCTGTGCCGGGCCGATCCTGGGCCTGATCCTGACCGGTGCGGCCCTGCAAGGCGCCAATATCCAGACCTCGGTGCTGCTGATGGCCTACGCCCTGGGTGCCGCGACCTCGCTGGCGCTGGCCTTGCTGGTGGGCGGGCGCGTCTTCGCCGCCATGAAGCGCTCGCTCGGCGTCGGCGAATGGGTGCGCCGGGGCCTGGGCGTCGCCGGTGCTGGTTGCGCGTCGCGGCGATCGCGCTCGGCGCCGATACCGGATTTCTCACCCGCATCTCCGCCGCCAGCACGGCGTCGCTGGAGCAGGGCCTGCTCGACCGGCTGCAGGGCCTGACCGGCGGCGGCAATAGCGCTGGCGATGAGCGCCGATTCAGCCGAGCGGCGACGCTGCCGGTGGAAGGCAATGCGCCCGATCTGACCGGCGCCACCCAATGGCTGAACTCGCCGCCGCTGAACCTGGCCGCGCTCAAGGGCAAGGTCGTGCTGGTCGATTTCTGGACCTATTCCTGCATCAACTGCCTGCGCACCATCCCCTATATCCGCGCCTGGGCCGAGAAATACAAGGACCAGGGGCTGGTGGTGATCGGCGTGCATGCGCCGGAATTCGCCTTCGAGAAGAACGTCGACAACGTCAAGGCGGCGATCGACAGATCTCAAGATCAACTATCCGGTCGCGATCGACAACGACTACGCCATCTGGCGGGCCTTCAAGAACCACTACTGGCCGGCGCATTACTTCATCGATGCGCAAGGGCGCATCCGCCATCACCATTTCGGCGAGGGCGAGTACGAGCAGTCCGAACGGGTGATCCAGCAATTGCTGGCCGAGGCCGGCAAGACGCCGGCGCCGGGCAGCCTGGTCATCGGTGAGCGCCACCGGCGCGGAAGCGGCGGCCGATATGGGCGATGTGCAATCGCCGGAAACCTATGTCGGCTATTCCCGGGCGCAGAACTTCGTCTCACCGGGCGGCGTGCTGCAGGATGAGTCCCATGTCTACAGCGCCGGCATGCCGCAGCTGAACCAATGGGGGCTGGCGGGCGACTGGACGGTGAATGGCGAGTCCGCCTCGCTCAACGGCGCCAACGGCGGCATCGTCTTCCGCTTTCATGCCCGCGACCTGCATCTGGTGCTGGGGCCGGGTGCCGACGGCAAGCCGGTGCGCTTCACGGTGACCATCGACGGCATGACGCCGGGCGCAAACCACGGCAGCGATATCGACGCCGATGGCCAGGGCGTGGTGACGGGCGAGCGGCTCTACCAGCTGCTGCGCCAGAGCGGGGCGGTCGGCGACCACACCTTCGAGATCCGCTTCCTCGATCCCGGCGTCCAGGCCTACGCCTTCACCTTCGGCTGAAGCAGCCGCAGCCCGCGCTATCCATGTCTCTATCCATGTCGCTATCCCTTGGGCAGAAATCGCTATGTCGACACGACTATAACGACAAGGAATGCGCCGCCCGCTAAAATCGCTCGCGCAGGCTACCCGCGCCTGACGCTTCGGCGGGAACGGTGATGAGACCATGGTTGCTCTGTTCCTTCGCATCGACCTGAATTCCCAGGACCATATCGGCCCGGGCAAGATCGAACTGCTCGAACAGATCGCCGAGCGCGGCTCCATCGCCGCGGCCGGACGCGCCATGAGCATGTCCTATCGCCGGGCCTGGGAATTGGTGGAACAGCTCAACACGATCTTCGGACGTCCCGTCGTGCGTTCGCGCACCGGCGGCAAATCCGGCGGCGGCGCCGAACTGACATCGCTGGGATACCTCATCGTCGGGCGTTATCGGGCTATACAGAAGGCGGCGGAGCAGGCCTCGATGAACCATGTCACGGCCTTGCAGGACGAGATCCAGGCCAAGCGCGCGCGCTGAATTGGCCGCGTGGCCAAGCGGGCCCTTTTCCGCCACAACTTCCTTATTACTAATTTAATCGGCGAGCGGCAAAGCCGCAGTCATCTGCCGACTTGCCACGGCTGCTGCCGCAGCCGCCCGAAAAAAGGTCACACGCGCCCGCATCCTACAACTGGAAGGATAGGGGCGAGCGCGGGTTAGGCGCCGTGCGGTTGTGCCGCAAGGGCGGGTCATGCGGATAGGGCAAGTCAGTGCAGCGATCGGATTGTCGGCGACCGTCTTTGCCGGCTCACTGATATGTGCGCCTGTAAACGCCGCGGCATCGGATTTCTCGAACTATCTGGCTCAGGGCTATAGCCAGCTTGCCAAGGTCGCGGGCAAAGCACCGGTATCGCAGCTTTACAAGAAGCGCAGCACGGCCGCGGCCGGCGGGCAAGCCATCGAGCCGCTTCAGCCCGATGCAACGCATCTGGATGCCATGACGGTGAACGAGGCGGGCATTTACCGCGATCAATTGATCGAAGGCTTGCAGGCTGGCGGCCGCCAAAGGCAGCCGCTGCTCGCCGCCATCGCCCAGGTCAACTACGACTGCTGGGTGATGCCGCTGCCCAAGCGCAAAGGCGCGCCGCGCAGCGCCGAGTGTCACCAGCGATTCCTGCAAGCCTTCGAAGGGTTGCCCGACAAGCATCACCGCGGGCCGATCTCCAGCGTCGAGCCCTGGCAGCTTGCAACCACGCTCTCAGCCCCGCTCGGCTGCGCGCGGCGGTGATTCGATCGGCGCCTTGATCCTGTCGCTCTCCGCGCCCAGCCCCTCGCAGCGAACTTCGACTTACGATTCCGCGCTCGCTTCCGTCTATGCGGTAGGGCAGCAACCGCCAGATGGCCAAATGGATGGCCAGGTGATGGGCAATTGCGATGCGAACTGCCTCGCCATGTCGTTCTCGGGCCCGGCCACGGCGCCGCTGATTGCAGCATTGATCGACGATCGCGACCGGAATTTTCGCGGGCCTGGTGGCTCCAGCGCCGGCCAGCAAAGCGCCAATGCAGGAACAACCAATGGCGCCTCGGGTGCGGGCGGCAGCGGGCCGTCCAACAACGGGCAAAACGGCAATGGCCAGAGTAACAATGGCCAAGGCACAAGTACTTCGGGAGGGAGCGTCGGCAGCGGCGGATCGGAGCGGAAGTCCGGCAGCGGAAGCCCGGGCAGCGGAAGCTCAGGCAGCGGAAGTCCGGGCAGCGGCGATGGCGGGGACGGCGGCGATGGCGGCGGCCATGGTCACGGTCACCATCACGGCGGCGGTTAGCGCTTCGGCCTATCCGGCGATCAGATAGTCGTAGGCCGACAGCACATGCACTTTCACGACGTGAAGATATTCTTCCAGCGCGACATGCTCGTCATGGGAGCCCATGCCATTGGGGAAGGGGCCGTAGACATAGGCCGGTATATCGCGATAACGCCATAGCCTTGCATCGGTGCCGCCAAGGCTGACGATGGGTGTCGGGCGAAAGCCGCGCTGCGCCTCGACATTCTTCTGGATGATGTCGATCATCGGCCCTTCCGGCGGGCAGTATGAGGGCGGCTGGAAGTTCATCTCTTCCATGCTCGCCTGCGGATACTTCTTCAACACCTTGCTCACCTCCGCCATCACCTGATCCTTGGTCACGCCCAGCGGCAGGCGGATATCCGCTTCGAAGCGGCATGCGAAAGGAACCATATTCACCTTCAGCCCGCCCTCGATGACGCCGATATTGAGGGTCACCTTGGAAACGATGCCGGCCGCACCCTTGCCCATGGCCTTGTCGGCCGCTTCGCCGGCCGCATCGAGAGAGCGGGCGATATTGTCGGAGATGGTCGGCTTGATCTCGCCGACAATTTCGAGATCGCCGATCAGCTTCTGCGCCAGCTTCGTCGCACTCTCGCTGTGGTGGGTATAGGCGCCGTGGGCGCCCTTGGTGCGGATCTTGAAGGCGAGCCAGAGCAACCCCTTCTCGCCAAAGCGGATTGTGTAAGGGCTGCCCGGCTCGCCGTTCAGCACACAATCGCCCAGCACCTCGGGATGATGTTCTACCAGGTAACGTGCACCCCATGGACCGAAGGTCTCCTCGTCCGAGACGGCGGTCAGCGTTAGCCGGCCCCTTAGCCGCTCGCGAATGCGGTGGAGATAGGCATAGGTGAAGATCGAAGCGCTCGTGCCGGCCTTCATGTCGCTGGCCCCGCGGCCGTAGATTTTGCCGTCCACCAGCTCACCGCCCCAGGGATCCTTCGTCCAGCCGCTGCCATCGCCCACCGGAAAAACGTCGATATGCCCGTTCAGCACCAGATGCTTGCCGGGTTTCGCTCCCTCGAAGGCAGCAACGATGTTGGGCATCGTCTTCTGCGGGGCGATGAGGCGGTAATCGAGTCCTTCGCGTTTGAGGAAATCGCCGATGTAGGTGGCGGCGATCGTCGTATCGCCCGGCGGGTTGGGGCTGGGACAGCGCAGGAAGCCGCGAAAGAAGTCGACGAGCCGCTCGCCATCGGCGTCCAGCCAGTCGATCAATTGCTTGCGGTCGTCGCTCATGACTTCGCCCCTCTAAATCTCAGCCGCCACGGCCTTGCCGCAATCGAGCGTGCTCGCCGAGCCGCCGAGATCGCGGGTGCGGCGGCGATCGTCCAGCAACACGCGTTCCATCGCCGCGACAATCTGCTTGCCCGCCGCGGCTTCGCCCAGATGATCCAGCATCATCGCTGCCGCCCAGATTTGCCCCAGAGGATTGGCGATGCCCTGGCCCGCGATGTCGGGGGCCGAGCCATGCACAGGCTCGAACAGCGAGGGATGCTTGCGCGTCGGATCGATATTGGCCGAAGGCGCGATCCCGATGGTGCCGGTACATGCGGGCCCCAGATCCGACAGGATGTCGCCGAACAGGTTGGAGCCGACGACGACATCGAAGCGCTGCGGGTTCAGCACGAAATGCGCGGTCAGCGCGTCGATGTGATAGCGGTCATGGCGGATGTCGGGATAGTCCCTGGCCATCGCTTCGACCCGCTCGTCCCAATAGGGCATGGTGATGGCAATGCCGTTGGATTTGGTCGCCGAGGTCAGGTGCTTGCGCGGCCGGGTGCGCGCGAGATCAAAGGCATAGCGCAGGATCCGGTCGATGCCGATGCGCGTCATCACCGTTTCCTGCACCACCATTTCGCGCTCGGTGCCCTCGAAGATGCGCCCGCCCAGCGAGGTGTATTCGCCTTCGGTATTCTCGCGCACCACGAAGAAATCGATGTCGCCCGGCTTGCGGCCGGCGAGCGGGCAGGGCACGCCCGGCATCAACCGCACCGGGCGCAGATTGACGTACTGGTCGAAGGTCCGGCGGAACTGGATCAGCGAGCCCCAGAGCGAGATATGGTCCGGTACCTTCGCCGGCCAGCCGACGGCGCCGAAGAAGATCGCATCGTAGCGGCTGAGGGTCTGAACCCAGTCTTCCGGCAGCATGCGCTGGTGCTTCAGGTAATAGTCGCAGGAGGCGAAATCGAAGGTATCGAGGGAAAGGCCGATATCGCAGCGTTTGGCAGCGGCTTCCAGCGCGCGCACGCCTTCCGGCATGACCTCCTGGCCGATACCGTCGCCGGCAATTACCGCGATGCGATAGGAATTCTGCATGGGCCGTCGATCCCTTCTGCCTGAGGCGCCTCCGCCAAGGGCGGCATGTTAGCGGATATATCTTCGCCGAAAAGGTTGCTAGAAGGCTGGCGTGGTGCTCGACGATCTCGACCGGCTGAATTTCGACCTGCTGCGGGCTATGGCGCGCCGCCGGCTGCCGCGGGGTATTTTCGAATATATCGACCGCGGTGGCGAAGATGAGGTCAGCCTCCGCCACAACCGCCAGGCCCTCGATTCGCTCAAGCTGGTGCCGCGCGCCCTGGTCGATGTCTCCTCGCGCAGCCAGCAGGTCGAATTGTTCGGCCGGACCTTCGCCTCACCGCTGATCACGGCACCGGCGGCGGCCATCGGCCTGGTCTGGCATCGCGGCGAGATCGCGCTGGCCCACGCCGCACGCGAGTCAAACATACCGTTCTGCGCCGCGACCGAAGCGATCGTGGCGGTCGAAGACGCCGTGGCGACCGGGGTCAAGCCCTGGTTCCAGCTCTATGTCTGGAATGATCGTGAAATTTCGTGGCGGCTGATCGACCGGGTGCGGGATCTCGGCATCGATACCCTCGTCGTCACGGTGGATGCGGTGACGCCGCCCAAACGCGAGTACAACGCCCATAACGGCTTCGATGTGCCGCTGAAAGCCTCATTCAGGGGCGCCTTCGATATCGCCCTGCATCCGGGCTGGGTGCTGACGGTGCTGCTGCCCTATCTGCGCCAGGGCGGCATGCCGGAGCTTGGCAATTATCCGCCCGGCTACCGCTCGAAGATCACCAAAGGCAAGGTCAGCGATGCGGTGAAGATCACGGCGAGCTTCGATTGGGCCGGACTTGCCGAGCTGCGCCGGCGCTGGAAAGGACCGCTGATCGTCAAAGGCATCCTCCATCCTGACGACGCGGTAAAGGCCGCCGATCACGGCGCTGAGGGGATTGTCGTCTCCAACCATGGCGGCCGCGATCTCGACAGCGCCGTGGCACCCATCGAGATGCTGCCGCGCATTGCCGATGCGGTCGGCAGCCGCCTTGTGGTGCTGGCCGATAGCGGGATCCGCCGCGGCAGCGACGTGGTGAAGCTGCTGGCATCCGGCGCCAAGGCGGTGATGGTCGGCCGCGCCTTCCTCTATGGCACAGCCGCGGGCGGCGAGGCCGGCGCGCGGGCCGCCATCGCCATGCTGGCGGATGAAATCTGGCGGACCATGGGATTGCTGGGCTGCCGATCTCTCGCCGAGATCGGCCCCCAGTTCATTCACAAGGCGTAGTTGGCTTACAGATAATTCCGCAGCGTCGGCGTGCCGCGGCAGCCGACCAGGAAGCCGAAATCCACGCCCTTGTCCGCCTGCAGCACGTTATCGGCGTAGAACTTCTGATAGCCGGTATAGCCGCCGGTGATCGATTTGAATCCCTTGGCCCGGTTCGCCATCTCCTGGTCGCTGACGTGGAGGTTCAGCTTGCGGCCCGCGACGTCGAGCTCGATCTCGTCGCCATCCTTGACGAAGGCAAGCGGACCGCCGGCGGCGGATTCCGGACAGGAGTGCAGTACCACCGTGCCATAGGCGGTGCCGCTCATGCGCGCATCCGAGATACGCACCATGTCGGTCACGCCCTGGCTCAGCAGCTTGGGCGGCAGGCCCATATTGCCGACCTCAGGCATGCCGGGATAACCAAGTGGCCCGCAATTCTTCAGGACCAGGACCGAGCTGGGATCGACGACCAACGCCGGGTCGACGATGCGCTGCTTGTAATGTTCGATGTCTTCGAACACCACGGCGCGGCCGCGATGCTGCATCAGCGCCGGCGTTGCTGCTGAAGGCTTCAGGACGCCGCCGCCGGGCACGAGATTGCCGCGCAGCACGGCGATGCCACCTTCGGCCGCCAGCGGCTTCGACATCGGCCGAATCACATCCTGGTTGAAGTTCTCGGCCGTCTTGTTGTTCTCCCACAGGGTCTTGCCGTTGACGGTTTTGCAATCGCGATGAAGCAAGCCTGCTTCGCACAGGGCGCGCAGCACCACCGGCAAGCCGCCGGCAGCGAAGAAATCCTCCATCAGATGCTGGCCCGATGGTTTCAGGTTCACGATGGTCGGAACCCCGCGGCCGAAATGATCCCAATCGTCGAGGGAAAGCGGCACGCCCATGCGGCCTGCGATCGCCAGCAGATGCAGCACGGCGTTGGTCGAGCCGCCGATGGCGCCGTTGACGCGAATGGCATTCTCGATCGCCTGGCGGGTGAGAATCTGCGACATCTTCAGGTTTTCATGCACCATCTCGACGATGCGCCGGCCCGAAAGATGGGCCGCAACCCGCCGGCGCGCATCGACGGCGGGAATGGCGGCATTGCCCGGCAGCGCGATGCCGAGAGATTCCATCATCGAGGCCATGGTCGAGGCGGTACCCATGGTGTTGCAGCTTCCGGCCGAGCGGCTCATGGCGCTTTCGGCGGAGAGGAATTCGGCTGCCGTGATCTGCCCGGCATGAACCTCCTCGCTCAGACGAAACACGTCGGTGCCGGAGCCAAGTTTTTCGCCGCGGAAGGTGCCGGTCAGCATCGGGCCGCCGGACACAACGATGGTCGGCAGATCGCAGCTCGCCGCCCCCATGACGCAAGCGGGCGTCGTCTTGTCGCAGCCGACCAGCAGCACCACGCCGTCAATGGGATTGGCGCGGATCGTCTCTTCCACATCCATGCTGGCGAGGTTACGGAACATCATGGAGGAGGGGCGCAGGTTGGATTCGCCCAGCGACATCACCGGAAATTCGACCGGAAAGCCGCCGGAGGAATAGACGCCGCGCTTCACATGGTCGGCAATTTCGCGCAGATGCGCGTTGCAGGGCGTCAGCTCCGACCAGGTGTTGCAGATGCCGATGACCGGCCGCCCGTCGAACAGATCGGCCGGAAAGCCCTGGTTCTTCATCCAGCTCCGGTGGACGAAATTGCCTTTGTCTTCTCCCCCGAACCATTCCTGGGAGCGCAGCTTGTTTTGTCTGGTCATGGCCCTTTGTTCCGATTGCTCTGGAGACGTAGATGGATTCAACGATAGGCTAGCCCGCTTTTGACAGGAAAAGAAAGTTCGGGGGAAATGGCCAAAGCAAACAAGATCCGCCGCGTCGGCCTCGTCGGCGCAGGCCTCATCGGCGCGGGCTGGGCGGCGCGCTGCCTTGCCAACGGGCTGGATGTGGTGGCAACCGATCCGGCACCCAATGCCGAAGCCAAATTCCGCGCCACGGTCGCCAATGCCTGGCCGGCGCTGAAGCGGGTCGGCCTCAAGCCCGGCGCCAGCCTGTCACGCCTGCGCTTTGTCGATAGCCCGGAGGCGGCTGTTGCGGATGCGGACTTCATTCAGGAAAGCGCTACCGAGAACGAGGACCTGAAACGCACTCTCCACGCCCGCATCGATGCCGCGGCGCGGCCGGATGTGATTATCGCATCCAGCTCGTCCGGCCTATTGCCCAGCCGCTTCCAGGCCGATTGCCGTCATCCCGAGCGCGTCCTGGTCGGCCACCCCTTCAACCCGGCCTATCTGTTGCCGCTGGTCGAAATCCTGGGCGGCGAAAAGACGGCGGCTTGGGCCATCGATGGCGCCGCCGCGTTTTACGAGACCCTCGGCATGCGGCCGCTGAAGGTAAAGGTGGAGGTACCGGCCTTCATCGCCGACCGGCTGCAGCATGCGCTGTGGCGCGAGGCGCTGCATCTGATCGCCGATGGTGTGTGCAGCACCAGCGATATCGACGATGCAATCCGCTTCGGGCCGGGCTTACGCTGGTCGTTCTTCGGCACCTGCCTGATCTTCCATCTGGCGGGCGGGCAAGAGGGCATGACTCATTTCATGCGTCAGTTCGGCCCGCTGATCGACCTGCCCTGGTCCAAACTGAAAGGCCCGGCAATCACGCCGGAGCTGGTCGAGCGCCTGGTGCAGGGAACCAAGACCCAGGCCGGCGGCAAATCGATCCAGCAGCTGGAGCGCTTCCGCGACGATTGCCTGATCGAGGTCGAGAAAGTGCTGGCCAAGGTGCGCGCCCGCCACGGCATTGATGTAGCACCGGGCGCGCGGCGCACGGCCAAACCGGCCCGGCGCGCGCATAAGCCGGTAGCGAAGAAAGTTCAGCGCCGCTTGGCGCCGGGCAAATCCAGGCCGTTGACGCAGTCGCGCAAGCGGCCGGCGAAGAGGTAGTCGCAGGCCGTTTCGGCGGATTTGCGCCGGAGATCGATCAGGCTGGAGGGGCTGTAAAAGGCCGAATGCGGGCTGACGATCAATCGCCCCGCAACCGCAGGGTCGTCGGTGCGCAGCGCCTTCAGCAGCGGTTCTTCGCCGGTCGGCGCTTCGACGGGAAAGACATCGAGCCCGGCGCCCGCAAGCTGACCCGAGCGAAGCCCGTCGAGCACCGCATCGAGTTCGACCACCGGTCCGCGCGAAGTATTCACCAGGAAGGCGCCGGGCTTCAGTTTCTTGACGGCCGATCGGTCGATCAGATTGCGCGTCTCCGCCGACAGCGGCGTGTGCAGGCTGATGACATCGGCCGCGCCCAGCAGCTCGTCGAGGGTCTTGGCGCGCGTGAAGCCGAGTGCCAGCTCGGTTCCGGTCGTCCGGTAGGGATCGAAGAAGATAACCTGCATGCCGAGGCCCTTGGCGCGCAGCGCCGTGGCGGTGCCGATGCGCCCCAGCCCGACAACGCCGAAGACGCGGCCCGAGAGGCGGCGGATCGTCGGCGGTATGGCGAAATTCCAGCCCTTGGCGACGTCGGCCTTCATCGCATTGTGATAGGCGACGATCCCGCGGGTCAGCGCCAGCATGAGGGCGATGGCGTGATCGGCAACATCGGTGGTGCCGTAATCCGGCGTATTGCAGACGGGAATGCCGCGCGAAGCACAGGCCGCGATATTGACCTGGTCGAAACCGACGCCGGCGCGCACGATGAGCCGGCAACGCTCGAGCTTGTCGATCAGCGGTTCCGCCAGATCGGCATCGTGATAGCAGACGATGGCATCGCAATCGCGCCAGACGGGCGAATCATAGGGCGGGATTTCGCCGTCATGGAAAACAGTGAGCCTGGCGCGATCGCTGAAGACGTCCTGCTCGATGGTGGCATCACCCACGAACTGGGCGTCGGGATAGAGAACCTTGAGGGTCATGGATGCTGGCAACTCGTCGGTGGGGATCAGGCGTCGGAACGGCGGATCTTGGCATCCGGCCGTTTGGTGAGGTCGGGCAGCAGGCGGGTGCCGAGGCCCGCACCGCTCATCGGGTAGATGTAGCCATCCTTCATCTGCGGCAGGTCGGTCACGATCTCCTTGTACCAGCCGGTATAGAACGAGCGCACCGATTCCTGCACCAGCGCATTGGGCGCGTTCATCGAGAGATGGACCGAGGCGGTATAGGTGATCGGTCCGGTGCAGTCATGGGGCGCCACCGGCAACTGATGCGCCTCGGCATAGGAAGCGACCTTGCGCGCTTCCGAGATGCCGCCGATCCAGCTCAGATCGGGCATGACGATGCCGATCGCCCCGCGGCTGATGAATTCGCGATAGGCGGCGCGGGTGGCCAACGTTTCGCTGGCGGTGATCGGTACGCGGGTCGAGCGAGCGAGTTCGGCCAGCGCATCGGCGTTGTTCATGCGGATGGGATCTTCGAACCAGAAGGGATCGATCTCCTCCAGCGCCGCCATGATCCGCTTGGCGGTGGGCATGTTCCACAGGGTGTGCAGCTCCACCATGATGTCCATGCGGTTGCCGACGGCCTTGCGGATTTTGCGGAAAGGCTCGATCGCCTTCTGCAGATCAGGACCGGAGATGTAGGTGCCGTTGCTGGCCGCAGCATAGGCATCGAAGGTCCAGATCTTCATGCCGGTGATGCCCTGCTCCAGCAGGCTTTGCGCCAGCTCGTCGGCGCGGTTGAGGAAGGCCTCGAAATCCTCATAGGGGCCTTCGGCCTTCTCTCCGATAGGTTTCCATTCACCGGAAATGCGGTTCATCTTGCTGCGCACATAGCCGTAGCCGGCGCAGGTGTTGTAGGTGCGGATCTTGTCGCGGCTGAGCCCGCCGAGAAGCTGGTGGATCGGCTGGCCGGTCGCCTGCCCGAAGATATCCCAGAGCGCGATGTCGATGGCCGACAGGCCCCGCATTTCCACGCCGGTGCCGCTGAAGCCGACATAGGTGGCGCGGAGCTGGTTCGAATGCTCATCGATGCGCAGCGGATCCTTGCCCAGCAGATAGGGGGCCACGCTCTCATGGATGTAGGCGGCGACCGCATCAGCGCCGAAGAAGGTCTCGCCCAGGCCGATCAGGCCTTCATCCGTATGCACCTGCACCCAGCAAAGATTGGCGAACTCGGCCAGCTGGATCGTCTCGATCGCGCGAACTTTCATGCTCAATGCTCGATCACGGTATGGGCGACACAATCGCCCGGCTGGGCCCGGCCAAAATGGCGCTGGCAGATCAGCAGGCCGCCCTTCTTGAAATGCACCGGCACGCTGCTGCGCCAGGGACTTTCGATGAAATGCACATGGCCGCAAAGCTGGCCATCCTTGACCCGGTCGCCCAGGCGCACTACCGGTTCGAACAGCCCCGCTTCCGGCGCGAAGGCGTAGTACTCATACCCGCCCCATTCCAGCGACTGGGTCTTGGGCGGCTTCGGCACATTGAAGCGTTTGATGTCGCGCAGGATGCCGAGATGGGCCAGCACCCGCAGCACACCGTTGCGGGTGAGCTCGACCCCGTCGGGATTGACGCTGCCCCCGCCACCCCATTCGCCGCCGAGATAAGCGATTTTCCGGCGATGCGCGGTGGCGGCAGCAAGCCGCGGATCGGGCCGTGCCGACACCCGCACGCTGCGCGGCGCGCCGAAGGCCCGCATGATCGCCTCGCCTTTGGCATCGAGCGCCGCATCGCCGCTCTCATAAAAGGCGGCGAAGGGCAGGTAATCCATCGAACTGCCGCCGGAATGAAGATCGGCCCAGACATCGCAGATCGGCACCAGCACGCTGTCGACGTAGTGGGCAATCTGCCAGGTGGGCGTGCCGGTGGGCTCGCCGGGAAAAGCGCGGTTGAGGTTGCCGTCATCCAGCGGCGAGATGCGTGCGCCCGCCATGGCCGCCGGCAAATTCGCCGCCGGCATGACGATGATGCGGCCGCTGATATCGGCAGGCTTCAGATCGTGGATCAGGCGCAAGAGCGTGACCTGGCCTTCATACTCGTCGCCGTGATTGCCGGCCATCAGCAGGATGGAGGGCCCGCGCCCGTTCTTGATGACCGCCAGCGGGATATCGATCATGCCGTAGCCGGAGCGGGTGACGGAGTAGGGCAGATGCAGCACGCCGACCTGCTTGCCGTTCTTCTCGTAATCGATCTCGGTCCAGATCAGTGATTTCTTTGCTTCGGCCATGACCGCCCCTTCGCGCCCTATCGATTTCAACAGCGGCAGAGACTAGTCCGGCTGCGTGCCGCAGGCCAGACCGCCGCGAGCGGGAATTTTCGCGCGCCTTGGCTGCCGTCTTGCAGCACCCGATCCTTTCCGCCACCATGCCGCCGGTTTTTCACCCCGGCATTTTTTCGAGAACAGCGATGATCTCCAACGACATCACCCAGGCGCGTATCGATCTTGCCGCCGTGCTGCGCTGGTCGGCACGGCTCGGCTACCAGACAGGAACCTGCAATCATTTCAGCTTCATGGCCCCGGGCCGGAGCGATCTCTTCCTGGTCAATCCAGAAGGCTATTTCTGGTCCGAGGTGACGGCCTCGAGCCTGCTGCTCTGCACGCTGGATGGCGAGGTGGTGGAAGGCAAGGGGACTGTCGAGCGCACCGCCTTCAGCCTGCATGCCCCGGTCCATCGCCACAAACCGGCGGCGCGGGCCTGCTTCCACACCCACATGCCGAGCGCCACGGCGCTCTGCCTGCTGAAAGGCGGGCGCGTGCAGCCGGTGGTGCAGGAATCCATGATGTTCCATGACCGCATCGCCTATGACGAAGATTATTCGGGCCTCGCGCTTGACGTGGCGGAGGGCGAACGCGCGGCCAAGGCCATGGGCGGCAAGGATGTGCTGTTCATGCGCAATCACGGGCCAATGGTCACCGGCCCCGATATCGGCCGGACCTTCTTCTCGCTCTATTACCTGGAACAGGCCTGCCGCCTGCAGCTGCTTGCCATGCAGGCCAACCAGCCGCTGGAGATCGTCTCGGAAGATCTCGCGCGTCCGGTGCGCGAGGCGATCCAGAAAGACGCCAATCACGGCAACACCTTCCTGACTGCGATCAAGCGGGTGCTGGACAAGGAAGAGCCGGGCTACAGCACATGACCCGGCGCATCGTCGATTGCCATGTCAACCTCTGGGAACCGCAGCATCTGCGGCCCCTCTTCACCAAAGGCACGGCCTATTCGCGGCCGGGTGCGGTCAGCCCCAAGGCAGATGCCGATACGGTCCATGCGGCGATGGCCAATGTGGCCAAGGCAATCGTCTTTTCCCTGCGCTATGCCAATTCCGCCGGCATCGACGGCGATGACGAGATCACCCATCGCGCCGTGCAGAAGTATCCCGACAAATTTGTCGGCTTCGCCGCCGTCGATCCGCGCCGGCCGGATTGCATGGAATTATTGCGCCGGGCGATCGAGGAATACGGGCTCAAGGGCGTGAAATACGGGCCGATCTACAACGGCGTCTCGCTGCTCGATCCGCGCATGGAGCCGATCTATCGCTACTGCGTGGAGAAAAACATTCCGCTGACCATGCATATGGGCACGACCTTCGCGGAGAACGCCCCCGTCGAGCTTGGCCGGCCCATGAATGTGGACGATGTCGCGCGCCGCCATCCCGACCTCAAGATGATCATGGCCCATATGGCCCATCCCTGGGTCGAGGAATGCATCGTCGTCGCCCGCAAGAACGACAATGTTTATTGCGAGGTCTCGGCGATCTTCTATCGGCCATGGCAGTTCTGGAATGCGCTGATCTCGGCCCAGGAATACCGCATCAGCGAGCGCAACAAGATCTTCTGGGGCACGGATTTCCCTTTCTCCAAAGTCGAGGAATCGATCGAGGGGCTGAAGAACATCAATCGCCAGGTCGAGGGAACCGCGCTGCCGCGGGTTAGCAACGAGACCATCGAGGCGATCCTCTATTCCGATCCCTTCGAACATTGGTGGCATGGTGGGCTAAAGGTTGGCGGGCTGAAGGTCTGACGTGGAAACAGTGCGATGAAGATCACCGAAGTCGAGCCGATCCTGTTGCGCGGCGACCAGGCCTATAGCGCCACCAGCGGCGGCGATGAGGCGACGGACAATGGCGATTGGCAGCTCATCGTGCGGGTTACTACCGACGAAGGGCTGACCGGCTGGGCCGATGTGGAAACGCTGGCGCCAGCGGCCGTGGCGATCATCGCCGGCCAGGGCATGGCGATCCTGGGCTTCAAGACGCTGTCGGAATTGCTGATCGGCGAAAATCCGCTGGATGTCGAAGCGCTGTGGGACAAGCTCTATGTCGGCAGCGCCTATTACGGCCGGCGCGGCATTGCCATGCATTGCATCTCGGCCATCGACAATTGCCTGTGGTCGATCCGCGCCGAAGCCGCCGGCATGTCGCTGGCCCGCCTGCTCGGCGGGCGCCGGCGCGACAAGATCACGGCCTATGCCTCCACATTGTTCCGTTCGACACCGGAAGGCATGGCGGAGGCATCCCGTAGCTATGTCGAGAAGGGCTATCGCGCCGTCAAATTCGGCTGGGGCGTGTTCGGCCAGGATCCCGGCCGCGACCGCGAGCTGGTGGCCGCGGCGCGTGAGGCGCTGGGCCCCGATCGCGATCTGCTGGTCGATCCGGGCTGGTATCCGGCCGGTTGGACGAAACCGGGACCGATGCGCAACCGCCGCCAGGCGCTGGAGCTCTGCCAGTGGCTTGCCGATTACAAGGTCGGCTGGGTCGAGGATTTCATCCATCCGGAGAATTTCAAGGAATACGCCTATGTCCGCGGCCACAGCCCGGTGCCGGTGGCGGCGGGCGAGCAGGTGGCGACGATCTGGGATTTCGAACGCTTCATCGGCGAGGGTTGCGTCGATGTGATCCAGCCCGATCTGTCGCGCTGCGGCGGCATCACGGTGGCAAAGCAGGTGGCACGGCTCGCGGAGCGGGCGGATATCGATCTGGTGCCGCATTCCTGGCTGACGCATCTGCTGAACGGCTACAGCCTGCAGCTCATCGCCACATTGCCGCGGGCCCGATATCTCGAGTTCAACGTCAGCCAGAGCCATCTGACCCGCGGCATTGCCCATGCGCCCTTCGCCCTTGCGAGCGATGGCACGGTCGCCATTCCCGACACGCCGGGCATCGGCGTCACTGTCGATCGCGATTTCATCGCGGCACACCGCGTGAACTAACGCTGACGAGCGCGCATCGCCACTGAGGCACCCTCACCCTCCCGTCGCTTGCGCGACGGGCCCCACCCTCTCCCGCTAAGGCGGGCGAGGGAATACGCCTCCCTCGCCCCCGGAACGGGGGAGAGGGTTGGGGTGAGGGGGTGCTTCGAAGAGCGAAGTTCGCCGTACGCCTTTTCATCGCTGCATTGACAGCCGGTAGCCAACTTGTAAGCTGTTCGCACTGTAACGATAAAGTGAACCGCTCCTGTCCCATGGGCAGAAGGGCGGCCAGCAGGGGAGGCTCGTCATTCGCGTGTCGCATTCATCGCCGGGTGCTGCCTGCCCGAACCGCGGCCCGGTAGGGGAACGGAACTAGGCGAATGCTGGACAGAATCACTTCGCTGTTCGATTTTCGCGGATCGATCGAGTACCTGCCCGATCTGCTGATGGCGGCCGTGGTCAGTGTGGAGCTTACCCTCTGCGTCATGGCGATCGGGCTGGTCGTTGGCCTGATCCTCGCGCTGATGCGCGTCTCTCATTCCCGCACCCTGCGCGTCATCTCGACGGTCTATATCGAGGCGATCCGCGGCACGCCCTGCCTGCTGCAGCTCTTCTACATTTATTTCGTGCTGCCGGCCTTCGGCATAAGGCTTGATCCGTTCCCGGCCGGCGTGGTCGGCCTGGCAGTGAATTATTCCGCCTATCTGTCGGAAGTCTATCGGGCGGGCATCATCGCGGTGCCGCGCGGCCAGCTCGAAGCTTCGCAAGCGCTCGGCATGTCGCGCCGGCTGATGATGCGCCTCATCATCCTGCCGCAGGCGATCCGCGTCGTGGTGCCGCCGCTCGGCAATTATTTCATCTCGCTGTTCAAGGATACCTCGCTGGTATCGATCGTCACGGTGAAGGAGCTGATGTTCACCGGCCAGATCATCGCCGCCACGAACTTCCAGTATTTCACCATCTTCACCATCATCGGGGTCATCTATCTCAGCCTCTCTTACCCGGCTTCGCTGTTCGTCCAGTATCTCGAGCGGCGCATGAAGGTCGGCTACAGGCGCAAGCCGACGCGCTTCCTCCGGCGCGCCGCCAAGAGTACCGGCGGATGATCCGGCTGGAAAAAGTCTGCAAGTCCTTCGGCCATTTGCAGGTGCTGAAGGATGTCGACCTCGAGGTGCAGAAAGGCGAGGTCGTCTGCGTCATCGGCCCGTCCGGCGCCGGCAAATCGACCATGCTTCGCTGCATCAACCATCTCGAGGCGCTGAACAGCGGCACGATCTATATCGAGGGCCAACCGGTCTACCGCTACATGCGTGACGGCCGCCTCGTCATCGACAAGGAGAAGCGGATCGAGCAGATCCGCTCCCAGGTCGGCATGGTCTTCCAGTCCTTCAACCTGTTTCCGCATTTCACGGCGCTGGAAAACATCATGTGCTCGCCGCTGCATGTGCTGCGCGAGCCGCTGGTGGAGCTGAGGCCCCGGGCGCTGGCCCTGATGGCCAAGGTCGGCCTGTCCGACAAGGTCGAGGCATATCCCCACGAGCTTTCCGGCGGCCAGCAACAGCGCGTGGCCATCGCCCGCGCGCTTGGCCATGCGCCCCAAGGCCATGCTGTTCGACGAAGTCACCTCGGCGCTCGATCCCGAACTGGTCGGCGATGTGCTGCGCGTCATGCGCCAGCTCGCCGCCGACGGCATGACCATGATCGTGGTGACCCATGAGATGGGTTTTGCGCGCGAAGTGGCCGACCGCGTCATTTTCATGGCGGACGGCCTTATCGTCGAGGAGGGGCCGCCGGCCGAAATCTTTACCCGGCCCAAGAACGAAAGAACATCGCAATTCCTGCGCACGGTCCTGCAACGCAATCAGGAATCGGGCGAGGAGACGGAGCCAACGGCGTAACGGGGGGCGTTCATTTCCTGCGCCGAGCCGACGGCTGATTTAGAGAAAGTAGAAACGGCAACTGGACTGCAAACAGGAGGAAACGATGCGATCGATCACTAAAAGCGTAATCAGCGTGGTGGCATTCGCCTTCGCACTGGGACTGGGATGTGCGGCCGTGCAGGCAGCCGATCCCACCGTTCCGGGCGTGAGCTTCAACGGCGGTGACGGCTCGTACAAGCGTGTTGTCGCCAACGGCATCACGCTCGGCATTTCCAACGATCCGCCCTACACCTATCAGGACGAAAAGACGAAGCAATATGACGGTATCGACGTGCAGATCTTCACCGAGATCTGCAAGCGTCTCGGCATCACCAATGTGAAGTGGGAAATCGTCCAGTTCGACGCTCTGATCCCCGGCATTGGCGCCAAGCGCTGGGACGTGGTGGTCGACAACCTGCATGAGAATCCGAAGCGCCTGCTGGTCGTGGCCTTCACCAGCCCGGCCTATTGGTACGGTTCGGCTCTCGCCGTGGAGAAGGGCAACCCGAAGAATATCCATACCGCGGGTGATATGGCCGGCCACACGGTGGGCACCGTGCGCGGCAGCTTCAACCAGGGCCTGCTCGAGAAGCGGACCGACCTTAAGGAACTCAAGCTCTACACCTCCAACGAGGCGGAGTTTGCCGACCTGATCGCCGGCCGCGTCGATGTCATCATGGAAGACGACATCAAGATCGGCGAGTTCATGAAGGCCCATCCGGAAGCGGCAATGGAACTGGCCACGGGATACGAAGTGGCGCCGGAAGAATACGGCTATGCGCGCTACGCCCTGTCCAAGGACGACGTGGATCTGAACCACGCCGTCTCGCGGGCTCTCGACGAGATGCGTGGCGATGGCAGCCTGCGCAAGATCATCGCGCAGTTCGGCCTGACCGACCGCAATCTCTGGTACTACCCGATCGCGAAGTAACCGGTCACGTAACGTCTCCGGCGGAGGTGCGGCCCGCAAGGCCGCACCTCCCGCCGAATTCCCAAAGCCTTACGTCGTCGTCCGCGAGGCTGCTTGCCTTGCGGCAACCCCCAGAGGGGTCGCGTGCATGAAGATCGATGCCGTCGATTTCTTCTATCTGTCGATGCCGACGGTCACCACCGATGCCGACGGCAGCCAGGACGCGCTGCTCGTCCGGGTCCAGGCGGGGGCGCATACCGGCTGGGGCGAATGCGAAGCCTCGCCGCTGACCTGTATCGCCAGTTATGTCACGCCGATGTCCCACGGGGCTTGCCGGCCGGTCAGCGAATCCGTGCTTGGCCAGCCGCTCAACGATCCCAGGGACATCGCTAAAATTCGCGCCACTGTGCAGTTCAACAGCATGGATCTGCTCCAGGCACCGCATACATTTTCGGGCATCGAGATCGCGCTGTGGGATGCGCTGGGCAAGGCGCTGTCGGAGCCGGTCTATCGGCTGCTCGGCTACAAGAGGTGCGAACCCAAGCTCGCCTATGCTTCCCAGCTGTTCGGCGCCACGCCGCAGGAGACTGAAGCGCGCGCGAAAGCGGCACGCCAGGCGGGATTCCGCGCTACCAAATTCGGCTGGGCCGGTTATGGCGAAGGCAGCGCTGCCAGTGACGCCGCCCATGTGGAGGCCGCGCGCGCCGGCATGGGCGAGGATGCCCATGTCCTGATCGATGCCGGCCAGATCTTTGCCCAGGATGTCGCGAGCGCCGCGCTGCGGCTGCAGGCGCTGGAAAAGGCCAATGTGCTGTGGCTCGAAGAGCCGTTCCTGCCCGATGCCTTGGCCGCTTATGCGAGCTTGGCTGGCCGCAGTTCAAAAGTGAAAATGGCGGGCGGCGAAGGCTGCCATTCGTCGCCGATGGCCTTCAACCTGATCGATTTCGGCAAGGTCGGCTTCATCCAGATCGATACCGGACGCATCGGTGGAATCGGCCCGGCAAAGGAAGTGGCCGATCATGCCGTGGCCAAGGGCGTCACCTTCGTCAATCACACCTTCACCTCGCATCTGGCGCTATCGGCCTCGCTCCAGCCTTATGCCGGTCTAGCCGAACATCGCATCGCCGAATTTCCCTTTGCGCCGCGCCAGCTTGCCCTCGACATCACCAGCAATCACATCATGCCGGACAAGGATGGGCTGATCCGCCTGCCCGAGGCGCCGGGCCTGGGCATGCGGGTCAATCCCTCGGTGCTCAAACCCTATCTGCGCGATGTCGAGATTGCCGTTGCCGGGAAAATCCTGTTCCGCAGCGCGAACCTGCCCGCGGTGGCCTGAATGCATGGCCGGACAACATGGCGGGCGTGAAAGTTCGCAAGAACGGGCGAGCGCAGAAGCTGGCCCAGCCGGGCCGGGCCACCATTCGTGATGTGGCGGATGCCGCCGGCGTCTCGCCCATGACCGTCTCCAACCTGATCAACGAGCGCAGCGGCACCATGCGCGCCGAGACCCGCACGCGCATCGAGACGGAGATCAAGCGCCTCGGCTATCGCCCCCATGCCATGGCGCGCAGCCTGCGCCTCGCAAGACAGCTCTCCATCGGCATGATCATCATCGACGAGCAGCCGCATTATCTGGCCGATCCCTTCACCACCCACATCGTGGCGGGCCTCAGCAACCAGCTCAACTCGCAGGGCTATGGCCTGCTGCTCCAGGGCGTGGCACCCCATGCCTTTCCCAGTTCCTCGCTGATCCGCGGCATCAGCAGCGATGCGATCTGCATGATGATGTCGGGTCCGGATTCCGTGCGCCGCGGCATCGTCGAGGCGGTCCTGGCGCTGGGCCAGCCGCTGGTGGTGTTTCAGGACACCCTGCCGTTCCGCAATGCCGACATCTGCCTGATCCGCCAGGCCGATGACGAGGGTGGCCGGATGGTGGCGGACGAGGTGCTGGGGCTGGGTGCGCGCAAGCTGATCATGCTGGTGCCCTCGGCCCAATGGCCGGCGATCACCGAGCGGGTCAGGGGCGCACGCAAGGCCGCGCGGCGCCACGGCGCCTCGGCAAAATTGCGGATCGTGGAGTGCGGCGATGCCGAGCTCGACGATACCCAGGCGGCGCTCAATCAGGACATCGCCGCTCACGGCCTGCCCGACGCGATCATCGCCGGCAACGATCAGATGGGCATCGCGGCGATGAAGCTGATGGCCGTGCGCAAGCTGAAGGTGCCGAACGACATCGTCATTACCGGCTTCAATGCCTTCGAATTTTCCCAATACACCTCGCCGGTCCTGACCACGGTGCGCTCGCCCGCCTATGAGCTGGGTGCGCGCGGTGGCGTCGAAATTCTGCATCGCCTGGAGAAGGGCCGATTCAGCCAGGCCGAAATCGTCTATCCGGTGGCGCTGCAGAAGGGCGGGTCGACATGACGCAAATCGTCGTCTTCATGATACTCGGCAGGCTCCTTCAGCGATTGGGCCTAACGCAACAGTCAGAATGGCGCTGTAACGCGCGGGAGAACGAATTCACATGAAAACCAAATCCGGCTTCTTCGGCGTCTATCCCATGGTCTATGCCCTGTTCGACAAGAAGGGCAGCCTGGTGCGCGAATCGACGCGCCGGCAGGTGGCAGCCATGCTGAAGCACAAGGTGCATGGCGTCGCCGTGTTGGGCCTGGCGACCGAGGTGAACAAGCTCTCCACATCCGAGCGGCGCATGCTGATGGAATGGGTCGCGGAGGATCTCAACGGCAAGGCGCCGCTGGCGGTCACCGTGGCGGAGAACAGCGTTGCCGGGCAGATCGACTTCGTCAGAGCCGCGGCCGCGGCCGGCGCCGGTTGGGTCATCCTGCAGCCACCACAAGTCAAACATGTGCCGGAATCGGAGCTGATCCGCTTCTTCGGTGCCGTTGCGGACGCTTCCCCCATTCCGATCGCGATCCAGAACGCGCCGGAATATCTCGGCATCGGATTGTCCGACACCGGCATCCGCACGCTCCATCGCAATCATGCGAATTTCAAGATCGTGAAGCTGGAGGCAACCGCGATCACGGTGGCTCGCCTGCGCGAGGAAACCCGCGGCGAGGTCGATGTCTTCAACGGCCGCGACGGGATCGAGATGCTGGATTCCATGCGCGCCGGCGCCGTCGGCATCATCCCGGGCGGTGAAGCCTTTGACGTGCTGGTCCAGGCCTTCGACCAGATGGCGAAGGGCAAGCCCAAGAACGTCGCGGAGGCGGAGCGGCTCTACGCCAAGGTCCTGCCGCTGCTGATCATGCTGATGGAATCGATGGATACGTTCCTGGTCTACGGCAAGCCGGTGCTGGCCCACCGATTGGGCATCACCGAGACGGCGCCGCGCCTGCCTTCGACGCCGCCGACGAAGTTCGGTCTGGCGGCGGCCAAGCGCTATGCGGAGATGCTCGGCAAACTCTAGTTCTGGACCGCGTATTGCTTCAGTACCGCCTCATCAAGCTCGACGCCAAGGCCCGGCTTGTCGGGAATGGCGACGTGGCCATCCTTCAGCGGGAATTTTTCGCGCGACCAGCTTCTGGTTCAGATCCGTCGTCTGCACGCAGTATTCCATGTATTCGGCCTCTTCCATGGCCGCGAGCACATGCAAGGTGGCGGCCTTGATGATGCCGGTGCTCCAGGCATGCAGCACGCAGCGCTTGCCCTTGCGCCGCGCATAGTCGGCCACGCGCAGGCATTCGCTGATGCCGCCGGCGCGGGTCACATCGGGCTGCAGCACCTCGACATGGCCTTTTTCCGCCAGGCGTTCGAAATCGGCGAGGGTCGTTTCCTCTTCGCCGCCGGCAATCGGCGTCGGCACGGCCGCCGCCAATGCTGCGTATTTGCCGTAATCGTCAGGCCAGAACGGCTCCTCGATCCAGTAGAGGTTATGCTCCTCCATGCGGCGCGCGCGGTCGATGCCATCGCGCACCGAGGTCCAGCCCTTGCCGACATCCAGCATCAGGTCGAAATCTGGGCCGCCTGCTTTGCGCGCCGCCGCCACCAGCGCCACGTCGAGATCCTTCGATCGGCCCAGCGGACCCCAGCCCAGCTTCACCGCCTTGAACCCGGCCTTGAGCTGCGTCTCGATCACGCGGGCGGCTTCGGCCGGCGTGTCAGGCATCAGGGTGCTGGCATAGGCCTTGATCGATTTGCGCCGCGCCCCGCCAAGCAGCGCATGCACGGGCTTGCCCGCCGCCTTGCCGGCGATGTCCCACAGCGCGATCTCCACACCGCTGATGGCGTGGATCGTAGCACCCCGCCGTCCGAAATAAAGCGAACCGCGATACATCTTCTGCCAGAGGCGCCCGATCTCCAGCGGGTTTTCGCCGACCAGCAATGCTGCCAGACCCGAGCAGATCTTGTGCGAGGGCGGCGCATCGATAATCGCCTTGGCGACCGAGGGCGAGGAATCGATCTCGCCGAGGCCAGTGATGCCCTCATCCGTATGCACGCGTACCAGCACGCCATCCTGGCTGCCGTCGCCGATGGAGGTATCGATGCCACCCTTGGGGCGCAGCAGGATCGCTTCAACCTTGGTAATACGCATGATTGTCGGGGCTCCGTCGGCGGGTCGGGTGAAGACTTTGCTAGGGCGAAGGTTAGCCGAGGATCACTACAAACAGGTATGATTTTGCATCAGGCAAGCGTGAGGATTTGATCATGAGTTGGGATATCGGACGCTTCGGCGATGTCGTTAAGAAGGACGGGTCCTATACCGTCCTGGTGGTGGGGGCCGGCAGCGGCATCGGCAAGGCGAGCGCCGAATTCCTCGCCGCCCAGGGCGCCACGGTCATCTGTGCCGACCGGGACAAGGCAGCGGCGGAGGCCGTGGCGAAAGCGATCGGCGCCAAGGCCAGTGCGCTCCCCCTCGATATCACCGACGATGCGGGCACGCCCAAAGCGATATCGGCGGCCGAGAAGAAAGCCGGCGGGCTGCATGCCGTGGTCAACTGCGCCGGCATCACCGGGCGCACCAACATCAAGGGGCATGAGGTCGATCTCGCCAATTTCGACGAGGTCCATCGCATCAATCTGCGCGGTGCCCTCGTACTTAGCCAGGCTGTCCTGCCCGGCATGCTGGCGCGCAAATACGGGCGCATCCTTCATGTCGCCTCCATCGCCGGCAAGGAGGGCAATGCCGGCATGACGGCTTATTCGACGACCAAGGCGGGGCTGATCGGCCTGGTGAAATCGCTGGGCAAGGATTACCCGGAGACGGGGGTGACCATCAACGCGCTGGCGCCGGCGGTCATCCGCACGCCGCTCGTCGATGCGCTGCCCGAGGCGACGGTCAAGTACATGACCGACAAGATCCCGATGCGGCGCTGCGGCGAGCTGGACGAGGTGGCGGCGATGATCGCCTGGATCGTCTCACCTGCTTGCAGCTTCACAACCGGATTTACCTTCGATCTCTCCGGCGGCCGCGCGACGTATTGAGGCGCTAGACGATCTGGTTTTTGAGCGGCAGGCGGTTCGACCAGAGCCGGTCGAGATTTTCCAGCAGCAGGTCGAGGACATTATCCTCGTAACGCCGGGTTTCGCCGGCGCTATGGGGCGTGACCACCACATTGGGGAAATCCCACAGCGGGCAATTCGGCCGCCAGCGGCTCCTCGGCAAAGCAATCGAGCCCGGCCCCGGCGAGCCTACCTTCGTTCAAGGCGACGAGCAGGGCCGGCTCGTCGACGCAGCGCCCGCGGGCGACGTTGATCAGCAGGGCCGAGGGCTTCATCGCTGCCAGGGCGTTTGCATTGATCAGCCGCTCGGTCTGCGGCGTCAGCGGGCAGGTCAGCGCCACGATATCGGCCTTCGGCAGCAGGGCAGGCAGCTCGCCGATCGGATGAACGGAATCGGCATGGGCGCCGCCGGCCGCCGCGTCTCGCCGCACGCCAATGACGCGAAGATCGAAGGCCTTGGCGAGCTTTCCCAACCTCTGGCCGATGCGCCCGTAGCCGATGATAAGGAGTGTCTTGCCGCCGAGTTCATCCTCGCGGCGGGCGAATTCGCTCATCATCGGGCGCCAATGATGGCGGGCCTGATTGTCGCGCGCCTCAGGGCAGGCGGCGCGTCAGCGCCAGGATCAGCGCCATGGCGTGTTCGGCCACGGCGCGTTCATTGGCGCCCTGGGCGCTGGCAAGGTGGATACCGCGCGCCTTCAGCGCCGCGGCGTCGTACTGGTCGACGCCCGCGCTGATCGACTGGATGAAGCGAAGCCGCGGCGCCTGGTCGAACAAGGTGTTGCGCCAGAGCCCGGAAACCACCAGCACATCGGTCTCGGTTATGCGGCGCTGCAGCTCCTCCAGCGAGCGCACCTCGACACTCGCCATGCCGGTATCCCGCGCCAGGAAGCGTTCCTGCAGGCGATAGGCGACATGGGCAAAGCAGAGGGTGAGACGATCCTTGGCGGGCAGCATGATGCGGTTAGAATAGGCGAAGCTCGGCTGCTTGTCCGGGCGTCCCGCGGTTTTCCTTTCCAAGGGTCCTCCGCATGCTCATCCCCGTCGAACCGCTCCGTGGCGCGGTGATCCGCATCCTGCATGCCGCCGGCAGTGCCGCGCCGGAAGCGGCGATCGTCGCCGATCATCTGATCGAGGCCAATCTGCGCGGCCATGACAGCCATGGCGTCGGCATGCTGCCGGCCTATCTCAAGAACCTGGGCAACGGCACGCTGAAGCCCAACGAACCGGGCAAGGTGGTCAAGGATGACGGCGCCTTCATCGTCTATGACGGGCTGCGCGGCTATGGCCAGGTGGTGGCGAAGACGGCGACTGGGCTCGGCATCGACAGGGCGCGCAAGACCGGCTCCGCAGTGGTGGCGCTGCGCAACGCCCACCATATCGGGCGCATCGGCAGCTACGGCGAGCAATGTGCCGCGGCCGGTCTGATCTCCGTCCACTTCGTGAATGTCATGGGCCACAAACCGCTGGTGGCGCCCCATCGCGGCCTGGATGGCCGGCTCTCGACCGATCCGGTCTGCATCGCCATTCCCGCCGCCGAGCCCGGCCGGCCCGTCATTCTCGACATGGCCACCAGCAAGATCGCCATGGGCAAGGTGCGCGTCTCGCGCAACAAGGGCGAGACCCTGGCGCCCGACCTGATCATCGACAATCGCGGCGAGCCCTCGCGCGATCCCCGCGACATGTTCACCACACCGCCCGGCGCTCTGCTGCCCATGGCCGAGCATAAGGGCTATGCGCTGGCCTTCGTCTGCCAGCTGCTGGCCGGTGCCGTGACCGGCAGCGGCACGGTGAAGCCCGATAATCAGGGGCGCGACACCATCACCAACGGCATGCTGGCCTTTATCATCGATCCCGGCCGCCTGGGCGATAGCGACTGGATTCGCCAGGAGATCCGCGACTACACCGCCTATGCCACGGCTTCGCCGGTACGCAACCCGGCCGAGCCGGTGCTGATCCCCGGCGACCCCGAACGGCAGAGGCGTGTCGAACGGCTGCGCGAAGGTATCTCTGTCGATGCCGGCACTTGCGCCGAGATCGTCGAAGCGGCCGCGAGCCTGAAGGTCGATCTGCCGGAGTTTGCGGGGTAAGAACTATGGCGTGGGCTCCCTATCAGGCGAGCCACAGGCAAATTTTCGCCTGGGAGTATTGTTGTCACTGCAGGAATGTGTGATTACGCTTTAGCTTTAGTAAGCCCAACAGTCTTTCAATCGCCCGCACATATATGCCCAAGTTCCTGCGCATCGGACTCC
The DNA here is from genome assembly GCA_963770335.1 of uncultured Alphaproteobacteria bacterium. Lineage (GTDB taxonomy): Bacteria > Pseudomonadota > Alphaproteobacteria > Dongiales > Dongiaceae > DASXQK01. The sequence continues at coordinate 90,672 of CAVYPG010000002.1, forward strand.
ATCAGTCCAACGTTTCCGGATACACGTCGAAGGCATGGTGCGTTCGGCGGGTTGGCTCGACGATTCACCTGAAGTGGGGCGCCGTCGAGGTCAATGGCGTCGGAGATGGGCGAAGGGTTTCCTGGACGCTTCCGCCGCGAGAGAAAGCCGTTCGTTGCGGCACGGCGCAGCGGGCGAAAGACTATGCAAAAGCAGCCATCGCGCGGCGGCGCAGCCATCGCTATGAACCGCTGGCTGGAAATATTGCGATGCGGCGCCAACGCGCCGCTCGTGGCGCCGAGCTCGAACAAGCGCTCGCCACGATCCTGTTTGTCGACATCGTCCGGTCCACCGAAAAAGCCGCCCGGCTGGGCGATGCGCGTTGGACCCAGGTGATGAATCACTATTACGCCGCCGTGCGCAGAGAGCTGAAGGCATTGCGCGGAAAAGAAGTCGTGACGACGGGGGACGGGCTGCTGGCGACGTTCGGCGCGCCGGCGGCCGGAGTCCGCTGCGCGGCTGCAATCCGTGAGGCCGTGCGCACGCTGGGGCTGGAGATCAGGGTGGGGCTGCATGCGGGCGAATACAAAGTGAGCGGGGCTGAGGTGTTCGGCCTCGCATTTCACATCGGCGCGCGCGTCGCCGCGAAAGCGCGCGGCGGCGAAATCCTGGTCTCGAGCGCGGTCAAGGATCTGATGGCGCAGTCAGGAATCCGCTTCAAGGATCGTGGATTTCACCAGCTGAGGGGCGTGCCAGAACGCTGGCGCCTGTACCTGGTCGAACATTAGGGCGCCCTGTAAGCGTGAGCACCGGCTTGCAATCGGTTCCCGGAGCCGTGCGTGAAGCCGTCCGCTTAATCGTCTCTGCTGCTCGCATCGGCTCAACCTCCGCCCTCGCCAGCGAACTACTTGTTGTGATTAGCACTCTTGAGCCGAGAGTGCTAAGCTGCTCACCTTCAGCAGAAAAAGGGATCATTCAATGAAATTCCGCCCGCTACAGGACCGTGTCCTGGTCCGTCGCATCGCCCAGGAAGAAAAGAGCAGCGGCGGCATCATTATTCCCGATACCGCGCAGGAAAAGCCGATGGAAGGTCAAGTCGTGGCCGCGGGGCCGGGCGCTCGTGGCGAGGACGGCAGCATTCGCCCCCTGGACGTCAAGGCTGGTGACCGGGTGCTCTTTGGCAAATGGTCCGGAACGGAGATCAAGATCGACGGAGAGGACCTGATGATCATGAAGGAATCCGACCTTCTGGGCATCGTCGCCCTGGGCATCGTCGCCGATAAATCGGGTTCCAAGCGCAAAGCTGCTTAGAGAGGATTGAAGAGTCATGGCCGCCAAAGAAGTAAGATTCAGCACCGATGCCCGCGACCGCCTGTTGCGCGGTGTGGACATCCTCGCCAACGCCGTCAAAGTGACCCTCGGTCCCAAGGGCCGCAACGTGGTCCTCGACAAATCCTACGGCGCGCCCCGCATCACCAAAGACGGTGTCACGGTCGCCAAGGAGATCGAGCTTTCTGACAAGTTCGAGAACATGGGCGCCCAGATGGTGAAGGAGGTCGCCTCCAAGACCAGCACGCTTGCGGGCGATGGAACGACCACCGCGACCGTTTTGGCGCAGGCAATTGTGAAGGAAGGGATCAAGGCTGTAGCCGCCGGTCTTAACCCGATGGACCTGAAGCGCGGTATCGATCTGGCCGTCGAGGCCGTGATCGAAGACATCAAGAAGCGAAGCAAGAAGATTTCGACGAGCGCGGAGATCGCCCAGGTCGGCACGATCTCGGCCAATGACGACCGCGAAATCGGCGACATGATCGCCAAGGCCATGCAAAAGGTGGGTAACGAGGGCGTAATCACGGTCGAAGAAGCCAAGGGCATGGAGACCGAACTCGACATCGTCGAGGGCATGCAGTTCGACCGCGGATATCTCTCGCCCTATTTCGTGACAAACGCCGAAAAAATGCTCGCCGAACTCGAAAATCCTTACATCCTGTTGCACGAGAAGAAACTTCCCGGCCTTCAGGCCATTCTGCCCCTGCTCGAGGCAGTGGTGCAAAGCGGCAAACCGCTGCTGATCATCGCCGAGGATGTGGAGGGCGAGGCCCTGGCTACGCTCGTGGTCAACAAACTGCGCGGCGGCCTGAAGGTCGCTGCGGTCAAAGCGCCGGGGTTCGGCGATCGCCGCAAGGCCATGTTGGAGGACATTGCCACACTGACGGGAGGCCAGGTGATCAGCGACGATCTTGGCATCAAGTTCGAAAACGTCACCCTCGACATGCTGGGCAAAACGAAGCGGGTCCGCATCGACAAGGACAACACAACGATCATCGATGGGGCAGGCAAAAAGAAGGACATCGAGGCTCGGGTAGCTCAGATCCGGGCCCAGATCGAGGAGACGACCTCCGACTACGACAAGGAGAAGTTGCAGGAACGGCTGGCCAAGCTCGCCGGCGGCGTGGCGATCATTCGTGTCGGCGGCGCCAGCGAGGTGGAAGTAAAGGAGCGCAAGGACCGGGTCGATGACGCCATGCATGCCACCCGCGCTGCGGTCGAGGAGGGCGTTGTCCCAGGCGGCGGGGTGGCGCTGTTGTACGGTACGAGAGTGCTGGCGAAACTTCGCTCGGCCAACAACGACCAGAAGGTGGGCATCGATATCGTCCGTCGTGCGCTCGCTTACCCGGCCCGCCTGATAGCGGAAAATGCGGGTGAGGACGGCGGACTGATCGTCGGCAAGCTGTTGGAGCAAGGCGACGTCAATCATGGATTTGACGCGAAAAACGGAACCTATGTCGACATGGTGAGGGCGGGGATCATCGACCCGACCAAGGTCGTGCGCCTTGCCCTTCAGGGAGCCGCCTCCATAGCAGCGCTCCTCGTTACGACCGAAGCGATGGTCGCGGATAAGCCGGAAAAGAGAGCGGCGCCGTCCATGCCGGGTGGTGGCATGGGAGGTATGGGTGGCATGGGCGACATGGATTTCTAGCCGCGACCGGACATTTGAACGGTCCAGCGCCCGATCGTCCCAGGTCGGTTCGACCTGGGACGCGAATTAGCCGCTAATTTGTTGAATGAGAGCAAGATTCACGGATCAGGTTAAATCAACCTGATCCGATTTTGCTCTAAGCGGCTCTATTCATACACTTAGTTCTCTGTCCGCTTCTGGCACAAAGCTGATCTAGATCCATGTCTGCTCGTTGCCCGCTTTCAGAGGTAAAGCAGACGGGGCAGATTTATGTGTCCCCGGCCCGGCTAGCCGCGCAGGGCGCCGCTGGCGATGCCCTGGATGAAATAGCGCTGCAGCCCCAGGAACAGCAGCAGGCTGGGCAGGCTCAGGATGGTGATGCCCGCCATGCCGACGGCAAAGCCCTCGAGCTGGGTGTGGGTGCCGACGACGGGTGCGAAGGCTGCGATGCCCACGGGCAGCGTCTTCATCGAATCGTCGAAGGTTATCAGCAGCGGCCAGAGGAAGTTGTTCCAGTTGAGGGTGAACAGGATGACCGTGGCCGCGATCAGCGGCGCTCGCGCCAGGGGAAAAGCGATCTTCCAGAAGATCATCATCTGGCTGGCGCCATCCATCTTGGCCGCATCTTCCAGGTCGCTGGGAAACTTCAGGAAGAACTGGCGGAAGATGTAGACGCTGAAGACATTGCCGACGCTGGGCAGGATCAGCGCCTGATAGCTGTTGGCCCAGCCGACCTTGATCATCGCCAGCAGCAGCGGCACGACGCAGACCTCGGTCGGCACCATCAGCGAAGCAACAAACAACCCGAACAGCAGGTCGCGCCCGGGAAAGCGCAGCCGCGCCAGCGCATAGCCGGCAAGCGCCCCCGAGATCACGCTGAGCGCGGTGCTGATGACAGCGACCACCACGCTGTTGAGTCCCCAGCGCAGCACCGGATATTCGCTGAAGATGCGGATGTAGTTCTCCAGCGTGGGATGCGGCGGCAGCCATTCGATATTGAGGGTCATCACCTCGTTGGAATGCTTGAGCGAGGTTGAGACCATCCACACGAAGGGTGCGGCCCAGAGCAGCGAAATGATCAAGCCGCCGAGCCAGACCGGCACTTCGCCCACGGTCAGGCCGAAGGGGCGAAGGCGGCGGTTGGCACGGGCGATGACACCGTCGGCCATGGCTCACATCTCCCGGATCAGACGCCGATGGATCACGGTGATGACCAGGATCATCACGAACAGCATCATGGCGATGGCGGAGGCATAGCCGAACAGGCTGCGGGTGATCGCCGTCTGGTACATGTAGAAGATGACCGATGACGACGAGCCCGCCGGCTCGCCATTGGTCATCACATAGACCTGGCTGAAGATGCGCAGGCTCGCGATCATCTGCAGGGTGATCACCATGCTGATGACGGGGCGAAGCTGCGGCAATGTCACGAAGCGCAGCCGCTGCCAGGCATTCACCCCATCGATCTCCGCCGCCTCGTACAGCTCCTTCGGCAGATCCTGGAGTGCCGCCAGAAACAGCACGAAGGCCAGGCCCAGATCCCACCAGATCGAGGCGATGCTGACGCCGATCAGCGACCATTGGGTACTGGTCAGCCAGGGGATGTTGGGGATGCCGATCAGCCCCAGATAGTGATTGATCAGCCCGAACTGGGTATCGAGCAGCCACACCCAGACGAGCCCGATCACCGTGGAGGACACGACGTTGGGCGAGAAGAATAGCGTGCGCACCAGGCTGGAGAGCGGCCAGCGCCGGTTCACATAGAGGGCGAAGATCAGCCCCAGGATGACCACGCCGGGCACGATGATCAGGGCATAGAGCAGCGTGTTGCGGAAGGCGATGCCGACCCAGACATCCTTGAAGGAATCGGTGAAATTCCTGAAGCCGATCCATTCGGGCTTGCCGAAGATGCCCCATTTGGTAAACGCGATGCCGGCGCCGAAGATGATCGGACCGACGTTGAAGATCAAAAACGGCACGGTGAAAAACGCGACGAACAGATAGGCGACCCAATCGGTCGGCCGCCGCTCGGTCAGGGATGCGGCGCGCTCGCTCATCTCCCGCTCATGGGGCGATCCGCCCCGGCCGCAAGGGCCGGGGCGGGATTTGCGCCAGGATCAACTCGATAATCCGCTCAAACGATCGGATCAGCCGGCATCCAGATCGGCCTGCCACTTCTCCTGAATCTCCGACATGGCCTGGTCGATGGTCTTCTGTCCGGCCCAGACGGCAGCCAGCGTCTTGGCCAGGATGTCGTCGCCCGAATAGATGGTGAAATCCGGGCCGGCGAGGACCGGAATTTCGCCCGCCTTGGCGAAGCTCATGCCGTCGACGAAGGCGCCGCGCACCGACCAGGGATGGCCGGCCGTCTTGTAGTCCGCCCGCGCCAAAGTGGAGAGACGCGGCGAAGCGCCACGGCCCTTGGTCGTCCACAGGAAGCCGTTGTCGGAGATCCATTTGATCGCCTGCATGGTGGCTTCGTAGCGGCTCTCGTCCTTCTGCACGTAGGCTTCCAGGCCGCCCATTTCGAAATAGGTTACCTGTTCCTCGCCGATCTTCGGGAAGAGATAGGTGCGGAAGTTGAGCTTCTGGTTGACATAGCCGTTGAGCGTCCACGGGCCCGGTCCAGAAGATGCGCGCCCTGGCCGGTGCCGAACGCCTTGTAGCGGTCGGTAACGTCGCGGGTGGAGACCTTGTGCTTGTCGAACAGGTCGAGCACCCACTGCATGGCCTTCTTGCCGGCATCGGGATTGACGCAGGCGGTCTTCAGATCGTCGCTCGCCCGGCGGAAGCCCATCTGCTGCGAGACGATGCCCCAGGTCACGGTCGGCTGCACGCCGGAGCCGGTCATCATGATGCCCGAGCGCGTGACCTTGTCGCCGTCGCGCTTGGTCATCGCCTTGGCCCATTCGATCAGCGTGTCGCCGTCGGTCGGGGAACTTCTCCGGATCGAGGCCGGCTTCCTTGACGATGGTCGAGATTGACCTCGGGCTGCAGGCTCATCAGATCCATCGGGATCATGAACAGCTTGTTGTCGTATTTCACGTAGCGCGAGGACTGCATCGAGAAATCGGGTGAAGTCGGTCAGGTCGAGGCCGACCTGCTTGGCGAGATCGTCCAGCGGCACGATCACGCCGTCCTTGGCCCATTGCGCGCGCTGGCCGGCGGTGCCCCAGCCGAAATCCGGCGCCTGGCCGGTGGCGGCGGAAGCGAGAACCTTGGTGTTGTACTGGTCGTCGGGAACCAGGGTCAGCTTGATCTGGACGCCCTTGTCCTTGTGGGCGTCGTTGAAATTGTTGATGACCTGCTGCCAGACTTCGCCGTCGGAGGCGGACAGCCAGCTCCAGTGATTGAGCTCGATGGCGTCGGCTCCGTAGACCTTCTTGATATGCGAGAACGAGCCGGTGGCGGCGACAGCGGCGCTCGCTGCTACCCCCTTGGTGAACTGCCGGCGCGATATCCTGATCTTCGACATCGACAACCTCCCTTGATGACTCCCGTTGTGGCGCCATGCGGTGCAGGACGCGCCGCACTTTGTGTGCGGCCTGATCCGACGCGCTCCGTCGGCTCGCATAAATGATCCGTTCGATTGTCCGGGCGGGGTTGATCTTTTGAGCCGCCCACTTGATGATTTCACACGGACGCGGAAAGTGCACTTTCACGCCTCCGATCCTTGTGACTATCATTGTTGCTACGAAGCCGGGCATCGCCGTCAAGAAGCCGGGAAAACCGGCCAGAAAAATCAAGGTGGGGAGGAACGCGGCGTGGCGGCAATCGAAATTCAAGGTCTGGCGAAATCCTTCGGCCCCGTTCAGGTGCTGCGCGACATCAACCTTTCCATCGGCGATGGCGAGTTCCTGGCCCTTGTCGGCCCCTCGGGCTGCGGCAAATCCACCATGCTGCGCCTGCTGGCCGGGCTGGAGACGGCCAATGCCGGGCGGATTTCCATCGGCGGGCGCGATGTGACCGATCTTCCGGCCAAGGCGCGCGACATCGCCATGGTGTTCCAGAGCTACGCCCTCTATCCGCACATGACAGTGGCGGAAAACATGGCGTTTTCGCTGCGCGTGCGCAAAGCCGACAAGAAGCTGATCGAGGAACGGGTCAAGGCTGCCGCCACCATACTGAACCTGACGGATTATCTTCATCGCCGGCCCGCAGCACTCTCCGGCGGCCAGCGCCAGCGCGTTGCCATGGGCCGCGCCATCGTGCGCGATCCCAAAGTGTTTCTGTTCGATGAGCCGCTTTCCAACCTGGATGCCAAGCTGCGCGTCAGCATGCGCAGCGAGATCAAATCGCTGCATCAGCGCCTGAAGACGACGACGGTCTATGTGACCCATGACCAGATCGAGGCGCTGACCATGGCCGACCGGATCGTCGTGCTGCGCGACGGCGTGATCGAGCAGATCGGCACGCCGCTGGAGCTCTATGACAGCCCCGGCAATGTCTTTGTCGCCGAGTTCATCGGCTCGCCGGCCATGAACCTGCTGCCGGCGCGCCTCAAGCGCAGCGGCAGCCAGCGTGCGGCGATGATCGAGAGCGGCACCGTCATCCAGCTGCCCGACGCCTTTGGCGGCGAGGAAGGGCAGGAAGTGCTTGCTCGGCATCCGTCCCGAACATCTCAGTGTCGGCGAAGGGGCAGGCGGGCTCAGCGGCCGCGTGGCATTGGTCGAGCCCATGGGCGGCCAGGTACAGATCGTGTTCGAGGTCGCCGGCCGGCGCGTCACCGTGCTGCTGAACGAACGCATCCTGCCGGCGCTGGGATCCGAGCTCAGCCTGCGGGCGCGGCCGGCCGCACTCCACGCTTTCGATGCGGCATCGGGCCGGCGGCTCTGATCGCAGGCGCCGGCGCGCCGCGCAGCCTTGCGAAATTCGGTCAGGTTGTTGTCCTAAATCATCAAGCCCGGCTCAGGGGCCGGGCGCAAGCTTTGGCGGTCTTTCCCTTGTCCACAGGAATCCTTCCGATGCCGAAAAACGCCACCACCCACACGATTTTCAAGCATCCCAGCCACGCCATCAATCAGATCGCCACCCGCGTCCTGAAGAACGGCGATCTGCTGGCGGTGTTCAACGAAGAGCGCTTCCCCTATCACCATGACAGCGGCCAGACGCTGATGGCCCGCTCCAAGGATGGCGGCAAGACCTGGGGCAAGCCCACCGTGGTGATTCCGTGGAGCCAGACCACCGGCAACTGGGATTGCGGCATCTGCGAGCTGAAGAACGGAACCCTGATCGTCAACTTCACGCTGACCGGCTTCTTCAAGCGCGGCATCAAGCCCGAGCAACCCTCCTGGAGCAGCCATCCGCTGACCGACGAATGGGGCAACTGGACCTGGGCTTTCAAGACGCAAAGCTGGCTCGGCACGTTTGTCGTCAAGTCGACGGATGGCGGCAAGACCTGGTCGGACATGATCCCGGTCAATGTGCGCCCGCTAAAGCATGGCGGCTGCCGCCTCGGCTGCTGGGAAATGCCCAACGGCTCGATCCTGATGGGACTCTATGGCCGCATCCACGGCTATGAAGAAGAGGGCGAGGGCGAATCCACCCGCTCGGCGCTGATGCGCTCCGACGATGGCGGCGACAACTGGGAATATTATTCGACGCTCGCTTATGACCCGGCCAGCATCATCGATTACGAGGAGCCAGCGCTGCTGCGCCTCAAGGGCGGGCGCCTGGTCTGCTTCCTGCGCACTCATGTCAATCCCAGCGGCGATGCCAAGAACATGGTGATGGTGACATCCGACGATGAGGGCTTCACCTGGTCGCCGCCGAAATGGCTGAACATCTGGGGCTATCCGGCGGAAGCAATCCAGCTGAAGGACGGGCGCTATTTGATGATCTACGGCTATCGCCGCCCGCCTTATGGCGTGCGCGGCGTGATCTCCAAGGACGGCCTGACCTGGGACATCAAGAACGAGTTCGTCATCCGCGAAGGCGGCGTGCCGGGCAAGACAATCAGCGATACGCCGGGCTCCAGCCGCATGTCGCCCGCCAGCGGCAAGCTCGCCAAGGGCGGCATCAACTGGGAGCATCCGGGCGTCTACCAGCATATCGGCTATCCCAGCGTGCAGCAGATGCCGGACGGTACGGTGGTCGCCTCGTATCACGAATGGAGCGACGATCCGAAGCCGATCCAGTTCGTGCTCTGCACGCGCTTCAAGGTCTGACGCGCGCAACGCCGTGATCGAGGCAGCGGGCGCCAAACACGCGGTCCTGCATCGCGACCCGCATGCCTATAGCGCGCATGCACATATCGCTCAGCTGAGCGGCGGGGATTGGCTGGTCGTCTTCAACAAGACGATCCGCCGCCCTGTCGTTCTGCATCCCCCGCAGGATCCCGAATTCCGCAACTGGCTGATCCGCTCATCCGATGAGGGCGAGAGCTGGAGCGCTCCCCAGGCCGCGCCCAGTTACGATTGGCATGGGGTGGAGTGCGCCGGCCTTACCGATCTCGGCGACGGGCGGGTGATGCTGAACCAGTGGCGCTTTCACTGGTATCCGCTGGATGTCGCGAAGGCGCGGCCCGACCGCGCTACGCTGAAATTTCCGGCCGAGCTGGTGCGCGACCTGGCGCTGTCGCCGGAGATCGCACCACAGAGGGCGATGTTGGCCAATCCCGAGGCACTGGCCCCTTGGGCGCGCGGCGGCGGCATCACGGTAGCTCATCTCTCTGAGGATGGCGGGCGAAGCTGGGGCGAATCCCACAAGCTTGAGACCGCGCCCTTCAGCGGCGGCTATGGCATGCGCGGCGCCCTGTTGCTGGAAAATGGAACCCTGCTGCTGCCGCTGACCGATATTCCAAACTACCGGCAGGTCTTCGTCCTGCGCTCGGGTGATGGCGGGCATCGCTGGGAAGCACCGGGGCTGGCGGCAGTCCAGGACGGCAGCGAGTTCGAGGAGCCGCATATGATCCAGCTGCCGAGCGGGCGGCTGCTGATGCTGATGCGTGATAACGGCACCCGCCATCTGCATTCGGTTTTCTCCGATGATGAGGGCCGCCGCTGGACGCCGCCGCGCCGGTTGCCGATCGAGGGCTATCCGCCGCAGCTGCTGGCCTTGCCGGACGGGCGCATCCTCTGCACCTATGGCTGGCGCCAGCCCGATTTCGGCATTCGCGCGGTGATCTCGAACGATGGCGGCGAGAGCTGGGATATCGAACGCACCATCCGCATCCGCGGCGGCCTGCCCAACCGCGATCTGGGCTATCCCTGCACCGTGATGGCAAAGGACGGTTCGCTGTTCACCGTCTATTACGGCCAGGAAAGCGATGGCGTCACCTGCATCATGGCGACGCGCTGGCGGCTTTAGAATTTAGATCGCCCTGGGCAGCGCAACCTTCAGCTTTGTCGCCCAGCTCTCCAGCCCGGCCATGATGCCGGGATAGAGCGCGAGCCCCTCCGCCAACCCCTGACGCCGGCGCTGCGCGGCCAGCTCACCGGGAAGCCGTACCTTTGGCTTGCCGGCCGGCGGCGGGCTCTGCCGGCAGAGATCGGCGACCCAGCTCGTCTCGCGCAAATAGCTCTCCACGCCACCGAAGGCAGCCGGGTCCATCACCTGGACATAGACATTGGCGCCCCAGATCGTCGGCTTCCGCGAACGGCCATAGCCGGAGAGCCCCTGGGTCATCGCTTCGACAGTCAGCGCCAGGCCGTAACCTTTATGGCCATGATCGGCGCCGCCGGTGGGAAGCAGGGTGCCGCCCGCGGCAATCGCCGCCGGGTCGTCGGTCGGCTGGCCCGCCTTGTCGAGCGCCCATTTGCCGGGATAGCGCTTGCCCTCGCGCTTCAGCCGCCCGGTCATGGCGTTGGTGGTGATGGAAGAGCTGATATCGACCATGATCGGATCGCCTGTGGTCGGAATGCCGATGGCGATCGGGTCCGGGGTGAAGACCGGCGTCGTGCCGCCGAAGGGCGCCATGGTCGCATCCGAGGGATCGGAACAGGCGACGATGCACATCATTTGCCGCTCGGTTGCCTGGCGCAGATAGACGGAAAGACAGCCGATATGATGGCTGCGCCGGATGGCGACGGCGGCAATGCCGAATTTCTGCGCCCGCTCGGCGGCGAGATCGACCGCCTTGCGTACCAGCCACACACCCGGAAGAAACCCGCCATCCCAGGTCACCGCTGCCGGCCGGTCGGCGACCAGTTTCGGCTCGCCGGTCTTCGCCATGGCGCCGGATTCGAGTTCCTCGAGATAGGCGCCGGCCTGGGCGAGGCCATGGGTCGTGTGGCCCATCAGGTCGGCTTCCACCAGATGCTCGGCGATGGCCGTGGCCTTGCCGGCATCGGCCCCGGCCTTCTCGAACAGCGATGTGGCAAAGGCGCTGAGATCGCCAGCGCGGTAATGCGGCTCGGTGGGCATCGAAAAACTCCTGCGAGCTAGACGTCCAGCACGTTCACGGTGCGCTGGGAGACATGCCAGGGCACCAGCCAGCGCTCCGCCAGCACCACGATCCAGAACAGTAGCAAGCCCAGCGCCGCCAGCATGATGATGATGGCAAAGGCGAGATCCATGCGCAGGTCGCCCGAGGCGATCTGCACATAATAGCCAAGCCCGGCATCGCCGCCGATCCACTCTGAGATGGTGGCGCCGACGGTGGCGTTCACCGCGGCACCCTTGATGCCGACGAAGACCTGGGGAAGGGCGGCGGGCAGGCGGACCTTGAAGAAGGTGCGAATGGGGCCGGCGCCCGTTGATTGGCAGAAGCGGGTCAGTTCGAGGCTGAGCGAGGTAAAGGCCAAAATCCCGTTCAGCAGGATGGGAAAGAAACAGACCAGATAGACGACCAGGATCTTGGGCAGAAAGCCGAAGCCGAACCAGGTGACGAAGATCGGCGCGAAGACGATCTTGGGCACCATCTCCAGCGTCACTGCCAGCGGATAGAAGGTGCGCCGCAGGAAGGGCGAGAAGGCGACAAACAGCGACAGCGGGATGCCCAGCAGCAAAGCAGTGGCAAAGCCCGCGATCGTCTCGCCGCCCGTGACAAGCGTGTAGTACATGATGCGCTGGAAGTGATGGGCGAACTCGACCAGGATCAGGCTGGGCGGCGGAATGATATAGAGCGGGATGTGGAACAGGCGCACCGCGCCTTCCCACAGCGCGACCAGCAGGGCGGCAAAGAGAAACGGCGTTGCATGTTCGGTGATGCGCCCGCGGGTCATGGCCGTCAGATGACCCCGTAGCTCATGAAGAGCTCCTTGATCTCGGCGACGATGGCCTGGAACTCGGGCCCCAGGCGTAGCTTCAGGTCGCGCGGCCGCGGCAGGTCGATCTTGATCCGGCGCACGATGGTGCCGGGCCGGGGCGAGATGACGATCACCTCGTCGGACAGCTGCACGGCTTCCTCGATGCTGTGGGTGACAAAGACCACCGTGCGCGGGCTCGCCATGATCAGCTTCTCCAGATCGCCGCGCAGCTGTTCGCGGGTCATGGCGTCGAGCGCGCCCAGCGGCTCGTCCATCAGGATCAGCGGTGGATCATGGATCAGCGCCCGGCAGAAGGCCGTGCGCTGCTGCATGCCGCCGGAAAGCTCATAGGGGTAGCGCCGCAGGAACTCCTTGAGGCCGACCGAGGCCAGCAGGTCGATGGCCTTGGCGGTATAGGCGCGGCGATCGAGGCCGCGCATCTCGACCTGCAGCAGCACGTTGTCCAGCGCGTTGCGCCAATCGACCAGCACATTGCCCTGGAAGACGATGCCGATATCGGTTTCCGGCCCGGTGACCTTGCGGCCGTTGATGGCGATCTGGCCGCTGCTGCAATCGAGCAACCCGGCCAGCATCATCAGCAGCGTGCTCTTGCCGCAGCCCGATGGGCCCACCAGCGAGACAAAGGCGCCGGGCGCGATATCGAGATCGATCGAACCCAGCGCCGGTACGGCGCCGGTCCGGCTGCGATAGGTCTTGCTGACAGCGGAAATGGAGACGGCAACGCTCACATCGGGACCTGGCGGTCGCAGCTGGGGCGATCGGGGCCGGCTGGCGCCGGCCCCGCCGCACCGGATCAGAGCGAGGTCGGCACGAAATCATTCGTGTAGAAATCGCTCGCCTTCATGTCGGTCTTCACGTCGTTGTACTTCTTCAGCAGGTCGAGCGCGCTCTGCCAGTCGGCATCGACGTTCAGGCCGAGGCGCTTGTCGGTGTTGTTCTTCGAGTAGAGGATCGAGAGCGTCACGTCGAGCACCTGGCGGGCCTGTTTCTTCTCCTTGTCCTCGGATTCGCTGGCTTCCCAGTTGACGAGGGAATCGATCGCCTCATCGGGATTGGCCGCCGCTTCCTTGACCGCCAGTAGCGTGGCATGGACAAAGCGTTTGCAGAGGTCGGCATTGCCCGTGACCGTGTCCTTATGGGCGACGATGGCATAGCCCGGCTGGGCGACGCCGTAATCGGCGTAGTTGAAGGCGATCGGCGTCTTGCCGCCATTGGCCTCGATCTCCGCCGGCTTGTCGTCGATGCCGCCGAGGATGGCCGGAGCCAGCCCCTGCAGATAGCTCTGCACCAGCGCGCTGTCGGCGACGTTGGTCAGCTCGATCTTGCTGACATCCGACCCCGGCATTCGCCGCCGCCACCGGGAACAGCGTGTTCACGCCGGCGCCGGCCGTGGTCAGCACCTTTTTGCCTTCGAGATCCTTGAAGGTCTTGATGCCGGAATCCGGATTGACGATCACCGCATCCGTGCCGGTGGCATCGATGGTGGCGATCGACATGACCGGCGCGCCCTGGGCCGCCAGCTTCATCATCGTCACCGCCGAGCAATAGGCGAATGTGGAATCCTTGTTGGCGACCAGGCGCGTTGTGGCGCCCGAGCCGTTGCCCTGCTTCACCACGACATCGAGATTGTCCTGGCCGTAATAGCCCTTGTCGATGCCGAGGAAGAAGATGCCGTGCGAGCCGTAGAACAGCCAGTTGGTGCGGAAGATGACCTTGTCCGCGGCAAACGCCGAACTGAGCGGCAGGGCCGAGACGAGTGCCGCACCGCCGCCGAGCTGGAGCGCCTGACGGCGGGTGATACTCCTGAGTAACTTTGACATTGCTGATTTCCTCCTTGTCGTTCCCTGTTTTGATGCACGCCGTTTCTTCTTGTTTGAAAAACCGCCCGCCGATGGCCGGCGTCTATTTGGCCACGACGCGCGGTACCCCCGTATCGATGAGCATCTTGCGGGTGCGCTCGCGGTAGAGCTTGCGCACATCGCGGGTGGGCGGCCGGCAGCGGCTGGAATCGAGCCCGACCAGCTCCATGCAGAGCTTGTCCATGTAGCCGTCGCCGCTGGTGTAGGTCTTCTCGATCTCGACCCAGAGCTTGTAGTAGGGCATGGCCTCGCGAACGAGGGCCTGCTGCACGGCCGGATAGCGCCCGGCGTCGAGATCGTCGATCAGCTTGATGCCCCATTCCGGCCAGTAATTCGCCAGATGCACCTCGAAGGCGCGCGCCCCCAGCATATGGCTGATGGCGAAGTTCAGATGGTTGTCGATGATGCAGAAGCGGTCCTTGAAATGCGCGACCACATCCTCGAACTCCATCGCGTCGGTGCGCGGCGTCGCCCATTTGAGGCCGACCACATTGGGAATCTTGGCCAGGCGCTCGACCATGGAGAGCGAGACGGCGGCACTGGTCCAGAAGGTGTTGTAGATGATGATGGGGATGTCGGAGGCTTCGGCGCATGCCGCGACATGCTCGAAGAAATCTTCCTCGGTATGGGTGAAATAGAAGGGGCAGGAGACCTGGATGAACTCAGCGCCCGCCTTCTTCGCTGCCTTGGCCAGCAGTTTCAGTTCCATGGTGCTGGTGGTCTGCGCGCCCATGGCGACGGGAAGCTTCCCGTCGGCCTCGGCGACCACCGCTTCGGCCACCTGCACGCGCTCGTCGAAGGTCATGGTGGAGAAATCGCCCGCCGCACCCCCGGCCAGCAGCGTGCCGTATTTGGCGTTGATGCCGTTATCCATCAGGAAGCGCACATTGCGCCGCGTCGCCGCCAGATCGACCGCGAGATCCGGATCGCGGAACATGGTCGGGATGGTGATATAGCAGCCCTCGAGCCGCTTTTTTGCCCGTTCGAAATTCATTTTTCTCCCTCCGACGCCCGTTCAGACTAGGCCGCGACGATAATGCGGCATTGACAATTACCTGCCCAAAATTGACGATTTCGGCCAGCGCCCGGAACGCCCCTGGAGCCAGGTTGATGCCCAAAACTGTCCGCGTACCAGTTGCCCCGGCCGTTGCACCCCCGGTCGTCAACGAATCCGAAACGGTTCGCTACGGCTTTCTGTTGCTGCCCGAATTCCCCATCTATGCCCTGATCCCGGCGATCGAGGCGCTGCGCATCGCCAATCAGAACCGGGGCCGCAAGCTTTATAGCTGGCATCTTTTCTCGCCTGACGGCAAGCCGGTCAGGGCCGGCAACGGCATGTCGGTGCCGGTGGAAAGCGCCATGGGCGATGTCGCCTGGTTTCCCTCCGTCTTCATCTGTGCCGGCAATCATCCGACTCAATACGGCACCAAACGGCTGCTGAACTGGCTGCGCCGGCTGGCGCGCCATGGCGCGGTGCTGGGTGCCTTCGACACCGGCGCCTTCGCCCTGGCCGCCGCCGGGCTGCTCGATGGCTATCGCGTGACGCTGCATTGGGAAGCGCTCGCCATGTTCCGCGACCAGTATCCGGAGATCGAGACGACGGAGCAGCTTTATGTGATCGACCGCGATCGCATCACCTGCGGCGGCGGCAATGCCTCGCTTGATCTGATGCTGCATCTGATCGCGCGGCGTCACGGGCCGGGCATCGCCCAGATCGTCGCCAACGGCTTCGTTGCCCAACGCATCCGCCGCGATGTCGAACCCCAGCGCATGTCGGCCCAGCATATCTCCGGCGACAGCCGCGCACCGTTTACGCGCATCCTGCATGAGATGGAGGAAAATGTGGAAACGCCGCTGCCGGCGCGCGATCTGGCGCGCCGTGCCGGCATATCCACGCGCGCTTTGGGCCGCATCCTGCGCGACCGCGTGGGGGAATCGCCCATGCGCTATTACCTCAAGGTCCGCCTGCAGGCGGCGCGCAATGCGCTGTTCTATAGCGACATTCCGATCCAGGGCATCGCTGCCTCCTGCGGGTTCTCCTGTCCCGAGGTCTTCTCGCGCAGCTTCCGCTCGCATTTCGGCGTCTCGCCGCGGGAATTCCGCCAGCAATTCACCCGCGAGCAATTGCGCCGCTTCCGTCCGGAGCTTGAGCCCGAGCCTGAAATCGGTTCCTAATCGCGGCCTCGCAGTTCAAAAAAGCCAGCGGAGCCGTCATGCGTCACAAGCTCTTCATCAACGATGAGTGGGTTGAACCCGCCACCGGCGAGTATTTCGCCACTATCGATCCGTCGACCGAAGAGCCGATCGCCGAGATAGCCCGCGCCACGCCCGCCGATATCGACAAGGCGGTGAGGGCGGCTCATGCCGCGATGAAGGGTCCATGGTCGCGGCTGGCGCCCATGGAGCGCGGCGCCCTGATGTTCAAACTGGCCGATGCGATTGCGGCCAATCGCGACGAGCTGGCCCGGCTGGAGACACTCGATGTCGGCAAGCCGCTGAAGGATTCCCTCGGCGATATCGATGGCGTGGTGACCACGCTGCGCTACAACGCCGGTGCTGCCGACAAGATGCAGGGCGAGACGATCCCGCTTGGTCCCGACGTGGTGGATTTCACCTTGCTGGAGCCGCATGGGGGTGACGGCGCATATCGTGCCATGGAATTTCCCGCTCGGCATGGCCATGCGCTCCATGGCCCCGGCGCTGGCCGCAGGCTGCACGATCGTGCTGAAGCCCGCCGAGCAATCGCCGCTCAGCGCCCTCAAATTCGCCGAACTGTTGCCCAAGGCCGGCATTCCCAAGGGCGTGGTCAATGTGGTGACCGGATTCGGCGAGGATGCCGGCGAGGCGCTGGTGCGCCATCCGCTGGTGCGGGGCATCAGCTTCACCGGCTCGCTGGAGACGGGCCGCAAGATCCTGGCCGGTGCGGCGCCGGGGATCAAACCGTCGATCCTGGAGCTCGGCGGCAAGAACCCGATGATCGTCTTCGCCGATGCCGATATCGACCGCGCCGTGGGCGATGCGCTGGCGGGCTCGTTCGAGAATTGCGGCCAGGTCTGCTCGTCGTCCTCGCGCTATCTGCTGGAGCCCTCGATCCGCGAGGAATTCCTCGGCAAGCTGACGGAGAAGGCCCAGAAGCTGAAAGTCGGGCCGGGCATGGAAAATCCCGATGTCGGCCCCATTGTCTCGCGCGAACAGTACGAGCGCGTCACCGGCTATGTGGCGCGGGGCCGTGCCGATGGCGGCAAGCTGCGCCTCGGCGGCAACCGGCCGCGCCATCTGCAGCGCGGCTATTTCATCGAGCCGACGATCTTCGAGGGCGTCGATCCCTCGGCGGTCATCGCGCGCGAGGAGATCTTCGGACCCGTCGGCGTCGCCCTCGATATTCGCAGCGAGGACGAGGCGGTGGCTCTCGCCAATGGCCTCGGCTATGGCCTCGCCGCCGGCGTCTATTCCCGCGACATCTCCCGCGCGCTGCGCCTGGCGCGCCGGATCGAGGCGGGTTCGATCTGGATCAATGGCTGGTGGATGGGCGGCGTACAGGCGCCAACCGGCGGCATGAAGGACAGCGGCATCGGCCGCGAGCGTGGCCTTGCCGGCATCCGCAACTATCTGCAGATCAAGAACGTCGCGATCCGGCTCTAACTCGGTTGTTCACGCCGCTGCGCCGGCAGCCATTGCGGATACGAGGCTGAATTTGCGCCAGTGAGGGGAACCGGGCAGGGAGTGCGGAATACCTGCGTCGCTACCGCGTCGAGGCTGTGCGCCAATGGTGCCGGCGCGCCGAAGGCTTCCAGCGCCACCGTCCATGACGGCGCCTCATCCAGCCAGAGCTGCGTCACCTCAAACAGGCAGCCCTGCCGGGGAACTTCGCCGCCGCTGATCTCTATCGCTCCGGTCTCCTGTATGTCGAACTTTCCGCAGATGGCGTTCCTTGACCACATGCAGGGCGGCGGGATCGGCCAGCCGGCGTTCGATATCGGTGAAGAGATGCGTGCGATAGCCCTCCTTCTTCCAGGGTGCCGCTTCGCCGGCGATACCGTTGGGATAGGCGACTGCACGTGCCGGACCGGCCTGGGTCTTGAACTCCAGCCGGCCCTCGCGAAGCTTCACGCTGAGGCCCAGCTGATGGGGCAGCGGCAGATAGATGTCGGTGCGCTTCGGCGACGCCCCGACCGGCGCGCCATCGCGAAACCAGTCGAGTACGGCGGCGGGAATGGCGTCTGGAAAGAACCAGCGGATTTCGTCGGTCACCTGCATGGTGCGCAAGCTAGCAAGTTATCTGCCGCGATGGCAGGGCGGTCGCAAGATCGTTCAGTTGGAGATGAACAGCACCGAGACCTTTGCCTGCTGCAGAACGGCCGCGGCGACATTGCCGAAGAACAACGTTTCGCCCGGGCGGCGATTGACGCCCATGACGATCAGATTGTGCCGCCCGCTGCGCACCTTGCGCAGGATCGCTTCTTCCGGCGCGATATCGACCTGCACGTCGGTGCGGATCGGCCGCCCGTAGCGCTCGCCCAGGGCGACGATGTCCTTCAGGATCGCCTCCTCATGGCGATGGCTGGTACTGCGGTAGCGGCGGCTACCATTGCCGCCGGTCTTGCTGGTGACATAGAGCGCGGCAATCGGTGCCTCGCTCGTGCGCGCCAGTGCCACGGCGATGTCGGCGGCGCGCCGTGAGACATCCGTGCCGGTGATGGGCACCAGAATGCGAAGCCCGCTATTCGCCGGGTGTTCGAGGTGCTCACCACGGGGCACGACGACGGCAAGCGGGCCATCGAAGGCGGCCGCTACTCGCGCCGCCTCCGCCGCGATAGTGCCATCGGCCGCGACAAGGTTTTCGATTCCCAGCACCAGCAGGCCGTAGCCCTTGCGCGCCTCCATGGTGACGGCCTCGGCGCTCTCTTCCTTTGGCGCGCGCGTCGTCACGTCGACCTTGGTGGGGGTGACCGATCCGGCCTCTGTCTCGGCGGCAGCTCTCTGCTCGGCCGCGGCCTTGACCGTCGATTCCGCGCTTTCCTCCGTTCCGCGTGCCTTGACCTGTTCCTGGGCTTCGCGGCCGATATGCATGACGGTGGTCGGAGCACCTCGGCCGCCGGCGAGCAGCCCTGCCAGGCGCGAGGCGAATTTTCCGGCAGGGCTTTCATCGACCGCGAGCAGCACCCGGTCGAGATTGGCGACGAAGCCCTTGGCCTCGAATTCTTCGCGCTCCAGCCGCGCCTTCTCATCCTCGCTCATGGGCAGGCGCGCCAGAGCCCAGCGCAGCATCGGCGGCATCGCCATGGTGGTGACCACCGCCATGGTGACGATCATGGTGTAGAGATTCTGGCTGAGCACGCCCATCGAGAGCCCGATCGTGGCGATGATCACCTCGGTCGAGCCGCGCGCATTCATGCCGCAGGCGAGCGCCAGGGATTCCCGCATGGTCATGCGCCCGGCGAGCCCGCCGGCAAAGGCGCCGGCGAATTTGCCGATGGAGGCGATCAGGATCAGCCCGATGGTCAGGGCCAGCAGATAGGGGTCCTTCAGGATCGTCAGATCGGCGCTGAGGCCGGCGAGGCCGAAGAAGACCGGCATGAACAGGCCCATGATCAGGCCGCGCAACTGCTCGTCGATATGCTTGGTCAGGATCGGGGATTCGCCGACCAGGATGCCGGCGACAAAGGCGCCGAGCACGGTGTGCACGCCGATCCATTGCGTGATCAGGGCCATGCCGCCCATCAGCACCAGGATCACGAAGATGACCGGCACATCGCTGACCAGATTGTCGTTGGTCCAGCGGATGAGGGTGAACACCAGCCGCCGGCCGATGGTGAGGCT
Organism: uncultured Alphaproteobacteria bacterium; assembly: GCA_963770335.1. Taxonomy (GTDB): domain Bacteria; phylum Pseudomonadota; class Alphaproteobacteria; order Dongiales; family Dongiaceae; genus DASXQK01. The sequence continues at coordinate 110,498 of CAVYPG010000002.1, forward strand.
GACCGCCAGGAACAGCAGCGTGCCGATGACGCTCTTGGCCAGCGAGAGCGCGTCGATCGTGCCGTGCTGGGCCAGGCCGAAGATGATGGCGATGATGATCCAGCCGATCGTGTCGTCGACGATGGCCGTGGCGATGATGATCTGGCCGACATTGCGGCGCATGAAGTTCATCTCGCGCACCACCATGGCCACGATCTTGACCGAGGAGATGGAAAGCGCGGTGCCGAGGAAGAGCGAGCCGATCAGCCGCTCGGCCGGATTGGCCAGGATCGAATCCGGCAGATACTGGCCCAGGATGAAACCGCAGATGAAGGGAACCAGGATCCCGGTGACCGAGACGCTGATCGCCGCCCGGCCGATCCGGCGCACCAGCTTCAGATCCGTCTCCATGCCGGTCAGCAGAAGCAGCAGCAGGATGCCGATCTGCGAGACGCCGTCGAGCATGCTCTTCTGCTCATGGCTCGGCGGGAACAGGGCATGCTGGGCCGCGGGCCAGAAGGCGCCGAGGAAGGAGGGCCCCAGGATCAGCCCCGCCAGCAACTGGCCCATGACCGAGGGCTGGCCGATGCGCTGCATCAGCTCGCCGAGCAGACGGCCCAGCAGGATCAGCACGACGATCTGGACGAGGAAGACCGATTCGGAAGCACCCGCCGCCGGCGCATCGGCGGCATAGGCGCTGCCCGCCGCAAGCAGCGCGGCCAGGCCGGCGGCACCCGCTACCGCGGCGGGCAGCAGCAGACGCCTCAGACGCCCGTTATCAGGGCGTTGGCCAAATAGAGGAACAGCGAAACGCCCAGCAGGATCAGCAGGCAGGCCAGCGCGATATCGACCCGCGCACTCAGCAGCGGCAGCACATCCGGGCTGTCGATCGCCTTGGCGGTGCGGCGAAAGCGGATCGTGGCGACCGCGATCATCGCCACGCCGAGGACAATCAAGATCAACCCGACGGCATTGCCGAAGCGCCGGTCGGGCAGATGCATCCCTGGATCCAGCGTGTTGGCCGCTATCGCCAGGAACAGATCGAATTTCTCGACCAGGAAGCCGAAGGCCATGATGGCGACGGATGTGCGCACCCAGGCCAGGAACGTCCGTTCGTTGGCGGAATGGTCGCCGAGATTGCGTATCATCGATGTCTGCTGCCCCCATCAGACATTGAACCGCCCCAGGTCGGAAAGGTTCCCTGAGGCGATCTTTGCGGGCCGCTATCCAGCCGCCCCGGTTGGCTGCATTAAAGCAGCTTTTGCAAATCGCCGCATTTCTGGTTATTTGCCCAGACTCGGGCGACCACAGCCGCTTCAGTACCAGATCTGATTGCGCACCATTTCTGCCAGCGATTCCGTGCTGAAGGATTCGAAGGGCAGGCCAAAGGTCTTGCGCGCTGATCCGGCCGGCATCGGCATTTCGAAGATCGCCTGCCAGCCGGTGAAATGGCCATTGTGAAAATCATAGCGCGGGCGTGTTTCGAGGAAGCGCGCCGGGAACATCGGCGGCAGGTTATGACGCTCGGGCCGCGCAAGCGTGACCCGATAGACTTCGCCCGGCCGAAGTTGCGCCCCCGATCGCTGATCCATGCGCCCCTCAATTGCCCTCGCCGCCCTTGGGAGAGGAGCGGCGAGGGGGTAATTCGTTACCGGCCCGAAACGGCCCGGCGTGTCCGCGAGGTTGCCTTCTTCGCCACCCGCTTGACGCGGCGCTTGACCTGCGCGGTCTTGCGCCGAGCGGCTGTCTTGCCGCGCTTGACGGCCGATTTCGCCTTCGCCGCCGCCGATTTGGGGCGGCGCTTGGCCCGGCGCTTCGGCTTGCTGCCGAGACCCATCATGTCGCTCAGCCTGTCGACGGTGTCGCCAATGGCGGTTTTCGCTTTGGAGGTAATGGTTTTGGCGTTCAAGGGTGATCTCCGGAAATGAATATTGCATCAAGACCCAAACGCGGCTTGTGACGATTTAGTTCCGCCGGCGGATTGTCACGAACCCGGCATCGCTCTGGTGACGGGTGTGATGGTCCTGAAATGCCGGTAGCGCGCTCAGTGCGCGCGGTTGAATTGCCGAGGATGCGCCGCCTCAGGCGTTGACGTCGAACTTCACACCCTGGGCCAGCGGCAGTTCCCGCGAATAGTTGATGGTGTTGGTCGCGCGGCGCATATAGGCCTTCCAGCTGTCGGAGCCGGATTCGCGCCCGCCGCCGGTCTCCTTCTCGCCGCCGAAGGCGCCGCCGATCTCCGCCCCCGACGGGCCGATATTCACGTTGACGATGCCGCAATCGCTGCCGCGCGCCGACATGAACAGCTCGGCCTCGCGCAGGTCGGTGGTCATGATCGACGACGACAGGCCCTGCGGCACGGCATTGTGGGTCTTGATCGCTTCCGCGAGATCGGAATAGCGCAGCACATAGAGGATCGGCGCAAAGGTCTCCGCGCGCACGACCTCGGTCTGCGATGGCATCTCGACCAGTGCCGGCCGCGCGTAATAGGCATCGGGCAGCTTGTCGGCCATCACCCGCTCGCCGCCGACGGCACGGCCGCCATCCTTTGTTGCCTGGGCGATGCTCTTTTGCATGTTGTCGAAGGCGTGCTTGTCGATCAGCGGGCCGACCAGCGTCTTGTCTTCCGAGGGGCTTCCGATCGGTACCGACTGATAGGCCTGTTTCAGGCGCGGCAGCAGGCGGTCATAGATGCTGTCATGGACGAACAGGCGGCGCAGCGTGGTGCAGCGCTGGCCTGCCGTGCCGGCGGCGGCGAACAGGATGGCGCGCACCGCCATGTCGAGATCGGCCGTCGGGCTGACGATCATGCCGTTATTGCCGCCCAGCTCGAACAGGCCGCGGGCAAAACGCTGCGCCAGGCGCGGCGCGACGGCGCGGCCCATGCGGGTCGAGCCGGTGGCCGAGATCAGCGAGACGCGCGGATCGTCGACCAGGATCGTTGCCGGCCTCGTGGCCGCCCATGATCACCTGGTGCAGGGCGGCCGGGGCTTCCGGAATTTCCGCCATCGCCTTCTTCAGCAGGGCGGCGGAGGCGAGCGAGGTCAGCGGCGTCTTTTCCGAGGGCTTCCAGATCACGCTGTCGCCGCAGACCAGGGCGATCGCCGTGTTCCATGACCACACCGCGCCGGGAAAGTTGAAGGCCGTGATGACGCCGACGACGCCCAGGGGATGCCAGGTTTCGCGCATCGCATGGCCGGGCCGCTCCGAGGCGATCGTGGCACCATAGAGCTGGCGCGACAGGCCAAGCGCGAAATCGCAGATATCGATCATCTCCTGCACTTCACCCAGGCCTTCGCTGGTGATCTTGCCGGTCTCCAGGGTGATCACCCGGGCAAGTGCTGCCTTGTGCGTGCGCAATTCCTCGCCCAGGCGGCGAACCAGATCGCCGCGCCGGGGCGCCGGCACATCGCGCCAGGCCAGGAACGCTTCATGCGCCTTGCCGATGGCGGCAGCGACATCCTTGGCCGGTGTCTCGCGAACATGGGCCAGTTCGGAGCCGTCGATGGGGGAGCGGGAAATGAGGGAGCCGCCGGCATGATCGGAATCGGCGACGCCAAGCCGATGGAGAATCTCGCTGGCTTCCTTGCCGAAGGATGAACTCTGCCGCTGCTTGATCGTGTCGCCTGCTACAGACATCTGACGTCTCCCATTCGAAAAAAATTGTTGGTCTGCGCCGATTGTGCCGCGGCTGCACAAAGGGCGCCAGCATCAAGGCCGGGTATTTTGGTGCTGATTTGGGCTGTTACCACTGGCAAAACGGTCCCCAGATAATGCTTTGGTCTGCGCCGCCAGCATTTGGCGTGGTGCAGGTGCCCGAAGGGCGGCGGATCTTCGGCCGCTTGAGCTTGCGCGAAAATCTGCAGATGGGCGGCTTTACCCGCCGCGACCACCGCCGCCTGGCAGCCAGGGAAGAGGAATTGCTGGCCGCGACTGGCCGAGCGGCTGCACCAGGTCGCGGGCACCTTGTCGGGGGCGAGCAGCAGATGGTGGCGATGGCGCGCGCCTTGATGGCCGAGCCCAAAATCCTGTTGCTGGACGAGCCCAGCATGGGACTCTCACCCATGATGCTCGATCAAGTGTTTCAGACGATCCGCGATATCAACGCGCAGGGCGTGGCGATCCTGCTGGTCGAGCAGAACGCCCATCTCGCCTTGTCGCTCGCCGATCGCCTATGTCCTGGAGAGCGGGCGCATCGTGCTTTCGGGCAGCGGTGCGGCGCTGTTGGCCCATGAACAGGTTCAGCGCGCCTATCTGGGCTGATCAGCTACAACGGTAAAACCCGACCCACACCCTTCCTGACGGCCTGATCATAGACGGCTGCACCCACCGCGACATCGGCCAGGCCAAGCCCGGCAAAGACCAAGGCAGTGCGTTGGCGCGCATCCTTGCGCCCGGCAAGACGTCCTGCAACCAGACTTGCGACCTCGCCATCATAGGCGCGGGGGAAATTGACGTTCTCGGTTCCGGCCTGGGCGATGTCGTCGGTCACCGCGATATCGATACCGGCGAGGCTCGCCTTGAACCAGGAGACACCCTGATCGACGATGCCGGCAAACGAGCCGGGGCTGAGCCAGCCGGCATCAAGGAATGAGGGCGTGCGGGGGATGACGGGCGTCGTGGTGATGACGATATCGAGGCCTTCGACTGCTGCGCGCGGTTCAGCGACTGCCTCTGCCGTCAGCCCCATGGCGCGCACCTCCGCGGCGAATTTTTCCGCGGTGGCAAGGTTGCGGCTATAGGCCTTCACCTTTTGCAGGGGAAAATACGGCCGCAGGGCCGCGAGATGCGTGCGCGCCTGCAGCCCGCAGGCGATGAAGCCGATGGACTGGCTATCCTTGCGCGCCAGGCGTTTCGCGGCGGCAACGGTGATGCCCGCCGTGCGCACCCCGGTGATCCATGTGGCATCCATGACCGCGATCGGCAGGCCGGTCGCCGCATCGCTCAACAGGATGATGCCGCTGATATGTGGCAAATCACGGTGAGCGTTGTCGGCAACCGCAACCCATTTGAGCCCGGCATAGGCGGGCTTGGCGAAGACGCCGGGACTGGCGAGGAACAGCGTCCCTTCTGCAGAATGCAGCGCCAGCTTCGGTTTCATCTGGGCCGAACCGTCTGCCTTGGCAGCGAACATCGCCTCGATGGCGCCATCGACCTGCGCCAGCTCCAGATTGCAGGCGACGATATCGTCGTTGGAGAGGTAAAGAATGTCGCGGCCGAGTTTCATCTGTTGAACCTGTCTTTCATCACCGACTTCCGGCAAGTTGTGCCCCATGCGATGACGGACATGCAACCATTCACGAAAGAGCGATCATGAGCGAACAAGCCGGCGCGGTTCTCCTGACCATCGAAAACGGTGTGGCGGAGATCTGCTTTAACCGCCCGAAGGTTCTGAACGCGCTCAATCTCGATGCCTGCACGGCGTTGCTGGCTGCTTGCGAGAAACTGTCACGGGCGTCGGAGCTGCGGGTCGTGGTGCTGCGCGGCGAAGGCTCGTCCTTCATGGCCGGCGGCGATCTGTCGCAATTCCGTGACGCGGCCGACCGGCCGGCCTTCACCCACGAGATTCTCGAGCCGCTGAATGCCTCGCTGCTGATTCTCGACGAGCTGGCGGTTCCGGTAATTGCATCCGTTCAGGGTGCCGCCGCGGGGGCAGGGGCCAGCATTGCGCTGGCGGCCGATCTGGTAATCGCCGCCGAAGATGCGAAATTCATCATGGCCTACGCCAAGGTTGGCACATCTCTCGACGGCGGGTCGACCTGGGCCCTACCGCGCCTGATCGGCCTGCGCCGCGCCATGGAGATGGCATTGCTGGCCGAGCCGGTCACGGCTTCCCAGGCACTGGCCATGGGGCTGATCAATCGCGTGGTGCCGCTGGCTGAGCTGCAGGACGAGACAAATGCGCTGGCCCGCCGCCTTGCCGCCGGTCCCACGGCGGCCTATCGCAAAATCAAGCGACTGTTGCGGGATTCGAGCACCCAGGAATACGCGGTGCAGCTCAAGGCCGAGCTCGAAGCCTTCGCAAGCTGTGCCGCCACCGCGGATTTCGGTGAGGGGCTGGCGGCCTTTTTCGCCAAACGTGCGCCAGTCTTTCGCGGCCGTTGAGCTTCGGCCATCAAAACCGACAACCAGGGGAATCGGATCATGAGCAAGGTACTGACGGGCAAGCGCGCCTTGATCTATGGCGGGGGCACGGGCATCGGCCTGGGCTGCGCGCAAGCCTTCCTGGAAAACGGGGCCAGCGTGTTTCTCTCCGGCCGGCGCCGCGGCAAGCTGGAAGAGGCAAGATCGACGCTCTCATCCCTCGGCAAGGTCGGGCTTCTGGAAGGCGATGCAGGATCCGAATCCGATGTGGCGCACGTTACTGCCGCGGCGATCGATTTCCTGGGCGGCATCGATACGCTCGTTGTCAGCGCTGGCCGTTCGCATATCGGCTCGATACTGGCCTGCGAGCCGGCGGATTTCGACGATGTGATTCGCATCAATCTTCGGGGGCCGTTTCTGGCCGCTCGTGCCGCCGCACCGCATCTGGTCAAGGCCGGCGCCGCTTCGATCATCCTGCTGGCGTCCGTCGTTGCGACGGCCGCGATGAAGGAGCGGGTCGCCTATATCACCAGCAAGACCGGTGTGGTGGGCATGACGCGCTCCATGGCGCTGGACCTCGCGGACAAGGGCGTGCGGGTCAATGCCGTCAGCCCCAGCCTGATCCTGACGGAGATGACCCGCGGCGTGATGGCGAAGGAAAAAGATCCCGCCGCTGTCATGGCGCGGCGCGAGGCGCAGCATCCGGTGGGCCGGCTGGGCAAGACGGAAGATATCGGCTCGCTCGCCGTCTACCTCGCCAGCGATGCGAGCTCGTGGCTCACCGGCCAGGATATCGTCATCGACGGGGGCCTGACGCTCTCCTGAGGTAATGCACCCGGTGGCCAAGATCTATCCCTGGATCATTCTCGCCGTTCTGTTCCTGGCGCGCATGGCGCTGGGCTATCAGTTCCAGTCGATCGCTTCCGTTGCACCGTTTCTGGTCAACAGCCTGCATGTGAATTATGCCGAGATCGGTTCGCTGATCGGCATCTACATGCTGCCTGGTGCCTTCGTGTCGCTGCCCGCCGGGCTCATCGGCCGGCATGTCGGCGACCGGTCCTTTGCGGTGACGGCGCTGGCATTGATGGCGGCGGGTGGCGTGATCGTGGCCCTCAGTCACGGCTATGCGCTGGCTCTTGTCGGGCGGCTCACCAGCGGCGCCGGCAATGCCATGCTGAACATGGTCCTGACCAAGATGGTGACCGACTGGTTCGCCGAGCGCGGTTTGGCGTTGGCCATGGGTATCCTGCTGGCAAGCTGGCCCTTTGCCATCGGCACCGGCCTCATCGTTCACAATATGATCGCCAGCCGCTGGGGCTGGCCTGTCGTCATGTATTCGACGGCGGCCTTCTGTGCGCTGGCGATGCTGCTCGTCGCCGTCATCTATCACGCGCCCGGCAGCCGGCGGCGCGCGAAGGCAGTGCGTAAATCGGAGGCCGGTTCGGCGAGCCTTGCACTGCCACCGCTGAACGAGAGCCTGCCGGCGCTGGTCTCTGGCTCCATCTGGGGCACTTACAACATCGCGCTGCTGGTCTTCTTCAGCTTCGCGCCGCTGCTGCTGGTCGAACATGGCGCGCTGCGCGGCGAGGCCGCCTCATGGGTCAGTACGGCGCTATGGATTGGCATGGTCTCGGTTCCCCTCGGCGGCTTTCTGGTCCAGCGAATCGGCCGCGGTAACTGCCGTCATTTCCATCTTCTGCTTTCTCAGCGCCTGGGTCTTCGCCCTCCTGCCATCGGGCGCCTGGCCACTGACGTTATGCGCCCTGCTGGGGGTGACGATGGGGCCGCCGGCAGGCGCGATCATGGCGCTGCCGGCGCGTGCGCTCAGCATCAAGAACCGTTCCACCGGCCTCGGCCTGTTCTATACCATCCACTATTCGCTCGCCGCCGTGGGCCCGGCGATTGCCGGATATCTGCGCGATGTGACCGGCGGCACGACGGCCTCGGTCATCTTCGGTGCCGCCTGCTTTCTTGGGATCCTGCCGCTGCTGATGCTGTTCGAGCGCCTGCTGAAGCAGCGCTGAGACTTGAGGGCTAGAGCGGCTGGCCCATGCGGGCCATGGCGTCGTCCCAGACCTTCTTGCGGTCGTCGTCGAACAGCAAAACGGGATCCTCGGGAATTGTCACCCAGTCATGGCGCGCCAGCTCGACCTCGAGCTGCCCCGGACCCCAGCCGGCATAGCCGAAGGCAACGAGACTCTTCTTCGGCCCCTTGCCATGGCCGATGTCGCGCAGCACTTCGATGCTTGCCGTCAGCGCGATATGGGAATCGATCGGCTGGGTTTCCGCGCGGTGGTAATCGATACTGTGCACGATGAAGCCGACATCCGGCTCCATCGGGCCCCCGGCAAAGACTTCGATACTGCCCCGAACGCTGTCATCCTTTTTGCCGATGTCGGCGAGCAGGCTCGCGATCGTTTTTTGCTCGAAGGGTTGATTGATGACGATGCCCAGCGCCCCCTGGTCGGTATGCTGGACGATCAGGATGACGGTGTGGCTGAACACCGCTTGCGTTATCTGCGTTGAGGCGATCAAGAGCTGCCCCACCAGCGCGTCCTCGGCGCGGGCGGGACCGGCCCATAAAAGGGGCAGGGCGGCCAGAAGCCCGTACCAGCGCCGCCGGCATTTTGGTCCTACGGCAGGCAGGCCTGCCCAGTACCCCGCATTGGACATAAACTCATGATAACAGAGAGCAGGCGGCCCCGGGTTAGGCCAAGATCAGGGCAATCCCTTGCCGGCGCTGCACGCGGCCGTTATAGCCCAGCTCGCCCTGCGGCGGATCGGCTCCACCTCCATCGATCGGACGGCGTGTTTCATGGCTGACGAGTTCTGCGGGCTGGACTTCGGCACGTCCAATTCGACGCTCGCCTTTTATATCAAGGGCCGGGCGCAGCTATGTCCGCTGGAGGGCGAGGCGCCGACCCTGCCCAGCGCCGTGTTCTTCGATTTTGAGGAACACAAGGTCCGTTACGGCCGCGAGGGCATCCGCAGCTATGCCGAGGGTTATGAAGGCCGGCTGCTGCGCAGCCTGAAAAGCGTGCTCGGTACATCCCTGATAGACGAAACCACACTGGTCCAACGCAAGCGCGTGGAGATGCGCAACATCATCGGCATGTTCCTGCGCCATCTGCGCGCTACCGCGCTCGCCTGGCTGGAAGATCAGGGCCGGACGGCAAAGCTGGAAAACGTCGTACTGGGACGTCCCGTGCGTTTCGTCGACGATGACGATGCGGCCGATCGCCAGGCCGAAAGCGACCTTGTCGCCATCGCCAGGGCCCAAGGCTTCCGCCATGTGGAAACCCAGCTCGAGCCGATTGCTGCGGCGCTCACCTATGAGCGCTCGCTCGATCACGAGGAGCTTTCGCTGGTCGTCGATCTTGGCGGCGGCACCTCGGACTTCGTCGTGGCGCGCCTCTCGCCCGATCGCGCCCGCAAGATCGACCGCAGCGAAGACATCCTTGGGCGCAGCGGCGTGCATGTCGGCGGCACAGATTTCGATCGCCGCCTCAGCATCGATCGGGTGATGCCCCAGCTTGGCTATGACGTGCGCCTGGGGCCGAAGCGCCTGCGGGTGCCGGCACACCTGTTCCACGATCTTGCGAGCTGGCACAAAATTCCGTTTCTCTACACCTCCGACAATGTCGCCTATCTGCGCGAGGCGATTACCACCGCCAATCACCCGGAAATCCTGCAACGCCTGCTGCAGGTGCTGACGCGTCGCAAAGGCCACCAGATCGCCGCCGAGGTCGAGGCAGCCAAGATCGCGCTATCCGACGATCAGACGGCGCGTTTCCTTTTGCCCCTGCAAACGCCGATCGAGATCGAGGCAAGCCGCACCGATCTTGCCCGCGCGGTTGAGAGCGATACCGGCCGGATCATCCAGGCGATCGACCGCTGCTGCAGGGCAGCGGCCGTAGCCCCGGGCAAAATCCAATCGATCTTTCTGACCGGCGGCTCGACGGGCATTCCCGCCGTACGCCGGCGCATCCTGGCGCATCTGCCAGCAGCGCGGCCCATCGATGGCGATCGCTTCGGCAGCGTCGGTATGGGGTTGGCAATCGACGCGGCGCGGCGCTTCGGCCGCTCTTGAAGGCCGCACCATCGACGCAATGCTTGGGCCCGCTCTATAGTCCTGCGACCACAAGCGAAGAGTCCTCCCATGTCCGATCCTTTCGAAACTCTCGGTATTCGCCCACTCGTCAACGGCTACGGGCCGGTGACCCGCTTCGGGGGCGGTGCCATGGCGGCGGAAGTCTCGGAAGCTATGCGCGCGGCGACCGCCCATAGCATCGATATTCCGGAGCTGCAGGCGGCGGCGAGCAAGGTGATAGCCGAAGCAACCGGCGCGGAAGCCGGGATCGTTACCTCCGGCGCTTCCGCCGCGATCCTTGTCGGCACCGCCGCCTGCCTCACCGGCATGGACCCGGGCAAGATGAACCGCCTGCCTGACACGCGCGGCATGCGCAATGAAATAATCGTCGTCCGCAGCCAGCGCAATTCCTACGACCATGCCATGCGGGCCGCCGGTGCGATCCTGATCGAGGTCGGCCTGGCGGATCGATATACGGGGGCCGGGGTGCGCGATGCCGAGCCCTGGGAAATCCGCGACGCGATCACCGAGAAGACTTGTGCGGTCTACTATCTCGCCCGCCCTGAATCCCTGCCGCCCCTGCGCCAGGTTGCGGCCGTCGCGCATGAGGCTGGTCTTCCGGTGATTGTCGATGCAGCGGCAGAGTTGCCGCCAATGGGCAACCTCCGGCGCTTCATTGCCGAAGGAGCAGATCTGGTGGCCTTCAGCGGTGGCAAGGCGATCGGCGGGCCTCAGGGTGCCGGCATTCTCTGCGGCCGGCGCAGTCTGGTCGGTGCCGCCCTGCTGCAGCAGCTCGATCTCGACTATGCGGTGGATGAATGGGAGCCGCCGGCAAGCCTCATCGATCGCCGAAATCTGCCGGGTCTGCCGCGCCATGGCATCGGCCGATCCTGCAAGGTCGGCAAGGAAGAGGTCGTCGGCGTGCTGACGGCGCTGCGGCTATTCACCCGGGAGGGCGACAAGGGCCGGCACGACCGGCTCAAGGCCGTCGGCGATGCCCTCGTTGCGGCACTCGGAAATCTTCCCCGGCTCCACGCCGGCATCATTGCCGATCCCGACGGCACCGGCATGCCGATGGTCGAGCTTAAATTGGATCAGAAAGAAGCCGGCTTGAACGCTGACGGGCTGTTGAGCCAGTTGCGCGCCGGCACGCCCCGCATCGAAATCATCCCGTGGAAGCCGCAGGAAGGTCGTCTGCTGGTCAATCTTTCCTGTTTGCGGGCGAGCGATCCGGCGTTGATTGCCGGACGCCTGAAGGAGATCGTCGGCGCCGCCTGAGGCTGGTTGTCAGGGCAGCGCCGGCGCGCGCAACGCCGGCAGCGAATTGAAGCGGTCGAAATAGACTTCGACGATGGGCAGGAAGCGTTCGAGTGGTTCGCTGGCGAAATCCGGATCGAAGGAATTCTGGTCGTAGGTAGCGCAGTAATGCGCCGTGAATTCGAAATGGGGCGAGCCGCGAAACATCTCGCGGGCCTCGCGATCCTGCCCCGGCCGATCGGTGAAATGATAGAGCTGGAAGACGGGGTGGTGGCGCAGCATCCACTCCGTCCGTTCGCTGACGAAGGGCGCCATGATCTCGGCGATCGCAGCACCATGAGACAGCGCCGCCATCTTTTCCATCACGTCATGAAATAGCGAGCAGACGATCAGTTCCTCGCTCTCGCCCGCCTGCAGCACCCGCGTCGTCGTCTGCAGGGCGTGGCGATAGTTATTGATCGGCATGCCGAAATCCGGATCGCCCTGCTGTTCGCGCAGCAGCATCATGAGAAGTGAGGCGGTACGCCGGCCATAGGGCATCGCCTGCTCCTCGGCCATGATCCGTCGCCAGTTCTCAGGACTGGCCGTTTCCAGGCTGGTGAAGGCTGGATGCCCGGAGATCGCAGCCACTCAGGCAGCCGACACTTTGCGGGATTCCAGGAATTTTCGGATGATGATGGCGGCATCGGAGATATCCGCTTCGATCGCCGCTCGCGCCGCCTTTACATCGTGGCGCGACAGGCCTTCCAGCAGTTCGCGGTGATGATCTTCGCCCATGTTGAAGCCGCCTTCGGCGATGGAGAGATTGAGATGGGGGCCCGCCTGCAGCCATAGCGATTCGATCATCTGCATGGCAACGGGCATGCCGGCCGCCTCGTACAGGGTGAAATGCAGTTCCTGATTCTTGGCGAGATATTCCGCCGCGCGGTTTGGCTTCATGCGATGCATCTCGCTCTGGATCTGGTGCATGCGGCGCAGCGCTTCCGGCGTGATGCGACCGGCGCCGGTCTCGCTGACCATGCCTTCAAGGGCGATGCGGATCCGGCAGATCTCGTCGAAGCGGGTCGGCGTCATGGTCGGCAAAGTGACGGAGCGGGTCGGCAGCGTCTCGAGCGCCCGTTCGGCCACCAGCCGGCGCAGCGCCTCGCGCACCGGCATCGGGCTGGTGCCCAGTGCCGCCGCCATGGCCCGAATGGTGATCGTGGAGCCGGGGCGGATCGCGCCCGACATGATGGCTTTGCGCAGCTCGTGATAGGCGCGGTCGTGCAGCGTCTCTCGCTCCAGCTTCGATACCTGAAAATCGAGTTTGAGCGGGTCCTTGCTCGCAAGCCTCATGATCGTGTCACCGTTGATGGTTTCCTGCCGCCGCGGGGGAGCGCACGGAGCGAATCGCGCCGGGTCCCTGTTAACTTGACACCTCTCTTGGCCCCCTCATAGTATCTCCTTTCTAGTGATCACAAATCACAGATAATTGTAGAACGAGACCGGTATCGACGAACCGGCGATTTCAGGGATGTCCAACCCAGGGAGGCACCAGACATGACCGACAGTATTACGCGCCTGAGCCGGCGCGCGTTTCTGACCACCACCGCCATCGCCGCCGGCCTCGCCTTTGCGCCGGCCGCCTTCGCCGACACGCTGGACGATATCCGCGCCAAAGGCGTGCTCGTCGCCGCTTCCGGTGTCGTGGGCAGCAAACCGTGGATGTACAAGAACGAGGATGGCAGCTACGGCGGCATGGAATACGAGATGCTGCAGTACATCATCAAGAAGCTCGGCGTCGCCAAGGTCGAGATCGTGGATACCGCATGGGAGACGCTGATCCCCGGCCTTAAGGCGAAGCGCTGGGATGTCATTTTCTCCGGGATGACGGTGACGGAGGAACGCCGCCAGGGTGCGGGCATCGAATTCACCCGGCCGTATTACTTCGAGAGCGATCGCATCGTGGTGCGCAAGGATTCGGCGGCGCAGAAGCCCGAAGATCTGGCCGGCAAGACCCTGGGCGTGCCGCTCGGCACGGTCGAGGAGATCCAGGCGAAGCTCCTGATCGGCAAGGGCATCGGCGGCGAGAGCAAGGCTTTCGACAGCAACGCGACGGTCTTCCAGGCCCTCAACAGCGGCCAAGTCGATGCGATCATCATGGACAATACGAGTCTTGCCGGCCAGCTCGCGGTAACGCCCGATCTGCGGACGATCGGCGGCGTCTATAACCTCGTCGCCGATCCGAAGTGGCAGGATGCCCAGGCCAAGGCACCGTACAAATATGGCGGCGACGGCGCCGGCGTGCGCAAGGAAGACGTGACGTTGCTGAAGGCGCTGAACGACGCCCTCGACCAGATGGATGCGGATGGCGTCCGCGAAGCGATCTTCAAGAAATACGGCGTGTGGGACGAATCCCTCAGCAAGGAATCGATGATGACAAAGTAGCGGCCCGCCCGCATAAAAAGGGTGACCGTCGACTATCGCCGGGCGCCGCGGCCTTCGGGTTGCGGCGCCCGTTTGTTTGATTGACCCGGCGTTTGATGGCTTAACGTTTCATCGCCTCAGCTTGAGTTGGACCAGCGGCGTGAATCGGCCGCTGATTCAGGAAAGCCGGAGCAAGGGCCTCGGGGGATCAGGAGCTCGCGCCATGTATTTCTTTACGGAATTCGTTCCGAAGTATCTGGGTTACCTGCTGCAGGGGGCTGCGGTCACCCTCGAGCTTTCATTCCTCAGCATGGCTGCCGGGATCGCCATCGGCGTCGCCTGCGCCATCGGCACGATTGCGGGCGGCACAGTGGTGCGCAAATGCGTGCAGGCCTATGTCAGCATCTGCCGCGGTGTGCCGCTGATCGTCATCCTGCTGATCATCTATTTCACCCTGCCGGAAGCCGGCATCCGCTTTAATGCCTTCTGGGCCGGCGTGGTCGGCCTCAGCATCAATCTCGGGGCCTATCTCAGCGAGGTGTTTCGCGCCGCGATCCTGGCGGTCGATTCCGGCCAGATGCAGGCGGGACTCTCGATGGGAATGAAGAAGGTGCAGATCTATCGCAAGATCATCCTGCCCCAGGCGGCCATCATCGCGGTGCCGACCGTGGGCGGGTATTTCATTTCATTGCTGAAGGATTGCGCGCTCGTCTCCTTCATCTCGGTGGACGAACTGCTGCGCCACGGCAACTACATCGTCTCGGCGACCTTCCGCACCATGGATGCCTATTTCCTCGTCGGCATCATCTATTATGCCATGAGCATGGTGGCGGCGAAGGCGATCCGCATGCTGGAAGCCCATCTGCGGCCGGCCTATCTGAGAATCTGAAGCCGTTTTCAGGGCGCGATATCGGCCAGCGCCTGGCACATCCCGGCACTGGCCGCTGCCAGCGCTGTCTCATCGACGGTGGTCGCCAGGGCGATCATGCAGCCGGGCCCGGTCTGGACGCCGTGGTTCAGGCAGGCGAGATGGAAGCGCCCGCTCAGCTCCTCATTGGGCATCGGTGAACCCGGCACCGGCTTGGTCTGCGAGAAATAGAGGCCCATGACGGAGCCTTCATCGAGGACATAGAGTGAGATGCCCAGGGCCTTGGCCTTGGCCTCCAGCGCCTGCTTCAGCGTCTGCGCCGCGCGATCCATGGCGTCGATGCGCGCGGCAGTCAGATGTTCGATGGCAATCCGGCCGGCGACGGCGCTCAGCGCATTCCCGTTGAACGAGCCGCCGTGATAGACGCCGGCATTGCCCAGCGCCGGATCCGCCAGATCCATGATCTCCGCGCGGCCACCGACCGCACCTGCCGGCATGCCCCCGCCGATGAACTTGCCGAGGAAGATGATGTCGGGCGAAAGGCCAAACTTCTCGGCCGAGCCGCCCGGCGCCAGTCGGAACATCAGGCAATCGTCGAGGACGAACAGCGCGCCGGCCTTGCTCGCGGCTTGTTGCACCCGGTCAAGAAAACCGGGAAGGGCCGGCATGACCACGCCGGTATACATGACCGGTTCCAGCACGACGGCGGCAATATCCTTGCCGTGGCGCTCCAGGACGCGCTCGAACGATTCAGCGCTGTTGAACTGCGCCAGCAGCGTATGGCCGGGGATCTCGCCCTGGCCGTGCAGCCCGGCTTCGAGATCGCTGTAGGTGCCGTGATAGCCGCCATGGGCTTTCAGGATCAGGGGCCGTTTCGTGAAACCGCGGGCGAGCTTTACCGCCAGCATGCTGGCTTCCGTGCCGGAGTTGGTGAACACGACGCGCTCCGCCATTTCGATGCGCCCGCACAGTGTCTCGGCGAATTCGATCTGCGCCTGCTGGGTCCCGAGCCAGGCCCAGCCCTTCGGCATGGCCTGTTCGACCGCCTCGATGACCGGGCGATAGGCATGGCCGTGGATCAGGCTGAGGCCGTTGTAATTCAGATCGACGTAGCGGTGGCCATCGACATCCCAGAGATAGGGACCTTCGCCGCGCTCATGCACGACGGGGTAGGGTGGGTGAAAGCCATAGTTGCGGGTGAGCCCGCCGGGAAGGCTGTTGGCCGCGCGCTTCAGCAGTGCTGCCGATTTCGCCGTGCGAGCGCGATAGGTTTCTTCGATGCTGTTCAGCGCCATGACAGGGTTCAGCGATTCTTGACGATGGCGATGGCGTCGATCTCGATCCTGGCGTTCACCAGCAGGCCGGCCACCTGCACCGTCGCGCTGGCGGGTGGGTTGTCCTTGAACAGCGTCGCCCGGGCCTTCGAATAGACCGGATAGTCGGCGAGATCGGTCAGATAGCAGGTGATGCGCACGACATCCTTCATGCCGGCGCCGCTGCGTTCGAGTGCTCGGGCGATGTTGGCGAAGCAGATGTCCACTTCCTCGGCGAAGTTCTTGGTCGTCACCTTGCCGGAGGCATCGTTGCCGACATGGCCCGAAATATGGATCGTCGAATAATCGCCCATATCGATCCGCACGGCGTCGCTGAACCCGCCGATCATTGTGTTGGCGACGCGCCTGATCATGATTTTTCTCCCTGCTGACGAGCGGATGCGCAAAAGGCGGGCCAGGCCGGTTGAATCGGCCGGGCACCTTGTGATCACAGATTATGTGATGCTATTGTCGTGCTCTCTTTCAAGTCAAGACCTGCCGCCAAGGCCGGCCAGCACAGGGAGCATCCATGTCCGCGCAGCCCACCGCCCGTGAGTCGAAGTCCCCACGCAAGGTCATCATCACCTGCGCCGTCACGGGCTCGGTGCACACGCCGACCATGACGCCCTATCTGCCGATCACGCCGGACCAGATCGCCCAGGAATCGATCGCCGCCGCGGAAGCGGGCGCCTCCGTCATCCATCTCCACGCCCGCGACCCGAAGGATGGGCGCCCGACGCCGAATCCCGACGTGTTCATGCAGTTCCTGCCGCGCATCAAGCAGAGCTGCGATGCGGTGATCAATATCACCACCGGCGGCTCGCTCGGCATGACCATGGAAGATCGTCTGGCGGCACCGTTGCGCGCCAAGCCGGAGCTTTGCTCGCTCAACATGGGCTCGATGAATTTCGGCATCTTCCACGTCACCGAGAAGATCGACAAATGGCAGCATGAGTGGGAGAAGACCTATGTCGAGAAGACCAAGGACCTGATCGTCAGCAACACCTTCGCCCAGATCGAACGCTTCATTCGCGAGCTCGGGCCATGGCTGCGGCACCCGCTTCGAATGCGAATGCTACGACGTCGGCCATCTCTATACCCTGGCGCATTTCCTCGACCGCAAGCTGCTGGAGCCGCCGATCTTCGTGCAGACCATTTTCGGCGTGCTGGGCGGGATCGGGCCGCATCCGGAGGATCTGATGCATATGCGCCGCACCGCCGACCGCCTCTTCGGCAGCGATTATCAATGGTCGATCCTGGCGGCCGGGCGGCACCAGATCTCGCTCGCCACCATCGGCGCCACGATGGGCGGCAATGTCCGGGTGGGGTTGGAGGACAGCATCTATCTCGGGCCCGGGCGGCTGGCGAAGAGCAATGCCGAGCAGGTCACGCAAGATCCGCAACATCCTGACCGAGCTTTCGCTCGACGTGGCGACGCCCGACGAAGCCCGCGCCATGCTGAAGCTGAAGGGCGGCGACAAGGTCGCGTTCTGACCATGGCGAAGGCAGTCGAGACCTATCGCGGCGTTGCCTATCCCTGGCACTGCGATTCCATGGGCCATATGAACACCCAATTCTATTCGGCGCTTTATGACGGCGCCTCGTTCCATTTCCTGTCGCTGCTGGCGCCCTATAACGAGCTGCAGAAAGCCGGCATGGGTTGGGCCGATGTCCGGCAGCTGATCGAGTACAAGCATGAGGTGCCGGCGGGCGCCCTGCTGCTTGTGCGCACGACGCTGAAGCGCATCGGCAACAAATCTGTCGAATATCGTGCATGAGCTGCGCAACCCGGAGACCGACCAGCTCCATTCGACCAGCGAGCAGGTGACGGTGCTGTTCGACCTGAAAAAGCGGGCGGCGGCACCCCTGGACGATGCCATTCGCGCGCGCGGCGCTGCCCTCGGTGTCGCCGGCTGATTCGATGAAGACGCGGATCGAGGGACGCTGCATCTGGCTGCGCGAGGCGATCTCGCCGGATGAGGAGGATTGTCCGCCGCTGCAGGGTGATCAGACCGCCGATGTCTGCATTGTCGGCGGCGGGTTTGCCGGGATGTGGACGGCCATCGAGCTGAAGCGCCGCCAACCTTCGCTGGATGTCGCCATCGTCGAGGCCGATATCTGTGGCGGTGGCCCCAGCGGCCGCAACTCCGGCATGGTTCTCTCTCAATGGGCCAAGTTTCGCGCCCTGGAGGCGTTCTGCGGCACGGCAGGCGCCATTGCACTCGGCAAGGCCTTCGGCCAGTCGGCCGACGACATAGCGGCCTTCTGCCAGACCCACGGTATCGATGCCGAATTCCGCCGCGACGGCTGGATCTGGGGTGCAACCTGTCCGCGCCAGGTGGGCTCCTGGAACGACATCATGGCGGCGCTGGACCCGCACGGGGTAAATCCGTTTCGCCCCGTGAGCGCAGAAGAGATCACGGCGATGACCGGCAGCCGATCCTTCCTCGCCGGTATTTACGATCCCTCGGCGGCAACGGTGCATCCCGGCAAGCTCGTTCGTGGAATTCGCCGCGTCGCGCTGAAACTTGGCGTGCGCATCTTTGAGAACTCGCCGATGACGCGCCTCGAGCGCAGCACGCCGCGCGTGCATACAGCGGCGGGGTCGATCAAGGCCGGCCGCGTCGTGCTCACCATTAATGCCTGGTCGACGCGCCTTCCCGAGTTGCGCAGCGCCATCCTTGTCATCGCCAGCGACGATGCGATGACCGCGCCGGCGCCGGAACTGCTGGAGCGCATCGGCTATCAGGCGCGCCCGCTGATGAACGATTCTCAGCTTTTCGTCACCGGCTTTCGCACCACCCTCAATCACCGGTTCACGCCTGGCATCACCGGCGGCGTGATCGGTTTTGGCGGGCTTGGCGGCAATCGCTTCGAGGGCCGCTCACTGCGCGAAGATGTCATCCGCGACAGCATGCGGCGCGGGCACCCCGCTTTGGCCGATCTGCCGTTCATCGACAGCTGGTACGGCCCGATCGATCGCACCCGCAGCGGCTTGCCGTTGTTCGGGCCGCTACCCGGTGCGCCTTCAGTCTTTTACGGCTACGGCTTTTCCGGCAATGGCGTGGCGACCACGCCGATCGCCGGCCGCATCCTGGCTTCGCTGGTGCTGGAGCGAGAAGAACGAGTGGTCCGGCTGCGGCCTGGTGCGCCCGCCGGAACGCTGGCTGCCGCCGGAACCCTTGCGCTACATCGGCGCCCATCTCGTGCGCGCTGCCGTTGCGCGCAAGGATCGCCTCGCCTATGCCGATCGTGATCCCGGCCCGCTGACCCGGCAGTTCGCGGCATTCGCACCCGGCGGCATCACCACCTCGCGGCCCAGCGCCTGACATCGCAGCAGAAGGAGGCACCCATGCCCAAGGCATTACACTTCAAGCGCAAGGAATTGCCTTTCATCCCCTGCCATACCGACGGCGGCGATACGAAGATCGCCCGCGTCATCAACGTCAGCAACAGCAAGCATATGGGCGGTGGGCTCGAGATCGGTGAAAACCTGAAGGTTCACTGGACGACCCTCTACGATGAAATTCTTTTCATCCACGAAGGCAGCATGATCGTACGCACCGATCAGGGTGAATTCGAATGCCATGCGGGCGATATCATCTGGCTGCCCGAAGGCACGACCCTGGACTACGACATGATCGGCCGGCGCTGCGCTTATTTCTACGCGCTCTATCCCTTCGACTGGGCGGCGCGCCACGGCATGAAGGAACCCTGAAGGGGATAATAACGAGCCGCCGGCTCGAGCCGCCAGCTCACGCAGGCCTCGGGGCTGCCCTGCATAATCGCCGGCAACCCCTCGCGCACGAATCGCGTTAGAATTTGACAATTCCGCCAGCCGCGAGCCCCCATTGTAAACTAGGGACCCAGCGCCGTTCATGCGCGTTTTTTCTTTCTTCGAACACCTGCTGGAGCCCACGGCCCATACCGGCGAAGCGCCGCCGCCGACGGGCCTTGCGGCCTTCTACTGGCATTATGCGCGCCAGGCCGGCCGTCTGGTCGCGGCCTTGTTCGTGGCCGGGTTCATCGTCGCTCTGCTCGATGCCAGCATTCCGGTCTTCATTGGCCAGGTGGTCAGCCTCGTCTCCAGCCGCGCGCCGGGTTCGCTGCTGCAGGATAACTGGCCGAAACTTATCGGCATGGCCGTCATCTTGCTGGTGCTGCGCCCCTCGGCACTGCTGCTGCAGGCGCTGATCACCAACCAGGCCATCGCGCCTGGCCTCACCAACCTGATCCGCTGGCAGAGCCACTGGCATGTGGTGCGCCAGAGCTGGGCTTTTTTTCAGAACGATTTTGCCGGCCGCATCGCCAACCGCATCATGCAGACGGGCCCGGCCCTGCGCGAAAGCGTCGTCGCCGGCACCAACGCGGTCTGGTACATCCTGGTCTATGGCGGCAGCGCCGTTCTGCTGATGGCGCGCAACGATATTCGCCTGGCCATCCCCGTGTTGCTGTGGTTTGCCGGATATGCCGTTTTCCTGCGCTATTTCGTGCCGCGTCTGCGCGACCGCTCGCGCGAGATGTCGGAGGTGCGCTCGGCGCTCACGGGCCGTGTCGTCGATAGCTACACCAACATCCTGACGGTGAAGCTGTTCGCCAGGCCCCGCGACGAAGACGAATTCGTGCGCCATGCAGTGGACGAACATACCGACACATTTCATCGCCAGCTGCGCCTGATCACCCTGTTCAGCCTGACGCTGACCTGCCTCAACGCGCTGATGGTGGTGGGAACGGGCGGGGTTGCGATCTGGCTCTGGAACACCGGCCATATCCCCGTGGGCATCGTCGCCATGGCTTTGCCGCTCACCTGGCAGATCGCCAATATCGCCGGCTGGGTGGCGCAGAACGTCACCGCGATTTTCGAAAATGTCGGCGTGGTCCAGGACGGCATGCGTTCCATCGCCGTGCCGCGCCAGATGCGCGACAAACCCGATGCAGTCGAGCTCAAGGTGACGCGTGGCGGCATCCGCTTCGATAATGTGCGCTTCGGCTATGGCACGACCCGGGGCGTTCTCCAGCATATCGATCTCACGATCGCGCCGGGCGAGCGCGTCGGGCTGGTGGGCCAGTCGGGCTCGGGCAAATCGACCCTGGTCAATGTGCTGCTGCGTTTCTTCGATCTCGAGGCCGGGCGCATCCTGATCGATGGGCAAGACATCGCCGGCGTCACCCAGGACTCCTTGCGCGCCCATATCGCCATGGTGACCCAGGATACCTCGCTGCTGCACCGCTCGATCCGCGAGAACATCCGCTATGGCCGTCCCCAGGCCAGCGAGCGCGAGGTGATCGAGGCGGCGGAAGGCGCCCATGCGCTCGACTTCATCGAGACGCTGGAGGATTGGCAGGGCCGCCGTGGTTTCGAGGCCCATGTGGGCGAGCGCGGCGTCAAGCTCTCCGGCGGCCAGCGCCAGCGCATCGCCATTGCCCGCGTGATCCTGAAGAACGCGCCGATCCTGGTGCTGGACGAGGCGACCTCGGCGCTGGATTCAGAAGTCGAGGCCGCGATCCAGGAACAGCTCGACGGGCTGATGAAGGGCCGCACGGTCATCGCCATCGCCCATCGCCTGTCCACCATCGCGCGCATGGATAGGCTCGTGGTCCTCGACCAGGGCCGTATCGTGGAGCAGGGAAGCCATGCCGATCTGCTGGAGGCCAATGGCGCCTATGCCCGTCTCTGGCGCCGGCAATCGGGCGGCTTCCATGACGAGCAGGGCAATCCCAGCGACCTCCAGGATGCACTCCATATCGACCTGGCGCTCGCCGGCAAACAGCACTAACGGCCGTCGAATAAAGCGATCAGCACTGCGAAATATTCATTTGGGAACAGCGCATCCCTGGTCCATATTCCGGCCCGAACCAATTCCGCTATCCTGTCTCAATCCGTGAAAACAGAGGGGCCTGAGCCATGTCCAATGCCTTGAAATTTTATATTAACGGCGCCTGGGTCGCTCCCGTGGTGCCCAAGACCCTCGAGGTCATCAACCCGGCAACGGAAGAAGCCTTTGCGACCATCTCCGCCGGCTCCTCTGCCGATGTCGACCGTGCGGTCGCGGCGGCGAGGGCCGCATTTCCGGCCTTCTCCCAGACCAGCAAGGAAGAACGCCTGAAGCTGCTGCGCCGCATCCTCGAGGTCTACAAGGCGCGGATCAAGGACATCGCCGAGGCCGTCTCCAACGAGATGGGTGCCCCCATGGGCCTGGCGCTGGGCTCGCAGGCGGGCGTCGGTGCTGCCCATCTTGAATCCACCATCAAGACGCTCGAGGAATTCGAATTCACCCAGCAGCGCGGCGGCACCCGCGTGGTACGCGAGGCGATCGGCGTGGTCGGGCTGATCACGCCCTGGAACTGGCCGCTGAACCAGATCGTCTGCAAGGTGGCGCCGGCGCTGGCCGCGGGTTGCACCATGGTGTTGAAGCCCAGCGAGATCGCGCCGATGAGCGGCCTCGTCTTCAGCGAGGTGATGCATGAGGCCGGTGTGCCCAAGGGCGTCTACAACATGATCAATGGCGACGGGCCTTCCGTCGGCCAGGTGATCGCGGGCCATCCGGGCGTCGACATGGTGTCGTTCACCGGTTCCACCCGCGCCGGCATCATCGTCGCCAAGACGGCGGCCGACACGGTCAAGCGCGTGGCCCAGGAGCTGGGCGGCAAGTCGCCGAACATCATCCTGCGCGACGCCGATTTCGATGTCGCGGTGGCCAAGGGCGTCGAAGGCTGCTTCGGCAATAGCGGGCAATCCTGCAATGCACCCACCCGCATGCTGGTGCCGAGCGATCTGCACGACAAGGCGCTGGACGTCGCCAGGAAGACCGCCGAAAAGCACAAGGTCGGCGATCCCAAGGCCAAGGACACGGTGCTGGGGCCGGTGGTCAGCGAGATCCAGTTCAACAAAATCCAGAACCTGATCCAGGCCGGTATCGACGAGGGTGCGACCCTGGTCACCGGCGGCACCGGCCGTCCGGAAGGCCTCAACCGCGGCTATTACGTCCGCCCCACGGTATTCGGCAATGTGACGCCGGAGATGCGGATTGCGAAGGAAGAGATCTTCGGCCCGGTGCTGGCGATCATGCGCTACGACAGTGAAGACCAGGCGATCGAGATGGCCAATGACACGGTCTATGGCCTGGCCGCCTATGTGCAGTCGAAGGACATCAACCATGCCCGCAAGATCGCGGACAAGCTGCGCGCCGGTCAGGTGAAGCTGAACTACCCCGCCTGGGACGGCTTCGCCCCCTTCGGCGGTTACAAGCAGTCGGGCAATGGCCGCGAATACGCCGAATTTGCGCTGGCGGAATTCCTCGAGGTGAAGGCGATCCTCGGCTACGGCACCGCCGCCGAATAGTCGACAAACATTCCTAACGACACAGGCCCGGGCGTTGCCGTCCGGGCCTGTTTTGTTTGGCGCTGCGCTAACTAATTGCTGCTCACCATCACCGGCTTGTCGAGATAAAGCTCGGGGAACATCTGCTTCAGATTGTCGATCTTCGGCTGATCGTTGAAGGCGATGTACATCGAGTCCGGATGGTTGATCAGGTAGTCCTGATGGTAATCCTCCGCCGGATAGAAGGCGGTAAAGGCTGTCGTCTCGGTCACGATGGCAGCATGGAAGGCATGCGCCGCATCGAGCTGCGCGATATAGGCCTGCGCCACCTTCTTCTGATCGTCATTGCTGTAGAAGATGGCGGAGCGGTACTGCGTGCCGCTGTCCGGGCCCTGATAGTTCAGCTCCGTCGGATTGTGGCCGACCGAGAAATAGACCTGCAGCAGCGTGCCATAGGTCACCTTGCTGGGGTCGTATTTGATCTGAATCGATTCCGCATGCCCGGTGCTGCCGGAGCTCACCAGCTCATAACCCGGATTGGGGACATGGCCGCCGGAATAGCCGGACAGCACCTGCTTCACGCCCTTCACATGCTCGAACACGCCCTGCATGCCCCAGAAGCAGCCGCCGGCCAAGACCGCGGTGGCTTCGCCGCTCTGGCTGGCGAGCGGCATATCGTCCTTGGGGGCGGGAATCTTCACGGCCGCCTCCTGGGCGAAGCCGCTATGCCAGACGAACATGCCGATCGCCACGGCGGCGAGGCCCGACCACAGCCATTTGCCGGCGCGTGGCCGGAAGCTGATGCGTTGCATAACGGTCTCCCTTTGAACCACTGACTTATCTGGGTGAAGCTCTACCCCCTTCCAAGACCCCCGGCAAACCACGCCTTTTCAATTTTTCTTGAGCGCCGATATAGTCGCCGCCCATGGCAATGATGCGGCTATCCGAGGCTGAGGCGGCAATTCACCGGCTGCTGACGCGCAGCGTGGAAGCCGAAACTGTCTCGCTGGCCGGGGCTGAAGGCCGGTTCCTGGCCCAGGACCTGGTCTCGTCCGTCGATCTGCCGCCCCATGCAAATTCTGCCGTGGACGGTTTTGCCCTGCGCTTTGCCGATCTGCCGGCCGCAGCACCGGGGCGTCTTCGCCTGATCGGCACCGCCGCTGCCGGCCGAGCCTGGGACAGGCCCGTCCAGGCGGGCGAGGCGGTACGTATTCTGACCGGTGCGCGCCTGCCGGCCGGTGCCGATAGCGTAGCGATGCAGGAGGATGGCGGGCTGGATGGCGACAGGTTGCATCTGGTGCGCCTGCCGCGCCGGGGCGCCAATATCCGTTCGCGTGGCGAAGACATCTGCTCGGGCACGCTGGCGATTCCGGCCGGCCATCGCCTGCGGGCGCCGGAGATAGCGCTTGCCGCGGCACTCGGGCAGGTATCGCTGCCGGTATTTCGGCCGCTCAGCGTCGGGCTGTTCTCGACGGGCGATGAGGTCCGCGACCCCGGTACGCTGTTGCTGCCGGGGCAGATCTGGGACGCCAATCGCTGGATGCTCCGCCATCTGCTGGAGCGGCTGGGCTGCCGGGTGAGCGATCACGGCATCCTGGCCGACGAGGCGCCGGGCGTGGAACAGGCCCTGCAGCAGGCGGCCCATGAACACGATCTGCTGATCACCTCCGGAGGCATCTCGGTAGGGGCGGAAGACCATGTGGGTGCCGTGATCCGCCGGCGCGGCTCCCTCGACATCTGGCGCCTGGCAATCAAGCCCGGAAAGCCGGTGGGTTTCGGCGATATCGATACCTGCCCAATCCTGGCGCTGCCAGGAAACCCGATCGCCTCCATGGTTCTGTTCCTGACGCTCGGCCGCGGCATCGTGCGGCGGCTGGCGGGGGCGTCGACAGTTGCGCCGCAGCACTTGCGCCTGCCGGCGGGATTCCCGTTCGACAAGAAACCCGGCCGGCGGGAATTCCTGACGGCCCGTATCGAGAGCGATGGCGAGGGCGCCAGCAAGGCAGTGGCTCTGGAAAAACAGGGCTCCGCGATGCTCTCCACCGCGCCACGTATCGAGGGGCTGATCGATCTGCCGGAGGAGCAGGAGCGGGTCTCGCCCGGCGATCTGGTAGATTTCCTGGCGCTGGATTCGTTGCTTGCCTGATCTTGGCTGATCGGGACGGCTGCTCGCGGCGCGATAACGCCATGGTGATTTGAACCGAAGCGCGCCAAGGGCCAATCCTATACTCAGAAACGGGCTCATCGGATTCGGGAGGAAGCTATGAGAATGACGAGACGGCGCATGCTGATGGGGGCTGTCAGCCTCGTTGGCCTTGCGGTGGCGGGGCGCTTCGCCATGCGCAGCCATCCGGCCGTAGCCGATACCACCTATGCCGTGACCCATACCGATGCCGAATGGCAGAAGCTGCTGAAGCCCGACCAGTATGCCGTGTTGCGCCAGGCGGCGACCGAGCCCGCCGGCAGCAGCCCGCTGCTGAACGAGCACCGCAAGGGCATCTTCGCCTGCGCCGGCTGCGACCTCTCGCTTTTCTCCTCGGACACGAAGTTTGAAAGCGGCACCGGCTGGCCCAGCTTCTGGAAGCCGCTGGATGGCGCCGTAAAGACCGAGGTCGATAACAGCTTCCTCATGCAGCGCATCGAAGCGCATTGCGCGCGTTGCGGCGGGCATCTGGGTCATGTTTTCGACGACGGGCCGCAGCCCACGGGCCTGCGCTATTGCATGAACGGGCTGGCGCTGGTCTTCCACCCCACCCAGGCCTGATCGCTGCTGGGGCCTGGACGGCAAATCGCCGCAGGGTTTTTCCTCGTCGTTATGAAGCAAGGTATATAACGCCCTTGGTCGGCTATTGCCGACGCCAGCGGGGATATCTTGCCGGAGCTTTGCGACTTCCGCCGTCGGATCGACGCCATCGACGACCGTATCCTCGGTTTGCTGGGGGAGCGCTTCGCGGTGATCCGCGACGTCGCCGCGTTCAAGGCGCCGAGGGGCCTTCCCGCCGTAATCCCAGAGCGGGTCGCTGAAGTCCGCGAGCGCTGTGCGGTCCAGGCCCAACCCCATGCCTGAGCCTGACTTCATCCGCCGCCTCTATACCCTGATCATCGACGAGGCCTGTCGGCTGGAAGACCGGCTGATGGCGGCGCCAGGGAGCACCGGCGAGGACTGATTCGACCGGCCGGGCGAGAGGCATCGTGATAGCTATTGCCTATCACATCATTTGAACTAACAATTTTGACCTATCAAGGTCGCTTGCTATCTATACGATGTTGAAGGGCGCCAGGACCCTTCGCTACCGGAGGATTATGGCGGCGACCAAGTCGGCTCCCGATCCGCGGCTGGCGGCTCTGATCGAGAATCATCGGAGCCTTGCCGGGCCGCTATTGCCCATTCTGCATGCGGTGCAGGAAGAGTTTGGCTATGTCGACGACGCCCATGTCGCGGCGATCGCTGCGGCTCTGAATCTGTCGCGCGCCGAGGTCCATGGCGTCGTCACCTTCTATCATGATTTCCGCCGCCAGCCCCCGGGCCGCCACATCCTGAAACTCTGCCGGGCTGAATCCTGCCAGGCCATGGGCTGTGAAAGCCTGGCGGCACAATTGAGCAAGCGCCTCGGCATCGCCTTCGGCGAGACCACCGCCGATGGGAAGGTGACGTTGGAGGCGGTCTACTGCCTCGGCAATTGCGCGCTTTCGCCGGCCGCCATGCTGGATGGCAAGCTGCATGGGCGCCTGGGCGACAAGTCGCTGAGCGCGCTGCTGCGCGAGGCCGAGGTGGCGGCGTGAGAACCACCCTCTACATTCCCTGTGACTCCGCGGCGCTGTCAGTGGGCGCCGATGAGGTTGCAATCGCGATTGCGCGCGTGGCGCGCGAGCGCAAGCTCGATGTCGAGATCGTGCGCAACGGCAGTCGCGGTCTGTTCTGGCTGGAGCCGCTGGTGGAGGTGGCAACCCCGGCCGGCCGCGTCGCTTACGGTCCGGTCTGCGTCGATGACGTCGCAGGATTGTTCGACGCCGAATTCTTGACTGGCGGTAAACATCGGCTGTTCCACGGGCCGACCGAGGAAATTCCTTATCTCAAGAACCAGGAGCGGGTAACCTTCGCGCGCTGCGGCATCACCGATCCGCTGTCGCTCCGCGACTATCAGGCCCATGGCGGATTCAAGGGCCTGAATCGCGCTCTGACAATGGCGCCGGCGGCGATCGTCGAGGAAGTGACGCAATCGGGATTGCGCGGCCGCGGCGGGGCCGGCTTTCCCACCGGCATAAAATGGAAGACCGTGCTCGGCGAAAAATCGCCGGTCAAATACATCGTCTGCAACGCCGATGAAGGTGATAGCGGAACCTATGCCGACCGCATGCTCATGGAGGGCGACCCCTTCACTTTGATCGAGGGCATGACGATTGCGGGCCTCGCGGTCGAAGCCGAGGAAGGCTTCGTCTATATCCGCTCTGAATACCCCTATGCCTTCCGCCAGATGCAGCGCGCCGTCGAGATTGCACGCGAGGGCGGCTGGCTCGGCGGCAATCTGGCCGGCAGCGGCAAGCGTTTCGATATCCAGCTTCGCCTGGGTGCCGGCGCCTATATCTGCGGGGAAGAGACCTCGCTGCTGGAAAGTCTGGAGGGCAAGCGCGGCGTCATCCGCTACAAGCCGCCGCTGCCCGCCATCAAGGGCCTGTTCGGCAAACCGACGGTGATCAACAACGTCATCAGCTTCGCAAGCGTGCCGATGATCCTGGATCAGGGTGCAGCCCGCTATCGCGACTTCGGCATGGGCCGCTCGCGCGGCACGCTGCCGTTCCAGCTTGCCGGCAATGTGAAACACGGCGGCCTTGTCGAAAAGGCCTTCGGCCTGACGCTGCGCCAGCTGATCGAGGATTTTGGCGGTGGCACGGCCACCGGCCGGCCGCTGCGCGCCGTTCAGGTCGGCGGGCCGCTTGGCGCCTATTTCCCGGCCTTATTGCTCGATACGCCGCTGGATTACGAAGCCTTCGCGGCGCAGAAGGGCATGGTCGGCCATGGCGGCGTCGTCGTTTTCGATGACAGCGTCGATCTCGCCAGACAGGCGCGCTTCGCCATGGAATTCTGTGCGATCGAATCCTGCGGCAAATGCACGCCATGTCGCATCGGCTCGACCCGCGGCGTCGAGGTGATCGACAAGATTTCCGCCGGCAAGGATGCGGCGGCCAATCTCGAACTGCTGCAGGAACTCTGCACCACCATGACCGATGCCTCGCTCTGCGCGCTTGGCGGCTTGACCCCGCTGCCGGTGCTGAGCGCGCTTAAACATTTCCCGGAAGATTTCGACCGCCCGGCCGCTTCGACCAGTGCGGCGGCTTGAGGAGACGATAGATGCCCCTGATCAAGGAAATCGACTACGGCACGCCCGAGCGCGAAAGCGAAGCAAGCGTGACGCTGGAGATCGATGGCCAGAGTGTGAGCGTCCCGGCTGGCACCTCGATCATGCGTGCCGCCATGAATATCGGCCTCAAGATCCCCAAGCTCTGCGCCACCGACAGCATTGAGGCCTTCGGCTCGTGCCGGCTCTGTCTTGTGGAGATCGAGGGGCGGCGCGGCACGCCTGCCTCCTGCACCACGCTGGTCGAGCCGGGTATGAAGGTGAAGACCCAGACGCCACGCCTGGCCCAGCTGCGCAAGGGAGTGATGGAGCTCTACATCTCCGACCATCCGCTGGATTGCCTGACTTGTGCGGCCAATGGCGATTGCGAGCTGCAGGACATGGCGGGGGCGGTGGGATTGCGCGAGGTGCGTTATGGCTATGAAGGCGCTAATCATCTCGTCGCCGAAAAGGACAAGTCGAACCCCTATTTCACCTTCGATCCGGCCAAATGCATCGTCTGCTCGCGCTGCGTGCGGGCCTGCGAGGAAGTGCAGGGCACGTTTGCGCTCACCATCGATGGTCGCGGTTTCGCCTCTCATGTGGCGGCCGGCCAGGACGAGGGCTTCCTCGATTCCGAATGCGTCTCCTGCGGCGCCTGCGTGCAGGCCTGCCCGACCGCCACATTGATCGAGAACTCGGTCATCAAGGCGGGCCAGCCGGAGCACAGTGTGGTCACCACCTGCGCCTATTGCGGCGTCGGTTGTTCCTTCAAGGCCGAGATGCAGGGGGGCGAGGTCGTTCGCATGATGCCGTACAAGGACGGCAAGGCCAATCACGGCCATTCCTGTGTGAAGGGACGCTTTGCCTGGGGCTATGCCACCCACAAGGACCGCATCACCAAGCCGATGATCCGCGCCAAGATCACCGATCCGTGGAAGGAAGTGAGCTGGGACGAGGCGATCGGCTATGCCGCCAGCGAATTCAAGCGCATCCAGGCAACGTACGGCAGGGATTCGATCGGCGGAATCACCTCATCGCGCTGCACCAACGAAGAAACCTATCTGGTGCAAAAGATGATCCGGGCCGGCTTCGGCAACAACAATGTCGATACCTGCGCGCGCGTTTGCCACTCGCCCACGGGCTATGGACTCAGGACCACGCTTGGCACCTCCGCCGGGACCCAGGGTTTCGATTCCGTGCTGAAGGCCGATGTGATCGTGGTGATGGGTGCCAATCCCACCGACGGCCATCCGGTGTTTGCTTCGCGCATGAAGAAGCG
Source organism: uncultured Alphaproteobacteria bacterium (assembly GCA_963770335.1). Taxonomy (GTDB): domain Bacteria; phylum Pseudomonadota; class Alphaproteobacteria; order Dongiales; family Dongiaceae; genus DASXQK01. The sequence goes on from CAVYPG010000002.1 coordinate 140,434, forward strand.
CCTGCGCGAAGGGGCCAAGCTGATCGTCATCGATCCCCGGCGCATCGACTTGGTTCGCACGCCCCATGTGCAGGCGGATTACCACCTCCAGCTTCGGCCCGGGACCAACGTAGCGGTCACCAATGCGATCGCCCATGTCATCGCGACCGAAGGGCTGATCGACCAGCGCTATGTGAATGAGCGCTGCGATCCGGTGGATTTCTCCACCTGGTTCAACTTCGTCAGTCAGCCGGAGCATTCGCCCAGAGGCAACCGAAGCCGTTACCGGCGTACCGGCTGCCGAACTGCGCGCCGCCGCGCGTCTCTATGCCAATGCGGGCAATGGCGCGATTTATTACGGCCTCGGTGTCACCGAACACAGCCAGGGCTCGACCACGGTCATGACGCTAGCGAATCTCGCCATGGCGACGGGCAATGTCGGGCGCGAGGGCGTGGGCATCAATCCGCTGCGTGGCCAGAACAATGTCCAGGGCGCTTGCGACATGGGCTCATTCCCCCATGAATTCACCGGCTATCGCCATGTTTCAGAGGGCGCCGTGCGGGCCCAGTTCGAAGAACTGTGGGGCGTCACGCTCCAGGCGGAACCGGGCCTGCGAATTCCCAACATGCTGGACGCTGCCGTCGAAGGCACCTTCAAGGGCATTTACATTCAGGGCGAGGACATCGCGCAGTCCGATCCCGATATCCACCATGTCACCGCCGGCCTCGCCGCCATGGAATGCGTGGTGGTGCAGGATCTCTTCCTGAACGAGACGGCGAGCTACGCCCATGTTTTCCTGCCGGGCTCATCCTTCCTGGAAAAGGATGGGACCTTCACCAATGCCGAGCGGCGCATCAGCATGGTGCGCAAGGCGATTGCGCCGATGGCCGGCCTGGCCGATTGGGAAGCCACCATGGCACTCTCCAATGCGCTGGGCTTCCCAATGACCTACAAGCACCCGTCCGAGATCATGGACGAGATCGCCGCAATGACGCCCACATTCAAGGGCGTCAGCTTCAAGCGCATCGACGAACTCGGCAGCATCCAGTGGCCTTGCAACGACAAGGCGCCGGAAGGCACGCCGACCATGCATATCGGCGGCTTCGTGCGCGGCAAGGGCAAGTTCGTGGTGACGGAGTTCGTGGCGACCGATGAGAAGGTGACCCGGCGCTTCCCGCTGCTGCTCACCACGGGCCGCATCCTCTCGCAATACAATGTCGGCGCCCAGACGCGGCGTACCGAGAACGTGGTTTGGCATCCGGAAGACTTGCTGGAGATCCACCCCCATGACGCGGAATTCCGCGGTATCCGCGATGGCGACTGGGTGGCGCTCGCAAGCCGCGCCGGCGAGACGACCTTGCGCGCCAAGTTCTCCGATCGCGTCCAGCCCGGCGTCATCTATACGACCTTCCACCATGCCGTGACCGGCGCCAATGTCGTCACCACCGACTTCTCCGACTGGGCTACGAATTGTCCGGAATACAAGGTCACGGCGGTCGAGGTGCGGCTGACGAACCGAAAATCCGCCTGGCAGGAAGAGGCCGAAGACTTCCGCGGCCAGACCCGGCGCGTTGCGGTTCATGCAGCCGAATAAGGCCAGCACCGTTGCCGATGCCGGCGAGGCGCCGGCCGCCGCCCCGTTGGAGCGGGTGGCGGCCCGCCGGCTGCTCGCCTCGGGCGAAGTGGCGACGATCGAATCCGTCGCCAGCGAGGTCCCCGTGGCGCTGGTCTATAACGGCACCTCTCATGTCGTAATGATGGCCACACCGCAGGATCTCGCCGATTTCGCCCTGGGATTCAGCCTCTCGGAAGGAATTCCTGCGCCGGCCTTCGGAGATGTTCGAGCTTGAGATCATCGAGCTCGCCAACGGCATCGAAGTCCGCATGACCATCGAGCGACGCCGGGCCGCGGTGTTCGATATCCGTCGGCGCAATCTCGCCGGTCGCACCGGTTGCGGCATCTGCGGGGTCGACAGGCCGAGGGGCCTTCCCGCCGTAATCCCGGAACGGGTCGCTGAAGTCCGCGAGCGCTGTGCGGTCCAGGCCCAACCCCATGGCCTGGAGCCTGACTTCATCCGCCGCCTCTATACCCTGATCATCGACGAGGCCTGTCGGCTGAAGACCGGCTGATGGCGGGGCCGGGGAGCACCGGCGAGGACTGATTCGACCGGCCGGGCGAGAGGCATCGTGATAGCTATTGCCTATCACATCATTTGAATTAACAATTTTGACCTATCAAGGCCGCTTGTGGGCACCAGCTTCGGCGCATCGGCTGCGCCCTTCTCGGAGGTGATGAAGTCGATATGTGCCGCGGTCCCGGCATACATGAGCATCCCGTTGGCGCGAACTGTCAGCAGGTGATGGTCGTCGCCAAGCGCGATCTGCTCCAATCTGACCACGGCGCCACCGAAGGTCCACTTTCGCACGGGCGCGTCATCCGCCCGCGCCAACTGGCTTAGGAACAGCAAGCCAACAAGGCTGAGCAGGCCGGCTTTCATCGCCGCTCTTACGGTTTCACGCCGGCGGCGTTGAGCACCGCTTCCACATCGCTCACCCAGACCAGTTTCTGGCTCTTGAGATTCTCCAGAACGCGACGCAGAGACGCCGCCCCGTTGGGCGTGCCGAAGACGAAGGGGTGGATGCCGATCACCAGCACGACCGCTTCCCGGCCGGGATCGGCTTCGGCCTCACGCGCCAGTTCGGTGATGTATTCGATCCATAGATGCTCCATGTCGCCGGGTTCTTTTGAACGCTGGAGGTACTGGCCCATATCGACCGTGGTCACGGGGTAGGGGATCATGACCAGCGGCCCGGATTTGGTCCTGAGCTGCGAGAGTCGTGTCTGAATCCATGCCGTCGAGTGTGTAGGTAACGCCCCTGGCGGTAATGGCGCTGAAGGTATCCGCATTGGGATAGACGCTCGGGCTCTGCCAGCCGTTCGGCCGCTTGCCCGTATCCTTTTCCAGCAGGTCCAGCGTCTTGGTTATGTAGGCCTCCTGCGCTGCCATGCCCTGGCCCAGAGGCAGCAGCTGCGTCGAATTGTTCATGCCATGGGCGACGATCGGCGCATTGGGCGCGAGCTCGCGAAGCCGCTTCCAGACATCGGGGCGTTCGCTGGGGAACAGCGCATTGAGCGCGATGCTGAACGGCAGGCCCTCTTCCTTGAAGACGGCGGCGACGCGCGGCACGCCGAAATTTATGGCGTATTCGCGAAAGGATTCATCGACCACGTCGGGGGTTCGCGTGGCGGTATCCGGCCGGAAGTTCGGCCCCTGGCCGTGGCCCCATACTTCGACATCGAAGATGAAGCAGACGGCAACCTTCTTGCCGCCGGGCCAGGACTGGACATGAATGGGCTCGCGCGGAAGCCCGGTGATCCAGTCGGTGCTGCTTTCAGCATGGGCGGAGGAGGCCGCGCCGGAAAACAAAGCCGCGAGCATTGCGCCCGCCAGCCATCCGCGAAAACCCTGCACTGGACACCCCCGATCAAGATCACGGGCGCCGCCCGCCAACCAGGCGCCGGCCCCGCGGGAACACTATCCCGCGGGGCCGCGTGTGGCGAGGGCTAGTGGAACAGGTTCAGTGCGTTCTGGATGGTCTTGATCACGCCCCAGAGCAGTGGGATGCCGACCAGCAGCCAGGCGAGAACGAGCTTGATCGTATTGTTGCTGTCATTGGTATTTGCCATGGCTTCCTCCTCACGCTTCAGCGTCTTGCGGCGACATGTGGTGATGCTCGCCCACCGGATGCATCATCAGGTTGCAGAGGAATCCCACGAAAAGCAGCCCCGCCATGATGTACATGGTAAGCGTATAGGCATCGGCCTTCGATACGCCGTGGTCGATCTGATACTGGCGGATGTAGTTCACCAGCACGGGTCCCAGCACGCCCGCAACCGACCAGGCGGTGAGCAGCCGGCCATGGATGGCGCCGACATAGCGCGTGCCGAAGATATCCTTGAGATAGGCAGGGATGGTGGCAAACCCGCCGCCATACATGCTGAGAATGATCGCATAGCAAAGAACGAACAGGGCGACGCTGCCCATCTTTGCCGTCGACGGTACGGCGGCATACAGCACGATACCGAGCAGGAAGAAGATCATGTAGGTGCTGCGCCGGCCGATATAGTCGGATGTCGAGGCCCAGATGAACCGTCCCGCCATATTGGCAAGGCTGAGCACGCCGACAAAGCCTGCAGCTGCCACGGCCGTGATCTGGCCCGGGAACATCTCCTGGCTCATGGCCGAGGCCTGGCCCAGCACGCCGATGCCGGCCGTCACGTTCAGGCAAAGAACCCACCACAGCAGATAGAACTGCGGCGTCTTCAATGCCTGGTCGACATGGACGTTCTCGTTGGTGATCAGCTTCTGCGCGGTGATCGGCGCCACATAGCCCGCCGGCGCCCAACCCTTGGCCGGCACGCGTACGATGGCAGCGCCGATCAGCATGAAGCAAAGATAGATGATGCCCATCACAACGAAGGTCGGCGCGACGCCGACGTCGGTAGCGCTGGCAAAATGAGCCATCAGCCAGACCGACAGCGGCGAAGCGATGAAGGCGCCGCCGCCGAAGCCCATGATCGCCATGCCGGTGGCCATGCCCGGTCGGTCGGGAAACCAGGTGATCAACGTCTTGACCGGCGAGATATAGCCGATCCCTAGTCCGCAGCCGCCGATGACGCCGTATCCCAGATAGATCAGCCAGAGGGCATGCATCTGGACGCCCAACGCTGAAACGAAGAAGCCGCCGGCAAAGCAGAGGGCCGCGGTAAACATGGCCTTGCGCGGGCCGACCCGGTCGAGCCAGGTGCCGGCGAATGCTGCCGACAGGCCGAGGAAGACGATGGCGATGCTGAAGATCCATCCCAGATCGGTCAGCTTCCAGTCGTCCGGCGCCGATTGGGTGATACCGATCAGCTTGCTCATCGGCAGGTTGAAGACGCTGAAGGCGTAGGCCTGGCCGATGCACAGATGCACGCATAGCGCCGCCGGCGGGACCAGCCAGCGGTTGAATCCGGGGCCGGCTACGGTTTGCTCACGATCCAGGAAACTCATGGCGTTTTCTCCCGAAAGGTTTTTGCCGCATTTTTGATTGAGCGTTAATCTATCGTAACGCGATAGATTAAAAAAGTGCAACAATCCGGCCGGCCGAAACGTAGTATCGAATTGGTAACCATGCCTGTTTGTTCAAATCCGGAAAGACATCGCCGTCGCCCGCCCTCGCCGTTGCTGGCCATGGGCAAGGCCGACTACGAAGCTTTGGCCGAATTTCGCTATACCCTGCGCCGGTTCCTGGCCTTCAGCGAGGGGGCGGCCAAGCAGGCCCGTCTGACGCCGCAGCAGTACCAGGCCATGATGATCATCAAAGGCTATCCCGGCCGCGATCGCGTGACTCTCACCGAGCTGTCGTCCTGGTTGTTGATCCGCCATCACACGGCCGTCGGATTGGTCGATCGGCTAGCCAGGCTGGGTCTCGTCAAACGCTCGCCGGACAAGGCTGACCGCCGGCGCGTGTTCGTTGGCCTTACCGCTGAGGGTGAGCGCAAGCTAAGGGGGCTGGCGGCCGATCATTTGCTTGAATTGCGCCGGATCGGCGCGGCTCTGCCACAAATTCTCGGGCGCCTGGGCATGGCCTAACTCAGCTCGTGCGGCTTTCTTGCCTCACAGCTCAATGGCAAACTCCTGGCAGAGGCAACCCAGGGAGCCCGCCATGTCTGACTATCGTGATCGCCACGTCGTCGTCACCGGCGGTACTGGTGCGCTCGGCATCGCTGTCGTCACAGGCCTGATGCAGGCCGGCGCGATCTGCCACGTTCCTTACCGCAGCGAGGGTGAGCTCGCCCGCTTCGCCAAGCTGGACAAGGCGCGCCTCAAGTTTCTGTCGATCGCCGATCTGGCCGATGAAGCGGCGGTGACAAAGCTCTACGGGGATCTGCCCGGACTATGGGCGTCCATCCATATCGCCGGCGGCTTTGCCTTCGCGCCCATCGCCGACAGTCCCAAGAAGGTGCTGATGGAGCAGCTGAACATGAATTTCGTCAGCTGTTATCTCTGCTGCCGCGCGGCGGTTGCCCGCATGGCCGGCGGCAAAGGCGGCGGGCGCATCGTCAATATCGCCGCCCGTGCCGCGCAGGAATGGCGGACCGGCGCGAAAATGACGGCCTATACGGCCAGCAAGGCCGCGGTTGCGGCTTTATCGGCAGCTCTCGCCGAGGAAGTGGCGGGGCAGGGGATCCTGGTGAATGCCGTGGCGCCCTCCATCATGGATACGCCCGCCAACCGCAAGGACATGCCGAAGGCCGATTTCGCCAAATGGCCGAAGGTGGAAGAAGTGGCGGCGACGATCCTGTTCCTCGCCTCGCCGGAGAATAGCGTCACCCGCGGCGCCTTCGTGCCGGTCTACGGGCAGAGTTGACGGCCCGCTAAGGCGCATTCAACTCAATCGTCATGCCCGGCCTTGAGCCGGGCATCGGCGACTTGATAGCGAAAGAAGAAAGATGGATGGCCGGGTCAAGCCCGGCCATGACTGCTGTAGTTAGGTCGATGCGTTGTCTTGGCGCCTAGCTGACGTCCAGCACCAGCTCCGTCGGGCCGCCTGCTGCGTTGATCGTCCAGCCCTCGACCGGCAGGTCGAAAGGGCAGGAGGAGACAACGCAGATCAGATCCATCAGCGCTTCCACCTCGACAAAAGCGCCCGGCGCCACGGGGTTCGGCGGTGAAACCAGCCGCCCGTCACGCTCGATGATCGTGTTGGTAAAGAAGTTAACCGGCTGCGGGACTACCGCGATCTCGTGGCCCAGGCGGCGCATGGCGACCGCTAGATTCTCGGCGCAGCTCGCATGCGACCCCTTATGGCCGAAGAATTCATAACGCGCCTGGTCGCAGGCCGCGATCATCATGTCGTGGGTACCGGCGGCACCGTCTTTCACCACCTTCACCATTGGCCGGCGAAATCGGGAGATCAACACATCGCCTTCCCGCGGCTTGACGCAGAAGGTCGTCACCCAGCTATGCATGGGCGACAGCCATTCGCTTGTGTTAGCAGCGTTATAGGCGAAGAAATCCGCGGCTTGGGCGCCTCTGGGCGTGGTGATTCGCAGGCGTTGGCCTTTGGCAATCTCTACAGCGCGGCCCTCGCGGGCCGGCACTTCCACTCTAGTTGCGATAGCTCGGATCCTCGCGATCGAGCATGCGGATATGGGCGGCCCATTCCATATCGCCGATGGGCTCGTTATCCATCTCGTGCTGGCGCGCGGTCTTTTCCTGGACGTCGGCCGAGGGATAGATCAGCTCGCTGCCGCCGGAAAGGGCCGCGACTTGGATCTCGCAGGCACGGTCCAGATAGAACATCAGGCTGAAGGCCTCGGGAATCGTGCGGCCTGCCGTCAGCAGGCCATGATTGCGCAGGATCATCGCATAATGCCGGCCGAGGCTCGCCACCAACCGCGGCCGCTCATCATGGTCCAGCGCGATGCCTTCGTAGTCGTGATAGCCGAGGCGATTATGGAATTGCAGTGACATCTGGTTCAACGGCAGCAGCCCCTGCTTCTGGCAGGAGACGGCGAAGCCCGCGCGGGTATGGGTGTGCAGCACGCAGGCGACGTCGTGGCGTGCGGCATGGATGGCGCTGTGGATGGTGAAGCCGGCGGCGTTGACGCTATAGCCGTTCTCCTCGACCTGGCGGCCATCGAGGTCGACCTTCACCAGGCTGGAGGCGGTGACTTCCTCGAACATCAGCCCATAGGGGTTGAGCAGGAACTGATCCGTCGCTCCCGGCACCCGGGCGGAGATGTGGGTGTAGATGAGATCGGTCATGCGATAGCGGGCGACCAATCGATAACAGGCCGCCAAAGTGACCCGGGTTTCCCATTCCGCCGGCGACCAGCGGCTGGATTTTTCGACGCTCGTCAGATTTGCGCGCGAGTTACTCATGGCCTCATCCTCGATACCGGTGTGCAGGCCGCAGAATAAGCCATCTGCCGCCCGCCTGTCTTGCCCTACACCCCGCCGACCTGGGCGAGATAATCGTTCAGGAACACACCCTTGGGATCGTACTGCCGGCGCAGGCTCCAGAACCGGTCCCACTGGGGATATGCCGCGCGCAGCTCGGACGTGGGGCAATACTGGATCTTGCCCCAATGCGGCCGCCCGCCATGGTTCAGGAACACGGCCTGGGCGTCGCGGAAAAAGGGTTCATGGTCGGCGTCTGCCGCTTGGTGAATTGAGATCGCCACCGTCTGGCGGCCGTTGGCGGGGCTGAGGAACAGATCGTCGGCCGCCACGCTGCGATACTCCACCACCCATGTGACGTGACGGTGCTTCGTCTGCATCAGCTTGCGGATCTCTTCGAGGCAGTCCCAGCCGCGCTCGAACGGCACCGCGAATTCCATCTCGTTGAACTTCACGTCACGCGCCGAAGGGTAGATGCGATTGCTCCAGTCGACCCTTTCGGGATGGAGATAGCGCTCCATGGTGCCGGGGGGTGCCGATTCAGTCAGCGCCACCGGCGGGGTCACCGGTGCGTCGGTGGTATTCAAGCATTTCATGGCGCAGGCGTCGTAGGACGGGACCCAGAAGAATTCGAAATGTTCGTTCTTCTTCATCAGATCCGGCGTGGCCGCCTTGCATTCCTCGAAGGGGGCCGCCCAGGTTTTTTCATGCAGGCGATATGCGGGCACGGCCTTCAGCCTCACCTGGGTAATGACGCCGAACAGGCCCAATGAGACAGCCACGGCGCGAAACAGCTCGGGATCGTTCGCCCGCGATACTTCCTGCACATCGCCCTCGGCATTCACCAGGCGCAGGGCTGCGACCTGGGTCGAGAGCGTGCCAAAATTGATCCCGGTTCCATGGGTCGAAGTGGAGATCGCGCCGGCGATGGTTTGGCGATCGATGTCACCCTGGTTGGCCATGCCCAGATCGAAAACCTTCAGCGCCTCACCGAGATCGGCGATGCGCGTGCCAGCCCAGACCCAGGCTTCATGGGTCTTGCGGTCGGCGTCGATAACCCCGCTCAAGCCATCCAGGGTCGTGACGATTCCATCGCTGGCACATACCGGGCTGAAGGAATGGCCGGCGCCGGTAACCCGCAGGGGCTTGCCCATCTTGCCCGCGTCGCGGACCAGGCTGACGACCGCGTCTTCATCGGCGGCATTGGCTACCCGCTGCGGATGACAGCGCACGCCGCCCGACCAGTTGCGCCATTCAACGGCCATGGAGCAAGCCCCCATGGCCGCAGCCTTTATGCGGCTCCGTCACGCTAAAGCCCCTCGGCCAGGCGCTACTTCGCCGCCGCGACGATCGAATCCCGCAGGATATCGACGATGCGATCGAGGGTTTCGACCGGCGTCATCAGCGGGGGCGCAATGCAGATCGTGTCGCCGATCGCGGGGTTTGCGGCACCGCCGCGTAGGCGCGTGAACAGGCCGCGGGATAGTGCTTCCTTGGCGACCTTGCCGCCCAAACCGAGGGCCGGCGCCTTGGTCTGCTTGTTCTCCACCAGCTCGACGGCGCACATCATGCCAAGCCCGCGCACGTCGCCGACATTGGCGAGGTTGGAGAGGCTCTGCAGCCCGGCCAGCAGCCGCCGGCCCATGATGGCCGAGCGTTCCACCAGCTTTTCCTCTTCCATCAGCTCGACATTGCGCAAGCCGACCGCGCAGCAGGCCGGATGGCCGGAATATGTCGCCGCATGCATGAACTTCTGGTCCGCCGGCGCCTCCAGCATCGTCTGATGCACCTTCTTGGAAATGATGACGCCGCCCAGCGGCAGATAGGCGCTGGTGACGCCCTTGGCGAAGGTGACGAGATCGGGCTCCACGCCCCAATGGCCCATGGCGAACCATTTCCCGGTGCGCCCGAAGCCGGTGATGATCTCGTCGGCGATCAGCAGGATGTTGTGGCGATCGCAGATCTCGCGGATGCGCGGGAAATAAGTCTCGGGCGGCACAATCACGCCGCCGGCGCCCATCACCGGTTCGGCGATGATGGCGGCTACCGTGTCCGGGCCCTCGCGCAGCACCGCCTGCTCGAAGGCGTCCGCCGCACCGATGCCCGGATCCTCATTGCCTTCCCAGCGATAGGGATAGGGGGCCACTGTCTGCATGAAGTTCGGCACCAGCGGCCCGAACATCTTGTGATAGGCCGCCATGCCCGTCGCGCTCATCGCCGCCATGGTGACGCCGTGATAGGCGTGGGTACGCGAAAAGATCTTCACCTTCTCGTGCTTGCCCTTCAGCTTCCAGTAATAGCGGGCGATCTTGAAGGCGGATTCGTTCGATTCCGCGCCAGCGGTGGTGAAATAGACCGCCGAGCTGTTGGAATAGGCGAGCTTCACCAGCTTTTCCGCCAGGCGGACCGAGGGGATGTTGGTGGCGCCGGCATAGGCCGAAGCAAAGGCGAGCTTTGCCATCTGCTTGCCCGCGGCATCCGCCAGTTCCTGGCGGCCATGGCCCGCATTGACGTTCCACAGGCTCGACAGCCCGTCGATGTATTTCTTGCCGTCGATGTCGATCAGCATCTCGCCGCGGCCTTCCACCAGCACCATGGGCGTTTCATGGTCCTTGGCGAAGTGCAGGGGATGAATCAGAAAACGGTGATCGGTCTCGACAAGCGCGCGGGCTGATTCCATGGGAAGAACTCCTTGCTGGCCCCCAACTTACGGCCGGTCAGTGTAGGGGCGCTTTTCCGTCCCCGGCCATGAAAATCCGTCAGCACAGGGATGCAACCCGCCCTTCTCGGCAGTGCGGAATCCCGGTGTTTCTCTGCACGGCGGGCAGTCTAAGCTAGGGGCATCGAATTGTCGCAGAATTAACCGCAGCAGCCTCAGCGTTTCGGCCAGGAGGATCAGATGGATACCAGGCTTTTCATCGACGGCAAGTTCATTGCGGGCGAGGGCGATAGCGAAACCATCCTGAACCCCGCGACCGGCGAGACGATCGTCAAGCTGCCCTCGGCCTCCGCCGATCAGATCAACCAGGCCGTCGCCGCCGCCGTGCGTGCCTTCCCCAAGTGGTCAGCGACCACGCCCGGTTCGCGCTCCGTCATGCTGCTGAAGCTGGCGGACAGGCTGGAGGCGCAACAGGAGGAATTTGCCCGGCTGGAAAGCCAGAACTGCGGCAAGCCCTATGCCAAGGTGCTGGCGGATGAGATCCCGGCCATCGTCGATTGCTTTCGCTTCTTTGCCGGCGCCGCGCGCTGCCTGACCGCGGCGGCGGCCGGTGAGTACATCGCCGGATTCACCAGCATGATCCGGCGCGATGCCATCGGCATCGTCGCCTCGATCGCGCCCTGGAACTATCCGCTGCTGATCCTGTCATGGAAGGTGGCGCCGGCGCTGGCCGGTGGTAACTGCGTCGTGCTGAAGCCCTCGGAGCAGACGCCGCTCACGGCCCTCAAGCTCGCCACCCTGATCGCCGAGATTTTTCCGCCGGGCGTGTTCAATGTGGTGACGGGCCGCGGCGACAATGTCGGCTCGCCGCTGGTCAACCACCCCGACGTGCATATGATCTCGCTGACCGGCGATATCGGCACCGGCCGCAAGATGCTGCAGGCGGCGACAGCCACCTTGAAGCGCACGCATCTGGAGCTCGGCGGCAAGGCGCCGGTCATCGTCTTCGACGACGCGGATATTGCATCCGTGGTCGAGGGCGTGCGCGTCTTCGGCTATTACAACGCCGGGCAGGACTGCACGGCGGCCTGCCGCATCTATGCCGGCAAGAAAATCTATGACCGGCTTGCAGCCGACCTCGCCAGCGCGGTCTCGAGCATCAAATACGGTACGCAAGACCAGCCGGATGTGGAGATGGGGCCGCTGATCAGCGAACGCCAGCGCGAGCGCGTCTCGGGCTTTGTCGAACGGGCACGGGCGGTCAAGAACATCGAGATTGCCGCCGGCGGCAAGAAAGGCGAGGGCGGCGGGTTCTTTTATCAGCCGACGCTGATCACCGGCGCCCTGCAGACCGACGAGATCGTGCAGAAGGAGGTCTTCGGCCCGGTCGTCTCCATGACTCGCTTCAACGAGCCGGACGAGGCGGTGAACTGGGCGAACAATTCGCCCTATGGCCTCGCCTCGTCGGTCTGGACCACGGACATCGGCAAGGCCATGTCCGTGGCGGCCCGGCTGCAATATGGCTGCACCTGGGTGAACACCCATTTCGTGCTCGCCAATGAGATGCCCCATGGCGGCATGAAGCAGTCCGGCTACGGCAAGGATATGTCGATGCTGGGGTTGGAGGATTACACCGTCGGCCGCCATGTCATGGTGAAACTGTGAGCGGTGCCGTCTACGAGATCTTCCCCGCCATCGGCATTGCCCGTGTCGGCAATGCGCCCGACGCTTTCTATATCGGACCGGAAGAGGCCTGCGGCCTGCCGACCCGGGCCGATGGCCAGCCTTTCACCGACAAGGATTTCCGGGATTCGCAAGGCCGCCTGCAGCGCCAGGCGGCGCGATTTCGGATCTGGCGGCGCGAGCCCGGCAAGCCAGCGGAGGAAGTCACTCTCGATACGTCGGGCGTGAAAGAGATCCGCTGGACGGCGCATCTCGCGAACAAAAAGGCGAGCTGGTATTGCTTCCAGACCACCAAGGGCGAGCATGGCTATGCCGCCAGCCATCCGCTGCGCAATGCCGATGTAACGGGCGAGGACGCTCGGCGGCGGCTGATCATCGATCCGGGCCCGCGCAGCATCGCCGGACGCAGCGCCGCGACCGGTGGATTTTTCGCGCTCGACAATTCCCGCGGGCTACCAGGGCGGGAATTTTCCGCCGGCGACCACGAAGCCCCAGGCGATCGACACACTGGGCTCTCTGCGCACGGACGCCAGCGGGCGGCTTCTGCTGCTGGGCGGTTCGGGGTGTAGCGGATCGAACAAGGAGCCCGCGCTCAAGCACTACGCCAACAACGACGGCTGGTGGGATGACACCTCGGACGGGCCGGTGCGTGCCACCATCGTGCTCGCCAGCGGCGAAACGATCGAGGCCAGGTCCGCCTGGGTGCTGGTGGGCCCGCCGGCTTATGCGCCTCAGGTCGGCAATCTGGTCAGCCTGGACGATCTGGTTTTCGACACGGCGGTGCGTCATCTGGGCGCCCGGCCTGATATCTACGAACACGGCTTCTGGAAGACCGGCCCCAACGGCTATCGCCCGAAATTCGTCAGCGAGATCCAGCCGATCCTGGATCATGCCGAGGCCTTTCCCGCGGTCACCGACATTCCGGTGGGTCCACACAGTTTCGATCTGAAGCAGCTCGCCGATCCGGGCCCGGCCAGCGCCGATCTGCGCAAATTCTATTTCGACATCCTGCGCGGACCGGGCGAAGAGAATGCGGTCGATAGCCACGTTCCCAATGTCAGCATGATGCCCTTGCTGCTGGGGGACGATGCCGTCGGCGCCGAGCACGATGCCGGCGTGCCGCTGACCACGGCCAAGTATCTGAGCCTGACCGCCGTACAGCATTTCTTCCTGCAGCAATGGGCGGCGGGGTATTTCGATCCCGGCGAAAACCCGAAAGGCCATACGGGCGAGGCGCTGAGCCGTGCCGTACTGGCCAATTGCGTCGGCGGTCCGCTTTCACCCGGCATCGAGACGGGCTGGATAGCGCGCAATCAGGATATCTATGAAGCGCCGTACCGCATCCGGATGAAGCCTGCTTCCGGCGGCCCGCTCAGCCTTGGCTTCGATCCCGAACTGGGGATGGAGCCAGGCGATATGACCCGCTACATGGCGTTGCCCTGGCAGGCGGATTTCAACGAATGCGCGACACAACGTATCCAGGGTCGCGTCTTGTGGTGGTGGCCGGCCCAGCGGCCCATCGCCGTTTTTCCCTTCGACGAGGCGACGGGGCAGGCCGGCCCTCAAGTGCCGTGGATCGGCAGCGGTGGCGATCCCGGCGCGCGCGGCTTCTTCTGCTTTCCCGACCATATGGAAATGCAGCGGGATTGGGACAAACTCGGCTTCGTCTTCGACAAGGGCAAGAAGGGTGCTTCGCAATTCGTCGAGGTCTCGCGCCGGCTCCCCGCGCGTCCGGCGGCCAAGCCAAAGTGATGTCGCTCTGCACCGATGTTCTGATCCTGGGCGCCGGACCGGCTGGCGCCGCGCTGGCGCTCGCGCTCAAGCGCGCCGGGGTCGAAGGTGTAGCGATGATCGATGCACCGGTGCAGCGGCCGATGCGCATCGGCGAAGCCGCGGCACCGGGACTGGGCACCTTGCTCGCCCGGCTCGGCCTCGATGATCGCCTGGCGGCGCGGGGGCATCGGCCCTGCCATGGCAATCGCAGCCTGTGGGGCGGCGAGTACCCACAACATCAGCGATTTCATGATGCGGGCCCAGGGCCCCGGCTGGCATCTCGATCGTGGCGCGTTCGATGCCTGGCTTCTGGGCGAAGCGCAGGCCGCCGGCGCCGAACTTTTGTCGCCCGCCCGCCTTGAGGCGGCAGAGTGGAAGGGGAATCGTTGGCAAGCGCGGCTGCGCCATGGTGACCGGGCATTGTCGCTGGACGCGCGCTGGATCGTCGATGCCACCGGCCGGCCGGCAGCGTTTGCCCGGCGCAACGGTGCCGCCCTGCATCGCCTCGACCGGCTGATCGCGCTTGCCGTGCTGGCCGAGCCGGCAGAGGAAGCGGGCTTCGGTTCTTATTCGCAGATCGAGGCGAGCGAAACCGGCTGGTGGTATGCAGCACAACTGCCCGGCGGCAAGACGATGATTTCGCTGATGACCGACAATGACCTGGCGCAGGCGGGTGGCCTCTTCTCCGCCGAGGGGTTTGCCGCGGCCTGGCGGGCGACGCGCGAAATCTCGCGGCTCGCCGAACCGGCCGCCATTGCTCCCGCCGTTTTTCCTGCCGGCACGCAATTCATCGATCAGGCGATCGCGCCAGGCTGGCTCGCTCTGGGCGATGCGCTGATGGCCTTTGACCCTCTATCGGCCTCGGGCATCACCGGGGCGATCGAGGATGCAATCGCCGCCAGCGAGCTTCTGGTGCGGCTGCTCGAAGAGCCGGCTGAGAAGGAATCAAGATCTCTTCGCCGCGGCTATGCTGCGCGCGCCAATGCCGGGCTTTCCCGGTTCATGGGCGAGCATCGCGCGATCTACGCCGCGGAGCAGCGCTGGCCGCAGAGCCCCTTCTGGCAGCGCCGATCGGCTGCCTACACCGCGCGGCCCGCCAGCATTCCTTCATAGACGGCTTCTTCCGCCGAACGCGGCGACAGGCAATCGCCGGCCAGGTGAACCGGAATATTCAACGGCGCCAGCTCCCTCTCGAGCGCCGTTTCCGGCGCATGGCCCAGCGCCAGGACCACCGTATCCACCTCGGTCATGACGATGGGTTCGCCGGAGACGATATGGCTGAAATAGGCGCTGTCGCGGTCGGCACCGAACAGGCGGGCATAGGGGATCACCTCGACGCCGAGCTTGTGCAGCTTCGCCGCCCAATGATCGCGCAGATACATCTGCAGATTCTGCCCGGCATGGGTTCCGTTGACCGCCAGGCGCACATGGTGGCCATCCTTCGCCAGCTTTTCCGCCAGGCCCATGCCTACCCAGTCGCAGCGCCAATCGGCGATGACGACACGGCTGCCGGGATTGGCCTCGGATTTCAGCACCGACCAGGCATCGACGAGATGGGCTTCCTCGCCCTCGATCGCCGGCAGATAGGGTTTCGCGCCGGTGGCGAGGATCACCGCATCCGGCGCGATCTGTTTCACCTGCGTTGCATCGAGGGCGGTCTTCAGGCGTATCTCGACGCCGGCGCGGGTCAGTTCGCGTTCGAGATTGGTGATGAGGCCGCCGAACTCGGCGCGCTCGGGCAGCATCTGGGCGAGCAGCGCCTGGCCCCCCAGGCGAGGTGCGGCCTCGCACAGGATCACCCGGTGACCGCGTTCGGCCGCGATCGCCGCTGCCTTCATGCCGGCCGGTCCGCCGCCGGCGACCAGCACGCGTTTTGGCGTCGCCGTGCGCGGCAATTCGGCGAAAGCCATCTCGCGGCCGGTGACCGGGTTCTGGATGCAGGAGATTGAATAGCCGGCATGATAATGGCCGATGCAGGCCTGGTTGCAGCCGATGCAGGCGCGAATATCGTCCAGCCGGCCGGCCTTCGCCTTGTTGGCGATCTCGGGGTCGGAGATCATGGCCCGGGTCATGCCGCACATATCGGCTTGGCCCGCGGCCAGCACGGCTTCGGCGATCTGCGGCTGGTTGATGCGCCCCGCCACGAATACCGGCAGGCCGACGGCGGCACGCAGACTGCCGGCCTGGGGCGCCACATAGGCATGGGCGATCTCCATCGGCGGCACGACATGGATCGAGCCGCCGAGACCGGCCATGGAGCCGATGGTGGTGTTCACATAGTCGATGGCGCCGGCATCCTTCAGCGCCTGGCAGATGGCGATCACCTCGGCCTCGTCGAGGCCGTCACTCTCGATCTCCTCGACCGAAATGCGGATGCCCAGGACCATGTCCTCGCCGATCTCGCGTGCGGATCATGCGCAGCACATCCAGCAAGGCGCGCAAGCGGTTCTCCCGCGTGCCGCCATAGCGATCGCTGCGGGTGTTGGTGCGCGGATTGAGAAACTGAGAGAACAGCAGCCCATGGCTTGCCAGCACCTCGATCCCGTCCAGGCCGGCTTCGGCATAGCGTGCGGCCGCAGCACCCGCCGCCGCCACGATCTCCTCGATCAGCTCGACGGGCATTTCCCGCGGCATGGTGTGAAAGCGGTTATCGGGAATGGCCGAAGGAGCATAGGCGACACCGCGCATGCCGTTCTTCATGCGCCGCGTGCAGCGCCCGGAATGGGACAGCTGGCCGAAGACCTTGGCGCCATGGCGATGGATCGCCTCTGCCAGTTGGTGAAATGCGGGGATGCAGTCGTCGCCGGTGACGACGATCTCCGGCGAATCGGTGAAGCCGGTCTCGTGGAAGCGCGCGGCTTCGGTCACGATCAACCCGGCGCCACCCCGGGCACGGGCCTCGTGATAGGCGATGAAGCCCGCCGAGGGCAGGCCCTTCTCGGAGAGATAGGTCTGATGCCCGGTCGAGAGGATGCGATTGCGGATCTCGTGGCCGCGCAACTTCAAGGATGAAAACAGGCGGGGAAACTGGCTCATCTGAATTTACTCGTCGCGCAGCTGGATCGCGAAGATGTGAGGGCCGCCTCTGCGGTCCTCGCGATGTCGAATGCTATACTGACATAAACCTGCCGGCATGAACGAAGGAACCTCCATGCGAATTTTCCAACTGTTGTCGGCGTTCCTGCTGCTGATCCTCGCAGCCTGCTCCAACAATGCGCCCGGCCGCGAGTCCGGTACCGCCTGTCAAGGTGGCGTGGCGTGCCACGACGGTCAGGAACGGGGCGGAGAAGGAATGGGCCGGGGCGGTATGGGCGGTGGCGGCATGGGTATGTAACGGAGGAACCTTGATGAGAGCGATCTTGTCCCTGGCATTATTGCTGCTCGCCGCTGCCTGCACGAATGGCGCGCCGAGCCGACAGGGTAGCGACTTCTGCCAGGGCACCAGCCTGGTTTGCCACAACACCCACAAGGGCGGAGGCCATGGCGGCCGCAACGGATAGCGGCGCGTTTTGTACGCGAGGAAGTTAAGAGATCATTACGAAGTTTTTTGGCTTCTGCCGTCACAGATGCGTGAGGCCCGCTCTTCATCGGGAAGAAAATCGCCTACCTTCTTGTCTGTCACCGTAGACAGTGCCGGCCATCCGGAACGTGCTGCGTGATATTCCCGGACATGTCGTCACTGCTGTCCGCCTGCCGTTGCGTATGCGGCGGGCAACCGGTGCTCGAGGCACCCAGACGAGGAGCAAGGACATGAAGAAGCAATTGCAGAGATCCACATTCGCCATCGCGGCGGCATTCGCCATCAGCCTACCCCTTGGTTTCGCCATGGCCGCCGGCGGCGGTGGCGGCGGCGCAAGCGGCGGCGGTGGCAGTGCCGGCGGCAATAGCGGCGGTGCCGGAACCAACGGGCAGACGCTGACGATCAACAGCGATGCGGCGGCCGATGCCGAATATGCCCAGGCACAGACGGCGATCAATCAGCAGGATTTCCAGGGCGCCGTCAGCCATCTGAACAACGTACTGGTTTCCCAGCCCAACAATCCCGATGTGCTGAACCTGATGGGCTTCAGCAAGCGCAAGATGGGCGATCAGACGGCGGCGATGGAATACTACGACAAGGCACTCAGCCTGCAGCCCAACCATATCGGCGCCAATGAATATCTGGGCGAGCTTTATCTCGAATTGAAGCAGCCGGCGAAGGCCCAGGAGCGGCTCGACGTGCTGCAACAGGTCTGCGGCAATTGCGAGGAATACGGCGAGCTCAAGGAAAAGATCGAGAAGTACAACTCGACCAACGGCTGAACTCGGCTCAACAATCGGTTGGCCAATCGAAGCCCGGCTGAAGCGCCCCCTCTCCGGCCAGGGGAGGGGGCGATAGCCGCATAAAACTGCCTATTTATTCCCCCGCAGATAATTCTTTGCCTGTCAGGCGGCAGGATGACATGATCGGCGCCGTTCAAAAGGGCCGACAGAACCGCCAATGCTCCGGAATCTCAGCATTTTTGCCTCGTTGAAGAACCGCCGGCCGGCCGGCGAAGTGACCGTCGGCAGCCGGTTCTATCGCCGCGAGACGCCAGGCATCGTCTGGGAGGTCCAGTCGCTGTTCACCGGCAAGGACGGGGTGCCCTATGCGGGGCTTTTCTGCACCTCCGATCCGACGCTCCGCAAGACGCTCTCGCAATCGGCTCTGCAACAGGACGGCCGCAACGTCCAGATCAACGACAACAACTGAAACTCTCATGCGCGTTGAGAGCCTCCACTATTACCCCGTCAAAGGGATGCGTGGCTGCGCGCTCACCTCGGCCGAGGTGACGGCGGCGGGCTTTACCAATGACCGGCGCTGGATGCTGGTGGATTCGACCGGCCGCTTCATCAGCCAGCGCGAAGAGCCACGCCTTGCTCTCATCAATGTCTCCGCGGAAGGCCGCGATCTGGTCGCTCGCGCTCCGGACATGCAGGCGTTGCGTGTCGCTCCGCCCGCGACATCCGAAACATTGCCGGTCACCATCTGGCGCGATGAGCTGCTCGCATATCCGGCGCCGGCCGAGGCGCATGCCTGGTTCAGCGATTTCCTGGCGATACCCTGCCGGCTGGTCTATCAGGGCGACACGTATCCGCGGCGTCGATCCGCGCTGGTCGCAGCCGGGCGATATCACCAGCTTCGCCGATGCCTATCCGTTGCTGGTCTGCACCACCGCGTCGCTGAATGATCTTGCGCGGCGCATAGGCACGGCGCTGCCCATGGACCGCTTCCGCCCGAACATTGTGGTTTCCGGCGACGAGGCCTGGGCCGAAGACGAATGGGCGCGCCTGCGGATCGGGCCTGTCGAGATGGATCTGACCAAGCCCTGCGCGCGCTGTTCCGTCACCACGGTCGATCAGATGCAGGGGATAAGAACGGGGAAGGAGCCGCTGCGCACGCTTGCCGGATTCCGCTTCCTGCAGGTGCCTGGCATCAGCGGCGTGATCTTCGGCCAGAATGCGATTCCACGTGCGCTTGGCCGGATTGCGGTTGGCCAAGAGGTTCAGGTGCTTGAGCGTCAGGCGCGACCGGTCTTCAAACAGGCATCGCTGGCGGACGTGGTCTAACTAGCAGCGCTTGCTTAGGCCAACACGCCAAAGTCATGGGTGTATTCGCTCGCTTCGAACCGGTCGAAGCCGAGGCGCCAGCTCTTTCCCGGCCATAGAAATTCCACCTCGCCCGCCGCCGGGCGATAGACGGATGTATAGGCCGTCGTGAATCCGCGCTTGCGGGAATAAAGCGGCGGCTCGAGAAACCGTCGCAATCAGGGCCGGCAAGTCGATGGACGGATTTGCCAGCAGCTCGAGCAATGTTTGCTGCCGCAGCGCCGAGTTCTGGCGCCCGGCAATTGCTTCCTGGTGGTTCGTGCACGCACGCAACCTCGTCACGGCGGGCGGTCGATGGGGACCGAGAAAGAGCGTCGCATAAGCGCCCGTTCGATCGAGCAGCGTAACATTGTGAGGCAGCGCGACAGGGATCCGGCACAGGGTTGCGACAGCCTCATCGACGCTCGGACAGGTCTCCAGCACATAACGCAGCATCAGGATGATGGCAAAGCCGCGGCCCTGCACACGGCGGCCGCCCAATGTCACGCTAGCCGCCAGGCCGTCCTCGTTCATGCCGTCCAGGCAACCGCCCCAGGGCCGTTGCGCCTTGCAGATCACTCGCCGGCCCGCCCAGCTGGTCAGCTCGATGCGCTCGGAGATCACCTCGAGCGGAAAGTCGAAATTACGGATCAGGGCCGGCCCGTCCTCGCCAAGCCAGACAGCCTGGCTGCAGCCGCCGCGCCCATCGGCGGGCCGGTAGTGGCTGAGGACCCGCTGCGCCATCTCGTCGGCGCCGGCGAGCGCGCAGGCCCGATCGTAATGGGGAACGAGTTCCGGCATGTGATGCAACAGCGCCGCGCGGCATTCGGTGGCCGTGGGAAGAGCAGCATGGCGTTGGCCCAGATACCAGCGCTCTGCCTCCTCGCGGCCGGCATGGAAGCGCTCCAGCCATGCAGCACCCGGCTGGTCTTCCCGCTCGGCCTCAAATCGCTTCAACAAAGGAAAGCGTCCTAGTCGACCAGGCGGCCGAACAGAAGCTGCATCTCGGCAAAGCCGCGCAGCGCGAAGTGACCGATTTCGAACATCGGCTCCTTCAGGTGCGAGGCGAAATCGCTCGACATGATCAGCGGCCGGCCGAGCTCGCGGCACAGGCGCTCGATCCGGCTGGTCATGTTGACGTCGCGGCCGATCACCGTGAAATCCAGCCGATCGGCGGAGCCGATATTGCCATAGGCGACGGTGCCGTAATGCAGGGCGAACCCGGCCGACAGGTGCGGCGCGCCATCTGGCCAGCGACCGGTTGGATTCCTCGATCGCCACTGATGCCTTCCTGGGCCGCTTCGAAGGCAAGCCGACAGGCCTCGGACGCACCGCCCACCATGCTTTCGTTGAAGATCGCCAGCACGCCATCGCCCATGATCTCCATCACATCGCCATTGCGCTTGGTGACGGGCGGGATCACGCAGTCGAAATAGCGGTTCAGGGCCGTGATCACTTCCGTCGGTTCCATGGCGTCCGACATGGTGGTGAAGTCGCGCAGATCGACCAGCATCAGGGCCGCCGTGATGGTGCGAACATCGCCGCGCTGGACCTGTCCCTTCAGGATCAGATCGCCCGGCTCGCGGCCCTCATAGGTATTCAGCACATTGACCACGAACCGGCGCAGGCTCTTGATCTCGGCGATCGCCGCATAAGCGGGCAGCAGATCGTGGAACAGCTGAAGGTCCTCGTCGCTGAAGCCATCGGGATTGCGGGTCGCCCAGGAGATCGCATTGGGCGTGCCGTCGGAATAGGTCAAGGGCGCGATGGTGTAGTCGCTGTATCCCTCGGCGCGCAGGTCATCGAGGATCGGATAGGGCAGTGCGCGTTGCCGTTCAGCCGCCAGCGGCCCGATTGGCGGCCCTCCACCGCAAAGCGCACCGTGCTGCGCAGATAGGTCTTGCTGAGTTCGAAGCCATGATTGAGGAAGGTTTCCTTGCCGCCGCCTTCCTTCGTCCAGACCCGCGACACGCCGGCATATTGGGGATGCAAGCGCGCGCAGATGCAGCCAGGAGCGTTCGAGCGGCGCCAGTGCCGCTACCTGTCCGCAGAAACCCTGAAACAGCTCGAGATTGCCGGAAGCAAGCCGCCCTTCGCGCGCCAGCCAGCGGCCGATGATCGATAGCTTGTCCATCAAGTCCTATTTTGCCGGCTGTATGGCGGGCGGTTTGGGATGCCGGTGCCGGTTTCGATCCCGCGACGCGCTCGCGCATCCACTGGAAGACAACATAGAGCATCGGGATGACGAAGATGCCGAAGATCGAGGCCGCCAGCATGCCGCCGAAGACGGGCGTGCCGACAGCCCGCCGGCTCGTCTGCCCGGCGCCGGTCGCAATCACCAGCGGCACCAGGCCCAGGATGAAGGCGAAGCTCGTCATCATCACCGGGCGGAACCGAAGACGGGCGCCCTCGATGGCCGAGTTGAGGAGAGCCACACCATGCTTGCGCTGCTGGATGGAGAATTCGACGATCAGAATGCCGTTCTTGGCGGCGAGCGCGATCAGCACCACCAGGCCGATCTGGGCATAAACGTCGAAGCTCAATCCGGTGAAGGCAACTGAGGCGATGCCGCCCAGCACGCCAACGCTGACTGAGAGCAGTACCGAGATCGGGATGTTCCAGCTCTCATACAGCGCCACCAGGAAGAGATAGGCAAACAGCAGGGCCAGAGCCAGCACGACGGGCGTCTG
Organism: uncultured Alphaproteobacteria bacterium; assembly: GCA_963770335.1. Classification (GTDB taxonomy): domain Bacteria; phylum Pseudomonadota; class Alphaproteobacteria; order Dongiales; family Dongiaceae; genus DASXQK01. Next base: position 162,775 of record CAVYPG010000002.1, read on the forward strand.
GCCGCTGGCCGCCTGTTCCTGCAGCGCGGTACCGGTCCATTCGAAGGCATATCCGGCCGGCAGCGTGCTGGCGGAGATGCGTTCCATGGCGGCGATGGCCTGTCCGCTGCTGTAGCCGGGCTTCGCCGCACCGTTGACGATTGCTGCGCGGAAGCCGTTATAGCGGGTGATCGCCTGGGGACCTTGTACCAGCTCAGCCTCCGCGATCGCGCGGATCGGCACCATGTCGCCGTTCTTGTTGCGCACGTAGATCCGGTAGATGTCGTTGACCGATTTGCGGAAGTCCGTCTCGGCCTGGATGTTCACCTGCCAGGTGCGGCCGAACAGGTTGAAATCGTTGACGTAGAAGCCGCCAAGGGTCGATTGCAGCGCGTTGAAGATGTCGCTGATCGAGATGCCCAGCACCTGGGCCTTGTCGCGGTCGATATTGAGAAAGATCTGCGGCGTATCGGCGGCATAGGTGCTGAAGACACCGGCCAGTTCCGGCTGCTGGTTCGCCGCAACCAGAAGACCGCCCATGGTGGAGGCGAGATCCTGGGGCGTCTGCCCCTGCAGGCCCTCCAGCGCATATTGGAACCCGCCGGTGTTGCCGAGGCCCAAGGATCGGCGGCAGGTTGAAGGGAAAGACGATGGCTTCGGGGATTGAGGCCAATTCCGGGCGTAGCCGCGCGATGATGGCGCCTGCACTTTCCGAAACCTGGCGCCTATCCTCATAGGGCTTCAGGCGGATGACGAAGAAGGCCTGGTTCGACGAGGCGAGGCCATCGATGAAGTTGAAGCCCACCACCGACAGCACGCCCTCCACCCCGGGGATCGGCTTGATGATCTCCTCGACCTGCTTCACCACCTCCGCGGTGCGGTTGATGGAGGCACCCTCCGGCAGGCGCATGGCGGCGAAGAAAGCGCCCTGATCCTCCTCGGGCAGGAAACTCTGCGGCGTGGCGCGGAACAGCAGCCCGGAGCCCAAGAGCACCGCGACGACGATTGCCGCCCCCAATATCGCGACCCGCACCAGCCGGCGCACCACGGACACATAGCCGTCGCGCACCTTGTCGATCCCCCGCAACACATAGCGCATCGGGCCGCCGCTGGTCTTGCGGTGGTTCAGCAGCACGCTGCATAGCGCGGGGCTGAGGGTCAGCGCGTTGATCGCCGAGATCACCATGGAAACGGATACCGCGACCGCAAATTGCCGGAACAGGGTGCCGCTGATGCCGGGGATGAAGGCGACCGGCACGAAGACCGAGAGCAGCACCAGGGTGATGGCGATGATGGGCGCGGTGATCTCGTTCATCGCCCGTTTCACGCAATCGGGAATCGGAAGGTCGGGATTTTCCTCGATCACCCGTTCCACGTTCTCGATCACCACGATGGCGTCGTCGACCACGATGCCGATGGCGAGCACGAGGGCGAGCAGCGAGACGGTGTTGGCCGAATAGCCGATGGCCAGCATGATGGCGAAGGTGCCGATGACGGAGACCGGCACGGCGACCAGCGGGATGATGGTCGTGCGCAGCTTGCCGAGGAACAGGAACACGACGATGCCCACCAGCACGAAGGCCTCGACCAGCGTCTGGATCACCTCGCGTACGGTCGAGGTCACGAAAACCGTCGTATCGAAGAACAGGTTATAGGAGAGGTCGGTCGGGAAGCGCTTGGCGAGGTCCGCCAGCACCTGGCGCACTTCATTCGTCACCTGGACGGCATTGGCGCCGGGCGAAAGATAGATGCCGATGGAGGCGGCCGGCGCTCCGTTAAAGCGTGAATAGCGGTCGGAGGATTTGGCCCCGGTCTCCACCCGCGCCACATCCCTGATGCGCACGACGGATCCGTCGGGATTGGCGCGCAGCACGATGGCGCCGAATTGTTCCGGCGTGGTCAGGCGGCCCAGCGTCTTGATGGTCAGCTGGAATTGCTGGTCGCGGGCGACAGGGGCAGCACCGATCCGGCCCAGTGCGGCCTGGACGTTCTGGGCCGTGACCGCGTTGATCACGTCGGAGGGCGTCAGGCTGTAATTGGTCAGCTTGTCGGGGTTCAGCCAGATACGCAGCGAATAATCCAGCGGCCCGAACAGGGTTGCCTGGCCCACGCCCTTGATGCGCGAGAGCGGGTCCAGGATGTTGATGGTGGCGTAGTTGCTGAGATAGATCGAATCATAGGTGTTCTTGGGCGAATAGAGCTGGACCACCTGCAGCAGCGCCGCCGATTTCTTGCGGATCGTCAGGCCCTGGCGACTCACCTCCGCCGGCAGCTGGGGTATCGCCAGCGAGGCCCGGTTCTGCACATTGACGGTATTGATGTCCGGATCGGTGCCGAGCGCGAAGGTGACATTCAGCGTGTAGCTGCCGTCGGCGCCGCTGGTCGATTGGTAATAGAGCGCGTTATCGACGCCGTTGATCTGCTGCTCGATGGGTTGCGCCACGGTCTGTTCGACGACGCCGGCATCGGCGCCGGGGTATGTCGCGGTCAGCGTCACCTGGGGCGGGACGATGTCGGGGAATTGCGCCACCGGAATGCGGGTGATGGCGATGATGCCGGCCAGCGTAATGACGATGGCGACGACGAAGGCCAGCCGCGGCCGGTCGACGAAGATGGACGAGATCACGGGCCTTAGCTCCCGCTATCCGTGTCCGTGAGGGTGGCTTTCACCAACTGCCCGGGGCGCACCTTCTGCACACCCTCGACGATGACCTTTTCGCCTTCCTTCAAGCCTGACTGGATGACGACGTCCATCCCCTGGTTTGGCCCGACGGTGACCCGGCGCTGCTCGACCTTGTTGTCGCCATTGACCACCAGCACGTAATAGCCGGCCTGGTCGACCTGAAGTGCGGCCTGGGGCACCACCAGCCGCGGCTGCTCCTTCTTCTCCTTGATCTGCACGCTGACGAACTCGCCATCCACCAGCAGCCGGTCGGGATTGGGCAGGGTTGCCCGCATGGTCAGCGTATCGGTCCCCTGGTCGACCTGGGGATCGGTGAAATTCCACACACCCGGCAGCGGGTATTCCTTGCCGTTGGACAAGCGTCACCAGGATCTGGATCTTGGTCAGGCTGCCATCCTGTTGCTTGCGGGATTGGCGGATATCCTCGAGCTGGCGCTGGCTGACCGGGAACAGGACATAGATCGGGTCCTGGCTGACGATGGTCGTCAGAACCCCGCTGGCCGGGTTGACCAGATTGCCGGTGGTCAAGGCCGTGAGGCCGATCCGCCCGTCGATGGGCGAGCGGATATCGGTGTAGCCCAGGTTGATCTCGGTCTGGGTCAGGGCCGCCTGGGTCTGCAGCACCTGGGCCTTGGCCGTATCCCAGGCCGCCTTGTTCTGGTCCACGGTTGCCTGGGGCGTGTACTGGTTCTTCACCAGCTGGAGCGAGCGGTTGTATTGCAGCTGGGCATTGACGGTGGTGGCCTGGGCTGCGGCCAGATTGGCCTTCGCCTGGTCGACCAGCGCCTGATACTGGTCTTTCTCGATCTGATAGAGGATGTCGCCCGCTTTCACGTCCTGGCCTTCGGTGAACAGGACCTTTTCGATGAAGCCCTCGACCCGGGCCCTGACCTGGACGATGCCGATGGCCTGGATCCGGCCGACGAACTGATCGGCCCGGCTGACCCCCTTCATGGCCGCAGCACTCACACCCACCGCGGGCGGTGGGGGCGGTGCCGCAGCCTGTTTTTTCTCGTCGCAGGCGGCGAGCAGCGGCACCAGCAGCGCCAGGAATAGAAGGGGAAGGCGGGAAGGCAACTGGTTCATCGGCGGCTCTCCGCAAGTCGCTGATCGGCCGATAGCGGCCAAACCGGCGTCGGCATTCAAAGCTGAAACAGCTTAACCAAATCCCATAGCTGGGGAACCCCCTGCCTCGCCGCCAGAGAGCCAGCGCTCACCCGGTTACGCGGCGGTCAGTAGGCATTGGAAGGGCAGTACGGGAGAGGCGGCAGCGGCATTGCAACTTGATAAAGCGTTACCCATTTAACCTACGAACGTGAGGGGTTATCCCCGAAGCAAAATTGAGGCGGAGGGACGAAGGTTCGATGTCACGTGACGATCTTTCAATCTGGATGTGGTCGGAGGCCTGCCGGCTTATCGAACGCGCCGATACGGTCCAGCGCCAGTTCACCGGGGTCGTTGGCGAGGCGGATGCCTTTGTCTGGGAGCCGCCGGCCGATGTCTATGAAACCGAATGGGATCTGCGCATCGTCGTGGCGCTGCCGGGCGTGCGAGCTGGCGCCGTCGAGGTGACGGTTGAATCCGGCCAGCTGGTCGTGCGCGGCGAGCGCGAACTGCCGGCCATTCCCGGCCGCGCCGTGATCCGGCGCATGGAACTGCCCCATGGCCGGTTCGAACGGCGCATTCGCCTGCCTGCCGGACATTACGAATTCGGCGAGCGCGGCTTCCGCGATGGTTGCCTGCTGCTCCTGCTCAACAAGATTGCCTGACGGAGAGTATCCATGACCAACACCCCCGTTGCCGCTGACAGCAATCCGGGCCTGCGTGAGCCGGCGGACGCCGCCGCGAGTGAGCGCGTCAAGCCCGCTGCCGACCCCACCGCCGGCAAGGCCGACGATACCCTGAAATTGCCGGAGGGCTGCATTCCGTTGCTGCCCGTGCGCAATACCGTGCTGTTCCCGGCGACCATGCTGCCGCTGGACGCGGCCGCGCCCAAGGCGGCTGCGGCGGTCCAGTATGCGGTCAAGACCCAGAGCCCGATCGGCGTGCTGTTGCAGACCGATCCGGAGGTCGAGGCGTCGGCCGCGGGTCACCTCGCCTCCATCGGCACGGTGGCCCAGGTGCTGCGCTATCTGACCGCCCCGGATGGCCGCAATCACCTCATCTGCCGCGGCGAGCAGCGCTTCCGCGTTGTGGAGCTGGTGGAGGGCTATCCCTTCCTGGTCGCCCGCATCGAGCGCATCGACGAGCCGCCGGCCAAGGGCCAGGAGATCGAGGCCCGGGTGATGAAGCTGAAGGAGCGCGCGCTGGAGGCGCTGCGCCTCATTCCCGATGCGCCGGAAGGCCTGCGCGATGCCGTGGCCGGAATCGGCGAGCCGGGCCAGCTGGCCGATGTGCTCGCCTCGTTCATGGACATCAAGGTGGAGGAGAAGCAGCGCATCCTGGAGGCGATCGATATCACAGCCCGCCTGGACCAGGTGTTGTGGTTCGTCTCCTATCGGCTGGAGGTGCTGCGGCTCTCCCGCGATATCGGCGAGCGTACCCGCCAGACCATCGAAGGCCGTCAGCGCGAGCACATCCTGCGCGAGCAGCTGTCGACCATTCAGAAGGAGCTGGGCGAAGGCGAGGAAGGCAGCAGCGATGTCGGCGAACTGGCCGAGCAGATCGCCAAGGCCGGCATGCCCGAAGAGGTCCAAACCGTCGCCGACAAGGAGCTGAAGCGCCTGCGGCGGATGCCGGAGAATGCCGCCGAGCATTCGATGCTGCGCACTTATCTCGAATGGCTGGCAGAGCTGCCCTGGAAGGTGAGCGAAGGCGAGCCCATCGATATCGCCGAAGCCCGCAAGGTGCTGGACGAGGACCATTGCGGCCTGGACAAGGTGAAGAAGCGCATCCTGGAATATCTCGCGGTGCGCAAGCTGAACCCGACCGGCCATGCGCCGATCCTCTGCTTCGTCGGCCCGCCCGGCGTGGGCAAGACCTCGCTGGGCCAGAGCATCGCCCGCACCATGAAGCGCAAGTTCGTGCGCGTCAGCCTGGGCGGCGTGCATGACGAGGCGGAGATCCGCGGCCACCGGCGCACCTATATCGGCGCCTTGCCGGGCAACATCATCCAGGCGCTCCGCAAGGCGGGATCGCGGGACTGCGTCATGATGCTGGACGAGATCGACAAGCTCGGCCGCGGCATCCAGGGCGATCCGTCCTCGGCACTGCTCGAGGTGTTGGACCCGGCGCAGAACGGCACGTTCCGCGACAATTATCTGGGTGTGCCTTTCGATCTCAGCCGCGTGGTCTTCATCACCACGGCCAATATGCTGGAGACGGTTCCCGGGCCCCTGCTGGACCGCATGGAGATCATCCGTCTCTCCGGCTACACCGAGTCCGAGAAGGTCGAGATCGCCAGGCGCCATTTGATTCCGCGCCAGCTCAAGGAAAACGGGCTGCAGGCGGACCAGGTGACGATCGCCGACGAGGCGTTGCGCCGGATCGTCAGCCTCTATACGCGCGAGGCTGGCGTGCGCAATCTCGAGCGCGAAATCGGCTCGGTGCTGCGCCATGCCGCGGTCGGCGTCGCCGAGGGCAGCAAGGTGAGTGTGGCGATCGGGCCAGACGATCTGGTGCCGAGCCTGGGCAGCCCGCGCTTCGAGGCCGAGGTGGCCCAGCGCGTCAGCCAGCCGGGCGTGGCCACGGGTCTTGCCTGGACGCCGGTGGGCGGCGACATCCTGTTCATCGAAGCCTCGGTCACGCCGGGCAAGGGCAAGCTGACCCTGACCGGCCAGCTGGGCGATGTGATGAAGGAGAGCGCGCAGGCGGCGATGAGCCTGGTAAAGGCAAAGCAGAAGGCACTGGGCATCGAGGGCTCCGTTCTCGAAAACAGCGATATCCATGTGCATGTGCCGGCGGGTGCCACGCCCAAGGATGGGCCCAGCGCCGGCGTGACCATGTTCGTGGCGCTGGCCTCGGCACTGGTCAACCGGCCGATCCGCGCCGACATCGCCATGACCGGCGAGATCAGCCTGCGCGGCCTCGTCATGCCGGTCGGCGGCATCAAGGAGAAGGTGCTGGCCGCCATGCATGCCGGGATCAAGACGGTGATGCTGCCGGCGCGTAACCGCCGCGACTTCGAGGACATCCCCGAGGAAGCCCGCCAGCAGCTCCAGTTCGTCTGGCTGGAGAATGTCGACCAGGCGCTCGAGGTGGCTCTGGGGACCTCCGTCGCCGCAGCGGCCTAAGCCTCGTTCCCACCCTCCCCTGACCCTCTCCCGCTAAGCGGGAGAGGGAATCGGAGCGCGCCTTTCCAGATCCCTCGCCCGCAGTTGCGGGAGAGGGACGTGGAGGGTGAGGGTGACGTCAGTTCGCTGCGGCGCGGTGGTTAGCGGCGGATGAAGCCCGGCGCTTCGCCTTGCTCTCGCTCGTATCCCGCAACCCGCGAAACACCAGCTTCACCTGGCGCTGCATGCGCCGTTTCATGGCGGCAAGCGTCATGCCATCGTCGGCGACGAATTCCATGAACAGCGAGTTGCAGACATAGAACAGCACCTCGCCGGCATCGCGGCAGTCGACGCCGGCCGGTACGTCGCCGCGTTCCTGCAAGGCGCGGCACAGATCGCCGACCTGGCCTGCCAGCTTGCGGTCGAGCGCGCGATAGCCGGTACCCAAGCCGGTCTCCGAGAAGCTGAGGGCAATCCCCATCATCTGGCGCCACATGCGCTTGTCGAGATGGACGAGGGCATGATCGACGTAACCCTCGAGCAAGGCATTGACCGCGGCAATCGGATCGCTCGGCGGCCGCGCCACATGCCGGGATCCAGCAGCGCGCACCTGGGTACCATCCAGGGCTACGAGCGCCAGCAATAGATCGCCCTTGGAAGCGAAGTAGTTGTAGACCGTGCCGGCGGAAAGCTCGGCCCGCTCGGCGATCTGCTCGATGCTGGTGGCGGCAAAACCGTCCCGGCGAAACAGGATGGCCGCGGATTTGAGGATGCTCTCCCGCCGTCCTGCCTTTTGCCGCTCGCGTAATCCCGTCATGGCGCCCCGTTCGATAACTTACTGCTTGACACAAATTTATAGAGCATTCACTTTTTTCGCAAAGCAAGCAGAAAATCCCGACGCTTTTCGGGAAACAGGGAGAGAGCCATGAATCCGCATCTTCGTTCACGCCGCTTTATTGCCGCACTGACCTTGGCGGCCGCCACGGGACTGATGCTATCGGCCGGCGCGCGCAGCGCCGCCGCCGATGGCAGCCTCAACGTGCTGACCTGGTGCGATCACGAGGATCCGGCCTTGCTGCAGCCCTTCGAGCAGGCGAACAGCGTGAAGGTGAATTTCAAGGACATCTCCAGCACGGCGCAAATCCTGGCCGTTCTCGGCCAGTCGAAGCCCGGCGACTGGGATGTGGTAGTGATGGATGCGACCGATACCGGCAGGCTTGCCAAGATGGGAATCCTGGCGGCGCTGAATACGGGCGACTATCCGTTTGCCGATATTCCGCCGCAGATCGCCGATCCCCAGCTCACCTCGTTCGAGGGCAAGCTTTACACGGTGCCGGAGAAGTTTGGCTACAACACCGTGGCCTATGACAAGACCGCCGTTTCCGATGCGGTGATGGACGATATCCAGGCACCCTGGGATCCGAAGTACAAGAACCGTGTCGCGGTTTATGACTATTACGTCCCCGAGATTCAATATGTGGCGCTCGCACTCGGCAAGGATCCAACAAAGCTGAGTGACGCGGATTTGCCAGCGATCAAGGAAAAGCTGGCGGCGCTCAAGGCCAATGCGGCCATGGTCGGCGATGTGACGCCGGTGCAGCAGGCACTTGCCATCGGTGCCGTCGATATTCTCGTGGGTGGCGGCGAGTGGGTGACGGCGGGCCTTGCCAAGGACAAGCCCAACCTGACCTACATCATTCCCAAGGCGGGCGGCATCCGCTGGCAGCAGGGCCTCGGCATCTTCGCCACGTCGAAGAACAGCGCCATGGGCGTGAAATTCATTCAGTACATCCTGAGCCCCGATGGCCAGGCGCGGCTTGCCACATCCTCCTGCTATTGGGGCATGCCGGCGAACCAGAAGGCCACGCTCAGCGGCGACCAGAAGGCGATACTGCGTTGGGACAGTCAGCCCGGCTACATCAAGACCTCGTATCCGTATTTGCAGATGACGCCGGAGTTCGACCAGAAGCTCCAGGCGCTCTGGGCCCAGGTGATGCAGGGGAAGTGATGCAGGGGCAAGCGATCCTGCTTCGTTAAGTGAAGGGGACGGCGATAGCCACAGCCGAGAGCCGGGCGCGGGCACGCGCGCGGCTCTCCGGCTTTCTGTTCACGCTACCGGCCGTCGCCTGGGTTCTTCTTTTCTTCGGGGCACCCCTGGCGATCATGGCTGTCTACAGCCTGATGCCACTGACGCCTGAGGGCCAGCCCGGGCCGATCGGCCTGGGCGCCTATCGCGCCTTCTTCGCCGAAAGCGCCTATACGGCGGCGCTGTGGAATTCGGTTGTGACGACGCTGATCGTCGTGATCGCCAGCATCCTGCTCGCCTATCCCTTCGCCTATGCGATCGTCCATCTGGTGCCAAAACGCTGGCAGCGGATGGCCCTTGCCCTGGCGATCCTGCCGTTCTGGACCTCCTACGTCGTGCGCTCCTACGCCTGGCTATTGGCGCTCTCGCCGGTCGGGATCATCAACCAGGCGCTGCTCTGGACCGGCGTGATCGATCGGCCACTTCAGATCGCCTATAACCCGCAGGCGACCGACCTCGGCTTCATCCATTTCTTCATCATGCTGAATGCGCTGACGATCTACGCCAATCTGGTGCAGATCAATCCGCATTACGCGCTGGCCGCGCGCGATCTGGGCGCTTCGGCCTGGCGCTGCTTTCTCTTCATCACCTTGCCGCTCAGCATTCCCGGAATAGCGGTCGGCGCCTTTCTCACCATCGTGCTTTGCATCGGCGATTTCGTGACGCCGCAGATCCTTGGCGGAGGTCGCGAATTGCTGTTGCCGCAGGTGGTGATGTTGCAGATCCAGCGCCAGCTCAATTTGCCCATGGCTTCGGTCATGTCGCTGGTGCTGACCATGGTGGTGGCATTCGCCTACCTGGCGTTGCAGCGCTGGCTGCGCATGGTGCGGCTATGACGCCGCAACCTGGCATGAGCGCGGCGGGCAGGGGCCTGGGCTTTACCTATCTCGCGCTCTGCTACGCCTTCATCTTCCTGCCGGTCTTCGTCCTGGTGCTGTTTTCCTTCCAGGGCGGCGGCCTGCCGGTGCCGCCTTTCAACGGCCCGTCGCTGCGCTGGTACGAGGCTGCGTTCAACGACGGGCGGCTGGTGGACGGGTTCCTGAACTCGCTGCTGGTCAGCGGCCTCTCCTCCGCGCTTTCGGTTCTGATCGGCTTTCTCGCCGCCTATGGCGTCGCCCGCTACGAATTTCCCTTCAAGCGTACCGTCCAGGCGATCGTCATCCTGCCGCTGGCTGTCTCCTACCTGCTGATCGGCATGGGACTGCTGGTAAGTTCGTCCTGGCTCGGCTTTGGCCCGGCGCTGTGGATCGTCATCATCGGCCATGTGGTGATCAACATGCCTCTGGCCTTCGCCATCTGCCTGGCCCAGCTCGGCGAGCATCAGCGCCGCATCGAATACGCGGCCCGCGATCTCGGTGCCTCCACCTTGCGGGTGCTGGTCAGCATTACCGCACCGATGATCGCCCCGGCACTGATCGCAGCCTTCTGCCTCTGCTTCACCCTCTCCTGGGACGAGACGCTGATCGCGCTGCTGAACACGCGCTTTGAGGTTACATTGCCGGTGGTGATCCTGAGCCTGATGCGCGGCGGCATCAATCCGGAGACCAATGCTGCGGGCTCTTTCATCTTCCTCTGCTCGATCCTGCTGATGATCGTCGTCGAGCTCAGCCTGTTGCGGCGGCGGCGATGACCACCCCACATCTCGTCATCGACCAGGTCAGCAAGCTCTACCAGGATGTCGCGGCGCTCAACGACATCTCGCTGTCCGTCGATGCCCATGATTACGTCGTGCTGCTGGGCCCGTCGGGCAGCGGCAAGACGACGCTGTTGTCGGTGATCGGCGGGTTTGCCGTTCCGACAAAAGGGACGGTGACGATCGCCGGCCGCGACGTGACCAATCTCGGGCCTGCGGTGCGCCCGACGACGACGGTGTTCCAGGATTACGCCCTGTTCCCGCATATGTCGGTGGCGCGCAATATCGGCTTCGGGCTCAAGCTTCGCCATGTGGCGGGAGTCGAACGCGACAGGCGCGTCGAGCAGGCACTCGAGATGGTAGGGCTCACGGGCTTCGGCAATCGCGGGGTACATGAGCTTTCCGGGGGCCAGCGCCAGCGCGTGGCGCTCGCCCGCGCCCTGATCGTCGAGCCGGAAATCCTGCTGCTGGACGAACCTCTCGGAGCGCTCGATCTCAATCTTGCGCCGCCAGATGCAGGACGAACTTCTGGCCCTCCAGCGGCGCACGGGCCGCTGCTTTGTCCATGTGACCCACGATCAGGAGGAGGCCATGGCACTGGCCAGCCTGATCGTGGTGATGAACAAGGGAAGGATCGAGGATGCCGGCCCGCCGCAGCGTGTCTATGCCCGGCCGGCGACGCGCTTTGTCGCCCGCTTCATGGGCGAAAGCACGGAAATCGCCGGCAAGGCGACGGCGCGTGGCGTGCAAACGCCGTTCGGCGAGTTTTCGCTCACGACGGGCGCTGCTGCCGGCGAAGCGGTCACTTTGATCCTGCGGCCCGAGAATCTCCGGGCGGACGGCTCCGGCGAGGTGGCGTTGGGCCAGGCCCGCATCACCGATGCGGTGTTTCAGGGCGCCACGGTGCGGGTGCTGGCCCGCGCCGTGACTGGCGATCAGGGTTTCGTGCTGCGGCTTCCCGCCGGCCCCGATGTCGCGTCCGGCACCACGCTCTCGCTCTCCTGCCGGTCCAGCGACCTTATTCCAGTCAAGCCTTAGTAATATGGCAGCCGGCCTGGTGCCGGCCGTCGCGATACTCGGCGACGAGCTCGGTAAGGCGCTGCCGGCCGAAGCTGGGAAAATGCCCACCATGGACGATCGCCACCGGCAGCTTCGCGAGGCGTTCCATCGAGGCGTCATAATCGGCAAGGTTTGCATGGTATGTGTCGAGGATCAGCGGGCCGTCATAGACGATATCGCCTGAGAGCAGCGTGCCTGTCTTCCTCTCCCACAAGGCAATGCCGCCCGGCGAATGGCCCGGTGTGTGGATGACCTCGAAGGCGCGGTCACCCAGATCGATCGCATCGCCGTCCTTCAGGACGGTCGTCGCCGGTGCCGGCGCGATCTGGTAGTCGCGCGATACCCAGCCTTCCGGCAGGGCGTCGAACATCTGCTCGTCGGCGTAGCGCTCGGCCAGCGTGCGTTCGCGGTCCGGGCTCGCCAGGATATCCGCCTCGCCGCTATGAATCCGCCGGTCGGTGAATTCGTGATGGCTGCCGATATGGTCGAAATGACTGTGGCTGGCGGCGCAGACGATGGGCCGCTCGCGCACAAGGGCCACATGCCGGCTGAGCGAGAAATGGCCGAGCCCGGTATCGAACAGCAGGTCGCGATCCCGGCCGCGCACATGCCACATGTTGCAGCGGTAGAAGGGCTTGATATGGGGCTCTTCGATCAGGGTGATGTCATCGCCGAACCGCTGCGTGCGGTACCAGTCTTTCGCGCCGATGACCGCCAGGTCGCTCATGCCGCCGCGGCGGGCGCCGCCTGCATCTTCATGGCCATGCGCAGCGCATAGCGCAGGCTGGCATGGTCGGCCTTGCCGGTACCGGCGATGTCGAAGGCCGTGCCGTGATCGACGCTGGTGCGGATGAAGGGCAGGCCGATGGTGATGTTCACGCCCTCATCCACGCCCAGATATTTGACCGGGATCAGGCCCTGGTCGTGATACTGCGCCACCACCACATCGAATTCGCCGCGTCGCGCCCGCATGAAGATGGTATCGCCGGCCCAGGGGCCGGAAGCGTCGATGCCCTCGGCGCGGGCCGCCTCCACCGCCGGCTTGATCACCGCACCGTCTTCGCGGCCGAACAGCCCGTTCTCGCCGGCATGGGGGTTGAGCCCCGCCACCGCCACGCGTGGCCGGGCGATGCCGAACCGGCGGCAGGCATCGCGCGCCAGACGAATGGTCTGCAGCTCGGTTTCGATGGTGATCAGCCGGCCGACCTCGGCCAGCGGCACATGGATCGTGACCAGCACGACGCGCAGCTCGTCATTGGCCAGCATCATGGCGTAATTCGCGGTGCCGGATTTGTCGGCGAGGATTTCCGTATGGCCGGGATAATGGATGCCGGCGGCCTTCATCGCTTCCTTGTTCAGGGGCGCGGTGACGATGGCCGAGATCGTTCCCGCCAGGGCCTCTGCAATCGCGCGCTCGACATAGGCATAAGCGGCGGCGCCCGCACGGGCATCGATCCGGCCAAAAGGGAGATCGGCCGGAAGCTCGCCCACCTGGAGAATATCGATGCTGCCCGGCGCGAAGCGCGCCTTACCTGGCGCGTCGATCGCATGGGTGGCGAGCGACACGCCGGTGATGCCGATCGCGCGCCGCATCATGCCTTCATCGCCGATGACCAGAAGGCGCGGAAGATCCTTCTCGGCACAGAGCCGGGCCACGATCTCCGGCCCGATCCCGGCCGGGTCGCCCATGGTGAGTGCGATCGGTGCGAGGCTGCCGATCATGGCTCTAGAATTTGATATCCGCGCTCTTCGCCAGCTCGACGAAGGCGCCGTCCAGGGTGGCGTTGTGATGGGCGACAATGCGCTCCGCCGGCAGCACCTTGGTATCGAAAGTGGTATGGGCGTCGCCGGCCAATAGAACCTGATAGCCCAGCGCTCTGGCAGCCCGACAGGCGGAATCGACGCACATTTCCGTCTGCATGCCGGCGATCACCAGCCGGTCTATGCCCTTTTTCTTCAGCTGCTCATGCAAATCCGTGCCGTGGAAGGCGCTGATGTTCTGCTTGACGATCACCGGCTCGCCCGTCTTCGGCGCCACGTCATGGTGATGCGGGAAGCCCGGCGTGCCCTTGTGCAGCGGGTCGCCTTCGGGTCCGTCATGCTGGACGTGAAAGACCGGCGTGCCGGCAGCCCGCGCGCGCTTCAGCAGGTCGGCGCAGCGCTGCAGCACGTCTTCGCCGCGATGGGGCGCCACCGCATCGGTGAACATGCCTTGCTGCATATCGATGATGACCAGGGCGGTCCTCATGGTGCTGATTCCTGAATGATTGAATAGCCCAGCATAGCAAACTAGCGCGAGAGTCCGAAGTTTAACGAGGATGGGTTACCGCTCCCGCGGCCGCAGATGGAACAGGGCCGGGTGATCGGGCTGGGTGGTGACCACGGCTGCCGGCAGTACCGGCTGGCCATGGACGAGGCTCACCTCGAAACGCTTCATCAGGATCGCCAATACCAGTGCTGCTTCGGTGAGTGCGAATTGCGCGCCGACGCAGACCCGGGGCCCGGTGCCGAAGGGAAGATACGCCAGGCGCGGCACTGCCGGCGCCCCTTGCAGGAAGCGCGATGGATCGAAGGAATCGGGGTTCGTCCAGTAGCGGCGATGGCGATGCAGCACCCAGGGCGCGATCATCACCAGCGAGCCGGCGGGGATCGAGACCTCGCCCCAGCGATCGTCGCCGATCGCCTGGCGCACCATGACGAAGGCCGGCGGGTAGAGGCGCAGCGCCTCGCTCACCACCGCGCGGGTATAGGGAAGCGCAGGCAGGGCCTTGTCGCCGGAATCGATCGCGATCTCGACCCCGGCCACTTCATCGGCCAGGCGCTGCTGCTCGGCCGGTGCATTGGCCAGCAGATAGAGAGCCCAGAACAGCGTGAGCGCCGTCGTCTCATGCCCGGCGACGATCAGGGTCGAGACCTGGTCGCGCAGCTGGTCTGGGCCGAATGCCGCGCCGGTTTCCGGATCGCGCGCCGCGCGCAGGATATCCAGCAGGTCACGCGGCGCTTCCGGCGCTGGCTCGGCCAGGCGATCGGCGATGATGGTGCCCATCATCTGCTCCCAGCGGCGGCGGAAGCGGCTGCGGGCGAGGTCGCGTAGCGTGGGGATCGAAGGCGGCAGCAGCATGTCCAGCAGATAGGGCCGGCCCAGCCGCATGCCGAAATCGGCGATCATGCTGCGCAGTGCTGGACCCTGCTGGCGCATCTCCATCGAGAACATGGAGCGGCCGGCGATCTCCAGCGCCAGGAATTGCATGGCGGCCAACAGGTCGACAGGCCCGCCGTCCTCGGCCGCCAACAGCGTTGCGGCATCTTCGGCCGCGAGCACCACATGGCGGGCCAGCAGCGGCATCACGCGGGGTGCCAGCGCCGGCGCGATGGTGCGCCGCTGATGCTTCCACTCCTCGCCCTCGCTGAGGAACAGGCCGCGCCCGACGAGGGGACGAAGGATGCGGATGCTGGCCGGCGAACGGCGATAATTGGCTGCGTTCTCGACCAGCACGTGATGAATTGCCTCGGGCGCGTTCAGCAGCACCCGCTGGCGGCCAAAGAAGCGGTTGACCCGGATCTCCTGCTCATAGGCGCGCTCAGGCCATATCTCCAGCGCGTTGCCGCGCAGGGTCTTTAGCAGCCGGTACCAGCCGAGTTCCTCGGTCGGAACCGCCGGGCGCGGCGGGGCGTAAAGTGCGCTGCTGCTCATTCTTCGCCGCTCATTCTGCCTCGGGGGAAAAAACCTGGCGGCTGAAATCTTCCGCCAGGCGGCCCAGTTCCGGCCCCAGCAGGCGATCGGCCTCCACCGCCGGGACGATCGCTCGAAGATCGGCAACGAAGCCGCGCAAGGCTGGCGGCGGCTGGCGCTTCGTCACATGCAATGCCTGGGCTGCCATGACGGCAAGCATGGCAAGGGCCGCATCCAGGCAGCGGCCGGCCCTGGCTTCCTTGGCGAAAGCCAGGAAAACTGGGGAAGCCACATCGTCCTGGCCGGATCCTGCGGATTCGCTGCCGGGGATGAAGGTGCGCTGGGCCGCGGCCTTGGCCTGTTCCAGATAGCCGGTCACCGCCATGGGGACATAGCCGACATTGCCATGGCCGTCGGCATCGCCCGGATCGCGATCCACCAGCAGCAGATCGGGCAGATGCGACACGCGGCCGATCAGAAGCTTGGAGGCATGCCGGTCGCAGAGCAGGCAGAGATCGGCCCATATTGCGGCCAGATCGTCCAGCGCCGGGCTTGCCATGGCATTGTGATAGCCGCCGGTGGAAAGGCAGCGGCCCCAAGCGTGGTCTGCATCCGGCGGGATATAGACAGGATTGTCGGAAACAGAAGCCAACGAGCGGGCCGCAGCCCGCTCAGCTTGGGCCGTTGCGCGATGTGCGTGGCCCAGCACGCGGGGCAGGATGCGATAGCTGACCGGCGCCTGAAAGTTGCGCCGGCCGTCGCCAGCATCCACGAGATAATGGCGCAGGCCCCGCAGGGCCGCGGCCTCATGCTCATCGTTCCACAGGCTGTCGAGGGCCGCGTCATAATGTTCCAGCGGCGCGCGAAAGGCCTCGATCGAGAGCGCGAAGGTCTTGTGCGCGAGTTCCAGACCGTCGGCGCGCTGCCAGAGCCGCATCGGCAACCAGTGCCGCCGCACAGGGCGAACCGTTGATGAGCGACCCGCGCTCCTTCACCTCGAGATCGAAGCCGGCCGAGAGATCGGCAAAGAGCGGATAGAGAGCAAGGATTTCTCCAGCACCACCCTGGCCTGAACCCGGCACGGCGGGCAGGGGGCCGCCATCCAGCATGGCTGCCACGGCTTCGGCGATCCGCGGGCTGGTCGCGGCATTGCCTTCGATGAAATTGGCCAGCCGCGCCAGGACGATGCCGCGGACCACGCGTTCGGGCAGCGGATCGCCGAAAGATGTCGCGGCGGCGAGCGGCTTGAGGCGTGCATGGCGCTGGCGTTCGGCCGGGGAGAGGCGATGGCTTGCCCGTTCTCCCATCGCCGTGGTCACGCCATAGATGACCAGATCGGGGTCGTTATCGATCAGCTGCAGGAAGGATGCCCGGCAATCGGCGATGGTCCTGAGCGCTTGCGGGGAAAGGCGCACCCCTTCGCCCTGCCAGGCGACGCGGCGGTAGCTCTCGAGATTGATGTCGCTCAGCCGATCCAGAGACGGTCATTGCACCAAGGATCTCCTGTGAGAGAAGCATGAAGTCGGAAGCATAGCCTAAGCGCAAAGCCGCTTCAATCGAGCGAGATTGACCATGGTCCCGGGCAGGCCGCGGCGGCCTCGGCGCCCTTGACCAGGAAGTGGTCACGGAAAAAACGAGCGGTGAACGATCTGCACCCCGCCCGTGGAACGTTTGGCGCGAGGCAAAGCGGCGGATGCGATAACAGCGGCGGCAACGTCATAGATGCCGCCATATGCCTTGCGGCACTGGTCGACGATCTCGCGATGCCAACAAGATTGAATGTAGGCAATGCGCGCCGGTGCAGCGGGTCTTTCCCGGCTCAGGATGCGGAAGGTCTTTGGCGAAATCTGATTTATGTTCTCTCCTCCAGGGTTGAGACAGAATCAGGGCGCACGCAATCCGGCTGATCCGCGCGACAACCCGCGGCCTGCCGTGATCTCGTTCTCTTCCATCCGGACTGTAACCGTCGGTTTCGGATTTGCACCGAATTCTGCTGACCCCGCCGGCATCGGCCGGCGGGCGCTCGCGGACTAAGGCCTCGCGGCCATCACCGCCGGTGGGGAATTTCACCCCGCCCTGAGAACGTCATCGGCCTGCCAATCAAGCCGATAGCACGGCTATAGCGCGGTAAAGTCCGGCTCACAAGCAGTCAGGGGTTCACGGCCTGGATAGGCAGGCCGCCCCCGGCAGCGGCATAATGACGTCATGAATGACGGTCGCCTGACGATTGCCCTGGGTGCGGCCTTTTGCGCTTTCGGGACGCTGATCTGGCTGCTGGCCCGGGGGCTGCATCTGCCCGGCGGGCTCGGCTGGGCGGATTATGTGCTTCTGGCGGCGATCGCGCTCGGCCTGCTGTGCTTCGCCGGCGCCTATGAAGCCTTTGCCCATCAGCGCCGCCGGCTGGAGCGCCTGCGGGGCGCGGTCACCATCGCCGCGGGGCTCGGCACGCCCTTGCCGCCGCCACTGCCGCGCAAGCCCGACCCGATCGACCGCCTGCGCCAGGCGGTCGCCGATCTGGTTGGCCGCGAGCGTGAGCGGCGCGGCATGCTGGATCGCCGGCTGGAAGCGATCCTGGGTGCCATCGAAGACGCCATCGTGGTGGTGACGTCCCAGGGCCAGATCAGCCTGCTGAATGCAGCGGGCAAGGCCATGCTCGGCATCCATGGCCGCCTCGGCGGCAGCCTGTTCGAGATGTTCGATCGCGAGCTCCTGGCAGGCGTGCTGGCAGAGGCCGAGGCCGGCAGGCCAGCGCAGCAGATGCGGCTGCGCGGCCTCGATGGGCAGGAAATCAATGTCCAGATCGCCGGTCTTGGGCCAGGGGGCGGCGCGCTGCTGTATTTTCCGGCTGCCGGCGGCTCGCTCCAGCGCTCGCTCGAACACGACCTCGATCTTCATGACGACCTGCCTGTGGGCACCAGCGCCACGCAAGAGACGGCGCTGGACGAGTTGGCAGCGGTCTCGCTGGATACCGAGACGACCGGCCTCAATGTCAGGCGCGACCGGCTGCTCTCGGTTGCTGCCGTGCCTATGCATGGGACGCGGATCTACCGCAGTTCTCTTTTCGATCGGCTGGTCAATCCGGGCTCGCGCATTCCGCCAGCTTCGACCGCCGTCCACAGCATCACCGATGCCATGACCGCCGACGCTCCGGCCTTTCCCCGGATCGCCCACGACCTTGCGGCCTTCTGCGGCGAACGGGTCTGGATCGGCCACAATATCGGCTTCGACATCGCCATCCTGCGCCGGGAATCAGCGCTTGCCGGCCTTCCCTGGCGCGAACCCATCGGGCTCGACACGCTGCGGCTCTATGCGGCCCTTCACCCCGATGCGCCGGATGTCGAACTGGATGCGGTGGCGGCCGAACTCGGTATCGATGTCCGGGGCCGGCATACGGCATTGGGGGATGCTCTGGTCACGGCCGAGGTCTATCGCCGGTTGCTGCCGCTGCTGCAGGAGGCTGGCGTGCGCACCCTGGGCGAGGCGCTGAAATTTGCCGAACGCCCGCGCATGATCCTGCGGCTCCAGCGCTCGCTGGGGTGGTAGCGCCATGGATCGGGCGACGATCGAGCGCATCGACTCTTTCATCTACCGCCACCGCGTCGCCGAAGCGATGACCACACCGGCTGTCGTCATCGCCGCCGAAGCGACCCTGCAGAGTGCCGCACAGGCGATGCAGCGGGAAAAGATCAGCGCGCTGTTGCATCTCGACGAAGCCGGCCGGCCCGTGGGTATCATCACCGAGCATGATGTGCTGCGGGCCGTGGCCGGCGACGGTGCCGCGGCGCTCGACAAGCCGGCCGCGGCGCTTTTCAGCCATCCGGTGATCAGCGTGACACCGGAAGATTTCCTGCACGTCGCCATCACGCGCATGGAGAAACGCCAGATCCGCCATCTGGCCGTGGTCGAACGTGGCAGCGGCCGAGCGCTGGGAATTCTGGTTGCCCGCGCCCTGCTGCGCCAGCGCGCCGGCTCGGCGCTGGCGCTGGGCGAAGATATCGCGGCGGCCGCCGATGTCGCCGGCCTCGAATTCGCCTATCGCCGCCTGCCGGTGGTGGCGCGCGGCCTGCTGCGCGAAGGGATGGGTCCGGCGGAGATCGCCGCGGTCATCAGCGACGGGCTTTGCGATATTACCGCTGGTGCCGCGGGACTGGCCGAAGCGGCAATGCAGCACGAGCGATTCGGCCCGCGCCCGCTCCCTGGACGATGCTCGTCCTGGGGTCGGCGGGCCGCGGTGAAAGCCTGCTCGCCGCCGACCAGGACAATGCGCTCGTCCATGCCGGCCAGGAATCCGACGATCCCTGGTATGCCGAGCTCGGCCGGCGGGCCTGCGACATCATGAACTCGGCCGGCCTTGTCTATTGCAGCGGCGGCGTGATGGCCAAGAACCGTAACTGCCGGCACAATCTGAGAGGGTTGGCAGAGCGAGATCGATCGCTGGGTTCGCGAGCTGGAGCCCGTCGACCTGTTGAATGCCGACATCTTCTATGACTTCCGCGATGTCCAGGGCGATCCGGCGCTTGCGGCGGAGCTGCGCCGCCATGCGCTGGCCGCGGCGCAATCGCCGGCCTTTCTCATGCGCCTGGCCCAGCGGCTGGAAATCCGCAGCCCGGCACTCTCGCCGATCTTCGGCAGCTTCCGTGCCAGGGCCGGCCGGATCGATCTGAAGCGCGGCGGCCTGCGCACGCTGGTCGCGGCGGCGCGGATCCTGGCGCTCAAGATCGGCTCGAAGGCGCTGTCGACGGCAAATCGCCTGGCGGCGGCGATCGAAGCAGGATTGCTGCCGGCGACGATCTCGTGCTGTTCCGCGATGCCCATGACCGGCTGCAGCGGCTGATCCTGGAGCAGCAGCTCGATCGATATCGAGGCGGGGCGAAAGCCGGGAACCGATATCGAGATACGCCGCTCTGCCGCGCCTCGAGCGCGAGCGCCTCAAGGCGACGCTGACGGCGATCAGCCGCCTCGATCTCGTGGTCCGCGACGCTCTCAGCCGCTAGCGCCCCGCGTAACGCAGGCTTGCGCTACACGCCGAGATAACGCTGAAGCAATTCCGGCTGCTTCTTCAACTCGGCGGCCGGGCCTTCATGGGCGATGTGGCCGTTGTTGACAATGTAGACCCGGCTGGCGAGCGCAAGGGTCGCCGCCAGGTTCTGCTCCACCAGCACAATGGTCTGGCCCGCATCGGCAAGCTCACGGCACGCCCGCACAAGGTCGTGCACGATGACGGGTGCCAGCCCTTCGAACGGTTCGTCGAGGAGAATAATCTTCGGGTCGCGCACCAGCGCACGAGCGATGGCCAGCATCTGCTGCTCGCCGCCGGAGAGAGTGGTGCCCCGGCTGGTGCGCCGCTCTTTCAGCCGCGGAAACATCGTATAGATGCGTTCCAGCGGCCATTTGTTCGCCGCGGTCAGCCCGGCGAGGATGATGTTTTCCTCCACGCTCAGGCTGCCGAAGATGCGCCGGCTCTCATGCACGAGCTGCATGCCGAGGCGCGCGATGCTGTGCGCTTTCTTGCCTGCCAGCTCGACGCCATCGAGCTTGATCGATCCGGCGCGCGGGGTCACCACGCCCATCAGGCTTTTCAGCGTCGTGCTCTTTCCTGCGCCGTTGCGCCCGAGCAACGCCACGACCTCGTGCTTCTCCACCCGGAGAGCGATATCGAACAGGATGTGGCTGTCGCCGTAGTAGCTGTTCAGCCCGTTGACTTCGAGCAGGCTCATGCCACCTCTCCATGCACGCCGCCGAGATAGGCTTCGCGCACTTTTGGATGGATCTTGATCTCGGCAGGTGTGCCTTCGACCAGCACCTTGCCCTCTTGCAGAACCGTCACCTTCGTCACCAATTCGAACAGCGAATCCATGTCGTGATCGATAATGATCATGGTTCGGCCGCGCGCGATCGACTTCAGCAAGGACACCGTTTCGACGCGTTCGCGCGGGCTCATGCCCGCCAGGGGCTCGTCAAGCAGCAGCAGGCTGGGCGACGTCGCCAGGGCGAGGCCAATCTCCAGCCGCCGCTTTTCGCCATAGGCCAGTTGCAGAACCGGCGTATCCAGCCGCTGGGTCAGGTTGACCAGCGCTGCCGTGCGCTCGACCTGCTCCTCCAGGCCCGGAACGTTGGGGATGCGGCGGAACAAGTCGAGCTTGAACTTGCCGCGGGTTTCACCCAATGCGGCGATCGTCAGGTTCCGCCGTACGGTCAGCCGGTCGAACAGCTGGTTGATCTGGTAGCTCTTTGTCAGGCCGAGCTGGCACACATCCGTGACGCCCATCCCGGTGATGTCGCGGCCTTCGAAGGTGATCTTGCCCGCGCTCGGATGCACCTCGCAGGTCAGCATCTTGAAGAAGGTGGTCTTGCCCGCGCCGTTCGGTCCGATGATGCCGCGCAGCTCGCCGTGATCGACGCTGAAGTCGATGCTGCTGTTGGCGACCACGCCGCCATAGCGTTTGGTAATGTTTTCGGCCCGGAGGATAGGCCCCATGGTCGGCGTGTTGGAGCGCGGTCGCGCCGGCATGGCTTCGATGGCTGCCGGGTTGAAGGGGGCGGCCGGTTGGGCGGGCTGCTCCACCGGTTCGCCCGATTGCTGGCGCCTGGTTGCCAGCCGGTAGAGGTCGACGACGGCACCGACGATGCCGCGCCTGAGGAAACAGACCAGAAGCACGAAGACAACGCCCAGCACCAGCTTCCAGGTGGCTCCCAGGTGCAGCACATTCTGAAAGAAATCGCTCAGGAACAGCCACACCGCGGCGCCCACCAGCGGCCCGAACAGGGTGCCGGTGCCGCCAATAGCCGTCTGCATGACGAGCTGGCCTGACGTATCGAACATGAAAGCGTCCGGCGGCATGAAGCCCTGCATGATGCCGAGCAGGCCGCCGGCGAAGCCGGCATAAACAGCGGCCACGACGAAGGCGGTCAGTTTGTAGCCGTGAATGTTATGGCCGAGGGCCGCGGCGCGTTGTGGATTGTCGCGGATCGCCGAGAGGATCGCGCCAACCGGCGAGCGCACGATTCTCAATGCAATAACGATGCCGACGAAATAACAGAACGCCAGAAGCGCATACATCGTCTGGTCGGTATCGAATTTGAGTACCGTAAAGCCGAGGTTGAACACCGGCGTCGGGACGCCCGGCAGGCCGTTCTCGCCGCCGGTATAGTCCGAGAGCGGGTTGAATTCGACGAAGAAGAATACTTCGGCGATCGCCACCGTAATCATGGCGAAGTAGATGCCCGTGCGCCGAAGCGCGATCAACCCGATGACATAGCCGACGACGCCCGCCACCACCGCGCCGATGACAATGGCGGTCATGACATAGGGGAAGCCCGCATCGGTCAGCAGATAGGCTGCGAACATGCCGCCCGTGCCGTAGAAGGCGGACTGACCGAACGACAGCAGCCCGGTATAGCCGAACAGAATGTCGAAACCGACGCCGAACAGGCCCCAGATGAGGATGCGGTTGATGGTGCTCGCGGAGAAACCAAGATAAGGCAGCACGAATGGCACAAGGATCAGCGCAACCGCGGTCAAAAGCTCGACGAGATAAGGGCGCTTCATGTCGTGGTTATTCGCGCCCTGCCGTTCCGAGCAGCCCGTGAGGGCGAAGCACCAGCACCAGCGTCATTGCCACGAACAGCATGATGTAGGAGTAGCCGGGGTTGAACATCGAGGTGATCGAGATAATCTCGCCTGCGATGAGGCCGCCGATGATCGCACCGGGGAATGAACCCACACCGCCGATGACCACGACCACGAAAGTCTGCACCAGGATCGCTTCACCGACATCGGGTGCGATCGAAACTACCGGCGCGTTGATGATTCCAGCGAAGCCCGCCGCCATTGCGCCGATACCGAACACCAGCATGAAGACCCTGTAGACGTTGATCCCGAGGGAATCGACCATGACCGAATCCTCGATGCCGGCGCGGACGATCATGCCGATGCGGGTTCGATAGAGCACGAAATAGAGCACCATCAGCGCTACGGCGACGACGCCCAGCAGCGCCAGCCGGTAGGCTGGATAGATCATGAAGCCCAGATTGGTGATGCCGACCAGGAGTGCGGGCGGCGGAACCGTCTGCGACAGGCTGCCGAAAACGAAGCGCACTGCCTCGACGAAGACGATGGCGAGGCCGAAGGTGACAAGCAGCTGGTCCTCCATCGGCCGCGCATAGAAGTGGCGGATGATGAGCCGCTCCATCACGACCCCAACGACCATCACGAACAGCGAGCCCGCCGCGACCGCGGCAAGGAACGAGCCGGTATAGGTATAGGCAACCCAGCCGGCATAGCCGCCCAGCATGAACATCGCGCCATGCGCCAGGTTGAGCACCCCGAGCGTGCCGTAGATGATCGTGAGACCGGATGAAATCAGTGCCAGCAGCGCGCCGAGCACGAGCCCGTTAAAGCATTGCGATATGAAATTGGCCCAGTTGATCACGCTGCCGTGCTCACTTGAAGGTGTGGCCTGGGGGGTATGGCCTGGACTTGTCCGTCACTTCAGGGAATTGCGGAGTTCTTGAGGGCCATGCGATGGGGTGCAGGCCTTGTGAGCCCGCACCCCCATCGGCAATCGATCAGGTGTAGTCGCCGAGCTGGCAACCGAAGGCGTCCGGCTTCTGCATCAGCGGCTCGCCGGGCAACACGTCGAGAACCTCCCAGAAATCCTCCTCGTCCTTCATATCCTTTGGATCCTTGCCCTTGACGATGACGACGGGCCGGACGCATTGGTGATCTTCCGGGCGGTAATGAACATCGCCGACCAGAGAGGGAATGGTCTCCCCCTTCTCGTACTGCTTGATGACGTCCGGCGGATAGAACGAGCCGGCTTCTGTGACCATGCGCGCCCAGTGGGCGAAGCTGATATAGCCGTTTTCCGCACCCCATTCGGGCCGGTAGCCGTTCTTCTCGCGGAAGGCGGCGACGAATTGCTTGGCCAGCGGGTACTTGTCTTCCAGCGTCCACCAGAAATCGGTCGCGGCGAAGACGCCGGCGGTGAGAGCGGGGGTTACTTCCTTGGCCAGGAACGGGATCTGGTAAGGGACCACCATTTTCATGCCGGGCGTCAGGCCGAACTGCTTGGCCTGCTGCACCGAGAGAATGCCGTCCCGGCCCCAGTTCACGTTGATGATAACTTCGGCGCCGGAATTGGCGATGTTGGTCAGATATTGGCTGAAGTCCTGGGTGCCCAGCGGTGACACCTGGTCGGTCACCTGCTGCCAGCCGCCTTGCGAGGTCAGGTAGTCGTTAACCGATTTGGTTACGGTATGGCCATAGGTGTAATCCGGCGTCATGAACGCGGCCTTCTTGTTCTTGCCATAGGCATTCACCAGAACCGGGCCGATCGCATTGGCCGCGGTCTGGCCGTAGAAGTTCTGGCGCATGCTGTAGCGCGCACAATCCTTGCCGGTGGTGTCGTTCGAGCCCGATATCCCGGTGACGTAGAGCACCTTCTCGCGCTGGGCAAATTTGTTGAGCGCGACGGCGACCGCCGACGAAGTGGAACCGGTCATTAGGATAATGTTGTTCTGGGCGATGTAGTTCTGCTGCGCCTGCACCGCCTGGTTCGGCTTGGCCGCGCTGTCCGCTGATAGAAGTTCGACCTTCTTGCCGAGAACGCCCTTGTCGACCTTCGGGGCGATGGCCTTCATCAGGTCATGGCCTTCGTTGATATGGGCGACGGCAAGCTCCATGCCCTTGAGTTCGTCCGCCCCCTGCACGGCATAGCTGCCCGTAAGGGGCACTGAGGCGCCGATGCGTACGGTATCGCCCGCCGAGCCGGCCGGCCATGTACCGATCGGCGGCTTGTCGTCCGCATAGGCCCAACCGATTCGGCCAAGACCCGGGACGAGCGCTGAAGTCCCGGCAAGCGCGCCGAGCTGCAAGATGTTGCGGCGCGACACGCCGCTCTTTTTGATTTTGGACATCGCCATTAATTCCTCCAGTGGCTCTTTTTTGTGGAATCCGTGAAAAGGCGAGACACCCCTCTCACTGCCCTCTTTCCCGGGTAGCCAGCAAGGAAATAGGGCCATCAGAGGCAGGGTCTAGTCAATGCATTCTGAATTATATCGGCTTGCGATATAGCCGCTTCCGCCTGGCGCCGGCGATTTGGCGGCCGAGGTTCGACGGCACCGGACTTCGCCGCTATTCTCTGCGGCCTTGTCCGCTTTTCGGGGTCTTTCATGCCTGCCGTCGATCTGTCGCTCGCCAATATCGAACAAGCGAACCGGGTGAT
>CAVYPG010000003.1:0-217197 GCA_963770335.1 uncultured Alphaproteobacteria bacterium
ACATTGAGCGTGCGCTCGCGGGTATTGCGGGCGGCCATCCTTGCCCAGTTCGACCGCGCGCAGCGAGAGGGCCCGGGTGGCGCCGCGGTAGGCATCCTCAAGATCGACCAGCACTTTGGCCTGGTGGTCGCCGCCGCGTGCTTTGAAACCCTGGGCCTTAAATCCTCGCCAATCCCTCATCGCTGGCAAATCCACCCTGGCCGCCTCGCCCGCGCCGTGCGCCGCGGCCGAACAACGCCTCGAAGAAATCGCTGGCCGCCTGGGCATCGGTCGCGGAGAAAGAATTCGCCATGCTCGAAGCCGGCATCCCAGCCCGGCGGCGGACGAAATTCCTGCCCCGCCTTGAAGCCGGCGCCGACCTGGTCATAGGCCGCGCGCTTTTCCGGATCCTTCAATACATCATGGGCCTCGCCAATTTCCTTGAAGCGGGCCTCGGCGCCGGCGGCCTTGTTTATGTCGGGGTGAAATTGGCGGGCCGCTCTTGCGATAGGCCCGCTTGATATCGTCGGCCGAGGCGTCGCGTGCCACACCCAGGGCCTGGTAATAGTCCTTGAACTCCATCTGTCCTGGTTTCCCGGCTTAAGCAGGCGAATACAGGCAAGCCCGCACCGTATAGCACAGGAATTGACGAGGGAGGTCAGGCAGGCCGGCGCAAAATCCGGCAATAGATGTTGGTTGCAAAGCCCCGGGGATCAAGTCTCGGCGGCGTCGCCTTAGGCGACCCGAACGCCGGCACTCCATTCCACCGGCGCAAATTGGCGGATGTTGCTGACGAAATAGCTGCCATCGGCATCGGCGAAAAGCTGGACCTCGAAACTGTAGCGCACCATCGCCACCGTCAGCGTGCCGCGATAGCTCTCGCTGGTGCCGCCATCCTCTTCCTTCGCCCGGTGGATCAGTTCGGGCTCGATGGTCGCAACGCCGGCCACGGCCTCGGGCAACCGTCCACTGAGGCAGCCATCGCACAACGCCTGCTCCAGGCCGATCCGCCCGACCAGATAGAGATAGCCGTCTACCGCACCCAACCAGTCCATCACAGCCTCCCGTTCGAGGGGGAGTCACCTTAAATCAGGAAACGGAACATATCAAGAACAATTAGCTGCGCGGCCAGGAGGAGGGCAACCAAGCCGCTGGAAATGCTAAGCCGCAGCCTTCAGCAGCGCATTGACCTCGACGATGATGCGCTCCATCGGGTCGAGTTTACGCAGGATGGCATCGGCGCCGACATCGCGCGCCAGGCGCAGGAAATCGATGTCGTAGAACGTGGTCGCCCCGGATACAGCGATAATTCGAGCATGGCTGTCGTAGTTGCGCAGGCTACGGATCACATCGCTCCCATCGACGCCGGGCATGCGCATATCGGTAATCACCAGATCCGGACGCCGGCACGCAGGCGATCCTGATAGAGCGCAATACCTTCCACCCCGCCCTGCGCCACCATGACCTCGTGGCCCTCATCGCTCAGCACATTGCGCAGCACGTCGAGATAAAAGCCGTCGTCGTCGATAACCAGGATGAGTGCCATGGCACATGTTCGCGCCGGCCTCTGCCGATGGGCAGTGGCAAATATCGGTTTATCTGAAGCCGGACAACGATTGCTTAACCTTCGTGAGGATTGTCAGGCTCGTCTGACAAACCCTGGCGCCGGCGCACCCGCTGGCGCGCTGCCACGCGCGCGCTGTCGTCGACATAGACCAGGCCCGCGATGCGCCGTATCAACGCGTCTTCCTGGGGCGAAAGAACCCCGTCGGCATAGGCGACTTTCCACAGCATTTCGACGACGCGGGTCCGCTCGGCGGGATCGAGCTTTTCGGCGACCGACTGGGTGAAGCGAAAGAGCTGCGTTGACTGACGCACGGCCCTTTCCGCCGAGGCAAGCGGGATTAGGGCCTGATCCGCCGTCAATTCAAAGCGGATCGCGAGCAGATCGGTGATGGTGCGCCGTTCGGCAGCATCGAAGCGGTCATCCATCAGTGCCGCTTCGACCAGCAAGGCGGCGACGGCCAGTTGCAGACCGCCCTCGTGCTGAAGCGGCAAAGGTCCGTCCTTGCCGGCCATCAGGCCGGCGATGCGCTCAAACCAGGCCATGTTTGTCAGACGCCGGCCGCCGCCCCATCGATCAGGGGGCGGGCGATTAACGGATGAGCGATCAGCATGCCCGGTTTTGTCCGCTCAGATAGCGCTCGCCATAGCTGTAATCGCGGGCATAGCCCACCCGTCCGTTGTCGAAACAGTTGCCTATGTTGTAGTAGCCCAAATCGCCGGCGTTTGCGGCCGGAGACGCGCTATTGCCGCACGCGCCCAGTAACAGAACAAGAGCGAATGCGGCAAAGCGCGTAGACAAGGGAATTTCCGGATCAGTGAAAGATTTCGCGATCGTCGTTGTGGCGGTTGCAATTGACCACATAGCCCGTGTCCTGGCCGCCCACATGCTGGCATTCGGCATTGCTGCTGCCGTTGGGCAGCAGGGCGGATCGGTCGGGATCGGGCCACAAGCAGCCAGCATCAGTCCGGCAAACGCCAAGACGAGGTTAACCTTGTTCATCGCAACGCACCTTTCTCCCTTTGTGATGCCACCATATCTGGTCATGCAGCACGCCGGCGGGAATTCAAAAGTCCGTGAGGCCGGTTGAATGCCGGCAGCCAGCGTGGCGGAAGGGAGACGCCCCGGCGCGGAGCGACCCAAACTCGCCCTGCCCGGCGTGCCGGTCCGGGCTTTGCAACCAAAACCCGTCGAAAGGGGTTGGATTGATGGCGGGGAATTCCACAAACTCATATCGGGGCACCCCATGGGCACTTCCTGATCATGTTTTGATTGTTCTTCTGCTTGGTGGTGGTGGCGGTTATTACCGGCTCTCACAGCTATGGCGGCCCGCGCCTCGGCGGCGGCTCGGTGTCGTGCTGCTTGCTTTCATCGTGCTCTGGCTCTTCGGCGTCTTCGCCGCCCACACACCGGTCCCGTAACTGCCGTGGCGAACCAGGCTCAACGCGGGGAAACCCACGAGCGCGGGGAAGCGCGCTGGTCCAACTGCAGCGGCGCGACGAGGATATATTGACCGAGCAGCGCAAGGCGCAGCAGGCGGCGGATGCGAAGTTCGCCCGCCTGCGCGCGCTTCGCTGGGCCAAGGAGGCCGCCGAACCGCCTGCCGCGAAGCCGCAAGAGGCGCGAAGCCACCGGCCACCACGCAATAGCGCGCGAGCTTGAGCGCGGGCTCGTTCGGGATCTGCCTCGGGATATGCTTTCACAGGTCCGCACGCTTCCCGCAAGCTCAAGGTCTTTCGTACCCACATCGGCTTCGACGATCTGATCATTGCATCACCCTCGCGGAAGGCTCGCTCGATGCCTGGGGCGCGGTGCGCATCTTTTTGCCCAGGGCTTCGCCGCGGAAACGAACGAACCGGCACTGGTCAAGGCCGCACTCGCGCGGCCCGGTGGGTATTGCGCCGCCAGTTCGGCTCGCAAGGCGAGTTCAGCGCCGGCGCCCCCCGCCTTGCGCGTTGAGAGATCGCCGGCGAAGCGGAACCGAAAGCCCCCGCCAAAGCGGCCTTCAAAAAACCAGCGACTAAAAATCCTGCCAAACCCAGGCCGCTGCATGAAGCGGTGCCGACCGGTCATGCCTCACGCGCGAAGCGCGAGCAAGCAGCAACCGACCGCGCTGAACGGCGTGCCGCGGAAGCGCAAGTGCGGGCTGAGGCCCGTCAGCGCGAGACGGAACGCAAAGAAGCGGCGGCGGAACATCGCCGCGATCTGCAATCGCAGCTGCAGTCACTTGGACGAACGCAAGCAGCAGCTAGGCGACATCGATCGCCGCGAGCAGGATCTCGCGCGCCGAGAACGGCGCGAGATCGAGCAATCTTTCGAGACACGGATCGTGGCGTTGCAGCGCCGGCTGCGAAAGGCCTGACGCGTCCCTAGAGAGATGGCTGCGCGACGAAACCGGCACGTCGGCCGCGGCAAGTGCCGCCGCGGGTGCCGCGGGAAAATAGATCGTGAAGGTCGTGCCCCTGCCGACCGCGCTGTCGACGTCAATGCTGCCGCCATGGGCACTCACGATGCC
Organism: uncultured Alphaproteobacteria bacterium; assembly: GCA_963770335.1. Classification (GTDB taxonomy): domain Bacteria; phylum Pseudomonadota; class Alphaproteobacteria; order Dongiales; family Dongiaceae; genus DASXQK01. The sequence continues at coordinate 4,059 of CAVYPG010000003.1, forward strand.
GTGGACGACGGCAAGGCCCAGCCCTGTCCCCTCGCCCACGCCCTTGGTGGTGAAGAAGGGCTCGAACATCCGCTTCGTCGTCTCCTTGTCCATGCCCCCGCCCGTGTCGCTGACACGAAGGCGGGCCGCCGGCCCCGGCGTCATGTTGGCGTGAAGCTGGCAGAACGCCGCATCCAGGTTCGCCGGGATGACCTGGATGGTGATGGAGCCGCCCTTGATTTCCATGGCATCAGCCGCGTTGGAAGCCAGGTTCATCAGCACCTGGTGCAGCTGTGTCGCATCGGCAAGGATCTCCGGCGTCGCCGGATCGATCTCGACATTGATCATGACGCTGCTGGAAACGCCGGAGCGCAGCAGCGGCATCACTTGGGGATGATGTCGCCCAGCCGCACGAGCCGGCGCGAGGGCATGTCGCGCCCGGCTGAAGGCCAGGATCTGTTCCACCAGGCGCCGCGCGCGTTCCGCCGCGGCGATTACATTGCCGAGATTGCGATAATGGCGGCCGTCTTTCGCCATGTCCTCCATGGTCAGTTCGGTCAGGCCCAGGATGGGCACCAGCAGATTGTTCAGATCATGCGCAATTCCCCGGCAAGCGTGCCGATGGATTGCAGCTTCTGCGATTGACGCAGTTCCTCCTCCATCTGCTTGCGCTCCGTCACATCGACCAGCACGCCGATATCGCCGAGGCAGCGCCCGTCGGTGTCGCGCGGACGCCAGAGATCGAGGAACCAATGGTACTTCCGGCGGCACTGCGCAGCCGGTATTCCATCGATCCGGCCGCACGCGACAGCTGGCCGATCTCGGCCTGGATCTTGCCCTTCCACATTTCGAGATCGTCGGGATGGATGTTGGCGGCATAGTCGGCCGCGATCTCCTGCTCCAGGGTGCGGCCGGTAAAATCGAGATAGGTCTTGTTGAAGAAGAAATATTCACCGTTCTCGTTGCGCAGCCACACCAGCACCGGCACGGTGTCGGCGAGCGAGCGGAAGCGCCTTTCGCTTTCCTCCAGCGCCGCTGCGGCCGCCTTCAAATCCGTGATGTCCTGCAGCGTGCCGGCATAGGAGATCGGACGGTCGCCCTCGCGCTGCTCGACCTCGCCGATCTCACGCGCCCACCCATAGTCGCCCGACGGCCGCTGCAGGCGGTACTTCCCGGTCGAAGGATTGGGGCACCAGATCGACGGACGCAAAAACCGCCGCCAGGCGATCGCGGTCGCCGGGATGCACCAGGCGCATGAACTCTTCGTCATTGCGCGGCAGTTCGGAGGTTGGGCGGCCGAAGATCAGATCGGCGGCTTGGGCCCAGCTGTAGGTGGTCGTACGGTCGGGCGCATCGACTTGGTGACGCCAATAAACCAGCTTGGCGCGACGCGCCGCATCCGCCGGGCTGCGGCTTTCCTGCAGATCCGCTTCGTTCTTCTGCATCTGGCGGTTCTTCTGCGCCAGCGAACGCTGGATCGAGCCCATATGAACGAGGACGACGAGGGAGAACACAACCATCAGCGCATAGGCTGCGCCCGCCAGCGGCAGGATATGCAGCGCCAGCGCGCGACCGGGCCGATCCGGCATCCAGTTCAACTGGCCAAGCACGCCGCCATCGGCCGCCTTGAACAGCAGCGACGCAGCGCCCGGTGCAGCGGCGCCATTGCTCCAGCCAAGGCCGGCGAGACCGTAATCGTCGGCGATCCCTTTCAGGTAACCATCGTCCAGGGCGCGCAGGAAGACGAGGACATAAGGCACCTTGCCGTTCTGCCAGCGCGAGCGGAATTGCGTGTAGCTAATCATCGCCGCCGAGGCCAGCTGCGGCCGGCCTTGGACCTCCACCAATGCTGATTGCGGAACCGATTCCTGGTCGGGATTCTGCCTGGCCGCGGCGATCAGCTTGTCGAGGCTGGGGTCGGCCGCCATCAGCGGATTGGCCTCAGCCGGCGCGCCATTGACGAAGCTGAAGACCGTGTGATTGTCCGCGTCATAGACGAAAGCACCGGTAATGCCGAAAGTGTCGGTGAGCGGTTCGCCGATATTGTCGCCGGCCCAGCCGGCATCCGGCTTGTCGACCAGGTTCTGCACCGCATCGGCCCACCAGGAATAATCATGATTGGTCTTGGCCAGATCGCGCAGGCGTGCCTCCAGCACGGCACGCGCAAGATCGGTAGATTTCTGCAGGGCGATCTGGTCCTGGCTGCTGGCGCTTATGAAAATCAGCGCGCCAATGATAATCGCGCCCAGCAACAGCAGTGACGTGATGGCGATGTAGGCCTGACGGGGCGAATCTCTGGCGAACCAGCGCCAGGTGGCTGAGCCGCGGCGCTTGAGCCGGCGGATATTCGGGGCCACGGCCTATCGCTCGCCCGGCACTGCCGGGCGGCTCCCGCTTCGATGCTCCCCCCGATTCCTCATACGAATTCGAATCAATGGCCAGTTGGGGGGCCTTTTGGCAAGGCGGAACTCCTTGCCCGGGTGGAGACGACCGAAGGAAGTAGGCAAATTGGCGGTGGGCGCCATCGTACCCGGCGCGCAGGCCGAAGCCGCGCCAAGGACGGTAATGCCCCGGTTTCGCCGCAATCGGCGACGGCGGATATTTCCTGCGCCGATCGCCGGCCCACGCGCAACTAACCGCGCCGATTCGGGATTTGGTTCCAAAGATTCGGTCGCGTTTGCCTTGAAAAGACCCTGAAACCGTAAGAGGGCGACTGCGTTGTTAATGCAGCGAACATTTTCACGGAGCACGTCAATGACCAGAACCAGAACCCGCGATCGCCTCGGCTTGATGGGCATCGCCAGTGCGATCGCTCTGTCGGCTGCGATCGGCTGGAGCCCTTCTGCCTGGTCGGCGGATAAGAATACGCAGCAATGGCAGCAGCAGAAGCAGGGCCAGTCCCACCAGTCGCAAGGTGCGCAGAACCAGGGCGGGCAGAACCACAGCCAGCCGCAATGGCAGAACCAGGGGCAGGCTCACAACAACATTCAGCCCCAGTTCAAGAATGGCCAGGCCCACAACAACGTTCAGCCCCAGTTCAAGAACGGTCAGGCCCAGAACATTCAACCTCAGTGGAAGAATGGTCAGGCCCAGAACGGCCAAACGAAGAACGGCCAGAACGGCCAGTTTAAGCCGCAGGCCAATAACCAGCCCCAGTGGAAGCCCCAGAATGGCCAGGTTCAGAATGGCCAGATAAAGAACGGCCAGTTCGTCCAGCAGGGTAATAACAACCAGTGGAAGAATGGCCAGCAGGGCAACCAGAAGAACGTGCAGGTGCGCACAACCAGCGTGACCACACGTTATGACTGGCACAATTACCGGCAGGGCCAGCGCCCGCCGGAGTGGAACCAGCATGCCCACGATGTCGACTTCCATTCCTACCAGTGGAACCGTACATCGCAGGAGCGCTATCACTATCGGCCGTACGAACCGCCCCACGGCTATTACTATCGCCACTGGACCTATGGCCAGGTGTTCCCCACCGTGTTCTGGAGTCAGAATTACTGGCTGACCGACTATTACAGCTTCGGTCTGGTGAACCCGCCTTACGGCTATGTCTGGGTGCGCTATGGCCCCGACGCGCTGCTGGTCGACGTCTATAACGGCCAGATCTTGAGCGTCGAGTACAACGTCTTCTACGCCTAACGCCGGCCGCGCTCTGCGGTTAGCATGAAGAAGCCCGGTCGCCCCAACGCGGCCGGGCTTTTTCACGGCTCAGCACGAGTGCTACTCAAGCGGCACCAATCACTTCAGCGGTAAGTGACGCCGCGCCAGCCGGTACTCATGCCAGATCAGCCACATGACGGCGATGTCGAAAACCGTCAGCACGATCAGGCCGACGCCATGGGTATAGGCGTAGCGGTAGAGTTGATAGGCAATGAAAAGGCCGAGTGCCACGAGCGAGGCGGGATACGCCCACAGCCTGTTGCGCAGCAATCCAACGACCAGCGCCAGCTTCACCACGCCATGGCTCAGCAGATAGAAGGCGTAGAAATGCTGGGCGCTGACCGTCAGGTCCTGGGCAAAAGCCAACAGGTGCGACGCGAAGAAATCGTGGGGATCGTCCACCAGTTCGTCCTGGGTCAGGGCGTTGACCAGGCCTTTGACGTAGCCGGTGCTGATCACGGCCAGTGCCACGCCGCCGGCGCATTCGATCAGCGCATGGGCGCCTTTCAGCAGGATGCTGATTTCAAAAAGCCGGTGGATGCGCTTTTCGTTCATTTGTGCCCGTCAGCCTGACGCGGCAAGCCAGGAGACAGGCGCTGCCTTGGCCCGCTTTTTGATGCCGCACTCACACGAGCCGTCCCCTAAGGCGCCACATTGGGAGGAGTTGATGGATATGAAGGCGCTGGCCCGCGAGGCGATGGCAAAAGGCGTCCATCCGTCCGTCACCATGAGGCTTCAACGCGGCTGGTCCGACCCTCAAGCGCGATCTCCAATACCGCGTCCGCCACGCGGTGGGCGTCGGCAACCTCCATTTTCGAATAGATAGGCAGGCTGACCACCTTCTCGAACTCGGCCGTCGCCACGGGGCAGCTCTCCGGCGTGGCGTCGAGCTTCCTCTGATAGAACTTGTGCAGATGCAGCGGCTTGAAGTGCACCGAGGCACCGATCCCTCGCATCTGCAGATGGCCGATCGCCTGCTCCCGCGGGGTCCGCCACTGGCGGAGCACATACAAGTGATAGGCTGACGTCCCGAAGGCGGTCTTCAGCGCCGGCGCCCGCACAAAATCGGCGCCGGCGAAACGCCTGTCATAAATTTCGGCGATCTGGCGCCGGCGTTCGTGAAACAGGTATAGCTTCGGCAGTTGAGCATTGCCCATGGCAGCTGCGATGTCGGTCAGGTTCGACTTGAAGCCGACATCGCCGACCTCATATTCCCAATGCGCGTTTGACGAGCTGTAGCGATCGAACATATCCCTGTCGATGCCATGCAGGCGGCAACGCTTCATCGTCTCGAACAAGCGGGTGTCGGCCGTCACCACCATGCCGCCCTCACCTGTCGTGATCGACTTTGTGGCATAGAAGCTGAAGACGGTCGCCGTCGTATCCAGCGTCCCAATCAACTTGCCCTCATGTGTCGCCGGCAGCGCGTGGGCGGCATCCTCGACCACCCACAGATTGTGGCTGCGGGCCAGTGCAATGATCTCCGTCATGCTCGCCGGCAGCCCGGCGAAATGCGTAACCACGATTCCTCTGGTCCGTGGCGTGATGGCTTGCCGAAGCCGCTCGATATCGAGGTTCAGCGTCTCCGGCTCGACATCCACCAGTACCGGCCTGGCGCCCGTCTTCCAGACAGCCATCACCGGTGATGAGAACGTCCAACATGAGGACAGCACCTCATCGCCGGGGCCGATGCCCAGCCCGTGGAAAACCAGCTCGAAACCCGATGTAGCCGAATTTACCGCCAGGCAATAGCGGCCGCCCATCAACTGAGAGAATTGCGTCTCGAACCGGCGGGCCTCATGCCCGCTCGTCAGCCAACCGCTCTCCAGCACCTTGACGACGCAGGCAATCTCCTCCGGTCCTATGTCCGGCAAAGCAAACGGCAATGGTCGATCAATTGATTGCATCGCGGACACGCCCTTGGCGCCTTCCGCCCCGGCCTCGGGCTGCGCCAACGCGTCTTTACAGGCCATTCTGTTTGCGGTAGTCGGCAACCGCCGGATCGCCGATATCCTGGCGATAGCAGGCGGGGCCTGTTCCATCCTTCTTGCTCCAGGCGCTTTGCGTTCCGCAGCGAAGGCCTTCAGCCGTGAAGCTATAGGGGCACGGACAAGCCCCCTTGAACGAGGCGATGCTGGCCTTGATCATCAGATCGCGGACCTGGCCATCGGTCAGGGCAAGAGCGCTCGACGCGTTCCAGACGCAAAAGATCGCCCCGACAATCAGAAAAATCCAAAATGAAAGAACACGAGCCCACATAGTCCCCATACCCCTTTGTTGCCGCGGCTTAGATCGCCTGCCCGGCACCCCATTCCATACCGAGTGGCGGAACAAAATTACCCGCATTCGGCTACGCCATCTGAGGCGGCGAGCACGTGGCGACGCGAGACCGCGACGATGGCCTGCTATTCGATCTTGTAGCCGGCCTTCTTCACATCGGCTTCGCACGCATAGAAACCGCCAATGCGTTTGCCGGTAGCCGTGTACGGGCCATCAGCCTTGACGAAATAGACGCCTTTGTTCGCACTGCTGCCCCATACGACGGTGTCGCCTTTGCACAGCCGATTGGCATCCGTCTCAAAGGTGTATTGCGAAAATCCGCTGCCAGCCGTGCCATTGCCCGTCGAGCCGGCCAAGGCCGGCAATACCGCACATGCCATCCCCGCAACCGTCGCCATGCCGATCAGAGCATTCGAGATGCGCCGCTGAACTCATGTCCCACTCCTTGCGATAACGCGACCCACTGACCCGGCATCAATCTTGCGAGGCAGGTCATGACAAATATCGCATCAGGATAACCGGGGAAAGCTCTACAAGCTTCTTCGAGCCCGGCGACGGGTTGATTTCAAATCCTCGGCCCGGTCTCGCCGTCTCACGTGAGTACCATGTTCCCTGCGCAGAATCATCGCGGCAGCAAGCGCCGCTCGCGCCCTAAGCCGCCGCCGGAACAATAGTGGCTGGTCCGGGTGCGAAGCTTTTATCCGTGAGCCAGACAAATCTTCTGACAAGGCTGGGCTGGGATTCGAAGTGACCCGCCTCGACCTGGCTGAGGGCCGCCGCATGGACGCGCTTCCATTGCGTCTTCAAGGCACTGCGGCATCCACCTTCAGAGACCGCGGCGGCGCCGAGAGAGTTGACGAGGGTTAAAGCGTCGATGCGGCATAGAACGGTGTGGGCCTTATAGGCAATTTCGAACCACACACAGCGTTCGCCGGCATCCCACTCGGGCTGGGTTGGAAGGGTCATGATTTTCTCCTTTTATGGGACAGGTGCGACAAAGCGCTCTTTTCTCGACAACCACCACTAGAATTCGTGCGTCATATCGACGGGGGCAGGCTGTGGCCCCTTGTAAGCCCTTCTCGCCAGCCACGGATCGCAGCCCAGCCAGTCGTGGCCAGCCAGCCGCGTCAGGTGGCTGCTGATCAAATTGCACGAAACAATTTTGCCGGGGTCATGGGATGAGGCAAATTCGTTGCAACAACCATGCCGACCGATACCGAACACGACGCCGATACTGGAGACGACGATTGTGACGTCCTGGTTATAGGCTCCGGCTCCGCCGCATTGTCGGCCGCATTGCGCGCCTCGGCCGGGGGCTTGCGGGTTACTATTCTGGAAAAGACGCCGTTCCTGGGTGGAACAAGCGCCATGTCGGGTGCCGGCACTTGGATTCCCGCCAATCACCATGCCGCCGCCGCAGGCATTCAAGACAGCCCCGCCGACGCGCTTGCCTACATCCGGTCAGCCTCGCCGCGCGGGTGGCAGGAACGCGAAGATGATTTGTGGGCGGCATTCGCAACGAATGCCCCGCTCACACTGGCATTCCTGGAAAAGCACACGCCCCTGCGTTTCAAGCTGACCGACGAGCCCGACACGATGGTCGAATGCCCTGGCGGCAAACGCCGGGGCCGCATGGTCTCGCCCGTCCCGCTGCGAAAGGCAATTCTGGGCCGCTTTGCCCGGAAGGTCAGGCGCTCGACGCTTCCCCATCTCTATACCTATCAGGAGGTTTATGACGGGGATCTGTACCATCGCCCTGTGTGGGCCACCTTGAGAGTCGCCCATCGCCTCCTCTGGCGCCTGCTGACCGGAAGCCGTGCGCAAGGCAGCGCTTTGGTGACGGGTTTGCTGAAGGGCTGCCTCGACAGCGGCTGCCGGATCGAGCTCGATTCACGCGTCATCGAACTGACCGTCGGCGAGGATGGCGCCATCGCAGGCGCCGTCGCCGAGAGCGGTGGCACGAGGCGCCGGTATCGGGCGCGTCGCGGCGTGCTGATTGCGACCGGCGGCTTCGAATGGAACTCCGAGCTGCTCGAGAAGTACTTCCCAGGCCCGCTGGATTGGCGCGCAAGCCCGCGCGCCAACGAGGGCGATGGGCAAATTCTGGCAGCCGGCGTCGGCGCGGCTCTCGATCGGATGGATCAGGCCAACATCTATCCGGCCATGCCGACGCGCTACGAGGGCAGGCCCCATGGAATTCCGCTCGTCTTTCAGGCGGAGCCGCACGCGATCGTCGTCGACCGGCGTGGCAGGCGTTTCGTCAGCGAATACGCCTTCAACATCGGTGAGGTGCTCGACCGGCGCGATCCCCTCTCTGGCCTGCCTCAGCATCTTCCTGCCTGGGTGATTGCCGACCGGCGGTTTGTCAAAGGGTCTCCCGCTTTCCTGTGGTACGCACGCAAGAAGGCGGATTGGCTCGTGAAGGCTTCGACGCTCGGACAACTGGCAACCCGGATCGGATTGCCGCCCGGTGAGCTGGAGGCCACCGTCGCTCGCTACAATCAGTTCTGCGCAACTGGCCGCGATGACGATTTTCATCGCGGGGAAACAGTGTGGGAGCAGTTCAAGGCGGGCGGACCCAAAAATGCCCTTGGCTGCGTCGAGGAAGCACCCTTCTTCGCGATGCCGCTGAACCGCTCGATCCTGGGTACGAAAGGCGGCGCGCGAACGAACGCAAAAGGACAGGTCCTGCGCCCCGATGGCAGCGTCATCGCCGGGCTTTACGCGGCGGGGCTCAGCATGGCCAATCCGATCGGCACGCGCGCCGTAGGGCCTGGTACGACGATCGGCCCCAACCTGACCTGGGGATTCATCTGCGGCAGCGCGTTGCTGGCCGACAACCGGCTCTGAGCAGAAGCCCTAACCAACAGCGGCACGGTTGTCGGCCTGTTAGCGCGGCCTTAAGATAATTTGCGCAGGCTCCTCTCGCTGAGACACGGCCTCTCCCATCGAAAAGGAAAACACCCCATGTTCGCCGTCATGCGCCACTACCATTTTGATGCCAAGAACAGCGCCGAGATCGACCGCCAGATCCGCGAGGGGTTCGTTCCTCTCATCAAAAAAGCCAAGGGCTTTGTGCGCTACTATTGGCTCGACACCGGCGACGGTGTGGGTGCCTCCATCAGCGTCTACAAGGACAAGGCAGGTGCCGACGAGTCGGTGCGCCTGGCCGCGCAGTTCATACGCGATCACATGTCGAAGCTGATAACGCAGAAGCCTGAGATCATCGAGGGGCCCGTTACGGCGCACGATTGACGGCACGCCGGCATCACCTTCGGCACCGGCAATGCCGAAGGGGTGACCTCGATGTTGCTCCGAAGGCTAAGCGCGGCGCGGCTTAATTGGCAGGGCTGTGACGGCTGCCAGCACGGCACCCTTGTCGACCGGCCCTATGCGCGTCTTCAATGCCTTGCTGCTTGGGGCCGGCGAGCAGCTTGCAGCCCGCGCAGTACCCGGCTTCGCTGTAGCCGCGAGCAGGAGCGTCACGGCGGGTGCCGAGACAGCGGCAAACCGGCCCAGCTTCTTCAAGAGCGCCCGCCGCTGCCTGGTCGTATTCGCCACCGCAGCAGCTGCCTCTGGCTTTTCCTTCTTGCTCGCCGTGGCCATCTGACATTCTCCCATGTGCATTTGGGTAGTCATCGACCCTACGCCCGAACATTACTCTCAGCAACAGTTGGGCCGCCGTTAAAAGTGCCGAGTTGGAGCCGCATTGCGCATTGAGTCTCCGGAATTCGGAGCGGAATTCAGCGAGAGTCCCAGGCTAGATCGACTTCCTCGTCAGGGAACGCCCTCTCGCGGCGGCGCTAGGCGATCACTTGCACCGCTTGAGAGGCATGGCCGTATCGCCACCTTGCTCTGGCAGCGTCAAGAACGGGTCTCTCAATTACGATGTAGGCCAGCTGGGCTGCCACTGCGAGCAGTCCTGCAGCAAGGAGAGGACCGCCTCCCAGCCTAATCGCCAAGGCGGCTGTCGGCAGATGAAACAGATAGAGCGCATAGGAGCGTCTTCCGATCCAGCCGAGAACGGGGCCGCACGGAATCGAGGGAAGCTTCCAGCCGCGATAGCGGACAAGCCACGCAGCGGCAACGCCGGAAAACAGCGCCGCCGCATTGGTCGGGGTGAGAACAAAGGATTCCACTACATGGCCTTGGGCCATCATCCACTCGCGAAGTCCGAAGCTTCCAACAATTGCAGGTATAAGCACCCAGATCAGCCTTTCCCGCGGGATCAGGTAAATCATCCATGGGAGCAACAGATAAAACTGCTCTTCAACCGCCAGGCTCCATGTCGGTGAAAGCCAGTTCTGCGGGTTGGTCGAAGCAGCGCCGGGCCAGCCAGCCAAAGCGAACGAGATGTTTTGTGTCATGGTCAAAAAGGGCCACGACACCACGGCCCCGGCAAGCGCGGCAACGGCGAGCAGGCAGAGGTATAGCGGCACAATCCGCGCAATGCGGCGTGCATAGAAGACGGTGAGCGCCCCGCTTCGTGGCGCATCCATCAACTGGCCGGCCAAAAGATAACCGGATACGCCGAAAAACAGTTGGACGCCGAGAAAGCCCGGCAAGAAGACATGAGACAGGAAGCGGTTGTCAAAAATCGCTTCCCACCAGTAATGATGGCCGATGACCGCGATGACCGCGATACCACGCAGAGCGTCGATGCTGGCGCTTCTATTCACCAGTCGATCATGCGCCCGTAACCACTATTTCTCAAGACCTGCCGCTCTGCTGTCGACAATTGCACTGTACAATAACCTGCAAGTACATGGACAGTTCAGACTCCTGTCAGGCTTGTCGATTTTCTAGCTGAATACCCCGACCAACACAGATGCCGAAGCGGCGACCGCAACGTTGGCTTGTTGCAATTGTGCCGGAAACAGCTGCACCCGGTTGCGGTTAAGAAAGGTGTTTAAGGAAGGTGGCCGCGACGTCACGGATGTCGGAGAACAGGTGGGCAACCTGATCAACAACCATGAAGGCAATCCAATAGAATGCCGCCCGGTGGCGCTCGCCCCATGAAAGCGCGTGATCGGCATAGTCGCCCAGCGGCAGTCGGATCCACCCGATCATGCAAAGGACACCGAGCGCAGCACCCGCAACAACGTCACTTGGATAATGGATGCCTAAGTAGAGCCGAGGCAGGTCGATGATCAGCATGGTCCAAATAAACCCGAAGGCGCCGATACGGCGGTCGATCATCCAGAGGCCAGTGGACAGCGAGAAGAACAGCATCGAGTGGTCGCTGGGGAAGGAATTCCAAGCCGACGAGTCCACCCACTCGGGCTCCATGAAGGACGGAAAATTGAGTCCAAGACCGGCCAGGATCGGGCGCTGATGGACGTGCAAGGCAACTTGGAGGATTCGCGAGAGCGTGACGATCGCGATACCTCCGGTCAGCACGCGCAGGAGCGCTACTCTTCCTTTGCTGCGCAAACCCTGATGGCCAACCGGGGTTTCGCGAAACCAAAGGTAGACGAGCAAGGACATGATGACGACGCCCTTGAACGTGTGATAGCGCGAGATTGCGTGGACGAAATGGTCGAACATGGGCGACTTACCGACGAAACCCGTCAGGAAGCGCAGAATTGGAAGGTCAAAGCCGTCGAAATTCATTCGCAAGCCCCAGCTTCTGCTGCCAGCGGGCTGACCTTCATGGTTGCGCCGGCCTAGTGGCCCCACACCCACCGTTCCCAACAAGCATTATCATAAGAATGAATTGGCGCAACGTCTGAAGCGTTGAGGGCACCAACCGCACCGCCGAATTTTCGTTTCTGCCGCCAACTCGTTAGTCTTCCCTGCCTTTGCGACCGCGCGCTTCCCTAGGCGAGAGAAGAGGTGCCCGGAACTGATTTCGAGAACAAAGCGAGCGGCTTTCGTCCCGCGCTTGCGCTCGATCTCCCCAGTGGCTTCACTCTTCAACCACTCGCACCACTCTGCCGCCTTCAGTTTGTCGGTCTTGCCGGCCTCCGCTAGCTGCTGTTTCTAACGCGCCACCACGATGCGCGCGCGGTTCGCTGCATTGGTGCGGGCAAATCAGGGATCGCGTACCAAAGCCGCCGCCGCTTCTCGATGTGAAAGGCCCCTCGTGCAGCGTTAACCCCACACGCTGACTCGTCGCCAAGCCATATTTAGCGTGGGTTATGAGGTTCAGAGAGAGCTGGCGTCCCGGTGTCCAAGAGCGGCAAGGCGCGCGCACCTGGCGCCGAGCTATGTTGGGGATACCGTCCGGGCAGCCTTCGGGACACTTGGTCTTGTCGAGCCTTCATCGGTGGTGCCGATGGAACGGGTTAGGGCATAGCCAGCTATCTGGGCGATCACGACAATGATGTCCGGCTGCGGGCGGCAGTGGGTCGACCCATTACCCGCGCGAGCAGACAGGCTCAGTACCTTGGCCGTCCCGTGCTACGCTTGTCGCCAGCAATTCCGGTGGTAGGGCGCGCCGCCTAGCTGTGCCGTCTGGTGACGGAAGCCATACTTCACAGTGATCATGTCGCGCTCGACGGAGTAAAAGCCGGTAAACTTTTCACCACCAAGCTCGACGGTAACGAGAAAATATGTCTGCGCCTGTTTAGTGCGCTGCACTCTGATGCTTCCGTTCATCGCGAGCGCCTTCGATCCGCTCTGCTAATCGGTCATACAGCCTGGCAATCGCCTCGAATTCCTTCCGCGCATTTGGCGCAGTCAGCTCGCTCGCCATCCTGCGCAATTCGATGGCCTTCGCGCGATAGTGCGTCGCGGGCGGGGACGAGGGCATTCCGTCTCGGTATAACAGCCGACCTACCTGACAGAACGAATAGGCGACCGGAGATATTCGCGAATAGTTGAATTAACCTTCTATTAATCGCGCACTCCGTGTATCTGCTGGGGATTCGCGCCGCAGGCCCGCCAGTGCACGGGACCAAACCTCGCCAAGCCATACCGCATCTCGCGGAACCCTCCCCCGCTTAACGTGTTTCGTGACTGGCACGCGACGGGTTACGGAACAACTGCTCCGGCAGGGTTAGTGACCGCGGCAATGAGCATCCCGAAAACGCAAGGCGACATAGCAGATTGGGCGGCTGCTTGGGCGTCTGATGCGCTCATGCAAGCGAGAAGCGCATTCAAGGACCTGAGCTTCTCAAACGCATTCAGGAACGGAAGCGGCCCTAACAAATGGAACATCGTGTTCGCCGATAGGCAGCAATACATCCATGATCGACTGCTAATCCAGGAGGTTCAGCTTGAAAAGGCAGGCGCTCACCTGCCAGAGCTGTTACAGTGACTTTGCCATGACGGTTGCTCCGATTAGTTAAATGTGGCGCCCGACAATGCACGGACCGTACGGTGGGCCAATGTGGGCCCGGAAAAATTTCATAGATGCTGATGTCTGTCTGGAAACGCCGAGTTGAAAAATCTGCCGGACCCTCCTCCCCAGGGGTCACCAGGCCGCCCGCCAATGAGCAAGTAATTCTTTGGCACGGCGACATCGTCGGTGCGCACGGCGCCAATTTTCGGAGTTCTCATTTCGGGCGCACCACTGTCAGTGCGGAGTGACTGCCCAGACGCAACTTCGAAGGCATCTTTGCCGTACTTTTGCCGCACGGCCACCGATGCGTCTCAACATTCGCACATAACGTGTTGCTCTGATTGGCGTCCCCGACGGGATTCGAACCCGTGTTACCGCCGTGAAAGGGCGATGTCCTAGGCCTCTAGACGACGGGGACTGAGCCATGCGAGGCAGCGCCGAAGCGCGGGCGCCATGACTAACGGCAGCCCGGCCAAAACGCAACCGGAAACGGCATGGCTGACCCTTGCGGGCCTTTGCTTGCTGCGATCCCCAGCCCTCGCCATACTTGGGGGCGCACAATTCCCGCGTCGATCCAATCCCAATCCAGCACCCATAAGAGGAAATCATGAGCATCAAACGCATCGAGGTCGGCCCGCGCATGAGCATGGCCGTAGTCCATAACGGCACCGCCCATCTGGCGGGCGTCGTGGCCGAAAATCCGGTGCCTTCCGTGGAGAAGCAGACCAAGCAGATCCTGGCCAGCATCGACAAGCTGTTGAAGAAGGCCGGCACCGACAAGTCCAAGATCCTGAAGGCCAATATCTGGCTGTCGGATATGCGCTATTTCGCCCAGATGAATTCGGTGTGGGATGGCTGGGTGTCGAAGGGCAATCAGCCGGCCCGCGCCACGGTCGAGGCAGCACTCGCCACGCCCGCCCATTGGGTCGAGATCATGGTGGTCGCGGCTGTCGATTGATTTGCGCGGCTGATTCACGCCTCACGTTAAGTCACGTGAGGCGATCAGACGCGCTGATTGATTTGCGCGGCTGATTTACGCCTCAGGCCGGAAGGCCTGAGGCGATCAGACGCGCCGACGGTGTCACTGCGCTAGGCCGCTACCGCGGCGTCGTCGATCAGAAGCTGCACATCCTCGCGGCCCTGCCAGCGATCGGCGCGCAGATGGCCGGCCAGATGCAGCGCCGGGCCGGAGCGCTGGAGCAAAGCGCGGCCCAGCTCATTCTCCAGGCTGCGAAAGGCGATCGCCTTGAGCCGCGCGCCATCGGCCCCGGTCACGATACAGCGCACATGGGATTCGCCGGCGGGATCGGCGCGCACGATGCGCGCCGCCGTCAGCGCAAAACGCGGCTCGGCATTGCCGCTGCCGAACGGGCCCAGCCGCTCGATCTGGCGCAGCAGTTCGGATGTGGCGCCGCCCGGCTGCAGCGCGGCATCGAGATCGAGCATCGCCTGCGGCGGACCGCCATCAAGCCCGGCGCCCAGCCGCTCGGCCAGGAAGTCGCGCAGCGCCTCCAGTTTGTCGCCCGCCACGGTGAACCCTGCCGCCATGGCATGGCCGCCGCCATTGATCAGCAGGCCTGCCTGGCGCGCGGCGATCACCGCATTGCCGAGATCGATACCGGGTATTGAGCGGCCGGAGCCCTTGCCGATGGCAGCTGTCCCCTCGCCTTGCAGCGCCACCACGCAGGCCGGCCGGCCATAGCGTTCCTTGAGGCGGCTGGCGACGATGCCGATCACGCCGGCATGCCAGCCCGCGGCACTCACCATCACCAGGCCCGGCGACAATTTCGATTCCGCCTGCGCGATCGCCTCGGCCTGCACGACCTCTTCGATCTGCTTGCGCTCGGTATTAAAGGCGTCGAGCTGGCGGGCGATCGCCGCGGCCTCCTGCGCATCGTCGGTCGACAGCAGGCGCGCGCCGAGATCGGCGGCGCCCGACGCGTCCGCCGGCATTGACCCGCGGCCCCAGCAGGAATCCTGCGTGATAGCAGCCCGGCGCCTCGTTCAGCCGCGCGACATCGGCCAATGCAGCAAGGCCGGTGTTTCCCCGCGCGGCCATGATCTTCAGCCCCTGGGTCACCAGCGCGCGGTTGATGCCGGTCAGCGGCACCACATCGCAGATGGTGCCCAGCGCCACCAGGTCGAGAAGCTGGCGCAGATCAGGCTCCGCCCGGCCCGCGCCATACCAGCCCGCCTGGCGCAGCGCGCGGTTGGTGGCGACCGCCAGCAGGAAGGCCACACCCACGGCGGCAAGCTGGCCATGGCCCGGCTGCTCGTCCAGGCGGTTGGGATTGACCACGGCAAAGGCGCGCGGCAGACGCGGCTCGGCCACATGATGATCGATGACGATGACCTCGAGCCCCGCTTCGGCCGCGCCCTCCAGCGGCTCGAAGGCGGTGATGCCGCAATCGACGGTGATCACCACCTTCATCCCCTCGCCCTTCAGCGCCAGCAAGGCCGGCAGGTTCGGGCCATAACCCTCCTTCATCCGGTCGGGGATATAGATGCGCGGCGGCTGGCCGACGGCCGCCAGAAATCGGGCGAGCAGCGCCGACGAGGTTGCGCCATCCACGTCGTAGTCGCCGAAGATGGCAATCCCCTCGCCATCGCGCACGGCGCGCGCCAGGCGCTCGGCCGCCGCATCCATGTCGCGAAAGCGCGAGGGGTCGGGCAGCAGGTCGCGCAAGGTGGGATTGAGGAAACTCTCGGCGCCATCGGGGCCGATGCCGCGGCCGGCCAGCAGGCGGCCAACGATCTCCGGCAAGGCAAGACGCTGGGCGATGGCCATGCCGGCGCGATCGTAATCGGCGCTGGCATCGCCGCCCGCGTTATCGCTGCCTCGGGCGCGCCAGCGCCGGCCGGTCAGCGAGCGTTCGACACCGAGAAACGCCTCACTCATTGCCTACGCCAGCCTGGGCTCCGCCGACTTCTCACGAGTTGACCCACCTCACCCCGGCCCTCTCCGCCCTGAAGGGCAGAGAGGGAGAAGAAAGTAGCCGACCGGGGCAATCGCCGATCAGTCATCCTGGTCTTCGAAGCCGGGCTTCGTTTCCCAGCGGTGATGGGCCTCGATCAGCCGCACGGTGCCGGTCTTGGAGCGCATCACCATCGAATGGGTATAGCCCTCGTTGGTATCGCGGCGCACGCCGCGCAGCATGGTGCCGTCGGTCACGCCGGTCGCCGCGAACATCACATCGCCCTTGGCGAGGTCGTGCAGCTTGTATTTGCGGTTGAGGTCGGCAACGCCCAAGCGGCGCGCGCGGCCGCGCTCATCGTCGTTGCGGAACAGCAGGCGGGCCTGCATCTGGCCGCCGATGCAGCGCAGTGCGGCCGCCGCCAGCACGCCTTCGGGCGCGCCGCCGCTGCCCATATAGATATCGACGCCGCTGCTGGCGCGCGATGTGGCGATCACGCCGCTGACATCGCCGTCGGAGATCAGCATGATGCGCGCGCCCGAGGCGCGCACGCGCTGGATCAGCTCGCTATGGCGCGGCCGGTCGAGAATGCAGGCGACGATATCGGCGATGCTCTTCTTCTTCGCCTTGGCCAGGTTCTTCAGATTCTCTTCCGGTGAGGCGTCCAGATCCACGATTTCGTCGGGCAGGCCGGTGCCCACCGCGATCTTGTCCATATAGACGTCGGGCGCATTCAGGAATCCGCCGGCCTCCGCCATGGCGATCACGGCGAGTGCGTTCGGCCCGCCCTTGGCGGTGATGGTGGTGCCCTCCAGCGGATCCAGCGCGATATCGATGGCGGGGCCGCCGGCCCCGACCTTTTCGCCGATGAACAGCATCGGCGCCTCGTCGCGCTCGCCCTCGCCGATCACCACCGTGCCGTCGATGGCCAGCCCATTGAGCGCGCGGCGCATGGCGTCGACCGCGGCCTGGTCGGCGGCCTTTTCGTCGCCCCGGCCCATGAGGCGCGAGGCGGCCAGCGCCGCTGCCTCCGTCACCCGTGCCGCTTCGAGCGCCAGGTTGCGATCCATCGATGCCTTGGCCATGGCTGTTGCCTCCCGTTTTCTGCTTCTTCTTGACGCTAGCTGTATCGGCAGATGCTTGGCGAAACCTTTACAGCGATTCGATCCGGATCACATGGGGCGGTTCGACCACGGAACCCAGTGCCGCGATCCGGTCCAGCGCGCGGCGCATCGCCGCCTCCTCGCTCTCATGGGTGGTCAGCACCACCGGCACCGGCTCGCCCGGCGAACGCGCCCGCTGCAGCATGGATTCCAGCGAGACATCCTCGTCGCGCAAGGCCGCGGTCACATCGGCGACGACGCCGGGCTTGTCGACCACCATCAGGCGTATGTAATAGGCGCCGCGATGGCGGGCCATGGGCGAGGCCGCCAGCTTCTTCAGCTCGCCGGCAGGCAGGCCGAAGGTGGGCTGGCTGCGCCCGCGCGCGATATCGACGAGGTCGGCGACGACGGCCGAGGCGGTCGGCCCGGCGCCCGCACCCCGGCCCTGGCAGAGATTCTGGCCGACGAAGTCGCCCTCGGTGACCACCGCGTTGAAGACGCCCTCGACATGGGCGATGGGTGTGCCCAGCGGCACCATGCAGGCATGCACGCGCTGCTCGATGCCATGCTCGGTCAGCCGCGCAATGCCCAGCAGCTTGATGCGGAAACCCAGCTCCTCGGCAAAGGCAATATCGACGGCGGAGACGTTGCGGATGCCCTCGACATGGACATGGCCGATATCGACCTCGCAGCCGAAGGCAAGCCCGGCGAGGATGGCAAGCTTGTGCGCCGCATCGACGCCGTCGACATCGAAGCTGGGATCGGCCTCGGCATAGCCCAGGCGCTGGGCATCGGCCAGCACATCGGCGAATTCGCGCCCCGTCTGGCGCATGGTCGTCAGGATGTAATTGCAGGTGCCGTTCAGGATGCCGTAGATGCGCTCGATGCGATTGGCGGCCAGGCCCTCGCGCAACGTCTTGATGATGGGAATGCCGCCGGCGACCGCGGCCTCGTAACCGAGGCTGACCCCCTTCGCCTCGGCGGCGCGCGCCAATGCCGCACCATGATGGGCGAGCAGCGCCTTGTTGGCGGTGACCACATGCTTGCCGCCGGCGATCGCCGCCTCCAGCAGCTTGCGCGCCGGGCCTTCCGATCCGCCGATCAGTTCGACGACGACATCGACGTCCGCCATGGCTCGCCAGGGCAAGCGGATCGTCATGCCAGCGATAGCGCGACGAGATCGATGCCGCGGTCGCGGCCGCGCTTGCGGGCCGAGACGGCGACGATCTCGATCGGCCGTCCGCAGCGCCGCGCGAGATCGGCGGCATGTGTCTGCAACAGCTTCACCACGCCCGCGCCGACGGTGCCCAGGCCCGCAATGCCGATGCGCAGCGCTGGCGCCGTCATGGGCGCGACTGTCCTTGGTTCGCAGTGTTACGCGGATGCAAGGCCGTGCTCAGCGGTCGAGATAGATCTCGACGCGCCGGTTGGCCGCCTCGCCGGTGGGCATGAATTCATAGAAGATCGGCGCCTGCGAGCCCTGGGCCGCCACGCCGATCGAACCCTGTGGCACGCCCATATTGATCAGCGCGCGCGCCACCGCATTCGCCCGGCTCTGGGAGATGCGGTAGTTCACCTGATCATGCTGCTGCGGATCCATGGTCACGGTGTGCAGGCTGGCATTGCCGACGATGCGCAGGCGCCCGCCCTGTTGCTGCTGCAGCAGATAGACATTGTGCAGCACCCATTGCGCGCGGTCGGAAAGTGCGGCGGAGGATTCCGTGAAGAAGACCACGGCGACTGGCTGGCCCGCCACCGGCGCTGCACCTGCCGGCACTGCATAAGATGTGGGTCGCGCGCCGGCGGCACTGGCATAGGCGGGCGCATATGCCGATGCGTAGCCGGGCGCCGATCCCGGTGCAGGCGGATATCCGGCCAGCGGTGAGCCGGAAAGCTGGCTGTTATCGACGATCACGCCACTGGTGCTCGCCACCATTGTCGGAACCGGCGCCGGGCTCGCAGGAACGGGATTGGGTGGCGGCGCCATGGGCGTCGCCCCGCTCGCCGTCGCCGGCAGTGGCACCACCGTGGCGAGGGCTCCGGCACCGTGCTTGTCGTCTGAACGGTCGAGGTCTGGTTGGTGACTGTCTGACCGACCGTTGCCTGGGATGTCGAGCCGGCGGGTTGGGGTGCGGCGCAGGTGCGGGCATCGGCGTCACCGATACCGTGCTCGTATCGGTGCCGGCGGTTGCGGCCGGTGCGGCAGCCGGTGCCGGCACAGGCGGCGGGATGGGTGCCGGGGCCGGCGTGCCGCTCTCCTGCGCCGCCGTCACCGGCTGGTCGCTATAGGCGGCGTTCTGGTTGTCGGCAACGAGGCCGGAGGCGATCTGCTGGCGGTCGGCGCTGCTGGTGGTCGTCGGCGCCTGCTGCGGCACGGTGCCGAGATTGGGATAGCTTCCGCCCTGTGTTGTCTGGCCTTGGGCTGTTTGCGCCGTTTGACCCGCGGTTGGCTGACCCTGCGCTGGTCTGGCTCGTCTGCGGCGTGGTGCCGGCGGCGGGACCGGGAACCGGTTCTGGCGTAGCACTGGGTTCGTTATTGCCGGGGCCGCTGCCGAAGATGTCGTCGGTCAGGCTGCAGCCGCCAAGGAGCGAAGCGAGAGCGGCGGCCACCAGGCCGCCGCGCAGCCCTCCCCAGAGGCTGCACGAGCAACTCGAACGCTTCATCTCGTCACCAACCCCGGTTCCGGTTGTCTTGCCTGCGGTGCGTCGTTATGTTCGGAAACCACAAGGACTCCCGTCAAAAAAAGATCATAGAGGAAGCGGATATGACCGATCAACAGGCTCCGGACATGAAATTGCCGGACCCGGTCGAACTATCCCGTGCTATGGCACGAATCGCCGAGCAGTCACAGCGGCTTGTCGCCGAATTCATGCAGCGCCAGGCTAGAATGCGACGGCGGCGGTGCGGCCGATGCCGGCGGCATGTCCGATCCGGGCAGCATCGGGCGCGCCTTCCTCGAGATGACCGCACGGATGATGAGCAACCCGGCCAAGATGGTCGAGGCCCAGGTCAATCTCTGGCACGACTATATGCAGCTCTGGCAATCCGCGGCCCAGCGCATGGCCGGCGGCGGCGGCGAGCCGGTGATCGCCCCCAGCGCCGACGACCGCCGCTTCAGCGATTCCGCCTGGCAGGAAAACCAGGTGTTCGACTTCATCAAGCAGTCCTATCTGCTGAGCGCGCGCTGGATGCAATCGACCGTGCACAATGTCGAAGGCATGGACCAGAAGACCTCCAAGAAGGTCGATTTCTATACCCGCCAGTTCGTCGATGCGATGGCCCCCAGCAACTTCGTCATGACCAATCCCGAGGTGCTGCGCAAGACGCTGGAAAGCGGCGGCGAGAACCTGGTCAAGGGGCTGGAGAATCTGCTGGGCGATCTCGAGCGCGGCAAGGGCCAGCTCCAGATCAAGATGACCGACCCCGAGGCTTTCGAGGTCGGCAAGAACGTGGCGGTCAGCAAGGGCAAGGTCGTCTTCCAGAACGACCTGATCCAGCTGCTGCAATACGAGCCCAGCACCAAGGACGTCGCCAAGCGGCCGCTGCTGATCATGCCGCCCTGGATCAACAAGTATTACATCCTCGATCTGCGCGAGAAGAACTCCTTCATCAAATGGGCCGTCGACCAGGGCCAGACCGTGTTCGTCATCTCCTGGGTCAATCCCGATGAGCGCCTGGCGATGAAGACCTTCGACGACTACATGCTGGAAGGTCCGATCGCGGCGCTCGAGGCGATCGAAAAGGCGACCGGCGAGAAGCAGGCAAATGTCATCGGCTATTGCCTGGGCGGCACCCTGCTCGCCTGCGCGCTCGCCTATATGGCGGTGAAAAAGATCGACCGCGTCGCCTCGGCGCACCTTCCTCACCACCATGGTCGACTTCACCGAGCCGGGCGAGCTCGGCGTCTTCATCGACGAGGAGCAGCTGCAATCGCTGGAAGCCCGCATGAGCGAGAAGGGCTATCTCGAGGGCAGCGCCATGGCCAACACCTTCAACATGCTGCGCGCCAACGACCTGATCTGGTCGTTCGTGGTGAACAACTACCTGCTGGGCAAGGAGCCGTTCCCCTTCGACCTGCTCTACTGGAATTCCGAATTCCACGCGCATGCCGGCGGCCATGCACAGCTTCTATCTGCGCAAGATGTACCAGGAGAACCTGCTGGCGAAGCCGGGCGGAATCACGCTGGCGAAGACGCCGATCGATCTGACCAAGATCAAGACGCCGGTCTTCATCCTGTCGACCAAGGAAGACCATATCGCGCCGTGGAAATCGACATATGCGGCGACCCAGATCTATGGCGGGCCGATCCGCTTCGTGCTCGCCGCCTCCGGCCATATCGCCGGCGTGGTCAATCCGCCCGCCTCGGGCAAATACAATCACTGGGTCAACACGAAGACGCCGAAGGATCCGGAAGCCTGGCTTGCCAGCGCGCAAGTCGCAGGCCCGGCTCATGGTGGCCGAGCTGGGCCGAGTGGATCGCCCAATATGCCGACGGCAAGGTCGCGGCGCGCAAGCCCGGCGCCGGCAAGCTGAAGGCGATCGAGGACGCACCGGGCAGCTACGTCAAGGTCCGCGCTCAATAGCGCGGGCCGCGTTGCAGCAGACAATGAGGGTTTTGCCCCTGCGTCCGGCCTCCCCGTGCCCGGCCTCGGGCCTGCGCCGCTGGCGCCTGGCCTGTGTCTTTGTGCTGGCGGGATCAGTGTGCCTCGCCGCGCTGCCGGCGCTCGCCCAGGACTGGACGGTGGTGGACACGCCCGGCGCCGGCGATCAGAGCAAGGCGGCAGACGACCACGAATAGCGACGGCCAGAAACTGTTCATCTGGGCCAAGCACCTGCAGGACCGCAGCCTCGTCTTCGCCGAAGTGCATCTGGACGAGGGCAGCGAATTCGCCGGCCGCATGCCGGTCTATCGCATCGATGGCGGCGATCCGGTCGATACCGAACTGGTGCGCCGCGAGGGCGAGAAGCAGGGCTCGCTCTGGGGCTTCGTCACCGGCAAGGCCTGCTTCTGGCTGATCTGGTCGTCCAACGGGGCGACGGTGGATTCGAGCGACCATCTGGCGAAATGGATGAACGGCAAGTCGCTGAAGGTGACGTATCTCGCGCCCGACGGCAGCAAGAAGGATATCGAATTCAGCCTCGCCGGCTCGCTCACCACGATCCAGCAGGCGACGGGGCTCACGGCGCCTTAGGCGCGCCGTCCTCACTTCCGTCATGCTCGAGATCGGCCGACACGGCTCGGCCAATGGGGGGACCGAGGCTCGGGTATCCACGTCTTCGCTTGCCGAAACGAAAGTCGTGGATGCCCGGGCTCCCGCTAAAGGCGGGCCCCGGGCATGACGGAAGAGAAGAAAGGACGAGGGCGACCTTCGCGCCCTACTCCTCCACCACGATCTTCGTCGGATGCTTCGCTCGCCGCTTATAGGCGTGAGGCGAGGGTTCCGCACCCGCGGCGCGTTTGCGCAGGACGATGGCAAACGGATTGCGCGGCCTGCCGGTGACCGTCTTCTTCTTGCCGCCGCTCGACCGCTTGCGAGATTTCGCCTTGGCCATCGCTGCCCCTAGAGCAAGATCGGGTCAGGTTGAATCAACCTGATCCCGTGAATCTTGCTCTAAACCACAGAGTAGCGACTGATTCACGCTTTAAGCCAAGCTGACTTAAAGCGATCAGGCGCTTACGGGCGGCTATTGCTCCACGCCCGTCAGGCTAAAACTTATGACGCCTTGCACGATGTGACTATGCGTATCGCTGACGGAATAGACCAAATCGCCAAGCGGCGCCGGGCTGCTGGCGGATTTGGCAACCCAGGAGAACAGGCTGTTCTGCAGCTGATCGGCCGTCAGCACATCGCCCGCATGGAGCGGCACTTTGGTCCCGCCCTCATCGACGAACAGATCGAAGCGAACATCGCCATTGCCAGGATTGCTCAGTTCCGGCGGCAGGCTGACGATCGTGATCGTGATCGGGTCGCCATCCGGATCGCTGGGTAGCGCAATCGCCTGGCCGCCATTGCTGATATCGGTCCAGGCAAAGTGCTGCAGGGCGTTGAGATCCGGATCGGCCGTGGGGTCTGATCCCTCTTTGCCCAGAATGAGCGAGCCATCGGGGGCAACAGGCGGCGCATTGTTCTCCGGCCCGGGCAGAATCCCCTCATCGTGAAACAGCAGGCTGGCATGTTCGATCGCCGGCGCTTGCGGAAACTCCAGGTCGGTCGGCGAAAGCGCGCCCAGCGGCGTAAGCGCGCCCAGGATTTCCGGTCCCGGCCCCGGGGTGAACAGCGGATTATCCGGCGGCACGGCGCCGCTTAAGTCATGCTCATGCAGATCTGCAATGAAACTGCCGGCATCCAGCGTGCCCTTGTCGGCGGTATGGAACTCCACGTCCTTGGCGCCGGCAAAACCAGTGAACTCCACGATGCCGCCATTCGGGAAAGCAAGCGTCAGATTGCCGTCGGCCTGATGGGCGCGGATACCCTCGCTGCCATCGGGCAAATCGTAGATCGTGTCGGATTGCGTCGGCAGCACGATGCGCTCCAGCGTTCCCGGCAGCGGCACATCCACCGCACTCAGCTGGGCGAGCTGCACCATGCCGGCAGCAATCAGGGGAGATTCATTGTGGTCGAGCGCCTCGACGGGTTTTGTCCCGGCGGGCGCCTGTGCCGCTTCCGTTACCAGCCAGCTCGAATCACGTTGGCTCGACGCCATAATTCCCCCTGCAACCTCCGGTGGTTCAAACACCAGCAAGTCCAGTTCTAGGGAAACTCGGCGTGATTCACAATACGTTGCTGCTGTTATAATTTATTAACCACCTCAGCGGCGAGGTGGATTCGCTTTAGCTGAGATTATAACTCTCGGCCAGGCGGCAATAATGATCTGCCGAATAAGCAAATCCGGCAATTTCCTCTTCGCTCAGCGCCCGCATCAGCTTGGCAGGGCTGCCGGCCCAGAGCTCGCCGCTGCGCACCCGCTTGAAGGGCGTCACCATGGCGCCGGCTGCGACCATGGCGCGAGATTCGATGACCGCGCCATCGATGATCGCCGAACGCATGCCGATGAAGCAACCATCTTCCAGCGTGCAGGCATGCAGCATCGCCATATGGCCGATGGTGATATTGGCGCCGATGGTCGTGCGATAGCCCGGTGCCTCGGGATCCTTGTCCTTCGGCACATGGTTGCAATGGACGATGGTGCCGTCCTGGATATTCGTGCCTGCGCCGACGCGGATGCTGTTGGTATCGCCGCGCAGCACGCAGCCGAACCAGACGCTGGCGCGCGGACCGATCTCCACATCGCCAATGATGACCGCCGTCTCGGCAATGAACGCATCAGGCGCGATACGCGGATACTTGTTGCGATAGGGAATGATGATCGCCATCGCGCACCTCAGGGGAACAGCGGTTGCTGATCGAGCGCCGTCGTCTCCGGCCAGCCCGCCATGACGTTCATGTTCTGCACCGCCTGGCCCGAGGCACCCTTCACCAGATTGTCGATGACGGAAACGAGAATCGCCCGGCCCGGCACGCGATCGGCAAAGACGTTCATCAGGCAGTGGTTGGAGCCGCGCACATGGCGCGTCGCCGGCGCGTGGCCCGCCGGCATCACGCGCACGAAGGCCTCGCCGGCATATCGCTTGATGAGTTCCTGGCGCAGCGCCTCGGCATTCGAGCCATTTGCCAAGCGCACATAGATCGTGGAGAGGATGCCGCGGCTCATCGGCATCAGATGCGGGGTGAAGTTCACCGTCACCTTCTTGCCTGCCGCCTCGCTCAGCCCCTGCTCGATCTCCGGCGCATGGCGGTGGCTGGCGATGCCGTAGGCATGGATACCTTCGGTGACTTCCGCATAGAGGTTCTGCTGCTTGGCGTCGCGGCCGGCGCCGGTCACGCCGGACTTCGCATCGATGATGATGTCATCGGCCGAGATCAGCCCCGCCTCCAGCAGCGGCATCAGCGGCAGCTGCGCCGATGTAGGATAGCAGCCGGGATTGGCGACAAGCCGGGCACGCGACAACCGCGGCGCGCGCCAGCTCCGTCAGCCCATACACCGCCTGCTTCTGCAGCTCCGGCGCGCGATGCTCATGGCCGTACCACGTGGCATAGCTCTCGGTATCGGTCAGGCGAAAATCGGCGGAAAGGTCGACGACCTTGAGGTGCTGCGGCAATGCGGCGATCACCTCCTGCGTCGTGCCATGGGGCAGGCAGCAGAAGGCAAGATCGACACCCGACCAGTCGGCATCCTCGATCTTCACCGGGATCGGCAGGTCCAGGCTGCCGAGATGCGGGAAGATCTCCGCCATCGGCTTGCCCGCCTGGCGATCGGCGGTCAGCAGCTTGATCTCCACGCCGGGATGGCGCGCCAGCAGGCGCAGCAGCTCCGCGCCCGTATAGCCGCTCGCCCCCAGGATTGCGATCCGCAGTTTGTTCGTGATGGCCATCGCGATACTCCGGCGTCAAATTCTTCTGCAACGAAAAGGGGCGTCCCACCGGGACGCCCCATCTCAACATAAGACGTGAGTCGTCCCTAGCGCTTCGAGTACTGGAAGCTGCGTCGGGCGCCGGACTTGCCGTATTTCTTGCGCTCGACCACGCGGCTGTCGCGGGTCATGAAGCCGCCGGCCTTCAGCACGCCGCGCAGCGCCGGTTCGAAATTCACCAGCGCGCGGGAA
Organism: uncultured Alphaproteobacteria bacterium; assembly: GCA_963770335.1. Lineage (GTDB taxonomy): Bacteria > Pseudomonadota > Alphaproteobacteria > Dongiales > Dongiaceae > DASXQK01. The sequence goes on from CAVYPG010000003.1 coordinate 29,954, forward strand.
ATGCCGTGACGGATCGCACCGGCCTGGCCCGACAGGCCGCCGCCGGTGACGGTGGCGATCAGATCGTACTGGCCGAGACGGTTGGTCACGCCGAAGGGCTGTGCCAGCATCATGCGCAGCACGGGACGGGCGAAATAGATCGCGCCTTCGCGGCCGTTCACGGTGACCTTGCCGGAGCCGGGCTTGATCCAGACACGGGCAACGGCATTCTTGCGCCGGCCGGTCGCATAGGCGCGGCCCTGGGCGTCGATCTTCGGTTCGCGCTGGGCGACCGGGGCTTCCGCCACCGGCGTGCCGGCGGCGGCTGCACCGCGCAGATCCTTGAGATCGGTAAGGGTTGTCTCGTTGCTCATGCGGCAACCGTCCTCTTGTTCTTGCGATTCATGGCGCCGACATCCAGCTTCACCGGCTGCTGCGCCTCATGGGGGTGGCTGGCACCGGCATAGACCTTCAGGTGGCGCATCTGCTCGCGCCCCAGGGGACCGCGCGCCATCATGCGCTCGACCGCCTTGGTGATGGCCCGCTCGGGATGCTTGCCATGGATGATCTGGCCCATGGTGCGCTCCTTGATGCCGCCGGGATGGCCGGTATGCCAGTAGAACTTGCGATCGGTCAGCTTGTTGCCGGTCAGGTGGACCTTCTCGGCATTCACGACCACGACGAAATCGCCGCAATCGACATGCGGGGTGAACCCGCGCTTGTGCTTGCCCCGCAACCGCATGGCGATGATGGAGGCAAGCCGGCCCAGAACCAGACCATCGGCATCGACGAGATGCCAGGTCCGGGTCACTTCGGCCGGTTTCATGGAAACGGTCTTCATGGTAATTGGTCTTGTCCGTTCAACCCGTTGGTTCGGGCGCGCAGTATCGTCAAATCCCCATCAGGGTCAATGTAAAAGATAGCGCCAATCTTGGGTTTTTTCTATGTGGTAACTGAGTACCGCAAACCGGCTGGACTTCATCGCTGGCCCAGCCCCATCATTCCCGAAACGCCCCTCGCACAAGGTCCCTCTCATGGATAACCACAGTAACGAGCCCCTCCTGCTCCGCCAGATCCAGGACGGGATCGCGACCGTCACCCTCAACCGCCCCGCGGCGCGCAATGCGCTCTCCATGGCGCTGATGGGCGAGATGCTGGAAGCCTTTCGCGCTTTGGGCGAGGACAAGGCCGTCAAGGTCGTGATCCTGGCAGCTGCGGGTCCGGGCTTTTGTGCCGGCCACGATCTCAAGGAACTGCGCAGCAAGCCCAAGCGCGAAATCTATCATTCGGTGTTTCAGCGCTGCAGCCAGCTTATGCAGACCATCGTGGCGCTGCCCAAGCCGGTGATCGCGCAGGTGCATGGCATCGCAACCGCCGCCGGCTGCCAGCTTGTCGCAACCTGCGATCTTGCGATTGCCGCGGAGGAAGCCCGCTTCGCAACACCGGGGGTAAATATCGGCCTCTTCTGCTCCACACCCATGGTGGCGCTGTCGCGCGCCGTGCCGAACAAACAGGCGATGGAGATGCTGCTGACGGGCGACATGATCTCGGCTTCCCGAGCGCGCGAGATCGGCCTCATCAACCGCGTCGTGCCGGCAGGCGAGCTTGCCTCGGCCACCATGGCGCTGGCGCGCCAGATCGCCGGCAAATCGCCGCTGGTGGTCAAGATCGGCAAGGAAGCCTTCTACGCCCAAAAGGAAATGGGCCTCGCCAATGCCTATGACTATGCCAGCGAAATCATGACGACGAACATGATGGCCCACGACGCCGCCGAGGGCATCGACGCCTTCATCGAAAAACGCCCGCCGGTCTGGCGCGGGGAATAAAGAAGAATTGGACGAGCAATACTCCGACGACCTGCTGCGGCATGTCCTCAGCAGCGTGAAGACGATCGCGATGGTGGGTGCCAGCGCCAATCCCGCGCGGCCCTCGAACGGCGTGATGCGCTTTCTGCAGAGCCGCGGCTATCGGGTGATCCCGGTCAACCCGAACGTTGCCGGGCCAACGCTGAATGGCGAGCGCGTCTACAAGAAGCTCGCCGATATCGGCGAGCCCATCGACATGGTCGACGTCTTTCGCAACGCCGAAGCGGCGGGTGCCGTGGCCGGTGAGGCGATTGCCGTCGGTGCCAAGGTATTGTGGATGCAGCTTGGCGTGATCAACGAGGCGGGTGCGGCCCGCGCCCGCAAGGCGGGGCTGACGGTGATCATGAACCGGTGTCCTGCGATCGAGATACCGCGGCTGTTCGCAGATGCGCGGCCGCATGGCTAGCGTCTGATCGCCTCAAGTTGAATCAACTTGAGGCGTGAATCAGCCGCTATTCAATAATTTAGAGCAAGATTTGCGGATCAGCTTGCTTCAACCTGATCCGATCTTGCTCGGGCGGCGCTGGTAGCGACTACTCCGCGGCGGAAACCTTGGTTTCGCCCCGGGCCGCGGCCATGAAATTGCGATAGAGCCGGCGCGCATCGCGGTTCATCGCCGCCATCTCTTTCTCCGCCGCTGCCTTGAGGCGCGGCATTGAGCCCTTGCCCAGCGCGTCGTCCAGCGAACAGGCGTAGGCAGGAATCTCAGCCCACTCCGCCACGGTCTGCGGGAGCAATTCGCAATGATACTGCATCCCATAGGCATGCTTGCCCACGCGCATGGCCTGAACGGCGCAGAGCGGCGATCGCGCCAGCACGGCAGCACCCGCGGGCGGCGTCTGCACCTCCGCGCCATGCCATTGCAACGCCTTGAAGCGATCGGCGATGCCGGCGAAGAACGGATCGGCCCGGCCCGCCTTGGTCAATTCGACATCCAGCACGCCCACTTCGGCCTGCGGCGCCTTGCCGACCTTGCCGCCCAGGGAAGCTGCAAGCAGCTGATGGCCGAGGCACACGCCGAAATAGGGCATGCCGCGATCGATCACCGCTTCGCGGATCGCGCGTTTCTCCGCCACCAGCCAGGGATTTTCTGATTCCTGCCAGACATCCATTGGCCCGCCCATGACCCAAAGCTGGTCATAGCCGGCCAGCGGGGGAATCGCCTCGCCCGCATCGAGCTCGACAGCGTCCCAGGGAATACCGTCTTCCTTCAGGAACTCGCGGAAGATTCCCGGATGTTCGACGGCGACATGTTGAAAAACGAGGATGCGCATGCGCGCAAGATTGCCATGCCTGCCGCGGCACGGTCGAGCAATTCTGCCTGTACCAATTTCAGACCTTAGCGCCAGGCGGCCTTCGGGTTGTTCAGCACCGCCGGCGTCAGCGCCAGGCAGTAGGCGCCGGCCCGCCACAGCGCCTTGCAGGCATCGCCCGCCTGGCCCGCCGTCAACCCGACGATCACCGCGCGATAGGATCTCACCTCCTGGTATTGGCGCAGGACCACGGTGGGCCGGCCGGCGCGCAAGGATGGTGGTATCTGCTTCAGGGATTTCGACAGCAGCGCCTGGGTCGGCGCCTTCTGGGGATAGCCACCGAAGACGATGCCCCAGCCCGGCAGGCGGCCGGCGATCTCGCCATCGGGACGCAGCGACCAGCCCTGCGCGCAGCTCTCCGCCGAGAGCTGTTGGGGCGGCGAACCGGCGGCGATCTTTCCCATCTGATCCAGGGTCAGGGGATCCTCATCGATCTCGGTGGCAAAGCCCGCATCCAGCAGATCGGTCATCTGGCGATAGCGCTGATCGCTGGTAAGGCCGCCCAGCACCACGCCGATGACGCGCCGCCCGTCGCGCACCGCAGAGGCAACCAGGTTATAGCCGGAGCCGCAGGTGAAGCCGGTCTTCAGCCCATCGGCGCCGGGATAAATATTCAGGATCGCGTTGATGGTGGGCAGGTTCTCGCCCAGATGATTCACGCCATGGGCCGAGAAAAACTTGTAGTACTGCGGAAAATCTCGGAACAGCGAGAGCGCCAGCACCGCCATGTCGCGCGCGGTCGTCGTCTGCTCCGGATCGGGCAGGCCGCTGGCATTGCGGAACACGCTGCCGGTCATGCCCAGGCTGCGCGCCGTCGCCGTCATGCGCTGGGCGAAGCTGGTCTCGTCGCCGCCGATGCGTTCGGCCAGCACCACCACCGCATCATTGGCCGAGCGGGTGATGGTGGCGAGGATCGCCTGCTCCACCGTGATCTTCTCGCCCTTGGAAAGGCCGAGTTCCGAGGGCGGCATCGCGGCCGCATAGCCGGATACAGTCAGCACGTCGGTCAGCTTCAGGTGTCCAGCCGCCAGCTCCTGAAAGGTGATGTAAAGCGTCATCAGCTTGGTGAGCGAAGCCGGCCGCCACAGCGGGTGGCTTGCGCGGATTTCAGCACCGCCGCTGTCGAGGCATCGATGACGATGGTGGCGCTGGGCGCGGCCGTGGGTGCCGCATATGCGAGCCCAGTCGTCAGCACGGCCAGCATCGCCAGCATGCTGCATACCAGCGAAACGAGGCCGGAAAGACGAAACATCGGAAGCCTAATTTAGGTCCGGTCGCCGTCCGATCCAGGGTTGCGCCGCCTCAACCTGGGCAGACAGGCGGAACAACAGCGCCTCATTGCCGAAATCGGCGCCGATCTGCACCCCCACAGGCAGCCCGTCCGCCGTCCAGTGCAGCGGCAGCGAGGCCGCCGGCCCGCCGCTCAGATTGAACTGCGCGGTGAAGCAGACATAGTCGAACAGCTTGTTGAAATAGGCGTCGAGATTGTTGCCCATCATGTCGATGGCCCCCAGCGGCAAGGGTGGGGCGGCCACCACCGGCGACAGCAGGATGTCGTATTTGCGGAAGAATTCACCGTACTGCCGGCCGATGCGATGGACGATGAGGATCGCGGCGGCGTAGTCCGCAGCACTGAAGCGCCGCCCTTCGGCGGCCCAGAGCGCGGTGATGTTTTCGACATCGCCCTGGCGCAGTTCCTTGCGGCCCAGCGCCTTCAGCCGATAACCGACGCCGGCGGCAAGATTGGCGCCGATGATGACGCGCAGCGCGTGCAAGGCGGCCTCGGCATCGATGACGGGTGCCGCCTCTTCTATCTTGTGGCCAAGGCCCGCCAGCAGTTTCGCGGCATTTTCTGCAGCGGTCCGGCATTCCGCATCGATCGCCTGACCTGCCGGATGTTTCGTGGTCAGCGCGATGCGAAGCTGGCCCGCTGGCGCGCCAACCTCCTTTAGGAAGGGTCTTGCCGGCGGCGGCGCCCAATAGGGATCGCCCACCGCGGGACCGCTGGTGGCATCGAGCAAGGCTGCGGTATCACGCACCGTGCGCGTGACCGCATGGCCGACGGCAAGGCCGCTCCACCCCTCGCCCACATCGGGGCCGGCGGGGTTGCGCCCGCGCGTGGGCTTCAAGCCGAACAGGCCGCAATGGGCGGCGGGAATGCGCACCGAACCGCCGCCATCGGTCGCATGGGCGCCCGGCACCATGCCGGCAGCGACCGCCGCGGACGCGCCGCCGCTGGAGCCGCCGGCGCTGTACTGCAGGTTCCAGGGATTGCGCGTCGGGCCGAAGCGCACCGGCTCGGTCGTGCAGGCAAGGCCGAATTCCGGCGTGTTGCTGCGCCCGGCGATCACCACGCCCGCGGCCTTCAGCCGCTCGGTCAGGGTGCCGTCGTGATCGGCGACGAAACCGTCGAACAGGCGGCTGCCGTTGGAAACGGCAACACCGGCATAGGGCTGGTAAAGGTCCTTTAGCAAATAGGGCGCACCCGAAAGCGGACCCGCCGGCAGGCCGCGGTTGATCTGGATGCGGGCCTCGTCATCCATGCGCTGGACCACCGCGTTGATCTGCGGGTTCCAGCGCTCGATGCGTTCGATGGCGGCATTCAGCACTTCGCTGGCGGTGACCGCACGGCGCTGGATCAGCTCGGCCAGCCCCATCATGTCGTAGTTTTCGTAGTCGCGGAATGCCATGGCCGTTCCTTCTGGCGCTTTGAACCTGAAGCTTGAACTAATACTCAGGACTTGAGCCTAAAATATAAATGAGCCCCAGGGAAACATACCGTGCGAAACAAGCTGTGCGCGCAGCAAAGCCGACCTGATAGGCTTGACGCCAAACTGCCGGGGGACGCGTGAGCCAAGAAACGCAAAGCGACGAAGCTGGCGGCGAAGCGCCGGTGCCGCGGCCGGACCGCGCAGCGCGCGCGGCCGCCTTCGATTTTCTGTGCCGCTCCCTCGCCGATCAGGGGAATAGATCAGAAAGCCCCGATCTCGATTGGGTGGCGCTGGTCGAACAGGCCAATCGCGAACGCGTGGTGACCAACCTCTATACCGCCTTTGAGCGCCACGGCTGGCCCGCAGGCGCACCGTCCGATCTGCGCGAATACCTGGCGCTGGTCCACGAGGCCAATGCGGCACAGAATCGTGCCATCCGCCGCCAGGCGATCGAGACGGCGGAGATTCTCAACCGGGCCGGCGCTGCTTTCGTCTTCCTCAAGGGTGCCAACTGGCTGCTCGAGGTGCCGGAGGCGCAAATCGGCGAGCGCTGGCTGGCGGATATCGATCTCGCCATCGCCCCGCGCGATTGGGCAAACGGGCTTGGCGCGATCGAGGACGCGGGCTTTCGCCCGGTGGTGGATCCGGCGATCTATCGCCGGCATTTCCATCACGTGCCGCTGGCGCGGCCCGGCGATGCGGTCACGATCGAACTGCATCGCCATCTCGGCTGGCAGCGCCATCTGCTGACCACCGATGAGGTCGTTGCCGCGGCCAGTCATTCGGGCGCGCTTGCCCTCAGCAGCCCGGCCCATCGCTTCATCTATGGCAGCCTGCATGCGCAGCTGCAGAACATGGAATACGCGGCAGGCAATTTCAGCCTGCGCGATCTCTGCGACATCCAGTACCTGGCGGCAACACAGAAGGACAACCTGGATTGGCGGGCCATCGCCGGCCTGGCACGGGCGCGCGGCGTCTTCCGCTATCTCGCCGCTTCGCTGCATCTCGCCCACCGGCTGTTGGACCTGACCATTCCCCAGCCTTTCGCCGACAACCCGCGGGCGCGCCGCCACGCCACACGCTGCCTGCTGCAGCATCGCGGCAATCTGCGTCCGCGGCTGACAGGCATCGCCGTCAGGCTCGCCTCATTGATGGACAGCCGGCGCCTCGCCTATGAGCTGGATTGCGAACAGACGCCCTGGCTGTTTCGCCAGCCGCTGATCGCCGGCGGCAGACTGGTTTCCGTGGCGCGGCGAATCTTTCACGGCCGGGTGGCGGCAGCATCGCCACCGCCCGCTTGAACTAGCGCGCTGTCGCCGCCAATTCATCCAGAAGCCCAAGGGCGGCCGGAAGCTCGGATAGTTTGAGATCGAAAAAACTGAGCCGGCTCGCCCATTCGACCAGCTGGGCTGCATCCGTCTCGGTCAACCGCCGCGGGATGGAGACGCATTCGGCCAGCAGGCGCTGCAGCCCGGTGCTGGGCGAGAGCGGCGTCAGGCTTGTCTCGCTCTCGCTGACATATCGGGGAAAGACGACATGGGTTGCGCGGTAGCGATCCACCGTGCGGCCCACCGGCGGCAAATAGCGTACCGCCCGGCCGGCGCGCTGATGCACCGGCTGCGCCATCAGCGATGGTGTGCGCGATGCCAGTACCGGCCAGCTTCCTTCCTTGATACAGGCCGACAGCGGCGCGACACGAAGCATGTCGGCAGCAGAATCCAGCAGGCTGATCTCATCGCTCCCGAAATCCCACCCGGCCAGATTGAGGGATGCGGTCAGCGTGGTCTTGCCGCTGCCCGACGGCGCCGGCAGCAGCAATCCGCAACCGCCCTTTGCCAGCGCGCCGCCATGGAGCGAGAGAAGATGCGGCGTCGCATCGATGGCGGTGAGCATCAGCGCGCTCTCGATCTTCTCCATCAGCCCCGAGAGGTCGGCTGTAACACCCACCAGCCCCATGCCGCGGGCAACCAGGTAGCGCTCGCCGACACCGATGACCGTGATCTCGACATCGGCAGGTGCCTCATTGGCATCGGCAAGGCGCGCCAGCATGCCCGATGCGCTGGCCAGCGGTGCCTCGCTGGTAAAGCCGATGCGAAAGCGGGTGTCGAACAGCCGGTAAAAGCGATGGGCAACGCAAGCGGGGATACGCTCCAGGCGCTGACCTTCCCGCAGGCCCTCATCGAAGGGCGGCACATCGCGCTGGCGCGGCGGCGAACCGGCAAGAAAGCCTTCCGCCTCGAACAGCGCCAGGGATTGGCGCCACCACGCCTGGGCCTCGCCCGGCGGCGCGCCGGCCCGCGCCAGCTCATCGAGAATGGCCGCCTCGCCCAGCCCCTCGGACAAGCCGAGCCAGCAAAGTGCGGCGGTGGAATTCAGGTCGTAGAAACGCTGCGCCGGCTCACAGAACAGGACACCGCCCGCATCGAGCGCAAAGAAATGTACGCCCTGCGCCCGGGACTGATTTCGGCTGAAGATGCTGCGGCGTATCGGACAGGATCGGAACTATCGCAGATTGTGGCGGGAATGAACGGCCCAAGTGAGCCGCTCCAACGATAGGCCAATACACTCTATCGGCAAAGGCCTTGCGCTTCCGGAGGAGCCTTGGAGCTGCCTCGTTCTGCCACTTGTGTGATGGCTCGCCCTGGGCTCATGGTCGCGCCGCTGCCAGCCGCGCGCCTGCCAGGCTAAGGAGCCGGCAATGGATCTCTTCGAGTACGCGCTGCGCGCCTATAACCTTTTGCTCGATCTGGTGCTGTTGATTCTCAGCCCCTTCGTCGGGCCGCTGCGCTATCTGGCGATCGGGGGCGTCTTACTGCTGGTGGTGTTCGGCTGGCTGCTGCTCGTCTCGATGCACCGCCGCCGCACGAAGGGGCCACGCCCCAGCCCCTGAAAACAGGCCGCGCTCCCGCCAACCCTTGCGGGCCAGCGGAAGCGCGCCTGACGAACAGTTCTTTGTAGCTTACGTCGTCCTGATTTAGTGGACGTGGACCGAGAAGCCGAAGGACGGCCCATAGTAAGGTGCCGGCGCCGGAGCGTAGTACGCCGGCGGCGGGTAATAGACCGGCGGCGGCGAGTAGTACAATCCCGGCGTCGTGATATAGAAGCCGCCACCCACCCGGTTATTGGACCAATGACGATGGTCCCAATCGCCGTGGTGCGCATCGCGATAGCGCCATTCGTCCGATGCCTGTGCCGTAGACAGCGGCGCCGTGCAGGCCATGAAGGCCACGCCCAAACCAAAGGCAGCGGCTGCGACACGCGGCATAGACCGGTTAAATCGAGCCATGATCTGTTCTCCTGTTCTTGCGCCGCGGGCTGGCCATTCGATTGGCAGTCGGGCTCGCGGCTTCTCCAACAAAAGAACCCTGGGGCCTTGGTATCGTTCCGCTGTTTTCACCCCTCGTTAAGGGCGAAGGCGGGGAATAAATGTGGCGAAATCATGGAACCCGCGGCGGGACTCGGTGGTTTATGCCACCCGGCGAAAAGGTCCGTTTTGCGCCCTAACTTGTCGATGTAGCTGCCTCGCTATAACGTGCCGCGACAGCGGCCCTCCCGTCGTCAAATCCGGTAAAGGAACCATCCGATGAAAATCAGCGCACGCAATTCGTTGAAGGGCAAGATCACCGCCATCAAGAAGGGCGCCGTGATGGCCCAGATCACCGTCGATATCGGCAGCGGCAATCACGTCGTCTCCGCCATCTTCGTGGATTCGGTCGAGGATCTGAAACTGAAGGTGGGCGACAGCGTATTCGCGGTGATCAAATCGACCGATGTGATGATCGCCACGCCGTGAGTGGCCAGTTGGCGTGACTAGTTTGGCAGCCTCATCGACATACCGCGCCACCGACGGCGCGGCCTATGAACGCTTCCTCGGGCGCTGGACCCAGCGGCTGGCGCCGGTATTCCGCGACTTCGCCCGCTTGCCGCCTTCCGGTGCCGCTCTCGAGGTCGGCTGCGGCACCGGCAGCCTCGCCTTGGCATTGGCCGAGAAGCGCGGCCAGCCGGTCAGCGCCATCGATATTGCCGAGCCTTATATCGCCTATGCCAAGGCCCGGCCCGGCGCCGATCGCGTCGCGTTCGAACAGGGCGATGCCTGTCACCTGCGCTTTGCCGATGGCAGCTTTGCAGGATGCCTGACCCAGCTCGTGTTGAATTTCGTGCCCGATGCACTTGCCGCGGTCAGCGAGATGAAGCGCGTGACGGTACGCCACGGCGTCGTGGCGGGTGCGATCTGGGATTTTCGCGGCGGGCTGGTCTATCAGCGGATCTTCTGGGACAGCGCCGCAGGTATCGACCCCGCCGCCGCTGCCACGCGCGACAAACTGTTTTCCCATCCGCTGGCGCAGGCAAGCGGCCTGCTCGATCTCTGGCAGAAGGCAGGGCTGGCCGATATCGAACTCGGCTCGCTCACGATCCGCATGGATTACGCGAATTTTGCCGACTACTGGGATCCGCTGCTGACCGGCCAGGGGCCGGTCGGCAGTTACGCCCAGGGGCTGGCGCCTGCCTTGCGCGAGCGGATCATGGCGCAGGTCCAGGCAGCTTATCTCAGCGGCGCGCCCGACGGTCCCCGTTCGCTGACCGCCACGGCCTGGGCGGTGCGCGGCACCGTGCCCTAAACAAGCACCTCGCTTGCAAGCGCCAGCCGCCGCGCCAATTGCGGCGAGACATGCCGGCGCAGCTGGCGCTGGGCCTTGCGCCAGACCGGCAATGCCGCTTCCAACCGGATGGCGCCGGCTTCCGTCAGCCACACTGCCCGTCGGCGAAGATCAGCCTCCACAGTGGCGATCTCGATCAGGCCTGCTGCGTCCAGTGTACGCAGATTGCGCGAGAGCGTGGATTGCTCCAGCCCGGCGCGCTCGGCAAGTGCGCCCAGCGTATCGTCGGCGGTCGTGGCGATCAGGGCCAAAAGGCCGAGCTGCGCCGTGCTCAGCCCCGTCTCGGCGATCTCGCGATCAAAAAACTGGGTGATGCGGCGGGCCGCGAGCCGGCTGTTCCAGCCAGCACAGCTATCCACCAGCAGCCGGGCGTCGGCGCGAAGGGTCTTCGGCGCGGGCTTTCCTAGTTTCATAGGTCCATGTATATACATTATATGTATATACATAGGAATAGCTCATGCCCACAATCCTCGACCGCATCGGCCATACCACCCTGCTGCCGCTGGTGCGTATCCGGCCGGCCGGCGGCTGCCGCATCCTGCTGAAACTTGAGAACGAGAACCCGACCGGCAGCATGAAGGACCGCATGGCGCTCGCCATGATCGAGGCGGCCGAGGCGGATGGGCGGCTGACGCCCGGCGGCAGCGTGGTCGAATATACCGGCGGCAGCACCGGCGTATCGCTCGCGCTGGTCTGTGCGGTGAAGGGCTACCCGCTTCATATCGTCTCTTCCGACGCCTTCGCGCGCGAGAAGCTCGACCACATGCGCATCCTGGGCGCGGAGCTCCAGATCGTGGCCAGCGAGGGCGGCGGCATGACCGGGAAACTGACCCGCGACATGATCGCGGCGGCCAGGCTGATCCAGGAACAGACCGGCGGATTCTGGACCGATCAACTCAACAATACCGACCAGCTTGCAGCCTATCGCCTTCTGGGCGAGGAGATCTGGGAACAGACCGGCGGCAGGATCGACTGTTTTGTCCAGAGCGTGGGAACCGCGGCATCCTTTCTCGGCACTGCCGAGACGCTGCGCCGGCATGATTCCCGTATCCAGGCGATCGCCGTCGAACCGGCGGAATCGCCCGTCCTCTCAGGCGGCAGTCCGGGCGCCCATAAAATTGACGGAATCGGGGCCGGCTTCGTCGTGCCGCTGTGGCGCGAAGGTGTGGCCGAGCGCATCGAGCGGGTTTCGACCGAGGACGGCCCGCGCCATGGCGCTGCGGCTCGCCCGGGAAGAAGGGTTGTTTGCCGGCACTTCTACCGGCGCCAACATCGTGGCGGCCCTGCGGCTGGCCGAAGAACTGCCGCCCGGGGCCACGATCGTCACCATCATCTGCGATACCGGAATGAAGTATCTGCGCGGCTTCGGCGAGCTGCTGGCCAGCGGTTAGCGCCGCTCCGCCTCGACCGCGTCGGCAAGCTCTTTCAGCGAGCCGAAATGAAAATGCGGCGTGGCGAGTTTGGCCACGGCCGGCGAACCACCGAAGCCCTTCTGCCCGCGCCGGCGCTCGATCCAGCAGGTGGCATAGCCCAACGACAGTGCCACGCCGATATCGTGATGCTGGCTCTGCGCCACATGCAGGATATCCGACTGCTGGAAGCCCAGCGCCGATTGCCGCCCCTTGTTGAAATAGAAGAAACCCGGATCCGGCTTGGCGCAGCCGGTGTCGTCGCAGGTAACGCTGTCATGGAAGGGATTGCCCAGCACCGCCGAATAGGCCGAGAACGCCGTGCGGTCGGCATTGGTCATGGCAACCAGGCGATAGTTGCGGCGAAGACGGCGCAGCGCCTCGGCTAAATCGGCAAAGGCCGGCAAGCGCAGCATGGCGAGCTGGAACCCATCCGCCGCTCCCGCGTCATTGCGAATTCCCATTTCACCGGCGAGATGGCGATAGACGTCTTTCATCGCCTCCGATGTGCGGCCGTGGAATTTGTCGCGCCCGCGCTTGTAGGGTTCGAAAATCTCGTCATCGCTCGCGGCCGCGGCCTTGGGCCCGCCAAGCGCGCGCACCGCCTGCAACACGCCGGTTTCGAAATCGATCGCCGTGCCGACCACATCGAAGGTCATTACCTTGAAATCGCCCAATCGCATCGCGGTCTCCTATCGATCGTTGATCGCGCGCCAGAGTTTTTCCGGCGTCAGCGGCATCTGCAATTTGTAGGCCCGCTCGGCATGTCCGGCCCGGACAATCGCGTCGACGGCGGCGTTCATCAGGGCCGGCGTCGCGCCGATCGTGCCCAGCTCGCCCACGCCTTTGGCGCCCAGCGGATTGTTGCGGCAGGGGATGGATTGGTCGAGCACATGATGAAATGCGCCCACATCGCCCGCCCGCGGCATGGTGTAATCCATGAAGCTGCCGGTGATGAGCTGGCCGCTATCGTCGTAGAGGATCTGTTCCTGCAGGGTCTGGCCGATGCCCTGGACCGCGCCGCCATCCAGCTGGCCGCGGACGATCAGCGGATTGACCACCTTGCCGATATCGTTCGACCGAGACATAGCGAGGCGATCTCGAGATGTCCCGTCTCGGGATCGATCTCCACCTCGCAGATATGACAGGCATTGGGCCAGCTCGGCCCATCGACCTTGCCCATCATGTCGATATAGATGCGCCGTTCCGGCTGGGCATCGGCGAGCGCGAACAAGCCGATCTCGCGGTCCGTGCCGGCGATGCGAAAGATGCCTTCCCGGTATTCGATATCGGCCGATGCCGCTTCCAGCGCGTCGGCCGCCAGATCGCGGGCGGTCGCGATCGTCTTCTCGGAGGCCTGGCGAATGGCCGAGCCGGCGGTGAACAGCGAGCGCGAGGCAGCACTGCCGAAACCGGAGCCGCGATCGGAATCGCCCTGGACGATGCGGATCTTTTCGATCGGCACGCCGAAGACATCGACCACCAGCTGGGCAAAGGAGGTGGCGATCCCCTGCCCCATGGGCATGGTCGTGGAATAGATCTCGATCTCGCCCGAACCCAGGACAGCGACGGTCGCGCGTTCCTCGAAGATATTGGCGCCGGTCCATTCGAGGAAGGCGGCAACGCCCCGGCCGCGCAGCTTGCCGCGGCGGCGCGATTCCGCTTCACGCGCGGCAAAACCGGTCCAGTCCGCCAGGGCCACCGCCTGATCGATGATCCTGGCGAAATCGCCATCGTCATAGGTTTGCGCCATGGCGTTGGTGTAGGGCATCTGCGAGCGCTGGATAAGATTGCGCCGGCGGATCTCGATCGGATCGAGCCCAAGCTTGAGGGCGGCGGCATCGAACATCCGTTCGATGAGGTATATCGCTTCCGGCCGCCCGGCGCCGCGATAGGCGGAGGTCGGCACCGCATTGGTCAGCACCGCGGTGAATTCCAGATCGATGGTGCGGATATCGTAGATGCTGGTGGTAACCCAGGGGCCGATCAGCAGCTGGATGACGATGCCGGCGCGGCCGGCATAGGCGCCCATGTCGCATAGGGAGCGCACGCGATAGGCGAGCACCTTGCCTTCGCCATCCAGCGCCAGCTCGGCCCGGCTCTGCGTCCCGCGGCCATGAAAAGCGGACAGGAACTCCTCGATGCGCTCGGCGGCCCATTTGACCGGGCGCTTCAGCAAGCGCGAGGCAAAGGCGGTAACGATGTCTTCGGGATAGAGACCGGTCTTCATGCCGAAGCCGCCGCCCACATCGCCGACGACGACGCGGATATCCGCTGGCGGGATGCCTAGCGCCGCGGCCAGTGCATCGCGCGCGCCCGACGGCATCTGGCTGGAGAGATACAGGGTCAGCCGGCCACTTGCCGTATCGTGGCTCGCGAGCGCGCTACGCGGCTCCATCGGCGTCGGTGCCAGACGCTGATTTACGAGGTCAAGGCTCACCACATGGGCGGCCGTCTTGAAGGCGGCCTCCGCTGCCGCGGCATCGCCGAAGTGCGACCGGGCCACGATATTGCCCGTCGCGGCAGGCCAGATTTGCGGTGCGCCTGGCGCCGCGGCCGCGGCCAGCCCGCTCACTGCCGGCAGCGGCTCATAGCCGACAGTGATCGCCTCCAGCGCATCCTTGGCCTGGGCCCGAGTTTCGGCGATGACCGCGGCCACCGCCTCGCCCACGAAACGCACCCGCTCCTGCGCCAGCGCTGGACGAAACGGCGTCGCCGCATCGCTGCCGTCCGGGTGCTTGAATGCCGAGGTTACGGGCTGCGGCTTGACTCTGGCCGCCTGCAGATCGGCGCCGGTCAGGACCGCGGCCACACCGGGCATCGCCTGTGCCGCGCCGACATCGACGCCGGTAAGCCTGGCATGGGCATGGGGCGAACGCAGGAAGCAGAGATGCAATTGCCCGGGTAGCGATACGTCGTCGGTGAACCGGCCGGCGCCGAGCAGCAAGGCACGATCCTCGATACGCCGAACCTCGCGGCCGCTGCCAAAACGGCCCGCCGCTGTTTCATCCGCCATGACTGCTGATCTCGGTCTCAAACTGACTGGTACGAGGCTTAGTGAATATCTGCCCGGGCAATCGTCTACCAGCGGGAAATCAGCAGGCGCTCATGCTTCAGCGGCGGGGCTTCTACCGCGCCTCGCCGAGTGGCGATTGGCGCAATTGGGCCAACAGCGGCTCATCCCCGCTTTTCTTGCGCCAGCCATCGAACCAGACGACCTGTTCCAGCGGCAATCGGGGCAGCCAGCCGGCGCTCTCCAGCTCCGGCTTCTCCGGGAAGTGGCTGACATGGCCAAGGCAAAGATAGGCAATGGGCTCGATCCCCGCCGGAATGCCGAGTGCCGCGCGCAGATCGTCGCGCTCGATGATGCTGACCCAGCCGACGCCGATGCCTTCCGCCCGTGCTGCGAGCCACAGATTTTGCACCGCGCAGACGGCGCTATAGAGATCCATGTCGCGTTGCTGGCTGCGGCCGATGACGACGGGTCCCGCCCGTGCGCGGTCGCAGGTGACGCAGAGATTGATCGGCGCTTCCAGAATGCCCTCCAGCTTCATGGCCCGATAGCGCCGCGACTTCTCGTCGTCAAATTCGGCAGCGGCAGCCTTGTGCGCATGCAGGAAGGCCGCATGGACGCGCCGCTTCACCGCGATGTCGCCAATCACGATGAAGTCCCAGGGCTGCATGAAGCCGACCGATGGCGCGCGGTGTGCTGCCATCAACAGCCGGGCCAGAACATCCTCGGCGATGGGGTCTGGCAGAAATTGGCCCCGCACATCGCGGCGGGTGACGATGCATTTATAGACAGCGGCGCGCTCGGCGGCGCTGAAGGCGTGACTGGCTGATTGAGAATTGTCGCAGACGGGAAATCGGCGTGCCCATGAGTTCCCCTTCATGAAGCGGGCGGAACGGCCGTCTGTCCGTGACGGTCTTCCTTCAGCTTCCGGCCGGTCTTCTGACTTGGGTTCACCCTTCGCGCACGCCTTCCCGGCCTCTCGAATAACTCAGGGCCAGTGGCCGTTGCACGCGAAGTCCCCCTCACAGCGCTGGGCGCGTGGCGGAGTTTCGCCGCCTTCCCAATTCTTCCCGCCGAGATCGGCGGGACACCGGAAGCACTGCCTTTCTCGCATGACATGAGCCGCGACGCCAATTGAATAACGTCCAGTAGAGAAGTACGGCCTGTGTCAGGAATTCCGATACTGGCGCAGTGGCGCAAACATCATCCGGCGCCAGCTACATGCGCTGCCCCCGTAAGTCGCCGAGACAAGGACCCGTTGATTTCGGCCTGATCCCAGGTTTGCCACCGGGCGCCTGGGCCGCTGGGCCAGATATGCGGCCACCAGTGGCAGGGCTTCGGTGATGACGAAGCGGAATGTGGCCTGCCCGCCGACCGGGATTCTCCCCTGATCGTACTCGATCCTGTCATAGGGTTCGTCGATCACCGCGATGTCCCTGAAGCCGATATCGCTGAACGGCCTGCCGGCGTTCGAACCCTGGCCAAATGACAGCCCGTCGGCATAGCCGCTCGGAACACCGTGGGTCGATTGAAGCTCAAGCTCGAATGACGTCCAGGGAAAATCTGTCCCGTTCTCTACTACTTTGACCAGAGCGAAGCCGATTGCGTGCTGGGTCCCGATCTGGTTGCCGAAAAGCGGATCCACGCGAATGACCAGGTCGCCGCCATTGCCATCGACAATGCGCTCGGTGACGATAAAAGGGTGATCGAGCGTGCCCTCACCGGTAAGGCGTTCCAGCACGAAACCGCCGAGCTCGTCGGAAAAGGAAATCCCGCCAACCGAAAACTGGGCAGCATCGGCGGGCCGAGGGTAAAGCAGGCAGGTGGTCAAGCCGGCCAGAAACACCGCTCCAGCCAGAGATTGAGCGCGCATCTTCACGGGGGCGAAGTCTGGGGCAACACGCTCCGCCACGCCACCGGGTGGCGGGTTAATTTTTCTCAATCAAAAAGGGGCAGGGTGTTCGCGCGAGACCCTCGTCAGCGGTGTCGATCGACCCTGGAGCCTCCATTACATCTCCTTCATTTGACTCCTGTTAAACGTTGGAACGTGATTTCGGCAGGTATCATCAATCGTCCCGAGGTGTGAGGCCGCCCATGGACGATCCAAATACGGGCGAGGCGACGCGGTGGGTCCAGCCGGTTTTCTTGCCGGCCTGGCTGGCACCAGCGTGATCTCCCTCGCGGCGCGGCTTTTTCTCGCGGCGCTGTTCTTGATCTTCGGCTGGAGAAAGGTGCGGGACTATTCCGGCACGGTGAACCAGATGGCACAGGATCGCTGCCGATGCCGGTGCTGGCCACGGCCGTGGCGATCTTCATGGAGCTTCCGGTTGCATTCGCGGTCGCTGTTGGCGCGTTCACGCGGCCGGCGGCCGTGCTTCTGGCCTTATATACGATGGGAACGTCGCTCGTTGAGCACCGCTTTTGGACAAAGAGGAGCGCGGATCAAGTCGAAATCATGGAGAATTTTTTCAAAAACCTCAGCATCATCGGCGGCTTCTTGCTGTTGGCCATTGCCGGAGGGGGAAAATATTCGCTCGATGCATTGTTAGGCATCGCCGCGCCATGACACACATCGGATGAGATCGACCGGATGATGGATGTGTTGTTCGGCGGTGTCGGGTGGACCGACCTCGCGATCACCCTGAACCGGATCGCGGTCGGGGCATTCTTCATGCTGTCGGGATACCACAAGCTGTTCAACGCAGAACGCCACCGTTCCATCGTCAATGAACTCAAGGCGCTCGGCGTCCATGCCGTGGGGTTCAATCAATGGTGGGTGCCGTCGGTCGAGTTCGCCGCCGGCGGCGCCGTCCTGATCGGGCTCTTGGCGCCGCTCGCCGCGCTTGGCCTGCTGGTCATCATCATCGTCGCCATAGCCACGTCCGGGCGGCAGCGAATCAAGCTCAACAAACCGATCGACGAAGCGGATCGCATCGACGATTGGCTCTATTTGCCGGAGACGCTCTATGCCTTCATGTTGATCATGGTCGTCTCGGCCGGTGCCGGGCCGTACAGCATCGATGCCCTGATCCTGGATCTGATGAAGGGCCACGTCGCGTGACACCAACGTAAGCTGCGGCCGAGAGCGAAATCGAACTATCCAGGAACCGCAATCGATCCCACATCCGAATTGGAGGCGTTCATGACCGGAGTGCAAGGCGATCAGAAAACCTATCAAATGCCGCCGCAGGAGGGATTTTCCGTCGCGTACTTTCTGGCTGTCGCCGACATCGAACGATCGGCCAAATATTACGAAAAGGTCTTCGGCGGCCGCATTCTGAGCAAAGGCGACGACAAGGGCGCGCCGGGCTACATCCAGTTCGCCAACATTTGGCTCATCGTCAATGTCGGGGGCGGTCCGACACCGGACAAACCGACGGTGACGCTCAGCGTCCCCGACCCCGATAAATTCAACAGTTTCTTGAACCTCCGCGTCGCAGATATTCATGCGTGCTACGACTTGTGGCGCAGCCGCGGCGCCGAATTCATCACGGAGCCGAAGGACAAATACGGCGAGACACGCTGCTACATTCGCGATCCCGACGGCTACATCATCGAAGTCGGACAGAGCAAGCCCGGATTCACCTACGGCTGATCGGAGGTTCGCTCATGCGGGCGCAAATCTGCTTTTTCGTCAGCATCCTCTTCAGTTTCGCCGCTTGGGGCGTCGTCACCGGCAGCGTTATCTGGCCGAAACTGCGCCGCCGACAGCGCAGCGACGCCTTGCGGCCGCTTCTCATGTTTCATTCCTTACGCTTTGTCGGCTTGGCGTTCCTGGTGCCCGGCGTCGTATCCCCCGACCTGCCGGCGGCCTTCGCGGAAGGTGCTGCCTACGGCGATATCGTCGCCGCGGCCCTTGCTTTGCTGACGCTGGCGTTACTGCCCGGCAGGCTCGGCATCGTTGCGGCCTGGATATTCAATCTGTGGGGCCTCGCCGACATCGTCCATGCCAACTACGACGGCATCCGCTTGGGCGTTCAGGCGGGTCAAATGGGAGCTGCCTATTTTCTCCCAACCTTTATCGTGCCGCTATTTGTGATCACGCACGGACTCATGTTTTGGCTTCTGCTGCGAAACGAAAACGAAGCCGCCCTGCCGGCAACGCAGCGGCTCGCCTAAAACGACCTGCGCCGGGCGGGCAAAAAAGAAAATGGGTCTAAATCCCGCTCCCGGTGGTGCTGCAAAATAAGTATCGTTTTGGCGGACAAGGACTCGAAACGGGAGCTGCAAATGGATCTGGTAAAGGAAATTCAGCGGCTCAAGGACATCGAGTCCATAAGAACCGTGATCGCGAAATACGGCGTGGCGGCCGATGCGTTTTCGCCGCCGGAGATGATGCGTCCGCTGTTTGCGCGGCTGGCAGGCTGGCACTGCGAGGCGCTCGGCGTTCATCACGAGGGTCGCGAAGAAGTCACGAAGGGCCTCGCGAAGCTGCGCGAGCGCGACGTGTTGTGGACGATGCACTACAATGTCGCGCCGCTGATCGAGGTGTCGGAAGACGGAACCTCGGCTTCCGCATCCTGGCAATTGTGGGAACTGGCGCGCACGAGTTTGAGCGGCAGCTCGGAGCGGCAAAATACCTGGATAGCGGGCTGGTACCGGGCAGACATGACGCTCGAGGATGGTGCCTGGCGCTTCGCACGCATGGAACTGAACCTGCGCTTGATAGCACCGGCCGGCGGACCGGCTTGGCCCGTCGATTAGCCCGGCGGAGTAGTTCTTGAATCGGCGCGGTAAAGTGTTGGTGGGTGCGCCGGGGATCGAACCCGGGGCCTCCTGATTAAAAGTCAGATGCTCTACCGCTGAGCTACGCACCCGGTTTCGAAGCCGGGCGAGGGTCTAGCATTTTGTCCCGGCCCTGCAAACGGGAAAGCGGAGAATTGAGCGAAACAGGCCTCAAAACGAAACCGCCGCGGACCTGGGCCCGCGGCGGCATTAGTTGCCTGGGATTTCGACGTGAAGCCTAATCGCCTTCGGTCAGGACCTGGCCGTCGCGATTCCAGACCACATTGACCGGGCTGCCGTTCAACAGGGCATGGGCATGCCAGGCGCTGTCGCAGCCCTTCTCATAGACCTGGATCTGGCTGTAACCCGCCTGTTGCATCGCCCGGGCGGCCTGGTCCGCCGTGGTGGCATTGACCGGATCGGATGCCCAGCAGGCGGCCTGCACCGGCGACGAGACGCCGAGCGAACCGGCAATGACCAGAGCTGAGAGGGCCCCGCCGAAAAGACCGATTTTCCAACGCATGATGTGTCCTCCTTCGTTATTGATTGGGTGCCGGAAATTGCGCCGCGCGCCCATCCGGGGCTGGCGGTGTTCTAACCAAGCAAACAACAGGACGCCGAAATGGTTTCCGCAAAAATGAGGCGCTTTAGCGGCATTCAGCGCGCGGCCCGCATTGCGACGCGCGGCTGGTCGGGACCCTTGGCATCGTTAAGCGCGGCGGCGAGCCTGGCATCGATTCCATAGGGGTCGTCGCGGAACTGGAGCCCGCCATCGTCATCGACGAAGGCGGTCAGATAAGTGAGATAGACCGGCATCGCCTGTTTCAAAGCATGACGCTCGGTCTGCTGGCCCGCCACGATCTTCTGGATCGCCTCGGGCGAACCCTCCGCCCCGAGCAGCTCGCCCGCGAGCGCCGTCACCTGCTCGACCCGCACGCAACCATGGCTGAGGCTGCGGTCGGCTCGCGCGAAGGCGGCGCGGCCCGGCGTGTCATGCAGGTATACGGCGAACGGGCTGGGAAAATCGAACATCAGCGTGCCCAGCGCGTTCCACGGGCCGGGCTGCTGCTGCAGCTGCCAGCCATTGGCCAGAATGTCCGTATTGTTCCAGTCGATACCATCGGGGCTGCCGTCACCGTGGCCCAGCAGCTGGAAATGGTTGCGCGAGAGATAGCCGGGGTCCTTCACCAGCCGCGGCTGAATCTCCTTGCGCACGATGGAGGCGGGCACAGTCCAGGGCGGATTGAACAGGACCGAGCCGATCGCCGAACCCAGGATCGGCGTCGGATGGCCGGGATCGCCCACCACGACCCGCGAGGTCAGCGCGACCTTGTTCTCGCGATAGAGCACCAGCGTCGCCGAGGGAATGTTCACCACCAGGCGTGTTGCCGGCCAATTGCGCGGCATCTCGCGATAGCGCTCCAAAGCCAGGCGCAGCTGGGCGGCGCGCACCGTGGCGCTGACGTTCAGCGCCTCGAGTGTGGCGGGGCCGACCGTGCCGTCCACATCGATGCCATGGCGCGTCTGAAAGTGCTGCACGGCCTTCATCAGATCGGGGTCGTTATCCCCTTCCAGGGCCAGCCGCTGCTTCAGAATGGCGAAGGCAACCAGACTGCGCCGTGGGCTTTCGCCGGAGAGCGCCGGCACCAACGGCCAGCTGCCATTCATAGCGATGCGCTCGTAGCGGGCGAGCGCACCACGGAGCTGCTGATAGGCGGGCTGGGCAGGCGTCAAACCAGCCACCACCAAACGAACGCCCTCGCCGCCCGCAATGCGATCGAGCAGCGGCGCCGGATCGAAGGACGGACGCGCCAGCACCCAATCCGGATCCGTCGCCCGGGGATCGATCTGACCCTGGGCCAATGCGGCGGCGTAGCGAATGAACAAGCCCGTCAGCGCAATCTCGCGCTCCGCAGGCGCCATGGTGGGATCGCCGAGGGTGGCGGCCGCGATATCCGCGCCGACGGCCTGGGGATCGATGCCATCAACACCGGATCCTGCGAGCGCATTGGAAAGATCGAGGGCCGCACCCTCTCGACCCATCCAGATCGGCTGATAATGGCGGGCCCGATAGACACGCAACAGCGCCGGCCGGTCGAATTCCGTTCCGGCGATCGCGACCGGTCCTGTGCCTTCCAGCAGCGCTGCCAACGCCAGCTCGGTCTGGTCTTCCTGTTGGGTTTGTCCTGACGGTGTGTGCGCCACATAGGCATGAGCAGGCAGACACCAGAAGCCGACAAGCGCTGTCAGCGCCAAGGCGGAACCAAGCAGCCTCAAGACGGCAGAAACCCCTAACATGACCAATAACCCTGTGAAATTGCTGACACAGCATTGCCAGCACTTGGGTAACCGCCAGTTTGACCAATGAGTTCCGACCGATATTTCACCGAATCGGGGAACAAAACCGCGAGTTGCGGTTCAGCCACACCGGCAACTGGCCGTTACGGGGCCTCATGGGGCCATTGCGCGGTGGGTTCCTCGCAGCAATGCTTGGCGTTTCCTCAAAGCAGCAAGGAGATGGCGCCCATGGACAAACAGGCCTTCGACAGGGGAATGAAAATCCGTCGCGACGTTCTGGGCGATGCCCATGTCGACCGATCGATGGCAGCGGCGGATGAGAGCAATCGGCCGCTGCAGGAACTCATTACCCAGTATTGCTGGGGCGAGATCTGGAGCCGGCCGGGACTCGACCGCAAGACGCGCAGCACCATCAACCTGGCCATGCTGGCCGCCCTTAACCGGCCGCACGAGCTGAAGCTCCATATCCAGGGTGCGCTCCGCAACGGTCTTAGCCAGGCCGAGATCGGCGAGGTCTTCCTGCAGGTCGCGTTTTATGCCGGCGGCCCCGCCGCACTCGATGCCATGCGCCTCGCGCGCGAGGTGTTCAAGGAACAGGGGATTGGATGATTGGCGATTGGATGATTGGCGATTGGATGATTGGCGATTGGTTGATGGGGGCTTGATCTGGACGGGCTATCGCTGGCCGGTATAGGGTTTGGTGCACCCAATGACGAAAGACAATCCCATGTCAAAGACCGATCAAGACGCGATCGATAGCAGCCAGGCTACCTCTCGCCGGGCCGCGTTGAAGAAGCTTGGCAAATACGCTGCCGTCAGCGCACCCACGGTAACGGTACTTCTGGCTGCCTCAACCAAACCCAAGGCGGCCGTCGCAGCAAGCGCTCCTACGCCCTCCTAAGCATCGCTTCTGGTTCAGACAGGACGGGGGCCAATCCGGCGTCGGCCGGCTGTCCCCTCATGCCTTCGGTGAGCGCGGTCGACTGGACGGCATGGGCTCCTTTGGTTAGACTCAATTGTAGTATTTAACCAAAGAGGGCGACGCCATGCCAAACGACGACAAGGACGTCAGGGACACCGATCAGGCGGCCTCGCGCCGGGTGGCGTTGAAGAAGCTCGGCAAATACGCCGCGGTCAGCGCGCCGACGGTGACCCTGCTTCTGGCCACCATGACCAAGCCCCAGGCCGCTCCAATCTCGAGCATCCCACCGCCCTGATCCGATTTTGATTAAGGTTCCTTAGTACGCGGCCGCCCTCTTCTCACTGCCTGACTCTTGATAGGCTCGCGCGAACAGGCAGATGATACCGCCATGACCTCACCAGCCACCATTGTCCTGCAGGGCGGGTTCACGCTCGAAATCGAGCCGGACAATGCCGATCCTGTCGCCCAGGCGCTGTTGTCGGGGGAGCTGCTTTCGCGCAACCCGCAGGAGGTCGTTGAACTTACCGTCACCAATGGGCAGCGCGTGCGCTTTCGCGCCGGCGCCGTCGTGGCGGTAATTCTGGGGGATGCCGCCGGCGCGGATCAGTCAGAGGCGGCCGCTGCGCGGGAAATCAGCCAAGCCGAAACAGCACTTCAGCTCAAGCGGCCTGCCATGCCCTTCCTGGTCATGAAGGAATTCCTCTCCCCGGCGCAGCATGCCGAAATCATCAAACTGACCCTGGCCGCCGAATCCCGCTTTCAACCTTCCACCACGGCCGGCGGCTCCGGCCGGCGTCGTTCCTCACGGGTGCTGCTTGACGACGCGCGGATTGCGGAGATCATGCTCCCGCGCCTCAATCAGGCCCTGCCCGACGTGGTGCGGCGCCTCGATATTACGCGCGCGGCGAACGCGAGCGGTGCGCCTGGTGTCGACTGCCAGGTCACGGCCCATAACGACGCCGATTTCTACGGCATGCACAACGATTCCGGCGCCGTCGGCCTGGATCGGCGCACCATCAGCTATGTCTATTACTTCCGCGCGAAGCCCAAGCCCTTCCGGGGCGGCGAACTGCGGCTGTATGAGGTGGCCGTCGAAAACAACGTCTACGTCGCCGGCGACGAGCACTGGCTGATCGAGCCGAAAGATAACTCGGTTGTCTTCTTTCCCAGCCACACGATGCATGAGGTGCTGCCGGTTTCCTGCGCCTCGAAGCAGTTCGCCGACAGCCGGTTCACGGTCAACGGCTGGATTTCGTACTGACAAACGCGAATACCGGGCGTTGGCCCGCTGTTTTAACTCGCCGGCATATGCGCATTTCCGGCGTCTCGTCCATATAAAGGCAGCCCCCGATCCCAGAACGTTGTACCAGATCCACATGGCGTTCCCCGCGGACCCGTGCCCGTCCAGAAGCCGCCAGAGAAAGATCACCACCGGCACAGCGATCAGAAACACTGCAAAGACAATGAAGGCCTGCCTTTTCAGATTACTGGGTGCTAAGGCGACGCCCACGGGGATTGCGATCGCGCTCGCACCGGCAAAACCATACATCGCAACAAGCGGGCCGATGAATTTTCCGGCCATTGCCGCGGCCAGCCAGCAGACAACATAAACGACGATGGTCACCAGGAAGGCGAGAAGGTATCGAGCTATCATGCGCCACTCGATGCGCTCGGTAGTGCGAGCTCCGCCCATAAAATCCCCCCTCGGCAATTATCCGTAGAGAAAACTGGGCCTGAATGGCCCGCAAGCGTGCCGGGTGTTATTGACGGCCGCTCTTGCGCTCTTCGGCGAAACGGTCCGCCAGATTCTTCGCCACGCGCGCGGAGACGAAGCTGGTGATGTCGCCGCCCAGGCGGCCGATCTCCTTGACGAAGCGCGAGGAGATGAACTGATGGCGGTCCGAGGCCATGAGGAACACGGTCTCGATATCGGCATTGAGCCGGGTGTTCATGCCGGCCATCTGGAATTCGTATTCGAAATCGCTGACGGCGCGCAGGCCGCGCAGGATCATCCCGGCCCCCACCGATTGGGCGAAATGCATCAGCAGATTGTCGAAGGGGCGGACCTCGACCGTGCCGTTACCCTTGGGCAGGCCGAGCGCCTCGACTTCTGCCTTGCACCATCCTGACGCGCTCGTCGACGTCGAAGAGCGGGCCCTTGCCGGCATTGCTGGAAACGCCGATGACCAGGCGATCCACCAGCCGCGCGGACCGGCGGATGATGTCGAGATGCCCGTTGGTGATGGGATCGAAGGTGCCGGGGTAGATGGCAACGCGGGTCTGGCTCACTTGCCGGTTCCTGCTTCGCCGGTGTTCTCGGCTTCTTCCTCCGCCAGATGGGCGACGGAGGCGACGCGCTCACCCTCGGCGACCTTGAACAGCACCACGCCCTGGGTCTTGCGGCCGGCAAGGCGGATATCATGGACCGGACAGCGGATCAGCTGGCCGCCATCGGTCACCAGCATGATCTGGTCGTTGTCCGCGACCGGGAAGCTGGCCGACACATCGCCATTGCGCTCCGAGCGCTCGATATTGGCGATGCCCTGCCCGCCCCGGCCGGTGATGCGGTACTCATAGGCCGATGAACGCTTGCCGTAGCCCTTGGTGGTAACGGTCAGGATGAACTCCTCATTGGCCCTCAGCTCATCGAGGCGCGCCGGCGGCTTGACCGGCTCGTTCGTCTCCGTCCCTGTCTCTTCGTCCTGGCCGCGCCGCTGGGCCGAGGCATAGCGCAGATAGCCCTCGCGCTCCTCCGTCTCGGCAGCCATGTGATGGAGTATGCTGAGAGAGATTACCTGATCCTTGCCGGCGAGCCTGATGCCGCGCACGCCGGTGGAGGTGCGGCCGCTGAAGACCCGCACATCGCTGACCGGAAAGCGGATGCAGCGCCCGCCGCTCGCCGCCAGCAGCACGTCGTTCGCCTCGGTGCAGGTGGAGACGCCGATCAGCCGGTCGCCCTCGTCCAACTTCATGGCGATCTTGCCGTTGGCCTTTACATCGACGAAGTCGGAAAGCTTGTTGCGCCGGACATAGCCGCTGGATGTAGCGAACATCACATCGGTTTCGCCCCAGCTTGCTTCGTCCGCCGGCAACGGCAGCACGGTGGAGATCGTCTCGCCTTCCTGCAGCGGCAGCAGGTTCACCAGCGCCTTGCCACGCGCCTGGGGCGTGCCCAGAGGCAGGCGGTAGACCTTGATCTTGTAGACCATGCCGCGGGTGGAGAAGAACAGCAGCGGGCGGTGGGTATCGGCAACGAAAAGCCGATGGACGAAGTCTTCATCGCGCGTCGCCATGCCGGCGCGGCCCTTGCCGCCACGGCGCTGGGCGCGGTAGGCCACCAGCGGCACGCGCTTGATGTAGCCGCCATGGGTGACGGTCACCACCATGTCTTCCTGCTGGATCAGCGATTCGATGTCGTGCTCGAATTCGAGCTCCTCCAGCGTCGTCTTGCGCGGCGTGCCGAACTGCTCCTTCATCTCCTTCAGCTCGGCACGCATGATGTCGAGGCGGCGCGGCCGCGAATCCAGGATATCCAGCAGATCGACGATGCTCGTCGACAGGCCGCCCAGCTCCTCGGCGATCTTGTCGCGCTCCAGCCCCGTCAGGCGCTGCAGGCGCAGATCGAGGATGCCGCGGGCCTGGGCCTCCGACAGGCGATAGGTGCCGTCGGCGGCGATTGCGCGGCCGGGCTCGTCGATCAGCTTGATCAGCGATTCGACCTGGGTGGCCGGCCAGGCGCGCGCCATCAGCCCATCGCGCGCCTCATCCGGGCTGCTTGCCTTGCGGATGAGGGCGATGACTTCGTCGATATTGGCAACCGCGATGGCGAGACCGACCAGCAGATGGGCCCGCTCGCGGGTCTTGGTAAGCTCGAAGCTGGTGCGCCGGACGATCACCTGTTCGCGGAAGGCGATGAACGCCGTGATGATGTCCTTCAGGTTCATCAGCAGCGGCTTGCCGGCCAGCAGCGCCAGCATGTTGACGCCGAAGCTCGTCTGCAGCGGCGTGTGGGTATAGAGCTGGTTCAGGACGATCTCGCCCATCGCCTCGCGCTTCAGCTCCACCACCACGCGCACGCCGTCGCGGTCGGACTCGTCGCGAATATCGGAGATGCCCTCGATGATCTTCTCGCGCACCGTCTCGGCGATGCGCTCGATCATCCGGGCCTTGTTCACCTGATAGGGGATTTCGGTGATGACGATCGCTTCGCGGTCCTTGCGGATCTCCTCGATCGTGCAGCGCCCGCGGATGGCGACACTGCCGCGCCCGGTGTGGAAGGCGGATTTGATGCCCGCCTTGCCCAGGATGATGCCGCCGGTGGGAAAATCCGGACCGGGGATGATGTTCATCAGCTCGTCGATCGTGGTGTCCGGGTCGTCGATACAGGCGATGCAGGCATCCACCACCTCGCCCAGATTATGGGTAGGAATGTTGGTCGCCATGCCCACGGCGATGCCGCCGGCGCCGTTGACCAGAAGATTGGGGAATCGGGCCGGCAGGACCGTCGGCTCCTTCGAGGTATCGTCGTAATTGGCCTGGTAATCGACCGTGTCCTTGTCGATATCGTCCAGCAGGGCCGTGGCGGCGCGGTCGAGACGCGCCTCGGTATAGCGCATGGCGGCCGGCGGATCGCCGTCCATCGAGCCGAAATTGCCCTGGCCATCCACCAGGGTCAGCCGCATGGAAAAGTCCTGGGCCATGCGCACCATGGCGTCGTAGATCGCCGTGTCGCCATGCGGGTGATATTTGCCCATCACGTCGCCGACCGTGCGCGCCGACTTGCGATAGGCGCGATTCCAGTCGTTTCCGGCCTCGTTCATCGCATAGAGAATCCGGCGATGCACCGGCTTCAGCCCGTCGCGCACATCGGGCAGCGCGCGCGACACGATCACGCTCATCGCGTAATCGAGGTAGGAGCGTTTCATCTCCTCTTCGATGGTGATCGGCGAGATATCGGAGGTCGGCGGGATGGGCGTGTCGGTCAAGGTATTTTTGCCAGTAATTTCAATAATTTATAGGTGGCGTGGCAAATCACCAAAATGACGCAAAACAGTAGCAGATTTTGCATCTGCGAACAAGAAAACTGGGAGCGAAAATCGCCCCGAAAAAAGGTCGAAATAACCAGCAAATGAGGGCGATTTTCGCCCCCGTCCTTGGGTAGGCCGAAGGCCTATCCCGAGGATCCACGCCTTTCTATTTCGCAATCCGAAGACGTGGATGCCCGGGCTCGGTCCATCGACCGCCCCGGGCATGACGAACGAGGAGGACGAGCCCTCTCCGTTGCGAGAAATCAGAACGGAATATCGTCGTCGAGATCCCCGCCGCCACCACCACCGCCGCCACCTGAACGGCTGCCGCCACCGCCGCCCATGGGCAATTCGGACATGCCGCCGCCCTCGCCTGCGTCGGCCGGCGCACCGCCGCGGCCGTCAAGCATGGTGAGCTCGCCACGGAAGCGCTGGAGCACGATCTCCGTCGTGTACTTCTCGGTGCCCGATTGATCGGTCCATTTGCGGGTTTGCAGCTGGCCCTCGATATAAACCTTGCTGCCCTTTTTCAGGTATTTCTCGGCAACATCGGCCAGGCGCTCGTTGAAGATCACCACCCGGTGCCATTCCGTGCGTTCGCGCCGCTCGCCGCTGTTCTTGTCTTTCCAGTTTTCCGAGGTCGCCAGGGACAAATTGGCCACCTTCGTGCCGTCCTGGGTACTGCGGACTTCAGGGTCGCGCCCCAGATTTCCCACCAGAATCACCTTGTTGACGCTGCCCGCCATGACTATCTCCCAGACGACGTTCCCGATGGGAGCGATCCTACACGCGCGGGGTCATTTTGGGAGTCGATTTTCCCGGCGCGACGGCTAAGATCGATTCCGATTTCCGGCAGGGCAGGACATGGCAGGCGCATTCGGCGGCGCGCGCATCTCCGTTCGCGGCGCGCGCGAGCATAATCTCAAGAATATCGACGTCGATATGCCCCGCGACAAGCTGGTGGTCATCACCGGCCTGTCGGGTTCCGGCAAGTCCTCGCTCGCCTTCGACACGATCTATGCCGAGGGCCAGCGCCGCTATGTCGAGTCGCTCTCGGCCTATGCCCGCCAGTTCCTCGAGCTGATGCAGAAGCCCGACGTGGATTCCATCGAAGGCCTGTCGCCGGCGATCTCCATCGAGCAGAAGACGACCTCGCGCAACCCGCGCTCCACCGTGGGCACGGTGA
The DNA here is from genome assembly GCA_963770335.1 of uncultured Alphaproteobacteria bacterium. Lineage (GTDB taxonomy): Bacteria > Pseudomonadota > Alphaproteobacteria > Dongiales > Dongiaceae > DASXQK01. The sequence goes on from CAVYPG010000003.1 coordinate 59,060, forward strand.
CCGAGATCTACGATTACATGCGCCTGCTGTTCGCGCGCATCGGCATCCCCTATTCCCCGGCCACGGGCCTGCCCATCGAAAGCCAGACGGTCAGCCAGATGGTGGACCGCATCATGGCGATGCCGGAGGGAACCAGGCTCTATCTGCTGGCGCCCATCGTGCGCGGCCGCAAGGGCGAGTACCGCAAGGAACTGGCGGACCTGCAGAAGCGCGGCTTCCAGCGGGTGAAGGTCGATGGCCAGCTCTACGAGATCGACAAGGTCCCCGCCCTCAACAAAAAGCTGAAGCACGATGTCGAGGTCGTGGTGGACCGCATCGTGGTTCGGCCGGGTCTCGAGACCCGCTTGGCGGATTCGGTCGAGACGGGTCTGAACCTCTCCGACGGGCTGCTGTTCGCCGAAAAGGCCGATACCGGCAAGGCCGAACCGGAGCGGGTGATCTTTTCCGCTCGTTTTGCCTGCCCGGTTTCGGGTTTCACGATCGACGAGATCGAGCCGCGGCTCTTCTCCTTCAACAATCCCTTCGGCGCCTGCCCCGCCTGCGACGGCCTGGGCACGACCCTGTTCTTCGATCCCGAGCTGGTGGTGCCGGACGAGTTCCTCAGCCTGCGCGAGGGCGCCGTCGCCCCCTGGGCCAGTTCGACTTCGCAGTACTACGCCCAGACGCTGGAGAGCCTGGCCAAGCATTTCAAGGTGGCGCTGCATACGCCCTGGCGCGGCCTGCCGGAGAAAGTCCGCAAGGCGATCCTGTTTGGGTCGGGCGCCGAGCCGGTCGTCATGCAATATGACGACGGGATGCGGAACTACCGCACGACCAAGCCCTTCGAGGGCGTCATTCCCAACATGCAACGGCGTTTCCGTGAAACCGATAGCAGCTGGGTGCGCGAGGAACTGTCGCGCTATCAGAACAACAGCCCCTGCGAAGTCTGCCAGGGCCGGCGCCTCAAGCCGGAGGCGCTGGCGGTCAAGATCGCCAAGCTCGATATTTCCCAGGTCGCGGATTTCTCCATCGCCCAGGCGGGCGCGTGGTTTCGCGGTCTCGATGCCAAGCTCACGACCAAGCAGCGCGACATCGCGCAGCGCATCCTGAAGGAAATCCGCGAGCGGCTGGGATTCCTGGAAAGCGTGGGCCTGGAATACCTGACCCTCAGCCGGGCGTCGGGCACGCTGTCGGGCGGTGAAAGCCAGCGCATCCGGCTTGCTTCCCAGATCGGCTCCGGCCTCACCGGCGTGCTCTATGTGCTCGACGAGCCTTCTATCGGTCTCCACCAGCGCGACAATGCCAGGCTGCTGGAGACGCTGAAGCGGCTGCGCGACCTGGGCAACACCGTGCTGGTGGTCGAGCATGACGAGGAAGCCATTCGCACCGCCGATTACCTGATCGACATGGGCCCGCGCGCCGGGGTGAATGGCGGCCATGTTGTGGCCGCCGGCACGCCGGACAAGGTGATGCAGAATCCGGACAGCCTGACGGGCCAATATCTGATCGGCATGCGTCAGGTGCCGGTGCCCGAGCACCGCCGGGCCGGGCAGCTCGGCGGCAAGCTGCGGGTCGTCGGCGCCCGTGCCAACAACCTGAAGAACGTCACCATCGATATTCCGTTCGGGACATTCACCTGCGTGACCGGCGTTTCGGGCGGCGGCAAATCGACCCTGATCATCGAGACGCTTTACAAGGCGCTGGCCCGCCGGCTGAACAACGCCCGGCTGCATCCCGGCGAGCATGACAAGATCGAAGGCATCGAATTTCTCGACAAGATCGTCGATATCGACCAGTCGCCAATCGGCCGCACGCCGCGCTCAAACCCGGCCACCTATACCGGCACTTTCACGCCGATCCGGGAGTGGTTCGCCGGATTGCCGGAAGCGGGTGCCCGCGGCTACAAGCCCGGCCGCTTCTCCTTCAACGTCAAGGGCGGACGCTGCGAAGCCTGCGAGGGCGACGGCGTCATCAAGATCGAGATGCATTTTCTGCCGGACGTCTATGTCCAGTGCGACACCTGCAAGGGCAAGCGCTACAACCGCGAGACCCTGGAAATCACCTTCAAGGACAAATCGATCGCCGATGTCCTGGACATGACGGTCGATGAGGGCGTGGATTTCTTCAAGGCGGTGCCGGCCATCCGCGAGAAGCTCGCGATGCTGCAGGAAGTGGGTCTGGGCTACATCCATATCGGCCAGCCGGCGACGACGCTTTCCGGCGGCGAGGCCCAGCGGGTGAAGCTCGCCAAGGAACTGGCGCGGCGCGCCACCGGGCGCACGCTCTATATTCTCGATGAGCCGACCACCGGCCTGCATTTCGACGATGTGCGCAAGCTGCTGGAGGTGCTCCATCGCCTGGTCGATACCGGCAACACCGTTGTGGTCATCGAGCATAATCTCGAGGTGATCAAGACCGCCGACTGGATCATCGATCTGGGGCCGGAGGGCGGCGACAAGGGCGGACGCCTCGTCGTCGAAGGCACGCCGGAGAAGGTCGCGGCCACCCCGGCCAGCTATACGGGCCAATACCTCGCGCCCTATCTGGGCTCGGCGGCAAAGAAGAAACAGAAACTGCGTGCCTAGGGCGACCCTCCGTGCCTAGGCCGATCATCATCGATACCGATCCCGGGATCGATGATGCACTCGCGATCCTGCTGGCTCTCGCAAGCCCGGAACTCGATGTCGTGGCGCTGGTCACCGTCGCCGGCAATGTCGGCCTCGACCTCACCACCCGGAATGCCCTGAAGCTTCGCGAGCTGGGCGGCCGGCACGATCTGCCGGTCTATCCCGGCTGCAACGAGCCGATCGCCCGCGAACTGATCACCGGCAGCGTTCATGGCACCACCGGCATGGATGGCGCCGATCTGCCGGCGCCCAAAGGCAAGCCGGAGACGAAGAACGGCGTCGATTGGCTGATCGAGACGCTGTCGGCTGCGGCACCGGGCAGCCAGACCCTGGTGCCCATCGGGCCCCTGACCAACATCGCCACGGCGTTACAGCGCGCGCCAGGTATCGCCAGGGCATTGCGCGAGGTCGTCATCATGGGCGGCGCCACGCCGAAGATCGGCGGCAACATGTCGCCCCATGCCGAGTTCAATATTTTCGTGGATCCGGAGGCGGCCGATTTTGTCTTCGGTCTCGGCCTGCCGATCACCCTGGTGCCCCTCGACCTGTCGCATCAGATGGTCGTGACCATGGAGCGCATTGCGCGCTTTGCCGCCATCGGTGGCCCGATCGGCAAGGCTGTCAGCGGGATGCTGCGCTTCTATCACAAGGGCGACAGCCATCTGCACGATCCCCTGACCATCGCCTGGCTGTTGAGGCCTGAGCTCTTTAGCGGGCGGCGCGCGGCGATCCGGGTCGAAACCAAAGGCACGCGCAGCGGCGAGACGGTGTTCGACTGGCGCGAGGACGGGCCCTGCAACGTGCTGCTGCAGGGCGATCACGCTGCCTTTTTCGATTTCCTGATCGAGCGCCTGGCGTCTGATCGCCTTAGGCTGCTTTAACCTAAGGCGTGAATCAGCCGCCATTTAACGATTAAGATTTCGCAGCGAGGGGATGACGATGTATACTCTCTACTGGGCCCGAAGCAGCGCCAATATGGTCTGCCATGCGGCGCTGATCGAGATGGGTGTACCGTTCAAGCTGGTCGAGCTCGATGTCGACAAAGGCGAGCATAAATCGCCCGACTACCTGAAGCTCAATCCGAATGCCCGCGTCCCGACCCTGATCGAAGACGGCCGCGTCATGTACGAATCCGCAGCCATCCTGCTCTATCTCTGCGAGAAGCATCCACAAGCGCGTTTGATGCCGGCCGTGGGCTCGCCGCAGCGTGCCCCCTTCCTGCAGTGGCTGTTCTATCTCACGAACACCGTGCAGGAGGCGCTGATGAACTGGTGGCATGCGGACAACTATCTGGACAAAACCGAGGAGCAAACGGCGCTGGTTGCCGGCGCCGAGCGGCGTCTCGCCAGGATGTGGCAGCTGCTCGATAGCCAGGTCGCCGCGGCCGGCCCCTACCTGCTGGGCGAGGACTGCACCGCGGTAGACATGTTTCTCACCATGGTAGCGCATTGGTCGCGCAAGACCGCGCGACCCGCACGAGGCTACGCCAACATCGGCAAGCTGATGGCCCTCGTCGAGGCCCGGCCTTCCTGGCAGAAGATGATGGCCGACGAGGGCAACAGAACGATCTGACTGGAAAGAGGTGCCACGATGAAACCGGTCGACCGGCTCGAGGTCAGTATCCTCGTCGACAATGCGACTGACAGCCTCTCCTCCAATCCGGCCTTCGTCGAGACCGAGTTCTCATTCCTGCGCCGCCACGGAATGAAATGGCTGTCGGGCAAATGCCTGTGCTGCGCGGCGCATGGACTCTCCTGCCTCATCACGGCGCACCGCAGCGGTGAAGCCCGTTCGCTGTTGTTCGACACCGGCCCGGACGATTGGGTGTTCGAGCGGAATGCAACCCGGCTTGGCGCTCCGCTCGGCAGAGTCGAAGTGCTGGTGCTGTCGCACGGTCACTGGGACCATGCCGGCGCCATGCCCCGCGCCCTGCAAATGATTACCCAGCAGAACGGCGGCAGGAACGTGCCGGTCTTCATGCACCCCGACATGTTCGCGCTCCGGGCGACCCTGGCGAAGGAGGGTGGGATGGCCTTGATGGAAAAGGTGCCGAGCGTCGACGTGCTCGCCGGCAACGGCGGCGATGTCGTCGTCACGCGCGATGAGCAATCAGTGCTCGGCGGCGCCTTCCATATCAGCGGCGAAATCCCGCGGGTGACGTCCTTCGAGCGCGGTATGCCGGGCCAGCATCGCCAGATGCCGGACGGCAGCTGGGTCCTCGACGAATTGCTGCCGGATGAGCGGTTCGTCTCCATTCACGTTGCCGGCAAGGGCCAGGTGGTCTTCACCGCTTGCTCCCATGCCGGGCTGATCAACGTGCTGCTCGCCGCAAGGCAGCGGTTTCCCGATGTGCCGCTTTACGGCGTCTTCGGCGGGTTCCATCTCTCCGGACAGACCGAAGCGATCATTCCGGAAACGGTCGCAGCATTGGCCCAGTTCGATCTAAAGCTGATCGCCGCCGGCCATTGCACCGGCTGGCGCGCCCTCAACGCGCTGGCAACGGCCTATGGTGACGCGCTGGTACCGTCGGCAGTCGGCAAGCGCTACGCGATCTAGAGCGCTTTGGCCGCGATCAACTCCACCTCGATCAGCAGATCGGGGCGGGCTAGCGCCGAGACGATCAGCAGGGTCGAGGCCGCCTGGTGGCCCTTCAGCGCTTCCTCGCGGATCGGGCGGCCGGCCATCACGTCGGTTGCGCGGGTCAGGAAGATATTGGTCTTGACGATATCGGTGATGTCCATGTCGGCGGCACGCAGGATCGCGATCGCGTTGGCGTAGCAGCGCTTTGCCTGGGCCTCGAACCCTTCCTCGATCGTGCCGTCCGGCTTGGCGCCGACCTGGCCCGAGATATGCAGCCAGCGGGCGGGACCATCGACGACCGCGCCGTGGCTGTAGCGTGAGAAGGGTTTGCAGATATCCGGCGGGCTGAACAGGCGGACCATGAGCGTTCTCCTTGCTGCGTGAGGGTGTGGAGGTTATCTGTTGGCCCCATGACAGACAATGTGGTCCCTGGGGCCGTGCATGTGATCGGCGGCGGCCTCGCCGGCAGCGAAGCGGCGTGGCAGCTGGCCCGCGCGGGACAGCGCGTGGTGCTGCATGAAATGCGGCCGCTACGCGCTACCGACGCACATAAATCAGACAGGCTTGCCGAGCTTGTCTGCTCGAACTCGTTCCGCTCCGACGATGCGATGAACAACGCCGTGGGCCTGCTGCATGAGGAGATGCGCCGCTGCGGCTCGCTGATCCTGGCATCAGGCGACCGCCACAAACTGCCGGCGGGCGGAGCGCTGGCGGTGGATCGCGATAGCTTTGCCGATGACGTCACCGCCCGGCTGACCGACGAGCCGCTGGTGACGATCGCGCGCGGCGAGGTCGAAGGCCTGCCGCCGGCCGAATGGGGCGACACGATCATCGCCACCGGTCCATTGACCGCTCCTGGCCTGGCCGAGGCGGTCCGCACCCTCAGCGGCGAAGACGCGCTGGCTTTCTTCGATGCGATCGCACCCATCATCCATCGCGAGAGCATCGATTTCGATGTGGCCTGGTTCCAGTCGCGCTACGACAAGGGGGGCCCGGCCGGCGACGGCGCCGACTACATCAACTGCCCCTTGGACCGCCCGCAATACGAGGCATTCATCGATGCGCTGCTGGCGGGCGACAAGACTGAGTTCAAGGAGTGGGAAGCGAGCACACCCTATTTCGACGGCTGCCTGCCCATCGAGGTGATGGCCGCGCGCGGGCGCGAGACCCTGCGCTTCGGGCCGATGAAGCCGGTGGGCTTGACCGAACCGAAGAGCGGCCGGCGGGCGCATGCGGTGGTCCAGCTGCGCCAGGACAATGCGCTGGGCAGCCTGTTCAACATGGTGGGGTTCCAGACCAAGCTGAAATATGCCGAACAGGTCCGCATCTTCCGGATGATCCCGGGGCTGGAGAAGGCGGAGTTCGCCCGGCTCGGCGGGCTGCACCGCAATACCTTCATCAATAGCCCGCGGCTGTTGGACGACCGGCTGCGGCTCAAGGTCCGGCCCTCCTTGCGCTTCGCCGGCCAGATCACGGGCGTCGAGGGTTATGTCGAGAGTGCCGCCATCGGCCTGCTGGCCGGGCGCTTCATCGCGGCGGAACGATTGGGCCAACCGCTGGAAGCCCCACCCGCAACGACGGCGCTGGGCGCGCTGCTGGCCCATATCACCGGCGGCGCCGATGCGCGGACGTTCCAGCCGATGAACATCAATTTTGGCCTGCTGCCGCCGATGGCCGAGCAGGCCGGCGGCCGCAAGGGCCGCGCAACGCGCAAACCGGCTTTGGCAATGCGTGCACTCGCCGATCTCGATCGCTGGCTTGCGGCAACGAGGATGGCGGCTTAGGCGCGAAGCTGGTCGCTTTGCGAGAGAATTTGCCCGGTGCGGCCCCACACCAGGTCGTCATGCCCGGCCCTGAGCCGGGCATCCACGGCTTCTTCCTTCGCTCGCAGTTCACCCCCACCCCATCCCGCCCCCATCAAGGGGGCGGGGGAATTGAAAGAAGGGCTTCGCTCTTACCGCTTCCGGTTGATCGCCGTCTCCAGGTTCGGCAGGAAGGCCGCGAGGATGCCCAGCGCCGGCAGGAACGAGCAAAGCTGGTAGACGAAGTCGATGCCCTTGATGTCGGCGAGTTGACCCAGCGACGCCGCACCCAGGCCACCCAATCCGAAGGCAAAGCCGAAGAAGAGGCCGGCGATGGTGCCGACCTTTCCCGGCACCAGCTCCTGGGCATAGACCAGGATCGCCGAAAATGCCGAGGACAGGATCACGCCGATGACCACGCTGAGCACGCCGGTCCAGAAGAGGTTGGCGTAGGGCAGCATCAGCGTGAAGGGCAGCACGCCCAGGATCGAGAACCAGATCACGTATTTGCGGCCGAAGCGGTCGCCGATCGGCCCGCCCGCCAGCGTCCCGACCGCGACGGCGCCCAGAAACATGAACAGATGGACCTGCGCCTGCGGCACGGTGAGCTGGAATTTGTGGATCAGGAAAAAGGTGAAATAAGTGCCGATGCTCGCCGTATAGAAAAACTTTGAGAAGATCAGCACGACCAGCAGCGTAATGCAGAAGGCGATTCTGCCGCGGGTCATGCCGGAATGCGCAACACCGTGGAAATGAGCCCGCGTGCGCCGCTGCGAGAGATGGCCCGCATACCAGCGGCCGACGCTGAACAGCACCGTGATGGCGAGCAGCGCCGCCAGCGAGAACCAGCCGATGCTGCCCTGGCCATGGGGCACGACGATGAAGGCGGCGAGCAGCGGCCCGGAGGAAGAACCGAGATTGCCGCCGACCTGGAACAGGCTTTGCGCCAGGCCATGGCGCCCGCCCGAAGCAAGCCTTGCCATGCGCGAGGATTCCGGATGGAACACGGATGAACCCATGCCGACCAGGGCCGCGGCGACCAGAAGCAGCTCGTAGCGGTTCGCCTGCGAGAGCAGCAGCAGGCCGCAGAGCGAGAAACCCATGCCGATGGACAGCGAATACGGCATCGGCTTGCGATCGGTATAAAGCCCGACCAATGGCTGCAGCAGCGAGGCGGTGATCTGAAAGGTCAGCGTGATCAGGCCGATCTGGGTGAAGGTCAGGCTGTAAGAGGCCTTCAGGATTGGATAGATCGCCGGCAGCAGCGACTGGATCAGGTCGTTGAGGAAATGCGAGAAGCTGAGCCCCAGCAACACCAGGAATAAGGTGCCTTCCGCCCCGCCCGCCTGCTGGCGCAACGGTGCACTCGTGCTAACAGGGACAGCGCCCGCCTGATCGATTTCGGTCATGGTTAGAGACTAGACGTCACCCGCCGCCGTGCACAATTGCAGGCTGGCGATGGGTGGGACGCAAATTTGCCAATACAGGGAACCATCTGGGCAGGGAACTATCAGGGACGGCCCAGCAGCCAGTGCAGGGTCAGCCGCCAGACGCGCCAGGGTGGCGCCTGCTGCACCCGCGCGTCGAAGGGGTTGAAGCCGGCGGCTGCCAAGCGGCGGCGATAGAGATCCGCCAGGCTCAGCGGCAGAAAGGCCGGCAAGAACGGCCGAGAAACCACGCGGGCGCTGCGGGCTTTTGCCGCCCAGCGCCCTGCCTCATCAGCCACCGCTTTGATAACCGGCTGCAAGGCCGGCTGGAAGCCGCGCTCAATGAGTTGGCCGGGCGTCACCCCAGCTTCGCGCAGCAGATCCGCCGGCAGAAAGACCCGCCGCTGGGAGGCGTGGAATGGCGCGGCGCGCAGCAGGCCAGTGAGCGACCAGGCAATTCCCGCCGCCTGCCCGGCCTCGCGCTGGTCGGCCGAGGGCCTGCCGAGAACCTCGAGCACCAGCTCGTTCAGCGTGCCGCTGCTCTCGCGGGCATAGGCAACGAGGCTCGGGAGATCAGCGAGCGGCTCGGCATCGAGGTCGCGCTCGCGGGCGGCGATCAGCCGTTCGAACAGCGGCAGGCTAAGATTATGGGCTGCGATCGCAGCCGCCAGCGGCCGCACGACTTCATGGGCACGAACCTTTCTCTGGGCGACTTCCGCCAGCGCGTCACGCCACCATTGCAGGCGGATCAGGCCCATCATCGGCTCGCTCACCGCTTCGCGCATGCGCGCAATCTCAAGATTGAAGGCGTAAAGGGCGAACAAGGCCTCGCGCCGCTCGCCGGACGCGAACAGCGCCGTCAGGTAGCGATCGGCGTCATGGCGTCGCAGCAAAGTCCCGCAATAGGAAATCTCTTGCGCCATGACCCCGCGTTCTGGTGGTGCATATGGCCGTTGAAGCCACAAGGCATTGGGATACAATGATTATAAGCTACGAGTCGAACGTTTAGGGGGTCGCAATGAAAAATCCACTCGAGAGTCTGCATAAAACACTAGGCATTGGCGTCATCCTCGCCCTGCTCGTGTTCCTCATCCGCCAGCACTACACGATCATTGGCGATCAGGCATATTGGCTCTTCTTCTTCCGTTGGGTGCATGTCTTCGCAGGCGTGCTGTGGATCGGACTTCTCTACTACTTCAATTTCGTCCAGATCCCATCGATGCCGAAGATTCCGGACGAGCAGAAGCCGGCCATCAGCAAGGTGATCGCGCCCACCGCGCTGTTCTTCTTCCGCTGGGCGGCCGCGGCCACCGTGCTGTTCGGCCTGATCACCGCCTGGCTCAGCGGCTATATCGGCCAGGCATTCAGCTTCCAGGCACCGGCAACGACCATCGGCATCGGGATGTGGCTGGCCCTGATCATGGCCGCCAATGTCTGGTTTGTGATCTGGCCGAACCAGAAGAAGATACTGGGCATCGTCAACGCCGATGCGGACGCCAAGAAAAAGGCCGGCCGCATTGCCATGCTGGCCTCGCGCACCAATACGATGCTTTCCATCCCCATGCTCTACTGCATGGTGGGACAAAAGCTTCTTTAGAACGCTGATTTTTGGGCGACGAGCGAGGCCCTTACGGGCCTCGTTTCGTTTTCAAGCTACGGGGATCAGAGCCGCGGCGACGCGGCGGCCTTCGGCCATCAGTACATTGTAGGTGCGGCAGGCCGCCCCGGTATCCATCGGCTCTACGACGATGCCGGCATCGCGCAGGCCCTGGCGCAGGGCGGGCGGCACCAGCAGCATGCGTTTGCCCTGGCCGAAGAGAAGCAGATCGACGCTGCCCTCGCGAGCCGCGGCGATGACCGGTGCGAGATTTTCCAGGCTCGCCTGCTCCGCTACGCTCACCGGCCAGGCGATTATGCGCTCGGGGAAGACGATCACCGCACCGGAGTGAACCTGGCCGGCGACACGAAAGCGTCCCTCACCGTAGCTTTCGATGATCTGGCGTCCGCCGGGAATGAGCGGCGTGACGTCCATGTGTGATCAGGGCTTCTTGTCGGTGACGGCCGGCGGCTTGGCGCCGCGGCGCAGCCGGTTCTCACCCAGGAACAGCAGGATCGGGGCGGCAATGAAGATCGAGGACGACGTTCCGATGACGATGCCGAACAGGATGACGATGGCGAATTCCTTGACCGAGCCGGTGGCGATGAGGGCCAGCGCAATCGTCGCCAGGAAGGTGGTGAAGGAGGTGTTGATGGTGCGATTCAGCGTTTCGTTGATCGACAGATCGATCAGCTCGCGCAGCGGCATGGATTTGTACTTGCGCAGGTTCTCGCGCACCCGGTCATAGACCACGACCTTGTCGTTGATCGAATAGCCCATGATGGTCAGGATCGCGGCCAGGCTGGTCAGGTTGAATTGCAGCCCGGTGATGACGAAGAAACCGACTGTCTTGGTGACGTCGAGGACCAGTGTGGTTACGGCACCGACGCCGAACTGCCATTCAAAACGGAACCAGATGTAGATCAGCATCGCGACCAGCGCGAGGCCGAGAGCGATCATGCCGCTCTGGAACAGCTCAGCGCTGACGGTGGCGCCCACCACCTCCTGCGAGCGCAGTTCGGTACCGGGGAAATCCTGCAGCAGGGTGGCGCGCACGGCTTCAACGGCCTTTTGCTGCGCCGCCTCGCCGCCCGGCTGGCGCTCCAGGCGGATCAGCACGTCGCGGTCGGAGCCGAAAGATTGCAGTTGCGCTTCGCCCAGGCCGAGCCCGTTGATCTTCGAGCGTAGCGCGGAGAAATCCGCCGGTCCCGAGGTGCGGGCTTCGATGGAAATACCGCCCTTGAAATCGATGCCGTAATTCAGCCCTGGATAGAAGAACAGGATGATCGAGGCGGTGCTGAGCACGGCCGAAACCACGAGGCCGAGGATGCGGCCGCGCATGAACTTGATCTTGGTATTATCGGGGACGAAGCGAAGGCGAAACATGAATTGATCCGTCAGACGCGAAGGGCTTTTGGCCGCCGGCGCCGGAGCCAGAGCGAGATCAGCCAGCGCACGAAGACAACGGCGGTGAACATCGAGGTCGCAATGCCGATGCTGATCGTGACGGCGAAACCCTTCACCGGGCCGGAGCCAAGGGCATAGAGGATCAGCATCTTGATGATCGTGGTGCAATTGGCATCGAAAATGGTGCTGAAGGCACGCCGGAATCCGGCGTCGAGTGCGGCAACCGGCGTACGGCCGAGCTTGGTCTCCTCACGGATGCGCTCGTTGATCAGCACATTGGCGTCCACCGACATGCCGAGCGTCAGTAGCATGCCGGCGATGCCGGGGAGCGTCAGCGTGGCGCCGACAAGGGACAGGACCGCCAGGGTGATGATCAGGTTGAACAGCAGGGCGATGTCGGCAAAGACACCGAACAGGCCATAGGCCAGCACCATATACACCGTCACCAGCACGAAGCCGATGAGACAGGCATAGACACCGGCCTTGATCGAATCCGCGCCGAGATCGGGACCGACGGAGCGCTCCTCGATGATGTTAAGCTGGACCGGAAGCGCGCCGCTGTTCAGCAACACGGCCAGCTGTTGCGACGTATCGGCCGTAAAGTTGCCGCTGATCTGGCCCGAACCGCCACAGATCGCGTCGCGGATAACCGGCGCGCTGATGACCTTGTTGTCCAGCACGATGGCGAACAGGTGGCCCACATTGGCCTTGGTCGCATCGCAGAACTTCCTGCCGCCGGTCGAATTGAAACTGAAAGAGACAACCCACCCACCGTTGGTCTGATCGTTCGTCGACGACGCATTCTTCAGGTTTTCGCCGCTAACCATGACGCGCTTCTGCACCGCATAGACGGGCGCCTCGCCGCCAACCGGCGCGTTCGCCAATGGCAGCAGATCGTCGGTGGGCGGTACCGTGCCCGCTATCAACTGGTCGCGCGTGACGGACTCGTCGACAAAGCGGAATGTCATCTTCGCGGTCTTGCCCAAGAGGGCCTTGACCTTTTCCGGGTCACTCAGGCCCGGCAATTCCAGCAGGATGCGATCACTGCCTTGAAGCTGGATGGTCGGCTCGACGGTACCGGTAGAATCCACACGCCGGCGCACGACCTCGATCGAGTTCGTCATCGCAGCGCGGACCATGGCCTGCAGGGCTGTATCATTCAGGGATGCAGAGACCATCCCGTCATTGGATACCGTGAAGTCGGTGTCTTTGGCGGCCGCTTCGAGCGCCGGACGCACCGCATCGATCTTGGATGGATCGAGCAGCTTGACCACCGCGGCATGCCCCTTGATGCCGATATCGCTGTAACCGACCTTGGCGATGCGAAGGGCAGAGCGGAAATCGTCGACCACCGTCTGCAGCCGCTCATGGACGAGGGATTCCGTATCGGCCTGCAGCAGCAGGTATGAGCCGCCCTGCAGATCGAGGCCGAGGCTGACAGTGTGATGCGGCAGCCAGGCGGGAATGGACTGATTGATCCGGCTGGGCAAAAGGTTGGGAATCGCGAAGATGGTGCCCAGCGCCAAAATGGCGAGGATCACGATCACCTTCCATCGCGAGAAATACATCATGTCGAAAGGCCGTCCGCTGCCGTTCCGCGCACCCGCTAGCGGGCGTCGCTCTTCTTGTCGGCGGAATTATCCTGCAGCTTGGCAGGCTCAGAGCGGTTCACCACATCGCTGACGCTGGAGCGCAGCACGCGAATGCGCACGCCATCGGCGATCTCGAGCTGCAGCTCGTTATTGTCCACCACCTTGGTGACCGTGCCCAGAACGCCGCCGATGGTGACGATCCGGTCGCCGCGCTTCACGGCCGAGATCAGGGTGCGATGATCCTTCGCCTTTTTCTGCTGGGGCCGGATCATCAGGAAATAGAATACCGGGATGATGGCCAGCATCGGCAGGAACGTGCCGAACAGTCCGGAGGTCGTGCTCCCTCCCGCCGCCGCCTGGGCGTAAGCGTCAGTAATAAACAGCATAACTACTCCCGAGGGATGCGATGAGCGGCGGACTATAGCGGCCCGACCCGGAAATGCAATGGCGGCCAATCTTCAGCTTTTTCAGCCAAAATCAGGCTCCTAGAGGCGGATTGGATCAGCTTGCTTCAACCCAATCCGATCTTGCTCTAGGGTTCGCCTCGCCATGACGGATTCCAACCAGCTCTCTTTGCTTCGCCGCGTCGCCGATGCCCTGGAGCGCCTGGCGCCGCCCGCGCCTGCCTCGGCAACCCTGGACAAGGCCGATGCCTTCGTCTGGCATGCCGATGGGTCGCGGCTGGAGGCGGTAGCCAAGGTCAGCCGCATCGATCTCGATCTGCTGCGCGGCATCGACCAGGCGCGCGACATCCTGCTGGACAATACGAGGCGGTTTGCCCGGGGCCTGCCCGCCAACAACGCGTTGCTCTGGGGCGCGCGCGGCACCGGCAAAAGTTCGCTGGTCAAGGCGGTCCACGCCGCCGTCAATGCCGAGGCCGAGGCGAAGAGCAGCATCGCGCTCATCGAAATCCACCGCGAGGATCTGGCCTCTCTGCCGCTGCTGCTGTCGCGGTTGCGCGGGCAGCGCCGCCGCTGCCTGCTGTTCTGTGACGATCTCTCCTTCGATGCGGCGGACACCAGCTACAAATCGCTGAAGGCGGTGCTGGAGGGCGGCATCGAGGGACGCCCGTCGAACGTGCTGTTCTACGCCACATCGAACCGGCGCCATCTGATGCCGCGCGAGATGATCGAAAACGAGCGCTCGACCGCGATCAACCCCGCCGAAGCCGTGGAGGAAAAGGTCTCGCTCTCGGATCGCTTTGGCCTGTGGCTCGGCTTCCACAATTGCGACCAAGATACCTATTTCGCCATCGTCGAAGGCTATGCCCGCCGCTATGGCCTGAAGCTGCCGGTCGAGACGCTGCGCGCCGAAGCCATTGAATGGTCGCTCACCAGAGGCGCTCGATCTGGCCGCGTGGCCTGGCAATACATCCAGGACCTGGCTGGCCGGTTGAGCAAGCAACTCGAGTAGCGTTCAGCGCTCAGATGGATGCTCGGGTCAAGCCCGAGCATGACGAGTGAAGAATATCCCGGCTAAAGCAGCCCCACCGACCGTCATGGCCGGGCTTGACCCGGTCATCCAACTTTCTTTTCCCTTACGCGCCTTGGGGGCCGAGCTGGGGCAGCGGATCGACGGCCTCTGCACCCCTGCGCAATTCGAAATGCAGCTGCGGGGATGTCACGTTGCCGCTCTGCCCCACCCGGGCGATGACCTGGCCGCGTTTCACATTGTCGCCGCGCTTCACCAACAGCGCATCGCAATGCGCATAGGCGGAGACCCAGCCATCGACATGACGGACCAGCAGCAGATTGCCGAAGCCGCGCAACTCGTTGCCGGCATAAACGACCACACCATTATCGGCGGCATGAATGGGCGTGCCCAGCGGGGCGGCGATATTGATACCGTCATTATGCAAGCCCCCGTCTTTCGGCCCGAAGGGCGAGACGATCTTGCCATTCACCGGCCAGAGGAATTTTCCATTGCCGTGAATGGCTGGCTGGGTTGCTCCCGGCTGGGCCGACGCAGCCTGACCCGCCGTCGACTGGCTACCCGTCGACTGGCCACCTGTCACCTGACTGACCGAGGTCTGGTTGGTCACGGTTTGGCCGACCGTTTCCGTCTGGTTGCCGGTTGCTGTCGCGCTGGCGCCGTTGCCGGCCGTTCCCGGCTTGGTGCCGATCGGTGGCACCAGGGGAATGGCGCCGTGGCTCGCCGGTGCGATCGGCTTCACTGGTGAGCCGCCGGTTGACCCCGGCCCCATGGTGCCGGTCGAGGCGTCGGTCACTGTGGTACTGGTGACCAAGGATGACGGTGGTGCCGTGGGATTGACCGGTGCCAGCGTCGGCATGGTCGTGCTCGTCACGACAGAAGAGCCTGTCTGCGAGCCGGATGTCGTCGTCCCGGGCATGGCGGTGGATGTGGCTGCGGGGGCCGCGCTGACGCCAGGCGGCGGCGCTAGCGCTTCCGTGGTGACGACACTGGATCCGCCCGCCGGCAGCTGCGGGCCCGGTGTCAGAGGCGGCATGGTATCGCCAACACTCCCGTTCGAACTGGCGCTCGAGGTGCCGGCTTGTGCGACGGCCGTGCCGGGCAGGGTCAATTGCTGGCCGACGCGAATGCGATAGGGCGCGGCAATCCCATTGATTTGCGCGATCGCCGCCACGGTCGTGTTGTGCTTGAGAGCGATGCGATAGAGGGAATCGCCGGACTGAACCACATAGCTGCCGGAAACCGGGATCACCAGCTGCTGGCCGTCATGCAGCTGATAGGGCGAGGCCAGGCCATTGGCCTGGATCAGCACATCGACCGGCACGCCGAATTGCCGGGCGACGGAATCGATCGTATCGCCCGAAACCACCGTATAGGTCTGGCCGCCAAGCGTGGCGACGGGCGGGGCCGCTGCGGGCTGGGGCGGCTGCTCGATCTGGCTCGCGCCGGGATCGAAGGTGCCGCCGCAGGCCGACAGCGCGAACAAAAGCGCAAACAGCGGCACGGAACGCCGCACCTGCCGGCAGAGGATCATTGCCTTGCCCGTTCCTGCGGCAGGCCGGGCAGCAATGGCACGAAGCGTACGTCGCATAGTTTCTCCGTTTCGATTCCCCCCTCCCCACGCCGAAGCTTGATCAGCTCCTGATCCCCCCGATCCGGCCCCAGCGGCAGGACCATGATGCCCCCCAATGCCAGTTGGTCGAGCAATATTTCGGGCAATTCGGCCGCCGCGGCCGTCACGATGATGCGATCGAAGGGGGCCTGCGCCGGCCAGCCCTTCATGCCGTCGCCGGCCATGGTGGTAATATTGCTCAGCCTGAGCGCGGCAAAACGGGCTTCGGCCTCGCGCAGCAGCGGGCGATGGCGCTCCACCGTATAGACGCGCCGGCAGAGCCGCGCGAGCACGGCCGCCTGATAGCCGGAGCCGGTGCCCACTTCGAGTACCTTGTGGCGCGGCGTCAGCTCCAGGGCCTGGGTCATCAAGGCGACGATCTGGGGTTGGCTGATGGTTTGGCCCTGGCCGATGGGCAGTGCCTTGTCCTCATAGGCCTGATCGTGAAAGAACTCCGGCACGAAATCCTCGCGCGGGATGCGCTCGATCGCAGCAAGCACATTGGTATCGGTAACGCCGCTGCGCCGCAGCGCCATGATCAGGCGGATCTTGCGGGCGGCCAGGCTCAATCGAAAGCCTCCGCCAGCCGCCGCATCATGCCGCGATGGGTCAGATCGAGATGTAGCGGGGTAATCGCGATCGCTTTCTCGCGCACGGCGCTGAGGTCGGTGCCGTCGTGCTGGGGATGATCGCTGGTGAAATCGCCGATCCAGAGATATTTGCGACCCACAGCATCGCTCACCGGCGTCACCTCGATATTGGCAATCCGCCGGCCCTGGCGCACGACCTGAACGCCGGCGATATCGCCTTTGGCGAGATAGGGGAAATTCACGTTGACCAGCGTGCCTTTGCTCCACGGCACGCTCATCAGCCGGCGAACCACAGCGGCGCCATGCTTTGCCGCCACATGCCAGGCGAGTTTCTGGCCGTCGCGCATCTGGCTCATCGCCACGGCCGGAATGCCGAGCAAGGTTGCTTCCATCGCCGCGGCAATGGTGCCCGAATAGGTGACATCCTCGCCCAGATTGCTGCCGCGATTGACGCCGGAAAGAACGAGATCGGGACGCTTGCCCTCGATCAGCTGATTGACCGCCAGCAGCACGCAATCGGTGGGCGTGCCGTCGACGGCGAAGCGGCGCGGCGAAATGCGGCGTACCTGCAGCGGCCGGCGCAGAGTCAGCGAATGCCCCGCCCCGCTCTGCTCCACTTCCGGCGCCACCACGAAGACATCGCGGGAGAGCTGGCGGGCGATCTTCTCCAGCACCTTCAATCCTGGCGCATTGATCCCGTCGTCGTTGGTGACCAGGATACGGGCCGATGCCAGCCGCTTGAGAGCTTCAGCCATGGGCGGGGATTTCCTGCAAGCCATTCATGTAGGGCTGCAGGGCGGCGGGTATGGCGATGGCCCCGCCGGGCTGCTGATAGTTCTCCACCACCGCGATCAGGGTGCGGCCGATGGCGAGAGCCGAGCCGTTCAGCGTGTGCACAAAGCGCGTGCCTTTGCTGCCAGCCTCGCGGAAGCGCGCCTTCATGCGCCGGGCCTGGAAGTCGCCGCAATTGGAGCAGCTCGAGATTTCGCGGTAGCGGTTCTGACCGGGCAGCCAGACCTCGATGTCATAGGTCTTCTGCGCGGAAAATCCCATATCGCCGGTGCAAAGCGTGACCGTGCGATAGGCCAGATCCAGGCGTTGCAGGATCGTCTCGGCGCAGGCGGTCATGCGCTCATGCTCCTCGCCGGAACGATCGGGGTGGGCGATGGAGACCAGCTCGACCTTGCTGAACTGATGCTGGCGGATCATGCCGCGCGTATCCTTGCCCGCCGCGCCCGCTTCCGAACGGTAGCAGGGCGTATAGGCGGTGAAGCGCAGCGGCAGCGCCTCGGCTTCCATGATCATGTCGGCAGCGAGATTGGTCAGCGGCACTTCCGCCGTCGGGATCAGCCAGAAACCGCCCGATGCGGTGAACAGATCCTCGGCAAACTTCGGCAGCTGGCCCGTGCCATAGAGGGCAGAATCGCGCACCAGATGCGGCGGCACGATCTCGGTATAGCCGAACTCGCTCGTATGGATATCGAGCATGAACGAGGCAAGCGCGCGCTCCAGCCTGGCAAAGGCGCCCTTCAGCACCACGAAACGCGCGCCCGACATTTTGGCCGCGGCTTCGAAATCCATCAGGCCGAGTGCCTCGCCCAGCTGGTAATGCTCCTTGGGCGCATTCAGGCGCGGCGGCGAACCGTGACGGCGAATTTCAAGATTGGCCGTCTCATCGGCACCATCCGGCACGTCGGTGGCCGGCAGATTGGGAATGCTCGCAAGCATGCTCTCGATGGCCGATGCCGCCTCGCGCTCGGCCGCCTCGGCGGCCGGCATCGCTTCTTTCAGCCGGCTTACTTCCGATGCCGCAGCACTGGCGGCTGCCTCATCGCCTTTGGCCTTGAGCCGGCCGATCTCCTTGGACAGGCTGTTGCGCCGGGCCTGCATCTCTTCGGCCGCCACCACCAGGCGCCGGCGTTCCTGGTCGAGCGACAGGATATCCGCCGCCAGCGGCGCCATGCCACGGCGTCTGAGGCCCAAATCGAAGGCCTCAGGGTTGTCGCGTATTGCCTTTATGTCGTGCATGGGTGCAGCGAATCGCCCGTTTGCGCTGCAGTGGTTATAGGCTGGCGGAGTCGCCGAAGTCCACGCCGACGCTGCCGGTCAGCGTTGAGGGGGGCGTGAGGCGAGCCGCGGTCAGTCCTTCAATTCGGCATCCACCGCCGCATCGCGCTCGGCCTTTTTCTTTTCCACCAACTTCGCCGACCAGATGGAAATCTCGTAGAGCACGACGATAGGGATCGCCAGGCTCATCATGCTGAACGGGTCGGGCGGCGTGATGATGGCGGCAAGGCCGACCACGCCGACGATGGCGTAGCGGCGCTTCTTGCGCAGGCCCTCGGATGTCACGATGCCGACGCGCGCCAGCAGGGTCAGCAGCACCGGCAGCTGGAAGCACAGGCCGAAGGCGAAGATCAGCTTCATCACCAGCGTGATGTAGTCGCTGACCTTGGCCTGAAGCTCGATCGCCATCGTCTCCGGTCCGCCGGCCTGCTGGAAGCCGAGGAAGAAGCGCCAGGCGACCGGCAGCATCAGGTAATAGAGGACAGCAGCGCCCAGCAGGAAAAGGATGGGTGTGGCGACCAGGAACGGCAGGAAGGCCGATCGCTCGTGCTTGTAGAGACCGGGCGCCACGAAGATCCAGATCTGCGAGGCGAAGATCGGAAACGTCAGACAGGCGGCGCCGAAGAAGGCGACCTTGACCTGGGTGAAGAACACTTCGGTCAGATCGGTATAGATGAAATGCTGGCCGGGCGAGATGGTCAGCAGGATGTTGGCCAGCGGCTGGGCCAGGAAGTTGAAGATGTGCTGGGCGAAGAAGAAACAGACGACGAAGGTGACGAGCAGGCCTGCAACCGAATAAAGCATCCGGCGGCGCAGCTCGACCAGATGGTCGAGCAGGGGCATCTTCTTGTCGTCTTCCGCCCCGGCAAGCATCATGCGGTTTTCTTGAGGTCTTCTGTGTTCTGCTCGGGGGCAGCCTCAGGCAGAGCGCTTGGCGCTGCGGATCTCTGACGGCGCCGGCGCGGATGCGCGGCGGCGCTGTCGCAGCGGCGCCTCGCTTGCAACCTCCTCGGCGGCGGCGGCACGATCGAATTCGGCGGGGCCGGCGGCGGATCGTTGATCACCATATTCGGCAATGCGGGGGTCGGCGGACCCGACAGCTCGGCCGGACTCGTCGTATCGATA
Organism: uncultured Alphaproteobacteria bacterium; assembly: GCA_963770335.1. Lineage (GTDB taxonomy): Bacteria > Pseudomonadota > Alphaproteobacteria > Dongiales > Dongiaceae > DASXQK01. Next base: position 78,896 of record CAVYPG010000003.1, read on the forward strand.
ACCGGATTCTCCAGCGAGGATTTGATCTCGCCGGCGGGATCGACATGCTCGCCGATCGTCTTGTCGAGGCCCTCGGTCATCGCCTCTTTGATCGAACGGCGGGTCTCGTCGAGTTCTGCTTCGCGCATCAGCTCGTCCAACCCGCCGCGGAATTCGCCGGCCAGCTTGCGCCCGGCGCGCAGCAATTGCGCGCCAGTGCGAATGGCGTTCGGCAGTTCCTTGGGACCGAGCACGAGCAGGGCAATGACAACGAACAGCCCTATATGCGACCAGCTAAGGTCGAACATGAAGGTGCCCCGCCGCAGCCGCTGAAATCAGCCGGCCGCCTTGTCCTTGTTGATGCCGTCCTCGATCGCCTTGTCGGTCGTCGCGGAATCGGTCTTGTCCTCGCCCTTCAAACCCTTTTTGAAGGCGGTGATCCCCTGACCCATATCCTTCATCAGATTGGGAATCTTGCCGCGGCCACCGAACAGCAACAGAACGACGGCAAGAAGGATCAGCAAGTGCCAAATGCTAAACGAACCCATGGCTGTTTCTCCCAGGCCCCTCGGGGCGCGAAGTCGGGCGGACTATGGCAAAAAGGCCTGCCCGCCGCAATGAAGCTTATGTGGCGTTCTTCAACCCGAAATTAAAGGCATTTCTATGGCTTAGGCCGCAATGGGGCGAATTGTCGCCTTACCCTGGAGGCGTATCGTCGTCGCCCTCTTCATCCTCGTCCACCGCGGCTTCGGCCGCGGCAACCACAGAATCGAAATCATGGGTCGAGGCGGGAGCCTCATCTTCCTCTCCCTCCTCCGCTTCCTCGCCTTCGCCCGCGTCCTCAGGCGGCGCCATGGCCGACATGGCCTTGGCGCCCAGGGTCGAGATGGCCGAGCGCGCATCCAGCAGGCCGGCCGCGCGCAGCTCCTCCAGCCCGGGCAGCGCCTCGCGGCTTTCCAGCCCGAAATGATCGAGGAAGGCGTCGGTGGTGACCCAGGTCACGGGCCGGCCCGGCGTCTGGCGCCGGCCCTTGGGCCGGATCCATCCCGCCTCCAGCAGCGTATCCAGCGTGCCGCGCGAGAGGGCCACGCCGCGGATTTCCTCCACTTCGGCGCGGGTGATCGGCTGCTGATAGGCGATGATGGCCAGGGTCTCGATGGCCGCGCGCGAAAGCTTGCGCGTGACCTCGGTTTCGATCTGCAGCTTGTCGGCGAGATCGGGTGCGGTGCGGAAGGCCCAGCGATCCTCGTTCTGGATCAGATGCATGCCGCGATTGGCATAGAGGCCGCGCAGTTCCTCCAGCAACCCGGTCAGATCGGCGCCTTCCGGCAGGCGATTGGCCAGCGCCTTTTCGCCGATGGGCTCGGCCGAGGCGAACAGGATCGCCTCCAGCAGGCGCAGCAGTTGGAACCGGTCTTCGCTCATGACGCCGCGCCTTCCTCGTGACTCTTGATGTAGATCGGGCCGAAGCTGCCGTCCTGGCGGATGCGCGCGCGGCCCGAGCGCACCATCTCCAGGCTCGCCGAAAACGTCGCCGCGATGGCCGAGCGGCGCACCAGCCCGTCGACGAGGCCCTCGGGCAGGAAGCTCGCCAGCGAGGTCCAGTCCAGCGTCTTGCCGATCATCCCGCCCAGCCGCTTCAGCGCATCGTCCATGGAATAGAGATCGGTCGGCAGGATATGCAGCGCCCCTTCATGGCGCCGGCCGGCATGGCTGCCATAGGCCTTGAGCAGTTCGTAGAGCGTCGCGGTCCAGATCGGCCTGGCGATGATGCGGAAACGCTCCGGCGCGCCACGGGAGAAGATGTCGCGGCCAAGTTGCGGACGCGACATCAGGCGCTGGCCGGCTTCGCGCATGGCCTGCAGGCGCTGCAGCTGGAAGGCGAGCGCCGCTGCGAGTTCGGCACCCGTCGGCTCGCCCTCGCCTTCCGGCTCCGGCAGCAGCAGGCGCGATTTGAGATAGGCAAGCCAGGCCGCCATGACGAGGTAGTCGGCGGCGATCTCCAGACGAAGCTGGCGCGCCCGCGCGATGAAGGCGAGATACTGGTCGGCGAGATCGAGGATGGAGATCTTGCGCAGATCGACCTTCTGGTCGCGGGCCAGAAGCAGCAGCACGTCGATCGGCCCTTCATAGCCGTCGAGGTCGAGCAGCAGCGCATCTTCCGGGGCTACCGGTTCGCGCGCATCTTCTTCGAAACTGTCGTCTGTTGCGGTCATGCTGTTCAGGGCGTGTCGCTGTTCAATCCCAGGGTGTCGAAAGTCCCACCGGAGCCGGTGACGGTCACGACCGCGTTATAGAGAAAATTCAGCGGCGGCAACAGCAGGCGCGGCAGCAGGTTGAGATCCCGGTGCAGCCACTGCCCGATCAGCGGCAGGCCGATAATGAAAACCAGCAGGATGACCATACCGAAGCGCTCGAGCCGGGCGAGGCGCAAACCGAGTGCGGGCGGCAGCAGCCCGACCGCGACCCGGCCGCCATCCAGCGGGGGCAGCGGGATCATGTTGAAGACCGCCAGAACCAGGTTCAGCACGACGGCGAGGAACAGGGTCGACCCGACCCACAGCGCGGCGGCCGGTGGCAGAAAATCCACGACATGGACCAGCAGCGCGCAGATCAGCGCCAGCAGGATATTCATCGCCGGGCCGGCGGCGGCCACCAGGATCATGTCGCGCCGGGGATGACGAAGGCGGCCGAAATTCACCGGCACCGGCTTGGCATAGCCGAACATGAAAGGCGAGTGGGCGAGCAGCAGCATTGCCGGCAGAATGATCGTGCCGAAGGGATCGATATGGCGCAGCGGGTTCAGCGTGACGCGGCCGCGCTGATAGGCGGTGTCGTCGCCCAGCCGATAGGCGGCAAGGCCATGGGCAGCCTCATGCAGAGGAATGGCGATCAGCACCGGGATGATCCAGATGGAAATCGACCAGAGAAGCCCGCTGTCAAACATCGGCGGCCATCAGCGCGTCGAGGCGAGACTGCAGCATCCGAGGCTCGGCAGACACCGCCGGCTTGGAACGCGCCTTCGCGCGCGATAAACGCTGCATCGTCATGCGAGCCGATTTCCGGCGCTACCTCGCTCAGCATTTTCATCTCGTCCATCTTGCCGTTGCAATGCAGAGCGAGATCGCAGCCTGCTGCCAGTGTCGCCTCGGCCCGCTCGGCGATGGAGCCATGCAGCGCCGCCATGGAGAGGTCATCACCGATCAGCACGCCATCGAAACCGATATGGCCCCGGATGACCTGACCGAGGATCAGCGGCGAGGTTGTAGCCGGCCGTCCGGCGTCGATTGCCGGATAGACGACATGGGCGGTCATGGCCCACGGCATGTCGGCGAGCGCCTTGAAGGGGCGAAAATCGGTGCGTTCCAGCTCGGCGCGGCTCGCCTCGGCCACAGGCAGGCTGAGATGGCTATCCACCATGCCGCGACCGTGGCCCGGGCTGTGCTTGACGATAGGTGTGACGCCAGCAGCGAAGAAACCCTCGCAGGCAGCGCGGCCCAGCAGGCTCACGATCTCCGGATCGCTCGAAAAGGCGCGATCGCCGATCACCTCATGGGCGCCGGGAAAACGCAAATCGAGCACGGGTGCGCAGACCGTATCGATGCCAAGAGCGGCGAGTTCAGCGCCGATAAGCTGCGCATTGATACGCGCCGCCTCGACGGCGGCCGCACGATCGCGCAGTGCCAGCTCGCCGAAGCGAGCCGCCGGCGGTGCCGCCCGCCAATGGGGCGGACGCAGGCGCTGGACCCGGCCGCCCTCCTGGTCGATCAGCACCGGCGCATCGGCCCGGCCGACCGATTGGCGCAGCTCGCCGATCAACGCCCGAAGCTGATCCGGCGCTTCCACATTGCGCGCAAACAGGATGAAGCCCAGCGGGTTGAAGCCGGCGAAAAAATCGCGCTCCTCGGCCGAGAGGCGCAGGCCAGCGCAACCCAGGATGACCGCGCGCGCCATCAGGCCCGAAGGGTCTGCGAATGCTGGTTGCGACAGAGGTAGAGGATGCGTGCCCTCGTCAGGGTTTGACGAGACATTGCTGGCCGGCCGTCTTCAGCTGATCGCAGACCGCTGCAGCCGAAGCCTTGTCGGCAAAGGGCCCCGCCTGAACCCGGTAATAGATGCCCTGCCCGCCCAGATCGGCCTTCACGATATGAACGGTCAGCGAACCCAGCACGTCATTGTGCTTGGCCAGGATACGCTTCCAGGTCGTGTTGGCCTCCGCCTCGCTCTTCAACGCCGCGAGCTGAATGCGGAATTTGTCAGCCACATCCGACGTCTGGGTCGTGGTGCTGCCGGCTGTTCCTGTCGTGTCGGCGGCCGTCGTGCCCGCGCTGGCAACCGTCGTGGAATCTGCCCCCATCGACGTTCCTGTGGGCGCCAGGGTCGGCACTTCATAGGGCGCCGGTTCGGCCGCAACACCGGCATTCGCGGTGACCGCATCGTGCCGGTTGTGGTTTGGCCCGTGTCCGTTTGATTGGTTGTCGTCTGGCCCGCCGTCGATGAGCCGGCATCGGCAGTGGTGGCAGGCTGCGTGATGGCCGGTTGCGTCGTGTCTGTCGTCGTGCCGCTCGTTGTCGCTGGCGCCAGCGGTGCCGCAGGCGGAATTAGAGTTCTGCGTCGTCGGCGCCGCCGGCGTGGCGTTAGTGGTGGTGGCGCCCGTCGTCGCCGTGCTGCCGGCATCGGTGGCCGTGCCGCCGACATCGGTGGCCGAGGGGACCGGTGCTGGCGGCGGCGGCGGAGTCTGGGGTGTCTCAGGCGCCGGCAACAGCACTTCGCTCTTCGGCTGCGTATTGGTGCCGGAGATCTGGTCGTACACGGTTTGCTGCTGGGCCGGTGTGTCGGTCGAGGTTTGATCGGCGGGCGGGATCTTCGCCGGCGTTGTATCGGCGGTTATGACCGGCACCGGGCCGCCCTTATGTCCGGCCATGATAGCTTGATAGGCCCACCAGACGATGCCGGCAAAAACGACCAATGCGGCGAAAGAGAGCCCATAGGAAATCCAGCGTGACCTGCCGCGCGGTGCTTCTTCGCGATAGGCGGCAAGGCCTTCCGGCATGGCGCTGCGCTCGGTCGGCGCCAGCGGAATTTCAGGCTGGCTTCCTGTCAGAAGGTCCGGCTCGGCCGGCGCCTCCTCGCTTGTCAGCAGTGGCGCGGGCTCTTCGGTTGCCGTCGGCGTGGTCAGGCCCGTGGGCGTGAGGCGGGGCTCGACCCGGTCGGCCGCAGCGGGCGGTGGATTTCGCACCTCGCCGCGAAGGCGACGCAACGTGGCGGCGACTGCTTCCTGCAGATCGTCCGGGGTCCGATTTTCCGTCGCCATCAACGCATCTCCTCAACCGGTTCGACCCCGAAAATTTCGAGGCCGGAAGCGATCGTCAGTGCCATGGCCTTGATCAAGGCTAGCCGCGCCGCTGTCAGGCTCTTGTCGTCGGCAATCAGGAAGCGCAACCCCGCCTCCTCCTTGCCCCGATTCCACAGACCATGAAAGGCGGCCGCCAATTCGTAGAGATAAAAGGCGATCCGATGCGGCTCATGCGCCTCGGCCGCACTTTCCACGACTCGCGGCCAGCCCGCCATCAATTTGATCAAAGCAAGCTCGCCCGAGTTGGTCAAGCGAGTGAGATCGGGTGTGACATTTTCGAGGCCGGAAAACTCGGCAATTGCATTGCGCAGCACCGAGCGCGAACGCGCATGGGCGTACTGCACGTAGAACACCGGATTGTCGCGCGACTGCTCCAGGACTTTCGCCAGATCGAAATCGAGCGGCGCGTCGTTCTTGCGCGTCAGCATGATGAATCGCACGACATCCTTGCCCACCTCATCCACCACCTCGCGCAGGGTGACGAAGGTGCCGGCGCGCTTGGACATTTTCACCGGCAGACCGTCGCGCAGCAGGCGAACGAGCTGGCAGATCTTGACGTCGAGCGCACCTTCGCCGCCGGTGATGGCCTTCACCGCCGCCTGCATGCGCTTGATATAGCCCGCATGATCGGCGCCCCAGACGTCGATCATCATCGGCGTCCCACGACGGAACTTGTCGAAGTGATAGGCGATGTCGGCGGCGAAATAGGTCCAGCTGCCGTCCGACTTGCGCAGCGGCCGGTCGACATCGTCGCCGAACTCGGTCGCTTTGAACAACGTTTGAGGACGGGGTTCCCAATCTTCCGGCGCCTTGCCCTTGGGCGGATCGAGGGTGCCGATATAGAGCAGGCCGCGATCCTCCAGCACCTGCAGCGCGCGCTCGACACCGCCGGATTCCACCATGGCGCGCTCGGAGCTGAAGACCTCCTGCACCACGCCCAGCGCGCCCAGATCCTCGCGGATGCCTTCCATGATCCGGTCGATGGCAAAGCGGCGGACCGGTGCCAGCCATTCGGATTCCGGCTTATCGCGCCATTCGGCACCGTCGCGTGCCACCAGCGCCTGGCCGACATCCTTCAGATAGTCGCCGGGGTAATAGCCCTCCGGTATCGCAGCGATGGTCTCGCCCAGCGCCTCGCGGTAGCGCAGGAAGGTGGAGCGGGCCAGCGTATCGACCTGGCCGCCCGCATCGTTGATGTAATATTCGCGCGTGACCTTGAAGCCGGCCTTGGTCAGCAGGGCGGAGAGTGCATCGCCGACGACCGCACCACGCGCATGGGCGATGTGCAGAGGGCCGGTCGGATTGGCCGAGACATATTCCACATTCACCGCCTGGCCGCCGCCCATGGTCGAGCTGCCGTAACCGCGGCCGGCTGCGAGCACTTCGGGGATGCGGGCCTGCCAGAAGCGATCGGCGATCTTCAGGTTGATGAATCCCGGACCGGCGATCTCCACCCCGGTTACGTCCTCGACATTGGCGAGGCGCTCGGCCAGCCGCTCGGCGATGCTGCGCGGCGGCAGCCCCGCCGGTTTGGCTAAAACCATCGCGGCATTGGTTGCGATATCGCCGTGGGTTGCGTCGCGCGGGGGCTCCGCGGTCACACGCGAGGTATCGAGCCCGGCGGGCAGGCCGCCGGCTGCAACCAGCGCCTCGATCTCGGCGACGATCTTCTGGCGAATATAGGCAAACGCATTCATGACGACGTCGTATCCGTTCCTGTCAGCCGGCCATGCGCTTCGAAGGCGTAAGGGTCGGTCATGCCGGCGATGTAATCCGCTACCAGCCTTGCGGTCTCGGGCGAACCGGCCCGGCCTGCTTCTGCCTGCCATTCCGGCGGCAGCCTCGCGGGCTCGGCAAGATAAGCCACGAACAGATCGCGCACCGCCTGCGAGGCTTCGACTGTGGCACGGAACACCCGCTCGTGGCGGTACATCCTTTCGAACAGGAAGCGCTTGAGGGCCCGGTCGTTCTCGCTCATGGCGGGCGAGAACGAGACGACCGCGCGATCCAGCCGGCGGATATCTTCCACATGACGCGGCGCGGCCTCGGCCAGCCGGCGGCGCGTCTCCTCTATCAAATCGCTCACCATGCGGTCAATCAGCCGGCGGATCGATTCGTGGATCAGGCGCGATTGCTCGAGGCCGGGATATCGCGCTGCGACCTCGGCGAAGACCGGGCCAACGAGGGGTACACCGGCAAGATCGGCGACCTCGAACAGGCCGGCGCGCAAGCCATCATCGATATCGTGATTGTTATAGGCGATGTCGTCGGAGAGGGCCGCCACCTGCGCCTCCACGCCCGGCCAGCCGCCAAGCTCGAGATCGCGCGCCTCGCTCGAATACCGGGCGATGGTGGCCGGCACGCCCCTCGCCTTGTGCTTGGCCGAGGCACCCGGGCCGATCAGCGGGCCGTTATGCTTGGCGATCCCTTCCAGGCTCTCCCAGGTCAGGTTCAGCCCGTCGAACTCGGCATAGCGCCGTTCCAGGCTGGTCAGTATGCGAAAGGTCTGCTCGTTGTGATCGAAGCCGCCGAACTCCGCCATGGCCTGGTCGAGGGCTTCCTCGCCGGCGTGGCCGAAGGGCGGATGGCCCAGGTCGTGGGCGAGTGCCACCGCCTCGGTCAGGTCCTCGTCGATGGCGAGCACGCGCGCGATGGATCGGGCGATCTGGGCGACCTCGATGGTGTGGGTCAGCCGGGTGCGATAGTGATCGCCCTCGTGATAGACGAAAACCTGGGTCTTGTGCTTCAGCCGGCGAAAGGCGGTGGAATGCAGGATGCGGTCGCGGTCGCGCTGAAAGGCCGAGCGCCGGGCGCTTTCGGGCTCCGGCACCAGCCGGCCACGGCTTTGGTCCGGATGGCTGGCATAGGGGGCTAAAGCCGGCATGGCCGCGAGGGTATCGGCTGGACCCGCCTTTTACAAAGGCTTCGGGCCCAGGTTTGACAGGCGGGCCCAGCGACTTCGGGGCCGGGTTTGACAAACCGGGCTTCGTCCTTACATTGAGGGGATGAACGAGATCACCCCGGTCAAGCAGGTCTCCCTCACCGAATCCGCGGCCAAGCGCATCGCGCAGCTGGCGGCGGCCGAGGGTAATCCTGGTCTCATGCTGCGCCTGGCGGTTTCCGGCGGCGGCTGCTCCGGTTTCCAGTATGGCTTTTCCTTCGACGATACCCGGCACGAAGACGATGCCGTGTTCCAGCGCGACGGGGTGAAGCTGCTCGTCGATGCCACCTCGCTCGACCTGCTGGCCGGTGCCGAGATCGACTTCGTCGAGGATCTCGTCGGCGCCTCGTTCCAGGTTCGCAACCCCAACGCAACCTCGTCCTGCGGCTGCGGCACTTCTTTCTCCGTTTAGCGGGCTAGCCATGGCAGTGCGCGTCGCGGCCTGGAACGTCAATTCCGTCCGCAGCCGGATCGTGCATCTCGCCGGCTGGCTGAAGGCGGCGAAGCCGGACATCGTCCTGCTCCAGGAACTCAAGGTGATGAGTGAGGGCTTCCCCCGCATGGAGGTGGAAGACCTGGGCTACAACCTCGCCATCGTCGGCCAGAAGACCTACAACGGCGTGGCCATCCTTTCGCGCCATCCGATGACGATCGAGGCGACGAGGCTGCCCGGCGACGACAAGGACGAGCATGCCCGCTATGTCGAGGCGCTGGTGCAAGCCGACGGCAAGGTGCTGCGGGTCGCCAGCCTCTATCTGCCCAACGGCAATCCGGTCGATAGCGACAAATACCCCTACAAGCTCTCTTGGATGGATCGTCTCCACGATCACGCCCGCAACCTGCTGGCCTACGAAGAAGTGCTGGTGCTGGGCGGCGATTACAACGTCGCCCCCACCGATGACGATGTCTATGACCCGGTGAGCTGGAAAGACGACGCGCTCTGCAAGCCGGAGACGCGCTCAAAATACCGCCGGCTGCTCAATCTCGGGCTGGTGGATGCCTATCGCGCGCTCCATGCCGAGCCCAACCGCTACACCTTCTGGGATTACCAGTCGGGCCGCTGGCAGAAGGATGAGGGGCTGCGCATCGACCACTTGCTGCTTTCGCCCCAGGCGGCCGACCGGCTTTCGGCCGCGGATATCGACCGCGACCCGCGCAAGCTGGAAAAGCCCTCCGACCACACGCCGGTGTGGTGCGAGCTGGAGCTTTAAAGGGGGCCTGCCCTTTCTCTCCAGCATCATGCCCGGGGCCGGCCACTTGGCCGAGCCCGGGCATCCAGTCTTTGCCTGCGACACTGGATACCCGAGCCTCGGCCCATCGGCCGATCTCGGGTATGACGACAGAGGGTATTCGTCAGGAGATGCCTGCTGGCTAAATTCCTTTAAATCCCGGGCCCTTGGGCATCAGGCGGATGCCGGGACGCAGATTGCGATAGGGCAACTGCCGGTGATCGGCCAGGTTCGGGCCCGGTGCGGCGACCACCAGAATCTCTTCAGCAATCGGTTGAAAATCGCCCCGGAAGTGGACGGAGCTTTTCAGCGCCAGAATCTTCTGCGCCGCCGGTTCGACACCCAGATGGCGGAAGATGGACTGGTCGGCTGCCTGCTGCTTCCGGCTGGCCACAACGATCCGCAAACCATTGATTTTCAACAATGCCATGGGACCCAGATTCATGTGGTTACCGGCATAGACCGGCCCCATCGCGGCGAATTTTCCATCGCCCAGCCGCTCGACCCGAAAGCGGCCGGCCAGCGGTTTGCGGTCGGAAATTCGCGTGCCCTCGCCAATGGCTAATTCCAGGTCGGCCCCCTGCCCGGCCGAATGCGCCGCCGCCGCGGCCTTTGGGTCATAAAGGATACCCGCGGCCGCATCCTGCGCGTCGTTGCGCAGCAGTGCCTCGATCAGCCCGACCGTATCCGAATTGCCGCCGGCGCCAGGATTGTCCTGGGTATCGGCCAGGATGACCGGCCTGCTGGACTTGGCGGCGAGCTTCTTGGCGTACAGCACCGCCTCGTCCGGCTGCCAGATCTTGCCGGCAAAATCCCCCTCGGCCTCGGCCACCAGGGCCGTCATCCGGTCGGCAGCGCGCTCGGCCGCCACCTGACTTTCGCCATAGGCGAAAACCGAGGGCGCACAGATCGCGATATCGGCCGGCGGGAATCCCGGCGTGAAACTGAGGCTCGCAACCCCGTTGCCCTCCAGCGCCGAGCGTTCGCGAAAAAGACGCGCGGCCGGATCGCTGAGCGTGCATTGCCAGGTGAGCGGGATCAGGAAGGGAAGCTGGCGATAGGCCTTGGCGAGCGGACCCTTCGCCATGATCCGGTCTAGTAGCCTGGCGCAATGGCCGCCCGTCTCCGCCATGTCGATATGGGGATAGGTGCAATAGCCGATCATCGCGCTGGCATGCTCGATCATCGCTGGCGAGACATTGGCGTGGAAATCCAGCGAGGTGACAACGGGCAGGTCCTTGCCCACCACGCCGCGCACGCGGGCCAGGAGCTCGCCTTCGCCATCCTCCAGATGCTCGGTCACCATCGCGCCATGGAGATCGAGGAACAGTGCGTCGATCGGGCCGATATGGGTCAGGCGCTCCAGCAACTCGCCGGCGATGCGCTCATAGGCATCGCGGGTGACGCGGCCCGAGGGTGTGGCCGAGCACCAGAGCAGCGGCTTGAGATCGTGGCCCGCGCGCTTCGCCGCCGCGATAAACCCGGCGATGGGGATATTCACACCATCGACTGCATCGAACAAAGTCTTGCCGCGCGAGAGGCCGGGCCAGCCGCTCTCCTGGACAAAATCGTCATAGGTGGCCGGCGTCGGCGAGAACGTATTCGTCTCGTGCTGGAAACCACCGACAGCGATACGGGCCAAAGGCGTCGCTCCTTACAATTCGATGAGGCGGTCTGGCACGCGGTCGGTCTGGCCGGCTTGCGCGGCAAAATGTTTGGCCAGTGCCGCCCCCAAATCGCGGATCGCGGCTTCCAGGGCAGCTGCGATCTTGCCCGACCGCGCCGTCGCCGCGAAAGCGTCGGCAATGCGCTGCCATTCGGCGCTGCCGACCAGCGTATCGACACCGTGATCGGCAACGATCTCGACCCGCCGCTCGGCCAAGGCCACGAACAACAGCACGCCATTGTGGTTCGGCAGGTTGGCGAGTCCGCGGTCGAGGAACAGCAGATGGGCGAAGCGTCGCACCTTCGCCGCCCGCGCGCCGCGCGGCGTCAACCGCACGGATAGCGGGGTCAGTTCGAACAAGGCATAGACGATGGCGAAGGCACCGCATTGCAAGCCCAGCGCCGACAGCAGCGCCATCCACGGATCAAAGACGAGGAGAGCCAGACCCGCTGCCAGTGCGCCGACAAGGCCCGCTGTCAGGCTCACCCCGTGATAGCGCTCCACACGCCTGGCGATGGCGGCGACGAACTCAGCGCTCGTCGCCTGTTCCGCCGCGCGGATTTCAGTCTCGATGCGCTGCCGCTCGCCGTCAGGAATCAGTTTTGCCGGCGCTACCAATGCCCCGAAGCGCCCCCGCCGCCGAACGAACCGCCGCCGCCGGAGAATCCACCGCCACCCGAGAAGCCGCCACCACCGGAGAAACCTCGCCCGCCGGAATAACCACCCATATAGGGATAGACCCCGCCCCAGGGACCGCGTCGCCGGCGGCGCCAATTCAGCAGGACAATGGCGGCAATAAAGAACAGAAACGGCAGGAAGACATTTGCTGCGGCCGCAACGGTGCCCGTGGGTTGAGAGGTTAGCGGCTGTGGTGCCGCAGCTCCGTTGGGCAGCTTGCCGCCCAGCCCGACGATGATCGCATCGACGCCGGCCTTGATGCCGCCGGGCACATCGCCGCTTCTGAAACGCGGGAGAATGATTCCCTGGATGATCGCATTGGCCGAGGCGTCGGGCATCTGGCCTTCGAGGCCGTAGCCGACCTCGATCCGCACGTCATGCTCCTTCGGCGCCACGATCAGCAGCAGCCCGTTGTTCTTTCCCTTCTGGCCGATACCCCAGCCGCGGCCGAGCGCAATGCCCCAATCCTCGATGGGATAGCCCTGCAGATCGGGCAATGTCACGACGACGAGCTGGATGCCGGAGGCCGTTTCGAAGCCCGCCAGCTCATTATCCATCTGGCCGCGCGTCCAGTCATCGAGCAGCTTGGCATTGTCGACAACGCGGCCCGTCAGCACCGGCACGGGCGGCTCTGCGGCAGCGGCGCCCGGCAGCAGCAGGGCCAAAAGCCCCAACACAAACCCAAGGCGCCGTGTGGTCATGACCGCAGTGCTAGTTGAAGTTGACGGCGGGGACGGTCGCCGCCTTGTCGTCGATGGTGAACTGCGCCATCTGCTTGTTGCCGGAATAGAGCAGCCAGGCCCAGACGCGTCCGGGGAAGGTGGTTAGCTCGGTGTTGTAGGCCTGCACCGCGGCAATGTAATCGCGCCGCGCGACGGCGACCCGGTTTTCGGTTCCCTCAAGCTGGGCCTGCAACGTCTGGAAATTCGCATTGGCCTTCAGCTCCGGATACTGCTCCGACACCACGAGCAGGCGCGACAGCGCCGAGGTCAGCGCCGCCTGGTTCTGCTCGAAGACCTGCATGGCCTGGGGGTTGGTCAGAATGTCGGGCGGCAACTGCACCTGACCCACTTTGGCGCGCGCCTCGACCACGGCTTCCAGTGTCTTGCTCTCGAAATCCGCGGCACCCTTCACCGTGGCGACCAGATTGGGAATGAGATCGTTGCGGCGCTGATACTGGTTCAGCACTTCGGCCCAAGCCGCCTTCGCCTGCTGTTCATAGGTCGGAATCGAATTGATGCCGCAGCTTGCCAGCAGCGGCATGACGAACAACAGCAGCGCAAGGCTAGCCGCGTTGCGCCGCAAGCCGGGTGCGAAAGCCATTTCAAATATCTGCATAGACATGGGTTTCCGCCTTGGCGCCCGGATGTGTCACGGCACCATTCTCGGCATCGCCCACGGTCTGGGCATAACGCCAGATCGAGCCGGACTGGTAATCATGCTTGCGCGGCTTCCAGGCCTTGCGCCGCGCTTCCAGCTCCTTGTCGCTGAGATCGACACTGATCGTGCCCTTCTCCGCATCGATGGTGATGATGTCGCCGTCCTTCACCAGGCCGATGGCGCCGCCCACCGCCGCCTCGGGCCCGACATGGCCGACGCAGAAGCCGCGGGTGGCACCCGAGAAGCGGCCATCGGTGATGAGCGCCACCTTGTCGCCCATGCCCTGACCATAGATCGCGGAGGTCGTCGCCAGCATCTCGCGCATGCCCGGGCCGCCGCGCGGTCCTTCATAGCGGATCACCAGTACCTCGCCCGCCTTGTACTTGCTCTCGCGCACCGCGCTGAAGGCATCCTCCTCGCAATCGAAGCAATGGGCGGGGCCGCTGAATTTGAGCACCTTCATGCCGGCGATCTTCACGATCGCGCCCTGCGGCGCCAGATTGCCCTTCAGTCCCACAACGCCGCCGGTGGTCGATAGGGGCTTGGCGGTCGGCCGCACCACGTCCTGCGTAGACGGCAATTTCACGTCTTTCAGATTGTCGGCGATCGACTTGCCGGTGACGGTAATGCAATCGCCATGGAGATAGCCGCCATCGAGCAACGCCTTCAGGATGATCGGCACGCCGCCGACCTCATAGAGATCCTTGGCGACATAACGCCCGCCCGGCTTCAGATCCGCGATATAGGGTGTGCGGCGGAAAATCTCGCAGACATCGCCCAGGCTGAAATCGATCCCGGCCTCATGCGCGATGGCCGGCAGATGCAGCCCGGCATTGGTCGAGCCGCCGGATGCGGCCACCACCATCGCCGCATTCTCCAGCGATTTGCGGGTGACGATGTCGCGCGGACGGATGTTCCGGCGCAGCAATTCCATCACCGCCTGGCCCGAGGCTTCGCCATAGGCGTCGCGGCTTTCATAGGGCGCCGGCGCGCCGGAAGAGCCGGGCAGCGCCAGGCCCATGGCTTCCGACACACAGGCCATGGTGTTGGCGGTAAACTGGCCGCCGCAGGAGCCGGCCGAGGGACAGGCGACGCATTCCAGCTCGTGCAGATCGGCATCGTTGATCTTGCCGGCGGAATGGGCGCCGACGGCCTCGAACACGTCCTGCACCGTCACGTCCTTGCCGCGGAAGCGGCCGGGCAGGATCGAGCCGCCATACATGAAGACGGAGGGAATGTTCAGCCGCACCATGGCCATCATCAGGCCCGGCAGGGATTTGTCGCAGCCGGCAAGCCCCACCAGCGCGTCATAGCAATGGCCGCGCACTGTGAGCTCCGTGCTGTCCGCGATCACCTCGCGGCTGACCAGCGAAGACCTCATCCCGGCATGGCCCATGGCGATGCCGTCGGTCACGGTGATGGTGGTAAATTCCCGCGGCGTGCCGCCGGCGGCCTTGACCCCGCGCTTGACCACCTGGGCCTGGCGAGCCAGCGAGATGTTGCAGGGCGCGGCCTCGTTCCAGGTCGTCACCACGCCGACGAAGGGCTGCGCGATCTCCTGTTCCGTCATGCCCATGGCGTAATAATAAGAGCGGTGCGGCGCGCTGGCCGGACCGACGGAGACATGGCGGCTGGGCAATTTGGATTTGTCGAACTTGGTCATGACGGCTGCTTTCCTGCTCTGACGCTACGGCGTTGGGAAAATAGCCCCCGCTTCCAGGCGCTTCCAATGATTTATCCGCAGGGGGCCATGCCCAGGCGAGTCCTTCGTGATTAGCCGCGGGCAATCAGCCCTGAAGCCAGAGATAGCCTGTCGGATTGTCGGCGCAGGGCCCGACGCCGCATTCCAGCAACGTCGAGACCAGGTTGCCCGCCACCACCAGCAGGAACAGCCAGAGGGCGGCGCGGCCGAACCCGTCTTGCCTTGCGTCTTCCTCCCGGGGACTGCCCGCCTCGATGAACAACAGCATCCCGGTATAGACGACATAGGCCATGAAGGCGATGAGCCCCCAGGTGTAAAAATGCAGACCCAGCAGCGCCGAGCCGAAGCCGGTGTCGCCCGGCTTGAAATGCAGCAGTATCTGGCGCGACGAGGTGGCAGCACCGATCACCGCACTGATCAGCACGATGCCGTAATGGGCGGTGGAGGAGCCGAAGCGGATATTCAGCAGGAAGCCCATGCCGAGCGCCACGAAGGCGCCGCGCTGCAGCAGGCAGAGCGGACAGGGCAATTCACCCAGCACCAGCTGATAGAAAAACGCGACGAGCAGCACCAGCGAAACGCCGGCGAGCCCGAGGATGTTGAGAGCGCGCGCCATGTCCTAGAAGGAGAGGCCGAGCGGGTCGGTAGCGTGGAATTTCAGCCAGACCAGCAAAACGATGGCGAGCACCACCCAGACACCGATCGCCGCCCGCCGCTGCGCGATCATGGCGCAGATGATCGCAATCACGCCCAGCAGGAATGGCAGCGCCATGACCATGGCTATGGGAAACACGGATTTCGCGCGGATGCAAGGTGGCGAACGGTGAAGGCTTTAACAACGCCGCCACTTGCCATAGTCTCGCGCCGCCGTAGTGTCCTGCCGCAGAAATTCACATGCGAATTTCCGGGATAAGCAGGCCACTCGTATCAATAACTTGTGTCCCGCAGCCGCTGAGAATCTGATTCGACAGATTTCGGAATCGGGACACTGGCCCGGAGCCATCATGAAACCCTTCGATACCGCCTTTATCCGCAAGCAGTTTCCCCCGCTGGCCAATGGCTGGGTTTTCTTCGAGAACGCCGGCGGCAGCTATGTGCCCCAGAGCGTCATCGACCGTGTGCACGCTTATATGAGCGAGGTTCAGCTTCAGCCCTCATGGACGTTCGCGCCGTCGGCCGATGCGGTCGCGCGCATCGCCGAGGGCAAGAAGCTGATGGCGGCGATGGTGGGGGCCGAACCCGACGAGATCATCATCGGCCATTCGACCACGATGAATGTCTATCTGCTGGCCCAGGCGCTGCGCCCGGGCCTGAAGGCGGGCGAAGAAATCGTCGTCACCAATCTGGATCACGAAGCCAATATCGGCGCCTGGCGGCGGCTGGCGGAATTCGGCATCGTCATCCGCGAATGGCAGGTCGATCCCGTTACGGGGTTTCTTGACCTCGGCAAACTCGACGAATTGTTGAACCCGAAGACGCGGCTGGTCGCCGTCAGCCATTGCTCCAACATCGTCGGCAGTTTCAACGACATTCCGGCGATTGCAAAAAAGGTCCATGCCGCCGGCGGCCTGCTGATGGTGGATGGGGTGGCCGCCGCCCCGCATCGCGCGGTCAACGTCAAGGAACTGGACGTCGATTTCTACGCCTTCAGCCTCTACAAGACCTTTGGACCACATCTGGCGCTGCTCTATGTGCGCAAGAAGCTCTGGGCCAGCCTGGCGTCGCAGAATCACTTCTTCATCGGCGAAGAGCCGTTGAAGCTGCTCCCCGGCGGCTCCAATCACGAACTGACCGCAGGTCTCGTCGGCATTGCCGATTATTTCGATCTGGTGGATCGCCATCACTTCCAGACGCCCGAGAATGAATTCCACGGCCGCGTGGCACGGGTGTATCGCCTGTTCGAGGCCCATGAGAACAGGCTGGCGGACAGGGTGCTGACCTATCTGCGCGGCAAGCCCGGCATTCGCATCATCGGCCAAAAGGATATGGCGGAAAAGACGGCGGGCCGCGCACCGACGATCTCGTTCACCGTCAAGGGCAAGCGCTCCCAAGCTATCGCCGAAGCGCTGAACAAACAGCAGATCGCCATCGGCTTCGGCGATTTCTATGCCCGCCGTTGCGTGGAGGCGCTGGGACTCGATCCCGATGATGGGGTCGTGCGCGTCGGCATCGCCCATTACAACGACGATGACGATGTCGATCGGCTGTTGGCCGCACTCGAGCGCGTTCTTTAGAGCCCGAGTTGCAACAACGATGAAGGCCATCACCCTCAGCGCCCATGGCGGCCCAGAGAATTTTCGCCTGGCGGAACTGCCGCTGCCGCCGCTGCGAAAGGGCGATGTGCGGATCAGGGTATGCTCGGTGTCCTTCAACCCGGTCGACTACCAGATCCGCAAGGGCCAGGCCGAAGGCCGAAACGTCACATCGCCCGTTCTGGGCCGCGATCTCTCCGGCATCGTCGACGCCGTGCATGACGGCGTCGGCGACTTCCGGCCAGGCGATGAGGTCTACAGCTATGTCTGCGATCTCGCGAGCAGCGGAACCTATGCCGAGTATGTGAGTGTGCCGGAGGAACTGGTCGCGAAAAAGCCTGTCGCCCTCTCTCACGATCAGGCGGCGGCGGTACCGGTCGCCGCTATCACCGCGTGGCTCGCTCTCGACAAGGCCGCGCGGGGCAGGTCCTTGTTCCTCGCCGGCGCTGCCGGCGGCGTCGGAACCTTCGCCATCATGCTGGCGCGCCAGCGCGGCATTGGCGCACTCACCGTTACCGCCGGCAATCCGAGGAGCAGGGCCTATCTGATCGAAAGCCTTGGCCTGGCAGAGAGCCAGATCGTCAACTACCGCGACGAGAATTTCATCGCCCAGGCGCTTCGCTGCAACGGCGGCCTCTTCGACGGCGTGCTCGATTTCGTTGGTGGGCGCATGCTATCCGCGTGCTGCCGGCTGGTCGCCATCGATGGCAACCTCGCCTCGATTACCGAAGCACCGGCGCCGGCGGATGTGGAGTATCTCTTTCAGCGCAACGGCTCGTTCCATGCCATCGGCGCCAATGCCTATTCCCTGACCGAAGATCGCAACCAGTGGCGGCACTATCAGAGAATGCTGGGCGAGCTTGCGGCATTGTTCGATAGCGGAGCCATGCCCGCCCCGCCTGTCACCAGCGTAGGCTCGCTGTCGGTCGAGGCGGTGCGCCAGGCGCATGACCTACTCGAACGCTCGGCCGTACAGGGAAAATTGGTGATGGGGTGCTAGCGCGACGCCAGCCGCAGGCGCCCACAATTGCATGACACCGGCTTGACCGGCTGCTGGAGCAGGAACACCTCCGGCTTCGGCGTCATGTCGGTGATCATGAAATCGAAGCTGACGGATTCGCCCGGCTTGATCTGGCCATCGGAGAAATCGATCGCATCGAACGGTTCGTCGATCACGCGCGCATGATGAAATCCGCTGGAGTTCGCCGGCGGGCCGCCGGTGAAACCTTGGGCGAAGGACAGTCCGTCGCCATAGGGGCTGGGATCGGTCGGTGTGGTGCGCAGCTCCATTCGATATTCCGTCCAGCTGCTGCCGGTGTGGTTGATGCAGATCTTGGCGATGGCAAAGCCGATGACGTGCTGGCTGCCGATGCGGTTTCCGAATCCGATGTTCATCCCGCGGATCACCAGGATCGGCGTATCGCCGGTCACATCCTCCACCACCACGAACGGGTCCTGGATGGTGCCGGTACCGGTCACCTTCAGGATGGTGAAATCGCCCTTTTCGTCGCTGAAGGTGATGCCCTCTACCGTCATGGGTGCTGCCTGCGCCAGATGCGCGGCAAACGTTCCCGCCAGCAGGCTCAGAGCAAGAAGCATGCGCATCATCATGACGGCCCCCGGTTCATCTCGTTCAGGCGCTGCAGTGCTGCGGCCAGTTTGCCGCGCTTGCCCGCTTCCTCGCTCAGCCGCTCGCGCAGTTCGGCCACCACCTCGGACGGCGCCTTGGCAATGAAATCGGCATTGGCGAGCTTCTTGTCCGCCTTGGCGATCTCCACTGCCGAACGGTCGATATCTTTCTGGATGCGGGCACGCTCGCGATCGACATCGAGATGGCCCTTGAGCGACAGCATCACCGTGGCACCACCCACGACCAGCTGAACGGCGCCAGGAATCGTGCCGCCGGCTGGCTGCAGCTTGATCCGCGCCAGCCGCTCGATCAGATCGCGATAGCGCTCGAGCCTGTCGCCGGCATCGCGGATCAGCGCGTCCAGCTCTGGACCTGGCGGCACATTCATTTCCGCCCGCAAGGCACGGATATCCGACACCAGATTGATGACCCAGTCGATTTCCGCGCTGGTGGCCTCATCGACCGTTAATCCGGCGAAGCTCGGCCAGGCCGCGACGATCAGCGGATCGCCGGCGCCAAGCGCCTGTTGCCAGAGCTCTTCGGTGATGAAGGGCGTAAAGGGGTGCAGCAGATGCAGCAAGCGCCCCAGCGCCCAGGCTACCGCCGCGCGGGTTTCGACCTTCGCCGCGACATCGCTGCCGGCGAAGATCGGCTTGGCGAATTCCAGATACCAGTCGCAGAACTCGCCCCACACACCGTGATAGAGGGCGTGGGCTGCTTCGTTGAACTTGTACTCGGCCAGCGCCTGATCGACGCGCCGGGTGAGCGCCACGACGCGGCCCACCGCCCAGCGATTGGCCGGCTGGCGGCAGGTGGCCGGATCGAAGGCCGGATCGAGGCGGCATTCATTGACCTGGCAGAAACGCGCCGCGTTCCACATTTTGGTTGCGAAGTTGCGATAGCCCTCGACCCGGCTCTCGGACATTTTCACGTCGCGGCCGGGTGCTGCCATCGCCGCAAGCGTGAAGCGCAGCGCATCGCAGCCGTAGCGGTCGATCAGATCCAGCGGGTCGACGATATTTCCCTTGGCCTTGGACATCTTCTGGCCATGCTCGTCGCGCACTAGAGCATGGATGTAGACGGTGGCGAACGGCGTCTCGCCCATGAAATGCTCGCCCATCATCATCATGCGGGCGACCCAGAAGAAGATGATGTCGAAACCGGTGACCAGCACATCGCCGGGATAGTAGCGCGCAAGCTCGGGCGTCTTCTCCGGCCAACCCAAGGTCGAGAACGGCCAGAGCGCGGAGGAGAACCAGGTATCCAGCACGTCCTCGTCGCGGCGCAGCACCACATCGCCGCCATGTTTCTTAGCGGCAGCCGCTTTCGCCTCAGCTTCCGTCATGGCGACGAAGATCTCGCCGTCGGGCGCATACCAGGCGGGCACCTGATGGCCCCACCAGAGCTGGCGCGAAATGCACCAGGGCTGGATGTTGCGCATCCACTGGAAGAATGTAGCGGTCCATTGTTCAGGCACGAAGACGGTGCGCCCCTGCTCCACCGAGGCGATGCAGGGTTTGGCCAGTTCCGCCGCGTTCACGTACCACTGATCGGTCAGCCAGGGCTCGATCACCACGCCGGAGCGATCGCCATGGGGGATCGTCATCGCATGGGGCTCGATCTTCTCCACCAGCCCTGCGGCTTCAAGATCCTCGACCACCTTCTTGCGCGCGGCCTCGCGCGACAGGCCGCGATAGGCTGGCGGCACATTCTCGTTCAGGCGCGCATCGGCATCGAAGATATTGATCATCGCCAGATTGTGGCGCCGGCCGACCTCGAAATCGTTGAAGTCATGGGCCGGCGTGATCTTCACCGCCCCGCTGCCGGCTTCGGGATCGGCATACTCGTCGGCGACGATCGGGATCAACCGGTCGGCCAGCGGCAGGCGCAACTGCCTGCCGACCAGGGCACGATAGCGCTCGTCCTCGGGATTCACCGCAACGGCGGTATCGCCCAGCATCGTCTCCGGCCGCGTCGTGGCGACGATGACGAAACGCCCCGGCTCGCCCTCCACCGGATAGCGCAGATGCCAGAGCTGACCCTTGATGTCGCGCTGCTCGACCTCGAGGTCGGAGATCGCCGTGTGCAGTTTCGGATCCCAGTTCACCAGCCGCTTGTCGCGATAGATCAGGCCGTCGCGATGAAGATCGACGAAGACCTTGCGCACTGCCAGCGACAGGCCCTCATCCATGGTGAAGCGCTCGCGCGCCCAGTCGGCCGAGGCGCCCAGCCGGCGCAGCTGGCTCGATGATCGTGCCGCCGGATTCGTTCTTCCACTCCCAGACTTTTTCCAGGAAGGCGGCGCGGCCGATGGTCTTCTGGTTGTCACGCGCACCCTTGCGCTCCAGGACGATGCCCTGCTCGGCCAGCTGGCGCTCGACCACCATCTGGGTTGCGATGCCGGCATGGTCGGTGCCCGGCTGCCAGAGCACATCGCGCCCGCGCATGCGCTCATAGCGCACCAGGATATCCTGGAGGGTGAAAGTCAGCGCATGACCCATATGCAGCCGCCCGGTCACATTGGGCGGCGGCATCATGATGGTGTAGGGCTTCGCCGGGGAATTGGGGTCGCAGGCGAAATAACCGCCCTTCTCCCAGCGCGCGTAATGCTTGGCCTCGACCTCGGCCGGGTTGAACGTTTTTTCGAGCATGGTGGCTTTGTTTAAGGGCCGCTAACCGGGCTGGCAAGGGCCGCTACGGCACTTTCCAGCAGGACCAGGTTCAGGTGCGCCGGCTGATCTTGTCGATTTCCTGCTGCACCAGCCGCTCGACCATCTCCTTGAGATTGGCGTTCAGCCATTCCTGGATTTTCGGTTCCAGCGACTGACGGACGAATTCTTCCACAGTCGCCGCGCCCAACGGGACAGGGGACGGCGCAACTGGCGGAACGGGGGGCTGGCCGCCCGCTTGCCCAGAAGATTGGTCGCCGGGCTGACCGGCAGATTGGCTGGCGGGCAGGCTCGCAGATTGGTTGCGGCCGCGCGCCAACTCTTCCAACACCGGGTTGGATTGGATCAGGGATTCGGAGGGAGAAAGGCCGACCCGGACACGGTCAGATTCACGTTGTGGGGCAGGTTCAGGCTGCCGAGCGGATGCCACAGGCGGTACAGATCGAGGCGGCGCTGCCGGAATTGGCGCAGCAGCCGCAGGTGCCGGAGGTGGTGGCGGTGAAGCTGCTGGTATCGGCGCCGGCGGTGGCACCACGGCCAGATCGGCATCCGGCATGTTGCCGGGCAGCGCGTCGGTCAGCAGCAGCACATCGAGCGGCCGAGACGAAGCCGTCATATCGGCCGCTTTTGCCGCTGCCTTCGTTGGCGGCGTACCCGGCGCCTTATCCAATGCGACAACCGAACCATCCTCGGCCACCATCTGGGTCAGCACCAGTTCTTCGCCGATGCCGGCCGGCTGGTCGCCCAGGATTCCCCAGACGGCTGCCGGCGATTTGGCAACCGGTGGCTCCGGCGAAGTAACCGCGCCCGGCTGGATAACGACTGGCTGGACGAGGACCGGCTCAACTGGCGGCTCGGCCTGGACCGTGATCGGCTGTGCGGGAGCTGGCTGCGCGGGGGGTGCCGCAATTGCCGGCGGTTGTGGTTGTGGGGCCGAGACCAACGCTGGGGCCGGACGCATGGGCGGCAGCTGCTGACCCGGCGGCGGCTGAATGCCATCCTCGGCAATGATGCGGCGTATGGAAGCAAGAATCGCCTCCATCGATGTTTCAGGCGGCGTGCCGTTCGGCTCGCTCATATCGTCCCCGGTCCCCTGCTAGGATCCGCGCAATTTTCCGCGCAGCCCCAATCCCCTGGCAACAATAGCATAGTCGCTTGAGGCCTGGGATGCGTTGTCAGAAGACGAAGCCGCGCTCGGCCTGAAAACCGGGCAAGGGGTGGATCGCCGCATCGAAGATGGCGCGATGCGACAGGATATTGTCCCGCTTGGTATGAAGAACGGCCCGGCCCACACCCTCGCCGGCAACGATGATCGCCATCAGCCGGCCGCCATCGGCAAGCTGGTCGAACAGGGCTTGGGGCACCGCCTCTGCCGCACCCTCCAGCAGGATCAACTCATAGGGCTGGCCGCGCGCCCAGCCCTGGGCCATCGGCCCCTCCACCTGGGTCGCGCCGATGACGCTGAGGCGGGCGAATTGTTCGCGGCCGCGTGCGGCCAGCGCCGGATCGCTTTCCAGCGCCGTCACCGATCTCACCAGCGCCGCCAGTACCGTCGCGCCGTAACCGGTTGCCGAGCCCACGATCAGCGCATTGTCGCTTGGCTTCGGATCGGCTTCCTGCACCAGGCGGGCAAAGATCATGGGCTCCATCAGATAGCGCCCGCCGTTGAGGGCGATATCGTCATCGACATAGGCCAGATCGGCGCGCTCGGCCGGCACGAAACGTTCACGCGGCACGGAAGCCAGTGCCGCAAGCAGCGCCTCATGGGTCACCTTGTTCGTCCGGATCTGGCTTTCGACCATGTTCCGGCGCGCCGTTTCGTAATCCATCCTGCTCTCCAATTCAGAAGCGGGCGCATCATAATGTCCCGCCCCGCCCCATGCCATAGTTGCCTGGCTCTATGCGCCGACGGCACGGCGAATACGCGCGCCGATGCCCCGCAGCCGCTCCACCGGCTCATTCGCGAAGACAAGGCGCAAGAATTGTGCGCCGTTCACCTCGCCCCAGCCGGCCATGGGCGTGGCGGCGATCTCGGCCTTGTCGAACAGCCGGTCCGAGAGTTGGGCGCCGGTCATGCCGAGCTCGCCGGCATCGATCAGCAGCGACCAGCCGCCGGCGGGCCGGACGACCGGCAAGCCGGCAAGCTCGCCCATGATCAGATCGCGGCGCTGCTCCAGGATCGATGTGGCGCGAGCCACATCTTCGTCCCCCTGCTCCAGCGCCACGGCAGCGCCTTGCTGCCCGATACCCACCGGCACGACCACATTGCCCATGGAAACCAGCGCCAGATCGGGAACAAGACTTGCGGGCGCCACGATCCAGCCAACCCGCCAGCCGATCAGGCGCAGTTCCTTCGATGCCGAGCCCACCGTGATCACCCGCTCCGCCATGCCAGGCAGACCGGCGGGGTGAATGACGGGCCGTCCATCGAAAAGAATCCGCTCCATGGCCGCATCATTGATGACCCAGAGGTCCCGTTCCTGCGCGATCGCCGCAACGGCGAGCCAATCCTCGCGGGTGAGATAACCACCCGAAGGCATGGATGGACTCATCAGCAGGAAGGCCCGCGTCTTCGCGGTCACGGCGCGCTTCAGCGCATCGCGGTCCAACACCCAGCCGCCATCCCCCTTCACGAAGGGAACCAGCTTCGGCACGCCGCCGGCCAGCTTCACCCGGTTGATCAGCCCGGCATAAGTGGGATCGGTCAGGATGACTTCATCGCCGGTATCGATGACCGTCAACAGGACGTTGAGAATGCCCGACAGGCCACCGGCCGCGATCAGGACGTGGCTGCTTTCGTAAGCCACGCCCGAGAGACGCGCGACATGGGCCGCCACGGCCTGGCGCAACCGCAGCTGCCCGACAAAAGGCAGATAACTATTGTTGCTGTCTTCGGTGATGGCCGCGCGCGTGGCGGCAAGCGCCAGATCATGGGGCGGAATGTCGGTATCGAGGTTTTCCAGCCGCAGGAAATCCCGGCCCTTCATCGCATCGGCACGATCGCCCATACGATCGACACCGATGCCGGACATGCCGGCCAGCCTGGACGGTCTCATGACGAAATCTCCGACGTCTTCAAGCCTGGACGGTATCACCACGAGGGAATGCGCGATATTCTCGCCTGCTTTCACGTGTTCCAGGAGCCGCATCTTGCGCAAGCGTTTCAAAGGCACCAGCAGCTACATCACCTCGCGCGATCTTGAGGTCGCGGTCGATGCCGCCGTCACGCTCGAGCGGCCGCTGCTGGTCAAGGGCGAGCCCGGCACCGGCAAGACCATGCTGGCCTTCGAGATTGCCGGCGCCATGGGCCTGCCGCTGATCCAGTGGCATATCAAATCCACCACCAAGGCCCAGCAGGGACTCTATGAATATGACGCCGTGTCGCGGCTGCGCGACGGCCAGCTGGGCGATCCCGCGCGTCCACGACATCGCCAACTACATCGTCCATGGCAAGCTGTGGGATGCCTTCCAGGCGGACGAGCCGGTGGTCCTGCTGATCGACGAGGTCGACAAGGCGGATATCGAATTCCCCAACGACCTGCTGCTGGAACTCGATCGCATGGAGTTCTTCGTCTACGAGACCCGCGAAACGGTGAAGGCGAAGCACCGGCCGGTGGTGATCATCACCTCCAACAATGAAAAGGAACTGCCGGACGCCTTCCTGCGCCGCTGCTTCTTCCACTACATCCGCTTTCCCGATCCGGAGATGATGGAGCGGATCGTCGCTTCCCATTTGCCCGATCTGCGCAAGGATCTGGCGCGCGAGGCCCTGCACCTGTTCTACGAAATCCGCGAGGTGCCGGGCCTCAAGAAGAAGCCGGCGACGTCCGAGCTCATCGACTGGCTGAAGCTGCTGATGGCCGATGAAATCCCGGTGGATGCGCTGCGCTCCAAGGACCCGAAGGTGGTGATCCCGCCGCTGCATGGCGCGCTGCTGAAGAACGAGCAGGATGTGCATCTGTTCGAGCGCATCGCCTTCCTGCATCGCCGCAGCCAGGGCTGATGTTCGCCGGATTCATCGCCCAGCTGCGCGCGGCGGGGGTGCCGACCTCGCTGACCGAATATCTCACCATGCTGCGCGGGCTTGAAGGCGGGCGTTGCCGCCTATGACGTCGAGGATTTCTATTTCCTCGCCCGCTCGGCCCTCATCAAGGACGAGCGCCATGTCGACCGCTTCGACCAGGTCTTCGCCCATTTCTTCCGCGGCCTGGCAACCGTCAGCCCCGACATGGTTGTCGACCTGCCGGAGGAATGGCTGAAGAAACTGGCGGAGAAACTGCTGACGCCGGAAGAGATGGCGGCGATCAAGGCGCTGGGCGGCTGGGACAAACTGATGGAGACCCTGCGCCAGCGCCTGGCCGAGCAGAAGGGCCGCCATCAGGGCGGCTCGAAATGGATCGGCACCGCGGGCACCTCGCCCTTCGGCGCCTATGGCTACAATCCCGAGGGCGTGCGCGTCGGCCAGGGCGATTCACGCAACCGCAGCGCGGTCAAGGTCTGGGACAAGCGCGAGTTCCGCGATCTCGACGGCGATGTCGAGCTCGGCACGCGCGCGATGAAACTGGCGCTGCGGCGGCTGCGCCGCTTCGCGCGCGAAGGCCAGCCCAACGAACTCGACATGCCGGGCACGATCCGCGCCACGGCCCACAATGCCGGGCTGCTGGATCTGAAGCTCCAGGCCGAGCGGCACAACAAGATAAAGGTGCTGCTGCTGCTCGATATCGGCGGCTCGATGGACGACCATATCGAGGCCTGCGAGCAGCTGTTCTCCGCCGCGCGTGCGGAATTCCGCCATCTCGAAACCTTCCATTTCCACAACTGCCCCTATGAGCGGCTGTGGCGCAGCAACCGGCGCCGTGACCTGAACGAGATGCCAACCTGGGACATCCTGCATCGCTACGGACCGGACTGGATGGTGGTCTTCGTCGGCGATGCGACCATGAGCCCGTACGAGATCATCCAGACCGGCGGGTCCGTCGAGCATTGGAACGAGGAACCGGGTCAGGTCTGGATGCAGCGGCTGACGAAGCATTTCACCAAATCGATCTGGCTCAATCCGCGCCCCGAGGGTCGCTGGGAGCACACGCCCTCGCTGCAGATCCTGCGCCGGCTGATGGAAGGCCGCATGTATTCGCTGACCCTCGACGGCCTCGATCAGGCCATGAAGGAGTTGAGCCGATGAAGGCGCTCCGCAAGCTATCGCTGCCGAACGGTGACGCCGTGCCCGTTCTGGGTCAGGGAACATGGAAGATGGGCGAGAGCCGCGGCAGGCGCAAAGACGAGGTCGCCGCGCTGACCCATGGCATCGATCTCGGCATGACTTTGATCGATACCGCCGAGATGTATGCCGAGGGTGGCGCCGAAGAGGTGGTGGCCGAGGCCATCAAGGGCCGGCGGCCCAAGGTCTTTCTGGTCAGCAAGGTCTATCCGCATAATGCCAGCCGGTCGGGCGTGGTTGCCGCCTGCGAGCGCAGCCTGAAGCGGCTTCGCACCGATCGCCTCGATCTCTATCTGCTGCATTGGCGCGGCAGTATCGCGCTGGCGGAAACGCTCGCGGGTTTCGAGGACCTGGTGAAGGCCGGCAAGATCCGCAGCTTCGGCGTCAGCAATTTCGACACCGGCGACATGCGCGAGCTGCATCGCCTGCCCGGCGGCCGCGCCGCGGCCACCAACCAGGTGCTCTACAATCTGAGCCATCGCGGCATCGAATTCGATCTGCTGCCCTGGGCCGAGGGCGAGAAGCTGCCCATCATGGCCTATTCGCCGCTGGAGATCGGGCCGCTGATGCGCAGCGCCGGCTTGCGCCGCGTGGCCGAACGCCACGAAGCGAGCCCGGCGCAGATCGCGCTCGCCTGGGTTCTGCGCCGGCCCAATGTCCTGACCATTCCCAAGGCCAGCAAGATCGAGCATGTGCAGCAGAACCGCGAGGCGGCCGATATCGCGCTGAGCAGCGAAGACCTGGCAGCACTCGATGCCCTATCGCCACCGCCACGCCAGGCCGGCCCGCTCGATATGATCTGAGGCCGTTCGCGGGGCCTGTTGCCGGCTGAGTTGTCCGGCCGGCTTTTCGCGCGCATCCATAGAGCGTTAACGACCAACGGCTGCTTCCCAACAAGTGGCGGCAAAGGCGCGATTTTCGCGTGCCGCTGGTATGGCCCAAATTCATACCAGGAATAGTTAATGCAACAATAAATTGCTAGCGAGAATCAATAGATGCAAACCAACCTCCGGGCGATCGCCATGATAAATCTTGTGAAATGACCATTGTCCAGCGACGCATTAATTCTTCGATTATATTTTAATACTTCGTTTATATCTCCAATAAACATCACAATAATTTGTACTCAGCCATTGACCGCCATGCTCGGCGACATAGGGTTTATTCAAGCGAGGCTACGAATGAACTCAGACCAATAGGCGCAGAAAACCGACCGGGTGGCCGAAAAATGCCAGAAAGGTCTCATATGAGAGTCTTACGCTTTTTAGTCGCTTGCCATCGCGCTGACGGCCGCCGTCTCCGTCGCGGCAGCCAGCCCGAACCACGCCTTCAGTCAATCCCTGGCCCAGGGATATGCGGAGATCGCCAAGTTTGCCGTGGCAAAGCTGCATGACGAATCGGGCCAGAGCTATTTCCAGAACAAGAGCGACCGGGCCCAGGCCAATCTCGCCGTCGATCCGGAATGGCCGACGAACTGGACGCTCACCCCTGACCTGCAACAGAGCATGGCGCAGGGAACGCGACGGGCTGATGGCGGCCCTTGCCCGCATGAATGCGGGCGCCGATCCGAAGACCGAGGCGATCGCCCAGGTCAATTTCGATTGCTGGGTTGCTCTCGCCTCGATCCCCACGCTGCAGAAGGAATCCGAGCGGTGCCGGAATGCCTTCCACGCGGCCATGCAGCAACTCGGCTCGTGATGTTCGCGAGCCGACGCAAACGTAGCGCGCGACCTTGCCGGAAAAGCGGCATCCCGCCGCAAGCGGCAAGCAACATCAGAAGGATCACATCCATGCGCATGCCAATGACCAGTGTCAGGCCACACGCGAATGCGAAGATGGGCCGGATCTCGCTGTCGCTTGCCCTGCTTGCCGGCACCGCAATCGGCGGGCTGGCCTGCCTCTATGCGAGCAACGCAAGGGCCGTCGAACAGCTGGCGAGCTTTCTGCCGGTCGGCCAGATCGCGGCGGTCGACCTCTCCAACAATCTCACCAGCGATGCCGTCAGCTGTCTCGGCGGGCCCAGCCTGAATACCTGCCTCGTCAATGTCGCAAACCAGGCCCATGCGAGCGGCGCGGGAACCGTTGCCAGCCTGACCAGTGGCGGCAGCCAGCCACCGGCCTCGGGCGGCGATCCCGGAACGCAGGGCTCAGGCGGCGGGTCGAGCAGCGGCACGGGCGGCAGTTCCGGCGGCAATAACCCGGTCATCGGCGGCGGTGTCGGCTCCGGCGACAATACCGGCAACGGCGGCGCTCGTTGGCGCCAGCGCGATTGCCGGCAGTAACAGCGGCAATGGCGGTCTCGTTGGCGCCAGCGCCGGCTCCGGTGCCAATAGCGGCAACGGCGGTCTCGTCGGCGCCAGCGCCGGCTCCGGCGCCGGTAGCGGTAACGGTGGGCTCGTCGGCGCGAGCGCCATCTCTGGTGCCGGTAGCGGCAATGGCGGTCTCGTCGGTGCCAGCGTCGCCTCCGGTGCCAACAGTGGCAATGGCGGTCTTGTTGGCGCCAGCGCCGCCTCCGGTGCCAGCAGCGGCAATGGCGGCCTCGTCGGTGCGAGCGTTGCCTCCGGTGCCAACACCGGCAACGGCAGCCTTGTCGGTGCCAGCGCTGCCTCTGGTGCGGGTAGCGGCAATGGCGGTCTCGTCGGCGCTGGCGTTGCCTCGGGCACCGGCAGCGGCAATGGCGGCGTGGTCGGTGGCCAGGTGCTGGGTGCTGATGGCACGACGATCAAGGTCGATGACAGCCAGTTGGCCAAAATCGAAGTCGGTCAGCCTCCGGCGGCAACGCCTTTGACCGGCGACGATGCGCTGGGTGCCGTGCTCGGCAACGGCAGCACATCGGGAACGGGCAGCTCTGGCGGAACCGGCAGCGGCACCGGTGGCGTCGGTAGCGGCACAGGCGGTGCCGTGAGCGGCGCCGGCGGTGCGGTTGGTGGTGTTGGCGGCGCCGTTGGTGGCAGTCGGAGGAGCGGTCAGCGGTGCTACAGGTGCGGTGGGCGGAGCGGCTGGCGGTGCCTTGGGCGGCATCGGCGGTGCCGTCGCCGGGGCCGGCAACGCGGTTGGCGGCGCCCTCGGCGGGTTGGGGGGCAATGGCGGACTCGGTGGCTTGGGCGGCCATAACAGCGGCCACTGACCATCGTCGCTTAGGTTGAGCTGACAAAGACGAGGCCCGGCGCCGCAAGGTGCCGGGCCTTTGTCTACTGTTCTGCCTATCGCGCGCTACGTTTCTTCGATGCTGTGAGCCCACGGTCCCTTTGGTGACGCGCCTTGGACCGGCCTTTCTGACGTCTCTCCGGACCGCGCTCATGGAAGATGAAGCCCAGGAAATTCATCAGCAGCTGGGCCGCCAGAAAACAGGTGATCCCGCTGGGATCGTAATGCGGCGCCACTTCCACCAGATCCATGCCGATCACCTCGCCGCGCTTGACCAGCCCCTGGAGGATCTCCAGCACCTCGTAATAGAGAAAGCCGCCATGGCTGGGCGTGCCGGTGCCCGGCGCGATCGAGGGATCGAAGCCGTCGATATCGATGGTGACGTAATAGCGCTTGCCGGCCGGGATCTTGGCCAGCGTCCCCTTCGCCCCCAGGCGGCGCACATCGCGCACCGACAGGATGGTCGAGCCCGCCTTGCGCGCCGCTTCGTAATCGCTGCGGTTGGACGAGCTGACGTTGCGGATGCCCATCTGGGTCATGCCGGTGACATGCTTCATCTCGGAAGCGCGGCGCAGCGGATTGCCATGGCCATAGCGCACGCCATGGCGCTCATCGACGAAATCGAGATGGGCGTCGAAATGCACGATATGCACCGGCCCATGCTCGGAGAAGGCGGCAATACAGGGCGCATGGATGGCATGATCGCCGCCCAGCATCACCGGCAGCGCGCCGCATTTCAGGATCTGGCGCACCGCGGCCTCGGTATTGGCGTGGCAGGCCATGGTGTCGGTGTGGATCATGTCGACATCGCCGCAATCGACGACGCGCACCTTGTCCACCGGCATGTAGACGACGTCGTCCTCGAAATCGTAGGCGCCGCTATGGCCGAAGGAGAACAGGGTCGAGGCCTCGCGGATGCCGCGCGGACCGAAGCGCGCGCCGGCGCGATACTGGGTTCCCATGTCGAAGGGTACGCCCAGCACCGCGACATCGGCATCGATCTTGTTCCAGTCGGCACAGATCGGCTGCTTGCCGAAGGTGCAGTGACCGACGAAGGGCAGGTTCAGCCGCCCCGCTTCATATCCGTGTTTTGCCATGGTCCCATCCTGCCTGTTGCCCGGCAGGATCATCGCCGCGGCGCACCCCGTCAATGCCGTCTGCGGGCGCGCCTTTCCATCGCCAAAAGCCGGAGTTCAGGTGTTCGCTGGCTGAAGTAACGCGGGGGCTAGTTCTTTTTGCCCAGCCAGCGATAGGCAACGCCGGCGATGGCCGCACCGAGGATGGGCGCGACCCAGAACAGCCAGAGCTGGCCCAGCGCCCAGCCGCCGGCAAAGATCGCCGGGCCTGTCGAACGGGCCGGATTTACCGACGTATTGGTGACCGGAATGCTGATCAGGTGGATCAGCGTCAGGCCGAGGCCGATGGCGATCGGGGCGAAGCCTTTGGGCGCGCGTTCGTCGGTGGCGCCCAGGATGATCATCAGGAACATGAAGGTCATCACGACTTCGTCGACCAGGCAGGCGAGAAGCGAATAACCGCCCGGCGAATGATCGCCATAGCCATTGGAGGCAAAGCCCGCGCCGGCATCGAAGCCGGCATGGCCGCTGGCGATGATGTAGAGCACCGCCGCGCCGGCGATCGCCGCCCAGCACCTGGACGACGATATAAGGCAGCAGCTCGCTCGCCGGAAAACGGCCACCGACCACCAGGCCTACGGAAACCGCCGGGTTGAGATGGCAGCCGGAGATGTGGCCGATCGCAAAGGCCATCGTCAGCACGGTGAGCCCGAAGGCCAATGCCACGCCGAGGAAGCCGATGCCGAGCCCCGGAAACGCGGCGGCCAGCACGGCGGTGCCACAGCCACCCAGAACCAGCCAGAACGTGCCGATGAATTCTGCGCCGAGGCGCTTGCTCATGGGCATGGCCGCTCTCCCCTGATTGGTTTCCCAACTATTCCGCCCGGACCCCTTAATACCTTCTGAAGCTGGGTCCTTGGTGAGGGCGGCCAGCCACACCCGATGCCCCGTGACAAAGCCGCCCCGACACCCAATATTGGGGCCAGCAACCGACAGAATTGAAGAAGGAGGATTGGGGCCATGTTCTCCAAGCTGCTATCCCGCAAACAGACCGTTCCCAGCGCCGAGGATGCACTGCCTGGCCGCAGCCAGGAAATCGCCGTCCCGGCCAAGCATTTCGTCAACGGCCACCCGCTCAAGGGCCCCTTCCCGGCCGGCCTCGAGCAGGCCGTCTTTGGGCTGGGCTGCTTCTGGGGCGCCGAGCGCAAGTTCTGGCAGACGCCCGGCGTCTATACGACCGCGGTCGGCTATGCCGGCGGCAGCACGCCGAATCCGACCTATCAGGAGACCTGTTCGGGCCTGACCGGCCATACCGAGGCGGTGCTGGTGGTCTATGACCCCAAGGTCATCTCCTACGACCAGCTGCTGAAGATCTTCTGGGAAGGCCACGACCCGACCCAGGGCATGCGCCAGGGCAACGATGCCGGCACGCAATACCGCTCGGCGATCTACACCCTGACGCCGGAGCAGAAGCGTGCGGCCGAGGCTTCGAAGGCCGCCTATCAGAAAATGCTGACGGCCGTCGGGCCATGGCGCGATCACCACCGAGATCGCCGAGGCCGGCCCGTTCTACTACGCCGAGGAGTATCACCAGCAATATCTCGCCAAGAACCCCGGCGGCTATTGCGGCCTCGGCGGCACTGGCGTCTCCTGCCCCATCGGGCTGGAGAGCGCGGCGGAGTGAGCGTCTTCTCCCTCTCCCGCGAGGCGGGAGAGGGTCGGGGTGAGGGTGTAATTGCCCTCACCCTCCCATGGCTTCGCCATGGGCCCCGCCCTCTCCCGACTTCGTGGGCGAGGGAGTTCCCAGCCCCCTTCTCGCCTACCCCCGCCCGCGTTAGAATTTGACCAATTGATCAACTTCATTGGCCAACTTCATCGGCTGGGAGGGCTCACGCCATGTCGATCCTGATCCGCGGCGGCACCATCGTCACAGGCGACCGCACATTCCGCAGCGACGTGCATTGCGCCGAGGGCCAGATCAAGGCCATCGGCGACAAGCTCGATGTGCCGGCCGGCACCAGGACCATCGATGCCGGCGGCCAATACGTGATGCCGGGCGGCATCGATCCGCATACCCATATGGAATTGCCCTTCATGGGCACGGTGGCGAGCGAGGATTTCTTTTCCGGCACCTCGGCGGGCCTGGCCGGCGGCACCACCATGATCATCGACTTCGTCATCCCGAGCCCCAATACCTCGCTGCTCTCCGCCTATCAGCAATGGATGGAATGGGCGAAAAAGTCCGCCGGCGATTATTCCTTCCATGTCGCGGTCACCTGGTGGTCGGACAAGGTGCGCGAGGAGATGGGCGTGCTGACCGCCAAGCATGGCGTCAACAGCTTCAAGCATTTCATGGCGTACAAGGGCGCCATCATGGTGACCGACGAGCAGATGCTGCAGAGCTTCCAGCGCTGCCAGGAGCTGGGCGCGCTCGCCACCGTCCATGCCGAGAACGGCGATCTCGTCTGGTTCCTGCAGCAGGAACTGCTGAAGAAGGGCATCACCGGGCCGGAAGGCCATCCGCTGTCGCGGCCGACGGCCGTCGAAGGCGAAGCCGCCAACCGCGTCATTCGCCTTGCCCAGATCATCAACACGCCGGTCTATGTCGTGCACAACTCCTGCAAGGAATCGCTGGAGGCGATCACCCGGGCGCGCCGCGAAGGCCAGCGGGTCTATGGCGAGGTGCTGGCGGGCCATCTGCTGATCGACGATTTCGTCTATCGCAACCCGGACTGGAATGTGGCCGCCGCCCATGTGATGAGCCCGCCGTTTCGCTCGCGCGAACATCAGGAGGCGCTGTGGCGCGGCCTGCAATCCGGCGATCTGCAGACCACGGCCACGGATCATTGCTGCTTCTGCGCGCCGCAAAAGGGCATGGGCCGCGACGACTTCACCCGGATCCCCAACGGCACCGGCGGCGTGGAAGACCGCATGGCGGTGCTGTGGACCCATGGCGTCAACACAGGCCGCCTGACGATGAATGAATTCGTGAAAGTGACGTCGACCAACGCCGCGCAGATCTTCAACATCTATCCGCGCAAGGGCTCGATCAGCGTCGGCGCCGATGCCGATATCGTGGTCTGGGATCCGAAGGCAACGCGCACCATCTCGGCCAAGACCCATCACCAGAAGGTCGATTACAACATCTTCGAAGGTATGAAGGTGACCGGCAATCCCAGCCACACCATCAGCCAGGGCAAGGTCGTCTGGGCCGACGGCAAGCTGAATGTCGAGCGCGGCGCCGGCCGCTATATCCCGCGGCCGACCCAGGCCGCGGTGTTCGAGGCGATCAAGCGCCAGAACGAGCAACACGCCCCCAAGCCGGTGGTGAGAAAAGCGGCCGAGTAGACCAAGCAGACCAAGTTGATACGACGGGGGTCGGGGACAATGGGCGATACGATCATGGTACGGTCGTTGGCTGCCCCTGCCGCGGCTGGAAGATGTCACCTTTCTGCGCAAGGGCAGCCGCGAATTCGTAACGGGCGTGGACCGTTCCCCAGCCTGATCCCGTCATGGCTTGGCGCGATGCTGTTCGGCTATGCCGCGCTGTTCGCCATCGCCGCGACCGTGGTCACCTTGATCGCCTACCAGCCTGACCTGTTCCTGGGACATCCGCTGTCCCCGGATAACGACTGGATGCGCCAGCTCGGCCCCATCCTGTTTCTGCCCGCCCTTCTCGATCTCGGCATCGCCTTTTACTTCCGCAAACGTGGTAGCGGCGAGAAGCGGTTTGCGGCCGAAGCGGGACTTTTGCCTGGTGAGATTATCTCGGCAAGGCTGCGCGCCGCCAAAGGCGGCAACTCGCTAGAAGTGGAATGCCGGTTCACCGCCCCGGATGGCAAGGTCATCACCGGCAGTAAGAATGCCGGCAAGCCCGGCCGAAGCCTCAAAACGCCGCCCGCACCGGGCCAGGCGATCCTGATCCTCTACGGCACCGACCGACTCTGGCAGGTGCTTTAGCGGCCGCGCGGCTCACAAAAACGGGCTCCTACCAAATACTTTATTTCGTTCGCCCAGCATTCTGTTCCCTTCGCAGTCGACCGTATTTTTCGTACTCTGCAACCCTTGATACCGGGTCGGACGGTTACAGCACCGTGACGTGTGGGGAGTCTTTGGGCCACGCCCGAAGACAGGGGGACGGCATGATCGACAATTTCCACTTGCGCGAAGGCAAGATCGAATTTCGCTGGAAGCGGTGGCGCAACAAGAAGCGCCAGGAAGTCTCCTCCTGTCTCATGGTGCTGTTCAGCGGCGCCGTGATTCTGGGCGCTGGCGGTGTCGCACTCGCCGGCCCCACGGGCGGCCAGGTCACCGGCGGCCAGGGCACGATCACCAACCCGAACGGCACGACCACTAATATCAATCAACAAAGCAATGTCCTGAACATCAACTGGCAGGACTTCTCGATCGCCGCCGGCGAGACGGTCAATTTCTATCAGCCGGGCAGCACGTCGGTTGCGATCAACCGGGTTGTCGGCGGGGTTCCCTCCTATCTCGCCGGTGCGCTGAACGCCAATGGGCGCGTGTTCATCCTGAACAGCGCTGGCATCACCTTCACCGGGACATCACAAGTCAATGTCGGCGCGCTGCTCGCGACGACGGCGATGACGGTGAATGGCGATCCCACGCAAGCCGCGAGCTACAGCGGCTCGGGCTATGGGGCTGTTATCAACCAGGGCTCGATCTCCGTCTCCAATGGCGGCTTTGCAATTCTTGCGGCGCCCTATGTGCAGAACACGGGCTTCATCAAGGCTGATCTTGGCACCATCGCGCTGGCTGGCACGAATCAGTTCACCCTGGATCTCTCCGGCACGGGCCTGATCAACTTTGTCGTGCCGGCGGGCGCGGTCGAGAAGATCGTGAGCGACGGCAAGGCTGTTGGTGTCGATAACGCCGGCACCCTGCAGGCGCGTTCGGGCCAGGTCCTGATCTCGGCCAATGTCGCCAGCGAAGTGGTCAATGCGGTTGTGAACCTGAACGGGATCGTGGACGCGGATGCGTTTGCGGCGAACGGTCAGGGCGGCGCCGTTCTGGTGACCTCACAAGGCGACATCAATATCGGTGGCCAGGTCACGGCACGCGGCGACGGCGCGGGCGCCGGCGGACAGATCATCGCCAAGGCCGCTGGCGGCGACGATATCAAGGCGATGGCCTATGTCTCCGCTGTCGGCGGCGCCAATGGCGGCAAGGGTGGCGAGATCGAAGTGTCCGGCAAGCAGGTCGGGCTGCATGGCACGATCAAGGCCGGCAAGGGCGGCGCGCTGCTCATCGACCCGCAGGATATCCGCGTCGTCGCCAGCGGAACCAGCGCGCTGACAGCCAATGGCGTCGATTTCAAACATCGGCTCGAACTTTATCGAGACCCATCTCGCTGGCGGCACCGACATCAGTCTCGTCGCCAACCGCGACATCCTGTTCGACGCGCTGGGTGACGACCATGTCCTGACGGGCGGAAATGGCAATCTGACCTTGACGGCCGGCGCCACCCAGGCCGGCAATATTCTGTTCGGGCAGCACGCCAACATGCTACCAACCCGGGCACCCAGGATGCGATCCAGCAATTGGGCGGATTCATCCACATGAATGCGAACGGGGGCAATATCGGCTCCGCGGCGCATGCCATCTCCCTGCTCTCCAACCCCGGCACCGGGGTCACGCGCGGCCGGCGACATCGTGCTCAATGCCGGGAACGACATTCACGTCAAGGACGTCACCATCCTTTCCTCCGGCGGCAGCGTGCAGCATGCGCTGTTCTCCGCCGATGCCGGCCATGACTTCATCGCCAGCGGCAATATCGCCATCAATGCCCATGCGAGCGGCCCCCAACCATCGGCCGGGGCTACGGTCAATATCTTCGCGGCGCACAATGCTGCGATCAGCGGCGATCTTTCCGTGACCGCCAAGGCAGCCAGCAGCGGCACAGGCGATGTCAGCGCGATTGCCAAGGCGCAGGTCGTAGGCCGCTCGGTTTCGCTGGAGCGCGGGGTCGACATCACGGCCTCGGCAAACCAGCCGCACGGCAACGGCCATGTCGATGCGCTGGCGAGCCTGGTGCTGGGCGTGAGTGCCATAGGCGGAAGCGTACAGGTGAACAGCGGCGTCAGGGTGACGGCTCTTGGCGAGGGCCACGCAAGCGATAGCGTCACCGCCAATGCCCTGGCGAATATCCAGTCATTCGGCAATCTGACGATCAGCGGCGGCGTCGATATTGCCGCATCGGCGAACGATCTCGGCTCGTCCGGCAATGCAGCCCGGGCCCAGGCCAACCTTCAACTGCATGCCGCCGCAGGTTCCGTGAACATCGGTGGCGCTGTAACGGTCAACGCCATCGCCCTGGCCTCAAACGGCGGCGGCACGGCCTGGGCGAATGCATCGGCCAATATCATCGCCGGCCACGACGTGACGGTGAACGATTCCGGAGTCCACATCCTTGCCTCGGCCAACCACGGCGAGTTCGAGCGGAAGCGTCCTTGCCAACGCCCGCCTTCTGATCGAGGCCAATGGCGGCAATGTCCGGATGAGCGGCAGCATCGATGTGGATGCGCTGGCGAAATCGCACGGCGATGGACACGTCACCGCAAATGCCCAGGCGAACATCTTCGCTCTGACCGATCTCTCGATCGGCGGCACAGTCGACGTCGTCGCCTCAGCGAATTCAGATCGCGGCGGAGGGCAATCGCGTTCAGGCACTCGCCAACCTGCAAACGAGAGCCGCCAACGGGCAGGCAAGCTTTGGTGGCGATGTGATGGTGAACGCGATCGCCCTGGCCCCGATCGGTGGCGAGGTTCAGGCGACAGCGTTGGCAGATCTGATTGCCAGACAGACCGTCACGATCGCCGGCTCCGTCCACGTCAGCGCGTCGGCGCACAAGTCCAGCAACTTCGGCAGCAGCACCGCCAGGGCGAGCGCCAATCTTCTGATCAACGCAGGCCACGACGTCAATGTGGCGCATGGCATCAATGTCGCCGCCCTTGCCGAATCCGGCGGAACCCAAAGGGTTGTCGCCAATGCCGTGGCGAATATCTTCGCGGCAAACGATGTCGTCATCACCGGCAATGTCGATGTCAGCGCGTCGGGCAAACAGGCCGGATCTAACGCCCACTTTGGCGTGCGCCCAGACGCCAGTCTGCAAATCCAGGCACTGTTCGGCAGCGCCAGCATCGGGGGCATACACGTCAGGGCCAACGGGCAGGCGTCCAGCGCGGTTATCATTCAGGCGAGTGCGCTGGCCAATGTGACCGCCGGCAAAAATATCGATTTGCTGGGTGCCGTCGAAGTTGTCGCGTCCGCGAACCAGGCGCATTCATCCGGGAGCAATATCAACGCCGTCGCCAACCTGCTGATCGACGCCGGGCGCAGCGTGAATGCAGCCAGTGACGTGACCGTAACTGCCTTCGCCGCTTCCGGCGGCGGGCACACCGTTTCCGCCAATGCCAGGGCGAATATCTTGGCGGCAAGCGATGTGGTCATCGGCGGCGATGTCGATGTCACGGCCAATGCCGCGATGCTCGGCTCTCACGGGTCTCTCCACCATGTAAATGCTACGGCGAATCTGCTGATCAATGCCGGCGGCAATGCCAGTGTCGCCGGCGATGTAACGGTCATTGCCAACGCTTTCGGCTCGAGCCACGGCAGCGCCCAGGCGCTGGCGCTGGCCAATGTCGCGGCCAATGCCGATGTCGTGCTCAACGGGGCTGTTAATGTCGAGCGCCTCGGCAATCAACACCTCGTCCGGAGACGGCGCCGCCGCCAACGCCAATCTCATTATCGACGCCAGGAATGGCAACGTTTACGCAAACCATGGCATCGCTGTCGATGCTGTTGCCGGATCAGGCGGCAGTCACAGTGCTGTCGCCAATGCCCGGGCGAATATCTTCGCCAGAGACGATGTCGTCATTGCCGGCAGTATCGGCGTCGACGCATCGGCAAAAGGACACAGCTCTCCCATCAACGCCGTCAATGCGGAAGCCGATCTGGTCGTGAATGCGCGCTTCGGGAATGTCAGCCTCGACGACATCCACGTAACCGCCAATGGCCGCGCCTCGAGCGCGAGCCTTACGCGGATAACGGCGCTGGCCAGCATAACGGCTTGTCGAAATATAGACTTCCTGGGTGTCGTCGATGTGGCCGCATCGGCGGATCAGAACATCACGTCAGGCAACGGCGTTGGCGTGCTCGCCAACCTGCTGGTCGATGCCGCCGGCGGGCAAGTGAACGCTGCGGGCGATATCAGCGTGAGCGCCCTCGCCAGGTCGGGCGGAAGCCAAACCGTCGCGGCGAATGCCCTGGCAAACATTTTCGCAGGCAGGGTGGTCGTCGGCGGCAATGTCGACGTGACGGCGACTGCCGACATGCAGGGTATTCCTATTGGCTCGCACCGCATTGCCACAGGCAGGGCGAATCTGGTCATCGATGCCGCGAGCAGCGATGTCAGTGTCGCCGGCGATATCAACGTGATCGCCCACGGCTCGTTTTCGTTCGAGGGCTCGCTCGCGCGGGCAAGTGCCCTGGCAAACATCACGGCTCGCGACAACGTCATCCTGAACGGCGTTGTGGACATTGCCGCCTCGGCAGACCAACTGGGCACGCCACTCATGGGCGGCGGCAGCGCCGGCGGGGCCATTGCCAGCGCCAATCTCATGATCCATGCCCAGCGCGACGTGCAGGCCAATCACGGCATCGACGTCAAGGCCGTGGCGGATTCCGGTGGGTTCCTCAACAAGGCGTTGGCAACCGCGTCCGCGAACATTTTCGCCAATAGCCACGTCACGATCGGAACCGCAGCCGCTACCGCCAACATCGACGTCACGGCGAGCGTCGATGCCTGCGGCACGGCCCAGGCCAATGCTCTGCTGCAGATCAATGCCGATAATGTGACGGTCGACGGCAATGTCGGGGTGGCTGCCAATGCGGTGAGCGTTTTGGGTGCCGCCGGCGCGAAAGCCAAAGGCGTCGTCAACGCCGGACATCACGCCTCGATCGACGGCGCCGTGGTGATTGCCTCGGCAGATCACCGAGGCACAAACGCCAATTCGGCCCAGGCCTCCGCCCTGCTTCAGATCGATGCGATCGGCGCCGATCTGACGTTGAACCACCTCAACGTCTTTGCCAACGTAGCTTCCGTGGGTGCGGGACTTGCCAAGGCAAACGCCCAGGCAAACCTGTTCGCGCAAGACGACATCACGATCGCCAGCGACGCCGCCGTTAGTGCGTCTGCCGTCCACTCATTCGGCCTTGGCCCAACCAGGGCGAGCGCAAACCTACTGATCGATGCCATTTTCGGCCGTGCCAACGTAGACGGGGAATTGATCGTCCGCGCCCAGGCTCGCGCCTCTTTCGGTGATTCAGCAAACGCTGAGGCCCTGGCAAAAGTGATTGGCGGCACGCATCTGCATCTTGGCTCCGCCAGCGTGACGGCGCTTGCAAGCCCGGGCGGCAGCATTGGCCAGGCCAATGCGCTTGCAAGCCTGCAAATCTCTGTTCAGGCGGGCGACGTCGTCATCGACCATGATGTGACGGTCGACGCCACAGCCGACAATTTCGCTCCGGCTCGCGACCACGCAAATGCCGTGATCGACATTCTGGCGGCCAACAGCCTGAACGTCGGCGGCGACCTTCAGGCCAAAGCTATCGCAATTGAGTCCGGTTCGGGCAGCGCAACGGCCAGCGCCAACATCTTTCTAAACGCGCGGACCGGTGGCATCGGCGTTCAAGGCAACGTCGACGCCATTGCCGACGCCACTGTCGAAAGCGGCCAGTCCAGCGCCAAGGCCCTGGCGCAGGTCACCATGATTGGCGGGGATATCAATGTTCACGGCGATATCGGCGTGGCCGCCAACGCCCAGCAGACGGACTCCTCGGGCAAGGCGGCGAATGCGCTGGCCGAGCTTACGATCAACACCTCGCGAATTCTCCATGTGGGCGGCGATGTCGCCGTCAGCGCCTCGGCGATGGCGTTTGGCAGCGACCCCGCGGCACTCGCCCGCGCAAACGCGGTGACGGATATCAGCGGCGGCGGCAATTTCAGCTTCCTCGGCGACATACATGACGCGGCGCGGGCGCACCAGAACGGCTCCAGCGGGTCCAACGCCATTGCCAGCGCCGATGTAACGATCCGCGCCGGCGTGCTGACCGTCGGCGGCGCGATTCAGGAGAATGCGAGCGCCACGGCATCCGCCGACGCAAATGCAAATGCCCAAATGACCATCAGTGTCCTCACGAAAGCCAGCATCGCGGGCAATATTTCGGTTGCGGCGTTCGCCGACGAGCTCGGAGGCAGCGCCAATGCAGCCAAAGCGAGTGCGGTTCTCGACCTTCGCGCAGCCAGCATCAACATAAGCAGAAACGTCGAGATCACTGCCTCGGTTCTGGCCTGTGGCGATTCCATGGGCATTGCCGAAGCGAACGCCATGGCCAGCATCAACGCGGCCGGTCGTGTCAGCCTGCACGGCATTGAAATAAAGGCCCTTGCCGACCAGACCGCCTCGTCGGGCGACGAAGCCCTGGCCAGCGCTAACCTGCACCTCAACGGCGATCGTATTAATGTAGCGGGCGAGATCCGGGTATCCGCATCGGCCTTCGCCGCGGGCAGCAGCCCCGGCAGGGCCGTGGCAAACGCATTTGCCAATATCGTCGCCAACCACGCCAGTATCGGCGCCATCAATGTGGCTGCGCATGCCGATGCTTCCGGTGCGCTCGGGTCCAATGCCATCGCGCTCGCAAATCTGCAGCTGCAAGCCTCAAGCATCAATATGACCGGGACGGTCGACGTGACCGCCTCGGCCACGGCAGCGGGAGATTCTCCGGGTATCGCCAACGCGGCGGCACAGGCCGACATCCATGCGAACCATGATGTCCGTCTGCAAAGCGTGTTCGTAACCGCGCACGCCAATCAGCAGGGTTCCGGCGGAGACGCCGCGCATGCCAACGCCAACCTGAAGCTCACCGCCAACGACATCACCGTACCGGGCATCATCGATGTGAACGCTGTCGCCATCCGCGATGGCGACAACTCCGGATCGGCCGTGGCCAACGCGCTGGCCTCCGTTCACGGCAGCCATAACCTCCATCTCGGCGACGTCACGGTCACGGCCTGCGCCCAGGATATGGGCAGTTCGGGCGACCAGGCGCTTGCGAACGCCAATCTGCAGCTCCAGGGCGGCTCGATCCATGTTTCTCACGCCATCAATGTCGCTGCATTCGCGTCCGATTTCGGCTCGGCGTCCGGTATCGCCAACGCCATAGCCTTGGCCAATATCGCTGCCGGTTCCCACGATGCCAGCCTCAACGGCGTCTCGGTCACGGCATTTGCCAACCAGCAGAATTCCATGGGCCAGGCAGCCAAGGCCAATGCCCAGCTGCAGCTTCAGGCCCACAACATCAGCGTCGTTGGCGACGTCAATGTGAACGCCTCAGCCCTGGCGGCCGATCGCGAATCCGGCACAGCCCTTGCCTGCGCGCTCGCCAATATTGGCGCCGGCACCCATAATGCCTTCTTCGGTGGCGACATCGACGTGCGGGCCCACGCCAACGAGACCTCCGCCAGCGGCACCCAGGCTCAGGCATTCGCCAATCTGCAGATGCATGCCGGCAGCATCAACGTTCGCGGCACGGTTCATGTTTCCGCGAGCGCGTTCGATGCCGGTCCGGGCAACGCCATCGCCGATGCCACGATCAGCCTGACCGCAAACCGCACCCTGTCGCTCGGCGGGCTCGACGCGACGGTCATCGCCAACGAGCAAAATTCAATCGGCACGGACGCCAATGCACATCTCAATCTGCAGGCTTTCGCGTCAAACACGCTGACGATCACCCAGAACGTCGATGTGAACGTCACCGCCGACAATGCCGGCAGCCAGGGACATGCCAGCGCTTTGGCCAATGTCTTGCTGGCCGCCCGTGGCGGGGCGAGCAACGCCATCGATCTCCGCGATGTCAACGTGTCCGTCAACGCGCTGGATCACAACGGATCGGGCCTCACGATCGCCAATGCCAATGTCCAGATCGTGGACCAGAACGCCGGTACCGGCGGCATCCATCTGCACGGCCTCGATGTTGCCGCCTCTGCCAATGAGCTGCTTGGGACCCAGCACGCCCATGCGAGCGCGTTGGCCAATGTCCAGCTCAATGCCCATGGCGGCGTCAATGCGTCCGGCCACGATGTGCTGGTCACAGCCAATGCCTTCGACGGCAGTTCGGCGAACGCCTTCGCCCAACTGAGCGTGAATGCCGGGCATGTCAGCCTGGGCAATGGGGGCACGGTCGGCGCCAAGGCCCGGGCGACGGCGGACGGCAGCAGCGCCGTCGCTCATGCGCTCGCCAGCGTCGACATTGCGGCGGCAACGGGCAATGCCTCCGTCCATGGCGATCTTGTCGGCAGCGCGATCGCGAACTATGCGAAGGCCGGCGGCAACGCAATCGGTCCCATCATGGCCTCGGCCAATGTGGCGGTCGACGCCGCCGGCAACATCTTCCTCGACAGTGTTGGCGTCACTGCCGATGCAGACAACTTCGGTGACAATTCGGCCTGCGCCTTTGCCGATTTGACCTTGAATGCAGCAAGCCTGATCGACATCGACGGCAGAGTTACCGTCAATGCGCTGGCGCATGATCACAACGGCGCGGCCAGCGGCGCCACATTCGCCGCCTCGGCAAATGCACAGGCGCATTTCAATGCCCAGACCGTGCAGACCCAGGGCAGTTCCCATGCGATCGAGGTGATCGCCCACGCGCTCAATGCCGGACACAAGACGGCCAAGGCATCCGGCTCGCTCGATTTCGGCGCTGCGACGCTGGTGAATGTCGCAGGCCTGGCGCTGGACGTGCTGGCGGATAACAGCGGACAGAACGGGACGAACGCCATCGCCAACGCCCTTCTGACCCAGACCAACAGCACGGTCAGCTGGGTGATCGGCAGTCACGGCATCAATGTGCATGCCGTTGCCGACAGCAGCGGCACGGGCGGCGCCAACGCGCATGCTTCCGTGAACATGAGTCAGAACGAGATCGACATCAACGGGCCGGTGTTGGTCGAGGCCGACGCCCATGCCGGCGCGAATGCGGCTGGTGGCGCGCTGGCCGATGCCGACCTCAATCTCCATGCCAACAAGATCGATATTGGCGGCGATGCCACGGTGATCGCCAATGCCGTCGCCATGGGCGCAGCAGCCGCTGATGCCTCGGCGGCGGTCACGATGGATGGCGGCACCGGTCCCGTGATCGTGGATGGCAACATCACGGCGAACGCATTTGCCAGCGGCCACAGCGCCTCGGCCAACGCCCTGATCGCCATCAATGCCGCTTCGGTAACCCTTGGCGGCATCGCCGACAACGCTACTGTCCACAGCCATGGCGGCGCCCGCAAGGCGCTCGCCAGCGTCAATATCCTGGCCAACAACGACATCGACGTGACGGGCAGCATCGAATTGATGGCCGTTGGCGGTTCCAGTGCCACGGCGATGCTGACGATGAACGCCGAGAACGGCAGCATCAATATTGCCAACAGCGTCACGGTCGATGGCGGGACCGCGAGTGCCAATCTGTTTGCGCATCACAATATCGAGGTCG
This sequence comes from uncultured Alphaproteobacteria bacterium, assembly GCA_963770335.1. Classification (GTDB taxonomy): domain Bacteria; phylum Pseudomonadota; class Alphaproteobacteria; order Dongiales; family Dongiaceae; genus DASXQK01. The sequence goes on from CAVYPG010000003.1 coordinate 123,386, forward strand.
GCGGCAACGTCGCCCTGACCGCAACCGACGGCACCGCCTCGCTGACGATGAACGCCGAGAACGGCAGCATCAATATTGGCGGCGATCTGACACTGAATGGCACGGTGGCGAATGCCAATCTGATTGCCGGCAGCGACATTATTCTGGGTGGCAACGCCGATGTGACGGCGCAACATGGCAATGCGACGTTGAGGATGAAGGCGAGCGGTAACATCAGCATCGCCGACGACGTGAGTATCAATGCCAAGGGCAATGGCGTCATCGACGCGCTGTTTTCCGCCAGCGCCGGTGGCAATTTCGCCGCACATGACGTTGACGTGTCCGCTTCGGCCACAGGCAGCCTGACCGTCTTGGCGCCCCACGACATCACCGCCCACGCGACGGCGAACATTGCCGCCCGCCACAACGTCACCATGAATGCGGTGCATATCACTGCGGTCGACAGTGCTCATCGTTCCACCGCCACCATTTCCGCAGGCTACGACGCCGAAGCCAATCTTCAGGTCAATGCTGCTTCCGGCAATATTCACGTCAATGGCAATGTCGACGTTTTTGCCTCGGCCAGCGGCAGGTTCAGCAGCGCGCATCCCCATGCCAGTGCCATCGCCAACCTGAATGCGGGCGGCAATGTCGATGTTGGGGGCAACGTCGTGCTCAACGCGAATGTCTATGACGGCGGTGGAGCCATGGCCGGCAGGGCACTGTTGGCCATCAAGGCTGGCGGCAGCATTGACCTCGGCGGTGTTAACCTGACCGCGATGGCCGGTTCAGACGGCCACCCCGCTACGGCCACGGCGCAGGCAAGCTTCTCGGCCGGCAATGGCATTGCCGTCGACGGAAACATCGACCTGACGGCATTGACGACCCACGGCGTGTCCGCGGGTGGAGATCCGGCCTTCGCGCACGCCAATCTACAAATGAACGCCGGGTCGGGTGGCGTCGATATTGGCGGCAACATCGACATTCGCGCCCGCGCCACGGGACTTGAACGATCGGCCGAGGCCGATGCGTTCGCCAACATCCTCGCCAATGCGGATATCGGCATCCACGGAAATGTCGTCCTGTCGGCTGACGCCCATCAAAATCGATTTACGGTGGAGAGTGGCGTCAATGCAGCGTTGGCTTGCGCCAGCCTGGAACTTCACGCGGTTAGCGGCAGCATCAATATCGGCGGCGATGTGACGGTGAATGCCAGGGCGGTGGGCGACAGCCACAACCAGGCGGATGCAAGGGCGAGCGCCAATCTGCTGGCCAATACCAGGATCGTGGTCGACGGCAATGTCGACCTGAACGCCACGGCGGATCTTGAAAACGACATAGGATTCGGATCGGCCAACGCCAACCTGCTGATGCATGGCGGCAGCATCAACGTCGCCCGCGATATCGATGTTGCTGCCAACGCAGCGCAAAAGGGCCATGCCCATGCGCTCGCCAACCTGCTGGCCAATAACGGGATCGACGTCGGCAGCAATGTCGCGCTGACCGCGGTCGGCTCTCAGCTTGCCAGTGCCAATCTGGTGATGAACGCCATGGGCGGCAGCATCAATGTCGCAGATGATGTGGGCGTTTATGCCAATGCATCCGGCACAGGTGCCGGGCATGCCTCTGCCAACGCCTTGGCGAATTTGCAGGCGAATAATGGCCTGGCGATCGGCGGGAACGTCAACGCGACGGCCGCGGCCGATCAGAACGGGTCCGGAGGAAGCTGGGCCCGCGCCTGCGCCAGCGTCGTACTTGATGCGGGCCATGGTGACGTCAACGTAACCAAGGCAGTCCATGCCAGCGCCAATGCGCTGAGCAAGGGCAGCGAATCCGCCATCGCGGACGCGTTCGTCAACGCCAGCGCGGCCCTGGGCGATGTGCTCTTCAACGGCGCCGTTACCGCCAATGCCCATGCGGAAGCATCGAGCATGAGGGGCTTGAACGGCGCCCTGGCGCTGAGTTCCATCAATCTGCATGGCGACCCGGTGGTCGTCGACAGCATTGTCGAGCACGCCACGGCGTCGAGCCATGGGACCGGTCATGCCAATGCACAGGCAAATGCAAGCGTCACCGCTGACTCCATTATCGTCAACCACAACGTCGACATTCTCGCCAGGGCAAGCCAGAACAGCGCCGCCGGTGATTACGCGCTGGCGAGCGCCAATCTGCAGCTGCATGCCAACAGCATCCATGTCAACGGCCCGGTCGATGTGAACGCGTCCGCCGTCGCCTTCGGCAGTGCGGCGGGTAATGCCCAGGCCAATGCTCTCGCCAGCATGGACGCGGGCACTGGCAATGCCAGCTTCAACGCCATCGATGTGACCGCTCTTGCGAACCAGGTCAGTTCGGAGGGCAGCGTCGCGAACGCGCAGGCCAATCTTCAGCTGCATGGCGCCAACGTCCACATCGGCGACACCGTCGATGTGAATGCGTCGGCCATCGCCTTTGGCAGCGATGCAGGGTCGGCTCGGGCAAACGCGCTGGCCAATATCGCTGCCGCGCACAATGCCAGCTTCAACGGCATCGACGTAACCGCGCATGCCAACCAGGTAAGTTCGAGCGGGCAACAGGCAATCGCCAGTGCCGCTCTCCTGCTCAATGCCGGCAATATCCATGTCACCGGCCTGGTCGATGTCGATGCCTCGGCTGTCGCCTTTGGCAGTGACGCAGGGTCGGCCCAGGCAAACGCGCTGGCCAACATCAATGCTTCTCACAATGCCAGCTTCAACGGCATCAACGTAACCGCGCTCGCCAACCAGGTAAGTTCGAGCGGGCAACAGGCGCTGGCAAATGCCAATCTCCAGCTCAGCGCCGGCAACATCGATGTCAGCGGTGCAGTCGATGTTAACGCGTCGGCCGTTGCCTTCGGCGAGTCCGGGTCGGCCCAGGCAAACGCGCTGGCCAACATCGTTGCCAGCCACAATGCCAGCTTCAACGGCATCAACGTAGCCGCGCATGCCAACCAGGCAAGTTCGAGCGGCGAACAGGCGCTGGCGAACGCGAATCTCCAGCTCAGCGCCGGCAACATCCACGTCACGGGCCTGGTCGAAGTCGATGCCTCGGCCGTCGCCTTCGGTGACTCCGGGTCAGCCCAGGCAAACGCACTGGCCAACATCAAGGCCACCCTCAATGCCAGCTTCAACGGCATCAACGTAACCGCGCAAGCCAACCAGGTAAGCTCGGGCGGCGAACAGGCACAGGCGAACGCCAATCTCCAGCTCAGCGCCGGCAACATCCATGTCACGGGCCTGGTCGATGTCGATGCCTCGGCCATCGTTTTTGGCGACGATTCCGGGTCAGCCCAGGCAAATGCGCTGGCCAATATCGCCGCCACCCTCAATGCCAGCTTCAATGGCATCGACGTGACCGCTTTTGCCAACCAGGTAAATTCGAGCGGCGATCAGGCGCTGGCGAACGCCAATCTTCAGCTCAGCGCCGGCAACATCCATGTCACGGGCCTGGTCGATGTCGATGCGTCGGCCGTTGCCTTTGGCGGCAACCCCGGGTCAGCCCAGGCAAACGCACTGGCCAATATCGCTGCCAGTCACAACGCCAGCTTCAACGGCATCAACGTAACCGCGCATGCCAACCAGGTGAGTTCGAGCGGGGAACAGGCGATCGCCAACGCTGCCCTCCAGCTCAGCGCTGGCAATATTCATGTCAGCGGTGCAGTCGATGTTAATGCGTCGGCCATCGCCTTTGGCGACGACTCCGGGATAGCCCAGGCAGACGCGCTGGCCAACATCAAGGCCAGCCACAATGCGAGCTTCGCCGATATCGACGTGACGGCCAACGCCAACCAGGTGAGCTCAAGCGGCGATCAGGCAATTGCGAATGCCAATTTCCAGCTCAGTGCCGGCAATGTCCATGTCACGGGCCTGGTCGATGTCGATGCCTCGGCCATCGCCTTTGGCGACGATTCCGGGTCAGCCCAGGCAAACGCGCTGGCCAACATCAAGGCCACCCTCAATGCCAGCTTCAATGGCATCGACGTGACCGCTTTTGCCAACCAGGTAAGTTCGAGCGGCGATCAAGCGCAGGCGAACGCGAATCTCCAACTCAGCGCCGGCAACATCCATGTCACGGGCCTGGTCGATGTTAACGCGTCGGCCATTGCCTTCGGCAACTCCGGGTCAGCCCAGGCAAACGCGCTGGCCAATATCAACGCCACCCTCAATGCCAGCTTCAATGGCATCGACGTGACCGCTTTTGCCAACCAGGTAAGTTCGAGCGGCGATCAGGCGCAGGCGAACGCCAATCTCCAGCTCAGCGCCGGCAACATCCATGTCACGGGCCTGGTCGATGTCGATGCGTCGGCTATCGCATTTGGCGACGGCCCCGGGTCAGCCCAGGCAAACGCGCTGGCCAATATCAACGCCAGCCACAATGCGAGCTTCGCCGATATCGACGTGACGGCCAATGCCAACCAGGTGAGCTCAAGCGGCGATCAGGCGATTGCGAATGCCAATTTCCAGCTCAGTGCCGGCAATGTCCATGTCACGGGCTCGCTCGATGTAGCGGCGTCGGCCATGGCAAACGGCCAGGTTGCGGATGCGAATGCGCTGGCCAACATCACGGCGGGCAGCCATAACGCCAGCCTCAACGCCATCGACGTGACGGCGAACGCCCAGCAGCATGGCACATTTGCTGCTGGCGCCAGTGCCAGCGCCAACTTGCAGCTTCATGCCGGCAATATCCGCGTTTCCGGCGCGATCGATGTGAGGGCTTCGGCCAACGCGCAGGGGCTCCACACCGCTCTCGCGCAGGCCGTGGCGAGTATTGACGCCCTTCACACCGCGAACCTGAACGGTATCGACGTGACGGCGTTTGCCGGGATAAATTCGGTCGGGGCTGACGCCAATGCGCAGGCGGACCTGGAGCTCAACGCCGGCAGTCTGCATGTAACCAATACTGTCGTCGTGAACGCTTCGGCGATCGCCCCGGCAGCGGCTGCGCCGGCACGGGCCATCGCGAACGCGCTCGCCAATATCAATGCCAGCCACAACGCGAGTTTCGCCGGCATCGACGTAACGGCCAACGCAAACCAGGTGAGCTCGTCGGGCTCCAGGGCCTTTGCCAGCGCCAATCTGCAGCTTCATGCGGAAACGGGCGGTATCAATCTCGGCGGCGACCTCACGGTCAACGCCCTGGCTGATGCGGATGGCCTCGAATGCGCCCAGGCCATCGCAAGCGCCAATATCCTGGCCAACACTAAAATCGTGGTGGACGGCAGCGTCGACGTGACGGCGAATGCAAACCAGGGTTCCGGAATGGCGTCCGCGTCTGCTAATCTGACCATGGATGCCGGCGGCAGCATCAATGTTGCCAACGACGTCATTCTCCATGCTGCCGCACCGCAGGGCGGCCATGCCGATGCGCTGGCCAACCTGCTGGCCGGCAGTGCGATCGACATCGGCGGTGATGTCAATCTGACGGCCCAGGGCGGCAACGCCAATCTGCTGGTGAATGCCGTGGATGGCAGCATCAATATCGCCAGCAACTTGATGCTCAGTGCAGGCGGCGGCACAGCGAGCGCCAACCTGCTGGCGGGGACGAAGATCGTTCTTGGCGACAACGCCGATGTCACGGCCCATGGCGGCAACGCGATCCTGTCGATGAACGCCGCGACGGGCAGCATCGATATCGGCAGCGATGTCTCCCTCTTTGCGAACGGCGACGGTACCGTGCGCGCGCGGTTCTCCGCCGATGCCGGCGGCAATGTCATTGCCCGGGACATCGATGTCGAGGCTACAGCCTCCGGCGAGTTCCAGCAGGCGGCGTCCGCCACGGCGAACATTCACGCCGGAAGCGACATTGCCCTGAATGAGGTGAATGTGTCGGCGGCCATCACCGTCATCCAGGGCGCACGCTTCACCGGCTCCCATGCCGTGACGGCCAATGTCCAACTCAATGCCGGCGGCAGTATCCATGTGAACGGCAATGTGGTTGCCTCGGCCACGGCGGGGGCATCCGCGGCTTCAGGCATGGCCAATGCCGAGGCCATCGCCAACCTTGTCGCAGGCGGGAATATCGATGTCGCCGGCAATATCGGGCTCAACGCCATTGCCTCGGCCACCAGCGGTGGCGGTGGCGTGGCGAAGGCGCTGCTCACGGTTGAGGCAGGCGGCCTCGCCAGTATCGGCGGCGATATCAGTGTCACGGCAAACGCGCATGCCGCATCGAGCGCCCTCGCCAACGCCTCGGCCAATATCGTTGCCGGCTCGCTCCTGCTGATCGGGGACGTTACCGGCCGGGCGACTGCCATTGGCGGCCACGGCGACCATGCCTTTGCCAATCTGGCAATGAGTGCCTCGACAGGTGCGGTCACGGTGAATGGCGATATCGGCGCCTTTGCGGTGGCGGACGCCGCCAGCGACGCGGCCAATGCGTCAATTGCGATCATCGCGGCGGGCGCCATCATCCTGAATGGCGCCGATCCGATTGCCTCGGCCCGGATCGGCCCCGGCAGTGGCACGACCACGGCCTTCCGCCAGGCGAACCATACCACCCATGACGGGCCGGTCACCGGGCCCGGCGGCGTGGCCTATGCCAATATCCTGATCCGGGGCTCCAGCAGCACGGGCGGGCCGCCGCCCTCGACCGCGGACCTGACGCAGATCGAGAAGCTGTTCGCTCTGCCGGCGGATACGCCGACCTTGAACAGTAGTGGCGGTCTATCGATCATCCAGATCCTGATCAACGGGCAGGATTGCGGCGTATTCGGATCGGCGGGCGCCGATGCCAATGCCATCGCCAAGGCACTGGCTTGCCAGAAGTCGCCGATCAACGTATCCGACCTGACGGATACCAACTCAGAGTGAGCCAAGTGGCGCGGCGTCAGTGAGCAACATATCAGGCAGCACCATCGTGCCACGTGTACTGGCGCCGCTGCCTGATCTCTCGACGGTTATCTTCTTCCGCAAGGCGAACCGCGAGTTCGTCAACGGCAAGGGCCCCTTCGCCGTCGAGGCCAGCCGCGGCGTGCGCAAGTTCATCCGCTGGGGCATGTGGGTGCTGCTTATTGCAGGCCTGGGCATGAGCCTCGTGGTCGGCGCCATCGAGATTTATCTTCACCAGCAATCCGGGACCGATAACGATCTCGACTTCGGTTACCTGGTCGGCGGCCCGGTTCTTCTGTTCGTGGGTGCCTTTTACGGGATGATCAACTGGATCCAGTCGCGGCGCGCGGGCAAGGAATCGCGCCTCACGGCTGAGGGTGGGCTGCTGCCCGCGACTCTGGTCAAGACCAAGTATTATTCGGGAAGCGGCGAGGGAGGCACGCCCAGTCTGCGCGTCGACTACCGGTTCACGGCGCCCGATGGCCAGACGGTCGAAAAGCGCCAGAGCCTGTCGCGCTTCGATTACACCCGCAAGACCCTGCCGCCCGAGGGGTCGCCGCTGCTCGTCCTCTATGTCGACGCCGCGTTGTTCGAAGTGCTGTAGCTCTCCGCCGATCCGATATGTCCAGCCCTGTCGAGTTATCCCGAATTTCATCCGACCTGATGGAAAAGCTGCCGGAGCTCGCTGAATTTTTCTTCTTCCGATCCGCTAATCGCGCCTACGTGACAGGCGATGGACCCTTCGTATCGTCGCGGAGCCCGTCGACCACTCGCTTGATGGCGGCTGCGCTCTGGATATTCTTTCTTATGGGCCTCGCTCCTCTCGCCGCCATAATCATCGATCCCTCTGCACCTCGATTCCTCTTTGAGTTGCTCTCGATTTCCTTGTTGCTGACGACGTCAATCCTGGCCATGCCACTGCGCAGGCGAATAAGACGCGCAACGCAGGAGAGATTGCTCGCCACAAACGGCAGGGTGCTCCCGGCGACGTTGACAAGCTGCGCATTTTCCTCGGGCACTAGCATGAGAGCCGGTATCTCGGCCAGCCTGCAAGTCAGCTATCGTGTCTCGCTGTCGCGCGACGAAGTATTTGAGAAAGTCGAAGCAATGGACGTTGTGCCTTACGGCATTACATCACTGCCATCCCCGGGCACGCCAATTTTTGTTCTCTATATCGATTATGAGCGATGCATGGCGTTATGATCGGCAAAGATCGCAACCCGCCACATCCAGAGAAGACGTGACATGACCATAGCCGATCTCCAGACCATTGCCGAGAAATCCCAGTTCCGCCAGACCGGCCGTCTCGACGAAGTCGAAGCGCTGGCCGAGGCCTTTGCCCGCACCTGGCCCGAGGCGGTGCGCAGCTTCGAATACGGGCGCTCCGGCGAAGGGCGGATCATGCGCGCGCTGGTGATCTCGAAAAGCGGCGCGCTGACGCCTGCCGAGATCAAAAAGCGGGGAATTCCGCTGCTGTATCTTCAGGGCGGCATCCATCCCGGCGAGAGCGACGGCAAGGATGCCGGGTTCATTTCGCTACGCGACATTTTGCAGGGCAGTATCGCGCCGGGTGTGCTCGATAACCTGGCGGTCCTGTTCGTTCCCGCCTTCAATGCCGACGGGCATGAGCGCTTCGCGCGCTGGAACCGGCCGAACCAGCGCGGGCCGGAGGAGACGGGTTGGCGCACGACCTCGCGCAACCTCAACCTCAACCGCGACTACACCAAGGCAGAAGAACCCGAGATGCAGGCTATGCTGCGCCTGATCAACGAATGGGATCCGCTGATCTGCGGCGATCTGCATGTGACCGATGGTGCCGATTTCGAGCCCGACATCTCGCTGCAGGCCGAGCCCATCCATATCGGCGATGAGCGGCTACGGCCCCATGGCGTGCAGCTGCGCGACGAGCTGATTGCCATGTTGGCCGCTCAGGGTTCGCTGCCCCTGCCCTTTTATCCCGACTTCGTCGAACAGGATAACCCCGCCTCGGGTTTCCAGCTCACCGTCTACACGCCACGGTTTTCCACCGGCTACTACGCCATGCGCAACCGCCTGACCGTGCTGGTGGAGGTGCATTCCTGGAAGGATTACCCGACGCGGGTGCGGGTCATGCGCAATACCTGCCTCGGCCTGATCGAGCTCGCAGCCAAGCATGGCAAGCGCTGGCTTGCCGATGCCAAGGCCGCCGATGCCGAGGATCTGCGCGGCAAGGAAATCGTGCTGGATATGACCGCGGGCTGGAACGAGCCCACCCGGCCGGGCGTGATGAAAAAACGTGCCGCCGTGCCCGATGCCAATATCGAGATGATCGATTACCGCGGCTATGCCTATACCCGCGGCAAGTCCGAGATCTCCGGCGATCTCGTCACCGTCTACGATCCTTCGACGCCGCAGATCTGGCGCGTACCCTTCCGCCGGCAATTGAAGCCGGCCGCGGTCGCGACCACGCCGCGCGGCGGCTATGTGATTCCTGCGGGCTATGCCGAGCTGATCGGCGGCAAGCTCGCGCTGCACGGCATCGCCATAGCGCGGCTGGGCAAGACTATCGAGAAAGCCCGGGTTGAAGCCTTCCGCGCGAGCGAGGTGAATTTCGCCGGGGCGCCCTTCGAGGGCCGCACCCGCGCCAAACTCGCCGGCGCCTGGCATGCCGAACAGCAGACGATTCCCGCCGGCTCGCTGTTCGTGCCGACACAACAGCCGCTGGCGCGCCTTGCCATGGCGCTGCTGGAGCCAACCGCCGCCGATTCCCTCGCTGCCTGGGGATTCTTCAATTCATGCTTCGAATTGAAGGAATCCTTCGAACCCTATGTGGCCGAGCAGATCGCCCGCGAAATGCTGGCGCGCGATCCGCAATGCGCCGCCGAGTTCAAGGCGAAGCTCGCCGGCGATCCCGCCTTTGCCGCCAGCCCGGCGGCGCGGCTGGAGTTCTTCAACAGACGGCATGAATCCTGGGACGAGCGCTATAACCTCTATCCGATTTTTCGCACGGGCGAGGTTCTTAGCTGACTCTCCCTCTCCCTCTCCCGCCTGCGGGAGAGGGTTGGGGTGAGGGTGTTCGGGGGACACGCACCCCCTCACCTCGATCCTCTCCCCCATGAAGAATGGGGGAGAGGAACAGAAAGATTACTCCCCCTGCGGGTCCAGGCGGCCCGGATTATCCGTCACCTCCCAGCGCCCGTTCACGGCACTGCAGGCGACCGGGACCACCATGACGCTCGGCAGATAGAGCGGCCGGTTCTTGACGATCTGCGTGGTCGCATAAATACGTTCCTGCCGGCCGCTTTCGGCTTCGGAATAGGCGATGCCGAGGCCGGCGGCGAGTTGATCCTGGCTCGGCCAGTGCAGTTTCAGCACGATAACCGGACGATTTTGCTCGTCGGTGGCGTCCCACCGTTCGACGCTCGGCAGCACCGGCTTGCCCAGACCCGCATAGACCTGGCCGTCGAGACCGATGCCGCTCTGCATTGCCGCCTTCGGATCGACATGGCTGCTGAACCCCTCCACGGTCGTCGTCCAAAGCTCCAGGTGATCGTAGTTGACCCATGACTGCGGCGCGCCATGATCGCGCCGCGGGTCGTAGATCTGCACCACGAGATCCTGGAAATCGCCGACGAAGCGAATCTCCGCCTGCCGCGCGGGATCATCCTTGCCATAGACGAGATTGCCGCTCTTGCCATCGAGCTTCCAGACGGAAGCACAACTGCCGAGCGTCGTGCCCTTCTGCGGCAAGGTATTCCCGTTGATTGAACCTGTATCGGTGCTGGCAAACGGCACGCCGATGCCGCCCAGATAGCCTTTCTCGATCGGCTTGCCGATGCGCTTCTTCAGCGCCGTGCAGGGGTCGTCACTATCGCCGTTGCCCTCGTCGCCGGTCTGGATGCTGTCATCGATGGCGAGTTCGTTCGCCGCCATATGCGGCACGTCGACGACACCGTAGACGCCGTAATTGGGATCGGTGCCACGGAAGCCGCAAAATTCGCTGCGCAGCGTGTGCGGCGGCGCCAGCGAGATCGTATCGATATTCTCCCAACGATCGTTCGAGCCGCCATCCTGCATATGGGTGAAGCGGTTGGGCCCGATATGGACCTCGTCATAGCCCACGCCGGCGGCGCCATAGCCGTCATTGCACAGGGCCATGAGCAGTCGCGGCTTTTCGCCCTCGATCAGCCAGTATTCGACGCCGCCGTCATTGTCGCCATTCTCGGTGTGGCAGCCCTCTTCCGGACTGGCATCGGGCTTGTCGGCCACGCCGAAATGCAACTCCGCCACGAACAGCGGCACGCCGGTATCGGACTTGCCCGCCGATTGCAGGCCGCTCATCCGGCAGGTCGCGCGCTTCCCACAGATCTGCGGCTTGATCTTGCCCATATCGGCGGCATACGCGGCCGCCGTGACCAGACTTGTCAGCAAAACGATGGTGGCGAAGAATTCGTGCGGCGCCCATGGCCGGCTCCCCAGCAATGCCCGGATTCAATATAGCGAAATTCGGTCATCCACCCCGGCAAAAGAAAGGGGGCCTTTCGGCCCCCTTCCCGTTCTCGCCGCTTGAATGCGGCTTATTGCATCGCTGCAGCCTTGTCGAACACGTCATGAGTCCAGGCGCCGGTCGGCTCCTTGGTAATGACCGGATCCGACTTGCCCGACAGCAGGATTTTCACCGTGCGGTCATAGGCGGCGGGATCGAGCCAGCCGGTGCCCTTCGGGTTGGTCCCGACGAGCTTGGCGATTTCGCCCATCATCTGCTTCTGATGATGTTCGGTCTGCGCGCCCGTCGTGTCGTTCTTTAGCACGATCATGGCGGCATCGTCCGGATTGGCCGCGGCCCAATCCCACCCCTTCATCGAGGCCTTCACGAAGCGGGCCAGCTTGTCGACTTCGGCCGGATCCTTGAGATTCTTCTCCAGGGTGTAGATGCCGTCCTCCAGAGTCGCCACGCCCTCATCGTCATATTTGAATACGACGAGCTGATCGGCGGGCATGCCCGCGTCGATCACCTGCCAGTACTCGTTATAGGTCATGGTGGAGATGCAGTCGGCCTGCTTCTGCAGCAGCGGATCGACGTTGAAGCCCTGCTTCAGCACCGTCACGCCGTCGGCGCCACCGGTGGTGGGAATGCCCAAGGTGCTCATCCAGGAGAGGAACGGATACTCGTTCCCGCCGAACCAGACGCCCAGGGTATGGCCCTTGAAATCGGCCGGCTTGGCAATGCCGGTTTCCTTGCGGCAGGTCAGCTCCATGCCCGACTTCTGGAAGGGTTGCGCAATGTTGACCAGCGGCACGCCCTTTTCGCGGGTCGCCAGCGCCGAGGGCATCCAGTCGATGACCACGTCGGCACCGCCGCCGCCGATTACCTGGCTGGGGTTGATGTCAGGTCCGCCCGGCTTGATGTCGACATCGAGCCCCACATCCTTGTAGTAGCCCTTGTCCTTGGCGACGTAATAGCCGGCGAACTGGGCCTGAGTGACCCATTTCAGCTGCAGGGTCAGCTTCTCCATGGTGGCGGGTGTGGCCGGTGGCGTCGTCGCCGTGGATGTCATGGTGGTCGAGGCCGCCGGCGCCGTATTGGTGGTGCTCGACATGGTGGTGGAGGCAGCCGGCGGTTGTGCCGCCTGGCGGGTGGTGAAATACCAGGCAGCCAGACCGCCGACAATAATGATGGCGACGGCTGCGAGCAGTTTTCTCATTGTCGATCTCCCTCTTTGTGACGCGAGGTTATTCCCGATAGGAGGGGTGCCAGAACGTCAGCCCCCGCTCCACTAACGCGATAAGCCAATAGAACAGAGAGCCGGCCAGCGCGGCAACAGCGATCGTGGCCCAGACCACGTCGACATTCATGCGCGCCACCTCGACGCTGATGCGAAACCCCATGCCGGAAATCGGCGAGCCGAAGAACTCCGCCACGATGGCTCCGATCATGGCGAGCGTCGAGTTGATCTTCAGGGCATTGAAAATGAAGGGTAAAGCGCTGGGCAGGCGCAACTTGAAGAAGGTCTGCCAATATGAGGCGCCATATGCGCGCATCATGTCACGGCCTATGGCGTCGACCTGGGCGAAGCCGGCGATGGTGTTGATCAGCATGGGGAAAAAAGTCATCACGACGATGACCGCGGCCTTGGAGGGCCAGTCAAAGCCGAACCACATCACCATGATGGGCGCAATCCCCACCACCGGCACGGCACTCACCAGATTGCCGAGCGGCAGCAGGCCGCGCTGCAGGAAGGGTATCCGGTCGATCAGAACCGCCACGATAAAGCCGAGACTGCAACCGGCGGCCCAGCCGGCCAGCACCGCCTTTAAAAATGTCTGACGAAAATCACCCCACAGAAGCGGCGCCTGGCTCGCCAGCTGATGGCCGATCTGATGGGGTGCCGGCAGCAGGATCTGCGGCACGCCGAATCCCACCACCGCCACCTCCCAGACATAGAGCAGCCAGAGTCCGAACAGCAGGGGTGCAGCGAGGGCCAACGGCCCGCCCCTTGAACTATGGCCCGCCAGCCATTCCATCGATTCCCAGGCGATGAGGGCGAGGCCGAGAAGATAGAACCAGAGGCCGGGCAGGAAGAGACCGATGCCCGGATGTCCACTGACGACCAGCAGCGGCAAGGCCGCCCCCAGCAACAGGCTGCCGAGCAGCGGAACTGGGCCACCGACCAGCCGCCCAAAACGGCTGGCGGCGACGACGAGGGCGCCGATCAGGCCCGTCAGTCTTCCCCAAAAGCCCGCCGGCGAGCGTTCGGCCGGAAATCCGGCGGCGAGGCTAGCGAAGATGGCAAGCCACGCGCAGACCAGGGCCGATGGTGCGGATTGCCACAGGCTGATCGGCGATTGTGAGGATGCGGCCGCCGGCAGCAGAAGTCCGGCCCCCATCAGCAAACCGCCAGCGCCGGCAAGCCACCTCATCGCTGCCCGCCCACCCGCTGGACTCCCATACGCCGCAGCACGAGGCTCTCGATCAGCGCCATGGCATAGACAAGCAAGGCGCCGAGTGCGGCCGCCATGAGCAGCGCTGCCCAGATCTGAACTGTCTGACCATAATAGGAGCCGGTCAGAAGCCGCGCGCCGAGGCCGGCCTGAGCGCCAGTCGGAAGTTCGCCAACGATGGCGCCCACCAGGCTGATGGCGATGGCGACCTTGAGCGATGTGAACAGAAACGGCACCGAAGCAGGGCAGCGCAGCTTCCAGAAGATCTGGTTTCTGCTCGCGCTGTAGCTGCGCATGAGATCGAGCTGCAGCGGGTCGGGCGAGCGCAAGCCCTTCACCATGCCGATGACGATGGGGAAGAAGCAGAGATACATGGAGATGATCGATTTTGGCAGCAGGCCGGTGAAGCCGAAATTGCCCAACACCACGATGATCATCGGCGCGATGGCCAGGATCGGGATGGTCTGCGAAGCGATGATCCAGGGCATCAGGCTTTTGTCGAGGGTGCGCAGATGGACGATGCCGATCGCCAGCAGAATACCCAGCAGCGTGCCCAGCGCGAAGCCGACCACGGTCGATGATGCCGTGACATAGGCATGGTAGAGCAGGCTGCGGTTGCTGGTGACCGGCTCCTCGATCACCGTCCGGACCAGTTCGGCGCCGATCTGGTCCGGTGTCGGCAGAACGGGGCGGTCCATGGACCAGGTGGCAGCGATCAGCTCGCTGGTCGAGCCGGTCTTGCCTGCCATCCTCCAGCGATCCTGGATCTGCGGCGCGTTAAGCGCGATGGCGAGGAGATACCAGAGCAGCAGGGCGATCAGAACAACGGTTGCGACCGGCAGGGTTTGGCCCGCCGCCAGGCGCTGCCGAAGCGAGTTCGGTACTATCCGAATGATGTCGGTCGTCATAAGAGTCGGTCGTCGTACGATTGTCCGGCGCGCAGCGCCTCGCGCACGCGATGGGCGATGTCGAGGAATTCGGGCGTCTCGCGGATATCGAGGGTGCGCTTGGCCGGCAGGCTGCTGTCGATCACCTGCATGATGCGCCCGGGCCGGGGGCTCATCACCACGATGCGGGTGGAGAGGAACACGGCTTCCGAGATCGAGTGGGTCACGAAAACCACGGTCTTGCGCGTCTGCTCCCAGAGCCGGATCAGATGTTCGTTCAGATGGTCGCGGGTTATCTCGTCCAGCGCGCCGAAGGGCTCGTCCATCAGCAGCAGATGCGGTTCGAAGCTGAGGGCACGCGCGATGGAGACGCGCTGCTGCATGCCGCCGGAAAGCTGCCAGGGGAATTTTCGCTCGAAGCCGTTGAGGCCAACCATCTCGAGATATTTGACGGCCCGGCGCAGCGCCTCGTCTCGCGCCATGCCCATGATCTCCAGCGGCAGGGTGACGTTGCGCAGCACATTACGCCAGGCGAACAGGGCCGGGGCCTGAAAGACATAACCATACGCCCGCGCCAGGCGCGCCTCGCGCGCCGAGACGCCGTTGACGGTGACCTCGCCCTCTGTCTGTTGCTCGAGATCGGCGATCACGCGCATCAGCGTCGTCTTGCCGCAACCAGACGGGCCGATCAGGGAGACAAACTCACCCTGGCCGATGCTGAGATCGACATTCGACAAAGCGATGACCGGCGTGTCGGCCGTGGCGAAGATGAGCGAGAGGTTGCGGACCTCGATGGCCGGCGCATCGCCGGCGCGCGAATGATCTGACACGACCTTGAGGTTTGCCTTAGCCGCCATCGCCCCGCTCCCCAGCCGGGTCAGTTCGCCGGCGCGTTGGCCCGTTCCATCATGGCGCGCAGCAGCACGTCACAGCCCGCGGCCAGCTCGTCCGGCTTGGCATCCTCGATTTCGTTATGGCTGATGCCGTCCTTGCAGGGCACGAAGACCATGGCGGTCGGCGCCACGCGGGAGAGGTAGACCGAGTCATGGCCGGCGCCGCTGACGATCTCGCGGTTGGAGAAGCCGAGATCCTCGGCCGCCTGCTTCACCGCCGCGACGCATTCGGCAGCAAACTTGACCGGCGGCGAATACCAGATCTCCTTGAAGTCGATCTCGAGCTTCAGTTCGGCGGCGATCTTCTTCGCCTCCTCCTCCATCTCCTTGCCCATGGCGGCGAGTACATCTGGGTCGGGATGGCGAAAATCGATGGTGAAGAAGACCTTGCCCGGAATGACGTTGCGGGAATTGGGCGAGACCTGGAGCATGCCGACCGTGGCGCAGGCGTAGGGCGGGCGGGCCAGGCCGATGCGGTTGACGGCGCTCACCATGCGCGACACGCCGACCAGCGCGTCCTTGCGCCGCGGCATGGGCGTGGGGCCGGCATGGGCCTCCTGCCCCGTCACCGTCACCTCGTACCAGCGGATGCCCTGCACACCCTGGACGACGCCGATGGTCTTGTTCTCGGCCTCCAGGATCGGGCCCTGTTCGATATGAGCCTCGAAGAACGCGGCGATTTCCCGGCCACCGCAGGGCACATCGCCGGCATAGCCGATGCGCGCCAACTCCTCGCCCATGGTCTTGCCGTCGACATCCTTGCGGGCCAGGCCGTAGTCGAGATCGAACACGCCGGCGAAGACGCCGGAGGCGACCATGGCCGGAGCGAAGCGCGAGCCCTCTTCATTGGTCCAGACGACGACCTCGATGGGCCGGGCGGTTTCGTAGTTGAAATCGTTCAGGGTGCGGATGACTTCGAGGCCGGCCAGCACGCCGTAATTGCCGTCGAACTTGCCGCCGCTGGGCTGGGTATCGATGTGGCTGCCGGTCATCACCGGGGGCAGCGAATTATCCTTGCCGGGCCGCCGGGCGAAGATATTCCCCATCTTGTCGACGGTCATGGTGCAGCCGGCTTCCTTGCACCATTTCTGGAACAGATCGCGGGCCTGGCGATCCAGATCGGTCAGGGCCAGGCGGCAGACGCCGCCTTTCTCGGTGGCGCCGATCTTGGCCAGCTCCATCAGGCTGTCCCACAGGCGGTTGCCGTCGATCCGGATATTGGTGCTCATAGTTGCTCCCGCCTTGCCGCCCAGCGCCCGCCCTATTCGGCGGCAGCCCGCATGGGATTGTTTGGATGCTGCGTCCAGTTCAGATAGGGCTTGCCCGTCTCCACCGGCACCATGGTGATGCAGGCCGGGACCGGGCAGACATGCTGGCACAGATTACAACCGACGCATTCCTCGTCAATCACGCGGTAGCGGCGCTTGCCATCCACCCGTTCGGCGGCGATGGACTGGTGCGAGGTATCCTCGCAGGCGATATGGCAAAGCCCGCAGGTGATGCAGAGATCCTGGTCGATATGGGCGATGGTCTTGAAGTTCATGTTCAGGAACTGCCAGTCGGTGACGTTCGGCACCGCCTTGCCGCGGAAATCGTCGATCCGGCGGTAGCCTTTTTCATCCATCCAGTTCGACAGACCGTCGATCATGTCGTCGACGATCTTGAAGCCGTAATGCATGGCGGCGGTGCAGACCTGCACCGTGCCGGCATCGAGCGCAATGAACTCCGCCGCATCGCGCCATGTGCCGATGCCGCCGATGGCCGAGATCGGCAGCCCCTTGGTTTCCGGATGGCGGGCGATCTCCGCCACCATATGCAGGGCGATCGGCTTCACCGCCGGGCCGCAATAGCCGCCATGGGTCCCCTTGCCGTCGACGGTCGGTGTCGGCGCCATGATATCGAGGTCGATGGAGGTGATGGAGTTGATGGTGTTGATGAGCGAGACGCCATCGGCCCCGCCCTGTTTGGCGGCACGCGCCGGCGCCATGATATTGGTGACATTGGGCGTCAGCTTGACCAGCACCGGCATGCGGGTATGGGTCTTGCACCAGCGCGCGACCATCTCGACATAGTCGGGCACCTGGCCCACCGCCGACCCCATGCCGCGTTCCGACATGCCGTGGGGGCAGCCGAAATTCAGCTCCACCCCATCGGCTTCGGTATCCTCGACGGCCTTCAGGATATTGACCCAGGACCGCTCCTCGCAGGGCACCATCAGCGAGACCACCACGGCGCGATCGGGCCAGTCGCGCTTCACCTGCTTGATCTCGCGCAGATTGATGTCCAGCGGTCGGTCGGTGATCAGCTCGATATTGTTGAAGCCGATCATCTTGTCGTCGTTGTTGTGCAGCGCCCCATAGCGTGAGGAGACATTCACGATGGGCGGATCCTCGCCCAGGGTCTTCCACACCACACCGCCCCAGCCCGCCTTGAAGGCGCGCACGACATTGTATTCCTTGTCGGTGGGCGGGGCCGAGGCCAGCCAGAACGGGTTCGGCGATTTGATGCCGCAGAAATCGGTGCGCAGATCGGCCATGGCGCCCTCCTAGCGGTTCGTCGATTTGAGAAAACGGTCGATGCCGTCGGCGGCCAGTTTTCCATCCTGGACAGCCTGGACGGTCAATTCATGCCCGGTGGCAACGCAATCGCCCCCGGCGTAGACGCCGGGCAGCGACGTTGCGTGCTCGCTGTTGATCGCGATCCGGTTGCCGTGGAGTTGCAAAGGCTCTTTCGCGCCCTTGTTCAGCGGGTCAGGCACGAACAGCTGGCCGATAGCCTTGAACACCATATCGGCCGCCAAGGTGAAATGCTCGCCGGTGCCCGACAGCCGGCCCTGATCGTCCAGTCTGGTGTATTCAAATTCGATCGCCTGTACCTGCCCGTTGGACCCGCTGATCCGCACGGGCCGCGCCCAATACTTGATCTTGGCGCCATTGACCTGGGCAAATTCCCGCTCGTCGATGGTGGCGCTCATCTCCTCCGGGCCGCGGCGATAGACGATGGTCACGTCTTCAGCGCCCAGGCGCCTGGACTGTACGGCGATATCGATGGCCGTATTCCCGCCGCCGACGATCACGATCTTGCGCCCCACCGGCAGGGTCGACTTGTCATCGGTCTGGCGCAGCCGGGCTACATAGTTTGTAGCGTCCTCCACGCCACGCAGATCTTCGCCCTCGGCCTGAAGCGCGTTGAGCCCGGCCAGGCCGACGCTGAGAAACACGGCGTCGAAATCCCGGCGCAGATCGGTCAGGCTAATATCGCGGCCCAGCGCCTTGCCGGTGCGCGCCTCGATCCCGCCGAGGGACAGGACGAAATCGACCTCGTGCTGGGCGAAATCGTTCGGCACCTTATATGCGGCGATACCGTATTCGTTGAGGCCGCCCAGTTTGTCGCGCGCCTCGAAGACGGTGATGCCATGCCCCAGCATCGAAAGGCGATGGGCGCAGGCAAGGCCCGCCGGCCCGCTGCCCACCACGGCGATGCGCTTGCCCGTCGGCGCTCCGCGCGTGAAGGGCTGGATGCCGGCCGAGAACAGGTGATCCGTCGCATAGCGCTGCAGCGCGCCGATATTGACCGGCTTGTCTTCCGAGAGGTTGCGCACACAGGCCCGCTCGCACAGGATCTCCGTCGGGCAGACCCGCGCACAGGCCCCGCCGAAGATGTTCTCCTCCAGGATCGTGATCGCCGCTCCCTTCACATTGCCGGTCGCGATCTTGCGGATGAAGTTCGGAATATCGATGCCTGTCGGACAGGCCTCGATGCAGGGCGCGTCGTAGCAGAAATAGCAGCGGCTGGAATCGACCAGCGCCCGCTTGGCATCCAGCGGCGGCGCCACATCGGCGAAATTGACCGCGTAGTCCGCGGCGGCAAGCCGGCCGGCGGCGATATCGGGGGATCGATCGTTCATCCGGAGCATCCTCCTCTGCCGTGGCGCTTCTTGCTCGCCGCCCGTCCAATGCGTAGCTTTTCGCCATAGCCTCTGGACTTTCGTAAATGCTAATCCCAATCTGACCAAACGGTCAATTTCGACGTGACCAGGGATGAAACGGCCCAGGATGAAACGACCCAAAACGAGCACCACCGCCAAGCCGCCTTCCCTGCCGCTGCGCCAGGGCGGCACCAGCCGGCGTGAGCGCCGGCGGCTGGATAGCGAAGCCCGCATTCTGGATGCGGCCGAACAGGTATTTGCCGAAACCGGCTTTTCCGGCGCCACCACCGCGGTCATCGCCGCCAAGGCGCGCCTGCCCAAGGCCAACGTCCATTACTATTTCGGCACCAAGGAGCGGCTCTATCGCCAGGTCCTGAAGCGCATTCTCGATGCCTGGCTTGCCAGCGGCGACAGCATCCAGCGCCGATGCCGATCCGGCGACCGCGTTTCGCGATTACATCGCCGCCAAGATCGACGCTTCCCAGCGCCAGCCCTTCGCCTCCAAGGTCTTCGCCAACGAGATCCTGCACGGCGCCCCGCAGCTTTCCGACTATCTGGGCGACCAGGTGCGGCGCTGGGTCGAGGGCAAGGCCAGGGTGATCGAGCAATGGGTGGGGCGCGGCCTGATGCAGCCGGTCGATGTGCCCCATCTCTTCTTTGTCATCTGGTCATCGACCCAGACCTATGCCGATTTCGATTGCCAGATCCGGGCGGTGCTGAAGCGCGAACGGATGAAATCCGAGGATTATTCCGCCGGATGCGCGCTCATCACCCGCATGGTGCTGAGCGCCTGCGGCATTGTGGATAAGTCGGCAAAATCGGCCCGCAAGCGAGCCCGGTGAACTTGACCAATTGGACAGTTTGACCCTAGTCTTTCGCTCCGCACGCTTGCGTACAAGAGACGCCGAAGAACGTCTCGGTCCTGGCAATCGAACCTGCACAAATCTGAAATCGGGAGGATATTCATGTCGGATTCAAATCGAGTGTTGCCGCCGGTCACCCGCCGCAACCTGCTGCGCTTCGGCGCGGTAGGCGCGATTGCCGCGGCCCTGCCGCTTCGCGGTGCCGCTGCCGCCAGCGGCGTGAAGGTGACGGGCGTGTTCGGCACGCCGATCGAGGAGCCCTGGGTCAACCAGATCCATGTGGCACTGCTGAAGGCGAAGGCCGAACTCGGCGTCAATTATCAATGGTCGGAAAACGTGAAGGCATCGGATTTCGGCCGCGTGCTGCGCGAGGCGGCGGAAAAGGGCGCCAACCTCGTCATGGGCGATGCCTTCACCGACGAGGATGCGGCCCGGCGCGTGGCGGCCTCCTACCCCAAGATTGCCTTCTGCATGGGTTCGGGCGGCGGCCCGGCCGATCCCAATTTCGGCGTCTTCGACAACTGGATCCACGAGCCTGCCTATATCTGCGGCATGATCGCGGGCAAGCTGACCAAGACGAACACGGTGGGCGCCGTTGCCGCCATGCCGATCCCTGAGGTGAACCGCCTGGTCAACGCCTATGCCCAGGGCGCGCGCGAAGTGAACAAGGGCGTGAAATGCAAATTCTCGTTCATTGATTCCTTCTTCGACCCACCGAAGGCCAAGGAAGCCGCCCTGGCGCAGATCGAAGCCGGCGTCGACGCCGTCTTTGCCGAGCGCTTCGGTGTTATCGAGGCGGCCAAGGACAAGGGCGTCATTGCCTTCTCCAACATGTCGGACCAGTCCTCGATCGCGCCGGACACCGTCGTCACCGGCCCGGTCTGGGATATGTGGCCCACCGTCAGCCATGTCGTGAAACTGGTGAAGGCCAAGGTCTATGTGGCGGAGGATTTCGGCAGCTTCTCCTATATGAGCAAGGGCGGCTCCTATCTCGCACCGTTCCATGGCTGGGATGCAAAACTTCCCGCCGATGTGAAAGACATGGTCGCCAAGCGCAGCAAGGAAATCATCGCCGGCAGCTTCCGTGTCGATGTGAACGAAGCGGCACCGGTTTCGGATTAGGGTGCGACATTCACCCTCGCCGCCAATGAAGGGCGGCGCCACGTGCTACTCCCTCTCCGCCCTGAAGGGCGGCGAGGGAGATGACCGACATGAGTCCAGAGCGCGCCCAGAACCAGCCGAACTCCTCGCCATGCGGGGGATCAGCAAGAGCTTCGGGCCGGTGCGCGCCTGCGACGGCGTCGATCTGTCGCTGAATGCCGGCGATGTGCTGGGCCTGTTGGGCGAGAACGGCGCCGGCAAGACCACGCTGATGAACATCCTGTTCGGCGCCTATGCCGCCGATGCGGGCAGCATCGCGATGGCTGGCCGGCCGGTGCATATCCGCAACTCCGCCGATGCGCTGGCGCTGCGGCATCGGCATGGTGCATCAGCATTTCCATCTCGTGCCGCGCCACACGGTCCTCGAAAATCTCATGGTCGGGCAGCGCGGCCTGCTGCTCGACCGCGCCGGCGCCGCCAAACGCCTTGCCGAGATCGGCCGGCAGTTCCGCCTGAGCCTGGAGCCGGACACGCTCGTCGCCGATCTCACCATCGGCGAGCAGCAGCGCCTGGAGATCATCAAGGCGCTGATGCGTGGCGCGCGCGTCCTTATTCTGGACGAGCCGACCGCGGCGCTGACGCCGCAGGAAACCGAAGGCCTGTTCGATGCCGTGCGTGCCATGGCGCGCCAGGGCATGGGCGTGATCCTGATCAGCCACAAGCTGCAGGAAGTCCGCGCCGTCACCAACCGCATCATGGTCATGCGGCTGGGCAGGCGCGTCGATGAGCGGGCGAATGACGCGACGGTCAGCGAAAAGCTGCTGGCCGAGCTGATGTGCGGGCGTGAGATCGTGCCCACGGTCAAGCCGCCCTCCACCCGCGGGCGCGTGCTGATGCGCCTCTCCGGCCTGGCAACCACGGGCAGCGAACGCCGGCGCCTCAAGGATCTCTCGCTCGAAGTCCATGCCGGCGAGATCGTCGGCATTGCTGGCGTAGCCGGCAACGGCCAGCGCGAGCTGGCGGACGTCATCGCCGGCGTGCTGACGCCCACGGCCGGCAGGATCGAGATCGACGGCAAGGCTGTCGATCGTCTCGATCCCCGCCGCGCCCAGGCGCTCGGTATCGGGCGCATTCCGGAAGATCGCATGGGCATGGGCCTGCTGACGCAATCGCCGCTGGCCGACAGCATGGCGCTGCCCCGTATCCGCCAGGCGCCCTTCAGCCGCCATGGCCTGCTCGACCGCCGCGCCATGCGCGCCTTCGCCGAGGCCGAGATCGGCAAATACGCCATCCGGGCCGCGAGCCCGCTGGTGCGCACCGGCACGCTCTCCGGCGGCAATCTGCAGAAGGCCCTGCTGGCCCGCGAGCTTGCCTGGGATCCGCTGGTGGTGCTGGCGGCGCAGCCGACCCGCGGCCTCGATGTGGGTGCGACGCAGTTCGTCCATGGCAAATTCCTGGAATTGCGCGCTGCCGGCCGCGGTCTGATCGTCATCAGCGAGGACCTGGAGGAGATCTATCAGCTCGCCGACCGCATCGTCGTCATGTCGGCGGGCCGAATCGTCGGCGACTTCCCCATCGCTGAAGCCAGCATCGAGACCATCGGCCTGTTGATGACCGGCGGCGAGGCTCACCGTGACACGGCTCAAGGCAGCGCCGCATGACGCGCCTCAGGTTCGAACGGCGCAGTGAAACCCCGCCCTGGCTCAGTGTCGCCCTGCCCCTTGCCGCCATTCTCGCCACGTTGATCCTCTGCAGCGGGCTGGTCGCGCTGGCGGGCGCCAATGTTATCGATGCCTATGCCGAGCTGTTCCTGACGCCCTTCAGCACCGGCTTCGATCTCGAACAGACCGCCATCAAATCGGCACCGCTGGTGCTGACCGGGCTTGCGGTTGCCGTCGCCTTTCGCGCCCGTTTCTGGAATATCGGGGCCGAAGGCCAGCTCTATGCCGGGGCCATGGCTGCGGCTTTCATCGGGACCCAGACCTGGCTGCCCGCACCGACGCTATGGATATTGATGATCCTCTGCGGCGCGCTCGCCGGCCTTGCCTGGGCCATGGTGCCGGCGATCCTGCGGCTGCGCTTCAAGGTCGACGATGTCGTCACCACACTGCTGCTGAATTTCGTATTGCTCTACGGCATGTCGGCCCTGCTGACCGGCCCGTGGAAGAACCCGCACGCTGCATATCCCACCTCGCCCTCGATCCGCCCCGATGCGCAATTCCCCATCCTGCCCGGGACCTCGCAGCTTCATCTCGGCGTGCTCATCGCCTTGCTCGCCGTGCCCGCCATCTGGTTCATCATGAATCGCACCGTCTTCGGCTTCGCCATCAAGGCGGTGGGCGAGAATGCGCGCGCCGCCGCCTATGCCGGAATCGAAACCGGCAAGATCATCCTGGCGACCGCAGCACTCTCCGGCAGCCTGGCCGGCCTCGCCGGCGTGGGCGAAGTCGGCGGCGTGCATTACCAGGTCATGGCCGATCTCTCGCCCGGCTACGGCTATACCGGCATCGTCGTCGCCATGCTGGCGCGCCTGAACCCGATCGGCGTTTTACCAGCCGCCGTGTTCTTCGCCGTCGTCATCACCGGGGCGGAAGGCATGTCGCGGGCGACCGGCGTGCCGGTGTTCCTGGCCGATGTCATCCAGGGTGTCTCGCTGCTCTGCATGCTGACGGCGCTGCTGTTCACGCAATACCGGCTGCGCTTCGCGAGGTCGGGCCATGCATGACATTGCGGCACAGCTGTTCCAGATCGGTTTCTTCGCCGCCCTCATCCGCATCGCCACGCCCCTGATCTTCGGGACCTTGGGCGAGTTGTTCGCCGAACGCGCCGGCGTGATCAATCTCGGCATCGAGGGCATCATGCTGTTCTCGGCCATGACCGGATTTACCGCCGCCTATTACAGCGGCGATCTCTGGCTCGGGATTGCCGCAGCCGCGGCAACGGGCGCCGTCATGGGCCTGCTGATGGGGTTGATGACGGTGACCCTGGGCGTCTCGCAGCACGTCTCGGGCCTGGGCGTCACCATGCTATGCAGCGGCTTCGCCTTTTATTTCTACCGCCTGATTTTCGGCGAGCCTTCGCAGCCGCCCAATGTCGTGCCGTTCCAGCCGGTGCCGATCCCGATCCTGCACGATATCCCGATACTGGGGCCGATCCTGTTCGACCAGTTCGCGCTCAGCTACCTCGCCTTCGCCGGGGTGGCGCTCGCCGCCTTCCTGCTGCGGCGCACGCCCTGGGGGCTGAACCTGCGCACGGTCGGCGAGAATCCGCGTGCGGCTGATGCGGCCGGCGTGAATGTCGCGTTCATGCGCTACCAGGCGCTGGTCCTCTCCGGCGCCCTGATGGGTATCGGCGGCGCCTATCTGTCGCTGGCCCAGTACAACGCCTTCACCTTCGGCGTCATCTCGGGCCGGGGCTGGATCTGCATCGCCCTTGTCGTCTTCGGCCAGTGGCGGCCCTGGCGCAGCGCGCTGGGCGCGCTGCTGTTCGCCCTCATCGATGCCCTGCAATTGCGCCTGCAGGCCAGCGGGCTGATCCATATCCCCTATCAGGTCTTCCTGATGCTGCCCTTCCTGCTTACGATCCTCGCCATGGCCCTGGTCTCGCGCAATGCGCGCGCGCCGGCGGCATTGCTGCAGCCATTCCGCAAGGAGGAGCGTTGATGCTCGATCTGATCGTCCGGGGCGCCAATTTGCCCGATGGCCGCACGGGCATCGATATCGCGGTCCAGGATGGACGGATTGCGGAAGCAGCACCCGCGATCAAGGCCAAGGCCACGCAGGAGATCGACGCCACCGGGCGCCTCGTCACCCCGCCCTTCGTCGACGCGCATTTCCATATGGATTCCACCTTGAGCCTCGGCCAGCCGCGCATGAACGAGAGCGGCACCCTGCTGGAGGGGATCAGGCTGTGGTCGGAGCTGAAGCCGCATCTGACCGTCGATGTCCTCAAGCAACGGGCCCATGAATTCTGCCGCTGGGCGATCGCGCGCGGCAGCCTCGCCGTGCGCAGCCATGTCGATGTCTGCGACGATCGGCTGCTGGCGGTGGAAGCCTTGCTTGAGGTCAAGAAGGAGATTGCACCCTGGCTCGATCTCCAGCTCGTGGCATTTCCCCAGGACGGGCTGATGCGCCACAAGACGGCGAAGGCCAATCTGCTGCGCGCCCTCGACAAGGGCGTCGATGTCGTCGGCGGCATTCCCCATTTCGAGCGCTCGAGCCTGGATGGTGCGGCTTCCGTGCGCGCGCTATGCGAGATCGCCGCCGAACGCGGCCTGCCCGTCGATCTGCATTGCGACGAGACCGACGATCCCAATTCGCGCCATGTCGAGACGCTGGCGCTGGAGACCGAGCGCCTGGGATTGCAGGGCCGCGTCACCGGCTCGCATCTCACATCCATGCATTCGATGGATAATTACTATGTCAGCAAGCTGATCCCGCTGATGCATGAGGCGGAGCTGCATGTCGTGGCCAATCCGCTGATCAACATCACGATCCAGGGCCGGCACGACACCTATCCCAAGCGACGTGGCATGACCCGGGTGAAGGAATTGATGGCGGCCGGAATCAATGTCGCCATGGGCCATGATTGCGTGATGGATCCCTGGTACAGCCTGGGCAGCCACGACATGCTGGAGGTCGCCCATATGGGGCTGCATGTCGGGCAAATGACCGGCATGGCGGAAATGCGCCGCTGTTTCGAGGCGGTCACGATCAACGCGGCGAAGGTGATGGGGTTGCAGGGCTATGGTCTCGACAAGGGCTGCCGCGCGGACTTCGTCGTCCTGCAGGCAGCCGACCCCGTCGAGGCGCTGCGGCTGAAGCCCGCGCGGCTTCAGGTCGTGCGCGCCGGCAAAGTGATTGCCGAGACACCGGCGGTCGTGGCGACACTTCACACCGAAGCGTCGCCACGCACCGTAGATTTTACCCGCAGCCGGTAAGGCGCCTAGTTACCCGCCAGGAGTCCGTCAAGGGCGTCCTGGCTTGCCTGGCTGACCGGTGTCTTGTTGGCGGCCGCGTTCAGTGCGTCCTGCTGATTGGTCTGCGCTTGGGCCAGGGCCGCATTGTCGGCCGCAACAAGTGCCTGATCCGCCGCGATCGCCGCCGTATCGTTGGCCAGGGTTGCCGCAGCCAGCGCCGCCTGATCCGCCGCCAGTTGGTTGGCTGCGGTCTTGACCGCCGCACCCGCAGCGGCATAGGCAGCTATCTTGCCCACGCGCGAGTTCGGCGATGCATTCGCCAGGGCGGTCGCCGAAGCATGGGCCGCATTCAAAGCGCCCAGCGCGCTGGCGACGGCACCGTGATTGGCAGGATGGGCGTCACCGCCGGCATTGCTGTTCGCGCCGGCATTGCCATTGCCGCCCGCATTCCCGTTGCCGCCCGCATTCCCATTGCCGCCGCCATTTCCGTTCCCGCCGCCATGGCCGTTGCCGGCCCAGGCACTGCCGATCGAGAAGAAGTGCGTGCCGTCGAACCTTGCCGGTATTGCCAGTGTCGCCACGATCGATACCGTGGCGGCGACTACCAGGGTTTTTGCATACATGTTGCACGCTCCATTCGAATGCCGACCATTTGCGGCAATAGCACAACGTCCGGGCCGCCCACATATTCCCGACAAAATTGCGCGCAATCGCCTATATGATTTCGGACATGGCCGCCAAATCGACCAATTCCCGTGAATAGAATGGTGCACATGACCGTTGTTTCCATACCGGCCGGCGGTCGGGAATGAGCTCGACCGAGACGGTCGGCGTGGAGTTGCTGGCGATATTGCCGAAGCTCCGGCGCTTTGCGCGCACGCTGACTGGTTCGGCCGACGAGGGTGATGACCTGCTTCAGTCTGCATGCGCCCGCGCCCTCGAGCGCGCCGATCAGTTCGTTGTTGGCACCCGTTTCGACAGCTGGATGTATCGCATCGTGCAAACCATATGGATCGACCGCGTAAGACATATGCGCCATCGCGAGCAAAGCGTCGACCCGACCGAACTCGCCGACTTTCCTGCCGGCGAGGGCAGCCGCGAGGTCGATGACAAGATCGCCCTGGCGCAGGCGCGGCGCGCCATCGCGCGCCTGCCCGAAGAGCTTCGCGAGGTGCTGGTGCTGGTATCCATTGAGGAATTGTCCTATCGCGAGGCCGCGGACATTCTGGGCATTCCGATCGGGACCGTCATGAGCCGCCTGTCACGCGCTCGATTGACGCTCTACGACATGATAGCGGAGCCGCGCCGGCAGCTGTTCAAGCCCCTTGGGCGCAAACAATGAGGGCCAAGCAGCCATGAACGAGAATCGCCTTGCCCTGACCCAGGAGATCCTGGTCGCCTTCGTCGACGGGGAATTGCCGGCGGGGCAATCGGCCGCCGTGGCGGCCGCCCTTGTCCATGATGCCGCAGCCAGCGAGACCGTGCGGCGCCTGCAGGTCAGCGCCGGTATCGCGAAGCGTGTTTCCCTTGAATCGCTTAGCGACCCGATGCCGGCGGCGTTCGTGGAGCAAATACGCTGGAAAATGTCCGGCGGCCGGGCCCCGGGACGCCGCTCTTCCATTTCTGGCCCGCTGTTGGCGCTTGCAGCGGGCATCGTCGCCCTAGTGCTGGGTACCACGGCTGGCTATCTGGTGCGCGACCAGTCGGGCGGCTATTCCACGGCCGAAGCCCCGGACTCCGACGCGCTCACCTCAAGTTACGAGGCGACGCTGCAGGGTTCGCTGGAGAGCGGCGCGGCCCCCGGGCGCAGCTTCGACTATGACAGCCCAGGGCTGGGTCATGGCAAGATCACGCTTGGCCCGGGCTTTACAGCTTCGTTCGGCAGCGCTTGCCGCGAATTCAGCCGTGAAGAGATTCGCGGCAATGTCCACGAGACGTCCAACGGTATTGCCTGCCGGTCATCGGAAGGCGCCTGGAACACCATGCTGATGCGCAAGCTCTCGTAATCGCGCCATGAGCGCGGGCCGATCACGCCGCGCCAGAGCCAAATAACTGAATAAAGCCGGACTCCCATCCGTTCTCAATATGGGGGCCAAGTCATGAACCGGCCGCCCGCCAATTCCGGGGCTGTGCCGGGACAAAGGGATTTTTGTGGCCGGGCGAAAGCTTGCTCTGGCATTAGTGACCGGCTTTACCGCCCTGGGCCTCGGCGCAAACATTGTTTTGCTCCCCGTGTTCCTGCCTGCCCGCGCATTCTGGATTTGGCCGCTGTGCTACTGGGGTGGCGGCGGCATGGCCGTGCTCGGCGGCTTCGTCATTGACCTGGCATTCATTGCCACGGTGGCTCGGCTGATTCGAATGCGACGCAAAAGGTACCCAGCGCTTTAGGTCTTCCGCGCCCGCATTGTGGCGACTGCCAAAGCCGCGTACGATTATTCCACAAATGAGACTTGCCATCAGCTTAGTCGTGCTCTGGGCAATCGCGAGCGGGCTCTGGGTCCAACTGGTCTACTCTGCCTGGCACCAGGCGGTGGACCCGAACCTCGCGCAGATCGCGGCACTCGACAGATGCGAAGCGATCTTTCCCTCACGCGCGGACGGATACGCTGCCGAATTCGGCAATTCCTGGAGCGGTTGGGAGGTACGTGAGGAACGCGATCACCCCGACTGCGCCCCGACGGTAGGTACGCTCGGGTTTCTCCAGTTCGTCGTGATGCAGCAACCGCAGCGCCTGGCGCTCCGGCAAACCGCGGAAAGCGAAAACAAAGCTGCTGGGCGGGGGGCCCTTATTTTCGGCGCACTCGGCCCAAGCCTGGGTCTGATGGCCGGGCTGTGTGTTCTGCTGCTGGCGAGGGCAAGGCGTTAGCCCTGCCTGCTCGCGGAGTTAGCTCGATTTGGGAAAACATGCCGTCGCCGTCAGCGTCGGATTCATGTTCACGTAAGGGACATAGAGCCGCATCGAATAGGATGCCGTGACCTGCATGCCGCAGGCCGCTCCCGAATTCAGCGAGAAAGCGCTGCCGGGAAGGGTAGACCCCCCTATCCCGGCAGCCCAGGTCTGCAGCAGGCCGTTGCTTCCGCAGAGCGTGGAATTAACTGCGGCGCAACGCGCGGCCTGCTGAGCCCCGTAATGCAGTGCATTCAGCGTCCAGAGCACCCGTCCGACCTCGATCACCCCGAGGACGAGGCACAGAAAAAGCCCGCCGACGAAGGCGAACTCCACCACGGTCGAGCCACTTTGGCAGCCGGCGAACTGTCTCCACATCCGCGCGAGTGGACCCGGCTTTGAAAGGCGCGACGCTTTTTTGCGCAGGCGGATCATCCGCCCCTCACTGAATGCGAACAGTGGAGGTGGCCGAGAGCGTGGTCGAGCCGCTGAAGATCAAATAAGTGAACAG
This sequence comes from uncultured Alphaproteobacteria bacterium, assembly GCA_963770335.1. Taxonomy (GTDB): domain Bacteria; phylum Pseudomonadota; class Alphaproteobacteria; order Dongiales; family Dongiaceae; genus DASXQK01. The sequence continues at coordinate 153,116 of CAVYPG010000003.1, forward strand.
CGGGCTGTACGCCGCCTGGGTGCTGACCGTGACATAGGCGCCGGGTTTCTGCGTGCTGGCGCAGGCCGTCATTGCCGAGCAGCTGTTCGGGCTGAATGAGCCGCCGGGCGACGAATAGGTGATGGTGGTGCCATCGGCACAGCCGCAGGCAAGCACTGGCGCCGGCGACGCCTGGACTCCCGACAGGCTGGTGGCGCTGCTTACCGCCGACAGGATCGAGGTCTGGCTGGTGGTGCTGGTGCCGCTCCAGCCATGGACGAAGGCATATTGGGCGCCCGCTTCCGCCGCCGTCATGACCTGGGTCTTGGCATAGAATCCCATGCCGAGATCGACCAGTGGCAACAGCAGAAGCACCAGGATCGGCATCACCACCGCGAACTCGATCAAGGCGACGGCGTGGTTGTCGGCCCTGAGCCTGGCGAGTGCCGCCCCAAGGCGACGCGCTACCCCAGGCCGCAGTGCCTTCGATCCGTCAACCAATGCCAACATGCCGGGGTGCATCACTCAAGCAGCGCGGCGGAGATCGGCCCAAAGACGTTGACGCCGGTGCCAGCGCAGCCGTTGACATAGAGTTTCGGCGTTCCCTGCCAGCTGAACGTGTCTGCGATCAGCTGCAGGCAGCCTGTGCTGGTGAGGCTGGGGCTGCCCTGATAGGTCAGATTGCCCTGCGGGAAATAGACCGCGCCCGTGATGTTGCTGTTGGGCCCGCCGTAGAAGTTGCTGCAATTCGAGTTGCAGTTGCCGTTATTGGCCAACGTATCGGTCGTCGCCATGGGATCCTGGATGATCGCGAAGCCCTTGGTGGCAAGGTTCGAATTGGCATCAGGCGCCGTCAGGGTGACGGAGGCTGTCGCGCTCTGCATCGAAAATGTTCCGATGCCGCTGGCGTCCGCGGCGCTGCTGGTGAGGATGATGGTAGCACCACTTCCCACGATCGAAGAATTGGAACCAAGCGAAATGCTGCCCTGATCGATGAAGTAGATCCCGTTATTCAGGGTCAGCGTGCCGTTGCTGAGGTTCACATTGCCCTTGATGGTCCCGCCGCCGCTATACGTCATGCTGCTGGTGATATCGCCGGTCTCGATGATCGACGAGCTCACGGTATTCGTCTGTCCCGGTACCAGGGTCGGTATCGCGGAGGTGGCATAGGGATCGGTGGTCGGCGTCCCTGTCGATACCGGGCCGGGCGAGCTATAGCTGGCCCCGCCCGTCGTCCCGATCCCGCCATTGACGGAGATGCTCGTCGCGGTGACGCTGACGGAGCCCTGCAGATAAAGCGCGTTGTTTTTGGCCGAGCCGCTGCTGGCATCGGAATTGACGGCGATGCCGCAATCGATACTTATGCTCGCGTTACCGGCCAGGCTGAATGCCTGTGCCGCGTGCTTGCTCAGCGCCAGAATGCAGTCGCCCTTGGAATAGTCGATGACGGCGACCGAGCGGGTCGAGATCGTCGTGCCGCCCGACATGAAGATCGACGAAAAGAAACTGGGGCCTGGCTGCGAGACGATTACTTCGGCGGCCAGATGGTTATAAGACGAGCCCGTATAGCTGCCGCTCAGCGGCGGAATATTGACCGTTACAGTGGTGCTTCCGCTGTTGGGAAATCCGTGAACCGTCGCAGCACTGGTCGCTTCCTGCCTGGCGTAGGTATCGCCGTTACTCGAGCCCGGCAGATTGCCCTTCAGGACATTTATCGCCCCCTCGGCACCAAGATCGGAGGCGTTCTGCATATCGCGGCGGCTCGAATACCACATGGCGGCGTCGGTCCCGAGACCGACGGCCCCGATGACGATCGCGATCGCCACGGCAAAGGTAACCGCGATGGCACCGCGCCGATCGGATAGCTGTGTGGGGTCCAAGGCGAGGACGCTGCGCTGACGAAGGGCGTCCCAGAAAAGCGGAGACCGACCGCGAACAAATCGGCGCCGCAAGCCATCAAGGCCCCTGGCCGCCAGGTACAACAATTGTCATTACCCCTTTTTAACCCGCAGGATGCACAATCCTGACTGGATATGGATAACGGCTGATTGACGGGTTTATTCTGGTTTTTTTCGCAATTAGTCCGATAATTGAACAACAAGGCGAACTACGGGTTAATTTTGTGCGGCGACAAACACTGGAAAGCAGAAACGACATTTCCTGAATGTATCAAAATTACAAGCAATTTCATAGCTTTACAAAAAGCATAGCCGCCCGGGGGGGTGCTGTTCTGATCGGCGGATGGATCGGTTTCTTCCTGATTGGCAGCCTGGAGACCCGCTACCAGGTCGCGAATACCGTCGGGGTCCGGAATTTTGACCTGGTGCCCCTCGCCGGCGACGCCGCGAACCCGATCTTTGCCGTGATTCCCTCCGCCTTCGCTGGCAATGGCAATGGCGGCGGAAACGGCGGCGGAAACGGCAATGGCGGCGGAAACGGAAACGGCGGCGGCGGCGGGAATGCCGGCGGCAACGGAAATGCCGGCGGCAATGGAAACGCTGGCGGCAATGGGGATGGCAACGGTAGCGGCAATGCCAACAGCAATGCCGGGGGGGTCGGGAAGGCCAAAGGCAAGACCGCCAGCAGTGACAGCACCACGGATGCGTCGACGACCGGTACGACCGCCACGACGGTTGGCTCCACGGCGGTCGTCAGTGGCGGTCATGACATCGCAGCCAATGAGGTTCTGGCCATTGCTGCCGGCGACGATGTTCTGACCCAGGCGCGCCAGCTGGGTTTCGCTCTCATCGAGCAGCGCAATCTGACGGGCCTTGGAATTTCGCTGCTTCGCCTGCGCACACCGCCCAATACCGATGCGGTGCGCGGCCTTGCCCTGCTGCGTTCGGCCATGCCCGAGCTCACCGCCGACGTAAACGCCCTCTACCAGCCCTATCTAGGTCAAGGCAGCGAGACGCCAGAGGCCGAAGCGGCGGCGTTGCCGGCAACCGACTACGCCTGGCGCATGATCGGATGGCCGCATGACACGTCCTGTGGCGCAAGCCAGCGGATCGGACTGATCGACACGGCGCTGTCGGTAGGCCCGCCGCTCCTCTCGGAACGCAACATCCACCAGCGCTCGTTTGTCGCGGACGGCGGGAGTGACGCCGATACCCATCACGGCACAGCGATCGCGAGCCTGCTGGTAGGACAAGCGGGGAACGGCGGCCAGGGGCAGTGGCATGGTTTGCTGCCGTCGGCCGATCTCTATGCCGCTGCGGTCTTCGAGCGTCACGGATCGCGCTCTCTTGCAAGCGCCATGGCGATCGCCGAGGCGCTGGACTGGCTGGTCAGCGCGCATGTGCCCGTCGTAAACATCAGCCTGTCGGGCGAACCCAACTTGTTGATGGAAGCAGCCGTGCACCGTGCAGCCGCGCACGGCACGATCCTGATTGCGGCGGCCGGTAACAATGGAGCATCGGCGCCGCCTGCCTATCCCGCAGCCTATTCCGGGGTCATTGCCGTCACCGCCGTCGATCAGAACGCCAGCGTGTTTCATGACGCCAATCAGGGCAGCTACATCGCCTTTGCGGCACCGGGCGTTCGCGTCTGGATACCGGGCGGCGGCAGCTTCGGCCAGTACCTGACCGGAACCTCGTTTGCGGCGCCCTTCGTCGCAGCGGCAGCGACGCTTGCGATGGCGGGGGAGAGACAGGCCGATCCCGCGAGCCTCACCGGGCAGCTCGCCGCTCATTCGGAGCATCTCGGCTCACCGGGCAGGAATGCGATCTACGGATATGGTCTAATCAAGGCCGCTGCGAGTTGCCGGCCGAGCACGGCCTCCGCACTTTAGGCAAGCTTCCCGCGTTGCCGTTCGAGCGAGGCAGAGGCGGCTCAATCGTCCCAGACGAGCACGAACTTTCGCCAGAATGAACTGGCGGGCGACGGCGACGAGCCCGGCGGCAGCCGGATGGCGAGTAAAATATGCAATGCGGATGGGCTTACATCTCGCAAGGTCAGCGCGACGTCGTGAAGCTTGAATTTATCTTCGACACGCACCCACCCCGAAAACGCAACACAATCCCTGGGCTTCTCGCCTTTCCACTCGAATTGCGCGGAAGTCAGCGCGAGCGCTATCGCGAATTCGAAGGGCGACGCGGCATCGTGAGCGATCTCGACCCGGGCAATCAGCCCGCGCGCATAGGACGGGAAGCCATACTCGATGAGAGCAACCGTTGGACCAGGCTTTGCCGGGCGCAAGAAGATACCGCCGTCGCCGGGATCGAGAAGCAGCAGCGGAAGCTCGCTCGTAAAGCGGGAAACAAGTCGGGCTCTGGCGACCTCATCGCGCTCGAGGGCGCGCGCGCGACGCCGCGTGGGCGGCGGTCCTGACCGCGGCCGCAAGGTGGCGCGCTTGGCAACCGACGCTTTGAAGCCGATCGCAGAAAAACAGCCCAGGACGGCCTTCGATGCATCGTCCTTTGACCGCACCGCCAGAACCAGACTAAGCGGCCTGTCGCTCGGTTCGGGCAACACGGCCTCAAGCTTTCGCGGGGCGAAGGGCACTGAAACCGAACACCATCCGCTCGATCCCTCCGCCGGCGTCCGCTTCGCGCCCTGGACCGCTACAACCGGATCCAGATCCGAAGGTACAAGCATTACCAGCATTTCCGCCGGGGCCGCGAGCTCTTGGTCTAGTGACGCAGTCAGAAAGGCTTTGATGGTCAAGGTGGGGCAGCCTGCGGGCAATACGGCAACAGTGGTGCTTCCGTCTGCCGACTGTAGGAAGCATTTGTCTGGCGATTCCACGTAGAACAGAGGTACGCCACCCGATAAGGAGCTGGTCGATGCTTCCAACCTCATCAAATCGCGATGGCTCAAACGGTGTTCCGTCGTAAAACCAGCGGCCAGCTCGCGGGGCGTGTTGTCCAGGAATGGCTGCGCACTCAGACGCTCGACGATTGTTGACCGGAAGTTTGAAGTCTGGGCACGCCCCAACAGCACGAGAGCGGTATCCGGCCGCCCTTCCGCCGCGGCGATTTCAGCAAGAAGCTCAATGGCTGCCGTCGAATTCGCGTCCATTTCACTCAGCTGAAGGTATCGCCAATCGGAGTTGGCGCGCCGCAAATTCTCCCGGAAGCCGTTTATCTCGCTTTCCGGAGCGAATGCCGCAATGGCCAGGTGATACATCAACTCAAGGCCGTGGAAGTTGTGCTTCTTGTAGGCGGCAAGAATCGGTAGACGGTTGTCATACCAGTTCGACGAGCGATGCATGGCCTGCGTGCTGGAGCGATACCAATAGAGCGGCTCGGGAATCACCCTCTGTTTCAGACCGGCCAGCGCCGCGCGGACGTAGAATTCCCAGTCGTTGGCGGTATAGCCGTAAGTCTCGTTCTGCAAACCGATCTTGTCGAAAACCGTCCGCCTAATTATCGCGTTGGCATCGCCGAATGTGTTTGCCATGAGGCCGAGATCGAGCACGGGCCCAAGGGGAAGGTAGCGAATCATCCCTTGCTCTTCTGACTGCGGAACGGTGTCTCCGGTGAACACCTTCAGGAATGCAGTGCAGATATCCGATCCCGACGTCTGCATGGCCGAGACAAACTTCCGCACCGCATCCCGAAACAGGGCGTTGTCGTCATCGACGACCAGGACAAATTCTCCGCGCGACTCCCTGAACCCCGCATTGCGGGCCGCGCCGAGGTATTTGTTTTCCTGCCGCAGTATCTTCCACTTGCGCGCCCTGAATCTTAGTTCGAGGCGATCCAACAAAGCCTTCGACTCCGGCAGTTCGCTGCCGTCGTCCACAAGAATTACCTCTATGTTGCGATAAGACTGTCGTTCGATTGAGCCGATGGCCTGCATCAGATATTGCGGGCGGTCATGATGAACGACGACGATCGAGACGAGGGGTTCTTCGTCAGCCGGCTTGGCCCGCGACTCTCCGCACCCTGACGCCCCGCCGATCGTCCGGGAAAATTCGAGCCACGCTGCGCGCCTCGCTTCTGGTGTCAAGGCCGACGACGCCGGCGAGGGCGCCTTCAGCGTCGACACGACCTTGGCGGCAAGCTGTTTTGGCAGCGGCTCGACAAGCTGCGGCGCGCGCTGAGCGGCCGTAAAAAGCTCCGTGTTGGCGCCGACCGCCGTGGCCACAAAGGGGATTCCGCTATCGAGGCAGGTTGCGACCCAGTGCCCGGTTTCGCTGGCAAGGCTGGGAATTACCGCAAGCGCCCGGTTCAAGGAAAGGTATTCGACAATATCGCGATATTGCAGTCGGGGAATGATCTGAACGTCGAAGGGCCATCGCCGCGCTCGGCGCAGGAGCATCCCGCCGGTATGTTCACCGAGATGCTGCCCGAAGGGGCCAAAGGCAGTCAGCTTGAGCCTGGGCAGGCCGGCCTTCGCCAGCTCGTCGACAGCGTCGCAAAACAGCCCGAGGCCGTCGCGGAATTCGGGACCTGCCAGAAGGACGATTTCATCGCAGGGCTCGGCGACCGTCCGTGTCACCTGGAAATCGGCACGAAGGCGTCGTGGCGTAGGCGCAAGGGGCGGAAGCACGTCAACCCTGTCCGGAAGCTTCCACCCGCGCGTGATCATCCATTCCTTGATGTGATTCGATACGCAGACGAGGCGATCCGCCAGCTCGACAGAAAGCTTTTCCATGTGGGCGACAGCAACCTGATTCCACTGGCGAAAGAAGAAGCGGTCGGATTCCGACAACCATTGAATTGGTGAATGTGCGATTATCACAAGGGTGGGACTGGGTGCGAACAGCCCCATCTCTTTGCCGATCATCGTGTAATAGGCAAGGCCGCCCTCAAGCGAAAAATATACGGCGTCGAAGGCGTGTTCCTTCAGGAAGTAGTAGACGGCTGCCGATCTGCCTTCGAGATGCTCCAGGTTGGGCGGAAGACCCGTCGATGCGGCCAGGACCTCTACAGTGATGAGGAATTGATCATAGTAGTAGTTCTTGATCCTGGTTATTTCTTCCTCGTCGATCTGCTGGAGTCCCGGTACCCATAGAATGGTCGCTTCGTCGCCTTGAGAGACGAGCGTCTCGGCAATCGCTGCAACCGACGCGCCGACTTCAACGTAGGGTCCCCATTCCATGAGGTCGCCCGTGACGATGCAGATGTTCTTCGGCCGATGGGCCGATTGCCTGGAAGGCTTATTGGTCATCTATTGAAGCCCGGTTGGAGGCCGCGTGAATTATCGACGCCGAGGGCAATGGAAGCATTGCAACAATGCCAGCGCAACGCAATCGCGCTGTCAGCCCGGATGAAACCCCTGAACAGATCATTAAGGCAGCGTGCACCGGATCGGATTTTGCCACGGTAGGTACGGGGCATGTATCTTTGCTCGGAGATGCACGCCACCGAAATCGAACTTCGCGGCGCTTAAGCTGCTCCACGCCGTGATTGAGCAAAAACGTAGTCCTCGAATGCGGCGGACGTTTTCATCCAACCGAGATCCACCAACTGGCCCGAATTTCGGTACCGGACGGAGCCGTCGTAGACGAGCGTGAGGTCGGGATTTGCATTCAAGGTGTCTATGTAAGTTTTGCGCTCCTCGAGGCCCTTTTCCCGAACGCTGGTATTCTCCTGCAGGGAATCGCCTATCGACTTATAGAAGCCGGGGAGAAACTTGAAGTGCAGTACACCGGCTTGCAGGTCGGAGAAGTCTCGCGAAATTCAGGCTGTGCTGGGCGACGAGGTAGGCGGTTCCCTTCTGCCACTTTACGAGGGGCACCTGGGTAATGCACGGCGGCCGCTGTCTCTTGTATTGTCCGGACCAAAAGGCGCGCTCGCGAAATCTGCTGAAGGTGAGAACCGGCGGATAACCGCCGTCTTCCGGCACCTCATATCCCAATGCGCGATCGAAGTACGGGCAGGCAGCGAGGAAGCTTTTGCCTCTTTCGTACCTGGCTTGGAGAATTGGCCCATCGCCGTACATATCGACAACGAGCGCAACGACCGCATTAACGCCCGACTCGTCGAGGTGCCGGCAGAATTCCTCCAGCGCAATGTCCTCGCAGCGGGGATAGACAAACATCTCGTCAGCGTCGAGCGACAAGCACCAATGACCATCGCCATAGACGCTGCGCAAAGCGTTTGACCAGACCGGCGGTTCGACGTTCTCCGCAAAGAACTTTCCGCTGCTGGCGAAAACATGGCAATCGTCTTGCTCGAGAAGATATTCCAGACTGCCGTCGGTCGAACCGTTGTCGATGAAGAAGAAGCGCCTTATCCCCAGACGGCGATGATACTCGAGCAAGAACGGCAACCTCAGATTCTCATCCCTGATGCAGGCAAAAGCCCTGACTTCGTTCGTCGCGGCAGGGATGGAGTTCGTATCGAGTTTGCGCAGTCTTGCGTTCGGCGATATCACTTACAAACCTCACAAGGCACGTTCAGCGCATTCAATGCCATACACGTTGAACTCCGCGGCCGTGCCAATGCGGGTGGCGCGGGTTGAGGCGCCTGCTGGCCTGAACCTCGCAGCCAGACCAAGGCAGCTTGAAGGGGGGCGGCGGGCATCATCAGGCTTCAAATCGTCGAAGCCGCCGCCCCGCCTCAAACGCTATCCGCCATACCGGTTACCGGAACGGCCGTCATGACCAAGAGCAGTCCCGTCCGGAGCGCATCCGTTTCCTCGTGACGCTCCCGGACTCGCTACGCACTCAAATTTTGCCAGTTCAAAAATCGCGCGCAGCTTGAGCGAGGGATTGGTGTGGCCAAACCGCCAAAGGAAATCCTCGAAAGCCTCAATCGTGCGTGACTGGTGCGCCGCCTGAAAGGCTACTTCTGCCTCGGGCGGCGAATATCCCGTATCCTGGATCAGTTTCGCCTGTGCGGGCGCAGAGGCGAACAAGGCGCCGCTGGCACCCAGTGCGCCCAGTAGCCACGCCAGAACTCTCGGATGTCTCATGATGCAAAGCTCCCAATGTGCAAGATCAGTTCGTTTTCCACGCGTCGGTTAGAGCGTTTGCAGGCGCAAAAAAGTCACAGCCTGTGTCAAAAAAATTCGCACGGCCGAGACACGTGCGCTGCAAAACACTCTCATAGCTAACGAAACATTACCCGATTTTGTAGTATAGATAAACAGTTAAGTTTCTTGCATGGTTAACAAGCCGCAACGAGCGTTAACCTTTATTTAAAATCAAATAGTTATAGAACTATCCTGCGCGGCCCTGCCGCCAAAGATTGACAATCCATGAATGTCTGATGATTGCCGCCTGGCGGGATCACATCTGTCCGCAATGGCCCAACAGCAAAAGGCCGCGTATCGCGGCCCGTATCTGATTTCGTGATCGGCGAACCCGAATCAATCCAGGTGGCCAACAGCGTCGATTAGTCGCTGAGCGTCTCAGCTCGCCGTCGTATCAGAAGCAATTCTTTCGAAAAACGAGCCGCTTTTCTGTTCTGCTTGGTCACCTCATCAGTTTGTCAAACCAGGATCACGTTCGAGATTAGTGCGACGAGGGCCCCGGCGTTTGCGCCGTGCCAACGTTCGCGGCGACGACGACGTTTGCCTGCTGTGTAGCCGCCGGCGGCGCGGCATTTTCCGCGATAAACGACTTGATCATCTCAACCGACTGCGTCGAGTCCCAATCATCGGCGCCCATTGAAAAGTGGACGACCCGGCCGTCCCGCCCGACCACGATGTTTGTCGGTATTGCCCGAACACCCATGCTTAGCGGGAAGTCATCAGACAACTCGCGAAAGATGCCGAGATGGGAGACGTCGTAATTGGCGTAAGTCGACGCGATCGACAATTCGCTACCGTCCACTGAAATCGGCACAACGACAAAATCGGCACCGCCAAGCATTGCTTGCAGCCGATCGAGAGACCCCAATTCGTGCTTGCACGGGGCGCAATAAGACGCCCAGAAGCTGAACAGGACGACCTTTCCCTTGAAATCGGCAACTTTCAGCATTTGCCCCGAACTGTCGGTAAAGCTGTCATTGGCTGGCGCCGAAGCTATTTCGGTTTGAGCGGCGGGGGTCTGATTTGTAACCGGAGCCCCGACAATGGGCCGCACATCGCCCGCTGCGGCCATTTGGATGGTCGCCAGCCACACCGTCGCCGCTAAGGCACCGAATCGCATCGCTCGCATGTTCCGCTCCGAAGATCCCGTTTTCCCGGAGCAAATACTGGCGGCAATGGTTCCTTAACTGTTCGCGCGGAGTGATAGAGTGGTGGGGAATTGGTCGAGTCGCTTGATCTTAGGGATAGGTCTTATGTATCGAAAGTTATAGGGGTGTGAGAACACCATGAGAATTCTGCTTGCGGACGATCAGGACCTTGTCAGGGACTCGCTGGTAACCCTGATTACGGCCTATGCACCGGGAACAGAAATTACCGATGTCTGCAGCCTCGACGCCGCGCTTGGGATACTGAAGCGCGGCAGCCGGTATGATGTTGCAATCCTCGACCTGCAGATGCCGGGAATGAACGGCCTGGAGGGGCTGCGCAAGGTTATTACCGGCTGGCCAGGTCTGCCGGTTGCCCTGATGTCCGGGGCCGCCCGTGACAGCGATGTCGAGGAAGCCCTGGACATGGGCGCCAAGGGCTACTTGCCGAAAACCATGGCAGGAAGGGCGCTGGTACGAGCAATCGAGCTGATCTTGGCCGGCGAGATATACCTGCCGTCCACGGCACTTCGCAGCTCCGCGGCTATCAAGTCCGCCGAGCGGAGTAGCGGCCTGACCGACCGCGAAATTCAGGTGCTGAGGCAACTGAGGGAGGGGCTGGCGAACAAGGAAATTGCTCAGCGCCTCGACATCGGTGTCGCGACCGTCAAGCTGCATTTGCGAACAATCAGCAAGAAACTCGGCGTCCGCAACCGCACCGAACTCGTCCTCAAGGCGATTCAACTCGGGCTCGCCTGAGCCACTCAGGGACGCCTTCCAACACTCTCCAGTCGTGCTGTCCGGACCCGACTGAATTTGCATGACCGTGAGCCGGCGCCCGAGGACATCAGGCGAGGTGTTTGCCTATGACCTTTTGCCCCTGGCCGACGGGCGGCAAGTTACCGGCTGCTTCGACGTCATGGCCCGCTCCGGGCTGGCGCTGGCCCAGGCGAACGGAGTGACCGAAGGTGGGCGCCGCCGTGCGCACGATGGTATCGATATTTGAGAGCGGTGCGCGAAAGCCGAGCTTTTCACGAGCCAGGAAAGAAGCGGCATAAAGCGCCGACGGGTCGCCGGGACGGCGCGGCGCAATCCTGACAGGCACGGGCTTGCCGGTAATCCGTTCAATGGACGAGATCACCTCGCGGACCGACGTGGGTTGCCCGGACCCCAGGTTCGCGGTCAGGGTCTCACCGCCGCCGCGCAGATACTCGACCGCCTGCAGATGCGCACGAGCGAGGTCAGAGACATGGACATAGTCCCGCAGGCAGGTGCCGTCAGGCGTATCGTGGTCATCGCCAAAGATCGCGAGATGATCCAGTTGGCCCGCCGCCGCCCGCAGGGCGCGGGGTATCAGATGTGTCTCGGGATCGTGGCGCTCGGCGAGCTCGCCATCGGGGTCGGCGCCCGCCGCGTTGAAATATCGCAACGCCACATAGCGGAGGTCGTAGGCCATTGAGTAATCGCGCAGCAGTTGCTCGACCATCAGCTTGCTGGTGCCGTAGGGATTGATCGGCCGCTGCACCGTCGCCTCGGTGATCGGCATTTCCGCCGGCGCGCCATAGGTGGCGCAGCTGCTGGAGACGATGATGTTCTTGATACCGCGGCGCTGGCAGGCGTCGAGCAGGGAAATCGAGCCCACCACGTTGTTGCGATAGTATTTGGCGGGCTGCTCGACGGATTCGCCGACATAGGCGAATGCCGCGAAATGGATCGCCGTGTCGGGGCGGAATTCCTCGATTGTGCGGCTCAGCAGTTCGGTATCGAGGACATCGCCATGGACGAAGGGACCCCAGCGAACCGCTTCGCGATGGCCGGTGATGAGGTTGTCATAGACAATGGGTTCGACGCCCGCCGCGGCCAGCAGTTTGCAGGTATGGCTGCCGATGTATCCGGCACCCCCGGTCACGAGAACGCGACCGCGGTTCATATGACAGCCTCTGCGACACCCCAATGGAAATGACAGCTAACGCTTGAAGGGGTCACGCCCTGCCCAACTGTCTTGTTGATCCCGCCGCCCCTGCCGCCGAGCAAGTCCTTGACTTACCAGCGATGGCAAGCCGCGCAGTCAATTGTTTTGTAATATTTTAGTGAGCGGAACGTCAATGCAGCTCAACTACTGGTTTTTCGCCCGGACTTGGATACCAGACATGCTTGTCGCGGGCATCGCCCTGTGAGAATCTGCCGCTGATTTCGGGCCTGACCGGCCCGGCAAATGGGGGGAATCATGTCATCCAGGCGTCTGGTCCTCGCCGCCATCGCGGCAGCAGCCTTCGTATTTACGTCACCCGCGATTTGGGCGCAGGGGACCACCGATACCCGTACGCCGGAAGAGATCCTGAAATCGCTGAATTACCGTCACGGTCATATCGACCTGCATGACGGCACCGCGAGCCTCAACGTGCCGCAGGGCTATGCCTATCTCGACCCGGCCGATACCGAGACCTTCCTGACCAAGATCTACGGCAATCCGCCATCGTCCGGCGGACCCGATACCGACGGCATGGTCCTGCCGGAAGGGGTGGATCCCCAATCGGCCGAGGGCTGGGCCGTGGTCATCACCTATGACAAATCCGGCCATATCAGCGACGACGATGCCGGCTCGACGAATTTCGACGACCTGCTGAAGACGATGCAGAAGCAGACCGACGATACCAATCCCGACCGCAAGAAGGCGGGCTATGAAGAAGTGCATCTGGTCGGCTGGGCCGAGCCGCCGCATTACGATTCCAGCGCCAAGATCGTCTATTGGGCGGAGCAGCTTAAATTCGGTGACACCAAGACTGACACCCTCAACTACAAGATCCGCGTCCTGGGCCGCGAAGGCGTGCTGGAGCTGAACGTGGTCGATTCGATCGACCATCTCGAGCGCATCCGCAAGTTGGCGCCCTCCCTGCTCACCATGGCGTCGTTCGAAGCGGGCAAGACCTATGGCGAATTCAATTCCAGCACCGACCACCTCGCTGAGTACGGCATCGCCGGGCTGATCGCCGGCGGCGTGTTGCTGAAAGCCGGGTTCTTCAAGGTATTGCTCGCCGGCGTGGTAGCGCTGTGGAAACCCATCGCGCTGGGAGTCGTGGCGCTCGGCGCCGGCATCGCCAAAATCTTCCGCCGCGGTCCGCGGATCAAGACGGACGCCTAAAGCTCGCGCAGGCGGAATAGTGCAATCTTGTGAACCTCATCGAGATTGGTACGAAACTCGCTGGCCATGTCATTGGCCGAGCGGGCCTCGAACGCGGTCAGGATTTCACGGCGATCCTTGCCCTTGACCGCGATGATGAACGGAAAACCGAATTTGGCGTTGTAGGCTTGGTTGAGGGCGGTGAAGCGCGCGGCTTCCTCGGCCGTGCATTTATCCAGCCCGGCGCCGGCCTGTTCGCCGGCGGATTGGCGGGTCAGTTCCCCGGCGACGGCGACCCGCCCGGCCAGATCGGGATGGGCGCGCAATAGCGCCAGCTGACGGTCGCGGCCCGCGGATTCGACCACCGCCTTCATCGCCTCATGCAGCCCCGAAGGCCGGTCGTGGCGCGACGTGAGGCCCGCCTCGAACACCGCTTCGGCAATCCAGGGCGAATGCTCATAGACATCAGCGAAGCGCGCCACGAAGGCGTCGCGGTCCAGCTCGCGGGGCGGCTGTTTGAAGGGCTGCGGCATGCTCGGCTCCTATACCCTCCAGCCTAGCCGAACGCCGCAGAATTTCGAGTCTCGGCGCCGCGTGACCAAAAGGTGTATTTATTGCCGCCTATCAATGCCTTATGGGTTATACCGCAGCCGGACTGGCGCCTCGCTTGCGGGAGGTTCTATGGTGTCCAGATGAACAAGTTGAACGATCGGGACGTTCCATGGGCCGGCTGACGACCCATGTTCTCGATACCGCCCAGGGCAAGCCCGGGGCGGGCATTTCGATCGAGCTTTTTCGCCTGGGCGCGGCGCGCGAACGGCTGACCTCGGCAACCACCAATGCCGACGGGCGCTGCGAGCGGGCTTTGCTGGAAGGCCCGGCATTTACGGCCGGCACCTATGAACTCGTGTTTCACGCCGGCAGATTATTTCGCCAAGCAGGGCCTGACCCTGCCGAAGCCGAATTTCCTCGACGAGGTGGTCATCCGCTTCGGCATTGCCGATGGCGAGGCGCATTACCATGTGCCGCTGCTGATTTCGCCTTATGCCTATTCCACCTATCGCGGCAGCTGAGAACGGCGCGCGATGAGCAAGGGAATCAAATTCCTGCTGGGCGATGAGCGGCGCGAGATCGAGACGATCGATCCGACCATGACGGTGCTCAACTATCTGCGGCTGGTCGAGCGGCGCTGCGGCACCAAGGAAGGCTGCGCCGAGGGCGATTGCGGCGCCTGCACCGTGGTGCTGGGCGAGCTCGAGGGCGACAAGCTCGCCTATCGTGCGGTCAATTCCTGCATCCAGTTCATGCCGACCCTGGACGGCAGGCAGCTGCTGACGGTGGAAGACCTGCAATCCGCCCGATGGCAACCTGCATCCGGTGCAGCAGGCGATGGTGGACAATCACGGATCGCAATGCGGCTTCTGCACGCCGGGCTTCGTCATGTCGCTGTTCGCCCTGTTCCATGATGGCAGCACCATCGATCGCCAGCGGATCGACGATGCGCTTGCCGGCAATCTCTGCCGCTGCACCGGCTATGGCCCGATCATCGCCGCGGCGGAGCAGATGCGCGGGGCGGGTTCACAAGACCGCTTCAGCAAGAATGCGGCGGCGACAGCCGGGGCGTTGCGCGCGCTTCAGCACAAGACCATGGCGGAAGTCGGCGGCCGGCGATGGCCGCCGTTATTTCGCGCCGCGCGGGCGCCGACGAGCTGGCCGCCCTGCTGCTGGAACATCCCGGCGCTGTCCTGCTGGCGGGCGGCACCGATGTCGGCCTCTGGGTCACCAAGCAGCATCGCCGGCTCGATCCCGTGATCTATCTGGGCGATGTCGCAGAGCTGCAGCGGCTTTCCTTCGGCGCGGCAATGATCGAGATCGGCGCCGGCGTGACCTATGCCCGGCTGCTGCCGCTTTTGGCCGGCGAATACCCCGATTTCGGCGAGCTGCTGCGACGCCTGGGCTCCAGCCAGATCCGAGCTTGCGGCACCATGGGCGGCAATGTCGCCAACGGCTCGCCCATCGGCGACAGCCCGCCGGCGCTGATCGCCCTGGAGGCGCGTCTCGTCCTGCGCCGTGGTGCTGAGCGGCGCGAGATCGCGCTGGAAGATTTCTTCATCGACTATGGCAAGCAGGATCGCCGGCCGGACGAGTTCGTCGAGAAAATCCTGCTGCCGCGCCGCGACAAGGATCGCCTGTTCCACTGCTACAAGATTTCCAAGCGCTTCGACCAGGACATCACCGCCTCGCTCGGCGCCTTCAATCTGAAGCTGGAAAACGGACGCGTCGCCGATATCCGCATCTGCTTCGGCGGCATGGCAGCCACGCCCAAACGTGCGCGCCATTGCGAGAAGGCACTGATCGGCAAGCCCTGGACCCGCGAGAGCGTCGCCGGCGGCCAGGCCGCCTTGCGCCAGGATTACACCCCGATCAGCGATATGCGGGCCAGCAAGACCTATCGCAGCCTGATCGCCGAGAACCTGCTGTTGAAATTCTTCCACGAGACCAGCGAGCCCGACACTGAGACCCACCCCGAGACCCGAGTTATCGCCGCCGCCGCGAAGGCCAGCCATGGCTGAGCAACAGCAGCGCATAACGGCGAAGATCGAGGGCGGTGTACGCCAACCGCTGGCCCATGACAGCGCGCGCAAGCATGTCACCGGAGCCGCCGTCTATATCGACGACATCGCGGAGCCCTTCGGCACGCTGCATCTGGCGGCCGGCGGTGCCGCCCGCGCCCATGCCCGGCTGATCAGCCTCGATCTCGCCAAGGTCCGCAGCGCCCCGGGCGTCGTTGTCGTTCTGAGCCTCGCCGATATTCCCGGCGTGAACGATGTCAGCCCCATCGGGGCCGGCGACGATCCGGTCTTCGTCGCCGAGGAGGTGCTGTTTCACGGCCAGGTGCTGTTCGCGGTCGCCGCCGACAGTTTCGAGAATGCCCGCAACGCCGCCAAGCTGGCCGTGGCCGAGTATGACGACCTGCCGCCTTGATCGAGATCGAGCAGGCGCTGAAGGCCAAGAGCCTCGTGCTGGAATCCCATGTCATGCGGCTCGGCGATTCAGCCTCGGCGCTGAAGGCCGCCGCGCATCGCCTGCAGGGCCGCATCGAGATGGGCGGCCAGGATCATTTCTATCTCGAGGGCCAGGTCTCGCTGGCCCTTCCCAGGGAGGATGGCGACGTCATCATCTATTGCTCGACCCAGCATCCCACCGAGGTCCAGCACATTGTCGCCCATGTGCTCGGCCGCCCCGATCATGCGGTGACGGTCGAAGTTCGCCGCATGGGCGGCGGCTTCGGCGGCAAGGAGACGCAGGCCTCCCAATGGGCGGCGATTGCGGCGCTCGCCGCCGTGAAGACGGGCCGGCCCTGCAAGTTCCGCCTCGACCGCGACGACGACATGATCATGACCGGCAAGCGCCATGATTTCCTGATCGACTACGATGTCGGTTTCGATCGCCGAGGGCCGCATCCAGGGCATCGAGTTCATGCAGGCCGCGCGCTGCGGCTATTCCGCCGATCTGTCCGGCGCGATCACCGACCGCGCCATGTTCCATGCCGACAACGGCTATTTCCTCGGCAATGCGACCATCACCTCGCATCGCTGCAAGACCCACACGGTCTCGAACACGGCCTTCCGCGGCTTCGGCGGGCCGCAGGGCATGATGGGGATCGAGCAGGTGATCGATGCCATCGCCCGATATCTGGGCAAGGACCCGCTGGATATCCGCAAACGCAATCTCTACGGCAAGACCGACCGCAACGTGACGCCCTATCACCAGACGGTCGAAGACAACATCCTGCCCGAGCTGATCGCGGCAGCTGGAGGCGAGCGCCGACTACGCGAAGCGGCGCGCCGCGATCGTCGCCTTCAACGCCGCCAACCCCTATCTCAAGCGCGGCCTGGCGCTGACGCCGGTCAAGTTCGGCATCTCCTTCACCACCACGCATCTCAACCAGGCCGGCGCGCTGATCCACGTCTATACCGACGGCAGCGTGCATCTGAACCATGGCGGCACCGAGATGGGCCAGGGCCTGTACATCAAGGTGGCGCAGGTGGTGGCCGAAGAGTTGCAGATCGATCTCGACCGGGTCAAGATCACCGCGACCACGACCGGCAAGGTGCCCAATACCTCGGCCACCGCCGCCTCCTCCGGCTCCGACCTCAACGGCATGGCGGCGCAGGCGGCCGCCCGCACGATCAAGCAGCGGCTGACCGATTTTGCCGCGAGCGAATACAAGGTGCCGGCAAGCGACGTCATCTTCCTGCCCAACCGGGTGCGCGTGGGCGACAAGGAGATCCCCTTCCCGGCGCTGGTGAAGCAGGCCTATCTGGCGCGCGTTTCGCTGTCGGCCACCGGCTATTACAACACGCCGAAGATCCACTACGACCGCAGCAAGGCGCAGGGCCACCCCTTCTACTATTTCGCCTATGGCGCGGCGGTGAGCGAGGTGCTGATCGACACGCTGACCGGCGAATACCGCGCGACACGGGTCGACATCCTGCACGATGTCGGCCGCTCGCTGAACCCGGCCATCGATCTCGGCCAGATCGAGGGCGGCTTCATCCAGGGCATGGGCTGGCTGACCACCGAGGAACTGTGGTGGGACGACAAGGGCCGGCTGCGCACCCATGCGCCCTCGACCTACAAGATCCCCACCTGCGGCGACCGGCCGGCGGATTTCCACATGACGCTGTTCGACAACGAGAACCGCGAGCCGACGATCTACCGCTCCAAGGCCGTGGGCGAGCCGCCGCTGATGCTGGGCATCTCGGTGTTCCGCGCCCTGTCCGACGCGGTCGCCAGCGTCGCCGATTACCGCCTGCTGCCGGCGCTCGACGCGCCGGCCACGCCCGAACGCGTGCTGCTGGCGATCGAGGAACTGCGGGCCCGGCAGGCTTCGGCAACGCCGCAGCACGAGCCGGCCCAGCGCCGCGCCCTGGTGGGCGAATAGCCATGAGCGATTGGCTCGGCGCGGCGATAAGAGAACTCGAAGACGGCCGGCCTTGCGTGCTGGTGACAATCATCGAGGCGGAAGGCTCTACCCCACGGGAAGCCGGGACCAAGATGCTGGTTCATGTGCGGTGGTGCCGAGGATTCCGTCGGCGGCGGCCATCTGGAGCTGAAAGCCATCGAACAGGCGCGCGCCCTGCTCGACGACCCCGCCCCGCCGGTCATCAGCGCCTATTCCCTGGGGCCAAGCCTCGGCCAATGCTGCGGTGGCCATGTCCGCCTGATGCTGGAGCGCCTGGAGCAATCGTCGCTCCCCTGGCTTCGCCGCTGGCGCTCAGCCGAAGACGACGAGGTGCTGGTCACCGGCCTGGCCGTTGGCGGCAAGCAGATCATCCGTGAGCCCACCGACGAGCCGATCCGGTTGCAGACCGGCGATGACGGCCAGCCATGCTATGTTCGCGAGCGCATGAAATCCGCGATACAAGACCTCTATCTCTTCGGCGCCGGCCATGTGGGCCGCGCGCTGGTCCATGTGCTGACCGGCCTCTCCTATCGCATCCACTGGTTCGACGAACGCGCCGAGATGTTCCCACCCGATCTGGCGGCCAATGTCACCATCGAAGCCTCGGCGGATGCCCGGCGTGACGTCGCCTCGGCCCCGCCGGGCACGATCTTCCTGATCATGACCCATAGCCATGCGCTAGATTTCGACATCTGCGATCAGATCCTGCGCCGCGGCGATTTCAGCTTTCTGGGGTTGATCGGCAGTGCCACCAAGCGCGCCACCTTCGAACGCCGGCTGAAACTGCGCGGCCATAGCGAGGCAGCCGTTCGCCGCCTTATCTGCCCCATCGGCCTGCCCGCCATTGCCGGCAAGGCACCGGCCGTCGTGGCGATCTCCGTCGCCGGGCAATTGCTGACGCTTTCCCAGGCCCAGGCCGCGCGCCGTCAGCAGTCTGCCGTCCGGCGGCGCAAGGCATGAGCGACGCTGAATATTTCATGCGCCGCGCCATCGCCATTTCCGGCGAACGCATGCGTGCGGGCCTCGGTGGCCCTTTCGGCGCCGTCGTGGTCAAGGATGGCAAGATCGTCGCCGAGGGCTTCAACCAGGTAACCTCGTCCAGCGATCCGACGGCCCATGCCGAGGTAGTTGCCATCCGGCAGGCCTGTTCGGCGCTGGGCCGTTTCAGCCTGGAAGGCTGCGAACTCTATTCCAGCTGCGAACCCTGTCCCATGTGCCTGGGCGCCATCTATTGGGCGCGGCTCGACCGGGTCTATTACGCCAATGACCGCAACGATGCCGCACGCATCGGCTTTGACGACGATCACATCTATCGCGAGTTCGCCAAGGCTATTGATGAGCGGTATCTGAAATTCATCCACATGCCGATGGAAGAGGCTCGATCCGTGTTCCAGGAGTGGGTCGATAAACCCGACAAGGTTCGTTACTAATAAGCAACAAGAAGAACAAAAGCGGGGAGCGGATGGGAGAAATCGGGACGGCCGCGCCGGGACTTGCGGGCCGGTGGAAGCGCGGCCATGGCTGAGGCCGCCGCACCCCCGCCCGGCGATACCCCGCTGCTGGCGTTACGCGGGATCACCAAAAGCTTTCCTGGCACGCTGGCCAACGACCATGTCGATCTCCAGATCATGCCGGGTGAGATCCATGCCTTGCTGGGCGAGAACGGCGCCGGCAAGAGCACACTGGTCAAGATCATCTATGGCGTGCTGCAAGCCGATGAGGGCGAGATCCGCTGGCGTGGCCAGGCCATCGCCATCCCCAGCCCGAATGCCGCCCGCAAGCTCGGCGTCGGCATGGTGTTCCAGCATTTCTCGCTGTTCGAGGCGCTGACCGTCGTCGAGAACATCGCCTTGGCAATCGACGACAAGGCGGCGCGGCGCGGCTTGCGTTCACGCATCGTCGAGGTCGCGCGCGCCTATGGCCTGCCGCTCGATCCCGACCGCGCGGTGCACGAACTTTCGGTGGGTGAGCGCCAGCGCATCGAGATCGTGCGCTGCCTGCTGCAGAATCCCAAGCTGCTGATCATGGACGAGCCGACCTCGGTGCTGACGCCACAGGAGGCTAACGAACTGTTCAAGACCCTGCGGCGCCTGGCCCGCGAAGGCTGCTCGATCCTTTACATCAGCCACAAGCTGGATGAGATCAAGGCGCTCTGCGACCGGGCCACCATCATGCGGCTTGGCCGCGTGGTCGCCCAATGCGATCCACGGGTCGAAACCTCGCAGAAGCTAGCTGAACTGATGATCGGCAGCGAATTGAAGGCGCCGATTCATGGCCGCCAGGCCCAGGCCGATCCGGCAGCGCGCCTGGTGGTGCGCGATCTGTCGCTGGCTTCCGACCAGCAGTTCGGCACCGACCTCAGCGCCATCAGTTTCACCGTCGCCGGCGGCGAGATCCTGGGCATCGGCGGTATCGCCGGCAACGGGCAGACCGAACTGATGGCGGCGCTGACCGGTGAGGTAGCGGCCAATCGGCCCGATGCAATCCTGATCGATGGCAAGCCCAGCGGATCGCTGGGGCCGGGGGCCCGGCGCGGCCTGGGCGGCACCTTCGTGCCGGAGGAGCGCAACAACTACGGTGCCGTGCGCGATATGAGCCTGTCGGAAAACGCTTTCCTCTCCGGATATCGCCGCAAGCGGCTGCTGCGCCACGGGCTGATCGATGGCGCGCGGACCCAGACCTTCGCCCAGGATGTCATCCGCGGCTTCGATGTGCGCACCAGCGGGCCAAAGGCACAGGCACGCAGCCTCTCCGGCGGCAACCTGCAGAAATTCATCGTCGGGCGCGAGATCATGCAGCAGCCGGGCGTGCTGGTGGTATCGCAGCCCACATGGGGCGTGGATGCCGGTGCCTCGGCCGCGATCCAACAAGCGCTGCTCGACCTCGCCGCGGCGGGTGCGGCCGTGCTCGTGATCTCCCAGGACCTCGACGAAATCTTTTCGATCTGCGATCGCGTCGCCGTCATCGCCGGGGGGCGCCTCTCGCCCGCACGGCCCGTGGGCCAGGTCACCATCGAGGAAATCGGCCTGATGATGGGCGGCACGCACCCCGAGGCCAAAGGCGGGCATCATGCTCCGGCTTGAGCCACGCGGCGAATTCTCGCGGGCCTGGAGCTATGGCTCGCCGCTGCTTGCCATCGTCCTGACACTGATCACGACGGCGCTAATCTTCGCCATCCTGGGCAAGGATCCGGGCCAGGCGCTCTATACTTTCTTCATCAAGCCACTCACCACCAGCGACAGCGCCTCGGAATTGCTGGTGAAGGCCTCGCCCCTGATCCTGATCGCGACGGGCCTGTCGCTGGGCTTTCGCGCCAATGTCTGGAATATCGGTGCCGAGGGCCAGTACACGCTGGGGGCACTCGCCGGCGGCGGGCTCGGCCTCTGGTTCAACAATAGCCATAGTGGGTTGGTCATTCCGGCGATGATCGTCGCCGGTGTGCTGGGCGGCATGGCCTGGGCCGCCATCCCCGCCTGGCTGCGCACGCGCTTCAATGCCAACGAAATCCTGACCAGCCTGATGCTCACCTATGTGGCGCAGCTGATCCTGATCTATCTCGTCACCGGCCCGTGGCGCGATCCGCAAGGCTATGGCTTTCCCCAATCCGAGATGTTCAACGATGTGGCCACCATCCCGATTCTGATCTCGGGCACGCGGCTGCATCTGGGCGTGTTGATCTCGCTGCTGGTGGTGGGCCTGGCCTGGCTGTTGCTGGGTAAATCGCTGGTGGGATTCCAGCTCAAGGTGGTGGGCCAGGCGCCGCGCGCTGCGCGATATGCCGGGTTCAGCAATAACAAGCTGATCTGGTTCTCGCTGCTGTTGGGCGGCGGGCTCGCGGGCGCTGCCGGGCTCTTTGAGGTGTCAGGGCCTGTGGGCCAGCTTACGTCACAGATTTCGCCTGGCTATGGCTTCACCGCCATCATCGTTGCCTTCCTCGGCCGGCTGCATCCGGTGGGCGTGTTGTTCGCGGGGTTGCTGTTGGCCCTCTCCTATCTCGGCGGCGAGGCAGCACAGATCGATCTCGGCCTGCCGGGTGCGGTCACCGGCATCTTCCAGGGCATCCTGCTGTTCTATCTGCTGGGCTGCGACATTCTCATTCACTACCGGCTGCGCTTCGGCACACGCGCGGCGTCGGCAAGGCCGGCGGCATGAATTTCGTCTGGATCGTGCCTGTCCTTCTCTCGGTCATCAGTGCGGCCACGCCGCTGCTGCTTGCGGCCACCGGCGAGCTGGTGACGGAGAAATCCGGCGTGCTCAATCTCGGTATCGAGGGGATGATGCTGGTGGGGGCGGTGATCGGCTTTGCCGTCACCATGACCACCGGCAGCACCATCCTGGGCATCGCCGCAGGCGCGCTGTCCGGCGCGGCACTGGCCGGCGCATTTGCCATCCTGACCCAGCTGCTGCTCGCCAATCAGGTGGCGACCGGCCTGGCGCTTGCCATCCTCGGCACCGGCCTCAGCGCGCTGATCGGCAAATCCTATGTCGGCGTGGCGCTGACCCCGCTGCCGAAGCTGACCCTGCCGATCCTCTCCGGCCTGCCGTTTATCGGGCCGATCCTGTTTCATCAGGATTTCCTGGTCTATGCCTCCTTCGCGCTGGTCGCCGGCGTCTCCTGGTTCCTCTATCGCACCCATGCGGGGCTGGTGTTGCGCGCCATCGGCGATTCCCATGAAGCGGCCCATGCAATCGGCTATCGCGTCGTGGCTATCCGGTTTGCCGCCATCATGTTCGGCGGCCTCTGCAGCGGGCTTGCCGGCGCCTATATGTCGCTCTCCTACACGCCCATGTGGGCTGAGAACATGACCGCCGGGCGCGGCTGGATCGCGCTTGCCCTCGTCGTCTTCGCGACATGGCGGCCGGCGCGCCTTCTGTTCGGCGCCTATCTCTTTGGCGGGATTACGATTCTGCAATTGCATGTGCAGGGGCTCGGCATAGCCATTCCCTCGCAGTTCCTGTCCATGTTGCCCTATCTCGCCACGATCCTGGTCCTGGTGGTGATTTCCCGGGACTCGGCGAAGATCCGCCTGAACGCGCCGGCCAGTCTTGGCAAGCGTTTTCACGCCACCGGTTGAAACTTATCCAGCCGGTCAAGTTGGTCTAAACTGGAGCCGGGATTCTCGAGTACTGCGACGACAAACAGGGAGAAAGAAAATGCGCAGAAGAACATTCAACAAACTGCTCGGCGCCGGTGCCGCAACTGCCGTTCTCGGGCGCAGCGGGCTGCTACGCGCCGCCGACCCGTTCAAGGCCGGGTTCATCTATGTCGGCCCGGTCGCCGATTACGGCTTCAGTCACCAGCATGACGATGGGCGCAAGGCGGCCCAGGCGGCACTGGGCGACAAGATCAAGACGACCTTCGTGGAAAGCGTGAAGGAAGGCCCGGATTCAGAGCGCGTGATCCATGAGCTCGCGGCGGCCGGCAATGGCATCATCTTCACCACCTCCTTCGGTTTCATGAATCCGACCATCAAGGTGGCGAAGGAATTCCCCAAGGTTTATTTCGAACATTGCACCGGCTACAAGCGCGCCGACAATGTCTCCACATACAACATCCGCTTCTATGAAGGCCGCTACATCCAGGGCGTGATCGCCGGCAAGATGTCGAAATCGGGCATCGTCGGCTATGTCGGATCCGTGCCGATTCCCGAGGTGGTGATGGGCATGAACTCCTTCATTCGCGGCATGCGCAGCGTCAATCCCAACGGCAAGATCAAGCTGGTCTGGATCAATGAGTGGTACGACCCGGGCAAGGAGAGCGATGCGGCCAAGGCGCTGATCGATCAGGGCGCCGACATGATCGCCCAGCACACCGATTCCGCGGCCCCCCTGCAGGTGGCCGAGGATCGCGGCGTGCACGGTTTCGGCCAGGCCTCCGACATGATCAAGTTCGCGCCCAAGGCGCAGCTCACCTCCTCCATCGATCACTGGGACGATTACTATACCCAGCGCATCACGGACGCGATGGCCGGAACCTGGAAGAGCCAGGATGTGTGGGGTGGCCTTTCCACCGGCATGCTGAAGATGGCGCCCTATACGAACATGCCGGACGACACGGCACAGGCGGCCAAGGATGCCGAGGACGGTATCAAGTCAGGCAAGATCGTGATCTTCAGCGGGCCGATCAACGACCAGGACGGCAAGCCGAAGGTCGCTGCCGGCGCGACGCTGGCCGATGCCGATGTGCTGGGCATGGATTGGCTGGCCGAAGGCATCGAAGGCAATCTGCCGAAGTAAGGACCGCGACTGGCGAATGCGATCAGGCCCCGTTCCCGGAATCTCGGGGACGGGGCCTGCTGTTTCGAGGCGATGATGAGCGAGCTGGCACGACATATCGACCGGTTGCCCAAGACCGAGCTCCACATCCATATCGAGGGGACGTTGGAGCCGGAGATGATGTTCGCGCTGGCAAAGCGCAACAACGTCACCCTGCCCTATCCCAATGTCGAGGCGCTGCGCGCAGCCTACAAATTCTCGCGGCTGCAGGATTTCCTCGATCTCTACTACCAGGGCATGTCGGTGCTGCTGACCGAGCGGGATTTCCACGATCTGACGGCAGCCTATCTGGACAAAGTGCGTGCCCAGGGCCTGCGCCATGCCGAGATATTCTTCGATCCCCAGGGCCATCTCTCCCGCGGCATTGCTTTCGCCACGGTGATCAACGGCATCCTGCGCGCCATCGACGAAGCCAAGGCGGCCCATGGGATCACGGCCCATGTCATCATGTGTTTCCTGCGCCATCTGGACGAGGCCGATGCCGAGAAGACCCTCGACCTGGCGCTTGCCCATAAGGACCGCATCCTGGGCATCGGCCTCGATTCCTCCGAGGTCGGCCATCCGCCGCGAAAATTCGCCCGCGTATTCAGCCGAGCACGGACCGAGGGGTTTCGTCTGGTGGCCCATGCCGGCGAGGAAGGGCCGCCGGACTATGTCTGGGAAGCCATCGATCTTCTCGGCGTGGAACGCGTCGACCATGGCCACCGGGCGCTGGAAGATCTGGCACTGACCCAGCGCCTCGTCCGTGACCGCATGGCGCTGACCATCTGCCCGCTTTCCAATGTGCGCCTGGCGGTCGTTGACGATATCCGCCGTCACCCGCTGAAGCGGATGATCGACCGCGGCCTGTTCGTCACGCTGAACTCCGACGACCCGGCCTATTTTGGCGGCTATCTGAACGAGAACTACCATGCCGTCCAGCAAGCCCTCGGCCTCGATCGGCTGGAGGTGGAAGCGCTCGCTCGCAACGGCTTTGCCGCCTCGTTCCTGCCGCCGGCGGAAAAGGCGGCGGCACTCGCCGCCTTCGACCGGCATATCGCGGCCAGCGCCCGATGAGCGCCGTCATCTGGGATTGGGTCGGCCTGCTGCTGCGCTGGGCCCATGTCATGCTGGGGATCGCCTGGATCGGCACCTCGTTCCATTTCATCTGGCTCGATGCCAGCCTGCGCCGCGAAGCCGATCAGCCGACGGGCGTTTCGGGCGGCAGCTGGATGGTGCATGGCGGCGGCTTTTATCACGCGCGCAAATTCCTTGTGGCGCCGCCGAGCCTGCCGAAGGAATTGCACTGGTTCAAATATGACGCCTATTTCACCTGGATCTCGGGCTTCCTGCTGCTGGGGGTCGTCTATTACGTCGGAGCCGAAGAATTCCTGATCGATCCCGCGGTCATGCCGCTGTCGGTGCCGGTGGCGATCGCGCTCAGCATCGGCGGGCTCAGCCTGGGGTGGCTCGGCTATGATGCGCTGTGCAGGTCCAGGATCGGCGAGAACACGGGCCTGCTGGCGCTTTGCGTCTTCGCCATGGCGGTGGCGGCGGCCTATGGCTTCTCACAGGTCTTCAGCGGCCGCGCGGCCTATATCCATGTCGGCGCCTTCCTCGGCACCATCATGGCGGCCAATGTTTTTTTCATCATCATCCCCAATCAAAAAAAGGTCGTCGCCGACCTGATCGCCGGCCGCGAACCCGATCCCAGGCTCGGCAAGATCGCCAAGCAGCGCTCGCTGCATAACAACTATCTGACCTTGCCGGTCGTGCTGATGATGATCAGCAATCACTATCCGCTGCTCTACCAGCGCGCCGACAACTGGGTCTACGTCGCCGGAATCCTTATTCTCGGTGGTCTTGTCCGCCATTTCATAAACTCGAAGGACGAAGGCGTATCCGGCCGGCGCATCCAATGGCTGCTGCCGGCGGCGGCCGTTCTGGCGGTGGGGCTGATCGTCAGCACCTTTGACTTCTCGCAGTTCAGCTCAAAGGCCGATGCCAATCTGCCGCCGGTAAATTTTGCTCAGGTTGAGCCGATCTTCCAACAGCGCTGCGAGAGCTGCCATTCGGTGAAACCAACCGATTCAGTCTACAAAGCGCCACCCAAGGGCGTGATGTTCGACACGCCCGACCAGATCAAGCATATGGCGCAGCAGATCTATCGCATGGCAGTACTGACCCACACCATGCCGCAAGGCAACAAGACCGGCATGACCCAGGATGAACGCGATCTGATCGGCCGCTGGATCGCCGGCGGCGCGGGGGATTAAAGAATCTCCCTCTCCCGCAAGCGGGAGAGGGAGAAAGATACCTACGCCGCCGTCTTCATCGCCTGTTCGAGCAGGTTCATGCCCTCGTCGATGATCTTGTCCGAGGCGGTCAACGGCACGAGGATGCGGATCACGTTGCCGTAGATGCCGCAGGAGAGAACGATCAGGCCCAGTTCCAGCGCCTTCTGGGTCAGGACCTTGGTCGCTTCCGGATCGGGATCGAAACCGCCGCGCTCCTTGACGATCTCGAAGCCGATCATGGCGCCGGGCCCGCGCACGGCGGCCAGCGGCATCAGGTCGTTCTGGCGCGACATCTTGTCGAGCTTGGCCTTGATGCGCGTGCCGATAGCATTGGAGCGGTCGAGCAGCTTCTCCTGCTCCATGACGTCGAGCACCGCGAGTGCTGCCGCACAGGCGACCGGGTTGCCGCCATAGGTGCCGCCCAGGCCACCCGGCTCGGCTGAATCCATGATCGCCGCCCGGCCGATGACGCCCGATAGCGGGAAGCCGCCGGCCAGCGATTTGGCGATGGCGATGAGGTCCGGCTCGACACCGGTATGCTCGATGCCGAACATCTTGCCCGTGCGCGCGAAGCCCGCCTGCACTTCGTCGGAAATCAGCACGATGCCGTGCTGGTCGCAGATCTTGCGCAGCGCGACCAACAGCTCAGTCGGCGCCACATAGAAGCCGCCCTCGCCCTGCACCGGTTCCAGGATGATCGCCGCCACACGCGAGGGCTCGATATCGGCGCGGAACAGGAACTGGAGAGCCTTCAGCGAATCTTCCACGCTCACGCCGTGATGGGGGATCGGGAACGGCAGGTGATAGATCTCGGCCGGCAGTGGCCCGAAGCTCTTCTTGTAGGGCAGCACCTTGCCGGTCATGGCCATGGTCAGCATGGTGCGGCCGTGGAAGGCGCCGGTGAAGGCGATGACGCCGCTGCGCCCGGTATGGGCGCGCGCCAGCTTGATGGCATTCTCCACCGCCTCGGCGCCGGTGGTGAACAGCACCGTCTTTGCCGGGCCTTTGAACGGCGCCAGCTTGTTCAGCCGCTCGGCAAGCTCGATATAGGGCTCATAGGCCAGAACCTGGAAGGCTGTGTGGGTAAAGCGCTCGAGCTGCTTCTGCACCGCGGCCATCACCTTGGGGTGACGGTGCCCGGTGTTCAACACGGCGATGCCGCCGGCGAAATCGATATAACGCTTGCCCTCGACATCCCAGAGCTCACCGTTTTCGGCACGGTCGGCATAGACCGCCGTGGCATGGGCTACGCCGCGGGCCACCGCCTTGTTACGCCGGGCCAAAAGGTCGGAATTGGTCGCCATGATCGTTCTCCTTATGTCTGCGGGGCACTCTACTGACCGGCTTTGCCCGGTCAAGACGCAGCTAGGCGGATTGCTTGGGCCACATAGCGGGGCGGCCAATTGCGCGGCTGCAGCAAATTTGCCATAAGCTTGGCCTGACATTCCGCCACCAACTCATTGGGGATCAACCGGATGACCGCCGCCCAAGCTACATATCCCACGCTCGCCGCAACGCTCTGGCCCGAAAGCAAGACGTCGCCTGTCATCCGCAACGTGATCCTGGCGGTGCTGGGCAGTGCCTTGATGTGGCTCTCGGCCAAGATCCAGGTGCCGCTCTACCCCGTGCCGATCACCATGCAGACGCTGGTTGTGCTGGTGCTGGGCGTGGCCTATGGCCCGCGGCTCGGCGCGGCGACCATGGTCCTCTACCTGCTGGAAGGCGCGGTCGGATTGCCGGTTTTCGCCGGCGGCTGGAGCGAAGGCGGCGGCTTCCACCTTCTCTACGGCCCGACCGGCGGCTATCTCGCCGGGTTCGTCGTGGCGGCGGCGGTTTGCGGAAGGCTGGCGCAAATGGGCTGGGATCGCGCGATCATCACCGCGGCAGGCGCCATGATCATCGGCAATCTGATCATCTATGCCCTGGGCCTCACCTGGCTGACGATCCAGATCGGCCTGGACAATGCCATCAAGTACGGCCTCGTCCCGTTCCTTACCGGCGATGCGCTTAAGATCGCGCTGGGTACCTGCGCCCTGCCAGTTGCCTGGCGCGGGATTTCCGGCCGCAGCAGCTGAAGTCGCGCGCTACTTCGTTCCCATCACGTTGACCGCCGTCCAATCCGCCGGTGGCGGATTGGCCTTGAGCGCACGGCACTGTTCGATCATCCGCTCGGAGGCGATGATCGCCGCCGGGTCTCGCCGCCCGGCAAGCCTCGAAGGCCGCGATCGCCTCATCCCATCGGCGGGCGCGATAGGCGATGAGCCCTGCCTCATAGGCTGATACCCATCGCCCTGCGATCGGCCGCCTCGCCTTCGTCGGTCATGGCCAGTAAGTTCGAAGATGGCCGTGCTGCCGAGGCGGCCATAGACAGCGACACGGTCCAGTTCGCGGGTGACGATCGCCGCTCCGGCGGCAGCCCGAGTTGCCTCGCCGATGATGATGTCGGTGCCGTAGAGCTTGTTGATGGCCTCTAGCCGGCTGGCGAGATTTACCGTATCGCCGATGACCGTGTAATTGAGCCGCTCCTCCGAGCCGATATTGCCCACCAGCATCATGCCGGTATTGATGCCGATACGCAGATGTAGCGGCAGTGTCTCGCCGGCATCGGCCGGCGTTCGAAGGCTGGCCATCAGACGCTGGCAAGCGAGAGCCGCGCGGCAGGCGGCGACCGCATGATCCGGCTTGGGCAGCGGCGCACCCCAGAAAGCCATCACCGCATCACCGATGAATTTGTCGATAGTGCCACCCTGCTGATGAATCGCCTGAGAGGCGGCGCTGAGATATTCGGTCAGGACCGGGACAATGCCGGGCCCGAGCCGCTCCGACAGAGCGGTAAAGCCGGCCAGGTCGGAGAAAAAGACTGTCAATGTCTGCTGCTCACCACCCGGTCGCGCCTCAATGCCTTGCGAGACCAGGGTACGGACCAGTTCCGTAGGCAGGTATTTCTTGAACGAGGTCAGGCCCTGGGCCATCTGAATGAGGGCCGAGGACAGATTGTCGAGCTCCTTCAATGATGACGGCACATGCTGGATCTGGTCGAGGCGGAACTCCTCGATGTGATGGAGCTGACCGGCAACCCGGATCAGCGGCCGGCCGATCAGCCGGTCTGCCAGCAGGATCGCTGCCAGCAGCATGATCAGGGTGAAAACGATCAGGACATAAACGAGGCGCTGGGTGTTGCGGTCAATATTGCCGAGAAAATCCTTCTCCGGAATGATCGTCACAATAGTCCAGTCGAGAAACTGGAGCGAAGACAGGCTGACGAAATTAAGCGAACCATCGGCAGCGCGAAACGGGGCCAGCGGCTCGGTCATGCTGACCTTGGCGAGATCGACATTATTGGCAGCGATCGCCTCGCGCGCGGTGACCAGCAGCGGGCTTTGCGCGGACGAGAGTTCGGAGATGGCTCGCATCACGCCGTCATTCTCGGCTTTCAATTCCGCCGGATCGGGCGAGGCGATGATGCCACCCCTGGAATCAAGGATCACGGCGGTACCGGACGTGCCGACATGCAGCCCCGCCATATATTGCGAGAGTTGCCGCAGCTCGATGCTGACCGCAATCACACCGATGAACTGTTTGTAGAGATCGAGGCGGGCGGAGATCGTGACCGCCGGCCGCGATCCGTCCGGAAAGGTGTGTCCCAGCGTCCAGACCGTATGATCAGCGGCAATCGCCGCCTTGTACCAGGGCTGGTCGGTGCTGGAGAAGGTCGAACGCTCCCAGCTTCGTCCGAGAAATCGCGCCTCCGGCACA
The DNA here is from genome assembly GCA_963770335.1 of uncultured Alphaproteobacteria bacterium. Taxonomy (GTDB): domain Bacteria; phylum Pseudomonadota; class Alphaproteobacteria; order Dongiales; family Dongiaceae; genus DASXQK01. The sequence goes on from CAVYPG010000003.1 coordinate 183,563, forward strand.
GCCTGCAGATACTGGTCGATTCGCAGTGCCGCCTGTGGATGGTCTTCTTCCCACATCACCTCGACATTGCGCAGCTCAACTTCGGAAAAGCGTTCGGTGCCGAAGAAATGCCCATTGGGCCAGCCGAAGGAAATCCATGAAAGCACCGGCTGCGAATTCAGCAACGCCGTGAAGATGAACTCACGCTTGCCCTCGTCATCGGGCGTGACCGCCGCCTGGTAGAAGATCGAACGTACCAACTCCTCCGCGGCCTGGGCGTTGGCCAGGGCCGTACTGACCTCGCCGCGAATGGAATCGACGATCTGCTTGTTCAGTTGTCCTGCGACATCGGCCACGTTCTGACGCGCCGTATGAGCCCAGGAGAGATGGATCAACAGTGCCGTGGACAGGACACCAAGCAGGACGATGCCGGCCAGCGCCGTACGCAGGGCAAGGCGAGGAAACCTCACGCCAGATGGCTCATGGGAGACCGATCACGGTTGGGGCCCGGTTATCAGGCGAGCGCCGCGCTGGAAGGTGAGATAGGCCCAGATCCACTCGATCAGAATACTCAAGCGGTTGCGAAAACCGATCAGGAAAAAGATATGGACCACGCCCCATAGCAGCCAGGCCAACAGGCCTGTGACGCGAAGCCAGCCGAAATCAGCGATGGCATTGCTGCGCCCGATGGTCGCGAGGTTCCCGACATTGACATAGCGGAACGGCTTGGGCGCGGGCCGCCCTTCCAGCCTTGCGCGGATAGCCCTGGCGGCATAGACCCCCTGCTGCTTGGCGGCCGGCGCCACGCCGGGAACCGGCTTGCCCCCCTTGCCGATGACGAGGGCGGTATCGCCGATGACGAAGATCTCCGGATGGCCGGGCAATGTCAGATCGCTATCGACCTTGACCCGCCCTGCCCGATCGGATTCGGCATGAAGCCAGCGCGCGGCCGGCGAAGCGGCAACGCCCGCCGCCCAGATCACGCAGTCGGTGTCGATACGCTCGCCGCCAGCAACCACACCCGCTGCGTCGCATTCGGTTACGGCGGCATTGACCTTGGTTTCGACCCCCAGCCGCGCCAACGCGCGGACGGCCGATGCCGTCAACGATTCGGGAAATGAGGTGAGAATACGCGGGCCCGCTTCCACCAGGATCACGCGCGTCTGGCGAGGATCGATATGCCGGAAGTCCTTGGCCAGCGCCATCTTGGCAAGCTCGGCGATCGCGCCGGCCATTTCCACGCCGGTCGGCCCCCCGCCGATCACGACAAAGGTCAGGAGGCGGTGGCGCTCGTGATCCGACGCATTCTCGGCCCGCTCAAAGGCCATCAGGATCTCGCGACGGATCGCGGTTGCGTCCTCGATCTTCTTCAGCCCCGGTGCGAACTGCTCCCAATCGTCATGGCCGAAATAGGCGTGGCGGGCGCCGGTGGCGACGATCAGCCAGTCGTAAGGCAGGCGCTCGTTCTCCAGCTCGACCTGTTTTGCCGCCATATCGACGCCGGTGACGCGGCCGAGCCGGACCGTGATGTTCGATTGCCCGCGCAGGATAGAGCGCACGGGGGCGGCGATCTGGGCAGGCGACAGGCCGGCGGTTGCGACCTGATAGAGCAAGGGCTGAAACAGGTGGTAGTTATGCCGGTCGATCACGGTCACGTCGGCGGCCACACCCTTCAGCGTTTTGGCGGCCATGAGGCCGCCAAAACCAGCACCGATGACAACGATACGCGGCCGGGACGCCGCCGCTTGTGTCGCCTCGGCATTCATCTCAACGATCGCCGAGGATCCAGGGCTTCACCAGGCGATCGAGCGATATGGCACCGGGCCCACGGGTCAGCAGGAACAGAAGCATGGCGGCCCAGGTCAGATGCTCAACCCAGTTCTCCGGATAGACGAAGGTCTGGATGACGAACACCATACCCAGCAGCGGCAATGTGGCAAGGCGTGTCAGCAGGCCAAAAAAGATCAGGGTCGAACAGCCGAGTTCACAGGTCGCCGCCATGGCCGCGGCGAATTGCGGACTCAGCAGCGGCACATGATATTCATTGGTGAACAGAAGGATCGTCGTATCCCAACTCGCGATCTTGCTCTGTCCCGACTTCCAGAAGACGCTGGCGATGCTGAAGCGAAAGACAAGCTGCAGCAGCGACAAAGGAAATTGCTGGAGGTGCCTGAGGACGGGTTCGACAATTCCGCGCAACGGATTGCGCGGAACAGAGGCGGTAGCAGCGAGCATCATGACACAAATCTCCTAAGGCTGTTTGGCGGGGGCGCGTTCGGCCTCGCCGGGTGTGGGGGCAAGCGTGAAGCCGGTGACGAGGCCTTCAGCAAACAAGCGGCGCAGGCCATGGGCCGTGTCGTACAAGGGATCGCAGGCAAGAGCCGCCGCGACGGCGGTGTCGAGATTCCCGCCCTTTGCCAACTGCGGAGCGCAGGACAAACTCGCCGGATTCGAGCGAGCGAAACACGACGTCCTCGCCGAGCTGGCGGATCTCCAGCCGGCAGCCGCCGGCATCGAGATCGACGGCGCCATCGCTCTCGCTGCCCGGCTTGTTCTGGTGCCAGATGCGATCGATGGGCCAGGGCGACTCGATCAGCCGCAGCGATGGCTGGAGCGCGAAGACGAGCTGCGGGTAATCGGACACGTCGAGATGGGCCAGATCCTTGCTGTCGATGGCCGGCAAGCCTGGCGAATGCAGGGCGGCGTTGATCAGCCATTCCAGCCGCGCCACATCGCCGATATAGCTCAGATGCGCGCAGGGCGGAAAGGCGGCGAGGAAGTCGGGAAATTCCTCGCCGTATTCGAACAGGCAGACCTGGCGCGGCGGCGATACCTTGATGAATTCGCTGGCGGCATAGGCGAAGAATCGCGGATCGAGCACGCGGCAGGCGACCGGGAAATGTCGCCTTCAGCGCCTCGCCCAGCGAGGTGTTGTAGTGATTGCGATAGATGTTGAGCCGCTGCGCGGGATCGAGCCCATCGCCGATGATCGCGGCCACAATCGATTCCGCATCGCGGCCGAGAACGGCCTGGCCGACGCCGCATTGCAGGTCGTGGAGCTGGGAAGGATCACGCGGCCTGGACATCGTCGCTCTCGGGGCAAAGGGTGGCACAAAGGGCGTCGGCCTTGGCGGCCTCGGCCAGCAGGATATCCAGCGCCGGAATTTCGCTATCCCATTCGACGAGGGTCGGACGCCGGCCGAAGCGCCGCAGCGCCTCACCCTGCAGCGCCCAGACCGCATTCGCTCACGGCGCTGCCGTGATCGTCGATCAGGATCGTGTGGTCGCCGACGGTATTGGCGGCGTGACCGGCCAGATGAATCTCGCCGATGGCGGCGGGCGGCAGTGCCGCAAGATAGGCCAGCGGATCGAAGCCCAGATTGCGGCCGCTGACATAGATATTGTTGACGTCGCAGAGCAGGCCGCAGCCTGTACGCGCCGCCAGCGCCGCCAGGAATTCCGCTTCGGGAATCGGCGAGTGGCGATAGCGCAGATAGGCGGACGGGTTTTCCACCAGAATTCGCCGGCCGAGGCGCGACTGCACGATGTCGACATGCTCGACCATCACGTCGAGAGATTCCTCGGTGCAGGGCAGCGGCATCAGATCGTTCAGATAGATGCCCTGCGTATCGCACCAGGCGAGATGCTCGGACACCAGAAAGGGATCGAGACTGTCGGCCAGGCGCTTGAGGCGCGCGAGATGCCCATCGTCGATGCCATCGGCGCCGCCCAGCGACAGTCCCACGCCGTGCAGGCTGAGGGGATAGTCGCCGCGCAGGCGCTCCAGCGCGCGAAAGGCGGGGCCGAAGCCCATGTAATTCTCTGCGTGCACTTCGAGCCAGCCAACGGCCGGGCGCCGGGCCGCGACCTCCGCCATATGCGGCGCGCGAAGTCCGATGCCGGCTTTCGCCGGCATCGGTTGCATCGCGGACTGCGCCGCAGAAGGGCGGTCGGTCACGGCTCGGCTCCGGTCCTTCGTTCTGTCCGATCAGGCCTTCGGCATTTCGCTGCCGCCGGCGATCTTGGCGCAGGATCCCGCCGGCACATAGATCCAGGAGGCGCCGTCCATATCCTTGGTCGAGGTGCCGGCGCAGGAATGGGTAGCGGTCTGGCAATCGTTCAGGCCGGCCTTGGCAATTCCGTAGCATTTCTCGGCCTGGAAGGTGGGGGCGGCGGCCGGGCCGGCATAGGCCAGCATCGGTACGGCGATGGCGGCCAGCATGGCCGAAGCAGCGACAAGAGAGGTTTTCATGGGTCTAGCTCCTTGGGGTTGAGACAGTTGCCTCTAGTATGCCGGTCCGCGCTGGCCAGGCCCGTCAGGGCAGGGCCGCTTGAAACCATGACCGCAATGTAGGACCCGGGCGGGAGGAGCGGAAATGCCCTGTCTTCATCATTTCGATAGCGACCGTGCATGATCGGCTCGCCAGGCATCCCCAACGGGCCAAGAAGGCCCGAAACACCGCGTGATCTCCCTCTCACGGCGCCGTGAGCGACCGATGCCGATTCCGGCCTGTCGGATTGGCACGCGATGACCGCCTCTTATGAACTTCATAGGCAAACGGCATTTCATCTCTGATGCCGGATTTCCGATCCTCTCATCCGATGCTGAGGCGTTACCCGCCCAGCCAAACCCAGAGGAAAGGACTTACCATGACCACCAACAACAGCCGCGGGTTCCGCCACAGCCTGGCGATCGCCGCTGCCGCCGCTGCCTTTGCGCTGTTCTCCACATCGGCTTTCGCCAATGGCTGCCCGGCCGGCAAGCTGGTCGCCGACGGCCAGGGCCAGAAGCCAGGCGCCACGATGCCCGTGGGCGTCACCGATACGGTGCTGGCCAAGATCGACCTGGCGAAGGAAAAGGTCGCACTGCCCGATCATCATGCTGCGCATGCGCCGGCTGGTGATCCAGCCGGGCGGCGTCGTTCCCTGGCACAGCCATGGCGACCGGCCGGCCCTGATCTACATCGTCGCCGGCGAGATCACCGAATATGCCAGCGATTGCACCGTGCCGATCATCCACAAGGCGGGCGACGTCTCGGTCGATGCCGACCTGTCCCATTGGTGGAAGAACACCGGCACCAAGACGGTCGTCCTGATCTCCGCCGATCTGTTCCACGACCAGACCGACATGAACATGTAAACGGTGCATCGCCCCCGGCACCAAAGCCGAATGCACCGGCCCCGAGTGTGACGTCCGCCCCTCCCCCAGGACGTCACACTCCCTCTTCCCATCGAAAGCCGAAGCCATGACAAACACCAAGCGCTGCCGAAGTCCCCGTTGTTCGACCCGCGCTCGCCCTCGGCGATACGCTGCGTAGCTTCGTCATCGGCCTGACGGCTTTCCTGACCGTGGTGGATCTGTTCGCCACCCAGGCCATCCTGCCCAGCCTGGCGCGGGCCTATGGCGTCAGTCCCGCCGCCATGGGCCTGGCGGTCAATGCCAGCACGATCGGCATGGCAATCGCCGGGCTTGTCGTCGCCCTGTTCAGCCGGCGGATCGCCCGCCGCGGCGGCATCCTGCTCAGCCTGGCCCTGTTCTTGCCATCCCGACATCGCTGCTGGCGATCGCGCCCAACCTGACCGTCTTTACGGCACTGCGGATCTGCCAGGGCCTGTGCATGTCGACGGCCTTTACCCTGACGCTGGCCTATCTCGCCGAGCAATGCAGCGCGCGCGCCACGGCAAGCGCCTTTGCCGCCTATATCACCGGCAATGTCGCGAGCAACCTGTTCGGCCGGCTGATGTCGGCAGGCCTCGCCGATCATCTGGGCCTGGCGGCGAATTTCTACGTCTTTGCGGTGCTGAATCTCGCCGGCGCCGCGCTGGTCTATTTCACGCTGAAGCGCACCCCGCCGGTGCGCCAGCGGTTCTGCGGTCAGCCCTTCACCGCTTGCCGCCCTGGGCGAGCATCTGGGCAACGGGCCGCTCTGTGCCAGTTTCGGCATCGGTTTCCTGATCCTGTTCACCTTCATCGGCACCTTCACCTATGTGAACTTCGTGCTGGTGCGCCAGCCGCTGGGTCTGAGCCCCATGCAGCTCGGCTTCGTCTATTTCGTGTTCCTGCCTGCGATCATCACGACGCCGCTCGCCGGCAATGTCGTGCGGCGGCTTCGGCACCCGGCCGACCTTCTGGGGCGCCTGTCCGTGGCGGCGGCCGGCCTGCCGCTGCTGCTGACGCCCAGCCTCGCCGCCGTGCTGCGTCGGCCTCGCCTTGATCGGCGTCGGCACCTTCTTCGCCCAGGCGGCGGCGACGGGCTTCGTCAGCCGGGCCGCCACCGGCGATCGGGGCTCGGCCAGCGGCATCTATCTCGCCTGCTATTTCCTGGGCGGGCTGGTGGGCAGCGCCATACTGGGCCAGGTCTTCGATCGGCTCGGCTGGACTGCCTGCGTCGCCGGGCTCGGGATCTCGCTGGCGCTTGCTGGGCTACTTGCCTTCCGACTGAAGATGGCAGCACCCATGGCCGTTGTTGCGCAGGCAGCCTGAAGCGGCTTTCGATATCATGCCCGAAGGAGGAGGCGGACCATGAAACCCTATCAGACCGGACAGCGCATCGTGCGCAGCCTGCACACCACGCCATTCAAACCGCTGCAGGTCGATGGCTTGGCCTATGAAGGGCTTAGCTACCTGCAGCTCGATCACACGCGCGAGGAGGGCACGGGCCTGCATGTGCTGAAGATGGCGCCGGGCACCGCTTCGTTGCCCCATGAGCACACATCCGACGAGATCTTCTATGTGCTGGAGGGTGAGCTGATCGATTTCGACGGCACCAGCTACAAGGCCGGCGACATGGTCCTGCTGCGCGCCGGCACGGTGCATAGTTCGCACAGCCCCAAGGGCTGCACGTTGATCTTCTATATGGATAGGCTGGAGAAGCCGGCGGCGTAACCGCCGGCTTCGTATCAGTGCGCGGTCCAGCCGCCATCGACCGGCAGCGCCGCACCGGTGATCGAGGCACCGGCTTCGGTACTGAGGAACAGGCAGAGCGCGCCCAGCTCCTCCACTGTGGCGAATTTCTTGTTCGGCTGCTGAGCCAGAAGCACGTCGTGGATCACTTTCTCACGAGAGATCCCGTGACTCTTGGCTTGATCCTCGATCTGCTTTTCCACCAGCGGCGTCCAGACATAGCCCGGACAAATGGCGTTGCAGGTAACGCCCGCCTCCGCCCCTTCGAGCGCGGTTACCTTGGTAAGGCCGACGACGCCGTGCTTGGCGGCGACATAGGCCGCCTTGAAAGGCGAGGCGATCAGGCCATGAGCCGAGGCGATATTGATGATACGGCCCCAGCCGCGCTTCTTCATATCGGCGAAGACGGCGCGAGTCCCATGGAAGGCAGCGCTGAGGTTGATGGCAAGGATCGCGTCCCATTTCGCCACGGGGAAACTCTCCAGGGGGGCAACAAACTGGATGCCGGCGTTGTTGATCAGGATATCGACCTTGCCGAAAGCCGCGGTGGCGTTATCGACCATGGCTGTGATGGCCTCCGGACCGGCTCATATCGGCCCCGTCGTAGCGCACGTCCGAGGCGCTCTCCTCTGCCAGGCGCGCGCGGGTTTTCTCGATTTCACCCGCGTCGCCGAAGCCGTTCAGCATGACGGCGGCGCCCGCCCCGGCGAGAGAGCGGGCAATGCCAAGACCGATCCCGCTGGTCGAGCCGGTGATGATGGCGCAGCGCCCTTCCAGAGGACGCTGGGCCAAAGCCGGTTGGTTTTTAGGTGTTTTGGGTTGCGGCAGTGTCATTAACATTTGCGGCTCCGGTTCGCTGATGGTGGGGCCGGGCCACGGCAATCTGTGCCGGCCCAGCCTGTCAGGGCAGGATCGGCGCCGGCACCGCTTTATGGAAATGCCGTCCGGATATTGTAATGATGCTCAATCGTTATCGGCCGGACCGGCGGATTTGGGGCACTATCCCGCCAGGGGATCAATCAAGACACAAGCGCGCGAGGGGATGTTTTCGCCCATGGAAATGCACCAGATCCGGTACTTTCTGGCGGTCTGCGACAGCCTGAATTTCACGCGGGCGGCGGAAGCCTGCAATGTCACCCAGCCCGCTTTGACCCGCGCCATCCAGAAACTGGAGGAGGAGCTAGGCTCGCTGCTGCTCCATCGCGAGCGCAGCCGTACCCACCTGACCGATTTCGGCCAGCTCATGCGCCCGCATCTGGAGCAGATCGCGCATAACGCGGAACAGGCCGCCTCGACCGCCAAGAGCTTTCTTCGGCTCGAGGAGGCGCCGCTGCGCCTCGGCGTGATGTGCACCGTCGGCCCGACGCGCTGCATCGGCCTGCTTGCACAGTTCAACAAGGATCATCCCGGAGTCGATGTGACGCTGAGCGAGGGCGTGCCGAATGCTTTGATGGAATCGTTGCTGGCTGGCTCGCTCGATATCGCCATCATGACGAAGCCCGCCGATGACGATCCGCGTTTGCGCGTCGAGCCGGTGTACGAGGAGCGTTTTGCCGTCGCCTTTCCCCCGGGTCATCGCTTCGCTCGGATGAACGCGGTGAAGACGATGGACTGTGCCGGCGAATCCTACCTCGTGCGCATCAACTGCGAATACATCAATCACTGGGATGATTTCCTGCGCGAAAACAAGATTCCGTTGCGCGAAGCGTATCGCAGCGAGCGGGAAGACTGGATCCAGACGATGGTGATGGCGGGTATGGGAATCTGCTTCATCCCGGAGTTCTCGCCCACCCTTGCCGGCCTCAGCACCCGTCCGCTGATCGAGCCCGAGGTCACCCGCCAGGTCTGCCTGATCACGGTGCCCGGCCGCCGCTTCTCGCCCGCCGTTGCCGCCTTCGTCCAGGCCGTGAAGCGTTATCCCTGGCAGAGTGCGGCCTGACCCCTTGATCGGCCGTCAGCTGGCGTTGCACTGCTTGGCGGGATGCATTAGGCCTAAAGCTTGGCCTCTTGGGGATTGGGCGGGGCGGCATGAGCGTAGCGGTGGTCAGTGGTGCTGCGGGCTTGATCGGCTTCGAGGCCGCGCGACTGTTTGCCTCCCGCGGCCTGCAGATCGCGGGCATCGATAATGACATGCGCGCCTATTTTTTCGGCGCCGCCGCCAGCAATCTGCGCAACCGACTGCGCCTCGAGCGCGAGGTGAAGGGCTATCGCCACTTCGCCGATGACATCCGCGACCGCGACGCCATGGGGCGGATCTTCGCCCGCTTCGGCAGCGACATCGCCGTGGTGATCCATACCGCGGGCCAGCCCTCCCATGACTGGGCGGCGCGCGAACCTCTCACCGATTTCGAGGTCAATGCCACCGGCACACTCAACCTGCTGGAGCTGACTCGCCGGCATTGCCCGCAAGCGGCCTTCATCTTCACCAGCACCAACAAGGTCTATGGCGACACGCCAAATCGCCTTCCCTTGCGCGAGCTCGAGACGCGCTGGGAGATGCCGCAGGACGATCCGCGCTTTGTTGGCATCGATGAGAACATGGGCATCGACGGCACGCTGCACAGCATCTTCGGCGCCTCCAAGACCGCAGCCGACCTGATGGTGCAGGAATACGGGCGCTATTTCGGCATGAACACAGTGTGCTTTCGCGCCGGCTGCCTGACCGGGCCGACCCATCAGGGGGCCGAACTGCATGGCTTCCTGGCCTATCTCGCAGGCTGCGCCGTCAAGGGCACGCCCTATACCGTGCATGGTTACAAGGGCAAACAGGTGCGCGACAACATTCACGCCGAGGATCTGGTGGAGGCGTTCTGGCAGTTCTTCCTGAAGCCGCGGCAGGCTGCGGTCTATAATATCGGCGGCGGGCGGCAGGCCAATTGCTCCATGCGCGAGGCCATCGCGCTGATCGAGCGCGAAGCGGGCCGTGCGCTCGAGTGGTCCTATAGTGAGCCCGCGCGCAGGGGCGATCACATCTGGTGGATCAGCGACCTGCAGAAGTTTCGCGCCGACTATCCCCTCTGGCAACTGCGGCACGGCATCGAGGATATCGTCGCGGAACTCGTCGCCGCCCAACGGGAACGGGCCGCGAATTGAGCGCAGTACCGCAGATCGATGCGTTTCGGCGGCTGACCCCGCCGGGCCCCAAGCTGTGCAAGATTTGCGGAGCCGTGGCGCCGCTGGCCGGCGCGGTCGATTTCAACAAATCCTGCGTTGAATTCCAGGGGACGTACCTGCCGCGCCACGGCATCGCCATCGACTATAACCGCTGCCCCGCTTGCGGTTTCCTGTTCACCGCCGCCTTCGACGGCTGGTCAAAGCAGGATTTTCTCGACACCATCTACAACAACGACTACGCGCTCGTGGACCCGGAGTATCGCGACTTCCGTCCGAAATCCAATACGAGTTTTCTCTCAAACCTGTTCGTCGAGCGGAAAGGCGAGCTTGCCGTTCTCGATTACGGCGGCGGCAATGGAACACTCGCCCGGTTGCTGCGTGAAGCCGGGTTCGCCTCTGCCGAAACCTACGATCCGCTGGTAGCGGAGTTTTCCACCCTGCCCTCGAAGCGCTATCCCCTCGTCTGCAGCTTCGAGACGATGGAGCACACCCCGGATCCCCGTGCCACCATCCGCGAGATGTCTGCACTTCTGGCCGATCCCGGGATGATCATCTTTTCGACACTGCTGCAGCCCGCCGATTTCGAAAGCAAGGGGCTAAGCTGGTGGTATGCCGGCCCGCGCAACGGGCACATTTCACTATTCTCGCGAAAGTCGCTGGAATTTGCCTGGCGCAAGGAAGGCCTGCGCTATGGCAGTTTCGACCATGTAATGCATGTGGCGTTCCGCGAGATTCCCGCTTTCGCCCGGCACTTGTTCCCGGCGGCCTGAGAGCGCGGCTGGCGGTCAGTGCGAAGGCGCGTCCATGCCCTTGGCGGCCGGCGCCGTCACGCCGCTATCCACCAGCACGCGCAAGGCTTCGGCGGGCAGATGGGCGTGCACCGGCGTTCCCTGGGTAAAGGGAATATCGTCGCCGGTATTCTGCATCAGCACCTGGATCTTTTCGCCGGTGGCCAGGCGAACGATCAGTTGCACCGCATTGCCCAGATAAACCCAGCGCTCCACCATGCCGGGCACGCGGTTCTCACCGCTCGAGCCATGGCTCTCCAGCCGCACGCGTTCCGGCCGGATAGTGATCTTGGTATTGCCGGAAATCGATTGATCGCCGCGCCCGGCGCGCAGCTCGAAATCGCCCAGGCGCACCCGGCAGCGGCCGGCTGAATCCGCCCCTTCGGCCACCGCGAGCATCAGGTTCGATACGCCCAGGAAATCGGCAACGAACACGGTCGCAGGCGCTTCGTAAATCTCCTCCGGTGCGGCCACCTGTTCGACCCGGCCGCGGGACATGACCGCGATACGATCGCTCATGGTCAGGGCTTCTTCCTGGTCATGGGTCACGTAGATGAAGGTGATACCGACCTGCTGCTGCAGTTGCTTCAGCTCGATCTGCAGGGCCTTGCGCAGCTTGGCATCGAGCGCACCCAACGGCTCATCCAGAAGCAGGACCGAGGGCTTCAGCACCAATGCGCGGGCCAGCGCCACGCGCTGCTGCTGGCCGCCCGACATCTGCGCCGGCTTGCGCGTCTCGAAGCCCGTGAGCTGCACCAGTTCCAGCGCTTCGCCGACCCGCCGCTTGACATCGGCATCGCTCACTCTCGACCGGCGCAGGCCGAAGGCGACGTTGTCATAAACATTCAGATGCGGGAACAGGGCGTAACTCTGGAACACCGTATTGACATGGCGTTTGTGGGGTGGCGTGCCGGTCATATCCACACCATCCAGCAGGATCTGCCCGCTCGTGGGTTGTTCGAAGCCGGCGATCATGCGCAGCGTAGTGGTCTTGCCGCAGCCCGATGAACCCAGCAGCGAGAAGAATTCGCCACCCGGAATATGCAGGTTGATGCCGTCCACGGCCCGCGCGATGCCGAAGGCCTTGACCAGATTTATCAGTTCGACTTCACCACCGCTCACACATCACCTGTCGTTGTTACAGCCCGCCACCCATGCCATGGACCATATGCCCGCCCTGGCCCGGCCGCTCGCCGCGCGTCATGAAGCGAAACAGCAGATAGGCAAGCCCCAGAGCTGCCATGGTGAAATAGACCATCAGCGCCGCCAGCGCATTGACCGAGGGCAAGGGGGCTGCACGCGTTGCGCCATAGATGCGGATCGGGATCGTATCGCATCCCGCCCCGCAGGAAAGCCATTGGCTGATCACGAAATCGTCGATCGAGATGGCAAAGACGATCATCAGGCTTGAGAAGATCGCCGGCATCAGCAACGGCAGCAGGACGAGGCGCAATGTCTCCCAGGGCGTGGCGCCCAGATCGGCCGCGGCCTCCTCATATTGCCGGCCGATGGAGAACAACCGGCCGCGCACGATCACCACCACATAGGAGAGCGAGAAGGTCACATGGCCCAGCACCTGGGCGATCGTTCCCGGCTCAATGAAGGTGAAGAGGTAGAGGAAGACAAGATAGAGGGCCACGCCGGAGACGATCTCCGGCGTCACCAGCGGAAACAGCATCAGGAAATTCGACGGCCCCGCGGCCGGTCCGCGCCAGCGCGCCAGTCCGATCGCCAGCATCACGCCCAGAGGCGTTGCGATCAGCATATCCAGCCCGGCAAGCTTCAGGCTCTGGAACAGCGTGCTCTGCAGGGTCGGGTCATGCCAGACCGAATTGACCGGGTCCCCCCAATACCAGCGGGTCAGCGAAAAGCCCTGCCAGGCCGTCACCGAGCGGCCGGCGTTGAAGGAGAACTGGATCGCCACCAGCACCGGCACGATCGAGACGAAGACATACATCCAGGTAACCAGCACCAGGAAGCGCGGCCGGCCCCAGGGATTGCGTGCCCAGTCGAGGAATCGCCGCAGCGGCGAGCGGGCGGTCAGCGGTCTGGAGCGCGCAACGGCATCGGTCATGCCTGGGCCTCCCGTTGCGCGCGGGAGATCGTGATCATGTAATAGGCCATCAGCACGGCGAGGAAGAGCGAGAGCACCAGCGTAAGCGCAGCACCAACACTGGGCTGCGGTCCGCCATGGAAAAAGATATCGATCTGATTGCCGATCATGCTGGTCTGGGGCGAGCCGGAGACGATGTTGGGCGTGTAGTAGTCACCGAACATCGGCAGCGCGATGATGACGCTAGCCCCCAGCACGCCGGTCTTGGAGAGCGGCAGCGTCACATGGAAGAAGGCCTCCGAAGGACTCGCGCCAAGATCACGCGCGGCCTCCAGCAGGCTCTTGTCGATGCGATCGAGCGCTGCCAGCAGCGGCATGATGAAATAGGGGATGTAGCCGTAGACCAGCCCAAGTATCACCGAGACCGGATTGCCGTTCAGCCAATCCGGCGGATGGGGCGCGATATGAGTCCAGATCAGGAACTCGTTCACGAAACCGGTGGGCGAGAATAAATTCACCCAGGCCAGCATGCGCATCAGATAGCTGACCCAGAAGGGCAGCACGAGAAGCGCCAGCAGGATGGACTTCGATTTGCCGGCATGGCGCGAAACGTAATAGGCCACCGGATATCCCACGAGCAGACAGATCGTCAGCGCGATGGCGACATACTCGGTTGTCCGCAGAAAGATGTCCCAATACTCGCCGCCTGGCAGGAAACCCACGAGCGTGTCCGACATGGAGGTGAAATCCCAATCGAGGGGATTCCATGCGGGAACGGGAGTCTGGAAAATCGGATCGACGCCGCCGAAGGCGACGCCGATCACGGCATAGAAAGGAACGAGGAAAAGCAGGATGAGCCAGAATACGCCCGGAAGGGCGAAAACCGGCCACAGCCACTTCGGGTACATCCCGCCTTTCCCCTCGATCCCCTGCTTAGGTCAGGTGCCCGAGTTGAACTTGGCGTAAGCCTTTTGCCACAAAGCTTGGCCCTTGGGCGTCAGCGTCATTTCCTGCAGCGAACCTTCCCCGAAGTGATCGGAATCGAAGATCGCCGAGCGCAGGTTTTCCGGCAGCACCTTGTCGGCGATCAGCGAATCCGCCGTGATCGAAACCTGCGGCGGCTGATAGCCGGTGAAGCCGGTGAAGTTCTTGTAGGCGACATCCTTGTCGAGCAGGTAGTTGAGCCAGAGATGGGCGAGTACCGGCTTCTTCGTTTTGCGCAGGATGGCCCAGCAATCGTTCTGCACCGGACCCTTGCCCTTGGCCGGCGACCAGAAGCGCAAGCTGGACCCGTTGTCGCCTGCGGGCAGGTAGTTGAAGAAGGCGCCCAGCAGATCGCCCGACCACGACTGGTGCAGCCAGGACTCGCCGGTGGCCAGCGTCTGGTACTCGGTAATATTGATCTTGGGATTGCAGATCGGGATCAGCGCCTTCAGATCGGCGAGCGACTTGTCGATCTCGGCCGGGTCCTCCGTGTTGATGTCGTAGAAGCCGCGATGAAGCATCGCCATGACCAGCGATTCCCGCGCATCGTCGAGGACGCCGACATAGCCCTTGTAGGCCTGCGCCTTCCAGAAGATGTCCCAAGGGTTATCCATCTTGGCGATGTCTTCCTTCACCTTGTCGGCGCGCCAGCCGATGCCGGTGGCATAGGTCACGTAGGGCACCGTGAAGTGAGAATCGATGTCGTAGAACGGGCTGTGCAGCGAGGGCCAGATATTGGCCTTCAGATTGGGGATGTAGTCGAGATTGATCGGCTTGATCAGCTTGCCGGCGACGGCCTGGGCCAGACGATCGGGCGTGATATCGGTGACGTCGGGCTGGACCGAGTGGCTGGCCATGCGGGTAATCGCCTGGTCCATGCTGTCGAAGGTCGTCAGCTCCATCTTCACATTATATTTCTTGCCGAACTCATCGATCAGCTTCTTGTCGAAATAATCCTGATAATTGAATAGTTTAAACGTCCCACCGGTTTCCGGCTGCAGGCCGCTGGCGATCGGCTTTTCATAGACCGGCAATGTCACTGGATGGCCGGGGCGAGCCAGCGGAATGCCACCCGGGCCCATCGGCAGGGTATCGGCAAGCGCGTGCTCGATCATCAATGGCGCCATGGCGGCGCCAATGCCGACCGCGCCCAGGGCCTTTAATGCTCGCCGGCGAGAGATCATGCCGGCTCGAACATCACCGAGGATACGATCAGCTTCTTCACGACGTTTCATTGACGTCCTCCATTGGTTCAACCCCCGCGCTATCGGAATTGTAACGTGCCGTAATTTGCGGGTCTATCCGCCTTCGCCGCAGCCTTAACCGGCCCGGAATTGGTCCGGTTACACCTTCAACATGATGATATTCTGCCGCCTTGCGGCAAGTGAGAGCGATGCCAGACTCCAGCCCTAATACGATGAAGCGGCGGCGAATTCTCGCTTCCGCCATCGACTGCCAGTGATCATGTGCTATGCACCATTAGCCATTGATCTCGACCGATCCGGCACGATACGCCTCTGACAACAAGACCCGGTCTTTTCTCCGAATTTCAACCCTATGTCCCTCACCCCATCCGAGATTCGCCTGATCGTCATCGGGGCCATGCTGGCCCTGTTCCTCTCCGCGCTCGATCAGACCGTGGTTGCAACCGCTTTGCCACCGATCGCCAAGGATCTCGGCAATTTCGCCCTCATCTCCTGGGTTATCACGTCTTACTTGCTGACCTCGACCTGTGTCACCCCGATCGTGGGCAAGCTCAGCGACCTCTATGGCCGGCGCAAGATGCTGAACGGCTGCCTGATCCTGTTCATGGCGGGTTCCGCGCTTTGCGCGATGGCGCCCAACATGATCCTTCTGATCCTCTTTCGCGCCCTGCAGGGGATCGGCGGCGGCGGGCTGATCACCATGGGCCAGACTATCATCGCCGATGTGGTCTCGCCCCGCGAGCGCGGCCGCTATGCCGGCTATTTCGCCATGGTCTGGGGATCGGCCTCCGTCCTCGGGCCGACGGTGGGCGGCTTCGTCACCCAGTTCTACGGCTGGCCCTGGATATTCTGGATCAATCTGCCACTCGGCCTTGCGGCCCTTCTGATCTCCGATAGGGCGCTGCGCAAGCTGAACGTGGACCGGCATGAGTCGCGGATCGACTATGCCGGCGTCAGCCTGTTATGCGCGACCACGGTCAGCCTGCTGCTGGTGCTCTCGCTCGGCGGCAAACGCCTGCCCTGGGATTCGCTCGGCATGATCGCCATGATCGTGCTCACGCTTGCGCTCGGCGCCTTCTTCGTGTTGCAGCAGTTGCAGTCGGGCGAGCCGATCATGCCGCCGCATTTCATGCGCGATCGCGTGATCCGCCCGGTCGTCATCACCATCATCGTCGTCTACGGTGCTTATCTGGCGCTCGCCGTGCTGGCGCCGATCTATTTCCAGATCGCGCTAGGCCGCCCCGTCGGCGAAGCCGGCCTGCTGATGATTCCCTTCATGCTGTCCAGCACGACCACCGCCAATCTCGCCGGCCTCTACACGCGCCGGAGCGGGCGGTACAAGCGACCGCCGATCGTCGGCCTGCCCATCGCCATCGCGGCGATCGCAGTCCTCGCGATCTTCGCCACACAGCTTTCCGCAACCGCCGCCGCCTGCGTCCTGATGGTTGCGGGCATCGGGCTCGGCCCAATCTTCCCTTGCACCACCGTTGCCGCACAGAACGCGGTGGAGCGCCGGCATCTGGGCATCGTCAGCGGTGCTGTCGCTTTTGCCCGCGCCCTTGGCGGCGCGCTCGGCGTTGCGGTCGGCTCGGCGCTGGTACTGGGTCTTGCGGCCCAGTCACTGGCCCAGATCGGCTCGGTGGCGAGCCTGGAAGATCTTGCCCAGCACAGCCTGCCGCCAGATGTACGCCACGTCGTGGCGCATGCCTTCGGCTACATGTTCGGCGCCGTCGCACTCACGCTTGCGCTCGGCCTTGGGATCTTCCTGCGCGTCGAGGATCGCGAACTCGGAACGCGCGCGCCGGCGGCCACCACGCCCGTGGCGGACTGATCGGCCCGCCTTCGCGCCCACGCGAAACATCATGGCGGTATTGCGGCCATGCATGCGCGCGCAGAGTCACAATTTTGACACTGAATGCTGATGTGTTGGGTGCGACAGTCGCGGCGCGGGAAAGCCAACATTCGAGGCTGCAAAGGGGCTTGGACCATGCTCGGCAGACGCAAGGACAACACAAGGGGATTCGACATGCTCGGCAAGCGTAATGCGGACGGGACGCCGCCCGCGGGAACCGAAGCGACAGGGGCCGGCGATGGCACAGGCCCGCGCATGTATCGTACCGACAGCGCCATGACGCCGGTGGCGCGCCCACCGATCGTGGAGGCACCGCGTCGCGCGGCCGACGTCACCGCCGTTACCGGCCGGCGCGCCGAGGTGCACCCCTCCTCGCCTGACGATCGCGACAGCAAGAAGCTGGTGGTGGGCCGCGGTATTGCGCTCAGCGGCGAGATCCGCGCCTGCGACCGCCTGATCGTCGAAGGCCAGGTCGAAGCGACGCTATCCGACAGCCGCTCGATCGAGATTTCCGCCAGCGGCGTCTTCAAGGGCAAGGCCCAGATCGAAGAGGCGGAGATCAGCGGGCGGTTCGATGGCGAACTCGTCGTCAGCCACAAGCTGATTATCCACGACACCGGCCGGGTCGTGGGCAATGTGCGCTACGGCGAGATCGAAATCGCTCGTGGGGGAATCATTTCCGGCCAGATTGATGTGATATCGCCGACTGCCGCTTCGACATCGACTAGCGAGCAACCGGCCGCACCCGCGGCCGAGCCACAAACCTCAGCAGCGGCGCCCATCGCGCAAGGCGAACTGACCGTCAGCTAGGCACTCTCGCCTCCATCGGCATGCGCGGCGGACAATCTTGTCCGCCGCCACCTCCACGATGATCCGGCGATGTCCGGCGCAGGAAACCCTGCCTCCCGCTCGCTGGCCCCACCTTACCTCTGGCATGAGAATGAGGCATAAGTGATCCCTCCTGCCGGGACCCACAACCGGGCGGGCAAACCATCGTACGAAGGGGCAATGCCATGGAATATGCGCCGCTGGCCGCCAAGGGCCGTGTCATCCTGATCAGCGGCGCCAATCGCGGCATCGGCCGGGCCATCGCCGAGCGGCTTTATCGCGCGGGCTATACGCTGAGCCTGGGCGTGCGCAAGCCTGAAAGCCTGAAGCCCGTCATGACGAAGATGTCTGCCTCGCGCGTTCTGGCACACGCCTATGATGCGATGAAGACAAAATCGGCCGCCAACTGGGTCGCGGCAACGGCAAAGCGTTTTGGGCGCATCGATGGCGTCGTGAACAATGCCGGCACAGGCACGGATTTCACCATCGAAAACACCGATGAGTCGGTGCTGGACGAAATGTGGACCGTCAACACCAAAGGGCCGCTGCGGGTCATCCGCGCCGCCTTCCCGCTGTTGAAGAAATCGGGCCATGGCCGGGTGGTCAACATCGTTTCGCTCTCGGGCAAGCGCGTC
Source organism: uncultured Alphaproteobacteria bacterium (assembly GCA_963770335.1). GTDB lineage: Bacteria > Pseudomonadota > Alphaproteobacteria > Dongiales > Dongiaceae > DASXQK01. The sequence continues at coordinate 201,905 of CAVYPG010000003.1, forward strand.
TATGGCGACCGGCTCACCGGTTATGCCATGAGCAAATTCGCCACCCTCGCCTTGACCCATGCCGTGCGCTTCAGTGGCTGGGAGCATGGCATCCGCTCGACAGCGATCTGTCCCGGCTTCGTCGCAACGGATATGACGGCCGATGTAACGGCCATAGCCCAGGACAAGATGATTCAGCCGGGCGCCATCGCCGACCTGGTGGCGACGGTGCTATCGCTGCCCAACAACAATTCCGTCGTCGAGATTCCGATCAACTGCCGGCTCGAGCACAGCTTCTAGATCACCGCCTGCGCTTATTTCCAGACCTGACGCGCCACCCGCATCAGGTTGAGCCCGGCGATCTTGGCAATGTCCTGTTCCTTGTAGCCCAGGCGCAGCAATGCGGCGATGATCTCCGGCAGCTGCTCGGGCGGAACGAATTTCGGCACGTTGTCATAGCCTTTGCCGGCCGGGAAGGTGTGCCGCTGGGTCTTCAGGTACTCGATCAGCTCGTCCATATCGAAGACATAATCGAAGCCGAAGCCGACATGATCGATGCCGATCAGCGAGACGGCATAGTCGATATGGCGGACCACCGTCTCGGTGCTGATGTCGTTCTCGCCCAGGAAAATGCCAACACCATTGATGCCGACCACCCCACCGGTCGCGGCACAGGCGCGCATCGCCTCGTCGCTGATATTGCGCTGGTGATCGCGCAAGGCACGCGGATTGGAATGGGAAAAGATGACCGGGTTTTTCGAGTGCGCGAGCACCTCCATCGAGGTGCGCGGGCCGGTATGGGTGCAACAGGCGACCATGCCGACGCGGGCCATCTCGTCCAGCACCTCGCGGCCGAAGGATGTGAGGCCCGTATCTTCCTCGTCATGACAGCCGCCGCCCACGAGGTTGCCGCGGTTATAGGCGATCAGCATCCAGCGCACGCCGAGATCGTAATAGAGCTGCACCATGCTCAGCTGGTCGCCGATGGCTCGCGCACCCTCGATATCGAATCCCACGGCGAGCTTGCCCTCGCGCCGGGCGCGCTCGATGTCGCCGACCGCCCTGATGATGATGTAGTCGTCCGGCCGCAGGCTGAGCCAGCGGCGGAACTGGGCGATCATGCGCAGATGCAGCTCGATCGAATGCTCGCCATAGCCGATATTGATGAAGGCCGCATCGACGCCGGCTTTTTTGTAGCGGGCAAGCTGCGGCAGAAAGCTTTCGTCCAGGGGGCGAAGCGGCATGCAGCCATGATTGTCCCAGACGAGATTGCCTCGCAGAAACTTTGCGGCGGCGTCGGCGGCGCTATCCATGTCCTGTCACCCCAGATTTGGAAGCTGCATTTTGGCATTGGCGGCGGCACCATGAAAAGAGCGCCGCAGCCGGGATGCCTCCCGGCCCGAAAACCAGATCTTCACGGGCGAGACTTGATCTCGCGATAGCGCCGCATGAAATTATCGGCTCTTTCTTTCAATTCCGTGGTCCCCACGCCGGGTTTGTACAAGGATGAGCCGATACCAAAGCCGGCGGCACCCGCCGCTACGTAGCCCGCCATGTTCTCCGTCGAAATTCCCCCGACCGGCACCAGCAATGTTCCGGCCGGCAGCACGGCAAGCCAGGCCTTCATCACCGCCGGCGGCAGGGCTTCGGCCGGAAACAGCTTCAGCCCGTCGGCGCCGGCTTTGAGTGCGGCAAACGCTTCGCTGGGTGTCGCTACACCCGGCAGGCAAAACAGGCCGAGTGATTTTGCCCGGGCGATCACCGCCGGATCGGCATTGGGGGCCACGATCAGCCGCGCGCCGGTCTCGGCGACCGCATAGACCTCGTCGACCGTCAACACCGTTCCCGCACCGATCAGGGTTTCGGCACCTGCTTGTCCGGTCAGCAGGCGCAAGCTTTCCAGCGGTTGCGGGCTGTTCAGCGGCACTTCAACGATCCGGAAGCCGGCACCGGTCAAGGCGCTCAGCGCAGCAAGCACTTCCTCGGGCTTGATTCCCCGCAGGATCGCGATCAGCGGCGATTTTTCCAGATAATCACCCAGCGAGTTCATGCGGACATTCCTTCCAGCAACCCGGCAGCTCGAGCAATAGAGAACAGCGCCGGCGGCACGACATCGCCACTGTCGAGAATGCTCAGATCGGCGCCGGAAAGAATTCGCAGGGCCTGGCGATACGATTTGAGAATGGCGGGCGAGCCGATCCCCGCGGTGATGCCGGCGCGATCTGCCAGGCGCAGCCAGGCCAGCCCATCGCGCATCTCCGCGCCGATCAACAGGCCGGAGAGATAGCTTGCGAGATTTTCCCGCGGCATCTGATCGAGAAGGCCCAGGGTACGCACGCTGAACAGGCGATGCAGCAGCCCGCCGGCATCCGCCGAGGCGCCGCGCGCAACACCCTCGGCAAAGGCCCCCTCGTCATGGCGATCGCCTTCCATCAACTGGCTCAGCGTGCCGCTGCGGCGCAACAGGCCGAAGACCTCGCCGGTCACATAGGTGCGGAAGCTGATCAGCTTCCCTTTCTCGACAATGGCCCATTTCGAGTGGGTCCCCGGCAGGACGAAGACGCCGTCCTGGCCCTTCAGGATCTGGAGAGCGCCGAAGATCTGGCTTTCTTCGCCCCGGATGACGTCCGGCTGTTTGGCATCGTCCAGTTTCACGCCGGGCACGATGCGGATTGCAGCATGCAGCGGCAATTCAACGGGAACCAGATGCCGGGCCAGTTCATCCAGCGCCACAGGCAGTGCCAGATAGGGCGCTTCTTTCCACCCAAGCTTGCTGCCCACCATGCCGGAGAGCAGCACCGGCATGCGCCTGGGAAGCAAGCCGGGAAGCCAATCGGAGCCAACCTCTGCCAGCGCTTCGGCGAAACGCCCGCCCTGGACCGCCAGCAGACCTTGCGGGCTGTCGCGGCGATCGGCGATACCGCCCTCGGCATCCAGCGCCCAGGCGCGAAGATTGGTGGTGCCCCAATCAGCAACGATGCAGGCAATGGCCGCCACGTTTCAGCTCCCCGATGCAGCGGTCAGTTTGCTACGCCGGCGCCCGACATGCGAGACACTCATGCGCCCCCGGCAATAGAAGGGCCCTCGGCGCCGAAGCGACAACGAGGGCCCTATGGCGAAGTATAAACTTCGCGTTCGGAATTCAATTCCGCATGAAATCTTGGACTTTGACCTCAGTCGCCGATGCCAAGTCCGTCGGCAACTGGAAACTGACCAGGTGGAGTGATTTGCATGAGGCACCTCCACGATTTGTTGCAGGCGAAATCAGTGTGCGACTGTGGCGGGGCGCCGTCAAGACGCGCTTGAAATTGTCACCAGGGGCCGGCCTGCGACATTGCCTGCCTCCGCGGGCGCCGATATTGTCGCATCGGCAGAAATTGCATGGGTCATGTCACGAGAGAAAAACACTCCATGAAGCTGGCACCTCTCACCCTCGATCAATGGCTGCAACAGCATACCCAACAGCCGATCGAATTCGATCTTGGCTCCAGCACCGGGCCACACTGGACCATGCGTGAGCTTCTTGCGCTGGCTGGTGAGGGTGGGCTCGACCGATTGCTGGATACGGAACTGATCTATTCCCGCTCTGCCGGCGGCATGGCGCTGCGCGAGGCGATTGCCGGGATGCAGGGTGTGGCGCCAGATCACGTGCTCGTCACCATTGGCGCTGCGGAAGCTCTGCTCCATCTGTTCTGGATGGCGGCGGAGCCCGGCGCCAATGTCGTCGTCCCCTTCCCCTGTTTTCCTTCGTACATCTCTATCCCGCAATCCTTCGGCCTCGAAGTGCGTTTTTATCGCCTGCGCCGCGAGACGGGTTTTCGCCTCGACCTCGACGAGGTCAAGCGCCTTGTCAATTCAAAGACAAAGATCCTGGCGATAAACCTGCCCAACAACCCGACAGGTGTTGCAATCAGTGACGCCGAGATGCGCGCCTTGCACGACTTGGCCGCCGAGCGCGGCGTCCAGTTCGTGAGCGACGAGGTGCATCACCCGGTCTATCACGGGCCGGCGACGGCAACGGCCGCGCGCCTGCCACGCGCCACATCCATCGGCGATTTCTCCAAGGCGTTTTCCCTGCCCGGCCTTCGCCTGGGGTGGATGATCGAGCCGGATCCCGGCCGGCGCGCGCAATATGTGAATGCGCGCGAGCATGTGACCATTTCCAACAGCCCGGTGGTGGAGATGCTGGCGCTGATCGCGGTACAAAATCGACAGACGCTCTGGGGACGCACGCGCAGCGTCGCCGCCGCCAACCTGAAGCTGATCGACGGCCTGCTGGCCGAGCATGCAGCGGTTGTCAGCTGGGTACGCCCGCAAGGCGGGATGACGGGCTTTCCCTGGCTGCTCTCAACGGAGAATGCCCGCCCCTTCTGCGAGGCCGCCATTCGGCAAGGATTGCTGCTGGTTCCTGGCGACTGTTTTGCGATGCCGGAGCATTTCCGCATTGGCTTCGGCGTATCCAGCAGTTGGTATCCCCGGGCGATCGAGCGATTGTCAGGACTGCTCAGCCAATCGAACGGCCTGCGCCGGGCAAGCTGAAGACCATCGAAGAGAAGACGGCCGCGAGCCGATAGGCCAGCGGCCGTCCAAATTTGCTTCTAGCCCTGCCAGTGGCCTGGGATAAAGACCCAGCCCGACTGATATTGCTGCCAGTGATCGGGGACCCACACGGCGGTCTGGGCCGGGGGCTGCTGATACTGGCCCGGGACCCACTGATACTGATAGCCGTTCCACGACCAGTACCCCGGCTGCCAGACGTAAGCCGGTTGGGGCGGCGGGGGAATCTGCTCGACCTGGGGCGGTGGCGGCGGCGAGGTCGGGGGCTGATACCCGGCATCCGCCGCCTGGGTTCCCGGCACCTGATTGCCCTTGGCATACATGCACTGGGCATAGGCGTTGTCGTATTGCCCCTGGATTCCGTATTGCTGGTTTTGCGAGCCTGAGGCGCCGATGCCGGTTCCCGCGACCGCGCCGCCCGCGGCACCGATGGCAGCACCGCTGCCGCCGCCAACCGCAGCACCCAGGCCTGCACCCAGCAGCGTGCCGATCACTGCGGTTCCGACCGCCTGGTTGTTGGCGGATTCCGCCTGGCCACTCACCTGCTGCTGGGCATATTGCTTGCAGTATTCCTGTTCGCTGGCGAATTGCTCGAAAGGCTTGTTGGGCGGCGGCATGGCCGCGACAGTCGGCCCCGCGGGCGGTGCCGCACAACCAGCGAGCAGCAGCAGCGCCGAGACGGCGCATGCCGTCTTCTGTTGAATTCTCATTATCGTTCCTCGCCAATGACGCCGGATATGGTTTGTCAGCCCGATAGGATTTGTTAACCCGCCAAGGGGCGCCGAGTTCCGAGGCCGGCGGGTTCCGGCGGATTCTCAGGGATGAGAGATGGCGGTTTGTGCGGCGCTACCGGCGGAATCGCCGATCAGCAGACTGCCCATCAGCCGAACCAGTTCGTCCGCGCCATAGGGTTTTGAAAGCCGCGGCAGTTCGAAATCTTCCGAGGGCAGCAGGTTCGAATATCCGGTCGCCAGGATGATCGGCAGACCGGGCCGCAGATCGCGCACGTGGCGGGCGAACTGAATGCCATTCATATCCGGCATGGCGTGATCGGTGATTACCAACCCGATGGCGGGTTCGCTGCGGATCGCCTCGAGCCCGGCAAGGCCGGAACTCGCCTGCAATACGCGGCAGCCCTGATCCTCGAGCATGGCGGCGGTGCCGGCCGCTACCAGAAAATCATCATCGACGACCAGCACAAGACATGAGGCAACGGCAGGCGTCACCCCTTGATGTTCGGCCGTCTCGTGTGGTGCCGAGTCCTGTTCATTGATGGGAAACCAAAGCTCCACCGTGGTGCCTTGGGCGGGCCGGCTCGAGATCCGCATGCCACCGCTCGATTGTGCCGCCAAGCCGTGGACCAGGGAGAGGCCGAGCCCAGTCCCCTTGCCGACACCCTTGGTGGTGAAAAACGGTTCCGTCGCACGCTGCAGGGTCGCTTCATCCATGCCGCAGCCATTATCGCGCACGGTGAGGCAAACGTAGTTGCCCGGCCGCATCATCTGCATGTTGTTGGCGTCGACATGCTGGTTATCGATGACAATGGAAAGTTCGCCGCCATCGGGCATTGCATCGCGCGCATTGAGCGCCAGGTTCAGGACCGCCAGCTCCAGCTGGTTGGGATCGGCGGTGACCGGCCAGACCGTGCCGCGAGCCTCCACGCTGATCTGGATCGAGGGCCCGATGGACCGCTGCAGCATCTCCACCATGCCCTCGACCAATTGCGGCATATTGATGACAGCAGGCCGCAACTCCTGCCGGCGGGCGAAGGCCAGCATACGCCGCGTCAGCGAGGCGCCACGCTCGGCACCCTGGATGGCGCCTTCCAGCAGCCGGTGATGCTTGCTCTCCGCCGGTGTGTGCTTCAGCACCAGCTGCAGATTGGTCATGATCGCCATCAGCAGATTGTTGAAATCATGGGCAAGGCCGCCGGTGAGCTGGCCCAGGCTCTCCAGTTTCTGCATCTCATGGACGCGCGCCATCGCCGCCTGGCTTTCCCGGGTGCGGGCTTCCACGCGCTGCTCCAGCTCGGCATTGGCCAAGGCCAACTCGGCGGTGCGTTCGCTGACCCGGCGCTCCAGCTCGGCATTCAGGCTTTCCAGCTGCTTGTTCTTGCGGAACAGATCGGCGAAGGCACGAACCTTGGCCCGCAGTACCGCCGGCACTACGGGTACGGTCACGTAATCGACGGCGCCGTATTCATAGCCCTTCAGGCGATCGACATCGGTCAGCGCCACCGCCGAGACGAAGATGATGGCAATATGCTGGAAGCGGGGATGATCGCGGATCATCTGGGCCAGCTCGAATCCGTCGAGGTCCGGCATGACCACGTCGACCAGAATGATGGCGATCTCGTTGCGCAGGAGCAGCTCGAGCGCGGCATTGGCCGAATTCGCCTTGATGAGGTTCTCCCCCAGATCGCGCAGGATGACCTCGTAGCTCAACAGCTTCGCCGGCTGGTCATCGACCAGAAGGATATTGACCGGCTTCATTTCGACCATCGCCCGGGCGGTTCCTGCGGCCGGTCCTAGCGGTGCAGCCACATGCGAAGGGCCGATAGCAACTGATCGGTGTTCACTGGTTTCGCCAGATAATCGGACGCGCCGGCCTCCATGCATTTCTCGCGGTCACCCTTCATGGCGCGCGCGGTGAGCGCGACGATGGGCAGGCGCCGGAGATCGGCATTCTGGCGGATCACCTGCATCGTCTCATAGCCATCCATCTCCGGCATCATGATGTCCATCAGCACGATGGCGATCTTGGGATTGGAATTGATGATCGATACCGCTTCCTTTCCGGTGGTGGCCGTCAGCACATCCAGCCCGTGGCGCTCCAGCGCACTGCTGAGGGCGAAGATGTTGCGGGCGTCGTCATCCACCAGCAGCACGGTCTTGCCCTGCAGATCGTCATCGGAGCGGTGCAGCTGCTCAAGCAGTCGCTGCTTGTCGGCTGGCAGGTCGGAAACGACCCGATGGAGGAACAGCGCCGTCTCGTCGAACAGCCGTTCCGGCGATTCCACGCCCTTGACGATCACGCTGCGGGCCAGCGCATGCAGCCGGGCATCGTCTTCCGCCGACAATTCGCGGCCGGTGAACACCACCACCGGCAACTCGCTCAGCCCCGGATCCTCCTTGATGTGGTCCAGCACCTCGAAGCCGGACATGTCGGGCAGGCGAAGATCGAGCACCATGCAATCGATCACCTGTTCGCTCAGGATCGACAGCGCCTCCTTGCCCGTTCCCACCGACAGCACATCGACGTCGTCATGGGACAGCAAGGCGACGATGCTCATGCGCTCGTGGTCGTTATCCTCGACGATCAGCAGGGTCTTGCGCCGCGGCCGGGAATATTCGGTGATGCGGCTGAGGGCCAGTTCCAGACCCTCCGCCGTCGTGGGCTTGGTGACGAAGGAGAAGGCGCCGCGGGCAAGTCCATGCTGGCGATCCTCGTCTTGCGTGACGATCTGCACCGGAATGTGGCGGGTTGTCGGATCCTGCTTCAGCTGGCTCAACACCGACCAGCCCAGCATGTCCGGCAGGAACACATCGAGGGATACGGCATTGGGCTTGTATTCGCGCGCTAGCGCGATGGCATCCGCACCGCGCGCCGCCACCAGCACCTTCAAGCCTGCGCCATGGGCCAGATCGACCATGATCTTGGCGTAGTGCGGATCATCCTCGACGATCAGGAGAGTCGAATCGCCGGCGCTCACCAGGTTGCGGTCGTCCGGCACTGTCTCGACCGGTGCCTCCGCCGCGCGCTGGGCCATCGCCTTTTGTTCGCTCGCCGCCCTGGTTGGCGTGCGCTGGGTGCCGACGGGGCCGACATATTTCACCGGCAAATAGAGAATGAAGGTGCTGCCATGGCCGGGCACGCTGCTGAGATGGATTTCGCCGCCCAGCAGGCTGGCGAGTTCGCGGCTGATGGCAAGACCCAGGCCCGTGCCGCCATATTTGCGGCTGGTGCTGGCATCGGCCTGCTGGAAGGCTTCGAAGACGATCTTCTGCTTTTCCAGCGGAATGCCGATGCCGGTGTCGGTGACCTCAAAGGCCACCACCGTCGCCGATTGCTGCAGCACCGGATGGTCGAACTGCTGGCGGCCGGTCGCATCATAGATACGGAAGCTGACATTGCCCTGGGCGGTGAATTTGAAGGCGTTGGACAGCAGGTTCTTCAGCACCTGCTGCAGGCGCTTGGAATCTGTGGTTATGCTGCGCTCCAGATCGGGATCGATCTGCACGGTGAAGCCCAGGCCCCGGCGCTCGGCTTCGTGGCGGAACGGCCGGGCGACCACATCCTGCAGATTGGAGACGAAGATCTCCTCGGCATCGACCGAGGCGGTGCCGGATTCGATCTTGGAAAGGTCGAGAATATCGCTGATGAGGTTCAGCAGGTCGGTGCCGGCGGCATGGATGGTGCGCGAGAATTCAACCTGCTTGGGCGTCAGATTGCCGTCCGGATTCTCGGTCAACTGCTGGCCCAGGATCAGGATGCTGTTCAGCGGCGTGCGCAGCTCGTGCGACATGTTGGCGAGGAACTCGGACTTGTATTTCGAGGTCAGCGCCAGCTCCGCGGCCTTTTCCTCGACCGCGCGCCGGGCCTGATCGATTTCCTGGTTCTTGCGCTCCACCTCGACATTCTGCTCGGCGAGTTCCTGGGCCTTTTGCTCCAGCTGCTCGTTGGTCTGCTGCAACTCGCCTTGCTGGGTCTGAAGCTCGGCGGCGAGCTGCTGCGATTGCTTCAGCAGGCCTTCGGTCTGCATCGTCGCCTCGATGCTGTTCAGCACGATGCCGATGCTGCTGGTAAGCTGGTCGAGGAAGGTTATCTGCAGGGCGGTGAAGGACGTCACGGAGGCAAGTTCGATTACCGCCTTGACCTGGCCTTCGAACAGGATCGGCAGGACGATGTCGTTCTTCGGGATGGATTTGAACAAGCCGGAATTGATCGGCACTACATTGTCGGGCAGTTCGGAGATCAGCATGCGCCGGGCATCGGCGGCGCACTGGCCGATCAGCCCCTGGCCGATTTCCAGCCGATCCACATGGCTTGTCTCGGCTTCGGCATATCCGGCCAGCAGGCGCAATGACGGCCTGCCTTCATTTTCCAGCAGATAGATCACCCCGTACTGCGCATTGACCAGCGGCGCCAGCTCCGAGAGCAGCAAGCGCCCGACGATGGCAAGGTCGCGCTGGCCCTGCAGCATGCTGGTAAAGCGCGCGAGGTTGGTCTTCAGCCAGTCCTGTTCGGTGTTGCGGTCAGTGGTGAGGCGAAGGTTGTCGATCATCGTGTTGATGTTGTCCTTCAGCTCTGCCACCTCGCCGCGCGCATCGACTTCCACCGAGCGGGTCAGATCGCCCTTGGTCACCGCCGTGGCCACGCCGGCGATGGCGCGCACCTGGGTCGTCAGATTCGCCGCCAGCAGGTTCACGTTGCCGGTCAAATCCTTCCAGGTGCCGGCCGCACCCGGCACGTTCGCCTGGCCGCCGAGGCGCCCTTCCACGCCCACCTCATGGGCCACGGTGGTCACCTGATCGGCGAATATGGCCAGCGTGTCGGTCATGTTGTTGATGGTCTCGGCCAGTGCGGCGACCTCGCCCTTCGACTTGACCGTAAGATTCTGCTTCAGATCGCCATCGGCGACTGCGGTCACCACCTTGACGATGCCGCGCACCTGTTCGGTCAGGTTCGCCGCCATGACGTTCACGGTGTCGGTCAGATCCTTCCAGGTGCCGGCAACGCCCGGCACCGCGGCCTGGCCACCCAGTTTGCCTTCGGTACCCACTTCGCGCGCCACGCGGGTGACTTCCGAGGCGAAGGCGTTCAGCTGATCCACCATCGTATTGATGGTTTCCTTGAGCTGCAGGATCTCGCCGCTGACATTGACGGTGATCTTGCGCGACAGATCGCCGCGCGCCACGGCCGTGGTCACCTCGGCGATATTGCGCACCTGGGTCGTCAGGTTTGCTGCCAGCAGGTTCACGTTGTCGGTCAGGTCCTTCCAGGTGCCGGCCACACCCGGCACCACCGCCTGGCCGCCCAGGCGACCTTGCGTCCCCACCTCGCGGGCCACGCGGGTGACCTCCGAGGCGAAGGAGTTGAGCTGCTCGACCATGGTGTTCAGCGTTTCCTTGAGCAGCAGGATCTCGCCGCGCACATCCACCGTGATCTTCTTCGACAGATCGCCATTGGCAATCGCGGTGGCCACTTCGGCGATGTTGCGCACCTGACCGGTCAGGTTGCTGGCCATGAAGTTCACGCTGTCGGTCAGATCCTTCCAGGTGCCGGCCACGCCCGGCACGGCCGCCTGGCCGCCCAGCTTGCCTTCGGTGCCGACCTCGCGCGCCACGCGGGTGACTTCCGAGGCGAAGGAATTCAACTGGTCCACCATGGTGTTGATGGTGTTCTTGAGCTCCAGGATTTCGCCCTTCACATCGACGGTGATCTTGCGCGAGAGATCGCCGCGCGCCACGGCGGTGGTAACCTCGGCGATGTTGCGCACCTGGCCGGTCAGGTTGCCGGCCATGGAATTCACGCTGTCGGTCAGATCCTTCCAGGTGCCGGCGACGCCCGGCACCGCAGCCTGGCCGCCGAGGCGCCCTTCGGAGCCCACCTCGCGGGCGACGCGCGTGACTTCGCCGGCGAAGCGGTTCAGCTGATCGACCATGGTGTTCAGCGTTTCCTTGAGCTGCAGGATCTCGCCGCGCACATCGACCGTGATCTTGCGCGACAGATCGCCATTGGCAATCGCGGTCGCGACTTCGGCGATGTTGCGGACCTGGCCGGTCAGATTGCCGGCCATGGAGTTCACGCTGTCGGTCAAATCCTTCCATGTGCCTGCCACACCCGGCACCGCCGCTTGACCGCCGAGGCGCCCCTCGGTCCCGACTTCGCGAGCCACGCGGGTGACTTCGCCGGCAAACGCGTTCAGCTGATCCACCATGGTGTTGATGGTGTCCTTCAGCTGCAGGATTTCGCCGCTGACGTTGACCGTGATCTTCTTGGATAGATCGCCTTGGGCCACGGCGGTCGCCACCTCGGCGATGTTGCGGACCTGGCCGGTCAGGTTGCTGGCCATGGAATTGACGCTGTCGGTCAGGTGCTTCCAGGTGCCCGCGACACCTTCCACCGCCGCCTGGCCACCCAGTTTGCCTTCGGTCCCCACCTCTCGCGCCACGCGGGTCACTTCCGAAGCGAAGGCGTTCAGCTGATCCACCATCGTATTGATGGTGTCCTTCAGCTGCAGGATTTCGCCGCTGACATTCACCGTGATCTTCTTGGAAAGATCGCCATTGGCAATGGCGGTGGAGACTTCCGCGATATTGCGGACCTGGGCCGTCAGGTTGCTGGCCATTGAGTTGACGCTTTCCGTCAGATCCTTCCAGGTGCCGGCCACGCCCAGTACGTTTGCCTGGCCGCCGAGCCTGCCGTCGGTGCCGACCTCGCGCGCCACGCGGGTGACTTCGCCGGCAAACGCGTTCAGCTGATCCACCATCGTGTTGATGGTTTCCTTAAGCTGCAGGATTTCGCCGCTGACGTTCACCGTGATTTTCTTGGAGAGGTCGCCGCCGGCAATTGCGGTCGCCACCTCGGCGATGTTGCGGACCTGGCCGGTCAGGTTGTTGGCCATGGAGTTGACGTTGTCGGTCAGATCTTTCCAGGTGCCGGCGACACCCGGCACCTTGGCCTGGCCGCCAAGCCGGCCTTCGGTGCCGACTTCGCGGGCCACGCGCGAGACTTCGGAGGCAAACGAGTTGAGCTGGTCCACCATGGTGTTGATGGTGTCCTTGAGTTCGAGGATTTCGCCGCGCACATCGACGGTGATCTTGCGCGATAGATCGCCACGGGCCACCGCCGTGGTCACCTGGGCGATGTTGCGGACCTGATCCGTCAGATTGCCACACATGGCATTCACGGAATCGGTCAGATCCTTCCAGGTGCCGGCCACACCGGGCACGCGGGCCTGGCCGCCAAGCTTGCCCTCGGTGCCGACCTCGCGCGCCACACGCGTGACTTCCGAGGCGAAGGAGCGCAGCTGATCGACCATCGTGTTGATGGCCTCCTTCAACTGGAGGATTTCGCCGCGCACGTCGACGGTAATCTTCTTCGACAGATCGCCGCTCGCCACCGCAATGGTCACATCGGCGATGTTGCGGACCTGGGCCGTCAGGTTGTTGGCCATGGAGTTCACGCTCTCCGTCAGATCCTTCCAGACGATTGTTGGCCGAGGGGATCAGTTGCGTTTCCAGCGCGCCATTGACGGTCTTGTGGTAGGCAACCTCGTTGGCGACATAGGCCTTGTCGTAATCCGCGCCCTTCAGCTTGCCGAGTTCGGCGAGCTTGTCGTCGGCCTGCTTCGACAGCGCCTTGCTGGTGTCGTTATCCTCGGGCGTCACCTTGAGCTTCTTCACCAGGTCGAGCGCCTGCTTGTTCACGGCCTCATGGTCGCGCACCATGTCCTGGGCGAACGCCTTGACGTCCTTGTTGCTGGCTTTCGTCATGGCCTGCTTGGCGGCGGTGACGTCGATCACACCCGCGGTGTAGGCGATATGCGCGATTTGTGGATCGGTGGGTTTTGCGCCCTGCGCCAGCGCACCGCCGGTAAGCAGGCTCAATGCGGCGACTGCCGCGCTCAATCGAACGAACATGGTTTGACACTCCTGTGGCGGCGGCGTTTTGGCCGCGCGCGTTGTTGGTTCACCAGGAGTTGGATGGTGCAGGAGCCCGGAGGTTCCCGGAATTTTTCAAAATCAGAAATCAGAAGCCCAGCCGCTTCAACACCGCTTCCGTCAACCGTTCGCAGCGCTTGCCGGCGAATGGGAACGCTTCCATCACCACGGGGCCGATTTTCTTTTCGACATTGTCGCGCAGCATCGTGCGGGCGCGGTGCAGCCTGGTCTTCACCGTCTCGGGTTTCAGTCCGAGAATGTCTGCGGTTTCTCCGACATTCATCCCCTCGATCACGCGGGTGATGAAGACGATGCGGAAGGCTTCAGGCAGTTCGTCGATCGCGTGCTCGACGACATGCTGAATTTCACGCTGTGCCATGGATTTTTCCGGATCGTCTGATGCGGCCGACAGAGGGAATTGTATGATCTGCGCTTCCAGCATCCCCTGAGCCAGTGTGTTGAGTTCGACGGCGGGCCGCCGGCGGCGCAACCGGCCCAGCGCCTCGTTCATCGCGATGCGCGCCAGCCAGGTGCGAGAACTGGAATCGCCGCGGAATTGGTCGAGATGCGTGAAGGCGCGGACATAGGTTTCCTGCACCACCTCCTCGGCGTCGGCGTCGTTGCGCAGGATGCCGCGGGCCAGCCGATAAAGCCTGCGATTGTTCACCTGCATGATTGTGCGGATCGCGGCTTCGTCGCGGGCAAGCGCGCGCCGCACCAACTCGATGTCACCATCGCCGGGAGGCGTTAGTTGCGGTGTTCGGGCCTGACGCATGATGACCTCACCAATAACAGGGTTTTGGGGTTGGATGCACCGGGGCCAAAGAGGTTCCCGGAAATATTTGCTGGGCCCGGCGGGTTCTGTCCATTTGGCATTCGCCAGCCCCTTTCGTCAGCTCTTCGCGAGGTGCTAGGCTTACCCTTCGGTGAGGCTTCGGGGCGCAATGACGCGGCGCGAATTTCCCCGATGACGTAGAGAAAGCGAGCCTAAAAGAAGCGCTTGTCGCAACAGGGAGGGTTGTCATGACCGATGACGGAATCTTTCTTCGCAATTCCTGGTACGTCGCGGCCTGGAATCACGAACTGATCGACGGCCGGAAGCTCGCCCGCACCATTCTGGAGCGGCCCGTCGTGATCTATCGTGGCGCGAGCGGAAGAGTGGTCGCGCTCGACGATCGCTGCTGCCATCGCGCCGCACCGCTCTCGATGGGCCGGATCGAGGGCGACGACATCCGGTGCATGTATCACGGCATGAAGTTCGATCCGGGCGGGAAATGCATCCAAATTCCCGGGCAGGACATGATCCCGCCGAAACTCGGCGTCCGCAGCTATCCGATCGTCGAACGCTACAATTTGATCTGGATCTGGATGGGCGACATCGAAAAAGCCGATCCGAACCTGATCGTGGATTATCCGCCGCTCGCCGATCCCAAATGGCGCGGGCTTCCCGGCTATATGCACTACAAGGCCAACTGGCTCCTGATCGTGGACAATCTAAGCGACTTCGCCCATCTCGCCTTCGTGCACACCCATACGCTCGGCGGTTCGGAAGAATACGCCTACAAGACCAAGCCGGTCGCGATCGAAAAGCTCGATGACGGTTTTCGGGTCGAGCGCTGGCATATGAGCGCCGATCCGCCGCCCTATCATTGCAAGGTGATATCCAACAAGACCGACAAGATCGACCGCCGCAACATCGGCCGCATGATGGTGCCCGGCATCTTCCTGCTCGACACGATGTTCGCGCCGGCCGGCCAAGGTGCCGAGAAAGGCGTGCCGGTTCCGGGCACGCGGCAGTATCGGAACGCCCAGTTCATGACGCCGGAGACACGCAGCAGCACGCATTTCTTCTGGAACTATCTGCACGATTTCGACATCGACAATCCGAACATCGCGCTGTCGCTGCGGCACAGCCTCGAAGAGGCGTTCAACGAAGATCTGGCGATCATCGAAGCGCAACAGAAGGTGTTCGACGCCGATCCGAATTACCAGTTGCTGGCGATCGGCGCCGACGCGGCCTTGACCTATTTCCGCTGGGTGCTGGCGCGGCGGATCGAGGCGGAGCGCAACGCCGCGCGCGCAGCGTGAGGT
>CAVYPG010000004.1:0-386725 GCA_963770335.1 uncultured Alphaproteobacteria bacterium
GCCTGGGATGCAAGTCGTCTGCCCGCGCGCCGGGTCTGCACCCGCCGAAGCTCGTTCGCTCGCCGCGTTCGGCGCGGCACTGTTCGGCCTCTTGCTCGGGGCGGTCGGCTGGGCTTGCCGTGCCCATGCGGATCAACCGCTCGATAATCTCGACGATCGCATGTTGCGCGATATCGGCATCGACCCCGCCGGCGCCAGACGGGAAAGCACCGCCAGCTTCTGGCGGCGATACTAGACGATTCGCCGGCGCCGGCTGGTCCAAACAGGGAAACTGCGGTTACATGGCCCGTATAAATCACGAGGCGGTGACGCGGCCGGTGAGTGGCGTGACCCAGCAGAAATTCGGCGAGCATTTGCGCTGGTGGCGCAGGCGCCGCGGCCTGTCCCAGCTCGAGCTGGCGGGGGCCGCGGGCAGTTCGCAACGGCATTTGAGCTTTCTTGAGTCAGGGCGGGCCGCCCCCAGCCCGCAGATGGTCCTCAGCCTGGCCGCCGCGCTCAATGTCTCGCTGCGCCAGCAGAATGCGTTGCTGGCCTCGGCCGGCTTCGCGGCCGTCTGGCGCGAGGGCGAGCTCGGCGCGCCGGAACTGGCCCAGGTCGACCGCGCCCTCGGCCATATCCTCGGCCAGCAGGAGCCCTTTCCGGCCTTCGTCGTCGATCGTCACTGGAACCTGAAGCGGGCAAATGGCGGCGCTGCCCGCATGGTCGAATTCATGCTCGGCAGTGTTCCAACCAGCCCGGTCAATCTTGCCGATGCCCTGCTTTCACCGGCGATCCTCAGGCCGTTCATTGAGAATTGGCAGGAGGTGGCGCTGCATTTCATCCGCGGCGTCCAAGCCGATGTGATCGCCGACAGCTCGAGGGAATCTTCGGCACTGCTGGCGCGCCTGCTCGCCTATGACGGGCTGCTGACGCTGGCTCATTCGGCCTCGGTCGAGGATTCGCCGCGCCCCCTGTTGCCGATCCATATCCGCAAGGGGGATACCTCGCTCAACGTCTTCACCACGATTGCAACATTGGGCACGCCCCAGGACATCACCGTCCAGGAAATCCGCATCGAAAGCTTCTTTCCCATCGACGAGACGACGGCGAAGTTCTTCCGCAAGGCGGCGAAAACAGGCTGAGACCTTCGGTTCGACGGAAGCGGCCCGTGCAGGCTATCCTTCGCCGGCCCTGCCGGAGGAAGCCAATGCCTGCTGTCGATCTCTCTCTCGCCAATATCGAAAAAGCGAACCGGGTCATCGATCCCGTGTTCAGGAACAGTCCGCAATTCAGCGACGAGCAGCTGAACGCCGCACTCGGCCATCGCATCCTGCTGAAGGTCGAGACCGCCAATCCCATCCGCAGCTTCAAGGGCCGCGGCATGAGCTTTCGCGCGCAATCCTTCACCAAGGGCCAGCACGCGGTCTGCGCCTCGGCCGGCAATTTCGGCCAGGCGGTGGGCTATACCTGCCGCAGCCGCGGCATTCCGGTGACCGTCTTCGTGCCGGAGGGTGTGAATCCGGTGAAGCTCGCGCGCATGAAAGCGTTCGGCTCGACCGTCAGCGTCGGCGGGACCGATGGCGACGACGCCAAGCAGCGTGCCCGCGATTTCGCCAAACAGGATCGCAGGCCGCATCTTCATCGAGGATGGCGAAGACCCGGCCATCTCGGAAGGCGCCGGCACGATTGCGATCGAGCTGCTGACCGCCGGTACGATCGATACGGCCGTCATTCCGCTGGGCGACGGTGCGCTGATCGCCGGCATGGCGCTGTGGCTGCGCGAACATTCGCCGAAGACACGCATCGTCGGGGTCTGCCCGCAGGGAGCACCGGCCATGGAGCGAAGCTGGAAAGCGGGTGGCAAGGTTCTGTCGGTGGCGCCGGATACGATCGCCGACGGCCTTGCCATCCGCACACCGATCGCGCGATCTCTGGAGCGGATCGGCGCCCTGGTCGACGATATTGTGCTGGTGGATGACGCAGCCCTGCGCCGGGCGATGCAGGCGGCGGCCGCAGCCTTGGGATTGCTGCTGGAGCCGGCGGGTGCAGCGGGCCTGGCGGCGATTGCCGGCGGCGGGATTGCCGGAGAGCGGCTCGCCACGGTGCTGACCGGAAGCAACGTCCATCCGAAGCTGGCGGCGGAATTGCTGGCCGCCGAGGCCAAGCGCCTGGCGCCCTGACGAAGCTGGTTGGCTGGTTGGCGGCGCGGGTGCCATAGGGTAAAAGACCCGGCGCTTTCCCCAGACCCCCCGCGGAGCACCCATGGCTGCCTATCAACACGTCTATGTCATGAAAGGCCTGGCCAAGGTCTATCCCGGCGGCCGCAAGGTCCTCGACAATATCTGGCTGAGCTTCCTGCCCGGGGCCAAGATCGGCGTACTGGGCCTGAACGGCTCCGGCAAATCCACCCTGCTGCGCATCATGGCGGGCCTCGACCACGACATCGCCGGCGAAGCCTGGTCGGCGGAAGGGGCCACGGTTGGCTTTCTGCCCCAGGAGCCCGAGCTCAATCCCGCCAAGGATGTGCAGGGCAATGTGATGGAGGGCCTGGCCGAAAAGAAGGCCCTGCTCGACCGGTTCGAGGAAGTCAGCGCCAAACTGGGCGAAGATGTCTCACCCGAGGAAATGGAAACGCTGATCGCCGAACAGGGCGAGCTGCAGGAAAAGATCGACGCGGCCGATGCCTGGGACCTCCAGCGCACGGTGGAGATCGCCATGGACGCGCTGCGCTGTCCCCCCGGCGATGCCGACGTCGCCAAACTCTCCGGCGGCGAGCGGCGCCGGGTGGCGCTTTGCCGCCTGCTGCTGCAGCGCCCCGATCTGCTGCTGCTGGACGAGCCCACCAACCATCTCGACGCCGAATCCGTCGCCTGGCTGGAGCGCTTCCTGCATGAATATCCGGGCACGGTGGTGGCCGTGACCCATGACCGCTATTTCCTCGACAATGTGGCAGGCTGGATCCTGGAGCTCGACCGAGGCCACGGCATTCCCTGGGAAGGCAATTATTCCTCCTGGCTCGAACAGAAGCAGAAGCGCCTGGAGCAGGAGGAGAAGACCGAATCCGCGCGCCAGCGCACGCTTCAGCATGAGCTGGAGTGGATCAAGCAATCGGCTCGCGCCCGCCAGACCAAGAGCAAGGCGCGTATCGCGGCCTACGAGCAGCTTCTGGCGGAGGATGGCCGCCAGCAAACCGATGCCGGCCAGATCCGCATTCCGGCAGGACCGCGGCTCGGCGATCTCGTCATCGTCTCCGAACATCTCAAGAAGGGCTATGGCGACCGCCTGCTGATCGACGATCTCGATTTCCGCCTGCCGCCCGGGGCACTCGTGGGCATCATCGGCCCCAACGGTGCCGGCAAGACGACGCTGTTTCGCATGATCGTCGGCCAGGAAAAGGCCGATGGCGGCAGCCTGACCGTCGGCGCCACGGTGAAGCTGGGCTATGTCGACCAGTCGCGCGAAACGCTCAATCCTGATCGCACGGTCTGGGAGGAGATTGCCGATGGCCGCGACATCATCGAACTGGGCAAGGCCTCGGTGCCGAGCCGCGCCTATGTTTCCGGTTTCAACTTCAAGGGTTCCGACCAGCAAAAGAAGGTGGGCCAGCTATCGGGTGGCGAGCGCAACCGCGTGCATCTCGCCAAGATGCTGAAGTCCGGCGCCAACTTCCTGCTGCTCGACGAGCCGACCAATGATCTGGACGTCGATACGCTGCGCTCGCTGGAAGAAGCCCTGCTGGATTTCGCCGGCTGCGCCATGGTCATCAGCCATGACCGCTGGTTCCTCGATCGGATCGCCACCCACATCATCGCCTTCGAGGGCGATAGCGAGGCGGTCTGGTTCGAGGGCAACTACACGGATTACGAGGCCGATCGCAAGCGCCGCCTGGGAGCGGAAGCCGACCAGCCCCACCGCATCCGCTTCAAGCCGCTGACGCGGTAGCCAAAGGGATTTGAACCACAGAGGCACAGAGATAGCGCAGCGTTGTCTCTGCCCACGTGTCGCTTGAAACGAAAAGGCCCGCCAAAGGCGGGCCTCGGAAACACGACAGGCCGAGCCAGATGATTACTGGCTGTTGACCTTCTGCCGCAGGGCGTCGAGCAGGCCCTTCACCGTGCCGCCATTGCTCTGGATCGCGGAGGCGAAATCGGAGCGGTGGGTGGTGCGCAGGCTGACGCCTTCCACCAGGAGATCGGTGATCACCGGCTTGCTGGCCTCGCCCTCGACACGCCAATCGAGGCGGATGATATCGCCATTCGGCTGGTTGATGGTCGAGTTGACGACCGTGCTGCCGTCGTCGTTGGAGCGAGCACCCGTCACGGCGAACTTCTGGCCGGAATATTGCGCGAAGGCCTTGGCATAGGACTGTGTCAGCAGCTTTTCCAGGAGCTGGGCGAACTCGGTCTGCTGGTCCGGCGTAGCGATCTTCCAATAGCGCCCGAGCACGAACTTGCTGATGCCCGGCATGTCGAAATTCGCCTTCAGCAGGCCATCGAACCGAGCCTCGCGATCGGCGCTAGACATGCCCGAGCCGGTCAGCGAGCTGATGGCGTCGGAACCAAGCCCGTTGATGAATTTCTCCGCATCGCCGGCCGAAACCGCCGCCAAAGCCGGGCGGCCCGCCAGCAACAGCAGAGCGAAGCTCGCAATCAGGAATACGCGGCGCTGCATGGGCCTCAGTTCGACTGGGTGATTTGCGGATCTGCCGGCGAATCGAACGGCATGGCGGCCACCGGATCGCCGTGTTCGCCATTCTTGATCGCGTCGTTTCGATTCTGGCGGTAGAGGCTGCGGATCGTGGCGTAATAGTCGACCGCGCCCTTGCGGATCGCATCGAGGGTATCGAGGTTGCGGGCGCGCAGATCGATCCCTTCCAGCGCCGTGCGGGCATAGGTCAGCCCGTCCAGATCGTAGTGACGGAAGACATAGCCCCAAGGATCCATGAAGGAGTCTGCCACCTTGCCGGTCAGATCACGCGGGTTGGAGGGCCCCAGCACCGGCACGACCAGATAGGGTCCTTCGCCGGAGCCCCACACGGCCAGGGTCTGGCCGAAGTCCTCATCGTGATATTTCAGATCGAACCAGTCGGCGGCGACATCGAACAGGCCGCCCACGCCGAGCGTGGTGTTGATCAGGAAGCGCTTGGCCGTGACGCCGGCGCGATTGACATTCCCCTGCAGCAAGTCGTTGGCGAAGATCACCGGGCCGTTCAGGTTGCGCAGGAAATTGTGGACGCTGTGCTCGACCGGCGTCGGCAGAATGGCGTTGTACCAGGCGGCGATCGGCTTGATCAGAATTTCATCGAGGCCGTAATTGACCTCGAAGAAATACCGGTTCATCGGCTCGAGCGGGTCGTTGTTTTCCTTGTACGTCGCGAGCTCATCCGGATCGGTCGGCGGTGTCGCGCAACCGGAAAGCGAGATCAAGGCGACGAAAGCGACGGCGGCCGGAAGGCGAAACAGCTTGGCGGCGATGCTAGGCATAGTCGGTCGATTCCCCCTTACTCGAGACTCGTACACCGCCTCAGTTTGGCATCGGGCCGCAACACCGGACCCGCGAACTGTCGACCTTGCGTATCGGTCGCAGCCGCTCAATCCGGCCAACCCAAAACCCGGTGGCACGTGGCTTTACGAGCCTTTTTACGGCACGACTCATAATTCCGTGCCGGTTCAATTTGGTAGCATAGGGGCTGCGGTATTGCCAGTACCCAGCCGCCAACTGAATCTTTCGGGTGACGCCGCTGTGGCAGAAATGTCGCAGGGCTTAACCGCTTCTTAGATCATGGATTCTGCGTAATGACAGGCTACCTGCCGACCGTCGACAAGGCGCAGTTCCGGACGCTCCACCGCGCACTTCTCTGTGGCATGGGGGCAGCGCTTATGAAAGGCACAACCTGTTGGGGGGTTGATGGGCGAAGGCAGCTCGCCACGCAGCACGATGCGCTTGCCCCGGGCCTTGGGATCCACCGCCGGCGTACTGGCCAGCAACGCGCGGGTATAGGGATGGCGCGGCCGCTGAAAAATCGTTTCCTTGTCGCCCTGCTCGGCCGGGCGGCCCAGATACATGACCATGACCTGGTCGGCGATATGCCGCACCACCGAAAGATCATGGGAGATGAAGAGATAGGCCAGCTGGAACTCGCCTTGCAGATCCATCAGCAGGTTCAGGACCTGCGCGCGGATGGAAACGTCGAGAGCCGAGACTGGCTCGTCGGCGACCACGATGCGCGGATTCAGCATCAGGGCGCGCGCAATCGCGATGCGCTGGCGCTGGCCGCCGGAAAACATGTGCGGATAGCGCGTGTAATGCTCGGGCCGAAGCCCGACCTTGGCCATCATCGCGCGCGCGGCTGCACTGCGCGCCTCGCTTGAAAGATCGGAATTGATGATCACCGGTTCTTCCAGGATCGTGCCCACCTGCTTGCGCGGGTTGAGCGAGCCATAGGGGTTCTGGAAGACCATCTGCACGACCGGGCGAAGCTTGCGCATCGCTTCGCCATCCGCCGTCGTCACCTCGACGCCGTCGATCTTCAGGCTGCCGGCGGTCGGCGCCTCGATCATGGTGACCATGCGTGCCAGGGTGGATTTGCCGCAGCCGGATTCGCCGACGACCGCAAGCGTCTTGCCGGCGGAAAGATTGAAACTGACGCCGTCGACCGCCTTCAGCGTCTTTGCCTTGCTGAACAGCCCGCCACCGATCTTGTAGTGGCGCTTGAGGTCGCGCACCTCCAGCAGGGTCGCGGCACTCATGACACCACCGCGACCGAGGGCGTATTCAAAGGCTTGAGGCAACGCACCTGGTGGCCTTGCGCATCGCTGGTAATGCCGGGCATCACCTGACGGCAGCGATCATCGGCGTAGCTGCAGCGCGGGCTGAACAGGCAGCCGGTCGGCCTGTCTTCCACCCCGGGTACGACGCCGGGAATGGTGCTGAGGCGCTTGCGCCCGGTGCTGCGTTCCGGCAGGGAATCGAGCAAGGCTGCGGTATAGGGATGACGCGGCTGCTCGAACAGGCTCGCCGCCGGCTGCATCTCCATCTGCTGGCCGGCATACATGACCATGATCCGGTGTGCGGTCTCCGCCACTACGCCCATATCGTGGGTGATCAGCACCAGCGCCATGCCGCGTTCGCGCTGCAGGTTCAGCAGCAGGTCGATGATCTGGGCCTGGATGGTGACGTCCAGCGCCGTGGTCGGCTCGTCGGCGATCAGCAGCCGCGGATTGCAGGCGATCGCCATGGCGATCATCACCCGCTGGTTCATGCCGCCGGAGAGCTGATGGGGGAACGAGGAAAGGCGCGAGGCGGGATTGGGGATGCCGACCTGGTCCAGCAGCTCGATGGTCCGCTCGCGCCGGGTGGCGCGGCTGCCGCCCTCATGCACGCGCAGCGTCTCCATGATCTGGAAGCCGATGGTGAAGCAGGGATTGAGGCTCGTCGTCGGCTCCTGGAAGATCATCGCCACGTCCTTGCCGGTGAGCCGCCGGCGCCGCCCGGCCGACATCGCCAGCAGATCCTCGCCCTCGAAGGCGAGGCGATCGGCGCTCACCTTGCCGGGCCAGGGGATCAGCCCCATCAGCGCCAGCATGGTGACGCTCTTGCCCGAGCCGGATTCGCCCACCACGCCGACGACCTCGCCCTCCTCGACCGTGAGGTCGAGCTGGTCCACCGCGCGCAGTACGCCGCGCGCGGTCGAGAACTCGACGGAGAGGTTCTTGATTTCGACCAGCGCCATCAGCGCTTCAGCTTGGGATCGAGCGCATCGCGCAGCCCGTCGCCCATCAGATTGAAGGCCAGCACGGTGACCAGGATGGCGACACCAGGCAGCGTCACCACCCAGGGCGCGCGCTGCATATAGCCAAGCGAGCCGGACAGCATCGTGCCCCATTCGGGCGTCGGCGGCTGGGCGCCAAGGCCGAGGAAGCCGAGTGCGGCGGCATCGAGGATGGCGGAGGAAAAGCCGAGGGTCGCCTGCACGATCAGCGGCGCCAGGCAGTTGGGCAGCACGGTGATGAACATCTGGCGCAGCAGTCCCGCGCCGGACACTTTCGAGGCGATGACATAATCCTTGCTGGTCTCCGTCAGCACGGCGGCCCGCATCAGCCGCACGTAATGGGGCAGGGTGACCACGGCGACCGCCACCATGGCATTGGTCAGGCTGGGCCCCAGGATGGTGACGATGACGATGGCCAGCAGCAGCGAAGGCAGCGCCAGCAGCATGTCCATCGCGCGCATGATCAGGATGTCGACGGCGCCGCGGAAAAATCCGGCGGTCAGCCCCAGCAGCGATGCCGATGGCGAGCGAGATCGTGACCACGATGGCGCCGATCAGCAGCGACAGGCGGGCGCCGAAGATGAGGCGCGAGAGCATGTCGCGCCCGGCCGGATCGGTGCCCAGGAGGAAATGGGCCTGGTTGGTACATGCGGCGAAGTCCGCGGGATCGCGGTCCTGCCAGATCGGCGGCATCAGCTGGCAATCGGGGTACTGGTCGATGGGGCTGAAGGGGGCGATGAGGCCGGCGAGCAGCGCGATCAGGCACAACGTGACGATGACGATCAGGCCGGCGAGCGCGCCCTTGTTCTCGCAGAAGTAAAGCCAGGTCTCGTGCAGGGGATGCAGCGGCTGGCGGCGCTTGGCCGGCAGGTTCTGTGTCTCAGCCACCATGGCACTACCTCACATGCCGGATGCGCGGATTGATCAGCCCGTAGAGCAGATCGACGAACAGATTCACCAGAATGACGACGGAGGCGACCAGCAGGGTTCCGCCCTGCAGGACCCAGTAGTCGCGCCGGTAGATCGAGCCGATGAGCCAGCGGCCGACGCCGGGCCACGAGAAGATCGTCTCGGTCAGGATGGCGCCGGCCATCAGGGTTCCGACCTGCAGGCCGATGACGGTGACCACGGGGATCAGGGCGTTGCGCAAGCGCGTGGACCCAGATGACCCGCGGCGGCGACAGGCCCTTGGCCTTTGCCGTGCGGACATAATCCTCGTTCAGGACTTCGAGCATGGAGGAGCGCGTCATGCGCGCGATCACCGCCAGCGGGATCGTGCCGAGCACGATCGTCGGCAGGATCAGATGACTGAGCGCCGACCGGAAGGCGCCGTCCTGGCCGGACAGCAGCGGAATCGATCAGCATGAAGCCGGTTACGCGCGGAAAGTCGTAGTCGATGTCGATGCGGCCGGAGACCGGCGTCCATCCGAGATAGACGGAAAAGAAAAGGATCAGCAGCAGGCCCCACCAGAAGATCGGCATGGAATAGCCGACGAGGGAAGCGCCCATCACCGAGTGGTCGAGAAAACGTCCTCGTCGGGTGGCCGCCAATATGCCCGCCGGCAGGCCGATGATCACCGCAAACAGCATGGCGGCCGACGGAGAGCTCGATGGTGGCGGGAAACAGCTCGGCGAATTCGCTCAAGACCGGCTGGCGCGTCGAGATCGATTTTCCCAGATCGCCATGGGCCACGCGGCCGACATAGAGGACGTATTGCACCAGCAGCGGTTTGTCGAAGCCGTATTGGTGGCGCAGCATTTCATGGCGCACCGGATCGATGCCATGCTCGCCGGCCAGGATTTCGATGGGATCGCCCGGAATCAGGCGGATCATGACGAAGGTCAGCAGGGTCATCCCGATGAAGGTCGGGATGACCAGGCTGACGCGGGTTAGGATGAAACGCAGCATCCCTGCAAATCCAAAGTCGAACGGGGGAAGCCCAGTCTTAACCAGGCTTCCCCCGGACGACGCTAGATCGCCTCGGTCGACCTTACTTCAGGTCGACGTCGGTGAAGATGTGCAGACCGAACGGATCGACCTTGAAGTTGACCACGTTCGTGCGGATCGGCTCGTAGACCAGCGAGTGAGCGATCGGTGACCCAGGGCGCCTGAGCCTTGAACTGGATCTGCGCCTGCTTGTAGAGAGCCGTGCGCTTCTTGATGTCGCTCGTCTGCTTGGCCTGGGTGATCAGGTCGTCGAACGTCTTGTCGCACCAGCGCGAGCGGTTGTTGCCCACCTTGGCCGAATCGCAGGACAGCAGCGGGAACAGGAAGTTGTCCGGATCGCCGTTGTCGCCCGTCCAGCCGAGCAGAGCCATGTCGTGCTCGCCGTTCTTCGTGCGCTTCAGATACTCGCCCCACTCGTAGCTGACGATGTCGACATCGATGCCGACCTTCTTCAGGTCAGCCTGCATCATCTCGGCCATCAGCTTGGCATTGGGGTTGTAGGGACGCTGCACCGGCATGGCCCAGAGATGGCCTTGAAGCCGTCCTTCAGGCCGGCTGCGGCCAGCAGGGCCTTCGCCTTCGCCGGGTCGTAGGCATAGTCCTTCACCGCGTCGTTATACGACCAGATGGTCGGCGGGATCGGGTTCTTCGCCTTCTTGCCGGCGCCCTGATAGACAGCCTTCAGGATGGCGTCGCGGTTGATGGCGTAGTTGATCGCCTGACGCACGCGCAGGTCGTCGAACGGCTTGTGCTCGACGTTCATCGCCAGATAGCCGACATTCAGGCCTTCCTGATGCAGGACCTTGATGTCCGGGTCCTTCATCATCGCCGCAACGTCGGCCGGGTTCGGATAGGGCATCACCTGGCATTCATTGGCCTTCAGCTTGGCCCAGCGGACCGCTGCATCGGGCGTGATGGCGAAGATCAGCTTGTCGAGCTTCGGCTTGCCACCCCAGTAGTCGGCGGCACCGGCATAGCGGATGACGGCGTCCTTCTCATAGCTCTCCAGGATGAACGGGCCCGTGCCGACCGGGGTCAGATCGACCTGCTCCGGCGTGCCGGCCTTCAACATGGCATCGGCGTATTCCTTCGACTCGATCGATGCGAAGGGCATCGCCAGGTCGGCGAGGAACGGTGCTTCCGGCTTGTTGAGCGTGACCTTGACCGTATAGTCGTCGACCTTTTCGACGCTCTTCAGGATGTCGGGCATGCTCATGTCGTTGAAGTACTGGTAGTCGCCGCCCGACACCTTGGCGTAGGGGTTCTTCGGGTCGAGCTGACGCTCGAAGCTGAAGACCACGTCGTCGGCGTTCATGTCGCGGGTCGGCGTGAAATTCTTGCCGTGGAACTTGACGCCCTTGCGCAGCACGAAGGTATAGGTCAGGCCGTCGTCGGAAACGGTCCACGACGTCGGCCAGCGCCGGGCTGCAGCGTCGTCTTTCCGGTGATGAACTCGGTAAGGCCGCTGTAGAGCGGCTTTGTCGCATCGAGCGTCGTGCCCGACTCGTAAAGCTGCGGATTGAACCCTTCCGGGCTCGCCTCCGAGCAATAGACCAGTGTCTTGGCTTCAGCCGAAGCCATAAATCCGAGCGCCATCACCGCTCCCAGCGCGACAGCACCCAGCAAATTCCGTCTCATGAAAGTCTCCCCTGTTTTTTGCGTCCCGGTCGGTTGATGGCCAAAACGGCCAAAACCTCCATTGGGCGCGACGGTATTCCCGCACTTCCAATCATGTCAATGGGGCAAGGGCCCTGCAGCAAATCTTGTGACGCTTTATGTCTTGCCGTGCCGGGGACCACTAACAATCGGTCGGCGGAACCACTCCACCGGCCTCAAAAGTGGTAAGGCCGATAGCCCGACGATTGCGCGTCATAGCTTCAGGATGCGAGCCAAAGCAAGGGCGAGGGCGGCGCCATCATCCGCCGGCACCAGCGTAAGCCCGGGGCAGGGCGCGATCCCGCAGGCCGGCGTCGCCACAACCGGCACGCCGGCGGCAAGCGCCAGCAGCAGCGGCCGGGGCTGATCTTCGACGATGGCCGGCTGCACGACGACAGCGGCCTGGTCGAGCCAGGCCGCAGGCTCGGCTGGTCGTGCGACCAGGCGCAGGCCCTGCCAGAAATCCGCACCTTCGAGCGCGGACCCCAAGGGCATGACCTCGAGATCGAGTTCGCGTACTGCCTCGCGTAGTTCATAGGCGCCCTTGCGCGCGATGGTCGGGCCGGGAAAGACGACGCGCCGCGGGTTCGGGTTTCGCTGGGCCAAGGGCGGGGCGAGCGGCGCGGCCAGTGATGCTGCAGGCCGGTGCCAATCCAGATGCAGCACCTTGCCGGGAAAAAGACGCGCGATCGAATCATGGGGCGTGATGATGACCTCGGCCGCCTCCAGCGCCTCGGCCTCGGCCGCCACCAGCCAGGCGGGCGCGCGAAAGTCGGCAAGGCTTGCCCGTTCCGGGTGGGCCGCTGCGGCAGCATCCAGACGCCGCTGCAATTCCGCCATGGGCAATCGGGTCATCAGCACACGAAGGCCGCGCGCGCCCAGATGACCCTGGCGCCAGAGATGCGGCAGCAGGGATTGGGCAACACAGGCATCGCTGACATCGGCCGCCAGCAGGCGCGACAGCCGTTGCGCCAGCGCGTCGGCAGCCGCGAGCTGCGCCATCAGCCGCGCCGGGCCCTGGGCCTGCAGCCGGCGCGATTTGAAAGCGCGGGCGAGCGTCTGCAGTGGTGCCGTGCCGATGCTGGCAAATCCGGATCGTGTCCCAGCGGTAGCGCGGCAAATGCCAGCGCGCGCCATCCAGCGGTATGCCCAGCACATCCTCGCGGCGATGGGCCCGGCCTACATAGTCGCGGAACTCCGGCCAGCCTTCATCGAGCAGATAGGCTGTGCGGCCTCGGCTGGTAATGGCCGGCGTAGTTTCATGGCGATGACAGGCGGTGTCGGCGCAGGTGGCGCAGCTGCGCGCGATTGGACGTGCGGCTGCGCGCGCCACGCCGGGTAGCGGGGCCGCGAGCGCACCACGCGTTGGCGGTTCTACGCCCGCGGGCCCCAGAAAGCGCACCACGAGCTCGTCGCGTTCCAGCCTTGCCTCGATCAGCAGCGGCCGGGAGCAGCGAAACCGCAGATCGATGTAATTCCAGGCGACGGTGGCATCGCGGCCTTCGGCGGCGAGCGAGCCGGGAACGACGCGCGAATGAGCCATGCCGTTCGACGATCTCGCAGCCGCTCTGCAAGGCTGCCTCATACAGCGCATTGGACAGCTGGCAGAGTCCGCCGCCGATGGCGGGCACCAGGCAGCCCTGCTGCAGCATGCGGCCCGACGACATAGCCGCGCCGGCGGCTGGCGCGGCCGATCTGGCGCCAGAAGCTGAACACCGATCCTGCGGGCAGGACGACGCAATTCAGCTCGCGGGTCGCGCGGCGCAGGTTCTGCACCTTGCCACGCTGATAGGCGAGCTCGGCCTCGCGCTCGTCGGACCAAAGGGGGCTGCGGGATTCGCCGAGCAGGATGGGAAACGCGCTTCGCTCGGCGGACATCAGGCGGGGTGGCAGCGCTTGCCCTGTCGCGCCAGCCGCGCCGAGTCTGAAGCCCGGCCGCCTTGAGCTGGAAAACCAGACCGGAGAGGCGCGTCGGCCGCGACCAGGCCTGCCAATTCCTCTCGGCTCGAAACGCTCAAGCTGCCCCCCTCGCTGCTCGATCCCGCTGCCCCTCTAGGCGGACAAGACTAGCCTGCCCGGCGAAAGATGGCAAAGTTGCGGCCGTTGACCGCCGGCGAGAAGTTTCAGTACTTTGGCGCGCCATGCCCAAACCGCGCTCCAGCCCCGATTCCCGCGCCCTATACCAATGACAGCCAGTCGGTTCAGGCCGAATGGATCGATCTGAACGGGCATATGAATATCGCCTGGTATCTCACCGCCTTCGACCGGGCCTTCGAGGAAGCCTATCAGCAGATGGGCCTGACCCAGGAGGCGCTGGAGAAGACCGGCAGCTCCACCTTCGCCGCCGAGATGCACATCACCTATCAGCGCGAATTGCTGAAAGGCGATCCGCTGCGCATCGAAACCCAGCTCATCGGCTTCGACGCCAAGCGCATGCATTGGATGCAGGTGATGTATCACGCGCGCGAGGGCTATCGCGCCGCGACGGCGGAATGGCTGATCCTGCATGTCGATCTGCGCCAGCGCCGGGTCGCGGCCATGCCCGATGCGTTGCAGGGCGAGTTGCGGGCGATCCTGGCGCGCCCATGCGGCACTGCCGCGTCCGCCGGATACCGGCCGGCGCATCGATCTGGAAAACCGCAAGCCGAGCGCCTAGCTGCATGCGGCACCTTCGCTTGTCGGCTAGACTGGCGCCATGAATCCAGCCGGCAGCCTGTTTCAGACCTTCATCGATAATCTGGCGCCGATGCTGCCGGCGGATTTTGCAGCCCCGGTGCGGGCGATCGATGTTGGTCGCGCCAAATTCGACACTGGCGAATCGGCCGATCTGCCGGTGCGCCGTTTCTGGCCGGCGATCTCGGCCAACGGCGGCACTCTGGTGGAACCGCTGGCGGCACTCGAGCCGCATTTCCGCTGGGTGCAGAATCCCAACTATGTCGCTGCACCACCCGATCCGAATTTCCTGCGGAACTACGGCTATGTGGTCCTGGCGGGACCCGGCGGGCTGGTGGAGATGCCAAGCCTGGCGCTGGGCTTTCTGATGCTCGGCCCCGGCACCCACTATCCGACCCACCGCCATCCGGCCGTGGAGATCTATGTGGTGGCCGCCGGCCATGCGGAATGGCGCAAGGGCGAGGATCCCTGGCGCATCGAGGCGCCGGGCAGCGTCATCCGGCATGAGACGATGGTGCCCCATGCCACGCGAACGCTCAGCGAACCCCTGCTTGCGGTTTACCTCTGGCAGGGCGATCTAAAGACCCATGCCAGGATCGTATCCAGCTGACAGAGATTGCCCGCTCGTCCATGACGATGGCCGAGCCTCGTGCAACACAATCGGCAATCGGATAAGAAGGCGCCCATGAGCGCCCCCCTATCTCGATTCGCTCAATGAATTGCAGCGCGCCGCGGTCGAGGCGACCGAGGGGCCGGTGCTGGTGCTGGCCGGTGCCGGCACCGGCAAGACGCGGGTGCTGACCACGCGCCTGGCGCATATCCTGATGACGGGCCGGGCGCGGCCGGGCGAACTTCTCTGCGTCACCTTCACCAACAAGGCGGCGCGCGAGATGAAGGACCGCATCTCCGCCCTCATCAACCGGCCGGTGGAGGGCTGGTGGCTCGGCACCTTCCATGCGCTGGCCGCCCGATTGCTGCGCCGCCATGCCGAGGTCGTCGGCCTCAAGCCCAATTTCACCATCCTCGATACCGACGACCAGATCCGGCTGCTGAAGCAGCTTCTGATCGCCGAGGATATCGACGAGAAGAAATGGCCGGCCCGCGCCATGCTGGGCGTGATCGAGCGCTGGAAGGATCGCGGCCTGACGCCCGACAAGGTGGGGGCGAGCGAGCAGGGCGATTATGCCGAGGGCATGGCCCTCAAGCTCTACCGCGCCTATCAGGAGCGTCTGGCCGCGCTGAACGCCTGCGATTTCGGCGATCTGCTGCTGCACAACCTGACGCTCTTCGCCGCCCAGCCGGCGATCCTGACGCAATACCAGAAGCAGTTCCGCTACATCCTGGTCGACGAATACCAGGATACCAATGTCGCGCAGTATCTCTGGCTGCGCCTGCTGGCCCAGGGCCGGCGCAATCTCTGCTGCGTGGGCGATGACGACCAGTCGATCTATGGCTGGCGCGGCGCCGAGGTCGGCAACATCCTGCGCTTCGAGAGCGATTTTCCCGGCGCGCAGATCATCCGCCTCGAGCGCAACTACCGCTCCACCGGCCATATCCTGGGCGCTGCCTCCGGCCTCATCGCCCATAACCGCGGCCGCCTCGGCAAGACGCTGCATACCGCAGGGCGAAGAAGGCGAGCTGGTTCGGCTGCGCGGCTTGTGGGATGGCGAAGAGGAAGCCCGAGCCGTGGGCGAGGAGATCGAGGCCTATCAGCGCAAGGGCATGGCGCTGGGCAAGATCGCCATCCTGGTGCGCGCCGGCTTCCAGACCCGCGAATTCGAGGAGCGCTTCATCAAGCTGGGCCTGCCCTATCGCGTGCTGGGCGGCCCGCGTTTCTATGAGCGCCAGGAAATCCGCGATGCGCTGGCCTATCTGCGGCTGATCCATCAGCCGGCCGACGATCTCGCCTTCGAGCGCATCGTCAACAAGCCGCGGCGCGGCATCGGCGATACGACACTGCGCCAGATCCACGAGACCGCGCGATCCTCCGGCCTGACGCTGATCGAGGCCGCGCGGCAGATTTCGTCCACGGATGAAATGAAGCCTGCTGCGCGCCGCGCGGTGGCCACGCTGGTCAGCGATCTCGATCGCTGGCGGGCGATGAGCGGGGGGCTGCCCCATACCGAAGTCGCCGAGACCATCCTGGATGAATCCGGCTATACGGCGATGCTGCAGGCCGACAGATCGCCCGATGCGCCGGGGCGGCTGGAAAACCTGAAGGAGCTGATCGTCGGCATGGCCGAGTTCGAGGCGCTGGCCGGCTTTCTCGAACATGTCAGCCTGGTGATGGAAAATGCCGAGGGCGATCCGCGCGATATGGTCAACATCATGACCCTGCACAGCGCCAAGGGCCTGGAATTCGACGTGGTCTTCCTGCCGGGCTGGGAGGAAGGCCTGTTTCCCAATCAGCGCTCGCTGGACGAGAACGGCATGGCCGGGCTGGAGGAGGAGCGGCGCCTCGCCTATGTCGGCATCACGCGGGCGCGCCGGCATCTGGAGATCTCGTTCGCCGCCAACCGCCAGGTCCATGGCCAGTGGCAGAGTTCCATCCCCTCGCGCTTCGTCGGCGAATTGCCGCGCGAGCATGTGCAGGAGGATAGCGTCACGGGCCTGCAGACCGTTTCCGAGCCGGCGGTCAGTGTCGTCAGCGGCGCCTTTGGCGGCGGCTACGGCAACAACAGCTGGGAATACGGGCGCCGGCGCCTGGCGCCGCAGATCGAGGGCGAGGTGCGGCGCGTCTCCAGCAACGCCAGCTTCGCGCCGGGCACGCGCATCTTTCACCGCAAATTCGGCTATGGCAGCGTGCGCGCCGCCGAGGGCGAGAAACTCGACATCGATTTCGACAAGGCCGGCGTCAAGAAAGTCATCGCCAGTTTCGTCGTGCCGGCGGATCAGGCGTCATGAAAGCCACTGCATGGACCGTATGGACTGCGGCTACGGCGGCAGCGGCGATGCCGCCGCGGCCGAGGCGGCGCTCGAGCCGTTTGCCATTGCTCTCTCGCGTTACGAGATCGAGCGCGGCCGGCGCTGGGAGGTGGAGGCGCTGATCGATGGCCAGCCCAAACGCGCCGCCATCCGCAAGGCGCTGGCAGAATGGGGCAAGCCCGACTTCGCCCGCCTGCCGTCGCGCGATTGGGTGGCGGAGAGCCGCCGGGCGCTGCCGGCCATTACCGCCGGCCGCTTCTATCTGCGCGGCGCCCATGTGAAGGGGGCCACGCCGCGGGGCAAGATCGCGCTTGCAGGTCGATGCCGGTGCTGCATTCGGCACCGGACGGCATGAGACGACGCGCGGCTGCCTGCTGGCGCTGGATCGTCTGGCGCGCCGGCGGCGCTTCAAGCATCCGCTCGATCTCGGCTGCGGCAGCGGCGTGCTGGCGCTGGCCGCGGCCAGCCTGTGGCCCGTCAAGGTGCTGGCCGCCGACAACGATCCCGATGCGGTGCGCGTGGCGCGCGAGAACGCCGTCATCAACGGGCTCGATCGAGCTCTTGAGCGTCGTCAAGAGCAGCGGCTATGGCGCGGCGGCGATCCGCCGGGCCGCACCCTTCGATCTGATCATGGCCAATATCCTGGCGCGGCCGCTCTATCGCATGGCGGGTTCGCTCGCGCGGCACCTCGCCCCCGGCGGCAGTGCGGTGCTGTCGGGCATCCTTGCGAGCCAGGAACAACTGGTGCTGCACGCCCATCTGGAGCACGGGCTCGAGCTCGATTTTCGCCTGCGTCTGGGCGACTGGTCGGTGCTGGTGCTGCGCCAGCCCAGAGCCAGGCGCGCAAGAAGGCCTAAAGCACCGAGCGGATGGCCTCGGCGAGATCGCGCTTGCGATAGGGCTTGGGCAGCAAGGTCACGCCGGATTCGAGCCGCCCCTGATAGATCAGCGCCTCCTTGGTATAGCCCGAGGCGAAGAGAACCTTCAGGCCCGGCCGCAATTCCTCGGCCGCCTTGGCGACCTCGGCGCCGTTCATGCCGTCGGGCAGAACGACATCGGTGAAGAGCAGGTCGATGGGCTCGTCCGATGAGAGAATGCCCAGCGCCTCCACACCGTTATTCGCCTCCAGCACCTGATAGCCGAGATCGGTCAGGAAGGCGCGGGCGACCGCCATGACCGGCGCCTCATCCTCCACCAGCAGCACCGTTTCCTTGTTGCCGCGGGCAACCGGCGCCAGCGAAGCCTCGGCCCGCGCGTTGGCCTCATCGGAGGCGCGGCGCAGATAGAGTCTGATCGTGGTCCCGCTGCCTTCTTCGCTGTAGATCGCCACATGGCCGCCGGATTGCTTGATGAACCCATAGACGACGCTGAGGCCGAGCCCCGTGCCCTTGCCCACGGGCTTGGTGGTGAAGAAGGGCTCGAAGGCGCGCTTGGCGATGTCGGCGGGCATGCCGGCCCCGGTGTCGGTGACCGAGATCAGCACATATTCGCCGGGGCTGACATCGGCGAAGCGCCCGGCATGGCTTTCGTCGAGGATTTGCGTTGCTGGTCTCGAGCGTCAGCGAGCCGCCCTTGGGCATGGCATCGCGGGCGTTGGTGCCAAGGCTGACCAGGCTCGTCTGCAGCAGGCCCTGATCGATCACGGTCTGCCACAGATCCTTGCCCGGCACGAACCGGACCGTCACCAATTCGCCCAGCAGGCGCTGCAGCATCTTCATGGTATCGGCCATGATAGGCGTTCACGTCGGTCAGCTTCGGGGCCAGCGGCTGCTTGCGCGAAAAAGCCAGCAGGTGACGGATCAGCTCCGCGCCCGCGCTCGACGGCGAGATAGGCGGTGTGGGCGAATTTCGCGACGGGGTCTTTCTTTGATCCCTGCGCCTGCATCTCGATCAGCTCGAGGTTGCCGCCGATGATCATCAGCAGGTTGTTCAACTCGTGGGCCATGCCGCCCGATAGCTCGCCCACGGTGGTCAGGCGCTGGGCCTGGGCCAGGACGGCGTCTTTCTTGCGCTGCTCGGTGACGTCGCGATAGATCCAGGCGACCGTGGCGTAGGGCAGCTTGCCGGGTGCCACCCGCGCCGCATGGCGCATGAAGATGCGCCCATCCTTGAGGACGATATCGGCGAAGGCCGTCTGCGGCGGCTGGCGCTGGTCATAGGCGCGCAGAATCTCGGCGATGAAGGTGTGGCGGTCGACGACCTGCCGGGTATAGGCGCTGAGCGAGGGATCGGCATCGCTCGCCGCCAGCCGCCGCTGATCGACATAATCCTGCGACAGGCCCCACATCTGCATCAGCCTCTTGTTCCAGAAGAGGTAGCGACCTTCGGCATCGGTCACCAGGATGCCGTCGGGCGAGGCCTCCGATGTCGCTTCCAGCAAGGTGCGGAACTCGTCGCGCTTTCGCTCGGCGACGCGCTGTTCGGTGATGTCCTCGCCGGAGCTGATGGCGCCGACGACGCGGCCGTCATCGTCGCGCAGCAGATTGTCGTGCCAGGTGACCAGCCGCACCTCGCCGCTGCTGGTCTTGACCGTCATGTCGATATCCTGGGCGGGGCCGTGGCCCGCCAGGAAGGCCGCATAGGTCGCCCGCTGCTGCTCGCGTTCATCGTCCGGCGAGAAGGCATCGAACCAGTTGCGGCCCAGGGCCTCGCGCTCGCTGACGCCCAGGATCTCGCACCCCTTGCGGTTCAGCAGCGTTACCCGGTGATCGGCATCCAGCACCACGATGATGACGCCGGCAATATCGAGATAGCGTTGGGCGCGCTCGCGGGCCTGGCGCAGCGCCAGTTCGTTCTGCTTGCGCGCGGTGGTGTCGAGATCGATGCCGAGCAGGCGCGACGGGCGCCCCAGATTGTCGAAGGCCATGGCGCGAAAGCGGCTGAGGATCCAGCGCCACGAGCCGTCGGCGGCGCGGATGCGAAATTCGTATTCATGGCTGCCGCGGTCATTGGGCAGCAGACTCTGGTTGTGGCCCAGCCCCTCGACATCGTCGGGATGCAGCAAGGAAAGCCAGGCCTCGCGGCCGACCGGCGCATCGGCCGCGGAATAGCCCAGCATGGCGAAATAATTGTTACTGAGGCTGTGAGCGGCGCTGGTGAGATCGAGTTCCCAATAGGCGGCCCGCGCGGTCTGCAAGGCAAGGTCGAGGCGCTCCTGATTGGCCTGCAGCGCCGCCTCGGCGCGTTTCTGGCCGGTGATGTCCTGCACGGTGCCGACCATCTTCAGCGGCGTCTTGCCGTCGGCCGCCAGGATCACCTCCGCTCTTTCATGGACCACGATCTCGCTGCCATCCGGCCGGATGACGCGATGTTCCAGGCTATAGGGCGTGCCCGTCGCCAGCGTATGCGCCTCCACCGTCTTGACCCGATCGCGATCGTCGGGATGGACGGATTGAAAGAAGAGCTCGTTGGATGCGGCAACCTGGCCAGGCTCATAACCGAAGATGCGGAAGGTCTCGTCCGACCAGGTCAGCCGGTGGCTGCCGGTCAGATCCAGCTCCCAGCTTCCCAGCCGCGCGACATGCTGGGCGGCAGCCAGGCTCGCCTGGCTCTCCCGCAGCGCGTGATCGCGCTCGACCAGCTCGCTGACGTCGCTGCGCATGACGACGGTGCTGCCATCGGCCAGGCGATAGTCGCGGGCCTGCGCCCAGCCGCCATCGCCGATCTGGAAGTTGATGGGCCGGCCCAACCCTTCGCGGTGGACGCGGATGCGGGCCTCGATGAAGGGCGCTTCGTGGCCGATCACCTGCGGGTAGAACCGGTGCCGGCTGTCCTGATTCATCAGGTCTTCGAAGGTGATGCCGAGCACGGACGCCTCGCCATCCTGCGGCGAATAGCCGAGATAGCGGCGGTTCATGATCGCGAGCCGGTCTTGCGAATCGAAAATGGCGAAGCCGTCGGCGATGGCGTCCAGCGCCTGGCGCAGCAGATCGTCCTTGCTTTGCAGGCGGTGCAGCTCGCTCACATCGGCCAGGATGACGACATGGCCGCCGGCCTGATCCGGATGGCCGCGGATCTCCAGCATCCGGCCGCCCGCGGTCGTGAGCTGGCGGGTGAGCGGTTCGCCGGTGCTGCCGCCATCGCTTGCAGGAGTGGCTGAAGCGGGGCCAGCTCGCCGGCGGGCCTGCCGCATTCCAGCGCCTCGGCCGGCAGATCGAGCAGCTCGGCAAAGCGCCGATTGGCAGCGCCGATCAGCCCGTCGGCACCGATGGCGCAGACGCCCTCACCCAGATTGTCGAGCAGAGCCGTCAGGGCCGGGCCGGTAACCGCCATTTGCTGCGCTTGGCTCCCCTTGCCGTGGAGCGAATTCCGGTCAGTCCCCGGAGAATCGAGCATTAGTCTGAAGATATATAGAGCAAGCGGCTCTCCCGGCCAAACCCGGCCTGACGAAGAGAGCAGGAATCAAAACGGCGCCCCCGGGGGAAGGGGCGCCGTTTTGTCGTCACGGTCAGGGCGTTGCGCCCAGACCGCGTCTGTAATGGCCGCGTTGTAATGCGCTTAGGCCGCGCGGGGTGCCACGCTGTTGGCATTGGCATTGGCCGCCTTGGTGACGGTGCGTGCCGCCAGCTCGTCGGCAACCCGGTCGATGTCGCCGCGCACGAAGCCGATATCGCTCAGCATGCGGTTGTCGAGCTGGTTGAGCTGCTTATGCGCCACGCGCCACAGGTTCCATTGCTTCAGCGGCAGGATCACTTCGGTCTCCAGGCCGCTGACCGGGCGGGCGAGCGGGCCACGCATGGCATCGATCAGCGCCGGAATGTCGCCGCGGGTCAGGCCGATATCGCTCAGCATGCGCTCGTCGAGCGACATCAGGCTGCGATAGGTCGCACGCTTGTTGGCCCAGTCGGCGATCTTGCGGCCGGCGAGGCGCAGCAGCGAAAGGACGATCCACTCGCCCTTTCCACCAACGGAGTTGGCCGCGATCCGGTCGATTTCCGAGGGGCTGACGCCGATATCCGACAGCATGCGCGGATCCAGCAGGCGAAGCTCGCGGGAAATCTGGCCGCGCCGGAAGGGGCGCAACAGGATGTCGAGCAGGCTCTCGCGGGATACATTGACCAGGCGATTGGCGATGGGCGCCGGCATTGTCGCAGCGGCGGCGATCGCGTTATTGTTGAAAGCGTAGCGATTCATCTTAACTCTTCCTTGTTTCGACCCCCGGCCCAGTGCCGACGGCCGTGACGAGAAGGAATATAGTGAGAGATGCCTGCGGAAGGCAGATCGGATGCTGCATCGCAGCAATGCCACTCGCGCATATCGTTTGATCTAGTTGGCCAATTTCCGCATATCTGACACAATCATGCATGAACGTAGAAGGAACGCGGCCTATGACGGTGGGTGAGCAGCCCTATCAGGGCGACGAGGCATTAACCGGCCTGTTGAAGAAATCCGGCCTGACGGCTGATTTACGGCAGATTCGCGGGCTTTTGGCGGGGGTCATCGCAGCACCCGAGGGCGAGCATCCCGACGACTGGATCGGCCTGGTCGCCCCTTCGGCCGACGAGCCGGTCCGGGCCCAGCTGAGGGCGCTCAAGCGCGAGGTCAGCGCCTCGGCCAAGCCGCCGGCCCTGGCGGCCGGTGCCCCCCGTCTTGCTGCACTGCGAAAGGAATTGGCCAAACGGGGTCTGGACGGCTTCCTGGTGCCCCGGGCCGATGAACATCAGGGCGAATACGTGCCGCCCCGGGCCGAGCGGCTGCGCTGGCTCACCGGCTTCACCGGCTCGGCCGGCCTGGCGATCGTCCTGACCGACAAGGCCGCGGTCTTCGTCGATGGGCGCTACACCCTTCAGGTTCGCTCCCAGACCGATACCAGCCTGTTCGAGCCGCGTCATTCCACCGAACGAGCCGCCGGAGGATTGGATCAAGGCCAATCTGCCCAAGGGCGGCAAGATCGGCTACGACCCGTGGCTGCATACGCCGACCGGCCTGAAGCACCTGCGCAAGGCGGTGAATGCCGCCGGTGGCGAACTGGTGGCGCTCGAGAGCAACCCGCTCGATGCGGTGTGGAGCGATCAGCCCCCGGCGCCGATCGCGCCGGCCATCGCGCTGGACATCCGCTTCGCCGGCCGCAGTTCCCAGGACAAGCGCGAGAGCATCGGCCAGTCGCTCGCCGATCGCGGTATCGAGGCGACGATCCTCGCTGGCCCCGATT
This sequence comes from uncultured Alphaproteobacteria bacterium, assembly GCA_963770335.1. GTDB lineage: Bacteria > Pseudomonadota > Alphaproteobacteria > Dongiales > Dongiaceae > DASXQK01. The sequence continues at coordinate 23,104 of CAVYPG010000004.1, forward strand.
CCATCGCCTGGCTGTTGAACATCCGCGGCGCCGATGTGCCGCGCACGCCGTTCGCGCTCGGCTTTGCCGTTTTGCACAAGGATGGCGGCGTCGAGCTGTTCATGGACCGGCGCAAATTCACCCCCGGCCTGGAGGCCCATCTCGGCAATCGCGTGGCGGTCGCGCCGCCTGAGGCTTTCGCCAAGGCGCTGGACCGGCTTGGGCCAGGCCAAGGCGCGCGTGCTGGTGGATCCGCAAGGCACGCCCTCCTGGGCGATCGACCGGCTGAAGGCGGCCGGGGCCGAGATCGTCGAGGGCGACGATCCCTGCCTGCTGCCCAAGGCGCGCAAGAACGAGGTCGAACTCGCCGGCACGCGCACCGCGCATCGGCGCGACGGCCTGGCGGTCACCCAGTTCCTGAACTGGCTCTCGCATGAAGCGCCGAAGGGCAAGGTGGACGAGATGGGCGCGGTGGCGAAGCTTGCCGATTTCCGCCGCTCGGGCGAGTTCTTCCGCGATTTCAGCTTCGACACGATTTCGGGTGCCGCCTCCAACGGCGCCATCGTGCATTACCGCTCCACGGAAGCGACCAACCGGCCACTGAAAAAGGGCGAGCTCTATCTGGTGGATTCCGGCGCGCAGTATTTCGATGGCACGACGGACATCACCCGCACGGTTGCCATCGGCAAACCTACGGCCGAGATGAAGGACCGCTTTACCCGCGTGCTGAAGGGCCATATCGCGCTGGGCATGGCGCGATTTCCCCGCGGCACCACCGGCAGTGCTTTGGATGCGCTGGCGCGATATTCGCTCTGGCAGGCGGGTCTCGACTACGACCATGGCACCGGCCATGGCGTGGGGAGTTTCCTCTCGGTGCATGAAGGCCCGCAGCGCATCTCCAAGGCGCCAAGCCGCGTGGCGCTCGAGCCGGGCATGATCGTTTCCAACGAGCCCGGCTATTACAAGACGGGCGCCTATGGCATCCGCATCGAAAATCTGGTGATGGTGGTGGAGGATCCACGGCCCGGCGATGAACGGCCGATGCTGGCCTTCGAGACCATCACCATGGCGCCGATCGATCGCCACCTCGTCGACAAGAAATTGCTGACCCAGGACGAGATCGCCTGGCTCGATGCCTATCACGCCAAGGTACGCGAGGCGCTGTTGTCAAAGGCGGACAAGGAGACAGCCGCCTTCATCGAAGAGGCGACGAAGCCGATCTGATATCGCCACCCCCTCCCTTACCTTCGCAAGTGATCGGGCACTTTTTCCCTTTCGTCATGCCCGGGGCGGCGCAGCCGAGCCCGGGCATCCAGTCTTACGTTTAGACACTGGATTCCCGGGCTCTGCCTTCGGCAGCCCGGGAATGACGTATGGAGAGAGTTGCGCGCGGGTCTGCCGACGGCCGCCGATATGGCCGCTATGTCGTTGCCTGGCTTTTGTGTGATAATTAGCCAGGAGCATTGAGAGCCGCTCCCTTCGTCCCTCTCGGCAATTCGCCAACCCGATCGACGGGGTGAACCTTCGCCCCGCTGCCAGCGCCTCTCGGCGAAACATCGACAAGCCGGCTGCAGGCCAGGCGCCCATGGCGCGCCTGGCTACCCAGTTGGCCCGAAAGGGCGACATGAACAAGCACATCAGAATCCGGCCGGCCAAGCCGACCAAGGGCGTATCGGTGGGACGCCCAGCCGCCAAGCGCGCAGCCGGACCGGCGCGAAAGCGGCGGCAACTTAGCGAGGTCGAGCGCGAACAGTTCTTCGCGCTATCGCCCGACATGCTGTGCATCGCCGGCGGCGACGGCTATTTCCACTGGGTCAATCCGGCCTTCACCAAGGCGCTGGGCTGGAGTGCTGCGGAATTAATGGCGAAACCCTTCGTCACATTCGTTCATCCCGACGATCGCGCCACTACCAAGGCCGAGGTCACACGACAAATCGACGCTCGCGAAAAAGTTCTGAACTTCGAGAATTGCTACCGGCACAAGGATGGTTCCTGGCGTGCCCTGTCATGGACCTCCGTGGCCCATGGCGACTTGATGTATGCGATCGCCCGTGACGAGTTAGAGCGCAGCCGGCTGCAGCACGCATTGCAGGGCGCCAACGTCGAAGTCGAGCAACATGTGTCGGCCCGTACGGCGGCGCTGGTAGTGGAGGTCGAGGAGCGCCGGCGGGCCGAGCGCAAGTTCAAGGCCCTGCTGGATGCGGCACCCGATGCCATCGTCATCACGAATGGCGCCGGCGAAATACTGATCGTCAATACGCAGGCCGAGATCATGTTCGACTATGCCAAGGCCGAACTCATCGGAGAAAAAATCGAGGTGCTCGTGCCCGCGCGCTTTCGCGACCGGCATCCGGCTCATCGTGCGGACTATTTTGCCAGCCCCGCCGTGCGGCCCATGGGTATCGACCGCGAGCTTTACGGCCGGCGCAAGGGTGGCAGCGAGTTCCCGGTCGAGATACGCCTTGGCCCGCTGGAAACCGAAGAGGGCATCCTCGTCTCCAGCGCGATCCGCGACATTACCGAACGGCAGGCGATGGAAGCCCAATTGCGCCAGGCGGTGAAGATGGAGGCGGTCGGACAGTTGACCGGTGGTGTCGCGCACGACTTCAATAACCTGCTGGGCGTTATGATCGGCAACCTCGACTTGCTTCTCGAGGATGCCCACAAGGATGCGAAGACGTTACGCCACACCCATGGCGCGCTGAACGCGGCGCTCGCCGGGGCAGAGCTCACGCAGCGCCTGCTCGCCTTTTCACGCAAGCAGCCTTTGGCGCCTAAAGCCTTCGATCTGAACGCGCGGCTGGCGCCGCTGGTCACCATGCTTCAGCGCACCATGCGCGAAAAGATCGTGTTTCAGCTCTATCCGGGCGCTGATGTATGGCCGGCGCTTGCCGATCCAGCGCAGCTCGAGGAGGCCATTCTGAACCTGGCGATCAATGCCCGCGACGCGATGCCCGAGGGCGGCAAGCTGACCATGGAGACATCCAGCGTTCGTCTGGACGCGGATTATGCTGCGCGCAACATCGACGTGACGCCCGGCGACTACGTACTGTTGACGGTCAGCGATACCGGCGCCGGAATTCCACCGGAGGTCCTTGACCGGGTATTTGAGCCATTCTTCACGACCAAAGAGCCGGGAAAGGGGACGGGGCTGGGACTCAGCATGGTCTATGGCTTCATCAAGCAGTCGAACGGCCATATCAAGATCTATAGCGAGATCGGCCGTGGCACGGTGGTGAAGATCTATCTGCCGCGGGCCCGGACTGTAGAAGCGGCCAAGATGGTTCGCGAACAGGAGCCCGAAGCCTCGCGCGGCCGCGAGCTGGTTCTGGTGGTCGAGGACAATGCGGACATGCGCGCGGTGGCCGCTGCCCAGCTGACCGATCTCGGCTACCGTGTCCTGGAAGCCGAGAGTGCGAAGGCGGCGCTCGCCATGCTCGAGAAACGCCGCGATATCGACCTGCTGTTCTCCGACGTCATCATGCCGGGCGGCATGAGCGGATTCGAACTTGTCGTCGAGGCCCGAACGAAATATCCGAAACTGAAAATGCTGCTGACGTCGGGCTATACCGCCAAGGCTATGGCCACCGGCATCATTGACCTGGGCGGCACAGAACTGCTGAACAAGCCTTATCGCAAATACGATCTCGCCATAAAGCTCAGGCAGGCTCTGGCCTAAAGTACGATCGGATCGGGTTGAGACGACCTGATCCGTGGCGACTGATTCACGCCTGAAGTTGATTCACCTTGAGGCGATCAGGCGCTAGGCCCCCGCGATCAACTTCAGCCAGCCGTCTTCGTCCAGCATGGTGACGCCGAGCTCTGCGGCCTTCTTGGCCTTGGAGCCGGCATCGGCGCCTACGACGACATAGTCCGTCTTCTTCGAGACGGATTCGCCGACCTTGGCCCCCAGCGCCTCGGCGCGGGCCTTCGCTTCGGGCCGCGTCATCTTCTCGAGCGTGCCGGTGAAGACGACGGTCTTGCCGGCGACCGGCGAATTCTTCGCCACCGCAGGCCCGGCATAGTCGAGCGGCGTCACCTCGCTGACCAGATCGTCGAGCAGTTTGCGGTTATGCGGCTCGGCGAAGAAGCCGACGATGTCGGATGCGACCGATGGCCCGATGCCGTCGATGGAATCGAGTTCGTGGAAGGCCTGGCTCTCCGGGTCGCGGCCTCGATCATCGCCTCGCGCCAATGCTTGTAGCTGCCATAATTCTTGGCCAGCAGCCGGGCGGTGGCCTCGCCCACCTGGCGGATGCCCAGCGCATAGATGAAGCGCTCCAGCGAAATCTCGCGACGCGCCTCGATGGCCGCCAGCAGCTTGGCGACGGATTGCTTGCCCCAACCCTCGCGCTCTTCCAGTTCCTTCTGCTTTGCAGCGAGCCGGAAGATATCGCCTGGCAGCTCGATGAAATGGGCGTCGTGAAATTCAGTGATGCGTTCGCCGCCCAGCCCGTCGATATCGAAGGCGTTGCGGCTAACGAAATGGCGCAGCCGCTCCACCGCCTGCGCCGCACAGATGAGGCCGCCGGTGCAGCGGCGCACCACCTCGCCCGGTTCGCGGATAGCGAGGCTGTTGCAGATCGGACAGTGATCCGGGAACTTGTATTCATGGGTTCCCTTGGGCCGCATCGCCTCGATGAAGCCGGTGATCTGGGGGATCACATCGCCGGCGCGCTGCAGTGTGACGCGGTCGCCGATGCGGATATCCTTGCGCTTGATCTCGTCCTCGTTATGCAGGGTCGCCCGGGTCACGACGACGCCGCCCACCGTGACCGGCTCCAGCACGGCGACAGGAGTCAGCGCGCCGGTGCGCCCCACCTGGATGGTGATGTCGCGCAGCCAGGTCTCGGCCTGTTCGGCGGGAAATTTATGGGCCAGCGCCCAGCGTGGCGCCCGGCTCACCATGCCCAGACGCTCCTGCCAATCGCGGCGGTTCACCTTGTAGACGACGCCGTCGATGTCGTAGGGCAGATCGGCGCGTTGCGCGCCGATTTTGGCGTGGAAGGCCAGCGCCTCCTCGACATTGCGGCAGAGCTTGGCCAGCGGGTTGGTGGTGAAGCCACGCGCCTTCAGCCGCGCCAGGAAATCCCATTGGCTGTCGCCCAGATCCTTGGCGTCGCTGATTTCGCCGGCCGAATAGGCGAAGAAGTGCAGCGGCCGGCCGGCGGTGATCGCGGGATCGAGCTGGCGGGTGCTGCCGGCAGCGGCATTGCGCGGATTGGCGAAGACCGGTTCGCCCGCCGCCGCGCGTTTCTCGTTCATTTTGGCGAATTCGCTTCGCCGCATATAGACCTCGCCCCGCACCTCAAGCACCGCGGGTGCGCGGCCGCCCTTCAGCGTCTTGGGCACGTCGGGCAGTGTCTTCAGATTGGACGTTATGTCTTCGCCCACCGTGCCGTCGCCACGCGTGGCGCCCTGGGCCAGTTTGCCATCCTCATAGCGCAGGCTGGCGGAAAGCCCGTCGATCTTCGGCTCGGCCGAGACCTCGATGGGTTCATCCTCGCTCAAGCCGAGGAAGCGGCGGATGCGGGCGAAGAAATCGCGGACATCGGCCTCGTCGAAGGCGTTGTCGAGAGAGAGCATGGGTGCCGAATGCCGCACCTTGGCGAACCCGCTCGATGGTGCCGCGCCCACGCTCTGGCTCGGGCTGTCGGCGCGGCGCAGCTCGGGAAAGCGTGATTTCGATCTCGTTGTTGCGCCGGACCAGCGCATCGTAGTCCGCGTCGGAGATCTCCGGCGCATCCTTCTGGTGATAAAGCGCGTTGTGACGGGCGATCTCCTTTGCCAGCCGCGCGAGCTCGGCCTTGGCTTCCGCCTTGCCGAGCTTGGCCGCCGGCTTTTCTTCGCTCGTGGTCATACCAGCCTCGCGCCCAGCAGGCGGTCGGCGGCGGCGCGCGCTTCCTCGCTGACCGTGGCGCCGGACAGCATCCGGGCAATCTCCTCGCGGCGCTGGGGTGCATCGAGCTGGCCCGCCTGTGTCAGGCTGCCGGCCTTGCCGGCGCTCTTCTCCACCCGCCAGTGATGTTGGCCCTGGGCTGCAACCTGCGGCGAGTGCGTCACCACCAGAAGCTGGCGGCTTTTCGCCAGACGCGCCAGGCGTTCGCCCACCGCGGCGGCGGTGGCGCCGCCGATGCCGCTATCGACTTCGTCGAAGACCAGGGTTGCGGCGCTGCCTTGTGCGGCCAGCACGACCTTGAGCGCCAGCAGGAATCGCGCCAGCTCGCCGCCCGAGGCGATGCGCCCGATCGGCCCCGGCGCGCTGCCGGGGTTGGTTGCGACCTCGAACGCGACACGGTCGAGGCCCGCGGGTCCCCATTGCGGCTCCTCCAAGCGATCCACCACCGTTGTAAATCGCGCCTTGTCCAGTTTGAGGGGTGCGAGTTCCCCCATCACCGCCTTGTCGAGCTTTACCGCTGTCTTCCGCCGCGCCTGCGACAGCGCTTCCGCCGCACCGATATAAGCCTGGCGCGCCTCGGCCTCAGCCTTGGTCAGCTTGGCGAGCGAGCCAGTGCGATCGTCGAGGCGGGTAAGCTGGGCCTCGATGCGCTCGCGCAAGGCCGCAAGGTCGTCGACCGGCACGTTATGCTTGCGGGCAAGGTCGCGCAGCGCATAGAGCCGATCCTCGATTTTCTCCAGCCGCCTGGGATCGGCATCGAGATCCCGGGCGAGGCGATCCAGTTGCTCGATCACGTCGGCGATCTCGGCCTGGGCGCGATCGAGTGCGGCGGTGGCCGGATCCAGTCGGCCCTGCGCCTTGTCGGCAATGCGATCGAGCCGCCGGCGTGCCCGGTTCATCTGCTGCTCGCCGCCATCCTCGCCGGAGAGTTCTTCGAGTGCTGCCTGGATCGCCTCCACCAGCTTGCTGCGGTGAAGCATCAGGCTGCGTTGTTCGGCAAGGCCCGCTTCCTCGCCCGGCTGCGGGGCAAGACCGGCAAGCTCTTCGGCAGCGTGGCGCAGGAATTCTTCATCGCGCCTGGCCGCTGCAATCTCGGCCTCGGCGGTGCTGCGCGCCTGGCGCGCCTCCTGCCACTGCTTCCAGGCGGCCGCGACCCCGGGCGCATCGTGGCCGCCATGGGCGTCCAGCATCTCGCCATGGGTCGAGGGGTCCAACAGGCCGTGCTGTTCGAACTGGCCCACGATCTCCACGAGGCTGTCGCCGATCTGGCGCAGCAGGCCGACGCCGATGGGCTGGTCGTTCAGGAAGGCGCGGCTGCGGCCGTCGGCGCCGAGCTGGCGGCGCAGCAGCAGATTGTCCTCAACCTCGAGGCCCTGTTCTTCCAGCAATGCACGCAGCGGATGGCGCTTGGGTAGCTCGAATTCCGCGGTGACGCTGGCTTGCGCCGCACCGGCGCGCAGCAGGCCGGCTTCGGCGCGCGCGCCCAGCGCCAGACCCAGCGCATCCAGCAGGATCGATTTGCCGGCGCCGGTCTCGCCAGTCAAAACGGTAAGGCCCGGCGAAAATGCCAGCTCCAGGCGTTCGATCAGGACGATGTCGCGGATGACGAGGCCGAGCAGCATGGCCGGCCCGAGGCTAGAAGATATTGCTGAGCCAGGAGTTGGAGCTTTTCTCCGGCTTCAGATTCTTGCCTTTCAGCAGATCGAAGCTCGCCTGGTACCAGCTGGTGCCCGGGTAGTTGTAGCCGAGCACGGCTGCCGCCGTCTGGGCCTCTTCATTGACGCCCAGCGCCAGGTAGCATTCGGTTAGACGCTCGAGAGCTTCCGGCGTGTGGGACGTGGTCTGGTATTTCTCGATTACCGTGCGGAAACGGTTGATCGCCGCGAGATAGAGCTTCTGCCCCTCGTAATAGCGGCCGATATCCATCTCCTTGCCCGCCAGGTGATCGCGGGTCAGATCGATCTTCAGCTTCGCATCGCGGGCATAGGGGGTGGCGGGATAACGGTTCACCACCTCCGTCAGCGCGTCCAGCGCCTGCTGGGTTACCTTCTGGTCGCGCCGCACGTCCACGATCTGCTCGTAGTAGCAGAGCGCCTTCAGGTAATAGGCATAGGCCGCGGCCTTGTTCCCGGGATGCAGCTCGATGAAATGGTCCAGCGCGCCGATCGCATCGTCGTATTTGTTGCCGCGGTAATAGGCGTAGGCCGCCATGATTTCCGACTGCGGCTCGAGGGCCGAATAGGGGTGCTGGCGCTGGACTTCCTCGAACAGCTTGGCGGCGTCAGCGTCCTGGCCCTGATCCAGCGCATTGGAAGCCTGGTTGTACAGGTTCTCGGGCGGCGTATCGGGAACCGGCGCCGGCGCGTTGGCGCAGCCTGCCAGACCCGCGATGAAGGCCAGTGCCAGAAAAGGCAGCGGTCTTGCAAAATCCGGCATGGGGGAACGGCTCACCTTGGGGGCTGGGGGCAGGGCGGCTCACTATAGGGGGGCGGTATGGCCCCCTCAAGCCCCGGCGACTTCAGGATGTTTCAGCCCGCGACCCGCTGGGCCTGGTCCTGCGTCAGGGCCGATGCAATCGCCGCGGGTTCCGAATCGCTCCAGCACCACGCCTCGCGACGCTGGAACAAGGCGCGCAGCAGGCGGTGGTTCAGCTTGTGGCCCGAGCGCACGCCCTCGAAGCGGCCGAGGATGGGCGCGCCGGCGAGATACATGTCGCCGAAGGCATCCAGCATCTTGTGGCGCACGAATTCATCGGGGAAGCGCAAGCCCCCCTCGTTCAGAATCCCGTCGCCGGTGATGACGATGGAATTGTCCAGCGAGGCGCCTCGCGCCAGGCCCGCGGCGCGCAGCGCATCCACCTCGTGCAGGAAGCCATAGGTGCGCGCACGGCTGAGCTCGTTCTTGAAGGTGCCGTCCACCAGCTCCATCTCGCTCGTCTGACGCGCGATCGCGCCGCTGTCGTAGTCGACCTCGAAGCTGAGCGTGAAGCCTTCGCCCGGCAACAGGCTGGCGCTGCGCCCGCTCATGCTGACGGAAACCGGGCTCAGTATCTTCAGGAAGCGCCGCGGCGCTTCCAGTTCGGCGATGCCGGCGCATTCGATCAGGAAGACGAAGGGCCACGCACTGCCATCCATGATCGGCAGCTCCGGCCCGTTGATCTCGATCAGCAGATTGTCGATGCCGCAGCCGGCGAGGGCTGCCATCAGATGCTCGACGGTGGCAATCTGCACGCCCTCGGCTTCCAGCGCGGTGCACATTGGCATGTCCGCGACATGATTCCAGTCGGCGGGAATGACAATGCCGCGCCCGGCAATATCCGTGCGGCGGAAGACGATGCCGTGACCCGCGGGGGCGGGCAGCATCGCCATGGTGACATGGCCGCCGTTATGGATCGGCGTACCGGAACAATGGATGGCGTTCTTCAAGGTCGTTTGGCGCCGCACAGATTGGGCGCGACGCGACGCATCGTGGGATTGAGTCATTAACCGCTTTCTTTCGAGAACCCTGCCGGCTGCCCCCGCTATCGGCAGAGCCCCCCGGACCGGTTTGTCCGATCCGGGGTTGCTCCGAGGTTAGCCAGGCTAGGTTATTGCCCTTTTATGCCCTCGTCCAGCGACGGTAGGCTAGTTGGCCTGACGCCGCAGGAAGGCCGGGATATCCAGCAGATCCTCCTCCGCCCGATTGGCCGAAAGCCGGTCCTTCGGGTCGAGTCCCGAAAGGCGTGGCTGTACCGTCGGGGCCGGCTGAGCGGCCGGCTGGTGAGCCACCGGCGGGTGGGCCGCCTGCTGGTGCACCACTGGTTGATGAACCGCCGGCTGAGGTGCCGGTTGGTGAACCGCCTGCTGCTGAACCGCTTGCTGCTGAATGGGCGGCTGGCTCATGGCAGGCTGGGGCGCTGGAACTTGCAGCACCGGTCCCGGCTGAAGCGCCGCTGGCTGTTGCGCCATGGGGGCCGGTTTCGCCGGGGCGCTGGCCCGCATCTGCGGGGTCACCGCCGGCTCGACCGCCTGCTTGGCCCAGTTCGCCGCATTGCCCGTGACCCGGCTGAACAGGTTCGGGGCCCGGCGCGGCTGGGCTGCCGCAGGCTGTGCCGTTACCAACGGCGCTGGTGCCGCTTGTGCGGGCGCCGGCGAGATGGCAATGCTTTCCACCGCTGGCGGCGCGACATAGTGCCGCTGTTCGGTGGGCTGCTGCATGACCGCCGGGCTTGCCATGGGCTGAGCGACAACCGGCTGGGTCATGTATTGCGGTGCCGGTTGGGTCATCGGTTGGGCCATGGGCTGCATGACCGGCTGGCTTTGGGCCATGATCGGCGGAGCCGAAATCGGCGCCGGTTGAGCCGCCATAGGCTGCGGCATCGCCAGTGCGGTGGCACCGACGGTGTCGCGGCGGATCGAGGGTGCCGGCGCTGACGCATGGACGCTGCCGAGGCTGGGTTCGCCGCGTTCGCTCATCATGGCCTGGCGGGAACCGCCATTGCTTACCAGGCTGAGCGAGACCGGCCGCGGCATCTGCCCCGCCACGGCCTCGATGCCGGTGGCAACGACGCTGATGCGCACCTTGCCCTCCAGGCTCTGGTCGAAGGTCGAGCCGAAGATGATGTTGGCTTCCGGATCGACTTCGCTGCGGATGCGGTTGGCCGCCTCGTCGACCTCGAACAAGGTCATGTCGAGGCCGCCGGTGATGTTGATCAGAACGCCGCGCGCGCCCTTCATCGAGACATCGTCCAGCAGCGGGTTGGAAATCGCTGCTTCCGCCGCACCGATGGCCCGGTTCGGACCCTCGGCCTCGCCGGTGCCCATCATCGCCTTGCCCATCTCGGTCATCACCGAACGGATATCGGCGAAGTCGAGATTGATCAGGCCGGGCTTGACCATCAGATCGGTCACGCCGCGCACGCCGCAATCCAGCACCTGGTCGGCCATGTTGAAGGCGTCCGCGAAGGTCGTCTTCTCATTGGCGATACGGAACAGGTTCTGGTTCGGAATGATGATCAGCGTATCGACGAACTGCTGCAGTTCGTTGATGCCCGCTTCGGCAATCCGCATGCGGTGCAGGCCTTCGAAGTGGAAGGGCTTGGTCACCACGCCGACGGTGAGAATCCCCTGTTCGCGGGTGGCCGCGGCAATTACGGGGGCGGCACCGGTACCGGTTCCGCCACCCATCCCAGCGGTGATGAACACCATGTTGGAGCCCTGAAGCTGGCGGATGATCTCATCCAGCGCTTCCTCGGCGGCCCCACGCCCGACATCGGGACGCGAGCCTGCGCCCAATCCCGCGGTCAGGTTGGTGCCCAGCTGGATACGCCGCTGGCACAGCGATTGGGCCAGCGCCTGGGCATCGGTATTGGCGACGATGAAATCGACGCCTTCCAGGTTCTGCTTGATCATGTTGTTGACGGCGTTGCCGCCGGCGCCCCCGACTCCCACGACGGTAATCTTGGGCTTCAGCTCGAATGGTGCGTTGGGCATGGAGAGATTCAAGGTCATCACATCCTCCGTTGTAAACGTACTGTCATGTTGCCGCCGGTCAACGCCGGCAATTTTTTCGCCCGATTCCCCACGAGTCGGACGTTCCTGTCGCTCATCGTCAAAAGTTCTCCCGCAGCCAGTTTCCGAGTCGGCCGAACAGGCCGCTCGACGTATCGCCATGCGCCCGGGCCGCGCGCGGCTGCTCGGCCGCGACCCTGTGGGCGTAGGTGATCAGCCCGGCCGCGACCGCAAACGCGGGGCCGCCGGTTGCTTCCGCCAGCCCGCTGATGCGGATCGGCCGGCCCATACGGACCTGTTTGTCGAGAACGAGTTGGGCGAGTTCGCGCACGCCGGCGAGCTGGCTGGCGCCGCCGGTCAAAACGATGCGCCGCCCAGCAATCTTGTCGAAGCCGCTGACCTCCAGACGCGAGCGGACCAGCTCGAACGTCTCCTCCAGCCGCGGCTGGATGATGCCCACCAGGATCGATTTCGCGATGGTGTTGGCCTGGGCCTGATCCTCTTCGCCCACCTGGGGCACGGTGATCATTTCGCGCTCGTCTGCCGGCGAGGCGACGCAATTGCCGTAGAGCGTCTTCATCCGCTCGGCATGGGCGAGCGGTGTGGAAAGACCGCGCGCGATGTCGCTGGTCACATGCTGGCCGCCGATGGGGATGATGTCGGTGTAGACGACGTTGCCGTCGAAGAAGACGGCGAGCGTCGTCGTGCCGCCACCCATATCGACGACGCAGACGCCCAGATCCATCTCGTCATCCACGAGCGCCGACAATCCGGCGGCATAGGGCGAGACGACGAGCGAGCGGATATCGAGATGCGAGCGGGCGATGCAGGTGGAGAGATTGCGCACCGGGCCGGCGGCGGCGGTGACGACATGCATGTCGACGCCCAGGCGCTCGCCATACATGCCGCGCGGATCGCGAATGCCGCGCGAACCGTCGATGGTGTAGCCGACGGGGATCGAATGGATCAGCCGGCGATCGGGGCTGGAATCATAGGATTGCCCCTGATCCAGCACGCGGCGCAGATCGCCATCGCCCACCTCATGGCCGGCGATCGCTACCTCCACGCCGATGGTCTGCGAGGCGGGATGGCCGCCCGCGACATTCACCGTGACGTCGCGCAGCGTCTCGCCTGCCATCTGCTCGGCGGCATGGACCGCCGCCAGGATCGAGGCTTCGGCCGCTTCCATATCGACGATGGCGCCGCCCCGCAGGCCACGGGAAAGCTGATGGCCGATGCCGACCACGCGGGGCCGCCCGTCTTCGCCACGTCGGGCGATGAAGCAGCAGACCTTGGTCGTGCCGACGTCGAGTGCCGCCATGACGTCGCCGCCGGTGGCAAGGCGGGCCTTGCGCTGCTTCTTGCCATGACCATTGACGCCGTTGGCGCCATTGGCCGCGCCATTAACGCCATTTGCGCTCTTGGTTGCGCCGTTGATTTTCATGTGTTGCTGCCCGGCTGGTGAGCCTGATCGTTGTGCTGCAGATCGCCGGCCGGCCCCAGACGCACCACCAGGCGGTCGGGCAGGCGCAGATCGATGACGGTGAGGTCCTTGGCCAGCAGATGCTGCTCGCGTTCCAGCTTCGCCAGCAGGCTCCAGGCGACTTCGGGCGAATCCGCGGGCAGCTTGGCGTCGACGCCGTTGTCGAAACGCAGGTTCCAGCGCCGTTCGCCGACCCAGACCGCGCCCCGCACGCGCTGGGCGAGATCGGGCTCGCGCGCCAGCATGGCCAACAGTTCGGCGCAATGGGCGGGCGCACCATCGCCCACCAGCACCGGCAGCCGGCCGAAGACGGATGCATCAGTCTTGTCGATGGTCTGGCCGGCCCGGTCGATAAGCTGGAAGGCGCCGTCATGCTGCCAGAGCGCCACCGGCTCGGCCTCGGTCAGGCGGATATAGAGACTGTCGGGCAGTCGGCGCTGCACCAGGGCGCTGCGCACCCAGCCCAGCGATTCCAGCCGCGCCTTCACGGCCTGGGGATCGATGCTCATCATCGGCTGGTCGAGATGCACGCCGAGGCTCGCCATCAATTCGTCCTTGGGCGTGAACTGGCGCCCGTCGAGGACGATGCGGTGCAGCCGCAGGCCGAGATCGGCCGTGTTGCCAACGAAGCCATCATGGACGTGGCCCCATGCTGCCGCCGGCAGCCTGGCGTGCCAGGCATAGAAACTGCCGCCGCCCAGAATGAGCAGCAGCGAGGCGAGACCCCCGATGCGCCAGACCTGGCGGCGCCAGCGCGGCGGGGCCGGCCGGCGGCGCAGTGCTGCTTTGCGCGGGAGCCGCTGCTCGGTTCCGTTCGGGCGGGGTTGGGCGGCGGGCAGCCGCGGTTTTGCGTTCAAGCGTCGCATTGCGCGTGCTCCACCATCCAGGCCACGAGATCGGGAAACGGAATGCCGCGATGGGCCGCCTGTTCGGGCACCAGCGACAAAGGGGTCATGCCGGGCTGGGTGTTGACCTCCAGCAGATAGAGGCCATCCAGGCCCGGTACGCGTATCGTCGTAGCGGAAATCGCTGCGGGTCACGCCGCGGCAGCCCAATGCGGCATGGGCTGCCACTGCCATATGCTTGGCGGCCTCGCCCACGGCAGGGGGAACCTGGGCCGGGACGATGTGGTCCGTCTTGCCCTCGGTGTATTTGGCTTCGTAATCGTAGAAGCCGGCATGGGGACGAAGCTCGGTCACCGCCAGCGCCTCGCCGCCCATGACGGCGACGGTCAGCTCGCGGCCCGGGATGTAGCGCTCGACCAGCACCTCTGCGCCGAACTGCCAGCCGGAACTGCCCAGCGGCGGCAGGTTGTCGCCCTGGCGCACGATGCGCACGCCGACGCTGGAGCCTTCGGCGGTCGGCTTCACCACGAAGGGCCGGGCCATCGGATCGCCCTTGGCGAGCTGATCGAGCCCGATCACCTTGCCCTCGGGGCAGCGCAGGCCGACGGCACTGAAGACCTGTTTCGCCAGCGGCTTGTCCATGGCGAGTGCCGAAGCCAGCACGCCGGAATGGGTATAGGGCAGGCCCAGCAGATCGAGCAGGCCCTGCACGCGGCCATCCTCGCCGTAGCGTCCGTGGAGCGCGTTGAAGACGACATCGGGCTTGGGATCCAGCGCGGCGAGCAGCGCACCCATGTCGTCGCGCACGTCGATGACATCGACGTCGTAGCCCTTCTCGCGCAATCCCTTGACGCAAGCCTGGCCGCTGACCAGCGAGACTTCGCGCTCCGCCGAGCGGCCACCCATCAGCAGGGCCACGCGCTTGCTCATGCGGCCCCCCCGGCGTCACCGGCACCGGCGGCCGCGCCGATGCGCCGGATTTCCCAGCGCAATTCGATCCCGCTCATTTCCCGCACGCGCCGGCGCACGGTCTCGCCCAGGGTCTCGATATCGGCGGATGTGGCACTGCCGGTGTTGATCAGGAAATTCGTATGCTTTTCCGACACCATGGCCCCGCCGATGCGCAAACCGCGGCAGCCAGCCTGGTCGATCAGCTGCCAGGCCTTATGGCCGGGCGGGTTGGCAAAGGTGCTGCCGCCGGTGCGCGAGCGGATCGGCTGGCTCGCTTCCCGCGCCGCCTGGATATCGGCGAGCTTGGCGGTGATCTTGGCGCGGTCGCCCGCCTCGGCCTGCAGCTCGGCGCTCAAGAAGATCCAGTCTTCCGGCACGGCGCTGTGGCGATAGGTCAGGCCCAGCGCGGATTTGTCCAGCTTGTGCAGCCGGCCCTGGCGGTCGAGCGCCTCGCCGGCGCTGATCACATCCACCAGCTCGCGGCCATAGGCGCCGGCATTCATGCGCAGCGCGCCGCCCATGGTGCCGGGAATGCCGGAGAGGAATTCGAGACCGGCCAATCCTGCATCGGCCGCCATGCGCGCGACGTTGATATCGAGGGCGGCCGCACCCACGCGGACTTCGGTTCCCTTGACCTCGATCTCGGCGAAGCCGCGGCCAAGTCGCAGCACGACGCCGGCCACGCCGCCATCGCGCACGAGAAGGTTGGAACCGACGCCAATGACGGTGACCGGCACGTCGCGCGGCAATCCAGCGAGAAAATCGGCGAGATCGTCGCGATCGGCCGGGCGGAACATGACCTCCGCCGGACCGCCGACGCGAAACCAGGTGATGCCCGAGAGCGGCGCGTTCTCGGTCAATCGTCCGCGGACCTTTGGCAGACGCTCGATCAGGGGCATGGTGCGGCGATAGGCCATGATCATTTGGCCGCCTTTGCCGCCGGCCGGCGCAGCGTCGCGAGTTCATCGGGCAGCGCATGGGCCCATTGCGTGATGTTGCCGGCACCCAGGCACACGACGAGGTCGCCCGGTACGGCCAGCGAATTGACCAGCGGCGCCAGATCGGCAGCGCTTGGCAGCGCCGTCACATGGCGATGGCCGTGGCTGATCAGCCCTTCCACCAGCGCGTCGCGGTTGACGCCTTCGATGGGCGCTTCGCCCGCGGCATAGACCTCGGCGACGATCACCTCGTCGGCGTCGTTGAAGCAGGTGCAGAATTCCTCGAACAGATTGGCCAGGCGCGTATAGCGATGCGGCTGGACGACGGCGATGACCTTGCTCTTGGTCGCAGCCCGCGCGGCGCGCAGCACCGCGGCGATCTCGACCGGATGATGGCCGTAGTCGTCGATGACGGTGATGCCGTCCACCTCGCCGGTGCGGGTGAAGCGCCGCTTGACGCCGCCAAAGCCTGGCCAGCGACTTGCGGATCACCTCGTCATTGGCGCCCATCTCATGGGCGACCGCGATGGCCGCCAGCGAATTCTGCACGTTGTGGTGGCCCATCATCGGCAGGCGCAGATTGCGGATCAGCCGTGCGGGCATGGCGCCGCGCGGCGGCGATGGCGACGTCATAGGTGGCGCCGGTCGGATCGATCTTGATATCCAGCGCCTTCACATCGGCCTGCGGGCTCAGGCCGTATGTCACGATGCGGCGGTCGTTGATGCGCCCGATCATCGCCTGCACCACCGGATGATCGAGGCAGAGCACGGCAAAACCATAGAAGGGGATGTTCTCGACGAACTGCTCATAGGCGCGGTTCATCGCCTCCACATTGCCGTAGAAGTCGAGATGCTCGGCATCCATGTTGGTGACGACGGCGATGGTGGCGGGCAGTTTGGTGAAGGTGCCGTCGGACTCATCGGCCTCCACCACCATCCAGTCGCCGGCGCCAAGCCTGGCGTTGGTGCCGTAATTGTTGATGATCCCGCCATTGATGACGGTGGGATCGAAGCCGGCCCCTTCGAGCAAGGCTGCGACCAGCGAGGTCGTCGTGGTCTTGCCATGGGTCCCGCCCACGGCAACCGACCATTTGAGGCGCATCAGCTCGCCCAGCATTTCGGCCCGGCGCACGATGGGCAGCTGCTTCTGGCGCGCGGCGACCAGTTCCGGGTTGTCGGCCTTGACGGCGGAAGAGACGACGACCACGGCGGCCTCGCCCAGATTCTCGGCCGCGTGCCCGATGGCCACACTCACGCCCAGTTCGCGCAGATGCTTGACGTTGTAATTGTCGGCGAGGTCGCTGCCCTGAACCTGGTAGCCCAGATTGTGCAGGATCTCGGCGATGCCGCTCATGCCGATGCCGCCGATGCCCACGAAATGGATCAGGCCGATTTCCAGCGGAAGCGCTCTCATGCCGCCACCTGCGTGGCTTTGACGCCGTTGGAAGGCGCGAGTTCGCCAACGAGATCGGCCAGGCGCATCGCCGCATCGCGGGCGCCTGCGTTGCGCGCTGCAGCAGCGCGGGTCTTGAGCCCGGCGGGGAAAGACAGGATCGAGCGCAACCGCTCGGCAATCATCTCCGGCGTCACGGTCGCTTCGGGCATCAGCCAACCGGCACCGGCCCCACAGAAGCCGATGGCATTGGCCGTCTGGTGATCGTCGGTTGCGTGCGGATAGGGAATCAGGATCGCGGGCCGGCCCGCCGCGGCGAGCTCGGCCACGGTGGAGGCACCGCTGCGCGCGATCACCAGATGGGCGCGGCCCAGCTGCTCGGCCATGTTCTCGAAGAACGTCGCAAGCTCGACGCGAAGGCCGAGCGGCGCGTAAGCGGCACGAGTTTGTTCCAGATCCTCCGGCCGGCATTGCTGGGCGAGCGACAGGCGCTGGCGCTGGGCCGGGGTCAATTGCGCGATGGCGGCCGGCATCAGCCGGGCAAAGACGCGCGCGCCCTGGCTGCCGCCGGTGACCAATATATGGAGTGGGTCGGCAATCTCGGGATAGGGCCGCTCGCCCAGGTTCGCGATCACGCTGCGCACCGGATTGCCGGTGAAGCGCGTGCGGGCCTTGTCCAGATGCTTCGTATCGGCAAACGACGTCGCAATCATGCGCGCGCGGGGCGCCAGCAGCCGGTTGGCCCGGCCCAGCACCGCATTCTGCTCATGCAGCAGTGTCGCGATACCGGCGCGCTGGGCGGCGAGGATGGTAGGGACCGAGGCATAACCGCCGAAACCCACGGCCAGGCGGGGGCTCAATCGGCGCACCAGGCCGCGCGCCTGCAGGAATCCCCAGGAAAGACTCAGCATGCCCTGGGCGCGGCGCATGATGCTGCCGCCGGCAAGGCCGCCAGCGCTGATGCGATGAACGCTGACATCGGGCAGCCGGTCGCCGAAGCCGCGGCCGCGGATGTCGGTCACCAGGCCGACGCGATAGCCACGCGCAAGCAGCGCGCCCGCCAGTGCCTCGGCCGGGAACATATGACCGCCGGTGCCGCCCGAGGCGAGCAGGATGAGCGCGCTCATGTCAGCGCTCCATCGCCCGAGCGCCGCCGGGTGAGCGACAGGAACATGCCCATGGCAAGCGCAAGTGCCAGCAGCGAGGACCCGCCATAGCTGATGAAGGGCAGGGTCATGCCCTTGGTCGGCATCAGATGCAGGGTCGAGGCCATGTTGATGAAGGCCTGCAGGCCGAAATCGGTGATGATCCCGGATGCGGCCAGCAGCACGAACATGTTGGTTTCGCGCAGCAGGCGCGTATAGCCGCGCAGCACGATGAAGGCGAACAGCAGCACGATCAGCAGGCAGGCGATGAAGCCGAACTCCTCGCCCGCCACGGCAAAGACGAAATCGGAATGGGCATCGGGCAGCACCTGCTTGACCGTGCCCTCGCCGGGGCCGACGCCGTAGAGCCCGCCATTGACGAAGGCCTCGAGCGATCGATCGACCTGATAGGTATCGCCGCCGGCCGGATTGAGGAACCCGTCGATGCGGGTTGTGACATGGGGGAACAGGTAATAGGCGCCGATGACGCCGCCGACGCCCGCCACCGCAAGTCCGCCGACCCACAGCAGAGGTAGCCCAGCGAGAACAAATTGCGCGAACCAGGTGACGGAGATGACGAAGGTCATGCCGAAATCCGGCTGCGCCATCAGCAGCGCCACGATCATCAGATAGAGCAGGATGGCGATCGCATTGCCGGGCAGGCGGCGCTTGCCATGCTGCTCGGCGAACATCCAGGCGGCGACCACGGCAAAGCACGGTTTGACGAATTCGGAAGGCTGGATCGAGAGGCCCAGCAGATCGATCCAGCGCCGCGCACCCTTGATCTCGGTGCCGTCGACCAGGGTGATGGCGGTCAGCGCGAGCGCCAGGATCAGGCCGATGACGGCAAGCCTGCGGATGCCGAGCGGCGTCATCAGCGAGATGGCGACCATCATGATGGCGGCCGGTATCAGCAGCGCGAAGTGATGGCGCACGAGATAGAAGGAATCGAGCTTCAGGTGAATGGCCACCGCCGGGCTTGCCGCCAGCACCAGCAGCGCGCCGACGCCCATCAGCAGGATCAGCGCCGCCAGGGTCCAGCGGTCGACGGTCCACCACCAGAGGCCCATGACGCTGCGGTCGGTGCGCGCGAAACTGTTCATGCGCGGCCTGCCTTCTGCGTCAGGCCGGTCACGAGCAGGCGGAAGCGGTTGCCACGCTCCTCGAAATTCGCGAACTGATCGAACGAGGCAGCGGCAGGCGACAGCAGCACCACCGCATGGGGGCGCTTCTCGCGGGCCGCATCTTCCGCCGCCGCGGCCACGGCGCGATCCAGCGTGCCGCATTGGCGGGTTGCGACATGATGGGTATCCAGCGTCTTGCCGAAGGCCGCGGCCGCCTCGCCGATCAGATAGGCGCGCGCGATACGCGGATAAAAAGGCTCGAGCCCGTCGAGGCCGTTTTCCTTGGGCCGGCCGCCGAGGATCCAATAGATCGGCTCGTAACAGGCCAGCGCCTTGGCCGTGGCGTCGGCGTTGGTCGCCTTGCTGTCATTGATGAAGCGCAACCCGGCGCCGGTATCGATCAGCTCCTGGCGATGGGGCAGGCCCGGATAGGTTTCGATGCCCGCCGCGATGGAAGCCGAGGAAATGCCGAGCGCCCGGCCGACGGCAAAGGCCGCCGCGGCGTTCTGCCAGTTATGCGGGCCCGGCAATGTCGGGGCCGTCGCCAGATCCATGATGGCGCGTCCGCTCTCATCGCTCAGGATGCCGTCGCGCACGGTTATGGCGCTGGCGGCTTCGCGGCCGATAGCAATGGCGATCACGTGACGGCTGGAGAGGCCATCGCGGATGGCGCGGCAGTATTCGTCGTCGATGCCGATGATCGCCCAATCCTGCGGGCGCTGGCGATCGAAGATGCGACGCTTGGCGGCGACATAGCCTGCCATGCCGCCATGGCGGTCGAGATGATCGGGCGTGATGTTCAGCAGCACGGCGACGTCGAAGCGGGCGGTCGGCACCAGCTCGAGCTGGTAGCACGACATCTCCAGCACATAGATGCCGCCATCATCGAGCGGGGCGAGTGCCAGCGCCGGCGTGCCGAGATTGGCACCGACCTCGGCGCGTTTTCCCGAGCGGCGCAGGATATGGCCGATCAGTGCGGTCGTGGTCGATTTGCCGTTGGTGCCGGTAATGCCGATGAAGGTTGCCTTCGGCTGGGCGCGGAACAGCAACTCCACCTCGCCGATGACCGGCACCCGGGCTGCCTTTGCCTTCGCGGCGACGGGATGCGGCTTGGGAAATTCGTGGGGAATGCCCGGGCTCAGCACCAGGGCCGAGGGCCGCGACCAGTCGCAGGCATAGAGATCGGTGGTCGCGATCTCGCGGCGTTTCGCCGCATCGTCGTCCCAGGCCCAGACTTCGGCGCCGCTGGCGGCGAGCGCGCGGGCAGCGACGAGCCCGCTCTTGCCAAGACCGAGCACGGCGACGGGGCGGCCGGGTTCGTGGGGAACACGGATCATCGGAGCTTCAAGGTGGCGAGACCCATCAGCGCCAGGATCGCCGCGATGATCCAGAAGCGGATGACGATGGTCGGCTCGGCCCACCCCTTTTTCTCGAAATGATGATGCAGCGGCGCCATGCGGAAGACGCGGCGCCCGGTCATTTTGAACGAGGCCACCTGGACGATGACCGAAACGGTTTCCAGAACGAACAGGCCGCCGACGATGGCCAGCACCAGCTCGTGCTTGGCAACCACGCTGATGGCGCCCAGCGCCCCGCCGGCGGCAAGCGAACCCGTATCGCCCATGAAGACCATGGCGGGCGGCGCGTTGAACCAGAGGAAGCCCATGCCGGCGCCCACCAGCGCGCCGCAGAAGACGGCAAGCTCGCCCGCACCGGGCACGTAGTTGATCTGGAGGTAGCCGGAGAACACGGCATTGCCGGCGAGATAGGCGATCAGCGCGAAGACACCGGCTGAGATGATGATCGGGTCCGATGGCGAGCCCGTCGAGCCCGTCGGTCAGATTGACGGAATTGGAAGCGCCCACGATCACGAACGCGGCGATCGGCAGGAAGAACCAGCCGAAATGGATCAGCAGTTCCTTGAAGAACGGCACCGCCAGGCTGTCATCCAGCGGGGCCGGCGAGAGTTTCATGATGGCGCCAGCGGCGACCAGGCCGATGACGATCTGGGCAGCCAGCTTCAACCGGCCGGGCAGGCCCTTGGAGTTGCGCCGGGTGAGCTTCAGGAAATCGTCGCCGAAACCGATAGCGCCGTAGCTGACGGTGACAAACAGCACCACCCAGACAAAACCGTTGCGCAGATCCGCCCAGAGTAGTGTGCTGACGGTGACGGCCAGCAGGATCAGCACGCCGCCCATGGTCGGCGTGCCCTTCTTGGTCAGCAGATGGGATTCCGGCCCGTCGCTGCGGATCGGCTGGCCCTCGCGCTGCTTGGCTTTGAGCCAGCGGATGATTGCCGGGCCCAGCAGGAAGCTGACGAGCAGGCCGGTCAGCACTGCGCCGCCGCTGCGGAAGGTCAGATAGCGAAACAGGTTGAACAGCGTGAAGTCGGGCGCGAGCGGGGCGAGGATATTATAGAACAAGGCGCCTCACTTCCCGTTGGCCCGGCGCGCGGGCCTTTCATCTGTCTCGAGCGCCAGCAAGGCTGCGACGATCGGCGCCATGCGGGTTCCGAGCGAACCTTTCACCAGCACCACATCGCCCGGCCGCACGGTTGAGAGCACCGCGGGAATCAGGCTTTCGGAATCTTTTGCGTGGCCGCCGCGCAACGCCGGCGGCAGGGCTTGCTGCAACTCGGCCATCAACGGCCCGCAGGTCAGAACCAGATCGACGTGAGCTGCGACGAGCGGCCCGGCGAGTTCGGCATGCAGACGCGGCGATGTCGTACCCAGCTCGCGCATATCGCCCAGCACGGCGATGCGCCGGCCGCCCTGGCCGACCTTGGCATGGCCCAGCACGGCAAAGGCCGCGCGCATGGCGGCGGGGCTGGCGTTATAGCTTTCGTCGATCAATTCGAAGCCGCCGCCCGGCATGGATAGATGCCGGCGCTGGCCGCGGCCCTTGGGCGGGCTGAAGGAGGCAAGCGTGGCGGAGGCGAGACCCAGATCGAGGCCGAGTGCGCCGACGACGGCCAGCACGCCCAGGCTGTTCTGCACCCAATGCCGGCCCGGTGCCGCGAGACGGTAATCGATCCGCCGGCCGAGGATCTCGGCCTTCACCTCGCTGCTCTCGGCCTCCAGCGTGCAGCCGATCAGGCGCGCCTGCGATCCGGCATGCTCGCCGAAACCGATGATGTGCTTGATGCCGTGGCGGCGCGCATGGCCGGCCAGGCGCTCGAATTGCGGATTGTCGCGGTTCAGCACCACCGCGCCGGAAGCATCCATGCCTTCGAAGATCTCGGCCTTGGCATCGGCGATCGCTTCGAGCGACGCGAAGAATTCCAGATGCGCCGCCTCGATGGTGGTGATGATGGCGACCTCCGGCCGCACCATGCGCGACAGCGGGCCCAGCTCGCCGGCATGGTTCATGCCGATCTCGAACACGCCGAGCGCGGCACTCACCGGCAGTCGCGCGAGCGACAGCGGCACGCCCCAATGGTTGTTCAGGCTGCCGGCATTGGCGAAGGTCTCGGCCTGGCTCGACAGCGCCAGGCGCAGCGCTTCCTTGGTGCCGGTCTTGCCCACGCTGCCGGTGACACCCACCAGCCGCGCCTTGCTGCGCGCGCGGCCCGCAAGCCCCAGCCGCGTCAGCGCCGCCAGCGTCTCATCCACCATCAGCAGCGGCGCATTGGCCAGCAATCCCGCCGGCCGGCGATGGGCCATGGCGGCAACCGCCCCCTTGGCCAGCGCAGCCGCAATGAAGTCATGGCCGTCGAAGCTCGGCCCCGCCAGAGCGACGAACAGATCGCCCGGCTGCACGGTGCGGCTGTCGATGGAAATGCCGCATGCTTCCCAGGGCCCGCCATTCTGGCTGACGGCATAGCCCCTGGTGGCGTTGGCGGCGTCGGCCAAGGTCCAGAGCGCGGTCATGCCTTTTCACCCGCGAGGTCGCGCACGGCCGCGCGCGCCTCTTCGCTGTCGTCGAACGGATGGGTCACTCCGGCAATCGTCTGGCCGGTCTCATGGCCCTTGCCGGCGATGACCAGCAGATCGTCGGACCCCAACTCGTTGATGGCGGTGCGAATCGCCTGGTGGCGGTCGCCGATCTCGCTTGCGTGTTTCGTCGCCGCCATGATCTCGGCGCGGATCGCCGCCGGGTTTTCGCTGCGCGGATTATCGTCGGTGACGATGACGCGATCGGCCAGGCGTTCGGCGATCTCGCCCATCTGCGGGCGCTTGCCCCGGTCGCGATCGCCGCCGCAGCCGAACACGACGGAAAGCTTGCCTTTGGCATGGGGGCGCAGTGCCGTCAGCACGGCTTCGAGTGCCGCCGGCTTATGCGCGTAATCGACATAGATGGGGGCGCCGTTGGGGTGGGTCGCCACATGTTCGATGCGGCCATGCACGCCACGAAGCCTGGATACGGCGCCCAGCGCGGCTTCGGCTGATTCGCCATCGGCGATGACCAGGCCGAGGGCGGCCAGCAGGTTGTCCGCCTGGAACGAGCCCGCAACGGGAAAGAAAATATTGGCGCGCTTGCCGAAGACCTCGAGGGTCAGCTGCTGGCCTTCGCCATCCGGGCGCTGGCTTACCAGCCGCAGATCGCCGCTCGCCCGCCCGAAGCGGATGATGCGGTGATTGCGCGCGCGGCAGGCAGCGGCGAGGCTCTCGAACTCCGGCGCGTCGGCGTTCAGCACCGCGACGTGGCCGGGCTCCATCACCTCGCTGAACAGGCGAAGCTTGGCGGCGAGATAGGCCTCGCTGGTGCCGTGATAATCCAGGTGATCGCGCGAAAGATTGGTGAAGGCAGCCGCCGTCACCTTCACGCCATCGAGGCGAAACTGGTCGAGGCCGTGGGATGAAGCCTCCATGGCCAGGTGATCGACGCCGTCACGGGCGATTTCGGCCAGGCGCCGGTGCAGCTCGACCGGATCCAGCGTCGTCAGCGGCAGATACTCGCTGGCACCGGGTGCCACGATGCCCAGCGTGCCCAGGCTGGCGGCAGTGCGGCCGAGTGCGGCCCAAAGCTGGCGGGTGAATTCCGCGGTCGAGGTCTTGCCGCTGGTGCCGGTGATCGCGGCGATGT
This sequence comes from uncultured Alphaproteobacteria bacterium, assembly GCA_963770335.1. Classification (GTDB taxonomy): domain Bacteria; phylum Pseudomonadota; class Alphaproteobacteria; order Dongiales; family Dongiaceae; genus DASXQK01. Next base: position 47,375 of record CAVYPG010000004.1, read on the forward strand.
GGCGCGGCTGGCGGCCATAGAAGATGGCGGCCATCAGCGCCAATCGGCGGCGCGGATTGGGATCGACCAGCAGCACCGTGCCGGCAGGGACAGCCGTGGCCGGCTCGGCCAGCACGGCGACCGCGCCCTTGGCCACCGCCTGGTCGATATAGCGGCGTCCGTCGGTCTTGGCCCCCGGCAAAGCCGCGAAGACAAATCCTGGTTCGACCTGCCGCGAATCGGCTGACAGTCCGCGGATGTCGACCGCTGCACTCATCGCGATGTTCTGGCCCTCCCTGGGCCCGTCAAAAAGCTCACTCAGGCGCATTCGCCGTGGCGCTTACCGTCAACAGCAGATCGTTCTTGGTTTCCGGCGCATCCTTGGGCACCGGCGCCATGCCGAGCAGCGGCGCCATGCGTTGGACGATGCGGCTGACCACGGGGGCTGCAACCCAGCCGCCGGTGGCAAAGCCATATGAATGGGCGTTCGGTTTCGGCTCGTCGACCATCACCAGCACGATGTAGCGGGGGTCGTTGATCGGGAACGCGCCGACGAAGGAGGCGAGCCGCGCATTCGCGGCGTATCCCTTGGCCAGGGTCTTCTGGGCCGTGCCGGTCTTGCCGCCGACGAGATAGCCGGGCGCTTCCGCCGACTTGCCGGTACCGGCCTGGACCACCAGGCGGAGCAGCTCGCGCATCAGGTTCGATGTGGCCGGCGAGATCACCCGCTGGCCGTCGGTCACCTCGTCGGGGCCGCGCTTGATCAGGGTGGCGGGCCGCATGATGCCGCCATTCACCATGGCGGCGACGCCGGAGACGACATGCAGCGGGCTGACCGCGATGCCTTGTCCGAAGGCGATCGTCATGGTGTTGATCGGACGCCACTCGGCTCGGAAACAGCGGACGGCCGATCTCCGGCAGTTCGACATTCACCGGGCGCAGCATGCCGACCTTGGCGAGGAAGGATTTCTGGCTGTCGGTGCCCATTTCCATCGCCATGCGCGCCGCGCCGATGTTGGACGACAGCATGAAGATCTCGGGCACCGAGAGCGGATGGTTCATCGGCTCGAAATCGTGGATGATGTAGCGGCCGATGGAGATCGGATGCACGTCGAACTTGTCGGTCAGATGGATGCGCCCGCTATCCAGCGCCATCGCCGTGTTGAACACCTTGAAGGTGGAGCCCATCTCGTAGATGCCCAGCGTGGCACGGTTGAAGCGCGCATCCGGCGGCGCCGTCGACACATCGTTCGGGTCGAAATCGGGCATCGACACCATGGAGAGGATCTCGCCGGTGCGGGCATCGAGCACGAGGCCGACCCCGCCGATGCCGGTGAAGTCGGCAATGCCGCGGGACAGTTCCTCGCGCACAATCTGCTGGATGCGGATGTCGAGAGAGAGCTGGACGGGATGGCGCCCGCCGGCCAGCACGTCGTCGAAGGAATCCTCGATGCCGGCAATGCCCTTGTTGTCCAGATCGGTGAAGCCGACGACATGGCTCACCAATGAGCCCAGCGGATAGACGCGCTTTTCCTCGGCCTGGAAATAGAGGCCGGGAATACCGAGCCGCGTCACATCCATCTGCTGGCGCGGCGTCAGGTTGCGCTGCAGCCAGACGAAGCTTTTGCCGCTGGTGAACTTGGCCTTCAGCTCGGCAACGCTGAGATCAGTCAGCACGCCGGCCAGCTCCTTCGCCGATTCATCCGCGTCCTGCACCTGGGTGGGATTGGCGAACAGCGAGAAGGTGGCAAGGCTGGTGGCCAGCACGATGCCGTTGCGGTCGATGATGTCGGCGCGTTCGGCGACCGGCGGCACCGGCGCCTGGTCGGCCAGGCGCGGCTCGCTCACATCCTGCAGCAGCGAGACATCGGCCAGCCGCCCGATGATGACGAGGAAGGCGAGGCCGAAGACGACAGCGCCGATCAGCAGGCGGCTGCGCCCGGTCTCCAGCGCTTTTTTGGCCGCACCGTCCAGCAGTACGATTTCCTCGCGCCGGGGCGGGCGCGGATCGGCATGGCGCGGGCTGCAGGGACCGCTGCGGGGGGCGAACGCGCTCATTTCGGCGCCTGCCCATCTGGTGCGAGCTTCTGCTGATTATCGCCGAGCTGGCTCAGCAGCGAGCCGATGGGATCTTCCGGCGTGGTTCCGGGCGCGGGCGCCGGACGCTCCGGCAGCGTATCGAAGCGCACGATCTGCACGCCCGCCACCGGCGCCAGATCGAGATGCCGGCGTGCGAGATCGGCGAGGCGGCCGGGATCGTTCAGATGCGCCCATTCGGCATGCAGCACCTGGATCGCATCGCGGTCGCGCTGGATCTGGCGGTCGAGGCGCGTCAGGTCCTGTTCCTGCGCCTGGACGCGGTATTTGAGCTGGAACGTGCCGATGCTGGCGAGCGCGATCAGGGCGAGCCAGAGAAGGGAGCCCAGGCGGATCATGCGGCCATCTCCGCAACCGGGCCCCAGGCAGGGGCGCCGGTGCGCTCGGCACCGCGCAGCCGCGCCGAGCGCGAGCGCGGATTGGCCGCGATCTCAGCTTCGCCTGCTGTTGCCTCATCGCCGGCGCAGCGTGCGAAACTGGGCAGCCGCGCCTTGCGGGTTTCCGGCAGATGGCGCGAATTCTGCGGCGTGCGGCCGGTGCGCTCGCGAATGAAAGCCTTGATGCGGCGATCTTCCAGCGAGTGGAACGAGACGATGGCCAGACGCCCGCCCGGTGCCAGCAGCGCTTCGGCGGCGGCGAGGCCGCGATCGAGTTCGCCCAGCTCGTCATTCACCGCGATGCGCAGCGCCTGGAAGGTGCGGGTGGCGGGATCGCTCTGATCGCCGCGCTTGCGCCCGACTACCGCGCGCACCAGATCGGCAAGCTCGCTGGTGCGGGTGATCGGCGCCTGTTTGCGCCGGGCGAGGATTGCCTTGGCAATCGCGCGGGCGCGCCGCTCCTCGCCATGCTTGAAGATGATGTCGGCGAGTTCGCCTTCGCCCAGCGTGTTGACCAGATCCGCCGCGCTGGACCCCTGGCTGCTCATGCGCATATCCAGGGGCCCATCGGCGCGGAAGGAAAAGCCGCGATCGGCTTCGTCGAGCTGCATGGAGGAGACGCCGAGATCGAGCGCGATCCCGTCGGCGGCATCCAGGCCGCGATCGGCCAGAAGCTGCTGCATCTCGCCGAAGCGGCCCTCGACCAGCGTCAGGCGGCCGTTAAACTCGCTAGCTGCGGTCCTGGCATCGCGCAAGCGCGCGCGGATCGCGATCGATGCCCCAGACCTTGCAATCGGCGGAATCGAGGATGGCGCGGCTATAGCCGCCGGCCCCGTAGGTGCCGTCGACATAGATGCCGCCGTCGCGGGGCTCAAGCAGGCGCAGAACCTCGGCCAGCAGGACGGGATGATGGCGTTGACCGCCTTTGGCGGATGGGGCGCGGCTCACTTGCCGCCTCCATTGGTGTCGGGACGGCGCGTCAGGGTGCGGCCCTTTTCCAGGGCGCGCCGGCGCGCCTCGCTCTTGAAGGCGTCGAGTGCGGCAGGCTCCCAGATCTCGAAATGGGAACCGAAGCCGACGAAGGCAGCGAGATCCTTGATGGCGGCATGATCGATCAGCGCCGGCGGCAGGATGATGCGGCCTTCGCTGTCGAAGGGAAGCTGGCGCGTATCGGCAAACAGCGCCGTGGTCAGATCGTCATGGGTCTCGGAGAACAGCTCGACCGCGTCGAGGTCCTTGCTGACATCGGCCAGCCAGGCGAGATCGCCGCAATGGATCGAGTGATGCTTGAACGAGGGCAGGGCGACGATGCCCTGGTAGCTCTGGCCCGCCAGCGCCTGGCGATAGCTCGCCGGTACTGAGACGCGTCCCTTGCGATCGAGCTTGTTGACGAATGTGTCGAGGAACAGAGCCATGGCGATACGGCCGTTCCAACCCCCTCTACCAACGCATTCCCGCCCCGCTCATGGGCGTTACGCTTTCCCGGCTCCCCTGGTGTCGAACAACGGCGCAATCGCTGGCCCCTGGACGGCGTGGGAAAATGACCGTCCCGCGGCTCGCCACAGGGGCGATTTGCGGTTGCTTGTGGGATATCATGGGATGGCATGGGCGTCAATGGGAACCCATAGTAAAAGTCTGGGATTTCCGTGTTTTACGCCATTGTGGCAAGTCAAAGTCGGCATCGACAGGAACAAAACATGATCGTATTCTAGACGAGGCGATAATCTCGCAAGATATTGCGGCAGAAAGATGTTCGTTTTCTGTTCTTGTCGGGGAGCCCCCGCGCGGGATACGGGCGCAAGATTTGGTAGAAAAGAGGCCAGACGGCCTATAAGCCGGGTTCTGTCCCGGCCCCTTGCAGGGCCATGGATGACCATTCCTCTGGGACGTCCGTTACCGGACGCCTCGCGCGACCTACCCGGATGGCTTCGGCGAAAACGCCGTTTGCCGCACCGGTTTCCCGATCGGCCGGCCATCCCTATGCGGTCTTGCTCCCGGTGGGGTTTGCCTTGCCACCGCCGTTACCGGCGGCGCGGTGCGCTCTTACCGCACCCTTTCACCCTTACCACCCGCGGCCGAAACCTGCGGGCCGGCGGTCTGCTCTCTGTGGCACTGTCCCTGGGGTCGCCCCCGCCGGGCGTTACCCGGCACCGTGTTTCCGTGGAGCCCGGACTTTCCTCGAACGCGCCGTTACCGGCGCCCCCGCGGTCATCCAGCCGTCTGGCGCTGGGACAAGTAGAGAGGCGGGCTGGGGGAGTCAACCGACGAGCCTCTTCGGCTCATCGCACCCAGTTCGTCATCATTAAGCTTGACCCGAGGGCCCATGCAGCAGCCGAGCCCGGCTGTCCACTCTCGCCGCCGCTCTGATGTATCCTTGTGGACCTGTCGCTGCTCCGCCCAAGGGAACAGAGCCATGAACCTACAGACTAGCCACATCGCCGGCGTGCTCGCCGCCAATTCCGGCATCGATGCCGCCTATCGCCATGCGCCGAAGGTGGCACCAGCGGGCGACCCGCTCGAACTGCCGGGCGCGCTGCTCAAATGGTACGGGCTGCATTACGCGGACAAGCCCATTCCCGATGCGATCAACCAACTTGCGCGCGATTACCTCAAGAAGACGCCTATCGAAGCGCGCGGTTTCGGATTCGTCATCCTGCACCGCTGCAACAACGACTTCTATTTCCTGATCGTCTCGACCTGGTGCGGCAATAACGAGCTATGGGAGACGGTGTTCTACAAGAACGGCGACAAGATGGCCGACTTCGCGCTGTTCCCGCGCGAGAACCAGCACAAGGGCACTTACTGCGTCTGGGAAATGCAGCCGATGTGGCATGAGCGCGAAGCCTGGGAGACGTTTCTCAACTCGGCGCGGGATGAGGAAGCCGCAAAGAACTGGCTATCGAACCGTCACTCAAGCGCGATCGTAGATAATACTGTATAAAATTCTTGTAATACTGGGGTCAATATTAGACAGTACTAAAACTCCACCTTCTGCAGCAATTCGTCGACCATCATCGGCGTGACGGCCACCGGATCGAAATTGATGCCGGTGTCGGTCACGTCGCCGCGCGCGAGCACGGCGCCGGAGGCGCGGTCATAGATGTTGAGGGTGATGCGGTAGACGTTGCCGATGCGCGGCGCGCCTTTGACGTCGCCGCTGTTCAAGTTGAGAACCAGTATCGAGTTGTTGGTATCGAACGCGGATTGCGCGTTCTGCGATCGCGTCTCGCGCTGGGTCCCGATCTTGAAGCCGACCGTCCCGTTCACGTCGTAGTCGAGGCCGCGCTGCGACAAGGCCTGGCGCAGCGCGCCTTCGGCCGTGCTGGTGAGCTCGGTGTTCTCGTTCATGTCGGTGACGAAGGTCGCACCCACGGGCACGCGCGTGTAGTTGGTGACGGACACGTCGTAGAGGCCCTGGGCGTGCAAAGGCTGAGCTGCGAGTGCGGCGAAGGTAAGGCCAGCGATGAAGGCGATGGAACTGAGGCGCATGTAATTTCCCCGATGAGGTCCGATTCCTAGATTAGTCGTGAGGGAGTGCGGCGCAAGGTCGGTATGGGCCGGGTTAGCAAATCACCCCCACCCCAACCCGCCCCCGGTTCACCTGTTTGGATGGTTCGATGCAGCCAGCGGAACTTGCTGGCATCGAACCATCGGGGGCGGGGGATTCCAAGAATCTAAGCGCCCGGCGTATTCCCGTCTGGCATGTCTGCCTCCGGCGGCGCGACGGCCTCTTCCAGGCCGGGGCCGGTTTCCTCGACATCGGGATCGTCCTCGCGCTGTTCGGTGGCGGCGATGCGGCGCATCGGCTTGCCGGCCTTGGCGCCCATGTCGCGCAGCTCCTCGACCTGGCCGATGAGGCTCTCGCGCCCGCCGGTAAGCCGCCCCATCGCCTCCTCATAGGCATGGCGCGCGCGCACCAGATGATCGCCCAGCAGTTCCACGTCGCCCAGATATGCTGCAAAACTGTCATGGAGCTTGCCGGCCCGCTCCGCGATGGCCTCGGCCCGCCGGTTGCGCCGCTCCGCCTGCCAGACATTGGCGACCGAGCGCAGCGCCATCATCAGCGTGCCGGGCGTGGCGATCGCGATGTTGTTCTCGACGGCCAGGCCCAGCAGCTCGGGATCGTGGCGCAAGGCTGCGGCCAGGGCACCCTCCACCGGCACGAACATCACCCGGTAATCGCGCCGGCTTTCGGCCACCGGTGCGGGGCCGCGCTCGGCGAGCGCGCGGATATGGGCCGCCATGCCCGCGGCGTGATCGGCGAGCAGCGTTGTACCCTCGCTCGTCTCCGCGGCATTCACATAGGCCTGATAGGCGGTCAGCGGCACGCGGGAATTGACCAGCACGCGCTGGTCGCCCGGCAGGCTGATGGCGACATCGGGGCGCAGCCGCTCGCCGCCATCGGCCGAATAGTTTTCGCGGAACACATAATCCTCGCCCTCGCGCAGGCCCGAACGCTCCAGGATCGAGGAGAGCAGCATCTCGCCCCAGGCGCCCAGCCCCTCGGCGCGGCCGCGCAGGGCGGATGCCAGCTGCTGGGCCTCGCTTGCCATCTGCAGGCTGCTGTCGGAGAGGCTGCGGATCTGATCGGCCAGGGCCGCGCGCTGGCGCACATTCTCGTCATGGGCGCTGGCCAGCCCCTGCTGGAATTCGCTCAAGCCGTTCGCGCAGCGGCGTCAGCACCACATCGATATCCGCCTTGCTCTGCCGGTTCGTATCCTCGCCGTGGCGGCGCAGCACGTCTTCGGCCAGGCTGCGGAATTCCTGGGTCATCTGCTCGCGGGCATTGGTGAGCAGAGCGAGTTTCTCCGCGCCATGCTTGCGCTCCTGCTCCAGGCCTTCCTGAAGGGCGGCCAGGCGCGCATTCTGCTGGCTCATCTCACCGCGCGCCGCGGCACTCTCACTTCTCGCCTGGCGCAGCTCCTCGGCCAGCGCCTCGACCCGCGTGCCTTTTTCCTTCAGCTGGGCGGATGCCGCGGCGAGATTGGCTTCCAGCGCCGTGCGCGCGGCGCCGAGTGCATCCAGGCGCGACTGGTTCTGGTTGCGCAGCTGGCGCAATTCCTCCTCCAGCACGCCGACGCGCTGGGTCCTTTCCTGCAACTGGCCCGCCGCCGCGGCGGCATTGGCTTCCAGCGAGGCTTTGGCCTGGGTCAGGGAATCGAATCGCGTCTCGACATCGGCCCGGGCCTGGCGCAGCTCTTCCTCGAGCGCTTCCACGCGCTGGGCCTTCTCCTGGATCTGGCTGGCGGCCCGCGCCAATGTCGCTTCCGCCCCCGCCTTGGCCTGGACAGCGGAATCGATGCGCCCCAGCGCCTGATCGCGCGCGGCTTCGGCGGCGGCCAGGCGCTGGCGCAGATCGAGGGCCGCCTGCTCATTATGCACCACGGCTTCGCCGCGCCCGGCCACCGCACGCTCCATCTCGTTCGTGTGTTCGCGCAGGAGCTCGATCTGGGCTGCCAGATCGTCGCGGTTGCGCTCCACACTCGCCAGCCGGTCGCGTGCTTCGGATGCTGCCGCCTCCAGCCGCGTGATGGCTTCGCGCGCCACGGCCAGTTCGCTATCGACCGCGGCCTTGGCCTGGCGCGACTGGTCGATGCGGCCCGCGGCGGCCGTCAGCGCCTTTTCGAGCTCGGGAATGCGGACGGTCTTCTGTTCCTCGACGGCGAGGCGCCGCTCGATTTCGAGCTTGGCCATCCGCAGCGTGCCGATATCGGATTCCGCCTGCTGGCTGTGTTCGGCGGAGTCACGCACGGCCTGTTCCGCCGCGCGCGACTGGCGCAGCAATCGTGCGGCCAGCAGCCCGCCCAGCAGGGCAAGCACGGCGAGGGCGGCGATGTAATAGAACTGGAGTTGCATAGGCACCCTCTTGGCAGACCGCGCGCCAGCCCCCTTCGCCCGGCCACTCGAATCGCCAGATAACCCCCGCCGACAGGGTTGCAGCTATCGCCGGGGATGGCAAATCGTATGGGTTACGGCGGCAGGAGTGAGTTCTCGCTGGGCGCATCATACTCGACCGTCATGCTTGGCCGGCCGAAGGCCGTGCCGAGCATCCACGTCTTCCTTACTTCGCGCCAAGTCGTGGATACCCGGGCTCCGGCCCATCGGCCGGCCCCGGGCATGACGAACGAGAGAACGCCGTCAGCGAGATCGCAGGGCCTTTCTTCTCAGGGCCTGCTGTAGGGTTGGGCGTAAACCCTCGGGCCTCTGTGGTTTCCTGCCTTGCTCACGCCGCCTTGCGTGCGCGGTGGTCGGCCAGAACCTGGGCCACCACGGCGGTGACACGCTTGCCCGTCGGGATATGCAGGAACTCGTTCGGCCCATGGGCGTTGGAATGCGGCCCCAGCACGCCGGTCACCACGAACTGCGCCTCGGGAAAGCGCTTGCCCAGCATGTTCATGAACGGAATGCTGCCGCCCTCGCCCATATAGGCGGGCGGGCGGCCGAAGGCATTGTTGGAAGCGCGCGCCAGCGACTGCTCCAGCCAGGACGCCAGCTTCGGCGCGTTCCAGCCCGTGCTGCCTTCCAGCCGCTCCAGCACGATCTCGCAGCCATAGGGCGGATCTTTCTGCAGCAGCTTTTCCATTAGTTCCGCGGCCGTCGCGCCCTCAAGCGTCGGCGGGATGCGCAACGATAGCCGCATGGTGGTGGAGGGCCGCAGCACATTCCCCGCATTGGCGATCGCCGGGAAACCATCGGCGCCGGTGACGGCGAGTTGCGGGCGCCAGCTGCGGTTCAGCACCATCTCCACCGGGTCGTCGGTGATGGGCTGCATGCCGGCAACGAAGGGGAATTTCTTGTAGAGCTGTTCGCCCAAGGCGCCGGCCGCCACGCGGGCCTGGGCGATGCGGTCGGCCGGCACCTGGACGTGGAGCTCCTCCGGCAGGATCTCGCCGGTGTCTTCGTTTTCGATGCGCGAGACGAGCTGGCGCAGCAGGCGAAAGCTCGAGGGCACGATGCCCGAGGCATCGCCGGAATGAACGCCCTCGGTCAGCACCTTGACCGTCAGGTTGCAGGCAACATTGCCGCGCAGCGAGGTGGTGACCCAGAGCTGGTCGTAATTGCCGCAGCCTGAATCGAGACAAACGACGAGCGAGGGATCGCCGATGCGCGGCGCCAGATGCTCGATGTAGTGGGGCAGGTCGGTGCTTGAGGATTCCTCGCAGGCCTCGATCAGGATGACGCAGCGCGCATGGGCCTGGCCCTGTTCGGCCAGCGCCAGGATGGCGCTCAAGGCGGCAAACAAGGCGTAACCATCGTCGGCGCCGCCGCGGCCATAGAGCTTGTCGCCCTCCAGCCGCGGGATCCAGGGGCCATAGCCCTCGAGCCAGCCGGTCATTTCCGGCTGCTTGTCGAGATGGCCGTAGAGCAGAACGCGATCGTCTTTGGCGCTATCGAGTTTGCCGCCACTCGCGGGAATTTCGATGAAGATCACCGGCGTGCGGTTGGGCAGGCGCACGACCTCGAGCATCGCACCGGGCAGCTTCGCCACCTTCGGCTTCGCCCAGCCGGTGAAGAGATCCACCGCCTTGTCCATATAGCCGTGGCTCGCCCAGTCGCGGTCGAAGGCCGGCGATTTGTTGGGAATGCGGATGTAGTCGGTCAGGGTGGGGATAACTTCGCGCGTCCAGCCGTCTTCGATGAACTGTGTGAGTTTCTGCTGATCCATTGTCCCTAGTCCTGATAATGGCTGGCCTGATGTTGGCTGGCCTGATGATGGCTGAATTCCGCGGCGCGGCGCCCCAAAAGCGCTGCGGAGTTTGGCCCCGCAACCGGGCTTCGTCCAGACGCCCAGCTTTACCAAACCTAACCAATTGTTCACTGGAGCGGCCCTGCCATCCGGGGCTGAATATCGGCCGACGGCGCGGTCGTACTTTCCCCCCTCGGATCGGCACCGCACCGTCGCCAGGAAGCCGCAGGACGATTCGAATCGATTTGGGTGCCACCGTCCTGTGGCTTTCTGGTTCTCCTTCTTCTTCATCCTTCTTCATCCCTTATCTGCCAGTGACGTAAAATCGGTTTCGTGCCGAGCCTGTTGGCATGTCACGAGGCCGGCCTCAATTTCTTTACGTCATGCCCGGGGCCGGCCACTTGGCCGGAGCCCGGGTATCCACGACTTTCGTCATGACAGGCAAAGACGTGGATACCCGGGCCTCGGCCCCCCCTTTTGGCCCAGCCCATGGGGCCGATCTCGGGCATGACGAGCGAGTAGAAAGAGCGATCGAGATCAACTCTCAATCGTTATGCGGGCCTGCATAGCTGAGCCCGGGCATGACGAAGGCGAGAAGTTAGTCGTGCGTGCGCTTGACTTTTGGCCGACCGTGACAGATATTTCTGTCATGACAGAAATTACAGTCAAGAAGTCAAAGCTGCCGGCGGCCATGGAGGCCTTCATCCTGCAATGGGGCGATCTGGGCGGCCAATGGGGCGTCAACCGCTCGGTCAGCCAGATCCAGGCGCTGCTCTATCTCTCGGAACGGCCGCAGACCGCCGAGGACATCGCCGAAGCGCTAGGCATGGCGCGCTCCAACGTCTCGAACTCGCTGAAGGAGCTGTTGCAGCTGGGAACTGATCCGCCGCGTGCCGATCCTGGGCGACCGGCGCGATCACTACGAGGCGGAGACCGATATCTGGGAATTGCTGCTGCGCATCGCCGCCGCCCGCAAGGAGCGCGAGGTCGATCCGGCCCTGGTGGCGCTGCGCAACTGTCTGGCCCAGGCCAAGGGCGATCCCGCGATCCATCCCATCGCCATCCGCCGCCTGGGCGAAATGCTGGCCTTCACCGAGACGCTGGATAGTTGGTACGCCCAGATGCTGCGCCTGCCGCGGGCCAAGCTCGCTGCCTTGCTGCGTCTCGGCGCCAAGGTTGCCACTTTCCTGCCGCTCGGCCGCCACAAGAGGAGCGCCAAATCGGCCGCCAAATCGGCCGCCAATCGGACCAACTGAGGGCCGGCGCCGCGCCGGCACATGTCATGATGCTCGCCCGCCGCCACGAACTTCCTGCTGACCCGCTACCGCTACCTGATCCATCATTGGGCGATCTGCGCTTTCGCGCGCTGCTGGGCGAGGCGGCCTGGAGTCAGCTATCGCCGGCGGTGCGCCGGCGCTTCTCCAAGCGCCTGGCCGGTGGCGCTACCGCCATCTATGTCGGCGAAGTTGCGGCCATGCGCATGAGCAGCGCGGGCTGGATCATGGCCCAGCTGTTGCGGCTGATCGGCGGCCCGCTGCCCACATCGCGCGATACGGGATTGCCCAGCGTCGTCAGCGTGACGGAGGATGGCGCCAGCGGCGGCCAGGTCTGGACGCGGCTCTATGCCCGCCGGCGCGGCTTTCCCCAGATCATCCATAGCTGCAAGCGCTTCGCCGGGGCGAGCGGGCTGGAGGAGCATCTGGGCGGCGGCTTTGCCATGACGCTGAGCGTGGCGGTAGAGCAAAGCGCGCTGGTGTTCCGCAGCGCCGGCTACTTCTGGCATCTCGGCGCCTTGCGTCTGGCTCTCCCGACCTGGCTCAGCCCCGGCGCATTGACCGTCACCCATCGCGAGATCGCCGAGCAGCGCTTTGCCTTCGATCTCGACCTCGTCCATCCCCGTTTCGGCCATCTGCTGCACCAATCCGTCGTCTTCGAGGAGACGCTGCCATGGCATATCTGATGAATTCGGGTCTTACCTCACCGGTGCTGTGGACCCTGATCGGTCTGCAGATCGCCATGGGCGCCTTCGACACCTTGTTTCATCACGAGATGACGGAGCGGCTGGCCTGGCGTCCCTCGCAGCAGGCCGAGCTTCGCCTGCATGGCGCGCGCAATCTGATCTATGCGCTGCTGTTCCTGGCGCTGGGCTGGACCCGGCCGCAAGGTCTCTGGGCCATGGCGGTGATCGCCTTGCTGCTGGTCGAAGCGGTCATCACCTTGATCGATTTCGTCGAGGAGGACCGCTCGCGCACTCTCCCGGCGAGCGAGCGGGTGACCCATACGCTGCTGGCGCTGAATTACGGCGCGATCCTGGCGCTGCTGCTGCCCGTGTTGATCGGCTGGGCGGGCGATGCCACGGCGCTGCCGGCGGATTCCCATGGGATGTGGAGCATCATCTGCAGCATCTCGGCGGCGGGCGTGATTGTCTCCGGCCTGCGCGACGTCGCCGCGGCGAAAAGAGCGCCACGGCTGATGCGTGCCCCGGCCGGCGAGTTGATGAGCGTGGTGGGCGAGCGCAAGACCGTGCTGGTGACAGGATCTACCGGCTTCATCGGCAACCGGCTGGTGGCAGCATTCGCGCTGGGCGGCCATCGGGTGATCGCGCTGGTGCGCGATCCTGCCAAGGCCGCGGCACTGACGCCGCCCTTCACCATGATCACCAGCCTGGATCAGATCGCGGGCGATTGCCGGATCGATGTGATCGTCAATCTTGCCGGCGAGCCCATTGCCAGCCTGCCCTGGAGCGAGGCCCGCAAGCGGCGGATGGTGGAATCGCGCCTGGCGATGACCCATCAGGTGCTGGCGTTGATCGAGCGGCTGAACCGTCCTCCGGCCGTATTGATCAACGGCTCGGCCATCGGCTGGTATGGCTTGCGCGGCGACGAAGCTCTGGATGAAGCGAGCCCCACCGGCGCGCCTTGTTTCAGCAACCGGCTGTGCGCGGCCTGGGAGCAGGCGGCAAGTGATGCTTCGCGCTTCGGCGTTCGCGTGGTTCTGCTGCGTATTGGCCTGGTGCTGGGCAGCGAAGGCGGCATGCTCGCGCGTCTGCTCACCCCCTTCGAGTTCGGCGCCGGCGGACCCATGGGCAATGGCCGGCAATGGATGTCATGGATCGAGCGCGACGATCTGATCCGCCTGATCGGCCATGTCATCGCCAGTCCCGATCTCGAAGGACCACTCAATGCGACCGCGCCGATGCCGGTGACGAATGCCGGTTTGAGCGCCGCCTTGGGCAAGGCGCTGCACCGGCCGGCGTCCCTGCGCGTTCCGGCGATACTCCTTCGCCCGCTGGGCGGCTTTGCCGATGAGCTTTTGCTGGGCGGCCAGCGCGTGCTGCCGGCGAAGGCGATTGCCAGCGGCTTTCGCTTCCGCCACGGCGATCTGGCAAACGCGCTTGCCTATATCCTGGGCAACAGCCTGGGCGGTGCGGGGCGCCCGGTCAGCGCCGGCGCCGGAACGCGCTATAGAGCAGGATCAGCCCCAATACCCCGAGAACGATGATCAGATTGTCGCCGGCATTCAGCCAGCCGGCGGTGTGCCAGAACCAGGCGAGGAATTCCTGCCAGAGTGCCCACATGGGCAAATCCCTGTATTTCGATTCCCCGGTGCCCGCGCGCAGGGCGTGACCGACCCGCGCTTATCCTAAAGCAAGATCGGATCCGTCGCGTTAAATCGCGGTAACGCCGGCCTCTGGAGCAGGATGAGGTAGACAGACGCTAGTTGTAATGAAATCCCAAAAGCACGACCACGATCAGCACGGCAAGCATGATGACGCCGAATGACTTTTCCATTGCCTTCTCCTGCCCAAAAAACCTGAATCACCCAAACGCGAATGCCCAAGAGTTGCGCGGCCACTGCAAAGCATGATCAGTTGCCGCTCCGCCAGTCTCGGCGCGGGCGTATCCGGGTCAAGGCAATGAGGCTACCCATGAAGGGGGACGCCTCATCCGAAGGGGTTAGGGAGCCTCAAGCAGCATGATCGATCTCGAGCGCATCCGCCGCGATACGCCAGGCACCTCTGGGCGCGTTGGCGGGCGCACCGGCGGCAAGCGCGCTTATCTGCACAATGCCGGTGCGGCGCTGATGCCGCGAATCGTCATCGACACCATCAAGCGCCATCTCGATCTGGAGGCCAAGATCGGCGGCTATGCCGCCGCGGCGCGCGAGGCGGAGCGCCATCGCAATGTCTATGCCTCCATCGCCCGGTTGCTGAACGCAGCGCCGGAGGAGATCGCCGTCACCGAGAACGCCACCGTCGCCTGGCAGATGGCTTTCTATTCGCTGCGCTTCAAACCCGGCGATCGCATCCTCACGGCCGAGGCGGAATACGGCGCCAACTACGTTGCCTTCCTGCAGATGGCCAAGCGCACCGGCGCGGTGATCGATGTGGTGCCAAGCAACGCAGCGGGCGAGCTGAATGTCAGTGCGCTGGAACGCATGATCGACCGCAAGGCAAAGCTGATTGCCGTCACCTGGGTTCCCACCAATGGCGGCCTCACCAACCCGGCGGCGGCCATCGGCAAGGTCGCGCGCAAGCACGGCATTCCCTATCTGCTCGATGCCTGCCAGGCGGTGGGGCAGATGAAGGTGGATGTGAAGGATCTATCCTGCGACATGCTCTCGGCCACGGGGCGGAAATTCCTGCGTGGGCCCCGCGGCACCGGCTTCCTTTATGTGAAGCGCGACCTGCTGCGATCGTTGGAGCCGCCGATGATCGATCATTTCGCCGCCCCCTGGGTGGCGCGCGACCGCTATGAGCTGCGCGACGATGCCCGGCGCTTCGAGAACTGGGAGAACAATTACGCCGGCCATTTTGGCCTGGGTGCGGCGGTCGATTACGCGCTCGCCATCGGTATCGGCAATATCGAAAGGCGCAGCCGCATGCTGGCCAATCGCCTGCGCGCGGGCTTGCGCAAGATCAAGGGTGTGACGGTACGCGATCTCGGGCGCAACCCCTCGGCCATCGTCAGCTTCACCATCGCGGGCCATGACTCCGACCGATGTCGTGAAGAAGGCCGAGCGCGCCGGCATCACCATCGGCGCCTCGGATCCCGAAAGCACGCTGATCGATGCCGAGAAGCGTGGCCTGCCCATGCTGGTGCGCGCTTCCCCGCATTATTACAATACGGAAGCCGAGGTCGACCGGCTGATTGAATTCTGCGCAACGATTAAGTAACGGCATTTGCCAGTATGATGCGGGCTTGAGTCGGATGGGGGTCTGCCGATGAACTCGTCTTTTGCGCCCATTATGCGCCGCGAGTTTCTGGCGGGTCTGGCGGCGGCAATCGCCGCGGCCGGCGCGGCCGGATTTCCCGCCAGCCTGTTCGCCGCCAGCAGCATCACCGTCGAGCAGTTCATCACGCTCTCGAAGGGCCTGACACAGGCCGCCACGCTCGATCCCGATGTCGCGCGTACGCTTGCTGGGTGCCTTCATCGCCACGGGCCACGAAGCGGATCTGGCCGCACTCATCGCCGATCCGTCCAGCGCTACGGCAAAGAACGCAGCGCTGGCCAATGCGATCGTCGCCGCCTGGTATTCCGGTGTGTGCAATACCGCGAGCGGCCAGGCCGTCGCGACCTTCGAAGGGGCGCTGATGTGGAATGCCATGACCTACACCAAGCCCTTCGGCATTTGCGGCGGCGATACGGGCTATTGGTCCGATCCGCCGAAGGCTTGAGAAACCATTATGGCCGCTGATATTTCCGCCGACGTCATCATCGTGGGCTCGGGCATTTCCGGCGCGCTGATGGGCGCCAGGCTGACTGCTGCCGGGGTGAAGGTTGCAATCCTGGAGGCGGGATCGCCCGTCGACCGCAGCACGGCGGTGGAGAATTTCTGGAATGCCGTCATCAAGGTGCCGGAATGCCCCTATCCGCCCACGCCCCAGGCCATGCATCCGATCTCCAACGATATGGACTTCTGGTACAAGCAGAACGGGACCGACAAATTCCAGAGCACCTATCTGAAGCAGGTCGGCGGCACGACGTGGCATTGGCTCGGCACCTGCCTGCGTTTCCTGCCGCGCGATTTCTCGCTGAAGACCAGCTATGGCCGCGGCGTCGATTGGCCGATCTCCTATAACGAGCTCGAGCCGTTCTACGGCAAGGCGGAGCAGGAGATTGGCGTCAGCGGTGATTCGAATGAGACGCTGGGCGCGCCGCGTTCTTCGACCTATCCGATGCCCAACATCCCGCAGACCTATCTCGACAAGCGCTATGCCAAGGCGCTGGCCGGCACGAAATACCAGGTGCGTTCCACGCCCCAGGGCCGCAATTCGGTCGACCGCGGCCAGCGGCCGGCCTGCTGCGGCAATGCGAGCTGCATTCCCGTCTGCCCGGTGCAGGCGAAATACGATGCGACGGTGCATATCGGCCAGTTCCAGAAGAACGGCGGCATGCTGCATGCCGAGACGACGGCGACATTCATCGAGGTCGGCGATCAGGGAATCATCACCGGCATCCGCTTCAGGCGGCGCGACAACAGCGAAGGCCGCGCGGTCGGCCAGGTCTATGTGCTGGCGGCCCATGCCATCGAGACGCCACGCCTGCTGCTGAATTCGCGCCAGCCCAAGGCGCCCAACGGTGTGGCCAACCGCTCCGACCAGGTGGGCCGCAATCTGATGGATCATCCGACCCAGCTCAGCTGGGCGCTATCCAACGATCCGGTCTGGCCCTATCGCGGGCCGCTTTCCACATCGGGCATCGAGAATCTGCGCGACGGCGCGTTCCGCCGCCAGCGCCCGGCCTTTCGCATCGAGATCGGCAATGACGGCTGGTCCTGGCCGACGGGGGCGCCGGTCTCGACCGCCGCCGACCTCGCCAATCAGGGGATGACCGGCAAGGCGCTGGATGCGGAACTGGTGCGCGTGACCTCGCGCCATATCCGGCTGGCTTCGCTGACCGAACAGCTGCCCGATCCTGAGAACCGGGTGACGCTCGATCCCGACACGAAGGATTTCTACGGCGTGCCGGTGCCGCGCATCACCTATCGCATCGACGATTTCACCCGCGCCGGCCTGGCGGCGGCAAGGCGAGCCCATGACGACATCTTCGATCGGCTGGGTGTGACGGGAACCACCCACAGCCCGGATTTCCAGGGCGCGGGCCATATCATCGGCACGGCGCGCATGGGGCGCGATCCGCGCAGTTCGGTGGTCGACCGCACTTTAAACTGCCACGATCATTCCAATATGTTCATCCTGGGATCGACGGTATTTCCCACATCGGCCACCGGCAATCCCACTCTCACCATCGCCGCCCTCAGCCTGCGCGCCGTTGCCTCGGTGAAGGCGGCCCTGCACAGCTAGCAACGATCTGGGGCATATGAACGACACACAATTCGCCGAACTTTCCCGCTGGATCACCGAAGCCGGTCTCGCCGGCCGCTCCGAAATCGCGATGCTCGATGGGTTCTGCGGGCGGCTCCAGGCAGCGGGGATGCCGCTCGCTTTCGCCGCTGGTCATCGCCGATACGCTGCATCCGGTGCATGAAGGCCATGCCATCCGCTGGTATCGCGACAAGCCGGAGACGACCATCGTCGAATACGGGCCGAGCAATGAGGGCCAGGCGGCGGAGAGCTGGCGGCGCAGCATCTTCTATCGTCTGTTCGATACCAACGAATCCTTTATCCGCCGGCGGCTGACCGACGAAGCCGAAGCGGAATTTCCCGGCCTCAAGGCCAGTCGCGAGGAGGGCATGACCGACTATGTCGCGATCATGAACCGCTTCGCCGCCGAAGGGGTCATCGGCGAGGCGGACTGTATCTTCAGCGCCTGGACCACGGACAAGCCCGAGGGATTCTCCGACGCCGATCTCGCCGATCTCCAGCGCCTGGCGCCGTTCCTCGCCATCGCGGTCAAATGCGCAACACTCGCCGGCATCGCCCAGACCCTGGTGCAGACCTATCTTGGCCGCGACGCAGGCGCGCGGGTGCTGGCCGGGCGCATCGGCCGTGGCGTCGGCGAGAAGATCGACGCCGTGCTGTGGTTCAGCGATCTGCGCGGCTATACCCGCATCAGCGACACGGCCGAGCCGGAACAGATCATCCCGCTGCTGAACGACTATGCCGAGGCGATCATCTCGGCCGTGACCGAGCAGGGCGGCGACGTGCTGAAGCTGATCGGCGACGGGGTACTGGCGATTTTCCGGGCGAGCGATCGCCAGCAGGCTTGCCGCTCGGCCATCGCCGCCGCCGCCGGGACGCGCACCGCGATGCTGGCGTTGAATGAGGAGCGCGCGGCGAAAAGCCTGCCGACCACGCATATTTATCTTGGCCTGCATGTCGGCGAGGTGCTGTTCGGCAATATCGGCAGCAAGAACCGCCTGGACTTTACCGTCGTCGGCCCGGCGGTAAACGAGGTCAGCCGGATCGCCGCACTCTGCCGCTCGGTCGAGCAGAAAGTGCTGATTTCATCGGCCTTCGCGGCGGCGTTGGGGGCGAGCGGCCCGCGGCTGGCCTCCGTCGGCCGCTATGCGCTGCGCGGCGTCTCGCAGGCCCAGGATCTCTACACGATCGATCCCGTCCAGCCGGCGATAACACCGTAACGGCCACCCCCACCCCGGCCGCAACGACCTCGCCAGGGGCCTTACTCTCGATCGTCATGCCCGGGGCTGGCCCCCTGGCCGAGCCCTTGGGCCGAGCTGGGCATCCAGTCCACATCGCAGGCACTGGATTCCCGGGCTCTGCCTTCGGCAGCCCCGGGAATGACGAAAGAGAAAAGGGCGCTGAGGATTGTTGGGAGCGCTTCCTTTACTTCCCCGGCCCCCTAACACGGCGAAGAGCCGTGCGAATCTGATGGGGGCGGGCTGGGGTGGGGGTGGCCTTAGTCCTGCAGCAGCCCGTAAATCAATCCGCAGGTCTCCTCATCGGCGATGCCGTCGATCTTGCTCGCGCGATAATGCCGCTGGAAGGCGGCGAGTGACTGCTCGGTGATCTTGTCTTTGGCGCCTCTCTCGCGGAGACCTCGTAGCCGATCGTCGACAAGCGCCGCGCGGACCGACGCCCGCATCGCCCGGCCCGGTTGCCGCAAGCGGCCAGCGCCCGATGCCCGCCTTGGCCAGGCGCTGCCAATCGAACAATTCGCCCGGATCGATCTTGCGCGCCGGCGCCACATCGGAATGGCCGAGCACGCGCGAGGCAGGAATGTTATGCCGCGCAAGAATCCCGCGGCTGAGATCGATCAGCGCCGCCATCTGCGCCTCGGGAAAGGGCCGATAGCCGAAATCATGGCCCGGATTCACCAGCTCGATGCCGATGGAGACGCCGTTGATGTCGCGCTCGCCGGCCCAGATAGCTGACGCCGGCATGCCAGGCGCGGCGGCCCTCATCCACCAGCCGGTAAACCTGGCCCGCCTCGTCGATCAGATAATGACTGCTGACTTGCGCTTCGGGATCGGTCAGGCGCTTGAGCGCGGCTTCGGCGTCGCGCATGCCGGTATAATGCAGGACCAGCATGCTGACGGCCTTGCCCGCTGGCCGGTCGTTGTAGTTGGGCGAAGGCCGCTCGATCACACCGACGCCCCCGCCTTGGTGACCGGCGCGATGACGCGTGGGCGGCGCAGTACGACGATGGCGACCCCGGCCAGCGTGAGCGCCGCACCCAGCAGCATCAGGCCCGTCAGCCGCTCGCCCAGCACGATGACGCCGGATAGCACGCCGAAGATCGGCACCAGCAAGGTGAAGGGCATGACCTGGTTGACCGGGAATTTCCGCATCATGCGATACCAGATGGAATAGCCCACCATGTTGACGAAAATCGCCTGATAGGCAATCACCGCCCAGTACTCCAGATCGGCGCTGTCGGATCGCCTGCCACTGGCCGCTTTCGAAGATGAAGGAGGCGAGCATCGTCTGCGGGGTTGCGAGCAGTGCTACCCAGGCATTCAGGTTCAGCACCTCCACATCGTCGCCCAGCAGCTTGATCTGCACGCTGGAGGTACCCCAGATGCAGGAGGCCGCGAGCACGAGAGCCAGCGCCGTCAGCTGGCCGTTGTCGAAATGCACCTTGCCGGCGAGGCAGACGACGCCGGCAATGGCCAGCGCGATGCCCAGCAGGCGGCGCCAATGCAGCGTCTCCTTGAAGACGATGGCTGCCAGGATGGCGGCGAACGGCACCTGGATCTGTACGGCAATGGCGGCCGTCGCCGCATCCAGATGCTCCATGCCGAAGAACATGGTGCCGAACTGGAACACGCCCAGCGTGGCCGACAGCCCCAGCACATGGATGAACTTGCCGCGCGGTAGCGGCCGCAGGAACGGTGCGAGCACTACCGCCACCGCGGTAAAGCGGATGGCGACGAACAGCAGCGGCGGCCAATGCTGCAGCCCGATCTTCACCACGGCGAAATTGATGCCCCAGATGAAGGCGACCAGCAGCAGACCCAGATACTGGCGGGCATGCATATGCTCGCTCATGAGGCGCTTTCCTTGCCCTTTGCCGCCTCGCGCTTCGCTTCCAGCTCCAGCCAGCGCTCCTCGGCCGCGGTCAGGTCCTGCTTTGCCGCCGCCAGGCGCTGGGCGATCTCGGCGATGGTATGGCGCTCGCGCCGTGCCGGATCGGCCAGCTCGCTCTCGGCCCGGGCGATCTGCAGTCATCAGCCGCTCGATCTCGCCGGGCAGGCCATCCAGGATGCGCTGTTCGTTGAAGCTGAGCCGCGCGGTGTTGCGGGGCCGCGATGGACGTGGCGACGATTTTGCAGCGGGCTTCGCCGTGTCCAGTTTTGCCGGCGCGATCCGCGGCAGATCGGAATAGCCGCCGGCATGTTCGATCGCCGAGCCGTCGCCCGCCATGACGATCACCGAGCTCACCAGGCGGTCGAGGAAATCGCGATCGTGGCTGACCAGCAGCACCGTGCCGTCGTAATCGGCCAGCACCTCCTCCAGCAAATCCAGCGTATCGAGATCGAGATCGTTGGTCGGCTCGTCCATGACCAGCAAATTGCTGGGCGCGGGCGAACAGGCGGGCCAACAGCAGGCGCGCGCGCTCGCCGCCCGATAGCCTGGAGACGGGCATCAATGCCTGCCGCTCATCGAACAAAAATTCGCGCAGATAGCCCACGACATGCTTCTGCACGCCGCGCACGATGATGCTGTCGCCGCCGCCCGGCGCCAGGGTCTGCCAGAGGGTCGCATCCTCCTGCAGCGGCGCGCGGCGCTGATCGAGATAGGCGGGAATAAGGTTCGTCCCGAGGCGCAGGCTGCCGGCATCGGGCGCCAGTCTCGCCCAGCAGGATCTTCAGCAGCGTGGTCTTGCCCACGCCATTGGCGCCGACAATGCCGATGCGATCGCCGCGCAGGATGCGGGTCGAGAAATCCTGCAGCAGCACGCGCTCGCCGAATTGCTTGGCGATGCCGATCGCCTCGATGACCAGCTGGCCGCCGATGGGTGCTGCTTCGCTCGCGAGATTGGCGCGGCCCGGGCGCAGGATGCGTCGCGCGCGTTCGGCGCGCAGCGCCTGGAGGCGCCGCCGGCGGCCTTCGTTGCGGCTGCGTCGCGCCGTCACGCCGCGCAGATACCAGTACTGTTCCGTGGCGATGCGCTTGTCGAGGCGCTGCGGCCTCGCGTTCCTCGCGCTCAATGAGGTCCTTCGACCAGGCGTCGAACTCATCGAAGCCGCCATCGAGCTCGTGCAGCCGGCCGCGATCGAGCCACAGCACCTTCGTCGCCAGGCGCTTCAGGAAGGCGCGGTCATGGCTGATGAACATCAGCGCGCCGGAAAATCCCAGCAGCAATTCTTCCAGCCATTCGATGGTGGGCAGATCGAGATGGTTGGTGGGCTCGTCCAGCAAAAGCAGATCGGGATCGCCGGCCGAGTGCGCGCGCCAGGCCGGCGCGCCGGCCCTCGCCGCCGGAAAGTTCCGCCGGGTTGCGGTCGCCATCGAGCCCCAGCCGGTCGAGCAGTGCCGCCACCTGGTGAGGTCGCTGCACCATCGGCGGCGACGAAGTCGGCGAGGCTGGCAAAGCCGGTGAAGTCCGGCTCCTGCGCCAGCACACCGACGGACAGGCCCGGCTGGATGAAGCGGGTCCCGCCATCGAGATCCATGATTCCGGCGAGCAGGCGCAGGATGGTCGATTTGCCGCTGCCATTGGCGCCCACCAGCGCCACGCGCTCGCCGCGGCCGATGGCAAAGCCGATATCGCTGAACAGCGGGCGCCCGCCGAACGTCAGGCGCGCTTCGCGCAGCATGGCGATGGGGGGCGAAGCGGCCATGGGTCCTAGGAGATATTCCGCTCTTTGCAGACGCGATCGTAGGCCGCGTTGATATTCGCCATACGCTGGCTCGCCATGGCGACGAACTCCGGCGGCAGGCCCTTGGCCATCAGCCTGTCGGGATGGGTATCGCGCACCAGCTTGCGATAGGCGGCCTTGATGGCCGCGTTATCCATGGCGCGGGTGACGCCAAGGATGCTGTAGGGATCGCCGAGATCGGGGCCGAGATGGCTCTCGCGCATGCGTGCGAAATCCGCCTCGTCGAAGCCGAAGATGCGCGAGACCTCGCGCAGGTAATGCAGTTCGTCAGTCGAAACGGTGCCATCCGCCTTGGCGATGTGGAACAGGCCGTCGATCAGCTCCTCCAGCACCCGCGATTTGTGGGGAAACAGCTGGGCGACCTGGCGGGCATAGGGTTCGAAGCCGCGGGCATCGCGCCGTGCCTGGTCGAAGATGCGGCCGACATTCTGTTCTTCGGCCGGCGGGATCTTGAACACCTGCTTGAAGGCGACGATCTCGGAACGGCTGACCACGCCGTCCGCCTTTGCCATTTTTGCGCCCAGCGCGATGATGCCGATGGTAAAGGCGATCTGGCGCGTGGCGGCGCGCTCGTCCAGCGGCGGCATGCCGTCGTCGGCCCCGCCGTCGGACTCCGGCTGCGCCATACTGTCGACGGCATGGCCGGCGACGGCCCCCAGCAGCGCCCCGATCGGCCCGCCGACGGCGAATCCTGCCGCCCCGCCCACAAGTTTCCCCCAGATGTTCATGGCGCGGCACCATAAAGCAACCGGCCTGATCCGTGAATCTTAAGGTGGTGGGGCAGGAAGAGGATATTTGCCCGCCAGAAGTCGGTTGCAGTCGGCCCGCCGGTCATTACCCTGCGGGGCCGAAGGAGAGCCCGCACTGTCGCCTGCAGCCCCAAACCCATCCCAGGTCCGCCGGGCCAGGTCCGCATCGTCGATCCGGCCAGCGAGATCATTCTGCCTGGGGTCGAGCTCGACCTGGCCGAGGCAGAGAAGATCGCCCAGCGCCGGCAGAGCGAGGGGCGCCTCAGCGACGCCGCCATTCTCTATGGCCGGATCGTCGAGAACGTTCCCGGTCACCTGGAATCGCTGCTGGCGCTGGGCGGCTTCGTGCTCAAGACCGGGCGCTTGCCGGAAGCCACCGCCTTGTTCAAGAAGGCGGTGGAGGCGGCACCCGACAATGCGGTTGCGCTCACCAATCTGGGCGCCGTCCAGGCCATGCAGGGCAATCTGGCCGAAGCCGAGGATGCCTTCCGCCGCGCGACCGCCCTCAACCCCAACTACGCCGATGCCCATCGCAATCTGGGCGTCACCCTGCATCGCCAGCAGCGGCTGGAAGAGGCGATTGCCGCATTGCGCCTCGCCCTCAAACTTGCCCCTGGCCAGCCGCTGATCGAGCGCAACCTGGCAGCGGTGCTGCTGGACAATAATCAGGCGCCGGAAGCAGCTGCCCTTTATCGCCGCTCGCTCGCCCGCCAGCCGCGGGTGCCGGCGGGCCATGTCGGGCTGGCGCTGGCGCTGCGTGCGCTGGGCGATCGCGCCGGCGCCGTCGCCGCCTTCGAGCAGGCGACCGCTCTGGCACCCAAGAATCCCCGGCCGCTGCTGGAGATGGGCAAGCTGCTGATGGACGAGGCGCAATACGAGGGCGCCATCGACAACCTGCGCCGCGCGGCGGCGCTGGCCCCGCAGGATGCCGCGATCCAGACCGCGCTCGCCGAAGCCCTGATCGCCGATCAGCAGATCGCCGAAGCGGCGATCGCCTGCGAGCGGGCAATCGCGGCCGAACCCGACAATATCAAGGCCATGATGGCCTTTGCCGCATTGCTCGACGCTCTCGACCGGTCGCTTGATGTCATCGGCGTGCTGCGGCAGGCAAGCGAACGCGAACCGGAATCGAAGATCATCCAGCGCCGGCTGGGCGAAGCCCTGCTCAAATCCGGGGATTTCAGCGCCGGCTGGCCGAGCTTCGAATCCGCACGTGCCACAAGCGAACTGACGCTGCCGCTGTGGCAGGGCGAGGACATCGCCGGCAAGCGGCTGCTGGTCGAGGCAAGCGAGGATATCGAGGATATCCTGCTGCTGGCCCGCTTCCTGCCCAGCGTTGCCGCCGGCGGCGCCCAGGTGCATTTGCGCTGTCCCAGGGCGCTGTTCGGTCTGTTGGCCGGCTTGCCGGGCGTTGCGGGGCTGCTGGCACCCGGCAGCGACGTTCCGCCCTGCGATCTCGCGGTCCGGCTGGCAAGCCTGCCGCGCCTGCTCGGCCTTCGCATCGAAGCCATCCCGCCTACACTCGGGTGGCTGCGCCCGCCGGCCGAGCGCCTGGCGCCCTGGCGCCAGCGCCTGGCGCAATTGCCGGCGCCGCGCATCGGGCTTGTTTGGCGCAGTGGATCCGGTGGCGCCAATTCCCTGGATCATCGTGGCGACCTTCCCACCCGATCGCTGTCCGAGCTCGTCGGCCGCGCCCATGGCAGTTTCGTGGCGCTGAACACACAAGATCGCCGGGCAGAGATTGCCGCGGCCGGCCTCGGCCATCGCATCACCGATCTCGGCGCCGAATTTCCTCGCGATGCGCTGTGGGGCGAGATGGCGGCCGCCATCGACGGCGTCGACCTGTTGATCGCGGTGGATTCTCCGGCGGCACATCTCGCCGGCGCGCTGGGCCGGCCTGCCTGGCTGTTGCTGGCGCAGCCCACGAGCTGGTGCTGGTTTCGCGACCGTGGCGATTCGCCCTGGTATCCGACGCTGCGGCTGCTGCGCCAGCCCAAATCCGGCGCCTGGGACAATGTGATCAACCAGGTCATCGCGCGCCTGGGCGATGAGGAGGCGTCGTGAGCGCGGCCCCCGTTGAACACGCAACAGGTGAGCGCGCCGCGGGCGAACCCGCCACAGGCGAACGCGTCACCATCGCCGATGTGCGGCTGTCGCCCGCCGAGGCCGGATTGCTGGCAACCGAGCGCTATTCCGACAATCGGCTGAGCGAAGCCGAGACGCTCTGCCGCAGTTGGCTTTCGGTCCAGCCCGAGGCCAGTGAAGCCCTGCATCTGCTGGGCGTCATCTGCCTGGACAGTGGCCGGCGGCACGAGGCACAGGAATTGCTGCAGCGCGCCAGCACGATTGCACCCAGCAACGCCAATATCCGCCGCAATCTCGGCAGTGCGCTATCGCTGCTGGGCCAGCCGGAGCAGGCGATTGCCCAGTTCGAAGTCGGTGCTGGCGATCGATCCCGGCGATGCCGATGCCCACCGCAATCTGGGACTTTCACTGCGCAGCCTCGGCCGGATGAACGAAGCGGCCGCCGCTTTTGAACGCGCGCTCGCTTCGCGGCCGAACTTCGCCAAGGCGGCGCGCAATCTGGGCGTGGCGCTGCTGGAACTGGGCCAGGTCGAGAAAGCCGAAGCCGCATCTGCGCCGCGCTGTAGAACTGGCACCCACGATCGCCGCCAATCGCGCCGGCGCTGGGTGCGGCTTTGCGCGCCCAGGGCAAGATCGACGAGGCCATCGGCGAGTACCGCGCCGCGGTGGAGCAGGCAGGCGACAACGCCGATTTCTGGTTTGCCTTCGGCAATGTCCTGCGCGCGGCCGAGCGCCATCTGGAGGCAGCGACGGCCTATAGCCGTGCGCTTGCGCTACGCACGAACTGGGCGGCCGCTCTCTCCAATCTCGCCGGCACGCGTCTGTCGCTGGGTGCCGCGGCCGAGGCGGAAGAACTCGCGCGCCGCGCGGTCGAACTGGAGCCGGAGAATGCCGAACTGCTGGTCAATCTCGGCGCCATCCTGCAAAGCCAGAAGCGCCACGGCGAAGCCATCGATTGCTATCGCCAGGCGCTGGCGAAGGATGAGGGCGCGATCAGGGCCCATATGAACCTGGCCATGGCGCTGCAGGCGAGCGGCGAGGGTGCCGCCGCCATTGCATCCGCCCAGCGCGCCACCGCACTGGCGCCGGACTCAGCCGAGGCCCAGAGCCTGCTCGGCCAGGTCATGGCGGCGGAGGGGCGCTTTCGCGAAGCGGAGGAGGCCTGCCGGCGGCGCGTCACCCTGGCGCCGGACAACGCTGACGCGCTGATTGCCCATGGCGATGCGCTGCGCGCCCTCGACCGGCTGGACGAAGCCATCGATGCCTATCGCCGCGCTTTGGCGATCGCAGCCCGACAACGCTCATGCCCATGCCGATCTTGGCATGGCGCTGCTGGGGGCGGGACGTTACGCCGAAGGCTGGCCCGAATATGAATGGCGCTGGCAGGCGGAGAATTTTCCCACCCGGCTGCGCCACGAGGCGCCGCGCTGGGATGGTTCGGACCCCACCGGCAAAACGGTGTTGCTGCATGCCGAGCAGGGTCATGGCGACAGCATCCAGTTCCTGCGCTATGTCCCGCTGGTGCTGGCGCTGGGCGCGCGCGTTGTGCTGGAATGCCACGCGCCGGTCCTGCCGCTGGCCGCCAAGATCCCCGGCATCGCCGCGGCGGTGCCGCTTTCCGGCGAATTGCCGGCGCATGATCTGCAGGCGCCGCTGATGAGTCTGCCTTATATCTTCGCCAGCACCCTGGAGACCCTGCCGCCCGCCGATTGCTTCGCCGTGCCGCCGGAAATGGCGGAGAAATGGCGCCAGCGCTGGCGCCGCCTGCCGGGTCCGCGGATCGGCCTCGCCTGGCAGGGCAGCAAACTGCATCCGGGCGACCGCTTCCGCTCGATCCCGCTCTCGCGATTTGCCGGCCTGTTGCTGGTGCCCGGATACAGTTTCATCAGCCTGCAGATCGGCCCGGGGCGCGAGCAGATCATCGAGACCGGCTATGGCGGCAGGCTGCTCGATCCCAAGGCCGAGGCTGAGTATGGCCGCGAGGCCTATGCCGACTTCATCGAGACCGCAGCGATGCTGCAGGCCCTCGATCTGGTCATCACCATCGATACGGCGCTGGCCCATCTGGCGGGCGCGCTCGGCCGGCCGACCTGGGTGCTGCTGCAGCGCCCGGCCGATTGGCGCTGGCTGACAGAACGAAGCGACACGCCCTGGTATTCCTCGCTTCGCCTGTTTCGCCAACCTGCCTTGGGCGATTGGACCAGCGTGCTGCTGGAAGTGGAGCGGGCGTTGCGCGCCGGGGAGGGGTTATGAGGAAGAGATCGTGAGAAGAGATCGTGAGTCTGGCCGAAGCCACAGCCCAGCATCGCGCCGGCGATCGCGCCACGGCCGAACGGCTTTACCGCCGCGCGCTGATCGCTCAACCGAAGGATCCAGCGACCCTGCATGGCTTTGGCGTGCTCTGCCACGAGACCGGGCGCGATCAGGAAGCGCTGACGCTGCTGGCCCGCGCCGTGGAACTGGCCCCGAACGTGGCGCAATACGCCGCCAATTTCGGCGGCATGCTCTCCCAGTTCAAATATTACGACCAGGCCATCGCCTGCCTGCAGCAGGCGCTGAAGTCCGAGCCTGGCCATTCCGACGCCATGCGCAACCTGGCGCTGACCTTTATCGAGGTGGGCCGCGCGAACGAGGCCCGCCAGCCGTTGCTTGACCTTCTGCGAAAATCTCCCCAGCGCGCCGATCTCTGGCGCCTGCTCGGCCGGGCCGAGCGCCTGGCGGGCGAGGCCCTGGCGTCGACCGCCGCCCATCGGCGCGCGAGCGAGCTGGATCCGCAGGATTATCGCTGCTGGAGCGGCTGGGGCCTCAGCCTCGACCAGCTCGGCGATGGGGTGGCCGCGGTCGACGCCTTCCAGCGCGCGCTGACGCTGAAACCTGACGATATCGAGACGCTCTGTCATCTCGGCATTGCGCTTCGCCGCCAGCACCGCTTCAGCGAAGCGCTGGCCGTGGGAGGGCGCGCGCTGGCCCTGGAGCCCGGGCGTGCCGAGGCCCACCACCTGATGGGCACGATCCATCAGGAACGCAGCGAGATGGCGCTGGCGGCACCCTATTACCTGAAGGCGGCGGAGCTGGTGCCGGATTCGATCGAATCCCACAGCAATCTCGGCCTGGTGATGATGCGCCTCGGCCGGCTGGATCTCGCCATCGCCTCGTTTCGCAAGGTACTCGAACTCAGCCCCGGCCATGAAAGCGCCACCGCCGGCCTCTATACCGCACTACGCACCGCCTGCGACTGGCATGCCGCCGAGGCGCTGGAGCCGGCACTGGCGCGCCAGACCAAGGCAGCGCTGGCCGCCCAGCGCCGCCCCAGCGAATCGCCGCTGGCCCAGCTCTGCCGCCAGACGGATGAGAAAAGCAGGCTGGCGCTGGCCGAGGCCTGGTCGGCGGAGGTCGCCAGACGCGCCCACCCGCCGCTGGCCCAAATTGCGCGCATGCGCCAGGCTGCACGCGCTGGCGAGAGCGAGCGCTTGCGCCTCGGTTATCTCTCCAGCGATTTTCGCGATCATGCGGTGGCCCAGCTCTCCGCCGCCGTTTTCGGCCTGCATGACCGCAAACGCTTCGAGGTGGTCGCCTATTGCGCCAATGCCGAGGATTCGAGCCTGGCGCGCCAGCGCATCGTCAAAGGCTGCGATCGGTTCGTCGATGTGCAGTCCCTGGGCGACCGCCAGCTTGCCGAGCGGATCGCCGGCGAGGGCATCGACATCCTGATCGACATGAACGGCCTGACATCGGCCAACCGGATGAGCGCGCTGGCGTTGCGTGCAGCACCGGTACAGGCGACCTGGCTCGGTTTTCCGGGAACGATGGGCGCGCGGTTCATCGATTATCTCATCGCCGATCCGGTCGTCGCCCCGGCGGCCCATCAGCCCTTTTTTGCCGAGCAGCTCTGCCGCCTGCCGCATTGCTATCTGCCCCACGATCCGCAGGAGCCGATTGCGCGAGAGGCGATGACCCGCGCGCAATGGGGCCTGCCCGAGCAGGGCCTCGTCTTTTGCTCGTTCAATACGCCGCAGAAACTCGATCGCGCCACATTCGATATCTGGCTCGGCTTGCTGCGCGATGTAGCGGGCAGCCTGCTTTGGCTGCATGGCGGCGACACGCTGGCGCAGGCGAATCTCCGCAAGGTGGCCGAGGCGGGCGAGGTCGATTCCCGCCGCCTCGTCTTCGCCAACCGCCCGGCAAAGCCCGAGCATCTGGCGCGCCTGGCGCTGGCCGACATCGCTCTCGATACCCGCAGCTATAACGGCCATACGACCTCGCTCGATGCGCTGTGGGCCGGTGTGCCGCTGGTGACCGAGCTCGGCGCGCAATTCGCCTCGCGCGTGGCGGCGAGCGCGCTTGTCGCCGCCGGCCTGCCGGGTCTTGTTGCCCGCAACGCCGAGCAATATACGGAGATCGCCCTCAAGCTCGCCCACGATCCGCAGGCGCGCGCATCCATCCGCCAGGCACTGGCCGAAGCCCGGGGCAAGGCGCCCCTGTTCGATGCGCCGCGCTTCGTTCGCAATCTCGAACGCGGTTACGAGACGATGATGCTTCGGCATCGCCGCGGCGAACGGCCCGGGCCGATCGATGTGCGGGAGACCTGAGAGCCGAAATTGGCGCGGGCAGCGATGATGTCACCGGCGATCAATCGCAAGACTCTTGCGGCCATGCCGTTCGAGCGCCGCTACGCAACGGTCCTCGAATGGATGCGCGCCAGGGTCGCCGCGGCAGTTGGGATAGCGCCAGGGCGCGTGGTGCTCGACCGACAGCAGGATGACCCGCTGGCTCTCCTGACCGTGCTGCACCAGCCAGTTCACCGCGAACTCGGCCTGCTGCTTCTGCGGCAGGACGAGCCGAACTTCATGTCGATCCGTCTGGCGGCACAGTTTGTCGCCCGCGAACTCGAAACGCCGCCGGCGCCGGCGCAACAGATGACGGAACTCTACGACAAGGGTGCCTGGGCATGGGGCACCCTCGAGCGAAACTTCGGCAAACGCCTGGAGCGGCCCGTCGTTTTCATCCTCTCCACCACACGCTCCGGCTCGACCCTGCTTCGCATCATGCTGGCGGGGCATCCTGGGCTTTTCGTACCGCCCGAGCTCGATCTGCTTCCCTTCGTTTCCCCGCGCAGGCAGCGCATTCAAACCGAAGCGCTCGGCTATCGCTGGATTCGCTCCGGCCTGGCCTCGGCCCTGAAGGAGCTTGGCCAGCTTTCCGTGACTGAAACCGCGGCCGAGTTCGAAGCCCTGGACCGCGATGATGTGCCGATGCCCGCTGTTTTCGAGCGGCTGCAGCGCGCGGCAAGCCCGCGCATTCTCGTGGACAAGAGTCCGCTCAACGGCTTCCACCCTGAATGGCTCGGTTACGCCGAAAGGGTCTTCAGCCAGGCGCGCTACATTCATCTGGTGCGCCATCCCGCGCCGGCGATCGAATCCTTCGTCCGCATGCGATTTCACCGCATGTTCGGGCGGCATTGGTTGATCTGGGACGAGAATGCCTGGCTCTATGGCGAGAAATTCTGGGCCAGCGTCAATCGGCAGATCCTGGGTTTCCTTGAAAACATCGAGCCTGAGCGGCAATTGCGGGTGACCTTCGAGAAATTGGTGACCGATCCCGCGGCGGCCACAGGTGAAATCTGCCGCTTCCTTGGTATTGCCCATGACCGCGCGGTCCTGACCCCTTATTCGGGGAGCCGTATGGTGCACGACCTGGCGGGATCGCGGTTCGCCGCCGGCGATCCCAATTTCCTTTTGCGAACGGCCATCGATCCGGCGTTGGCGTCACCCGCGAAAGAGGGTATCCCGTCCTGGCCCTTCGGCCAGCCGACCCGAGAGGTCGCGGCGCGCTTGCAATATGTGATCTAGATCGATTGCATAGCCGCTTCGCTTCGCGACACGGGCCGAGGGATATCGGGTGACAGAGGGCTGGCAGTTCTGGATCGATCGCGGCGGGACCTTCACCGATGTGGTGGCGCGCCGGCCCGATGGCGAATTGCTGACCCACAAGCTGCTGTCGGAAAATCCGGAGCAGTATCGCGA
The DNA here is from genome assembly GCA_963770335.1 of uncultured Alphaproteobacteria bacterium. GTDB lineage: Bacteria > Pseudomonadota > Alphaproteobacteria > Dongiales > Dongiaceae > DASXQK01. The sequence goes on from CAVYPG010000004.1 coordinate 78,622, forward strand.
CGCCGCTATCCAGGGCATCCGCGAGATTCTCGGCGTGAAACCAGGCATCGCCATACCGCCGGTGATCGAGGCGGTGAAGATGGGAACCACCGTCGCCACCAACGCGCTGCTGGAGCGCAAGGGCGACCGTACCCTGCTGGTGACGACGAAGGGCTTTGCCGACCAGCTTCGCATCGCCTATCAGAACCGGCCCGATATCTTCGCCCGCCACATCGTGCTTCCGGAGCTTCTCTATGAATCGGTGCTCGAAGTCGATGAGCGGGTGACGGCGGAGGGCGAGGTATTGACGCCCATCGATCTCGCCGGCGCGCGCAACGGCCTCGCCGATGCTTTTGCCCGCGGCATTCGGTCGGTTGCAATCCTGTTCCTGCATGGCTATCGCCACACGACCCATGAGCGGGCGGTGGCTGAGTTGGCGCGCGACATCGGCTTCACCCAGATCTCCGTCAGCCACGAAGTGAGTCCGCTGATGAAATATGTCGGCCGCGGCGACACGACCGTGGTCGATGCCTATCTCTCGCCGATCCTGCGCCGCTATGTGGCCCAGGTGGCCGCCGACCTGCCCGCCGATGCCCGCCTCATGTTCATGCAGTCCAATGGTGGCCTCGCCGATGCGGCGCGCTTTCAGGGCAAGGACAGCATCCTGTCGGGTCCTGCCGGCGGCGTTGTCGGGGCGGTCGAGACCGCGCGCCAGGCGGGTCTTGCCAAGATCATCGGCTTCGATATGGGCGGCACCTCGACCGATGTGTCGCATTACGACGGCCAGTTCGAGCGCGCCTTCGAAACCCAGGTCGCCGGCGTGCGCATGCGCGCGCCGATGATGCGTATCCACACCGTGGCGGCGGGCGGCGGTTCGATACTGCATTACGACGGCGCGCGGTTTCGCGTTGGCCCGGATTCCGCCGGCGCCAATCCGGGGCCAGCCTGTTACCGGCGCGGCGGTCCGCTGACGGTGACCGATTGCAACGTCATGTTGGGCAAGCTGCAGGCAAGCTTCTTTCCCCACGTCTTCGGGCCCAGGGCCGACCAGCCCATCGATGCCGACATCGTCCATGCCAGGTTCGCCGACCTGGCGACGGCCATCGGCGATGGCCGCACGCCCGAACAGGCGGCGGAGGGGTTTCTCACCATCGCCATCGAGAACATGGCCAATGCGATCAAGGAAATATCCATCGAGCGCGGCCATGACGTGACGCAATACGCGCTCTGCTGCTTCGGGGGCGCGGGCGGCCAGCATGCCTGCCGGGTCGCCGATTCCCTCGGCATGAAGACCGTGTTCCTGCATCCGCTGGCGGGCGTGCTCTCGGCCTATGGCATGGGTCTTGCCGATGTGCGGGTGCTGCGCGAGCGGGCGGTGGAAGCACCGTTCGATGCCCTATTAATGCCGAAACTCAATGCGATGCTGGACAATCTGGCAACCGAAGCGGCGCGCGAGCTGACCCATCAGGGCCTCGATGCCGCCGATGCCATCACCCATCGCCGCCTGCATCTGCGCTATGCGGGCACCGACACGGCGCTGGTCGTGCCCATGGGCGAGGTCGCAGAGATCACGGCGGGCTTCGAGGCGGCCCATCGCCAGCGCTATGGCTTCGTCGTGCCGGGCAAGGGGCTGATTGCCGAAGCGGTGTCCGTCGAGCTCGTTGGAGAAACCGAGCGGCCCGGCGAGCAGTTGAAGCCACTGCGCAGCGGCGGGGCGCTAAAGGCCAAGGCCGAGCTTCGCTTCTTTAGCGCCGGTGCCTGGCATGACGCCCCGCTCCATGAGCGCGACGGCATGGCGGCGGGTGACAAGGTGACGGGCCCAGCGATCATCAGCGAGGCAACCGGCACCATCGTCGTCGAGCCGGGTTGGCAGGCGCAGATGGCGCCGCTCGGCCACATCCTGCTGCGCCGGGTTGTGGCGCTGAAGCGCCAGTCCGCGATCGGCACCGATGTCGATCCGGTGATGCTGGAGGTCTTCAATAACCTGTTCATGTCCATCGCCGAGCAGATGGGCTCGACCCTGGAGAACACCAGCCATTCGGTGAACATCAAGGAGCGGCTGGATTTCTCCTGCGCGTTGTTCGATCGCGAGGGCAATCTGATCGCCAATGCCCCGCATATGCCGGTGCATCTGGGCTCCATGGGCGAGAGTGTGGCCACCATCATCCGCTCGCGGGCAAACAGCATGCAGCCGGGCGATGTCTATGTGCTGAACGCGCCCTATAACGGCGGGACGCATCTGCCCGACATCACGGTGGTGACGCCGGTCTTCGACGAAGGCTCCGGCGAGGTGCTGTTCTATACCGCCAGCCGCGGCCATCACGCCGATGTCGGCGGCATCACGCCCGGCTCCATGCCGCCCAACAGCCGCACCGTGGAAGAAGAGGGCGTGCTGATCGACGATTTTCAGCTTGTCGAAGGCGGGCGCTTCCGCGACGCCGAGATGCGCGCCGTTTTGGCGAGCGGCGACTATCCGGCGCGCAATCCCGGATCAGAACATCGCCGATCTCGCGGCCCAGGTGGCGGCCAATGCCAAGGGCGTAGAGGAGCTAGGCCGCATGAGCCGCGATTTCGGCCGCGATGTGGTCGAGGCCTATATGGGCCATGTCCAGGACAATGCCGAGGAGCAGGTGCGCCGGGTGATCGATCGCCTGGGCGATGGCCGCTTTGTCTATGAGATGGACGATGGCAGCAAGATCGCCGTCACTGTCGCCATCGACCGCGCGGCCCGGGGTGCGCGCATCGATTTCACCGGCACCAGCGCCCAGCTCGCCACCAACTTCAACGCGCCCTCGGCCGTTTGCCGCGCCGCCGTGCTGTATGTCTTCCGCACCCTGGTGGAGGACGATATCCCGATGAATGCCGGCTGCCTGAAGCCGCTGGAGATCGTCATTCCCGATGGCTCCATGCTGCGGCCGCGATATCCCGCCGCCGTGGTCGCCGGCAATGTCGAGACCTCGCAATGCATCACCGATGCGCTTTATGGCGCGCTGGGCGTGATGGCGGCGGCCCAGGGCACGATGAACAATTTCACCTTCGGCAATGAGCGCCATCAGTATTACGAGACGGTCTGCGGCGGTTCCGGCGCGGGGCCGGATTTCGACGGCACCGATGCGGTGCACACCCACATGACCAATTCGCGCCTGACCGACCCGGAGGTGCTGGAATGGCGCTTTCCCGTGCTGGTGGAAAGCTTTGCCATCCGGCGCGGCAGTGGCGGCAAGGGCAAGCATCGCGGCGGCGACGGCGTGATCCGCCGCATACGCTTTCGCGAGGCGATGACGGCGGCGATCCTCTCGGGCCATCGCCGTATCCCGCCTTATGGCATGGCGGGGGGCGGGCCTGCTGCGCTCGGGCGCAATTATGTGCAGCGGCGCGATGGACGGATCGAAGCACTCGGCGGCACGGACCAGACGGCCATGGCCCCGGGCGATGTCTTCATTATCGAAACGCCGGGCGGCGGCGCCTTCGGCAAAGCATAAGGAGTTCAGCAGGCATGCCGATCATCAAGGGCGGAGAAGGGGCGGGGTTTCGCCTGCAGGCATGGCGAGAGCCTTGCTATCGTCAATACCCATGGCAGCCAGGTGGTCGATCTGTTCGCCCATAACGCGGCGGATATCGGCGAGAGCCTGTCGATCCAGCATTCGCGCAATGTCTGGTATCGCATGGCGCCGCGCAAAGGGGACCAGCTCTGGACCCAGCTGCGCCGGCCGATCCTGACGATGACCGGCGATACCTCGCCCGGCGTGCATGACACGATTTTTCCCTGCTGCGATGCCGTGCGCTATGTCCAGCTTGGCGTGAAGGGCTATCACCGCAACTGCGCCGACAACTGGCGCGAGGCGATGCGCCAGATCGGCATCGACCCCGCGGCGATGACCGTGCCGACGGCGCTCAATCTGTTCATGAATGTGCCGGTGGCGGCCGATGGCAGCTTCAAGATTCTGCCGCCGGTCAGCCGGCCCGGCGATGCGGTGACCTTCACGGCCGAGATGGATTGCCTGATCGCGCTCTCCGCATGTCCCGTCGACATGCTGCCGCTCAACGGCCCCGACTGTAAGCCGCAGGATGTCGAGTACCGGATTTCGTAGCGAATTCGGTCACCCCCACCCCGGCCCGCCCCCCTCTTATCCGCGCGCCAGCCGGCGCGCTTAGGGGGCGGGGGAAGAAGGACCAAAGAAGCACGATCTCCCCTTACGTCATGCCCGGGGCCGGCCGTTTGGCCGGAGCCCGGGTATCCACGACTTGAAACTGAAGAAAGAAGACGTGGATTCCCGGGCTCTGCCCCAAGGGCTCGGCCAGGGCGGCAGCCCCGGGAATGACGAATGGAGAATTGGGCGTGCTGGCGTGGCCTTACTTCTTCATCCGCTTCTCATAGACCTTCGCGTCGATCAGGAAGCGGAACCAGAAGGTCTGCAGTACGAAGAAGATCAGCCCGGGCATGCCGTCGAGAAAGCCCAGCCGCAGCACATAGCGATAGAAGAACAGGGCAAACGCGCGCGCGAATAGCGGCGCCGAGTTATAGCCGCCGCGCAAGGCACGCTTCTGCTCGATCGGATTGCCACCGAGCTTGCCGGCGATCACGCCGCTGCCGCTGGGGTTCAGGATCTCGCTCACTTCGGCATCGGACCAGCGGTTGTGGCGCGTGGTCCATTCACTGAGGCTCATGCGCACATCGTCGATCATCGGCGCGTCGATGCGCGCCGTGGGCCCTTCGACCTGGAAATGCTGGTCATAGCGCCGGTCCTCGCAGCGCCCCTTGCCGCGGCGAAACAGGCGCAGATGCCAGATCGGATACATGGCGCCATGGCGGATGGGCCGGCCCATGAAATGCAGCAGGCGGGGCAGGAAATAGCCGTCGATATCGGCGGGAAAGGCGCCGCGCAGCGCGTTGATGCGCGCCGAAAGCTCAGGCGACAACCGCTCATCGGCATCGAGATGCAGCTGCCAATCGTATTTGAGCGGCAGATTGTCGATGGCCCAGTTGCGCTGCCGGCCGTAATCCTCGAAGGGATGGCTGACGATATGGGCGCCGCGCGCTTCTGCGATCGCGAGCGTCCCATCGCTGCTGCCGGAATCCACCACATGGATATCGTCGGAGACCTGGGCGGCGCTCGCCAGCGTGGCGTCCAGCGTCGCCTCGGCGTTGAAGGTAAGGATGATGACGGAAAGGCTCATGAATGCGCTGGCGACCCGGGCGGAGGCGCGCATGGTTGCCGAGGCGGGCGGCTAAGTCTAGCTTGAAGGCGGTGTGAGGCGCCTCCTCATTGGGGTCGCCAGGAGGCGAGCTATGAACATCCAGACCCGCAGCCATGCGGTCGAGCCGCTGGTTCAGGATCTGAAGACCCTGCTGGGAGAACGCCTGTCGGTGTCCCAGGCGGTGCGCGACCAGCATGGCCATGACGAATCCTATCATGCGACGGCAGCCCCCGACGCTGTTGCCTTTGCTCATTCGACCGAAGAGGTCGCGGCCATCGTCAGGCTCGCCGCCAAATACGGCGCGCCGATCATCCCCTTTGGCACCGGCACGTCACTGGAGGGTCATGTCGCGGCCCTGCATGGCGGCATCACCATCGACCTGACGCAAATGAACAATATCCTCGAGGTGAATGACGGCGATCTGGATGTGAAGGTGCAGGCTGGCGTCACCCGCAAGCAGTTGAACGAGCATATCCGCGACCGCGGCCTGTTCTTTCCCATCGATCCCGGCGCCAATGCCTCGCTCGGCGGCATGACGGCGACCCGCGCCTCGGGCACCAATGCGGTGCGCTACGGCACCATGCGCGAGAACGTGCTGGGCCTGACCGTGGTGCTGGCGGATGGCCAGATCATCAAGACCGGCGGGCGAGCGCGCAAATCGGCGGCCGGTTATGACTTGACGCGGCTTTTCGTCGGCTCCGAAGGCACTTTGGGCGTGATCACCGAGATCAGGTTGCGCGTGTATGGCATTCCCGAAGCAACATCGGCGGCGGTGGCGGGATTTCCCAGCATGGCCGATGCGGTCAACACGGTGATCCAGACGATCCAGAGCGGCATTCCCGTGGCGCGCATCGAACTGCTGGACGAGGTGCAGATCGATGCGGTGAACCGCTATTCCAAGCTGGATTATGCGGTGCGCCCGACCCTGTTGTTCGAATTCCACGGCACCGAGCGCGGCGTGGTGGAGCAGGCCGAGATGGTCCAGGCAATCGCCGGCGAGCATGGTGCGGGCGATTTCCGCTGGGCGACCAAGGCCGAGGACCGCAACAAGCTGTGGAAGGCGCGCCACGATTCCTATTATGCCGCGCTGGCGCTCAAGCCCGGCAGCAAGGGCTGGGCAACCGATGTCTGCGTGCCGATTTCACGCCTGGCCGATTGCATCCTGGAGACCCAGAAGGATATCGCCGAGGCAAAGCTGCATCGCACCCCTGGTCGGCCATGTGGGCGACGGCAATTTCCATCTCGTCTTCCTGATCGATCCCGACGATCCGGCCGAGATGGCGACGGCCGAGCGTGTCAACGACCGCATGATCGAGCGCGCGCTCGCCATGGGCGGCACCTGCACCGGCGAGCATGGCGTGGGCTATGGCAAGATCCATTGCCTGGAGGCCGAGCATGGCGCGGCGGTGGAGACGATGCGCGTGATCAAAGCGCGCGCTCGATCCCGATAACCGGATGAATCCCGGCAAGGTGCTGCGCATGGGGAACCGGTAGGACAAAGAAATTCCTCACCCTGAGCCTGTCGAAGGGTGAGGGCCGTCGTGGAACTCATGGTTCGACAGGCTCACCATGAGGGCTTTCTTTAACGCTTCGGCTTATCGTCGTTCTCGCCCGGCAGTTTCGATCCATCCAGCTGGCGCTTCGTCGCGTTCGCGGGTCTTGCGGTCGCGTTTCGTCTCCGCCTTGGTTCTGCCAAATTTTTCGCGATTGATGCCGGCCTGGACTTCTTCGGTCTGGCGCTGCTTTGCCTTGCGAAATTTGTTAAGGTTGACGAGGTCGCCCATGGTTCTCCTGATGGAGTTGCTCCTGATCAATTCGCTGCCGCGGAATTGGGATCGGGAATTGCCCAGTTGGGATATGGCTGGCGAATCGCTTCACGATCTATGTAATGCCGCCGGCGGCGGTTGCAACGTTGAACATACGCTGGGGCACAAGCTGGGCTACGGGCTGCAGACAAACGAGGGGCCAGGATGCTGAAGAAGATATTAATCGGCGTCTTTGCGCTGATCGTCCTGCTGGTGGCGGCCATTGCCATCGGACCGCGTTTCGTCAACTGGAACAGCTACAAGGGCAAGGTGGCCGAGCAGGTGCGCGCCGCGACCGGGCGCGATCTTGGCCATCGATGGCGACATGTCGCTTTCGCTGCTGCCCTCGCCGGCGCTCTCGGTCTCCGGCGTGCGCCTGGCCAACCTGCCCGGCGGCAGCGCGCCCGGACATGGCGCGCCTCAAATCCCTCGAGGTCCATGTGGCGCTGGTGCCGCTGCTGAGCGGCAAGATCCAGGTCACCAGCGTGACACTGGTCGAACCGGTGGTGCTGCTGGAGCGCCTGCCCAATGGGGAGGCCAACTGGCAGTTCACCGCGCCGCCGGCGCCAGGGACAACCTCTGGCCGCGGGCTCCGGCAAGTCCCTCCGCCAGTGCGTCGAGCGGACCGGCGGCGGAAATCTCGGTGGACAATTTCACCATCGAGAACGGTACCGTGCTGTATCGCGCCGGCGGGATCGAGCAGAAGCTGGAAGGGCTCGACGCCACCGTTGTGATGCGTTCGCTGACCGGCCCCTTCACCGCCACGGGCCAGGCCAAGCTGGTAGGATTGCCGGCAAAGTTCGATATCGCCATCGATTCGCTGGCCGGCAGCGGGCCGATCTCCATGCGCGGCACGCTGAACGTCGCGGGCGATGCGGCGGTGGTCAGCTTCGATGGCTCCGCCGACCAGACGGCGGCCGCGGTCAAGGGCAAGATCGGCGCCAAGCTCAGCGATCCGGCGCTGGTGTTCAAATCGGCCGGATTCCAGAACCTGCCCGCTGGCCTGGCGCAGCCCTTCACCTTGTCCGCCGATCTCGACGCTTCCGCCGCCGATATCGCACTCGCCAACCTGGCTCTGTCGCTGGGCGACACCAACGCGACGGGCAAGATCGATTTTCAGCCCGGCAGCCCGACCCAGGGCAGCATCAATCTTGCTTTCAGCCGGCTCGATCTGGACAAGCTGATGCCCGCGGCCACGTCGACGCCGGCCGCCGCCACAACCGCGCCCGCGCCGACAACGGCCGTCGTGCCGGGCAGCGGCGGCTTTGCGCTGCCGGGGCAGGTGGTGGTCAATTTCGATCTCTCGGCCGAGGCGGTGGCCTGGCATCAGGGGGTCGTGACCCGGCCGCATCTGACCGGCCGCCTGGCCGACGGCCAGTTGCAGATCAAGCAGGCATCGGCCCTGTTGCCCGGCGGATCGGATGTCAGCCTCGCCGGCACGATCGCCAGCAAGGACGGGATGCCGCAATTCGCCGGCGCGATCCAGGCCAAGTCCGACAATCTGCGCGATCTCGCCAATTGGCTGGGCGCGCCGCTGCCCAAGGTATCGGCCGATCGCCTGCGCAGCCTGACGCTCACCAGCCGGCTGATCGCCGGCCCGACGCAGATCGAGCTCGCCGATCTCGACATGCGCCTGGATGCTTCCCACATCCAGGGTGGTGTCACGGTGGCGTTGCCCGGCGGGGCGCGCACCAAGCCCGGCTTCGGCATCGGATTGACCATCGATCAGCTGGATGCCGATGCCTATATGCCGCCGAAAGGCAGCGGGCGGCGCTTCGACATCGACCAGCAGCACGGCCGCGGCCGGCAAGCCGGCCTCGCCGCTGGCCGGGCTGTCCGCGCTCGCCGATCTCGAGGCGAATTTCGATCTCGGGCCGGCACGCTTTCCTTCAACGGCCAGGCCATGCGCGGCCTGCATCTGCAGGGAACCCTGTTCGGCGGCAAGCTCACCATTGCCGATGCCAGCGCCAAGGATATCGGCGGCGGCCAGGGCAGCATCGCCGGCAGCATCGTCAATCTGGCGAAGGATCCGCGCTACGATCTGAAGGTGAATGTCGCGGCGCAGGATGCCGCCCGCGTGTTGCAGATCGCGGGTTTCGGCCGGCCGGCGCCGGGACAATATGGCGCGCTCAAATTGAACGGCGCGGTCAAGGGCGGCGCCGATGACGTCGCCTTCGATATCTCCTTTGCCGTCACCGGCCCCGGCGTCGAGGGTGCGGCCAACGGCACTGCGCAGGGCTTGCGCGCCGGTGTGCCGCGGGTCGACAGCACCCTCAGCATCGCGGCGAAGAACGCAGCACCGGTATTCCAGATTCTGGGCCTTTCGCGGCCGGGCGTGGACAAGCTGGGCGCCGTGGCGCTGACCGGCAAGGCGACCAGCGGCAAGGATTCGCTGGATTTCGATCTGGCGCTGACGTTGCCCGGCATCGGCGGCAAGGGCGCGCTGAAGGGCCGCCTGACCGGGCTTTCCGCCACGCCGCAAGTGGCGACCGATCTGAAACTGGACGCGGCCCAGCCGGCCCCGCTGCTGGCGCTGGCCGGTGTCGGGGGTGCTACCGCAAGCAAACTGGGTGCGCTGGGCCTTGCCGGCCATCTGGAAGGCGGCGCCAATGCCATGAAGCTCGCCTTGACGCTGACGGCGCTGGGCGGCAATGCCTCGATTAACGGCAGTGTCGCGGCGGCGAAGACGCCGATTGCCTTCGATGTGACGCTGAGCGCCAATCACGGCGATTTCGGCAGCCTGCTGGCGGCTCTCGGCAAACCGGCGCCGCGCAATGCCGGCCCCCTGGCGCTGAACGTCCATCTCAGCGGCGATGCCCGGAAGTTCGCGGTCAAGGATCTGTCGCTGAAGGCCGGCGACAGCGATCTCTCGGGCAATGCCAATGTGGATATGAGCGGCAGCCGCCTGCAATTCGCCGCCACCTTCGCCAGCAGCAATTTCAATGCCGCCGCTTTGTCGGCCGGCAGCAGCGGTGGAAGCGGTGGCGGCAGTACCGGTGGTGCTGGATCGGGCGGCGGCTCGCAGCAAGGCGGCGGCCGCTGGTCGCGCCAGCCCCTCGACCTCTCCGCCCTCGACATGGGCGACGGCACGCTGGATTACAAAGCCGGCCACCTTCAGCTCAGCGGCAACCGCATCGACGATCTGGTGGCCCGATTGCAATTCGCCGGCGGCACGATGACCATCCAGACTCTGACGGGCAAAATCTATGGCGGCACCTTCGCGGTCAGCGATGCGAAGGTGGTCGGGCGCGGCCTGCCCGCCTTCAGCGGCCGCGCTGCTGGCGCAGAACATGGAGATCGCGCAACTTGCCGGCACCGACACGGTCAAGGGGCCGCTCACGATCAGCGCCGGGGTCGCGGCCAGCGGCGCCTCGGAAGCGGAGATGATCGGCTCACTGCAGGGTTCCGGTCATCACGCGGGCAAGATCCAGATCCTGAGCAAACTGACCCAGACGGCGGGTAGCGCGTTGCTGGGCGCGCTGGGATCGCAGCTGAAGATCGTGCAGGGCATTACCGATCGCCTGGGCGGCGTGCTGCAGCTTTTCGCCGGCAAGGTGAACGATCTGGCCGGCGATTTCTCCATCAGCCATGGCGTGGTGACGACGGAGAATACGACGCTGACAAACCCGGCGGCGAAGGCACTCGCCCATGGCACCGCCAGCCTGCCGCTGTGGAAGATAGCGATGATCGTCGATATCTACCGCGCGCCCGACATGAAGAACTCGATCATGACCATCAACCTGACCGGGCCGCTGGACAAACCCAGCTTCAATCTGACCGGTGCGCTGTTCCAGCCAAACAGCCAGGGCACCCAGGGCAATCCCCTGCAGCAGCTGATCCCGGGCCTGCAGCCCAAGCAGCCGGCGCCCAATACCGGCAACACGCCGCAACAGAATCAGACTCAGCCGCAGGCTAGCGATCCCTTGCAGCAATTGCTGAACGGCCTGCAGAAGCCCCAGCAGCAACCTCAACAGCTCAACAGCAGCCGCAACAACAGCCGCAGCCGGCCAATCCGCTGGCGCCGATCCTGCAGAACCTGCTGGGCCAGCCCCAGAATTAGCCCAAAGGAACCAGGTGAGCCTCAGAGCCGCGTCAGGCCATAGACGATCGCCGCGGCCAGCAGCACGGCGATGGCGATGATCGCATAGGCGCCGCGCGAGATATTGGCGATGATCTTCTTGATCGCCGCGCGGTCGTTGACATTGGGGAACGGCGTGGCGGGAACCGGCAGGCCGAGGAAGCGGCAGAGCGGCTCCCACCCCTGGTCGACGGAATAGATCAGCAGACTCTCGGCCGGCACGCTCGCCTTCACCTGTTCGATATGGTCGCGGTAAAAGGCGAGCGCTTGCGCGCGCTCCGCCATCGTTCCCTGGTGGGCGCGCTGCCAGATCAGCTTGTTGCACATATTGCGCATCTTGCGGGCGAAGGGCGTCAGCCATGACAGCAGATGGAACTGCCAGCTCGTCATGCTGAAATAGATCGTATCGATGGTGCTCTCGTACCAGGCTTCCGCGCCCTTGGGGTGCAGCGTCAGCAGCACCTTGGCATCCGGATATGCCACCAGCAGTTCGCGCCACACGCAGGCGGCGGGGTTGTCCACCGCCGCCGCATAGCCGGCGAAGACGCGGTTCCAGTCATGCTGCGCGCCGGGCGGGCCATTGGCGACCCCGTTCCAGAAATCGAGATGGCCCTTATTGGCCTTGTTCTCGATGACCTCGAACATGTGATAGCAGCGCAGGCCCAGCTGGTTCAGCGCCATATAGGCCGACATGGTCCCGGTGCGCCCAAAACCGGCGCCGATGATCTTGAGACCCATGTGAAGCTTCCCCCGATACGCGGCCGAGCTGTCATTCAAGAAATGCAGCTGTTTTCTAGGCCAGCCACCGGATTTGCGCCAGTGCGGCGGGCCGCCTAGTATCCGCGGCACCTTGCACGATCGAGAGTCCTGCCGGCAATGGCCGAAGAACGCGCGCAGCGCCGCCTCACCACCATTCTGGCTGCCGACGTGGTCGGTTACAGCCGGCTGATGGAGCAGGATGAGGCCGGTACGATGGCGCAATTGCGGACGCGTCGCCACGATGTCCTGGTGCCCTCGGTCGCTCGCCATGGCGGGCGTATCTTCAAGCTCATGGGCGACGGCGTTTTCATTGAGTTCGGCAGCGTCGTCAACGCCGTGGAATGCGCCGTCGACATTCAGAAGGCAATGCAGGTAAAAAACGCGGACAGTCCCTCAAGTCCGCCAATTCGGCTACGCATCGGCATCAACGCCGGCGATGTGATCGTGGAGGGCAGCGATCTGTACGGCGACGGCGTCAACCTGGCAGCGCGTCTTGAAGCGCTTGCCGAGCCCGGCGGCATCTGCATTTCCGGCGATGTTTATCGTCATGTCAGAAGCAAGCTGAGATCTGGATTTTCAGGACCTTGGCGAGCAGAAGGTCAAGAACATCGCCGAGCCGGTGCATGCCTATCGGATAGGCGTAGAAGGAAGCGGACCGGCCAGTGCGGGGCCGCCCGCCGCAGGCTCAGCGGCGAAGGCCACGCCAATGAAGGCATCTATCGCGGTCCTGCCCTTCACCAACATGTCAGGCGACGCCGAGCAGGAGTATTTCGCCGACGGCATGGTCGAGGACATCATTACGGCGCTGTCGCGGTTCAATCAGCTTTTCGTCATCGCGCGAAATTCGACCTTTACCTACAAGGGCCGCGCCGTGGACATACGCCAGGTCGCCAAGGACCTTGGCGTGCGTTTTGTGCTGGAAGGCAGCGTGCGCAAGTCGGGCGGGCGGGTACGCATCACCGGCCAGCTGATCGACGCTGCGACCGGCGCCCATCTTTGGGCGGACAAGTTCGATGGCGGCGTTGAAGACGTTTTCGATCTCCAGGACAAGATCACCGCCAGCGTGGTGGGAGCGATAGAGCCGACCTTGCGCAAGGTGGAAATCGAACGGGTACGCCGCAGACCGGTAGAAAATCTCGATGTCTACGATCTTTATCTTACGTGCGCTGCCCCACCTCTACGCTTTTCGTCCCGACGAAAATCTGGCTGCGCTGAACCTGCTCGCAAGGGCAATCGAGCTCGATCCCGGCTATGCGACCGGCGCTCGCCTATGCGGCCTGGTGTCACGAGCAGAGGCTGACGCGAGGCTGGGCCGCCGTCGGGCCGGACGATGCGGGCACGGCAAATTGCGCTTGCCCGTCGCGCATTGGCCGCCGGCAGCGACGATGCGATGGTGCTGGTTGTCGCGCGGCTTTGTCCTCGTGATGGTGGCGCGGGACTACGACGCCGGGCTCGATGCCGTGCGCCGCGCGCTGGAACTCAACCCCGGCGCCGGGTTCGTTGCGTTTCTGGCAAGCGGCGCACTTACATTCGGTGGCGATCCGGAAGCGGCGCTGGTGCATGCGGAACGGGCCATGGCCCTCAGCCCGCTCGACCCCGGCTTCTTCATGTTTTTGACCGTTGCCGCGATTGCCCACCTCTTCAGCGGCCGGCCGGAGCAGGCTCTCGAACTGGCCAAACGGTCGGCTGCGCTCTATCCGGATTGGGACACGACCTACTGGGTTCTGGCCCCGGCCTATGTTCAGCTCGGCCGTATGGCGGAGGCGCGCGCGGCGCTCGAAATACTCCGATCGCTATCGCCTGGCTTCATGGCTTCCGATGCACAGCAGCGCCTGCCCGTCCGGAATCCTGCATTCCGGGAGATGATCCTCGACGGTTTCCGCAAAGCGGGCGCGCCGGCGTAAACCGCGGGTAAAAATGCGGGCTCGTGCCCCGGCGGCAAATTGCCGGGTCGGCCCGCCTACAGCGCGTTATGCGGCCAGATCATCGCCCGCCACATATGCGCAACCGGCGAGTTGTCGAAGCCCAGCCCTTCGTCCGGTTGCCGGAAATGGCGCCCGATAATGTCGGTGAATTCCTCGATAGCGACGGTTGTCGAGGGATCGAAGGCGTAGAGATCGTTCACCGTGATCATCCGGGCTGACATGTACCAGCGATGCGCGCGCGCTAGCTTGTAGGCGTCCTGGATATAGGGCGGCGGCACATAGTCCGGGCCGAAGAAATGCGTGTAGGCGCTGGGATAACTGTATCCGACGCTCTCATCGGCGAAGAAGCGGACCGCCTGGTGCTGGCGCACCGCCCAGGATACCTCCTCGTCGACATAGGGCTCGATCAGTTGTGCGCCCCAATAGCCGTGGTCGCCCGGGAACAGGCCGCCGATGGCGATGTCATGCACGAGACAGGCCATCACGATCTTCTCCGGCTGGCCCGAGCGCTGGGCTTTGGCGGCACTTTGCAGAAGGTGATTGATCGCGGGCTTGGCGAGACGGAAGCGGAAGAAGTCCAGCAAGCCGGGCTTTTCCGGCATCTTCACCAGGCGCGGATCGTCGCCCATCATCATGCGCCGGCCTTCGCCCAGCGTCTCGAAGGCCTTGAATTTCGTGTCGTGGAACGGTTCGCCCATGGTGACCAGCGAGGGATCCAGTACTACGCGGACCTCACCATTCACCTCGAGATCGTAGTATCCCTCGCGCCGATCCTGGGCCATCACGCACTCAACCTTTCTGCCAATCTCGCGTTCTTAACGTCCTTCGCGCTTGCCAGCTTCTTCCAGCAGGAATACCCGGATGGCGCTCGAGAGATTGCGCCCGGCTCGCCCGCGATCGATCTCGCCTACCAATCGCGCCAGCGGCCAGCCGCGCGCCTTGGCCCGCTCACGCAAGGCGGCCCAGAATTCCGGCTCCAGCGACAGGCTGGTGCGGTGGCCGGCAACCGTCACCGAGCGCTTGGTCAGCGCCATGGTGCTACTTGCTAGGCCCCACCATGTCCTGTGGGCGCACCCACTGCTCGAACTGCTCGGCGGTCAGAAAACCAAGCGCCACTGCTGCTTCCTTGAGGCCGGTATTTTCCTTCTGCGCCTTCTTGGCGACCTTGGCCGCATTGTCATAGCCGATATGGGGAGTCAGCGCCGTCACCAGCATCAGCGACTTCTGCATCAGTTCGTCGATGCGCGCGCGATTGGCCGCAATACCCACCACGCAATTGTCGGTGAAGCTGACACAGGCATCGCTCAGCAGGCGGCCGGATTGCAGCAGGTTATAGATGATGACGGGCTTGAAGACGTTCAGTTCGAAATGGCCCTGGCTGCCGGCAATCGTGACGGTGACGTGATTGCCCATCACCTGGGTTGCCACCATCGTCAGCGCCTCGGCCTGGGTCGGGTTGACCTTGCCCGGCATGATGGAGGAGCCCGGCTCGTTCTCCGGCAGCATCAGCTCGCCGATGCCCGAGCGGGGGCCGGATCCGGCGAGGCGAATGTCGTTGGCGATCTTGGTCAGCGACACGGCCAGCGTGTTGTAAACGCCGGAAAGTTCGACCATGGAGTCATGGGCCGCCATGGCTTCGAACTTGTTCTTCGCCGTGACGAAGGGAAGCTTGGTCAGGCGCGCCATGTCGGCGGCGAACTGTTCGGCAAAGCCGGCCTTGGCGTTGAGGCCGGTGCCGACGGCCGTGCCGCCCTGGGCGAGCGGATAGAGGCGGGGCAGGCTAGCTTCCACCCGGTCGATGCCGAGCGCCACCTGTGCTGCATAGCCCGAGAATTCCTGTCCCAGGGTAATCGGCGTTGCATCCTGCATATGGGTACGGCCGATTTTCACGATATCGGCGAACTCGCGTGACTTCTTCTCCAGCGCCTCGCGCAGGTGCTTCAGCGCCGGCAGTACATGCAGATGAATCTGGCGCACCGCCGAGACATGCATGGCGGTGGGGAAGCTGTCGTTGGAGGATTGCCCCATATTCACATGGTCGTTCGGATGCACGGGCTTTTTGCCGCCCCGCTTTCCGGTCAGCATCTCGTTGGCGCGGCCGGCGATCACTTCGTTCGCATTCATGTTGGTCTGGGTCCCGGAGCCTGTCTGCCAGACCACCAGCGGGAACTCCTCGTCCAGCTTGCCGGCCGCCACTTCAGCAGCAGCCGCCACGATGGCCTCGCCCAGTTTGCGGTCCAGCACACCCAGATGCATGTTGGTCTCGGCCGCCGCCTGTTTCAGCAGGCCGAACCCATGGATCAACGTTGCCGGCATCCGCTCGCCGCCGATGCGAAAATTCTGCAGCGAGCGTTGCGTCTGCGCGCCCCAATAGTGATCGGCGGGCACCGCAATCTCGCCCATGGAATCGCTTTCGATGCGGGTGGCTTCGGCTGTCATCGTTTTAGTCCCGGTTCGCAGAATTCATCGACGGGTTCTATCCGGCTATAGGCTTGAGGGGAAGTGCGGGCTTATTTGCGCGCCCGAACGCCGGCTGCCTGCGCTTTTGGCCTGCTCTTGCGCGGGCTTTTGCGCGGCGTCTTGGCTTCATGGCTGCGTTTGGCGGCCGATGCGGCGTCCAGCACCCAGCGCTGCAGTTCCTCGGGCTCTTCGATGACCGCCGGCGGCGCTTCCCAATAGCCGAGCGCGATGCGCTTGCCGCGCTTTGTTGCATAGGTGAAAGGCTGCATGCCTTCCCTGTCGAAGGCCGGGCGGTTGGTATCGTCGGCCTTCAGATACAGGGTCTCATTGTCGACGAATCCGACCATCAGGCCGTGCCTGAACAGGCTATGTCCGCCGAACATGACGCGGCTGCTGATGCCGCCCAGCGGTTCAAGCTGGTCGAGCAGGTATTCGAGCAGCGGGCTATCCTTCACCATGGCGGCAGGATAATGCGCTGGCCGTTGCAATTCGACCCTCGCCAAACCCCCTTCCGTGACCGGAAGGGGGCGGCGAAGGGTCATCCGCTGTCACAGCGGTTGGCCGTGACGGTCGAGCGGCGGCAGGCCGATATCCCGGCGCAGGTGGTTGTTGCCGAGGAACAGCGGTGGCGCGCGCCCAACCCGCTGGCGCCGCTGCCGGCGCCGGCGGTGCAGCAAGGCTCTCGCGGCTTGCGTCAAACCGTCGACGATGGCCGCCCGCGCGCGGCCGGGTGCGAAGAAAAGCAGTTCATTGAAATTCGACACGATCTCTCTCCTTCGGGCCTTGCTGAGTGCAAAGGCCCGTTGCTGATTTCAGGTGGTTGATGGAAACGGGCCTGGCGCCGGAGAACAGCGAAGGGAGGCGACATCTCAGGAGTCGGTCGTCCCGCCGGCGATTGCGCAGTTGGCGCAAAGCCGGTTGCCGTCAGGTTTCAGGGATCGATCGAAGACGCGAGAGAAGGCAACGCCCGCCGGCGTTCGCCGACGAAAGACCCGTCAGGCTGCGAAGCAGCCCTTCATGCTATGCGGTACGGTCATGTTCGTTACTCCCTCGCCAAGGTTGCGAGGCGGCCCTTATATCGCCGGCACTTCCTGCGGTCAAAGGCGAAACGCGCTGGTCCAAATTTTGTCAGAGATTGTTGCGGCCAGGTCACAATGGCCGGCCACATGAGCCGGCTGCTGGCGGCAGTTATTTTTTGCGGAACGCGTCCAGCGCAACGACGTCGGCACCCTTGCGTTCATCCCCGCCATCATCGCTCGCCGGCGGCTCGATCTGTTTCGTCGCCTTGAGAGCCGGCACCTTTGCCTGCAGCTCATCCTCATTGGCTTCGAACTGCAATCCGAATTTTACGGAAGGGTCGGCAAAGGCGGTGAGCGCGGAGAAGGGGATCGTCAGCCGCTCATGCCGGCCGCCGAAGCTCAGCGTGATGGCGAAGCGATCTTCGTCGACGACGAGGTCCCAGAACTGATGCTGCAGGATAATGGTCATCTCCTGCGGATATTGCTGATGCAGCCAGTCGGCGATACCCACGCCCGGCCGGTCGGTATGGAAGGTGATATAGAAGTGATGGTCGCCGGGCAGCCCGCGCTGGCCTGCTTCGCTGAGCGCCTTGCGCACGACTCCACGCAGCGCCTGCTCCACCATGCGGTCGTATCGTAGCCAGCTCTCGGCCATGATCCGAGGAACTCCCATCCCAGATGTGCACTCTTTTTCTTTGTTCCCTCCGGCTCGTTGACCGGAAAGTGGGGGGCATTCTGTTGCCCGGGGCCCCCCGAACCGCGCTTGCCTAATTAGGCAGCGAGAGCCAAACGGTTGTTGTCGTTGGCACTTCTAGAGTAGCCCGATAACGGTGGTACCATGCCGGACGAAAACCATGCCTTTACCACGCGCGTCGATCCTATTTCGCCCCCAGGGACGGCCGATTCTCGATCGGCCGGAGATTTGGTGGAGGCGCCGGGTACTGCCCCCGGGTCCGCAACGCTTATGCCGCAAGGCGTTTATCGTCATAGTCGGTTACCCGACATCTGAAATATAAGTGTCTTTCGGGCGAATCGAAAGGGGTGGTTGGCGAGATGGGCAGTGACAAGGAGCGGGAGCGCGAAATAGCCGAGTCGCGAGCCACAACCGAATCCACCAGGCGTGCGACGGTTCCAGCCCTCGAGGAGGTCCTTTATTCGCCGCTGGCGGTGCTCGATCGTGGCTTCGTGCGCGTCGTCGATTACATGGGCGATGACGGCGCCGTGGTGCAGGCGGCGCGCGTCTCCTATGGCCGGGGCACGCGAAAGGTCAGCGAAGACAAGGGGCTGATCCATTATCTGATGCGCCACCGTCACTCCACGCCCTTTGAGATGTGCGAGATCAAGTTCCATGTGAAGTTGCCGATCTTCGTGGCCCGGCAGTGGATTCGCCACCGCACCGCCAATGTGAACGAGTATTCGGCGCGCTATTCGATTTTGGACAACGAGTTCTACATCCCGGGCGCAGCACAGCTTGCCGCACAATCGGCCAGCAACCGCCAGGGCCGCGGCGATGTGCTGGAAGGCGAGGAGGCCGCGCGCGTGCTCGACATGCTGCAGGCGGATTCGCAGCGCCAGTACGATCACTACGCCGACATGCTGAACGAGAACGAAAGCGGCGAGGCCGTCGATGCGGGCAAGCGGGGCCTGGCGCGCGAACTTGCGCGCATGAGCCTGACTTTGAACTTTTACACCCAGTGGTATTGGAAGATCGACCTCTACAACCTCATGCATTTCCTCTCGCTGCGCGCCGATCCGCACGCCCAGTACGAGATCCGCGTCTATGCCGATGCGATGCTCGAGGTGATGAAGCGGTGGGTCCCGCTCTGCCACGAGGCATTCGTGCAGCATCGTCTGCATGCCGTGACATTCTCCGCCGGCGCGATGGCCGTGGTGAAGCGCCTGCTCGGCGGCGAGGCCGTGACGCAGGCGACCAGCGGCCTGGGCAAGCGCGAATGGATCGAGCTGCAGGCGGCGCTGGAATTGAAGGGCTAGCTGCCCAATCGTCATGCCCGGGGCGTCCAACGGACGAGCCCGGGCATCCAGTCCCTGCCACTGACACTGGATTCCCGGGCTCTGCCCCAAGGGCTCCGCCAGGGCGGCAGCCCCGGGAATGACGCAAGAGAAAGAAGCGTGGCCCTACTCGATGACGATCCGCGGTGCTGCTTTCTGCGGCGATCCGGCGACTTTTTCCCAGAGGCGGCCGGCGATGGCCCGAAACGTCGCAGCATGGGCGCTATCGGGCTGCGAGACGACGATGGGGTTGCCGCCATCGGATGTCTCGCGGATCGCCATATCGAGCGGAATCTCGCCGAGGAATTCGGTGCCGAGCTTCTCCGCCTCGCGCCGCGCGCCGCCATGGCTGAAGATTTCGCTGCGTTCGCCGCAATGGGGGCAGAGGAAATAGCTCATATTCTCGATGATGCCGAGCACGGGCACGTCGACCTTGCGGAACATGTTGAGCCCCTTGCGCGCATCGAGCAGGGCGATGTCCTGCGGGGTCGAGACGATGACGGCGCCCGAGAGCGGCACCTGCTGGGCCATGGTGAGCTGGGCATCGCCCGTGCCCGGCGGCAGGTCCACCACGAGAATATCGAGCTCGCCCCATTCCACATCGCGCAGCATCTGGTTGATGGCGCTCATCACCATCGGCCCGCGCCAGATCATCGGCGTGTCTTCGGGCACCATGAACCCGATGGACATCACCTTGATGCCGTAATTCTCCAGGGGCAGCAGGCGCCGTCCGTCGGGTGAGGAGGGTTTGCCGGAAATACCCATCATCCGCGGCTGCGATGGCCCATAGATGTCGGAATCGAGCAGCCCGACCTTGAGCCCCAGCGATTTCAGCGCCAGCGCCAGATTGACCGCCACTGTCGACTTGCCCACGCCGCCCTTGCCGCTCGCCACCGCCACGATGCTGTGTACGCCGGGCACCAGGGGCTTGGCAGCCTGGGTGCGGCCGCCCGCGGCAGGTGCCCCTGCAGAAGGTGCTAGCTGGCGGCTTTGCCCTGATTTGCCAGGCCTTGGTTAGCGGGCCGCTCGGCGGTCAGCACGGCAGAGACGGAGAGGACGCCCGGCAATGAATCGACAGCCTGCTCCGCAGCCCGGCGCAGGCTTTCCAGTTTCGGGGCGCGGGCGCGGTCGACCTCGATGGAGAAAGCGACATGGCCGGCGCGCAGCGCCAGGCCCGAGACCATGCCGAGATCGACGATGTTGGCGCCGCGATCAGGATCGTTGACGGTCTTGAGGCGCGCCAGCACGGCTTCTTCAGTCACCTCGGCCATGCTTGAATTCCCTGTATTATTGCCGATATCTGCTGCACTACCTGCGGGCGGGCCTTGCGATTCCGCGCAAGCGCATCTTAAGTAGTGCCTTCAGCTGCCATTGGGAAGCGGCCCTGTCTGTTGCGGGGCTCTTAAAAGGGATCCTCGATCATGCCGTGGAAGAATCAGAGTGGAGGCGGCGGTCCCTGGGGCACCGGCGGTGGCGGCGGTGGCGGCGGTCAGGGACCATGGGGCGGTGGCGGACGGCCGCCCGATCTGGAAGAAATGCTGCGCAAGGGTCAGGATCGCGTGAAGCGCCTGTTGCCCGGCGGTTTCGGCCGCGGCCGCGCCCTCGTCTTCATCCTGCTTGTCGGTTTTGTGCTGTGGCTGATTACCGGCTTCTACCGGGTCGAACCGGATGAGCAGGGCATTGCGCTCGATCTTCGGCCGGGTGTGGAAGCAGACCGGCCCCGGACTGAATTACAACCTGCCTTCGCCGATCGGCGAGGTCTTCACGCCCAAGGTCACCCGCATCAACCGGGTGGAGGTGGACTTCCGCTTCAACCACCGACAGCGACAGTGGCGCATCGCACCCAGGACGTGCCGGAAGAAAGCCTGATGCTGACCGGTGACAAGCGCATCATCGACATGCAGTTCACGGTCTTCTGGGCGATCAAGAATCCCCAGCTCTACCTCTTCGCCATCACCGAACCGGAAGATACGGTCAAGAATGTGGCCGAAGCGGCGATGCGCGAAATCATCGGCCGCTCCGACTTCGAATATTTACGCACGAAGGGCCAGGCCCAGACCGAACAGGAAGCGCTGGCCCTGATCCAGCAGCTTCTCAACGATTATGACTCCGGGATCGAGGTCAGCCAGGTCTCGGTGAAGAACATCGCGCCGCCGGCCGAGACCCTGGCAGCGTTCCGCGACGTTGCCGCGGCCAGCGTCGATGCCACTACCTCGGTCAACGAGGCGCAGGCCTATTTCAACCAGGTCACCAACAACGCCAACGGCCAGGCGCAGAAAATGTTGAAGGATGCCGAGGCCTATAAGTCACAGCGCATCACCATCGCCACCGGCGAGGCGAAGCGCTTTGAGGAGGTGCTGGAGGCCTATCAGAAAGCCCCGGAGGTAACGCGCCGGCGCCTCTATCTCGAAGCGATGGAGCAGGTACTCAAGGGCATGAACAAGATTCTGATCGACCCGCGCATGTCGGGCAGCGGCACCGTGCCTTATCTGTCGCTCAACGAGCTGCTGAAGAACGGCGGCAGCTCAGCACCGGCGTCACCGCCGGCAACCGGAACGACGGGAGGCAGCCAGTGAACCATCGGGGCCTCATCGCCGCGGTCGTCATCGTGATCGCCGGCTTCATCCTGCTCTCCTCCTCCTATTACATCGTCTATCCCAAGGAGTGGACGCTGGTCCTGCAGCTGGGCAAGCCGATGCGCGTAGCACCGGATCCGGACGCGCCCGATGCGCTGGTGCCCGGCACGGGTGCCGGACTCTATTTCAAAATCCCGTTCGTGCAGAACGTGGTCTATCTCGACAAACGCGTCATGAACTATGACGCACCATCCGAGGAAGTGCCGACTCTGGACCAGAATCAGGTCATCGTTTCGGCCTATGCGCGCTTCCAGATCATCAACCCGCTGCTGTTCTATCAAACGGTCAACAGCGAAGAGGGCGTGGTGACGCGTCTACGGCCCATCGTCAGCTCCAACCTGCGGCGCGCACTGGGCGACGTACCCATGGCGACAATCCTGACCAACCACCGCGCCGAGCTGATGAAGCAAATCACCCAGCAAGTGGACATGGAAGCCCGGCAGTTCGGCATCAAGGTCATCGACGTGCGCATAAAGCGCGTCGATCTGTCGCCGGACAATGCGGAGGCGATCTACAAGCAGATGCAGACCCAGCGCCAGCAGCTTGCCACCGGCTTCCGTGCCACCGGCCAGGCCAATGCGGTGGCGCTGCGCGCCGATGCCGACAAGCAACAGGTGATCATCCTGGCCGAAGCCCGGCAGAAGTCCGACATCCTGCGCGGCGAGGGCGATGCTGAGGCAACCCAGATCTATGCCGCAGCCTATGGCCGCGATCCGGCGTTCTTCGACTTCTTCCGCTCGCTGCTTGCCATGAACACGGCGCTGACCAGCGATACGACCACCTATATCGGCCCGCCGGACGGCGATTTCTTCCGCTATTTCCTGAGCCGCGACGGGATAAGGGCCGCGACGCCCACGGGAGTCGGGCCGATGACGCCGTCCACGACCACGACCACGCCTTAAGGCTGCCGCGGGGTGCCGATCGGGCTGGGCGACGCGCTGACCGCGCTGGGTCTGGTGCTGGTCATCGAAGGGCTGATCTTCGCCCTCGTGCCTGAGGGCGCCAAGCGGGCGGTCACGCTGTTGACCAGCCGGCCGCCGGCACTGCTGCGCATGGTGGGTCTGGGTGCCATGGCTGCCGGCGTACTGCTGGTCTGGCTCGTGCGCGGTTGAGACTTCGGGTCAGCGTTCACGAAAAACTTAACCCCCGGCCCCTGGAAATGGCCTATCTTTCTGCCCAATTGGCGGCTATCGGCGGCACCCGGGCCTGAGATGGAACGGGCGCAGACCGGGGCCATATCCGCATAGATTGCAGCGCAAGAGCGTGGCGGTACCGCTATCGCCTTGCAGGGAGTCCGCACGTGATCGATCGCCTGCTCAATCGCTTGACGGCCGCACCGCTTCTCGCCGGCCTGCTGATGGCCGTGTCGTCGCTGGCCGTCGTTCCGTTTACCGCCGCCCCGGCCTTTGCCCGGGGTGCGCCTGACAGTTTTGCCGATCTGGCGGAAAAGCTGCTGCCGGCGGTAGTCAATATCGCCACGACCCAGAAAATCACCGATGCCAGCCGCAACGATCCGAACCTGGAAGAGCTGTTCAAGCAGTTTTTCGATCGCAAGAACCGCGGCAACGGTGGCGGCGATAACGGCGACAATGGCGGCGGCGATAACGGTGACAATGGGGGCGGCGATAACGGCGACAGTGGCAGTGGCGACGGGCAGCCCCATGAGGTGACCTCGCTCGGCTCCGGCTTCATCATCGATCCGGCCGGCTATATCGTCACCAACAACCACGTCATCGAAGGGGCGGAGGAGATCACCGTCCGCACCCAGGACAATACCGAATACAAGGCGAAGCTGATCGGCCACGATCCCAAGACCGATCTGGCGCTGCTGAAGATCGATTCGCCGACGCCGTTCCCCTTCGTGGAATGGGGCGACAGCGACAAGGCCAGGATCGGCGATTGGGTGATTGCCATCGGCAATCCCTTCGGTCTTGGCGGCAGCGTGACCGCCGGCATCGTCTCGGCCCGCCAGCGCGACATCAATTCCGGGCCGTATGACGATTTCATCCAGACCGATGCCGCCATCAATCGCGGCAATTCCGGCGGACCGATGTTCGACATGGATGGCAAGGTCGTCGGCATCAATACCGCAATCTTTTCGCCCTCGGGCGGCAGCATCGGCATCGGCTTTGCCTTGCCCTCATCGCTTGCCAAGCCGGTCATCGCCCAGCTGCGCCAATACGGCCATGCCCGGCGCGGCTGGCTTGGCGTGCGCATCCAGAGTGTCACTCCGGAACTGGCCGAGGGGCTGAAGATGCCCAAGCCCACGGGCGCCCTGATTGCCGCCGTGACCGATGGCGGGCCCGCGGCCAAGGCCGGGATCAAGCAGGGCGATGTGGTCATCACATTCAATGGCCAGGAGATCGCCGACATGCGCCACCTGCCGCGCATCGTGGCGGAGACGCCGTTCGATACATCCGTGCCGGTGACGGTGCTGCGCCAGGGCAAGGAAATGAGCTTCCAGGTCAAGCTGGGCGAGCTCGACGAAACCGCCGACGCCAAACCGGCCAACACCGATACCCAGGCGCCGCCGGCCCAGCCCGACAAATCGAAATCCGTGCTCGGCCTGTCGCTGGCGGAGATGAGCGAGCCCCTGCGCCAGAAATACAGCATTGCCGATGAAGCTTCCGGCGTTGTCGTGCTGGACGTGGATTCCAAGAGCAATGCCGCCAGCAAGGGCCTCAAGGCCGGCGACGTGATCGTCGAGGTGGACCAGGGTTCGGTGACAACGCCTTCCGATGTGCAGAAACGCATCGACACAGCCAAGGCCAATGGCTTCAAGGTCGTGACCTTGCTGGTCTACCGCCAGGGCGATTTCCAATGGGTGGCGGTGCGCACCGACCAGGGTTGAGCGGCACTCCGCCCGCCCGCGGAAACGCGGGCCAACAACCCTTTCTGATCCTCGCCGGACCGACGGCCAGCGGAAAATCTGCGCTGGCATTGGCAATCGCGCGCGAATTCGACGGCGTCATCGTCAATGCCGACAGCATGCAGGTCTATCGCGAGTTGGCGATCCTGACCGCGCGTCCGGGACCTGCCGAGCTCGATGCTGCACCCCATCGGCTTTACGGCGTGCTGCCGGCGAGCGAGCGCTGCTCCGCCGGGCGCTGGCGCGAGATGGCGCTCGCGGCCATGGCAGAGGCGCCGGCGAAGCTGGCAATCGTCACCGGCGGCACCGGGCTTTATCTGCGCGCGCTGCGACAGGGCCTTTCGCCCATTCCCGATATACCGGCTGATGTTCAGAAGCAGGGAGCGGCCCGGCTCGCTCGTATCGGTGCGCCGGCTCTGCATCAGGAATTGGCGGTGCTCGATCCGCAGACTGCACTGCGGCTGCAGCCTGGCGACAGCCAGCGCATTCTGCGCGCCTGGCTGGTGGCGAAGGCCACCGGCCGCGCGCTCAGCGATTGGCAGCGCGACGTACCGCTCGCCGCTACGGGGCCCTGTCTTTCAATCACGCTGATGCCGCCGCGCGAACAGCTTTACGACGCCATCGATGGCCGGTTTCGCGGCATGGTGGAGCAGGGCGCGATCGAGGAAGCCCGTGATTTCCTGGCGCTTGGTCTCGATCCCTCGCTGCCGGTCATGAAGGCGGTGGGCTTGCGCGAGTTCGGGCGGATGCTGGCCGGCAAGACATCGCTGGAGGTGGCTATTGCTGCAGCGCAGCAGGAGACACGGCGCTACGCCAAACGGCAGGTTACCTGGCTTCGTCACCAAATGCCGGAGGCGGAGGTAGTCGCAGAGCAATTTTCGGAAAGAATCTTGCCTAATATCTTTGCGAAAATTCGCCATTTCCTGTTGACCCCATCTTAGGGAGTCTACTAGGGTCCGACGGTTTCCGCGGAAATCCTTGGGATTTTTGCGCTATCTTGCAGGTGCGAAGGGAGTTTGTCGTCATGCCGGGTCAGGAACTGACAGGCGCGGGAATTGTCCTCAAGGCGCTGGTCGACCAGGGCGTCGAGGTGATCTTCGGCTATCCCGGCGGCGCTGTCCTTCCGCTCTATGACGAGTTGTTCAAGCAGAACGCGCTGCGTCACATCCTGGTGCGCCACGAACAGGCGGCTGTCCATGCCGCCGAGGGCTATGCGCGCTCGACCGGCAAGGTCGGCGTCGTGCTGGTGACATCGGGCCCCGGCGCCACCAATGCGGTGACCGGCCTGACCGATGCGCTGATGGATTCCATTCCCGTGGTGTGTCTCACCGGCCAGGTGCCGACCCATCTGATCGGCAATGACGCGTTTCAGGAAGCCGACACCACCGGCATCACGCGCCCCTGCACCAAGCACAACTACCTGGTGAAGAACGTCGCCGATGTCGGCCGGGTGATGCATGAAGCGTTCTATGTCGCGCGCAGCGGCCGCCCTGGCCCCGTGGTGGTCGATCTGCCCAAGGATGTGCTGCAGGCCAAACACACCTATACCAACGGCGCTGCGGTCAAGCACAAGAGCTATAACCCGCAGGTCAAGGCCGAAGCGTCCGTGATCGAACAGGCCATCGAGCTGATGGCCAAGGCCAAGCGGCCGCTGTTCTATTGCGGCGGCGGCGTGATCAATGCCGGGCCCGGCGGCTTCGCAGCTGCTGACCCAGTTCATTCGCCTGACCGGCTTTCCCTGCACCTTGACCCTGATGGGGCTCGGCGCCTTTCCGGCGTCCGACCCGCAGTTCCTCGGCATGGTGGGCATGCATGGCATGTATGAATCCAACATGGCGATGCATGACTGCGACGTGATGATCAATATCGGCGCGCGCTTCGACGACCGCGTCACCGGCAAGATCGCGGCCTTCTCGCCGCATTCCAAGAAGATCCATGTCGATATCGACCGTTCCTCGATCAACAAGAACGTCCATGTCGATCTGCCGATCGTCGGCGATGCCGGCCGCGTGCTCGAGGACATGATCAAGGTCTGGAAGGCAAAGCAGGTTCAGCCGGATACCAAGGCGCTGAAGGCCTGGTGGGCGCAGATCGACCAATGGCGCGACCGCAAATGCCTGACCTACAAGAACTCCGACAAGATCATCAAACCGCAATACGCGCTGGAGCGCCTCTATGCGGCGATCAAGGACAAGGATTTCTACATCACCACCGAAGTCGGCCAGCATCAGATGTGGGCGGCGCAGTTCCTGCGCTTCGAAAAGCCCAATCACTGGATGACGTCGGGCGGGCTCGGCACCATGGGCTATGGCCTGCCGGCGGCATCCGGCGTGCAGATCGCCCACCCGGACGCGCTCGTCATCGACGTCGCCGGCGAAGCCTCGATCCTGATGAACATCCAGGAGATGTCGACGGTGGTGCAGCACCGCCTGCCGGTGAAGATCTTCATCCTGAACAATCAGTGGATGGGCATGGTCCGCCAGTGGCAGGAGCTGATGCATGGCGGCCGCTATGCCGAGAGCTATACCGAATCCCTGCCGGATTTCGTCAAGCTGGCGGAAGCCTTCGGCGCCGTGGGCTTGCGCGCGGAAAAGCCGGACGATGTCGACCGCGTCATCGCCGAGATGATCAAGGTCAAGCAGCCGGTCATCGTCGATGTCATGGTCGACCAGAAGGAAAACTGCTTCCCGATGATCCCCTCGGGCTCGCCCCATAACGAGATGCTGCTGGGCCCCGACGACGTGGCCAAGCCCACCTCGGAAGAGGGCATGGTCCTGGTCTGATGAGCGGCCTGATGAGCAAGTTCCGATGAGCGCGCCCGAGAAGATCGCTCGCCACACGATTTCCGTGCTGGTGGCCAACGAGGCCGGCGTGCTGGCGCGCGTCATCGGCCTGTTCTCCGGCCGCGGCTATAACATCGAGAGCCTGACGGTGGCGGAGGTCGATCCGGTGGAGAATCTCTCGCGCATCACCATCGTGACCTCCGGCACGCCGATGATCATCGAGCAGATCAAGAACCAGCTCGACCGCCTGGTGCCGATCTACAAGGTGCGTGACCTCACCATCGACGGGCCCAGCCTCGAGCGCGAGCTGGCCCTGGTCAAGGTGCGCGGCACCGGCGAGAAGCGGGTGGAGAGCCTGCGCATCGCCGATATCTTCCGCGCCCGCGTGGTCGACGCCACCATCGAGAGCTTCGTCTTCGAGATGACCGGCTCGACCGACAAGCTGAATGCCTTCATCAATCTGATGCGACCCCTGGGTCTGGTGGATGTCGCGCGCACCGGCGTTGCCGCCATTGCGCGCGGGCCCGAGACCCTTTAGGGAACCCCGACAACCCGCGCCCTACGCTCGAAAGGAATTTCCCATGCGCGTTTATTACGATCGCGATGCCGATGTGAACCTGATCAAGGGCAAGAAGATTGTCGTGGTCGGCTATGGCAGCCAGGGCCATGCCCATGCGCTCAATCTGAAGGACAGTGGCGTCAAGGATGTGCGCGTGGCGCTGCGCGAGGGCTCGGCCACGATCAAGAAGGCCGAGGCCGCCGGCCTCACCGTCATGTCGCCCAAGGAAGCGGCGAAATGGGCCGATATCGTCATGATCCTGACGCCCGACGAGCTGCAGGCGAAGCTCTATGCCGACGATCTCGCCGCCAATATGAAGAAGGGTGCGGCCATCGCCTTTGCCCATGGCCTCAGCATCCATTTCAAGCTGATCGAGCCGCGGCCCGATCTCGACGTCTTCATGGTGGCGCCCAAGGGCCCCGGCCATACGGTGCGCTCGGAATTCGTGCGCGGCGGCGGCGTGCCCTGCCTGGTGGCGGTGGCCCAGAATGCCAGCGGCAATGCGCTGGAAATCGCCATCAGCTATGCCAGCGCCATCGGCGGCGGCCGGTCGGGCATCATCGAGACCAATTTCCGCGAGGAATGCGAGACCGATCTGTTCGGCGAGCAGGTCGTGCTCTGCGGCGGCCTGACGGCGCTGATCCAGGCCGGTTACGAGACGCTGGTCGATGCCGGCTACGCGCCGGAGATGGCCTATTTCGAATGCCTGCACGAGGTGAAGCTGATCGTCGACCTGATCTATGAAGGCGGCATCGCCAATATGCGCTATTCGATCTCCAACACCGCGGAATATGGCGACTACACCCGCGGCCCGCGCATCGTGACCGACGAGACGAAGAAGGAGATGAAGCGGATCCTGGACGATATCCAGTCGGGCCGCTTCGCCCGCGACTGGGTCCAGGAAAACAATGCCGGCCAGCCGAGCTTCAAGGCCATGCGCCGGCGCAGCGCCGAGCATCCGATCGAGGATGTCGGCGCGAAGCTGCGCGCCATGATGCCCTGGATCGCCAAGAACAAGCTGGTCGACAAGACCAAGAACTAGGCGAAAATCGGTAGCGGCGGCATGAGACGGCGCTGGGCCCTGATCCTGCTCGGCGTGAGCGTGATTGCCGTCGCGGTGTTCCTCGCCTTTCCGCGGCTCGATATCGCGGTTCGGAAGATGATGCTCCGCGGCGATGGGCATTTCCTGCTGTATTACGAGCGCAACACATACCTTCTGCATCTGGCGCTCCAGTATGTCGTTCCGGTGGTCATCGTCTTCTTTGTGATCGCCGGGATAGCCTGGCGTCTCGCCGCCGGCCCATCTGGGGCATCACCGCCTGGCAGGCCCTTTTGTCATTTTGGTCTTTCGCCATCGGTCCCGGGCTGCTGGTCAATGTGATGCTGAAGAACAATTCGCACCGCCCTCGTCCGGCGAATGTTCAGGAGTTCGGCGGCGTGAACGCCTATGCGCCACCTTTCGACTTCAGCGGGGCCTGCGATACCAATTGCTCGTTCGTTGCCGGGGATCCTGCCATGGGCTTCGGGTTCCTGGCGGTGGCGCTGCTGCTGCCGCCCGCGCGCCGCAATCGGGCCGCCGCTGGGGCAATCGGATTGGGCGCCGCAATCGGTCTTATGCGGATCCTGTGGGGCGCTCATTTCTTCAGCGACGTTGTCTTCTCCGGCATCGCGACATGTGCTGCCGCGCTGGCTCTTCATTGGGCGATGTTCACCGCCGATGGAACGCCACGAGGCCGCTGGGGCCGGCAGCTTTCCGTGCGGGCCTAAGGTACGCGTAGCGCGCAACTGCTAATCTGCTCCTCGTTCCGATTCGAGCAATTCCAGGAGCAGCCGTGACTTCACCCGCCCAACATCGTCTCGGTCTGGTGCTCGTCACCCTCTCGGCGCTGGCCTGGAGCATGGCGGGGTTTTTCACCCGGCTGATCCATCTCGATGGCTGGACGATGATCGCCTGGCGCGGCCTGTTCGGCGCCGCCGGCATGGTTGTCTTCATGCTGCTGCGCGAGCGGCGCGGGTTTCTCGCCAGCTTCCGGCGCATGGGCCGCCCAGGTCTTGCCTTCGTCTGCCTCTCGACCCTCGGCATGACGGTCTTCCTGGGCTCGTTGCAGCTCACCACCGTGGCCCATGTTGCGATCATCTATGCGACGGTGCCCTTCCTGGCGGCGGCGCTGGCTTGGCTGGTGATGCGCGAGCGGCCGTCGCTGAGCGCCGACGATCGCCGGCCTCGGCGCGCTCGCCGGCGTTGGCGTCATGGTCGGTCTCAGCGCTGAAGGCAATCTCGGCGGCGATCTGCTGGCGCTGTGCATGACCTTCTGCATGGCGGGCATGATGGTGATCTCGCGCCACTATCAGGGCATTGCGGTCATGCCCGCGGCCTGTCTCGCCTCGCTGCTGAGCGGGTTGATCGCGCTTCCCTTTGCCCAGCATCTGGCCGCCAGCGGCACCGATCTTTTCTATCTCGCGCTGTTCGGCCTGGTGAATTCCGCCATCGGCACGGTGCTGTTCGCGCTCGGCGCCAGGCTGTTGCCGGCCATCGAGACCGGGCTGATCGGCGCCCTCGACGCGCCGCTGGCGCCGATCTGGGTCTGGCTTGCCTTCGGCGAGTTGCCGTCGCGGGGCGACGATCGTCGGCGGGTTGGTCGTCTTTGCCGCCGTCTTCGGCCATATCCTGGTGAGCGCCCGGCGCCCGGAAGCGAGGTTCCGAGCCAATCACCGCGGAAGTCCCGCTCTAGCGTCTGATCGCCTCACGTTGAATCAACGTGAGGCGTGAATCAGCCGCTAATTCAAAAAAGTAGAGCAAGATTCACGGATCAGGTTGCTTCAACCTGATCCGATCTTGCTCTAGGGGCAACTTTGCCCTTGTTAAGGGCGGCGGGGGCAGGTTAGAAAAGCTCCAGGGTCCCTTCGAGGAACCCAGCGGGTTCTCCGGAACCCAAAATGGAGCAACCGATGCCGAGCCTGTTTCGACAGGTCCTGAGTGTGAATGCGCCAAAGGGCGCCACGCTGCCGGCTGCTCTGGAATCCGCCCTTTCATCGGCTGAGCTGACGCTTCGACTTATCTGCCCCTGAGCGCCCCCGCCGTTGTCTGGCGAGGCGCCTTCAGGGGCCGGAAGTGCGTCGTCCGTCAACAGTGATATCAAGGGGTTAGCAAAATGAGTGCCAGCGTCCAAACCAGCAAACCGGCGGCTCGCGACAAAAACCGCGTCGTCATCTTCGACACCACCATGCGCGACGGCGAACAGGCGCCGGGCTGCTCGATGAACCTCGAGGAGAAGCTGCGCATCGCCGCCGTGCTCGAGGAGATGGGCGTCGATGTGATCGAGGCCGGCTTCCCCATCGCCTCCAACGGCGATTTCGAGGCGGTGCGCGAAGTCGCCAAGCTCGTGCGCAATTCCAGCGTGGCGGGCCTCGCCCGGACCTCGAAGAAGGACATCGACCGCGCCTGGGAAGCCCTCAAGGGGGCGGCGCGGCCGCGCATCCACACCTTCATCTCCACCAGCCCGCTCCA
This sequence comes from uncultured Alphaproteobacteria bacterium, assembly GCA_963770335.1. Classification (GTDB taxonomy): domain Bacteria; phylum Pseudomonadota; class Alphaproteobacteria; order Dongiales; family Dongiaceae; genus DASXQK01. The sequence goes on from CAVYPG010000004.1 coordinate 110,211, forward strand.
CATGAAATACATGCTGAACATGGAGCCGGAGCAGGTGCATCAGGCAACCATCGATTGTGTCGGCCATGCCCGCAATCTCTGCGACGATGTCGAGTGGTCGGCGCAGGACGCCTCGCGCAGCGATCACGATTTCCTCTGCCGCTGCGTGGAGACGGCGATCAAGGCCGGTGCCGGCACGGTGAACATTCCCGACACGCTGGGCTATGCGGTGCCGGAAGAATTCGCGGCCCTCATCAAGATGCTGTTCGACCGCGTGCCCAACATCGACAAGGCGATCGTCTCGGTCCATTGCCATAACGATCTGGGTCTCGCCGTTGCCAATTCGCTGGCCGCGATCGGCGCCGGCGCGCGCCAGGTCGAATGCACGATCAACGGCCTCGGCGAGCGCGCGGGCAATGCGGCGATGGAAGAGATCGTCATGGCGCTGCGCACGCGTCCCGATCTCATGCCCTTCAATACCGGCATCGAGAGCACGGTGATCACCAAGGCCTCGCGCCTGGTCTCCACCATCACCGGCTTCGCGGTGCAGCCGAACAAGGCGATCGTCGGCGCCAACGCTTTCGCTCATGAGTCCGGCATCCATCAGGACGGCATGCTGAAACATTCCGGCACCTACGAGATCATGACGCCGGAATCCGTCGGCCTCAGCCGCTCGACCCTGGTGATGGGCAAGCATTCCGGCCGCCACGCCTTCAAGACGAAGCTGAAGGAGCTCGGCTTCGATCTGGGCGAGAACGCGATGGAAGATGCCTTCCGCCGCTTCAAGGAACTCGCCGACAAGAAGAAGGACGTCTTCGACGAGGACATCACCGCTCTCGTCGACGACAGTTTCGTGCGCAGCAACGAGCACATCCGGTTCGTGGCACTCCAGGTGATCGCCGGGTCCAAGGGGCCGCAGAAGGCGGATCTCGATCTGGAGATCGACGACAAGCCCGTCTCGGCGACCGCGACCGGCGACGGTCCGGTCGATGCCATCTTCAACGCCATCAAGATGCTCTGCCCCCATGAGGCGAAGCTTCAGCTGTTCCAGGTTCATGCGGTGACGGCGGGAACCGACGCCCAGGCCGAGGTGACGGTGCGGCTGGAGGAGAGCGGCAAGACGGTCAACGGCCAGGGCGCCGATACCGACACCTTGGTTGCCGCCTGCAAGGCCTATCTCCATGCCCTCAACAAGCTGATGGTAAAGCGCCAGAAGACGGCGCCGGCGGCGCTTTCGGCCTAGCAAACGAAGGATTTCCGTAGGATCGTCAGGGGCGGGGTCGCAAGGCTCCGCCCCGTCTTTTTGCGGCGATTTCTCGTAAACGCCAGATGAGCCTTGAATTTGCCGCAGTGGACGGTTACCACACGCGAACGCGTAAACGAGGGCGCAGGGGATGTTCGGCAGATTACTTGGCATGCTTTCGGCCGATATGGCGATCGATCTGGGGACGGCAAATACCCTGGTTTACGTCAAGGGGCGCGGCATCGTCCTGAACGAGCCGTCGGTCGTCGCCATCGCCGAAGTGAAGGGCAAGAAGCACGTTCTCGCCGTCGGCGACGAGGCGAAGATGATGCTCGGCCGCACGCCCGGCAACATCTCAGGCCATCCGGCCCTTGCGCGACGGCGTCATCGCCGATTTCGAAGTGGCGGAGGAAATGATCAAGCATTTCATCCGCAAGGTTCACAACCGCCGCAGCTTCGCCAGTCCGCAGGTCATCGTCTGCGTGCCCTCGGGCTCGACCGCGGTCGAGCGCCGCGCCATCCAGGAATCCGCCGAGTCAGCCGGCGCGCGCCGCGTGTTCCTGATCGAGGAACCGATGGCCGCGGCGATCGGCGCCGGCCTGCCGGTGACGGAGCCGACGGGATCCATGGTGGTCGATATCGGCGGCGGCACGACGGAAGTGGCCGTGCTCTCGCTGGGCGGCATCGTCTATTCGCGCTCGGTGCGCGTCGGCGGCGACAAGATGGACGAAGCGATCATCGCCTATATCCGCCGCAACCATAATCTTCTCGTCGGCGAAGGCAGTGCCGAGCGCATCAAAAAGGAAATCGGCTCCGCCTGTCCGCCCGAAGACGGCGAAGGCCGCGTGATGGAGATCAAGGGCCGCGATCTGATGAACGGCGTGCCCAAGGAACTCGTCATCACCGAGCGCCAGATCGCCGAGAGTCTCGCCGAGCCTGTCGGCGCGATCATCGAGGCGGTGAAAGTCGCACTCGAACACACCGCGCCCGAACTTGCCGCCGACATCGTCGACAAGGGAATCGTTCTGACCGGCGGCGGCGCGCTGTTGAGCAATCTCGATTTCGTTTTGCGTCACTCGACGGGCCTGCCGGTTTCCATCGCCGACGATCCGTTGAGCTGTGTTGCGCTTGGTACCGGCCGGTGCCTCGAAGAAATGAAGACTCTGAAGAACGTGCTGATCAGCACTTACTAGGAAGAGTCTGGCGCCGGCGCCCTGCAACTTTTACGCGATAACCAAAAAAGCCCTTTGTTCTCCATGCTTTATCCAGTATTCTGCTGAGCGAACGGTTTTCGGACTGCCGTTCGTGCACCGGTCGGGAGGACTGCGGTGAACTTGCGAGGGGGATCGGCTGTGCGACTCGCCTCGGCGAAGGCGTGGCTGCATCGCGGCACCTTCGCTCTGTTGTTCGGCGCGGCCTTCGCTCTGATGGTACTCGGCAAGGCGGACACGCCCCTTATCGAGCGGGCACGTGTCAGCGTCGTTGACGCACTCTCCCCGATCATGGAAGGGCTTGCCAAGCCCATCGCCAGCGTCCGCCAACTCTATGATAACGCTAGAGATTTCTGGAGCCTGCGGGAGCAGAACGCAAACCTGAAGGCGGATCAGGACCGGCTGCTGGAATGGCAGACGCGTGGCCCGCCAGCTCCAGGCCGAGAACGATGCGCTGCGCGCCATGCTGAAACTGGTGCCGGAACCCAGCGCCACTTTCGTCACCGCCCGGGTGGTGGCCGACAATGGCGGCGCCTTCGTGCGCACCGTCCTGGTCACCGCCGGATTCGCGACGGGGTGCGCAAGGGTTCGGTCGCCATGACCGGCGAAGGGGTGGTCGGCCGGGTCGCCGAGGTCGGCGAGCACTCCGCCCGGGTCCTGCTGCTGAGCGACATAAGCAGCCGGATTCCCGTGACAATCGAACGCACTCGCGACCAGGCCATTCTGGCTGGGGATAACTCCGACAACCCGCGGTTGCTTTACCTGCCCCATGGCAATTCGCTGACGGCGGGCGATCGTATCGTGACATCGACGGCCGGCGGCGCTTTCCCCGGCGGCCTGCCGATCGGCGAGGTGGTCGCCATCCAGGACGGCGTTCCGCTCGTGCAGCTTTTTGTCGCCTGGGATCGCCTGGAATATCTGCGGCTCGTCGATTACAAGCTGCCGGGTGTGCTACAGTCCGGCGCGGGCAAGCTGCAATGACCTTTTCGATTTTTCATCAGCTCGATAACTGGGCGCGCAACCTGGCACCGTTCGCGCTGACCATGCTTTCGCTGATCATCGGCAACATGCCACTGCATCTGCCATATTTCGTGCCGCTCGGCATCAGCCTGCCGATGATCTCGGTCTATTACTGGGCGATCCATCGGCCCGAACTTGCTGCCCGCACCCGTCGTCTTCCTCGTCGGCCTCATCGGCGATCTGATGGGTGCGGCCCCGCTTGGCGTCGGCACGCTGCTGCTGCTGCTGGTCTATGCCATCGCGCTCTCGCAGCGCCGCCTCTTCTTCGGCCAGCCCTTCCTCGTCGTCTGGTGGGGTTTCATGATGATCGCGGCCGGCGCCATGTCGCTGGGCTGGATCCTGTCCTCCATCGTCGGCGGCGGCGCACTCGATCCCAAGCCGACGATCTTCGCCTATCTGATGACGCTCGCCCTCTATCCCGCCCTGGGCGATCTTTTCGCCCGCGCCCAGCGTTCGTTCCTGCGCTCAGCTTAGTTCGGTATAATCGCGGGCGATGACGCAGCCCCCACAACAGGTTCAACGCACCTTCACCCGGCGGGTCGTCATGCTGGGCGGCGGGCCAGGCGGTGCTGCTGGGTGCCCTGGTCGGGCGCATGTACTACCTGCAGGTGATGGAGACCGACCGCTATCGCCTGATGGCGGAACAGAACCGCGTCAACCTTCGCCTGCTGCCGCCGCTGCGCGGCAAGATCGTCGATCGCTTCGGCCGCGCGATTGCCGTCAACGATCCGAACTATCGCGTCGTCGTGGTGCCGGAGCAGACCGGCGATATGCGCGCAACGCTGAAGGCGCTGGCCCGCGTTCTGCCGATCGAGCCCGACGAGATCGAGAAGATCATGCGCGAGCGCAACCGCTATCGCGCCTTCGTGCCGATCCCGGTGCGCGAGAATCTCGAGCTGGGACCAGGTTTCCAAGGTGGAGATCAATTCGCCCGACCTGCCCGGCGCCAGCATCGAGGTCGACCAGACCCGCTCCTATCCCTACGGCGCCAGCACCGCCCATGTGCTGGGCTATGTCGGCCCGCCGGCGGAGGGCGAGGTGGGCAACGATCCGCTGCTGCAGCTGCCGGGATTTCGCATCGGCAAGAGCGGGCTGGAAAAAGTCTACGATGCGCAGCTCCGCGGCACCGCCGGCACCAGCGAGATCGAGGTCAATGCGCTGGGCCGGGTGATCCGCGAGCTCGACCGGCGCGACGGCAATTCCGGGGTGGAGCTGGTCACCACGCTGGATATCGGCCTGCAGCAATACGTCCAGCAGCGCCTGGCCGAACAGCAGAGCGCCTCGGCGGTCGTGCTCGATGTCATCACCGGCGATGTGCTGGCGCTGGGCTCGACCCCCAGCTTCGATCCCAGCGCCTTCAACCGCGGGCCTGAGCGGCGCCGAATGGCAGACGCTTTCCAGCGACATGGCGCATCCGCTGACCAACAAGACCATCGCCGGCCAGTATCCGCCGGGCTCCACCTTCAAGACCATGACCGCCATGGCGGCGCTGGAAGGCGGCATGGAGCCGAGCCACACCGTCTTCTGCCCGGGCTTCGTCACGCTGGGCAGCGTCAGCTTCCACTGCTGGCGCCACCAGGGCCACGGCACGCTGGACATGCTGGGCGGCATCAAGAATTCCTGCGACGTCTATTTCTACGACGTGGCGCGGCGCATCGGCATCGATGCGATCGCCGACATGGCGCGCCAATTCGGCCTTGGACAGCCCACGGGCCTCGACCTGGTCGGCGAAAAGGGCGGCCTTATTCCCGATACGGCCTGGAAGAAGGCAACCCTCAACGATGTCTGGCATCCCGGCGAGACGCTGATCGCGGGTATCGGTCAGGGGTTCATTCAGACAACGCCGTTGCAGCTCGCCGTCATGACGGCGCGCCTGGCCAATGGCGGCTATGCCCTGCGCCCGCATCTGACGCGCGCGGCCAAGCTCACGGCCGATAGCCTGGCGGAAAATGTACCCTCCTTCCCCAGGATGAACGTCAACCCGGTCCATCTGAAACTGGTGGGCGAGGGCATGCGCATGGTGGTGAACGATCAGGACGGCACGGCTTACAACTCCCATATAAGCCAGCCCGGCATGGAGATGGCCGGCAAGACCGGCAGCGCCCAGGTGCGCCGCATCACCATGGCCGAGCGCCTGGCCGGTATCCGCAAGAACGAAGACCTGCCCTGGCCCATGCGCGACCACGCGCTGTTCATCTGTTTTGCGCCCACCTCGTCGCCGCGCTATGCCGCGGCCGTGGTGGTGGAGCATGGCGGCGCCGGCGGCCGGGTCGCAGGCCCGATCGCCCGCGACATCATGCTCGAATGCCAGCAGCGCGATCCGGCGCGCCCGCTGGGCGGCGCCAAGCTCGCCGCCATCCGGGCGGAGGGCTGAGCGATGTCGCAATTCGTCGTCAGCGGCGGCGGCGGCAACATGAGCGCCCTGGAGAAGCTGCGCCATTTCAACTGGGGCCTGTTGCTGACCATTGCCGCCACGGCCAGCATCGGCTTTGCCATGCTCTATTCCGCTGATAACGGCAGTGCCGATCCCTGGATGTCGCGCCAGGCGCTGCGCTTTGCCGGCGGGTTCTGCGCGCTCATCGTGGTGGCGCTGGTGGATTTCCGCTTCTGGCTGCGCCAGGCCTATCCGCTCTACGGACTCGCCTTCCTGCTGCTGATCTATGTCGAGATCGCGGGCCATGTGGGCATGGGCGCGCAGCGCTGGATCAATATCGGATTCCTGCAATTGCAGCCCTCCGAGCTGATGAAGATCTCGCTGGTGCTGGCATTGGCCCGCTATTTCCATGGCCTCAGCTACGAGGATATCGGCAAGCCGGTGAACATCCTGCTCCCCATCGCCATGGTGCTGGTCCCGGCCGGGCTCGTGCTGATGCAGCCCGATCTCGGCACGGCGGGCATGCTGATCCTGGGCGGCGCGCTGATGTTCTTTGCCGCCGGGGTGCGCATCTGGAAATTCGCCGTGGTGCTGGCCGCCGGATTGTCGGCGATCCCCATCGCCTGGAACTTCCTGCGCGATTACCAGAAGGATCGCATCCTGACCTTCCTCAATCCGGAGACCGATCCGCTGGGGGCGGGATATCACATCCTGCAATCCAAGATCGCGTTCGGCTCCGGCGGCCTGTTCGGCAAGGGCTTCCTGCAAGGCTCGCAGAGCCATCTCAACTTCCTGCCCGAACGCCAGACGGATTTCATCTTCACCATGCTGGCGGAGGAATTCGGCCTGGTGGGTGGTCTGGTGCTGCTTGGCCTCTATGCCATCCTGATCGCCTATGGGCTTGCCATCGGCCTGCGCAGCCGCAGTCAATTTGGGCGGCTGGTGGCGGTGGGGCTGGCGGGAAACCTGTTCCTCTACGTCTTTATCAATATGGCCATGGTGATGGGTCTGATCCCGGTGGTCGGCGTGCCGCTGCCGCTGATCTCCTATGGCGGCACGGCCATGTTGACCGTGCTGGTGGGCTTCGGCCTGATCATGTCCGTCTATATCAACCGGGATCTCCGGATCGGCCGCCGCGGCGGGGTCTCCGACGACTAGCCGAGCGGCGTGGCGGGCCCGCCATCTGATCTTGCCGCAGGCTATCCATCGCCTAACTCGCCGCGGCCCGATAGGCCTGCTCGACCAATTTCAGCGTCTCGATATTGTCGATGCCATCCGTCTCGAAACCGTCCCCGGACTCCAGGCAATCGACGAAATGCGCGATGGTATTGTCGAAGCTCGCCTGATAGCCGGCGGTGAGGTCGTAGCTCTCGCGGCGTGGGCGCGGCCCGATGAGGTTCAGCTCGCCTTCGTCAAAGACAGCGCTGGCAATCGTCCCGACGATTTCCAGGCGGTCTCCGACCTTTGCCGGATAGCCGGGTGCCGCCATCGTCCCGGTGACGGTGACCGGGGCATCCCGCTCGGTGCGTAACAGAATGGTCGCCAGCGTCTCGCCCTTGACGTCGGCAAGGGTGTGGGCCGTCCGCGCCGCCAGGACATGCAGAGGACCACAGAGGTATCGCATGACGTCGAGATGATGGATGAGCACTTCGGCGATCATCAGCTGCGCTTCGTTGGCCATGAATGGCTGGCGTTCCAGCGCCGGCCGCCGGCCCTCGCTATCGGGCAGCATTCCGGAACCGATCATCGCAAGCTGGCCCATGAGGATGTCGCCCAGCTCGCCTTGCGCGATCCATTGGCGAAGGTCGCGATACCAGGGGCGAAACCGCCAATTCTCGTGGACCATGAGCCGGTTCTTGCCGGCGACACGCCGGATCAGCTCTTCGGCCTCGCCAAGGGTGGGCGTCAAGGGCTTCTGGCACAGGACATCGATCCCCTTCGCCGCTGCTGCCTCGACATGGGCTGCATGAGTTTGGCGCGGCGAGGCGACGTCCAGCGCATCGATGGACGTGTCCTCCAGCATGGATGCCGTGTCCTGGTAGATCCGGGGTATCCCGAATTCGTCGGCACGCCTTTGTGCGTTCTGGGCGTTGGGATCGCAGACACCCACGAGTTGCACCCGCGGACCGAGATTTCGCCATGCCACGAGATGGTGCCAACTGATCATCCCCGCACCGGTCAGCGCCACGCGCAAAGGACCTGAGCGGCTCCGCCGAGTGGTCATTGTTGCTCTCCAAGACCGAATAGGCGAACAGGTTTCTCTCACATGACCCGGTGCACTGCCACGGGTTCGGCTATCAAATCGGCCAGCCGCGATTTGGCAATTCTAATTCTCATACCGTACAATTACCGCCGGGATTTCAATTCGATAGCCGGGGATTTTGACCATGGCCGCATCGTCATGATGCCGTTGGGCGACCTGTTGATCGCCGCGGGATTGGCAAACCGCCAACAGGTGGATGCCGCACTCGCGCGCCAGGCGGTGAAACCCGCCCGGCTTGCCGACATCCTGGTGGAGATGGGCGCTGCCGAGCGCGGCGCCATCGACACTTTCATGGAGCATCTGCCGCCGGAACCGGCGAGCCTTGCCGATACCGGGATTGCCGACATCGCGCTGATCGACCTGTTGATCAAGCTCGTCTATGCCGGCCGGCTGGAGAGCGTCAGCCAGATGACCGACGCCATCAAGCTGCCGCGCCCGCTGGTGAGCGAACTGATCACGCAATGCGTCCAGCGCCATCTGCTGCAGGCGGCGGGGGCGGGCGGCCAGACCGGCCTGATCGACATGCACTACTACCTGACCGATACCGGCCAGGCTTTTGCCAAGGAATCGCTCCAGCGCTCGAAATATGCCGGACCAGCCCCGGTCTCGCTCGACGCCTTCACCCAGCGCGTGCGCCGGCAGAAGATCACCAACGAGCCGGTGACCTGGGAGCGCATCCGGGGCGGGCTTGCCAGCCTCACCATCGCCGACAGCATGGTGGAAAAGCTTGGGCCCGCCTTGAACAGCGGCCGGGCGATCCTGCTTTATGGCCCGCCGGGCAACGGCAAGACCTCCATCGCCCTCAGCTTTGCCAGCGTGTTCAGCGACATCATCTACGTGCCCTTCGCCATCGAGGTCGAAGGCCAGATCATGCGCGTCTACGATCCGAATTTTCATCGCCTGCCCATCGATCCCGACCTTCAGGCCCATGGCAGCGTGACCTCGTTCCGCCACGAGGGGTTCGACGCACGCTGGGTTCCGGTGCGCCGGCCCTTCATCGTGACCGGCGGCGAGCTGACGCTCGCCATGCTCGATCTCAGTTACGACGCCACCGCCAATTTCTACGAGGCGCCGCTGCATCTGAAGGCGCTGGGGGGTTGTTTCATCATCGACGATTTCGGCCGCCAGATCGTCTCGCCCTCGGCCCTGCTCAACCGCTGGATCGTGCCGCTGGAAAGCCGGGTCGATTATCTGAAGCTGCATACGGGCACCAGCTTCTCCGTGCCGTTCGAGGAGATGGTGGTGTTCTCGACCAACCTCGATCCGGAAGACCTGATGGACCCGGCCTTTCTGCGCCGGCTGCCCTACAAGCTCGAGGTCGGAATTCCAACGCCTGAGGCCTTCCGCGAGATCTTTGCCAATGTGGCGGCTGCGGCGGGCCTCGACGTGCCGGCGGGGGTGCCGGATTCGGTGATCGACATGATCACCAAGGGCAAGAAGATGGAGCTTGCGGCCTATCATCCCCGCTTCATCGTCGACCAGGTGATAGCCGCCTGCCGGTTTATGAAACAACCGCCGCATTTCGAGCCGCGCTTCATTGCCTATGCGGTGGATAATTTGCGCGTGCGCCGGCCCGAAGGTGAGGCGGCGAAAAATTCATCGGCAAAGACCTACACGGCTGCCGCCGCGCATTGAACGGCGATCGACGGGCCTTGCGCCCAAGTTGACGTTTCGGCTCAAAGCGGCTCAGTATCGGGCCTCGCCGGATCGCAAGGCAGCATCGCCCGCTTGCAACAGGGCCAGCACCTTGCCACGCGGCAAAAGACAAACTGGCGCCACCCATGCCGGCACCCGCGGTCAAAAGCCTGCGCAATGACCTCATCGGCGGCTTCATGTCGTCGACGATCGCCATTCCACTGGCGCTTGGCTATGGCATGTTCGTCTTCATCAGTCTGGGCGACGAATATCTCGCCCAGGGAGCGGGGGCGGGCGTCATCTCGGCCTTCGTCGTGGGCGTCGTCTGCGTCGTGCTGGGCGCGCGCGACACCATCGTCTACGCACCGCGGATCACCACCACCTTCTTCCTCGGCCTGCTGCTGAATTCGCTGGTGCATTCGGGCGAACCGGCGCTTCAGGGCGCGCCGGCTTCCTTCAAGCTGCTGGTGCTGTTCGCCATCATCCTGCTCGCCGGCCTGTTTCAGGCGCTGTTCGGCCTGTTGAAGCTGGGGACGCTGATCAAGTTCGCGCCGCACCCGGTCATGGCCGGTTTCCAGAACATGGCGGCGGTGCTGCTGTTCCTGGTGCAGCTGGGCAACATCCTGGGCTTCGATCACGCCGTGCCCATGACCCGCGTGATCGACCAGCTGGCGCAGGCGAAGCCCCTCAGCCTGCTGGTCGCGGCCATCACCTTTGCTTCCATGTGGTACGCCAGGCGAATCACGACGAAGTTGCCTGCGCTGCTGGTGGGTCTCGCCATCGGGATTGCCGCCTATTACGGCCTGCGGCTCGCCGGATTGTCGGCGGACCTCGGCCCCACCATCGGCATGCCGCGGGGAAACATAATGGGGCCGATGCTCTATACCGGTTTCGCGGACCCGGCCGCCCTCGGCGCGCTGACCGGCCTCAGCCACGTCATCCTGCCCGGCGCCCTGGCGCTCGCCATCATCGCCTCCATCGACGGCATGCTTTGCGCCAAGCTTGCGAACCCGCCCGGCGCATCGCGGGGCGACAGCAACCGCCTGCTGCTTCGTCTCGGCCTGGCAAACGCGGCCTCGGCCGTGGCGGGCGGCATCACCAGCGGCATCAATATCGGCGCCAGCGTCGCCAACCGCACCTTCGGGGGCCATTCCCGGGTTTCGGGTTTGGTCAATGCGGCCCTTCAGCTGGCGACCCTGCTGTTCCTGCTGCCGATCGTTGCATATCTGCCGCGCGCCGTGCTGTCCGCGACGATCATGGTTGTCGCCGTCCAGCACATCGACCCGTGGAGCAAGCAGGCGACCCTCCGCCTGTTCAAGGACAAGACCGCGCCGAGAAGCGCGCTGGCGCTCGATCTTGGCATGGCGCTGCTGGTGTCGATCCTCTCCATCGCGGTCAACGTCGTCCTGGCGGTATTCCTGGGCCTGGCGCTGGCCGTGCTGCTGTTCGTGCTTCGCATGAGCCGCTCCAACATCCGCCGGCACCTGCGCGGCGATACCATGCGCTCACGCAAGGCCCGCAGCGCCGGGGAGAGGAAGATCCTGGATACCACGGGTGCCACCATCCTTATCCTGGAGCTGCAGGGGGCGCTGTTCTTCGGCAGCGCCGAATGGCTCGCCCAGAAAATCGAGGACGAGGCCACGAGCGACACTCGATCGGTGATCCTCGATCTTTCCCGCGTCACCGAGATCGATTCGACCGGCGTGCATATCCTGTCCGAGATCGAGGCCAATCTCGTGCGCCGCGGCATCAAGCTGACATTGGCGCTGCGCGACAACGGCGAGATCGCTACCCGCCTGGCGGAACTGTCCTGCCACCGGTTGCCGGACCTGGACCGCGCCATCGAGCGGGCCGAGGACGATTTGCTGGGTCCCTTGCCGGAATTCGATTCCGCCGCCGGCGAGCTGGCGCCCGGACACGTCGCGCTGCTGCGCGACTTCACGCCGGATCAGATCCAGCGGCTGCACCCCTATCTGGAATACCGGCAATGGCCGGCGGGCAGCACCATCTTCAGGGAGGGCGACCCGGGTTCGCACCTGTTCCTGGTGACGCGAGGGCATGCCAGCGTGCGGTTGCCCACGAAGGGCGGCGACATCCGCCTCGCCACCTTTGCAGCCGGCACGGCGTTCGGGGAGCTTGCGATCCTGGACCGCGGGCCGCGCTCGGCCACCGTCACCGCCGACGACGAGGTCGCCACCTGGGCGCTTGGCGTCAGCCAGTTCGACCTGCTGCAGATGCGAGAGCCGGACCTCGCCATCCGGCTTCTGGCGGCGCTGGGCCGCGAGTTAAGCGGCCATTTGCGCCAGGCGAATATGACCATCCACCAGCTGGAAGTCTGACCGGCAAATCGCCGCTGCTGCGGGCGCGCTGCCAAGAGGGGCAGGCCTATCGACAAAGGGTAGGGCGTTTGCTATATCGCGCCCCTCGCCTCGGCGGGGCCGTTAGCTCAGTTGGTAGAGCAGCTGACTCTTAATCAGCGGGTCGTAGGTTCGAATCCTACACGGCCCACCAAAATACTTTTACCCTGCCAGATGGTTACGTACATGACGCGGCTGCCGCATTGGACGGCGTGGGACGCGAAAGCCTAGTTGCTGTAATACCCCGGCGGCGCCGGAGGGGCGTTATATCCTTGCGGTGGCGTTGGCCCATACCCCTGATACGGCGGCTGGCCATAAGAGACATTCGCCGGTGGAGAAATCACAATCTCAACCCGACGGTTCTGGGCTTCGCGCACGCCATCTGGCGTGCGAACGCGCGGATCGTTTTTGCCGAAGCTCTTCGTCACGATTTGCTCCGCCGGAATTCCTCGCGCTACCATGTAATTACGCACCGTCACAGCGCGGCTTTGCGCCAGCGCGTAATTATAGGATGTCGTGCCCGCCAGGTCGGTGAATCCACCGACCTGAATCTGCGCCGCTCCACTCTGCTGGGCCTGGGCAATCGCCTGATCAACAACCCTTGCACCATCTGCCGTCAGGTTCCAGCGGTCGAAATCGAAATAGACTGTGAAATCCTGGGCCTGGGCGAGCGGCGGGGGCGGCGGCGGAGCAGCTGCCTGCACTGGCGGATATGAGGGATAATATCCCGGAGGCGGCCCGTAAAACGGTGGCGGGGCATAGTACCCCGGCGGCGGGTAGTAAGCGGGCGGCGCGTAATAGCCCGGGACACCAAAGAACAAGCCGAAGCTCCCATGCGAGTGCCATCCCCCCGCGGCAGCTGTGGCGATCGGGACGACTGCGGCTACTGCGGCTACGACGGCTCCAGCTGCTATCAAAGTGAGTCGGCGGGGAAGAAATCGATGAAAATCAGTCATATTCTCTGTCCCAATTGCTCGGTTCGCGGCGTACCTATCCCAACGGCAGATAGCCGCCGACAGTTGCACGTCGCGGGCCCACAATTCCTGTGCAGGAGGTTTGCGGGCGACCGCTCGAAGGGAGGTTCCGCCGCACCTTCGCGCGTCCCAAGCCGGTTGCTCAGTTGGGACCAATAGGCATGCCCGCAAAGGCGCACGTGTGCCGACTGCAAGTCCAAGCCGCCCCTGCGATTTTGCAATTGTGATGAAACCTTTGTGAGCCCGCCTCGTTCAGTTCGCGAGGGCCTCAGATGGCTCATTCACGCAAACACGCGCAAGTTGGATCAACCGACAGGAGGAGATCTGATCATGCGTACAAGAGTCAGCCTTTTGGTCGGAACGTTTCTTGGCGCTCTGGCTGTAAGTTCGATTTCGACGATTGCTGGCAACGCCAATGCGGCATGTCTGCCAAGCGATCCGGTTAACGGGTCGACAGCGGCCGATGCGATGAGGGCGATGCAAAGCGCGGGCTATACCCAGGTTCAAGTGTATTCCGAGGGATGCGATAGTGCCTGGCACGCCCATGCCGTGCAAAACGGCATGCCGGTCGATATCGTTTGGAATCGTGAGGGCCAGATCCTGGCTGAAAACGGCTCCGATGCCGCCTATGTGGCGCCACCCACGACCAGTACTTACCCCTATGCCCCTGGTGCTCCGGTCACCACCACCGTCTATACGACCTATACCCGGGTGCCTCTCGTGGTCAATCAGGCCCAGGCGGGCTATGTCGTGGCTACGCCGGCCGGGCAGACGGTATACACGTTTGACCAGGACGTTCCCGGGCACTCCAACTGCTACGGCGATTGCATTTCGTATTGGCAGCCGGTGTATGCACCGGCAAATGCGGTACCCACCGGCTATTACACCGTGATTACCCGCTCGGACGGCCGCACACAGTGGGCGACCTCCAATGGCATGCCCCTATACACCTATATCTATGATCGCAGTCCCGGGGATGTCAGCGGAAATAACTACCAGAATGTCTGGCACGCAGACTACGTCACGTCCTCTGGGTTGAGGACAGTCTCGCAGGACGCGGCGGTAACGGTGCAGCCAGCGGTGAATACGCGCATCGTTGGCGTGGTCAATGCCGGGACCAAGGTCGCGGTGCTCGACGATAACGGCAACTGGACGCACATCCAGGCACCGGGGATCGACGGTTACATCCCCGCGTTCGCGCTCCGTTAGCATCAGCCGCTAGCCGAACTGCAGCCCCGCCGCCAACATCGGCGGCGGGGCTGCCGCATCAGCCACCACCGGAAACTCACAGGCCAGGGGGCAGCGAGACCGTGGCGATGTAACGCTGCGAGGTGCGCGGGACAGCGCCACAATTTCGCCATTCTTCAAATCACGAGGTGTGTCCCCTGAAGCACACTCGTGACGGAACGATATGGACGCCAGCCCGTTCCTTCACAAGCAGAGCACTTTGGCGCCTTGCGCACTTCCCATCATTGAGAGGCGAGGGCGGCCGAAGGCAAAGGAGGATCATCATGACCAAGCTGAATCGAATTGCGGGGGCGGCCGCGGTGTTCGCTGCAGCCCTGATGGCCGCGACCATTCCGCTGAAGTCCGCCAGCGCCGACAACGACAATTGGGGCCGGCATTCCCAATGGAATAACAACAATAACTGGGGCAGCGGTGGCAGCTTCTACTTCAACACCGGTCCGGGCTACTACGCCCCGGCGCCGACATATTACTATCCACAAACCTACTACCCGCCTGCCTACTACTCTCCGCCAGCGTACTACTATCCGGCACCGTCATACGGGCCGTCGTTCGGATTTTCTGTTCGCGTTCGTTAGGTGAACGACGCCTTCAGGCCCGATCTGAAGCTTAGCGCTACCTGCAACCCCCGCCTCGTGAGGCGGGGGTTGTTGCTTGTCGGGGCCAGGATTCCGGCGAGGGTGCCGCCGAGCCCGATCTAGAACCGGTCGAGGTTCATCACCTTGGTCC
Source organism: uncultured Alphaproteobacteria bacterium (assembly GCA_963770335.1). Lineage (GTDB taxonomy): Bacteria > Pseudomonadota > Alphaproteobacteria > Dongiales > Dongiaceae > DASXQK01. The sequence continues at coordinate 125,241 of CAVYPG010000004.1, forward strand.
AGGCCGCCACGAAGTCGCGGCGAAAACGTCCTCGCGTCGTCGCTGCCATAGACCTCCGCCAGAGCGCGAAGCTGCGAATGCGAGCTCAGCGAGCGTGTTTTCAAAATGCTGGCTTCATCAAGCCGAGCAGGCAGGTGGCCACCCGCCTGCCTTCGCGCAAGCCAAACTGCCTAGTGATTGCCTGATTTGTCCAAAACGTTTCGAATCCTCGTCGCCAATTCTTGTCGGCGGTAGGGTTTGTTCAGAATAGGCCAATCTTCCGCACCCTCCCCGGACGCTTTTTCGGCATATCCAGTAGTGAGAAGGATCTTTACGTGGGGGTAGAGTTTTTTTACACTTTCGGCCAGGTCTCTGCCGGTCAAACGGCCCGTCATTACAATATCGCTGAACAAGAGATCGATGCGTTTGCCTCCATGAAGCTGTGCTAGCGCGGCTTCAGCGTTTTCGGCTTTAGACACGCGATAACCGAGCATTTCGAGCATGGCGACAGCCGTGCGCCGCAGCTCGTCATTGTCTTCAACTACCAAGACATGCTCATTACCTTGAGGCGGCGTATTGTCGTTGCGGGCGGCTCGCGGCGCATCGGCGGTTAAACCGTGCGCGCGTGGCAAATAGAGCTTTACCGTCGTGCCATGACCGGGCTCGCTGTAGAGTTTTAAGTGCCCTCCTGATTGTGTGGCGAAACCATAGATCGTGCTAAGTCCGAGACCTGTGCCCCTGCCTGCCGGTTTGGTGGTGAAGAACGGCTCCATGACATGCTTCATAATTTCAGGTGAGATGCCCGTGCCGGTATCGGTTACCGCGAGCAGGGCATATTCACCCGGCCTCACATCTGGGTTGCCTCGGCAATAATCCTCGTCCAGCAAGACGTTCGCGGTCTCTATGGTGAGAGTTCCACCCCCAGGCATAGCGTCCCGCGCGTTTATCGCCAGATTGAGCACCGCATCCTGGATCTGCGAGGCATCGGCAAAGGCGGGCCAGAGCCCTTTGCCTGGCGCCAGATTTATGGCGATAGCTGCGCCCAGAGTTCGTTTTAGGACCGTAACAATGTCCGGCAGCAGGTCGTCAATCAGGAAGGCCCTGGGCTCAAGGGCCTGCTGCCGGGCAAAAGCAAGTAAACGATGGGTAAGCTCGGCGCCATGCAAGGCGGCGTCGAGGGCCCTGGTAACGACCTGGGCGCTCTGTGAAGCCGTGTTCATGCCCTCGAGGGCAATCTCCAGATTCCCCACTACAACGCCGAGGAGATTATTGAAGTCGTGGGCAATGCCTGCTGTTAGTTGTCCGACCGCCTCGAGCTTCTGAGCCTGTTGCAGTTGCTGCTCGGTGCGCCGGGTTTCGGTCATATCTTGCAGGAAGGCACTGAACACGAGGCCGTTCTTGGTGCTGATGGCCGAAATCACCGCCTCAACGGGAAATTCTTCTCCGTTTCGGCGTATCGCCCGAAGGTCGACACGCTTCTCAAGAAGCCGACCAGCGCCTGTTGTGAGATACCGCTGAAGGCCCTCAAAGTGAGCGGCTCGCTGGCTCGGAGGAATGATAATCTCGGACAATTGCTTGCCGATGACTTCATAACGAGCCCATCCGAATGTCTTTTCAGCCTGTGCATTCCATTCGGTGATGCAGCCATCGTCGGCCATTCGGACATAGGCGGAAATGGCCGTCTCTAGAACCTGGCTTGAGGTCTGTTCGATCTCGCGGAGCGCTGCCTCGGTTCCGCGGTGTTGAGTCACATCGCGGCCGATGGCCAGCACATATTGCTTTCCGAGCCGATTGTACTGCGCGCCAATGATTTCTACGGTTACGTCCCGCCCATCCAAGCCCTGAAGCCTTAGCTCGATGGCGGGGAGAGCACCGCCCTTTTCAAGCACGGAAGCTGTTCGCCTGAGGGAAAGGTCTCTATCTTCAGGATGAACAAACGATATGAAGGGGCGGCCCACCAGGTCGGCCGGGCTACTGGCACCGAGCAACTTTGCCGCGAAGGTATTGGCGAATACGATAACTCCGTCTGAGTGGATCCAGATGAGCTCCTGCGATAGTTCCACCACCTGGCGGTACCTGTCTTCGCTGGCCTTGACGGCCTCCTCTGCCGCCCTCTTGTCGGTGATGTCCTGAAGGATACCGCTGGATAACGATGCCGCGTTAGCATCCGTGGACAAATGCTCGGCTCGCTCATAAATGGTCCGGACTTCGCCATCGGGACGAATAATCCTGTACTCCAGCGCGTACCCGCCGTCGTCGGCGGCGCTATCGAAGGCACGCTCAACGGCCTTCTGGTCGTCGGGATGCACAAAGCGATGAATAAATTCTTCGTTCGTAAACTGCTTGTCGCCCGGCTTCAGCCCAAGTAGTGCCAATCCGGAGTCGGAGTATTCCGAAACTCCATCGCGCCAGTTAGTGGCCCTGTCCGAGCCCCGCCAATACCAATGGCCGATTTTCGCTGCACGCTCGACACGCCGTTGCAGTTCCTGAACTTCCGCATTTGACACTTGGAGAATGTTTTTCAGGTGGTTTTGATCTGTCACGTCTCGTGCGACGGCATACATCAGACCCCCGAAAGGGGTCGACTTCCACGCCAGCACACGCCAGGAGCCATCCTTGTGGCGATAGCGATTCTCGAAATGGAGGACTCTTTCGCCAGCGTCCATCTGACGGCGAACTTCGTTAAGAGTGTTGCCGAGATCGTCGGGATGGACAAAATATGTATAAGGGTGAGCCAGGAGCTCGCTTATGCTCCAGCCCAGCGTTCTTGAGAACGCCGGGTTCAGCCATTTGAAATAGCCGTCGCCGCTGGAGATGCACAGCATGTCGAGTGTCAGTTCGAAGAACCGATCTCGCTGCTCTGTCGTGAGCTTCCAGTCCATCGGCCTAAAGGCCCATCGCCATGCGCTCCTATCCCAGCAAACGGCCGGAATCGACTTCGCCGTCCGGACCTGCTGAAGGTGCCCGCTCTTTATGAGGCAAGCAAGGTTATGCAATAATCAATAGTTCAGAGGCGCTGCCCTAATTCTTCGTGGCGCGGTACGCAAAACGATCCATCGCGGTGTTTATTCTCGAAGCGATTAAAAAAGTCCCCACGCGGCCCATCAACCTGCTCCGGACCGGCGTGCTTTGGGGAATTTCCATTCCCTACGTTCGAAAACAAGACGCTCTCCAGCGTCATCGCGCCAGAGAGCGTTCCCGTCGTTCAAATCAGGCGAGATCGAACCGATCGAGGGTCATGACCTTGTTCCAGGCCGCCGCGAAGTCGGTCACGAAAGCCTCCTTCGCGTCGTCGCTGCCATATACTTCGGCGAGGGCTCGGAGCTGTGAATGCGAGCCGAAGATCAGATCGGCGCGGGTCGCACTCCATTTCACCTCGTTCGTCGTCACGTCGCGTCCTTCATAGACACCCTCGCTGCCGGCAACCGGCTGCCACAGCGTGCCCATGTCGAGCAGGTTGACGAAGAAATCGTTCGTCAGCGTTTCCGGCCTCTTGGTGAAGACGCCATGTTTCGAGGGCCCGGCATTGGCACCCAGCACCCGCAGGCCGCCCACAAGCACCGTCATCTCCGGCGCGCTCAGCGTCAGTAACTGGGCGCGGTCCACCAGCAAGGCCTCGGTTGAGAGAGGCTGCGTGCCGCTGACGTAGTTGCGGAAGCCATCGGCCAGCGGCTCCAGCGGCGCGAAGGAGTGGGCATCTGTCTGCTCCTGAGAAGCATCCATGCGGCCCGGCGTGAAAGGCACCTTCACGTCCTGCCCGCCTGCCTTCGCAGCCTTTTCGATTGCCGCTCCACCGCCGAGGACGATCAGATCGGCCAGCGAGACTTTCTTACCGCCGGCAGCCGAGGCGTTGAATTCCTTCTGGATCGCCTCGAGTTGCTTCAGCACCTTCGCCAGTTGCACCGGCTGATTGACCGCCCAATCCTTCTGTGGCGCCAGGCGAATGCGCGCGCCATTGGCGCCGCCACGCTTATCCGAGCCACGGAAGGTGGAGGCCGAAGCCCAGGCCGCCGAAACAAGTTCCGAAACCGACAGGCCGGAGGCCAGGATCTTCGCCTTCAGCTCGGCGATCTCCGTCGAGCCGATCAGGGGATGATCGAGCGCGGGAATCGGGTCCTGCCAGGAAAGCTGCTCCTTGGGAACGAGTGGGCCGAGGTAGCGGACGACCGGACCCATGTCGCGATGGGTCAGCTTGAACCAGGCGCGCGCAAAGGCATTGGCGAACTGCTCGGGATGTTCGTGGAAGCGCCGCGAAATCGTCGAATAGGCCGGATCGAGCCGCAGAGCGAGGTCGGTGGTCAGCATCGAGGGCCCATGGCGCCTCGATTTGTCATGGGCATCAGGCACCGTGCCGAAGCCAGCCCCGTTCTTCGGCCGCCACTGATGGGCGCCGGCGGGGCTCTTGGTCAGCTCCCATTCATAGCTGAACAGGTTCTTGAAGAAGTCGTTGTTCCATTTCGTCGGCGTTGAGGTCCATGTCACTTCCAGCCCGCTGGTGATGGCATCGCCGCCTTTGCCGCTCTGGAATTTGCTCTTCCAGCCGAGGCCCTGCTCCTCGATTTCGCCGCCCTCGGGCGCTACGCCGACATGTGAGGCTTCGCCGGCGCCATGGGTCTTGCCGAAGCTGTGGCCGCCGGCGATGAGCGCCACCGTCTCCTCATCGTTCATCGCCATGCGCGCGAAGGTCTCGCGGATGTCGCGAGCCGCGGCGATCGGGTCCGGCTTGCCGTTCGGTCCCTCGGGGTTCACATAGATCAAGCCCATCTGGACGGCGCCCAGCGGGTTCGCCAGATCGCGCTCGCCCGAATAGCGCTCATCGGCCAGCCACTTGCCTTCCGGACCCCAGAAGATGTCCTGGTCGGGTTCCCACACATCCTTGCGGCCGCCGCCGAAGCCGAAGGTTTTGAAGCCCATGGATTCCAGCGCGACATTACCGGTGAGGATGATCAGATCGGCCCAGGAAAGCTTGCGGCCGTACTTCTTCTTGATCGGCCAGAGCAACCGGCGCGCCTTGTCGAGATTGGCATTGTCCGGCCAGCTGTTCAGCGGCGCAAAGCGCTGCTGGCCCGAGCCAGCGCCACCGCGCCCATCGCCGATGCGATAGGTGCCGGCGCTGTGCCAGGCCATGCGGATGAAAAGCGGCCCGTAATGGCCGAAATCGGCGGGCCACCAGGCTTGCGAATCCGTCATCAGGGCACGGAGGTCCTTGATGACGGCGTTCAGGTCGAGGCTCTTGAACGCCTTGGCGTAGTCGAACGTCTTCTCCATCGGATTGGAGAGGGCCGAATGCTGATGCAGAACCTGGAGATCGACCTGGTCCGGCCACCAGTCACGGTTCGTCTGCGCGCGGCCCCCGCCCGAAAACGGGCATTTGCTTTGGCTCTGGTCGTTCATGTTGGCTTACCTCCGATTGCGGTCGTTCCGTCTGATTGGAATAAATCTAGACTGCCCGTCACGTTTGTATAATTGATTGTTCGAATGGCAACGATTGAGCGGCTCTATCGTCGGCGGCCGGTCGTCAGACCCGGTGAACGCCCCGCGGCAGGTGGCTGGCGATAAGCTTCGCCAGCAGGCCTATTTCGCTGGCGCCGGGATAGCTGCGGCGCCAGACGAGGCCGATCCGCCGGCCAAGCCCGCCCGCCAGCGGGCGAAGCGCAATCGCGCTGTCCCGCGGGCGCCCCAGCGCCATTGCCGGCAGCAGCGTGCGCCCCATGCCGGTCGCCACCATCTGGCGAATGGTCTCAAGGCTGGTCGCGCGGAAATCACCTTCCGGTGCGTTCTCCGCGTCGAAGGATCCGCAGATCGCCAGCGCCTGGTCGCGCAGGCAATGCCCTTCGGTCAACAGAAGCAGGTGCTGCCCGTGCAGCTCTTCCTCCGTCACGGGTTTGCCCTTCGCCATTTTGTCGCCGCGGGGCATGGCGAGCCAGAAGGGCTCGTCGAACAGGGCCTTGCTCTCCAGTCCGGCTTGGGAAACCGGCAGAGCGAGGAGGGCGGCATCGAGACGATGCGACGCCAGGCTCTCCAGCAGCCGGGATGTCATCTCTTCCTGCACGCTGAGGCGCAGCGCCGGATACGCACGGCGCAAGGCGGGAACCAGCCAGGGCAGCAGATAGGGCCCCAGTGTGGGGATGACGCCGAGACGGAAGGATCCGGCGAGCGGCGCCGATTGGCGCTGGCCCGCATCGAGGATGGCGTCGGTGTCCGCCAGGATGCGGCGCGCCCGCGCCACGATCTCCTGGCCGGCGGATGTCACATGGACGGATTTGTTTGTCCGCTCGAACAGAGTCACGCCCAGCTGTTCCTCGAGCTTGCGGATCTGCGTGCTGAGCGTCGGTTGGCTGATATGGCAGGCCTGTGCCGCCCGGCCAAAATGGCTGTGATCGGCAAGGGCAACCAGATAGCGCAGCTCTTGCAGGGTCATGAGGCGGTTTCACGGGGGCGGCTGAGACAGCGAATCCTCGGCCCGCATTGCTGGCCCCGTCAAGCGAGCTCTTATGCGCACGTGGGCGATTCAGACCAGGTGCTGCCCGCTCGCAATCAAACTCGCAACCAAAGCGGCGCAATTGCGTTGAGATAGCCGGTATCGATCAGGAGGTCACTATGGGTCGCGGTATTCTGCTTTGGCTGTTGGGCGTTCCGATTCCGATCATCATTCTTCTCGCCATTTTCTGGCATTGAGTGATCCATTTATGTCCATGAACACTGAAGTCATCTACGCCGAAGTGGCGCCCGTCGATCACGGCCTTTCAGGCCTGTCGTGGGGCTGCATCATTGGCGGCGCATTGGCGACCATCGCCATCAGTCTGATCCTGGTCACCTTGGCCACCGGGCTCGGCTTCACCTCTTTTTCCGTTTACGCAGGCAACAATGCGAAGGCGGTGACCTACGGCGTTTCCGCCGCGGTATCCCTGCTGGTTATTCAGTGGCTGTCGGCGGCGTTTGGCGGATATATCGCCGGCCGTACACGGGCGCGCTGGAACGCTCTGCATACCCATGAGAGCGGCTTTCGCGATACCGCGCACGGGTTCCTGTCCTGGGCGCTGGCAACCGTGCTGACGATCGGGCTTCTCGCTCTCGCCGGCGGCACCGCGCTTAGCGGTGCCCTCCATGGCGCAACGACGATCGGGGCAGCGGGCGCGGCGGGTGCTGCCGCTCACGGCCCGGGCCCGATGGGCGATCGTATGGTGGGTGGTCCATCAGGCGGCGATCCCATGGCGCTGTTCACGGACCGGCTGTTCCGCGTTGAGCAGGGTGCGACGACATCGGCCCAGGGCGACGACAGGGGCGGCGTCCGCTGGGACCGCAACCACGGGAACGGCCACGACGACAACGCAAGTCACCGAGACGCCCGTTCCGGCTTCGGTCACCGTGCGGGCCACACCGGAAATGCGTGCCGAGGCAGGGCGAATCTTCGCTACCCAGCTGACCGAGGGTGGCATGTCCGATGCGGACAAGGCCTATCTTGCCCAGGAAGTTGCGCAAGTCACGGGCGTGCCGCCGGCCGAGGCTCAGAAGCGGGTTGCCGATGCCTCTGCCGCCATCGCGGATGCGGAGACAAAGGCGAAAGCAGCTGCCGAAGCCGCCCGCAAAGCGGCCGCGACGGGTGCATTTTTCACCGCCTTCAGCCTGCTCATCGGCGCTTTCATCGGTGCCGTTGCCGGGGCCGTGGGCGGTCACCGTCGCGAGCTGAATGCGGCGTTGAGAGTTCGCTAGCCGCATCAACATTGTCGTAAACGCTCGCCGGGCAATCTGCCCGGCGAGCGCGTTTTCTGGCGTCGCTGCGCCGCTGATCCCATTATCTCATCCTGTGAAGGCAACCTCTCCGGTTCTTTGGCGTTAACCTCTTGCGCGCACTATTTGCAGTGCAACAAGAATGAGGTTGGCGAAGGGCGCAGCGCCCGCGCGGAAAAGCGCCAGGAGGGCTTCACGATGACCGGAAAATACGGGTTTCTCGCTGTCGTCCTGCTTTCGGCCGTCGCTGTCGCCGTGATTGCCACCCAGCTCGGGGGCGTATGGAGCTTTCCCTCTGCCCAGCCGCGCATGCTCACAGTGTTTCGCATGCAAGAAGGCCTGGCTGTCGCGCCGGCCCAGTGAGCGGTACCGATGACCGAAACGCGCGCAGAGCTCTACCGCAAGCGAGCGGCTGAAATCCGCAATCGTGCCGGTCGTGTGTCTGCCGCGGATATTCGCTCGCAGATGGAAGCGCTGGCTCGCCAGTATGAGCAAATGGCCGAGGTGATGGAGAGAGCGCAGCAGACGCGTGGCATACCCGCCTGATTCCCACGCGAAGGCCACACGCGATGATGCCAGTGCTCTACCGAAGAAAGAGATCCGCCAGCGCCGCGGGTGACAAATTACTTTCGATGATGCGCCAGCGCAGCGCGCCCTCCGGGAAATCCAGGATCAGTTCCTGACCTTCGCTGTGCCTTGCGCCGGTCGCGGCGGGAAGCAAGCGCTGCGTCCTTCTGGACGGCAGAGTCGATAGTTGTATTTTCCAGGGCGAGCCATTGTCCGAAATACGGCCAAACGAGTACTCGCAATCCAGGTATGAGCGCGCCAGCTGACCTCGCGCCTCGGCAATCAGATGGCCCAGGTTCGTTGCCGGCGGTAGCGGCTGGGATCGGGGTTGCGCGAATAGAAACCAATCGTCGAGCAGTACGAGAAAGCAGCCCTCGTTTGAAACGCTTTTAAGTTCGAGACCGTCGCTCTGGATCAGTTGCGCGGCCACGCAGACACGGCTTCCGCGCGACATGCGTTGGAAAATTTCGCGATAGGATGAGCCGAGGACCGAGCCTGGATCGCCTGTCTCATAGAGAACGTCGCCGTCGAGTTCGATATCCGCGATATCGGGACGGCCTGTTGCCGGCTGATAGTCCATCTGGCGGACCCACTCGCAGCGGTTCCCCTCCAGGCGTATGCGGCCTGCGAAGCCTTTTTGCTCTGCCAGGGCCAGCAGGTCGCCTGCTGCATATTCGTCGAGCGACGAGCGTTGAGGGAGCGCGGTCGCGCTCACAGGAATTCTGACGTCGATGTAAAGCGATCTCGTCTGACCCCAGAAGGCTTGTGTCGTTGCATCGACACGGCCATCGGAAAATTCAATCTTCTCTCGGCGCCAAAGGCCTACGAGGGATTCAGCCGTGATGCCCGCGCCGGAATGAGTCATTGTGAACGAAGGGCCTTACGCCGCGCTTGGCACTGGCCGGCCGCGATTCTTGGGGAAGGGCCTGAAGGTGGCGGCGATCAGGCAGGCGCCCACGCCCATGCCGAAGCTCGCGATATAGAGCCAGCCGTAGTTGCCGGTCGTATCGAAGATCCAGCCACCGAAAATCGGACCGGTCGCCATGCCCAGGCTGCCGGCGGTGGCGGTGCCGCCGATGATAGTGCCCATCATGCGCAGGGGGAAATTCTCGCGAGCCAGCACGGCATAGAGCGGCATGACCCCGGCATAGGTGAAGCCGAACAGCGCGGCGACGCTGTAGAACTCCGCCAGGTTGTGGGCGAAGAAATAACCCAAGGCGCCTAGCGCCTGGATGAGCAGGCCGGCCGACAGCACATTCTTGGCGCCCAGTTTGTCACCCAGCAGGCCGAAGCCGATGCGTCCACCCAACCCGGCCAGGCCCTCGACGCTGTAGATCGTCACCGCCGTGATCGCGGGAATGCCGCAGGCGATCGCATAGCTGACGGTATGGAAGATGGGCCCGGAATGGGTCGCGCAGCAGCAGAAATTCGTCAGCATCAGGATAATAAACTGGGGCGAGCGGATGGCCGCACCCAGCGACATGTTCGGCACGCTGGGATCGTCGGCGAGGCTTGCGGTATTGGCTGATGCGAGAGCCGGCGGGCGGCGAACCAGAAGCGAGGCCGGGATCATCGTCGCCGCGGCGATGCCGGCGATGATCAGCATCGAGATGCGCCAGTCGTGATGGGTCACCAGCCAGGCGGCGATAGGGGACATGGTCATCGGCGCGATGCCCATCCCGGCGGACACAAGCGATACGGCAAGGCTGCGATGGGTTTCGAACCAGCCCGTGACCGTCGCCATCATCGGGGCGAAGATGGCGGAGGTGGCGATTCCCACCAGAAGCCCGAAGACGAGCTGGAATTCGAACAGCGAGCGGCTGTAGCTCGCAAGCGCCAGGCTTCCCGCCAGCAGGACGGAGCCGGTCAGCACGATCAGCTGCGGCCCGAAGCGGTCGGACATCGTGCCCCAGAACACGCTGCCGACGGCCATGGCGAGAAAGCCGATGGTCATGGCCGTGGAGATGCCGGTACGCGACCAGCCCGTCGCCTGGGTCATGGGCACGAGGAAGACAGGCAGCGAGAACATGGCGCCGATAGCCATGCAGCCCAAAAGGGCGCCGGCGGCGACGATTACCCAGCGGTAATGGATATTGAACATTCTAGGCCTGAACTCCCGTAACGCCGGCGCGCGCCAGCGCGTCCTCGATATAGAGCTTGCGCAGCGCCAGGGCGAACTTGCCCGGCCGGCCATCGCCGATGCGCGTACCATCGATCTCCACCACCGGCATGACGAATTGGGTGGCCGAGGTGATGAAGGCCTCGATGGCTGCTCTTTGCTTCGTCGATGGAGAAACCCGCGCTGTTCCAGCCGATAGCCGTTCTGGGCCGCCAGCTCGACGATTCGCTTGCGGGTGATGCCGGGCAGCAGTTCGGTTGAGAGATCGCGGGTGATGACCTGGCCATCCTTGCTGACGATGAAGGCGTTGTTGGCGCTGCCTTCGGTCACCAGCCCGTCGCGCGTCAACCAGGCATCCTCGCAGCCGCGCTTCTTCGCCTCATCCTTGGCCATGCAGGCATAGAGAAGCTGCGTCGTCTTGATGTCGCTGCGCCGCCAGCGCAGATCCGGTAGTGCGATGACCTTGATGCCGCGCTCGGCCAGGGGCGATTCCAGCACCGGCCGGGCCTGGGTGAACAGCACCACCGTCAGCGGATTGCTGGATGCGGGAAACTCGAAGTTGCGATCCTGCACGCCGCGGGTGATCTGGAGATAGACGAGACCCTCGTCCAGCTTGTTCAGCTCGATCATCTTGTGGTGGATGGCGCGCAGGTCTTCGGGCCCTGGCCCCTTGGGCATGCCGAGCTCGCTCATCGAGCGCTGCAGGCGCGCCATATGGGCGTCGAAATCCAGCATCCGGCCGCCGATGACGCCAGTCACCTCATAGACGCTGTCGCTCATGGTGAAGCCGCGATCGAAGACCGAGACGACGCCTTCGTTCTCGGGGACGTATTTCCCGCTCACATAGACGGTACGCATTTCAAATCGATCCTCAGCCCGCTACGGCGGGGGTTGCAGTGTAATCACTGATCTGCTTGCCAGCATCGGCAAGACGGCTCAGCAGGGGCGGCACGGTTTCGCCGCGCGCCGTGGCGGCTTGCAGCATGGCTGAAAGACCGCGTTTGTCGCAATGATAGAGCGGCCCGCCGCGCCAGGCGGGAAAACCAAGCCCGTTGACGATGGCAAAATCGATGTCGGAGGCACGGAGCGCAATGCCTTCCTCAAGGATCTGTGCTGCTTCCAGCAGCATGGCGGCCAGCGCGCGCTCCACGATCTCCGTGGCCGCGACCGGCCGGCGGGTCACGCCTTGCGTGGCGGATGCGCGTTCGATCAGCGCAGTCACGCTGTCATCGGGCAAGCGCTTGCCCTCGACATAGCGATACCAGCCCGAGCCGGTCTTGCGGCCGAAATGGCCCTGTTCGCAGAGCCAGTCTGCCACCGGAAAGAAGGGTGGCGGCGGGTTCGCCGAGGCCCGCAGGCGCTTGCGCCGGGCCCAGCCAATATCGAGGCCGGAGAGGTCGGCGACGGCGAACGGCCCCATGGCCATGCCGAATTGCTCCAGCGACCCATCGACATCGGCGGGCAGCGCCCCTTCCTCCAGCACCCTTTCCATCTCGCGCCGGTAGCGCGCGAGGATGCGGTTGACGATGAACCCGTCGCAGATCCCGGCGGGCACCGGCGCCTTGCCCAGGCGCCGGGCAAACTGGATGGCGGTTGCCGAGCTCTGCGGGCTGCTCGCCTTGCCGCGGATCACCTCGACCAGCCGCATGATCTCGGCCGGCGCGAAGAAATGCAGGCCGAGAAAACGCTCAGGGCCGGGGCAAGCTTCGGCCAGCCGGTCGATATCGAGATAGGAGGTATTGGAGACGATCACCGCATCGGCCCGCGCGGCGTTGCCGATGGCGGCGATGGCGGTGCGTTTGACCGCCTCGTCCTCGAACACTGCTTCCACGATCAGATCGCAGGCGCTGATGGCATCCAGCGAGGCTGCGGTCGAAAGGCGAGCGAGCCTGGCCGATGCATCGCCCTCTGCCCATTGCTCGCTGCGGGCGAGGCGCGTGAGTCCCTCGGCAATGCCGGTTTGGCCCGTTCGATCGCCTTGGCATCGAGATCGACCAGGACGACGCCAAGATCAGCCTTCAGAGAGGCGATCGCTATGCCGCGGCCCATGGTGCCGGCGCCGATGATGCCGACGGCCTTTACCGGCCTCGCGGCTTTGAGGTCGACACCGGGAATGCGCAGTGCCTGGCGCTCGGCGAAGAAGAGGTAGCGCAAGGCGGCGGACTGATCGGAGGCGCGCAATGCCACGAAGGCCTGCCGATCGCGCTCGACCGCGGCGGCGAATGGGATATCGATCGCCTGGCGCGCCGCGGCCACCACGGCCTTGATGGAGTCCTGCCCGCGGGCGCGGCCGGTCCAGCGTTGGCTGGAAGATTCGAAGGCTTTGGAATCGCCGGCGTGGACGGGCAGATCGGAAATGCGCCGCGGCGGTTTGCCGGCGAGGCTCTCCGCCAGGCGAATGGCCGCCGGCAGCAACTCTGCAGCCGGCACGACCTGGTCCACCATGCCGATCTCTTTCGCGTATTCGGCGCCGATGCTGCGGCCCGAGGCGACGAGATCAAGGACAATTGCGGGGTCGGCGAGGCGGATCAGGCGGGGAATGCCGCCCGCACCCGGAATGATGCCGAGCTTGACCTCGGGCAGGCCCAGGCTGGCATCGCTGGCGGCAATGCGGGCATGGCAGGCCAGCGCCACCTCGGCACCGCCGCCCAGCGCCACTTGCCCGATGGCGGCAACCACCGGCTTTTCGCTCGCATCGATCGCCACCAGCACCGAAGCCAGCCCCGGCTCAAGCACCGGGCCATCGAATTCGCGAATATCGGCGCCGGCGATGAAGCTGCCCTTGCTGCCGGCGATGACAATGGCGCCTACCGAAGGATCGGCTGTGACGGCGGCAAACTGGTCGGCCAGCGATCGGCGGACCTGCTGGGACAGTGCATTGACCGGCGGATTATGGATGGTGAGAACCGCAACCCGGCCGATCTGCTCTCTGCCGACGGGCGCCGTATTGTCCTGGCTTTTCGGCTTGCTCATGCCACGCCCTTTTGCTGCGCCTCGCGGACCATGTTGCGGGCGATGATGAGCTGCTGGATCTGGGTGGTGCCTTCATAGATGCGGAACAGCCGCACATCGCGATAGAAGCGCTCGATGCCATAGGCGGCCATATAGCCGGCGCCGCCGTGGATCTGCACCGCGCGGTCGGCAACCCGGCCCACCATCTCGCTGGCATACATCTTGCAGCAGGCCGCCTCGGTGATGACCGGATCGCCGCGATCCTTGCTGCGTGCCGTCTCCAGCACCATGCAGCGCGCGGCGAAGGCTTCGGCGCGGCTATCGGCCAGCATGGCCTGGACGAGCTGGAATTCGGCGATCGGCTGGCCGAACTGCTTGCGCTGCATGGCATAGGCAAGGCTGTCGTCGATCAGGCGCTCGGCGGCGCCGACGCAGACCGCACCGATATGGATCCGGCCGCGATCCAGCACTTTCATGGCGGTGCGGAAGCCCTGGCCTTCCTTTTCGCCCAGCACCGCGGCAGCCGGCACCCTGCAATTGTCGAAGATGACATCGCAGGTGTGCGAGCCGCTCTGGCCCATCTTCTTGTCGATCGCGCCAAAGGAAAGTCCGGGCGAGCCGCGCTCCACCAGGAAGGCGGTGATGGCGCCCTTGGGGTTGGCGGAGTCCTCGGTGCGGGCAAAGACCGTAAGCAGGCCGGCATGGGGCGCGTTGGTGATGAAGCGCTTGGTGCCGTTCAGCAAGTAGTGGTCACCCTCGCGTTTCGCACTCGTGCGCAGGCTGGCGGCATCCGAGCCGGCCTCGGGCTCAGTCAGCGCGAATGAGCCGATCAACTCGCCGGAGGCAAGCCGCGGGAGGTATTTGCGGCGCTGTTCCTCGGTGCCGTCGATAACCAGCCCCTGCGAGCCGATGCCGATATTGGTTGCGGCAAGCGAGCGGAAAGCCGGCGAGGTGCGCCCCAGTTCGAAGGCGATTTGCGCCTCTTCCTCCATGGTCAGGCCAAGCCCGCCATACTCCACCGGGATCGACAGGCCGAAGATCCCCATCTCGCGCATTGCCGCCTTGATCTCCTCGGGGATGGCGTTATCTTCGGCGACCTTGAATTCAAGCGGCATCAGCCGCTCGCGCACGAAGCGGGCGATCGCGTCGCGCAGCTGGTCGAAGGTTTCTTTATCGAGCGACATTCATTTTCTCCCCGGGGCCCGGCCGGGCCGGCAATCGCAAGGCGGGGAGAAACCTAGCGCATCCTGTGGGACGAGCCAGCCCCTTCAATCGTCGGGCCGGCGCCCTCAGCCGTCGAGGAAATCGGCGATATAGCCCTGGATGATCGGGTCGAGGGCGCGGTCCAGGGGCAGGCCCAGGGCGAGAGCCCGATCGAAGCTGGTATCGATGGGCCAGGTCGCCACGATCTTCTCGATCACCGGATCGGGCGCAACCCGGATCGGCCCCAGTTTGCGGTTGGTTGCGGTGCGCTTCAGCGCCTCGATCATCTCGCCCACGCTGGCGTTCATCGCGGGAAAGCTGATGGTCCGGTCATCGCCCAGCGCCTTGCCGTCGGCCTCATAGAGCCGCAGGAAGCCCTCGACGATGGTGCGGTATCCCGAAACCGGCATGATCGTGTCGAGGCCGACAGGAAGCACGCATTCAACCCCGTTCAGCGGTTCGCGGAAGACGCCGCTGGCAAAGCTGGAGGCCGCCTTGTTGGGCTTGCCGGGCCGGATGATGACGGTCGGCAAGCGCGCCGCCCGGCCATCGATGAATCCCTTGCGCGTATAGTCGTTGATCAGCAATTCGCCCATTGCCTTGGTCATGCCATAGGTGGTCTGCGGCGATTGCTTGACCTTGTCGCCAACCGTTTTCGGCATCGCGGCACCGCCGAAGACGGCAACCGAGCTGGCGAAGACCACGCGGGGCTTGGAGCGCAATGCGCGGGCGGCCTCCAGCAGATGCAGATGGCCGTGCAGGTTGACCCGCATGGCGAGGTCGAAATCCAGTTCGCCACCGCCGCTGACCACCGAGGCCAGATGGAAGATCCCCATATCCGGGCGGTCGATCAATTTCGCCACGGTCGGCTGATCCGATATTTCGCCGCTGACGAAGCGCGCGCGCTGATCCAGCCCCGCCGGACGATTTTCCGGTACGGCGACATCGAACAACACCAGCTCGTCGAGCTTGTGGCGCTTGCCATCCGGGCCGGCGAGATCGGGCAGGCTCAGCAGCTTGCGTGCCAGCATGATGCCGATGAAACCGGCGCCCCCTGTGATCAGAACCTTCATTCGCCTTGCTCCATGGTTGCTCTCAGCGTGCTGCTTTAGGTCCGATGCCCCATGGCGCCGCCCAGGCGAGTCCCGCCATCGTATTGGCGCGCGGACGGTATTCGCAACCCACCCAGCCCTGATAGCCGAGCTCGTCCATCAGTGAGAAGAGGGCCGGGTAGTTGATCTCCTGCGTGTCATCGGGCTCGTTGCGGCCCGGCACGCCGGCGATCTGCATATGGCGGATCAGGGCGAATTTGTCGCGCATGGTGGCGGCGAGTTGGCCACGCATCATCTGGCAGTGATAGAGGTCGTATTGCAGGAAGACATTGTCGCTGCCGACCGCCGCAATGATGCCCAGCGCCGTTTCGAGACTGCCCACCAGATATCCGGCAAAGTCGGTGGGATTCAGCGCCTCCACCATCAGCTGCACGCCGGCTTGCTTGGCAAGGGGGGAGGCAGCCTGGAGGTTGGCGATGAAGGTCGCGCGATGGGCATCGGCCGAGGCACCCTGGGGAATGTTTCCCGCCATGACGTGGATGCGCGGACAGTTAAGGGCCTGGGCGTAGTCGAGGGCTATGTCCATCGACCGGCGGAACTCGTCTTCGCGGCCCGGCACGCCGGCAAAGCCGCGCTCGCCGGCATCGAAATCGCCCGGCGGCGCGTTGAACAAAACCTGCTGCAGGCCTTCGCCTTTCAGCCGCTGGGCCAGCTCCGCCTTGGGAAAGGCATAGGGAAACAGGAACTCGACCGCCGCAAAACCCTGCTTGCGGGCCGCGGCAAAGCGGTCGAGAAAATCGATCTCGTTGAACATCAGGGAGAGGTTGGCGGCAAGGCGCGGCATGGCTGGGGATTCCGAGGGATCAGGGAATGGGATATTTGAGGGCGAGGGCCTGAACCTGCTCGGCGGTCAGGAAGCGCGTCGGCCGCCCCTGGAGCAACAGATAGAGCCGCGCTGTCTCCTCCAGCTCCTCCGCCGCGTTCATCGCTGCCTCGAGCGAGGTGCCGGCAACGACGGGGCCGTGATTGGCCAGCAGCACGGCACTGTGCCTGGCGGCCACGGCGCCGATCGCAGCAGCCAGTGCCGGATCGCCGGGCGGAAAATAGGGCAGCAATTTCAGCTTGCCCACCCGCATGACGAAATAGGCGGTGATGGGGGGCAGCACGTCGTCGGGGTCGATCTCCGCCAGGCAGGAGACGGCGACCGAATGGGTCGAATGCAGATGCACGATGGCGCCGCAGGATTGACGCGCCTCGTACATGGCGATGTGGAGGGCGGCCTCCTTGGTCGGCTGATCGCCGGCGATTGCGCGGCCCTTGGTATCGAGGCGGGCAAGCCTGGCGGGGTCGAGCCGGCCTAGCGAAACATTGGTCGGCGTCATCAGCCAGCCATCGTCGAGTTTGACGCTGAGATTGCCGGCACTGCCGAAGCTCAAGCCTCGCTCGAACAGCGATTTGCCGGCAGCGGCAATCTGCTCGCGCGTCCTGGCGTCGCTCATTGCAGCACCCCCAGCGCCTTGGTGAAGAAATCCGCGGCACCGAAGTTACCGGATTTGAGCGCCAGCGCCATGGCGGGCTGAGCCATCGGCGAAGACGGCCGGCACGCCGGGATCGATCTGCGGGCCGATGCGCAGCACCTTGATGCCGAGCCTTTGCACCACCGCGCCGGAGGTCTCGCCGCCGGCCACGACCAACCGCCGCACGCCGGCTTTGACCAGGCCTTCGGCAATCTGCCGCCAGGGCTTCTTCGACCAGCGCCCCGGATCGCTCGCGCCCCAGCGCCTTCTGGACGGCGGCGACGGCATCGGGTGCGGCACTGGCATGGATAAGGACAGGGCCTTTGGCAAGCTGCGCCCTGGCCCAGGCGAGCGTATCGGCGACCTCAGCGGCAGCGTTGCCAGCGAGCTTCAGGGGATCGATGCGGCGTGCGGGATATCTGGCGCCCATCGCCTCGATTTGGCCCAGGGTCGCAACCGAGCAGCTGCCGGCGATCACCGCGCCCAGGCCGCCGGCGGCCGGCAATTTCTCCACCTCGTTGCGCTTTGGTATCAGGCCGACGCGGCGAAAATTCTCCGGCAGGCCGATGGCGGCCCCCGAACCGCCGGTGATCAGGGCCAGATCCGATGCTGCCGCGTCGAGGATCAGCAGATCGTTATCCTCGACAGCGTCGATGACGGCGTAAGCCGTACCCTTGGCCGCGAGATCCGCAAACGCGGCGCGCACCGCCGCCACACCCTGGCGTACGGTTGCCAGCGGCACCAGATCGACCTTCGCCTTGGTCTGGCGGCCCAGCACGCGAACCAGATTGGCGTCGCGCATGGGCGTCAGCGGGTGATCGCGCATGGGCGAATCGGAGAGCAGCTGCTTTCCCACGAACAGGTGGCCCAGATAGATCGTGCGGCCGGTTTCGGGAAAGGCGGGGCAGGCGACGGTGAAATACGTCTTGAGCTCGGCCATCAGCGCATCGCCGACCGGGCCGATATTGCCGGCGTCGGTTGAATCGAAGGTCGAGCAATATTTGAAATAGATCTGCCGCGCACCCCTGGCCTTAAGCCAGCGGCAGGCGGCCAGCGATTGAGCGACGGCATCGGCCGCGGGAAATTGTGCGGGATTTGAGAGCGACGACGATCGCCTCTGCGTCTGGCGTGGCGTCGCCGGGCGCCGGCACGCCGATGGTCTGCACCACCGACATGCCGCGGCGCGCCAGCGTATTGGCGATGTCCGTAGCGCCGGTCAGATCGTCGGCAATGCAGCCCAGCAGCAACCCGGCCTGTTTCATTTTGGCCCCAATCATTTTGGCTGGGCGGCGAGCCTTGCCAGGCCATAGGCGCGCAGCGCCACGGTGCCCACCTTTGCAATCCGCTTGCCGGATTTCGCCAGATAGGCGGGGTCGGTCGTCGCCCGCGCGAAGGCGCCTTCATCCAGGGCGGTCAGGCGCGCAGGCCCGGTGAATCCCTTCACCCTGACGGAGACGGGTTTGCCCGTCAGATTGGCGAGCCAGAGGATCGTGCCGTCCTTGCCGCGCCAGGCGAGGCTCGCGACCGTGCTCTCCGCGCTGGATTTGCTCGCGACCTGCTTGCTGCCGTTGGCCGCACCCAGATCGGCCATCAGGTGATAGACCGGATAAACGGCCTCGCCCGTGAGGCTGTCGAAATAGGGCTGAACGTAATCGTCGCGGCGATAGATCATGCCGGCCGGCCCTGTCGCGGAGCCCAAGGTAATCGCCTCAACTCCCCCGGCGGCAAAACGTGCGAGATAGCCCAGCGTCCAGGCAGCACCGAACAGGCCGCGCTGGCGCGGATCCATTCGCGACAGACAGACGCGCTCATTGTTCGGGTTCGAAGCGGAAGCAGCACCGTAAGGATTCTGGCGTGCGGGGATTGCGCTGGGCCCAACGCGATAAGCAGTTTTGCCGATGATTGCCTTGGCAGATTTGAGGACGAAGGGCAGTGCCTCCAGCGTTTCCATGACCGAGATGTCGTCTGCGGCATGAACGATGGGACTGGTCGTATGGGTGACGAAATCCAGCATGCCCGCGGGCGGCCGCTTGCGGTTGAGCTCGGTGAAGAACGAGAACATGCCGCCGCCCAGGGTGACGCCGGGAAACGCGGCACGGGCCGCGCGATAGATATCCGTCAGTTCCGGCGCGTCAGGCCCCTTGCTGCCGGGCAACACGGCCTTCAGATCGACGGCGGGCGAGACGGAGATGGCCGCCGGCTTCAGCCCGGCATCCTTTGCTGCGGATGCAATGCGGGCGAGCTCGCTCTCGGGCGATTGCTTTCCGGGCAGCAGGATCTCGAGAACGATGTCAGCGCCGGTTGCCTCGCCGAAGTTTCCGATAATTCGCGAGAACTGACGCGATATCATCCTGACGCCCATCGACATGGCAGACGAGATGGCCGGGTGCGGCCGCCTTCACCAGTGCCGAGGCCGACAGAGCGGGGCCTGCTTCTTCCATCGGAACCGCGACGCCGACTTGCGGCAGCGCCGCGCCGGCGCGGCCCAGCTCGACATCGATGCGCTTGCCGCCGGCAGCCTTTTTCGGCTTCGGCAGCTTGCCCTCGAAGGTCAGCGTCACCGCCTGCTTGAATTCCTTGCCGGCGGGAAGCGTGTAGGGCCAGGGCTCCGCCAGCGGCCGGACATAGGTCTTGAAGGAGGCATCGGTCCAGTTGCGGTGATCCTCCATCTCGAAGGTATCGCCCTCCATGCGGCAGGTAGCGGCGAGGCCAGGCATCACCTTGTGGCGCAGCGAACGGATGGCATAGAACGGCTGGATCGGATTGATGATAGCCGGGAATTTGCTCTTCTCCCGCTTGCCGTCGACATGCTCGACATCGACGGGGAAGCCGGCGACGCCGGTCAGCGGATGCAGCACCACAAAGCCGGTGCGGTTGGTCAGGAAATCGGCCTCCGGCGTGGCGCTGGCGGTAAAGTGCAGCTCGCCGTCCGCACTGGCGGCAATCTCGCGCCATGGCAATTGACGGCGCGGCCGGGCGCCGCCACAGCGCGCGTCATAACTGATGGAAAAACCGTCCCGCCCCTGCTTCACCTTCAGATTGCTGATGGCGGGCGCGTAGGTACCCCAATTCTCGTCGCGCACCAGGAAGGCGATGGCGCGCAGCACTTCGATATCGTTGACGCGGATATAGCGCAAGGCGCCATTGCCGAACTCGGCGCTGATGGGTCCGGCACGCAGGATGCGGGATTTGGGATCGGGCAATTCGGTGCCCAGCAGCTTGATCGCACGGCTCGGTTTCGGCGTTGCCATGGCGGCTTCCTTCCGTCTGTTCCTGCGTAGTTCAGATGCACCTTGCCGCTCTCGGGATCGATGACGATCGCCCGATTCATGTCGGCATAGAGGTCGATGGTCTCGCCCGGCTGGCGGACGTCATGGGCGGCGAGCTCCGCCATCACCGCCATGCCGCCGAGCGGGAAGGTGATGAAGGCGCGCGAGCCGGTCGGCTGCACCAGCTCGATCTTGACCGAGAGACGTGCTGCACCCGGACCGGAAAGCTGGGCGGGATCACGGCTGAAATGCTGCGGGCGGATACCCAGCGTCACCGCCCGGCCGGCGCCGCCCGCCAGGCCCGGGCGATTGCCGGCCAGCGGCAGGATGGTGCCATCATTCAACCGCACCGCCATGGCGGCCGCCGTTAGCATCGAGCTGTCGCCGGAATGAAGTTCATCTTGGGCGATCCCAGGAATCCGGCGACGAACAGCGTGGCCGGCCGCTCGTAGAGGTCGAGCGGGCTTCCCGCCTGTTCGATCAGCCCGTCCTTCAGCAGCACGATGCGGTCGGCCAGCGTCATCGCCTCGATCTGGTCGTGGGTCACATAGATCATCGTGCGCGCCCAGCTCCTGATGCAGGCGCTTGATCTCGCTGCGCATCTCGTCGCGCAGCTGGGCATCGAGATTGGACAGCGGTTCGTCGAACAGGAACAGGCGCGCATTGCGCACGATGGCGCGGCCGATGGCGACGCGCTGGCGCTGGCCGCCGGAGAGCTGGCGCGGCAGGCGCTCCAGCAGGCCGGTGATGCCCAGCATCTCGGCGGCCTTGCGCACCCGTGTCTCGATCTCGGCCTTCGGCGTCTTGCGCGCGCGCAGGCCGAAGGCGATGTTCTCGAACACGTTCATGTACGGGTAGAGCGCGTAGTTCTGGAACACCATGGCGATGTCGCGATCGCGCGGGCGCATATGGTTCACCACGCGCCCGCCGATCTCGATGGTGCCTTCCTCGGCTTCCTCCAGCCCGGCGATGGTGCGCAGCAGGGTGCTCTTGCCGCAGCCCGAAGGCCCGACCAGCACGGTGAACTCGCCGGACGGCATTTCCAGGTCGATGCCGCGCACGGCCGGGACATGGCCGTAGCACTTGTGCAAGCCGGTGATCTTCAGATCGGCCATGATTCCGCTTCCCGTCTGTCAGGCGTCTGCATGCCTCAGCCCTTTACCGCGCCCAGCGAGATGCCGCGCACCAGATAGCGCTGCAGCATGGCGACGGCGATGAAGATCGGCAGCGTGCCGAGCACCGACATGGCGGCGATCTTCGCCCAGAAGTTCGACTGTCCGCCGAAGTAGTGGGTGACCTGCACGGTGTAGGTGGTGACCTCGGTGCGGGTCAGCACCAGGGCGAAGATGAAATCGTTCCAGGCGAAGACGAAGGTGAAGATGGCGGTGGCGAACAGGCCCGCACGCGCCATCGGGAACACGACGCGCCACAGCACCTGCCAGCGCGTGCAGCCGTCCACCAGCGCGCTTTCCTCCAGCTCCAGCGGAATGTCCACGATGTAGCCGCGCATCATCCAGATGACGTAGGGCAGGTTGAAGGCGGTGTAGAGGAGGATCAGGCCCTGATAGGTGTCGACCCAGCCGAAGCCAGACGTAGAGCAGGAAGATCGGGAAGACGATGGCGATCGGCGGCACCATGCGCTGCGAGATGATCCAGATCGCCAGATTCTCGCCGCCGGTCTTGAAGCGCACCAGGCTGTAGGCGCACATGGTGCCCAGGAACATGGCGATGACCGTGCTGACGCCGGCCAGCACCAGGCTGTTCCAGCACCGTCGTCGCATCGCCATCTTGAACAGCACGACGATAGTTCTCGAACTGGAAGCTCTTGGCGTACCAGACGGGCGGGAAGGCGAAGATCTCTCCCGGCGTCTTGAACGAGATCATGAACAGCCAGTAGATCGGGAACAGGAAGACGATCGTCAGCAGCACCGCGACCGCATAGCGCAGGCCGAGACGCACGCCCTTGCGCCGCATCAGCGGCACCGCCGGCAAGACCGGGCGCGGGGCGGCGGACATGGCGCTCATTTCGCCAGCCCCATGCGCCGGATGGCCCAGGTGACGATGATCGACAGCAGCACGATGATCAGGAACGCGATGGCCGCCGGTATAGCTGGTCTCGAACTGCTCGAAGCCCTGGACGTAGGCATAGATCGGATGTGGTCTCCGTCATCGTGCCCGGGCCGCCGCTGGTCAGCGCCCAGATGATGTCGAAGAGGCGCACCAGATCGAGGCCGCGGATCAGCAACGCGATCGCCATGACCGGCCAGATCGCGCGGCAGCACGATCTTGAAGAAGATGCGCCAGTAGCCGGCGCCGTCGATCTCCGCCGCCTCGATCTGCGAGCGGTCGACGTTGGCCGAGCGCGGCCAGCAGGATCAGGAACATGAACGGCGTCCACTGCCAGATCTCGCAGATGATGATGGCGGGATAGACGAGGTACGGATTGACCGTCCACAGCAGCGGCGTCGGACTGGCCGGCGAACCAGCCGACGATCTGGTTGATCGGGCCGATAGCGGTTGTCGAACATCAGCCGCCACGTGGCGCCCGCGACGATGGGCGAGACGACGGTGGGCAGCACCAGCAGCGCGATGAATACCTGGCGCCCCGGCATGTGCTCGAGGAACAGTTGGGCCATCATCAGGCCGAAGACCAGCTCGAGCGGCAGCGCGATCACGGTGATGATCGCCGTGTGCAGGAGCGCTTGCCAGAGCCGCCGGTCGTGGAACAGCTGCGATGTAATTGCTGAGGCCGGCGAAGGAGGTGTCGGCCTCGGTCATGGTCAGGTGCTGGAAGCTGACCACCAGCGAATAGACCAGCGGAAACAGGCCGATCAGCAGCAGGACGAAGATCGCCGGCGCGATGATCCAGTATTTGAAATGTCGGTCAGGGGCCCTGCCCACGGGAAAAGCGTGGTGCCGCCGGTGGCAGGGATGATAGTGCCGTCTCGGACATCGTCTGTCGGCCCGAAGGACTGTAAGAGCGACTGCGATGCCGCCCGCCCCGGCCGGGCCGGAGCGGGTCGTAGCACCTCATGCCGCTAGCTTACTTCGGATAGGCGCCGGACTTCGCCGCCCAGTCCGCGTAGGCCGCCTTCTGCTTGTCGACGCCGATCTTCTCGGTGATCTCATCCCACTGCTCGGCGACGCCTCGTCGGGGATCGCCTTCGGATCGTCGCCGGCCCAGAGCTTGCTGATGCCCTGGCGCATCGACCTCTTCGTACTTGTCGGTCTGCAGCAGCGACAGATCGAGCAGGCCGGTCTTCGAGGCGCTGCTTCAGCGTCGCCAGATAGTCCTTCGCATCCGGCCAGCGCGCCAGATAGTCCCGGGTCGGTGTAGTGCGAGTCGCGGAACGGATCGCGCAGCGTGTAGGGCAGCTGCACGCGCTGGGTGCTGATCTCTTCGCTGTTCAGCCACTGGATGAACAGATAGGCCGCGTCCTTCTTCTTGCTGGTGGAGGCGACCGACAGCGCGAAGCCGGCCGCCAGTTCGGGATGACCGCCCGGCGGCAGGGCGTAGCCGACCTTGCCGGCGACCTGCGACTTCGGCACCCAGTCGAGCGCCTTCTCGTCGGAGCCGTAGCCGGCGGCCCAGCGGCCATAGGGCGGCCAGGAGATGGTCATGGCCGTCTCGCCCTCGAGGAAGGCCGCGAGATTCTCGACGAAGCCGAACTGTCTCGACGCCCGGCGGCATGAACTTGTTCTCGTTGCGCATCTCGGTCAGCACCTTGACGCCGATGTCGCTGTTGATCGTCGCCTTCATCGTGTTCGGCGTCGAAGAACTTGCCGCCTTCGTTGCGGAAGCGCTCCTGGAACATGAACTGGCGTAGGGCGGCTGGCGGAAGAAGGCCGCGCCGTAGATGCTTCGGTCTCGATACTTGTCGGTGAGGAACTGGCCGATCTCGTCGAACTGCTTCCAGGTCTTCGGCGGGGCCAGGTCATAGCCGTACTTCGCCTTGAACTCCGCCTGCATCTTCGGATCGCCGAAGATGTCCTTGCGGTAGTACATGATGAAGACGTCGCCGTCGTCGGGGAAGCCGTAGATCTTGCCGCTCGACCGTCATCTGGTTGTCGCGGATAGATCGGCGCGATCTTCTGCAACTCGTCGCGGTAGCCGTACTTGTCGACGTAGGAGTCGAGCTGCTCGAGCGCGCCGGCCTGCACCAGATCGGGCATCCAGGCCGGGATGACGTTCAGCGCGTCATAGGCGCCGGTGCCGGCGCGGTATTCCTGCATGATCTTGGTGAACATCTCGGCGGTCGGCACCTCGATCACCTTGACCTTGATGCCGGTCAGCTGCTTCCCACTTCGGGCCGGAGAAGTTCTGCGGATCGAGCGACTGCAGCCCGGCCTCCCAGACGATGGTGATCGTCTGGCCGCGGTATTTCTGAGCCGCTTTGACTGCCGTATCGGCGGCATCGTCGGCTGAGGCGCTTCCTGCCCAGGACAAGGCAAGGGCGGCCACGGCCCCCATCCACGTCATCTTCCTGAAAAGACTCATCGTTTCCTCCCAGATTGAGACGATTGCTTCTGCAATCGCCGATTCCCCGCTTCCGGACGAGCGCCCGATGTCGGGAATTCGTTATCCAACCGCCGGCGTCTTAGGCACCGAAGCGTTTGGCAAAAACCTCCAGCCGCGCCTTGAAGCGCGGCGATTCAAGAACGGCGCGATTGACCACGCCGCGCGGGACCCGGCCATGCTGCACCTCGAGTGCCGCCGCCACATCGGCGGCGCCGTTGCCGGCAAAACACTGATCGGTCCAGCACAGCGCATGGGGCGCCAGGATCACATTGTCGAGCGTCAGGATCGGATCGGACGGATCCGGCGGCTCGGCCTCCAGCACGTCGAGGCCGGCGCCGGCGATGCGCCGCTCGGCCAGCACCTTCGTCAGCGCCTTCTGGTCGACGATGGGCCCGCGCGCCGTATTGATCAGATAGGCCGTGGGCTTCATCAGCGCGAGGCGCTCGGCATTTACCAGATGGCGGGTCTCGGGCGTCAGCGGGCAGTTGATCGACAGCACATCGGCGCGGCGGAAAGCATCTTCCATGCTCACCAGCTCGATGCCCAGTTCCGCCGCGATCTTTTTGTCGGCATAGGGATCATGGGCGATGAATTTCATGTCGAAGGGCTTGGCCAGGCGAAACAGCTCGGCGCCGATATTGCCGATGCCGATGACGCCCAGCGTGCGGCCGACCAGGCCGACGCCCATATGCTGGACCCGCTGGTTGAAGGTATCGGGACCGCCGCGGGTCAGGCGATCCTTGACCATCATCTTGCCGGTCAGCGCCAGCATGAAGGTGACGATGGAGACGGCGACGGGCCGGCGCACGCCGTCTGGAGTAATGACAAGCGCAATACCCGCCTCGGTACAGGCCGGCACATCGACATTGTCGTAGCCAACGCCAAATCGGGCCACCATGCCGAGCCGGCCGTTGGGGTGAATACTCTCCTTGGCAAAACGTGGCGCCAGCAGGATCAGCGCGTCGAAATCGGCAAGCTGGTCGGCACGAATGGGGTTGGCCGGCTCGAGATACTGCATCTCGACGCCGGGTGCGGCTTGCAGCGGCTTCACGTCGAAATCAGGAAATGTCGGCGAGCCGTCGGCCTTGCGGAAATCTCCCGAGAGAGCGACACGAAAGGGCTCGGCCATGGCGGCGCCTATTTCGTCTTGCAGGCAGCGCGCAGTTTGCCGACCGCGTCGGTCAGCGCCGCCTGCAGCACCCAGACATCGCCGGAATAGCAGATGAAATCGAAACCCTTGTTGAAATAGTCGATGCCGGTTTCGACGTTGGGCACCAGGCGGCCCAGCGACTTCTTGTGCTTGCGCGCGGCCTTGACCACTGTGTCGATCGCCTTGGTGAATTTCGGATTTTCGAACTGGCCGGGAATGCCCAGGGAAACAGAGAGATCAAAGTGCCCGACCCAGAGGCAATCGACACCGTCAAGGGCGGCGATCTCATCGGCGTTCTTCACCCCCTCGGCCGTCTCGATCTGGCAGAACAGGGTCGTGCGCTCGTTAGCCTTTGCCAATTTCTCGGCGACATTGCCGCCGGAATAGCCGTCATGGGCCACGCCCAAGGCCACGCCGCGCTTGCCCTTGGGGTGATACTTCATGCAGTCGAGGATCGCGCGGGCTTCCTTGGCCGATCCGACCATCGGCAGCATCACGCCCTCGGCACCCATGTCGCAGGCGCGCGCGATGTGGTGATAGGCGGTCGAAGGCGCCCGAACGATGGGTGCCACGCCGCCCGCCTCGAAATAGCGGATTGCGCTCTTCACGGTTTCGAAGTGGAAGCCGGAATGCTCGAGATCGAACAGCACGAAATCGCAACCGGCATTCTTCAGGATATGGCCGATGCCCGGCGTGGCGAACTCGACGATGAAATGGCCGAATTTGGCTGCACGGCTCTTCGCCATCGCTTTCATGCTGCGCTCGCTCATCGGCTCACTCCCTGATGCTGCCGCCGGTAGGACTGGCGGGTTTTCTTGTTCAGCGCGCCTCTGATCCTTCGCAGACCAGGCCGTATTCGAAGATCTTCTTGTCGGCGACCAGAGGCTCGCTGTCGCGGTTGAAGTCGGCAAAATGTGGCGTCTTCAGATGCGCCTCGAAGGCAGCGCGGTCGTTGTAGATCTCGTAGAGGAACACATGATCGGCCTCGCCCTTGGGCTCCAGCACGTCGAAGCGCCGGCAACCCGGCTCGTCGCGAACGGAAGCCCGCGCATTCTCGTCGATCAGCTTGCGGAAGGCCGCCCGCTTGCCTGGATGCAGTCTGAAATCCACCGCGATCACATAACCGCTCATGAATTGGAATCCACGGTGCGCCAATACATATCCGATACCTGCCCGAGGTGAGAGCGCATGACCTGCTCCGATTTGTCGGCATCGCGGGAGGCGATCGCCTGATAGATCTCGGCATGGGCGCGATAGGCGACCTCGTTCTGGCCGGGATAACTCAGCGTGATGCGCCGCTGCTCGATCAGCCAGGCGGCGATAGCCTCGTGCAGGGCGGTGAAGATCGGATTGCGTGGAATCAGCGCCAGCACAAAATGGAAGGCGACATCGGTGCGCTCGAAGCGGTCGATATCGTGGATCGTCTGCCGGTTCGCTTCCAATGCTGCGGCCAGATCGCGCAGATCGTCCTCGCTTGCGTGTTCGGCCGCATGGCGCACAAGGCCGATCTCGAAAAAGGCGCGGGCGCTCTGGAACTGGCGCACCCCATCGGGTTCGGCCAGCAGATGGCGCGCGGCACCGGCCAGGCTCGCGACGACAACCTTCGGGGTGGGACGGGTGACGCGGGCGCGCTCGCCTGAGCGCACCTCGACCACGCCCATCTTCTGCAAATGAAACAGCGCCTCGCGCACGGCAGGACGGCCGACGCCAAAGCGCACCATCAATTCGCGTTCGGAGGGAAGCTGATCGCCGGGCAGGAAATCGGCATCGCGGATCATCTGCTCCAGACTCGAAGCGATGTCTTCGTAGAGTCGGCGCCGCTTAATGGCGGGGAAGCCCATCTGGTATACCTATCATACCACCAAGACTAAGAGCCTATGCCCGTTGGGTAAATTGAGTCAATGGCGCGTTGTTGCGGCTTGTCGGGCCGGGCGGCGGCCTTAGAAGATCAAAGCGGACGGGCCGCCGACAGAGGCAAGTTTGTCCGCCAGCCTTTGCCACAGATTCGCGGCCTTGAGGTCGGCGGGGCTGAACAGAATGGTGAAGTAAGCCGCGACGGTTGTTGTGTTGGCTTTATTGTCGTCGCAGTAGCGCTGCAACAACCAATACGGCAGATATTTCTGCGTGAGACCGAAATCGCGCTGGGAGCCATTACGCCAAACCTTGTCCGCGGGCACGCTCGCGCCGAACCAGGTTTCATATTCCGCGGCGCTGATAAAAAGCTCGCTGACGGGAAAGGGCGGCGACCAGAGATGGCCCTGCCTGGTCTGATTGGGGAAATACCGCTCCTTGCGTATGTAGAGGTCGTCGGAATGGCAGAACCCGATATTCTCCAGCGGAAACCATGATTGCACGTGGTCGGTAAACCAGCGGATTTCCGCGGGAATGTTGATCACGCGCAGTACCGCCCGGATCAATCCTGAGGTGCCATGGCAGCCGGCGGTCCAGTTCTTCTTGCTGCCTGTACCACCACCGGTGACCGTGCCCTGGAGTATGCGCATCACCGGCGCAAGACCGCGATAGCCCCAGTATTTCTGAAAATTGGCGGCGCCAAAGCCATCGCCATAATGGAACAGGTTGCGGCACCAATCGACAAATCCGTGGATCGCGGCGAGCCGTTGTACGGCGGGGCTTAGCGCCGGCTGTGGGGGAAGCAAAATTCCCTTCAGCGTGGTTTTCGGCAGGACCGCGATGTCGTGCAGGAATTTCAGGACCTGGTAGGGCGGGGCCGGAATCACCGCGCCTGAGGCGTCAAAATCCAGGTCATAGCCCTGTTTGTCGGCCCCCACATAGCCGGCCTCGTCGGTATCCGGCGTGATGCGCCAGTGAAACATCTGCCGGCTATCGAACAGGGTGGCCAGTGCGGCGGCCGGATAGTCGATCACCGACCAGCCAAGCTTTTTGTTCATCTCCAGCCAGAGACCGCAGGCCAGGTGCGAGAGATAGAGTTTCCAGGCATGGGCCGGATCGAGGCGGGTATAGACATGATCGTCATCGGCGACCTGCAGCAGATTGGCCGGCGGATCGTCCAGCGCCGTCGGAGTGCCCGCGGCATAGGCTCTGACCTCGTTCTCCAACTCGGCACGCCGGGAATCCGGCCAGTGCGCATAAGCTTCAACGCGCCCGTACGAGCCCTCCCAAACAATGGCCTTGGCCACATTCGGGTGAAGCTTCAGCCACGCCGATACCAGCATGATTTCCCCCGGAAGGCAGATCGTCGACGAGCCTGCCTTTCACAATCGGCGATTGTCAACGCAGCACGGGTTAATCGGATCGCGGCTTGACGGAGCGGAGCCACCCCCGCAATCTCTGCCGGCTCACGGGACAGCAGATATGACGAGGGGGAGGGCGCCGGACGGGACGGGATCCGGAAGGGAGCCTTCATGCGTATCGACGAGGTGTTGATCGGCGCCAATCTGGTGTCGCTCGACGAGATCGCGGTCGCTCAGCGGCGCCAGGTGCAGGAGGGCGGCAATATTGCCGGCAATCTGATCGCGCTGGGAATCGTCTCCCAGGCCACCCTCGATCGCGTAATACGGATTTCGCCGCCGGAACCCACTTCGCTTGAGCAGCTGAAGATCAAGGAGAGCGACCTGCTGGATCTGCTGATGAAGCTGATCCAGGTCCAGGGCCTCGAAAACACCGCGCAGATTGCAGCATCCATCAAGCTGCCTTTGCCGCTGGCAAGAGAGCTGGGTGATCTCGCAACCGCCCGTCAGCTGATCCGGGTCACCAGCGCACGGGGCACCGGCAGCCTCGCCGAGCAGCGCTATCAGATCACCGAAGCAGGGCGCGACTGGGCCGAGGCGGCGAAGGAGCGCTCGCATTATATCGGCCCCTGTCCGGTGTCGCTGGATGCCTTTCGCGACCACATCATGCTGCAGAAAATCACCAACGATCGCGTGACCTTGAAGGAACTAACCGCGGCTCTTGTCGATCTCTGCTTTCCCGAGGAATTTATCCGCAAGATCGGCCCGGCATTGAATTCCGGGCGTCCCGTCCTGTTCTACGGCCCGCCGGGCAACGGCAAAACCAGCGTGGCCGTGCGTCTGGGTCGCATCCTCAGCAAGGTCACCTATGTGCCCTATTCGGTGATGATCGAAGGCCAGATCATGCGGGTCTTCGATTCGAAACTGCATTTCGTGCTGCGCGCCAACCGGCGCAACGAAGACGGTATCGTGCGCTCGCTCAAGGACGACGAATATGACGAGCGCTGGATTCCCTGCCGCCAACCCTTCGTCGTGGCGGGTGGCGAATTGACGCTGGAGATGCTGGAGCTCGCCTATGATCCGATCTCGAAATTCTACGAGGCGCCGCTGCATGTGAAGGCGCTGGGTGGCAGCGTGCTGATCGACGATTTCGGCCGCCAGCTCGTCTCGCCGGCGGGGCTGCTCAACCGCTGGATCGTGCCGCTGGAAAATGGCTACGACTTCCTCAAGCTCCATACCGGGCGCACCTTCGAATTGCCGTTCGAAGTGCGGGTGATGTTCTCGACCAACCTCGAACCCGACGATCTGATGGATTTCGGCCTTCCTGCGCCGCATCCCCTTCAAGCTTGAGGTCGGCCGGCCCACGCCGGAGGAATTCAAGGTGATTTTCGCCGCGGCGGCGAAGAAACGGAACATACCGCTCGACGGCGACGGGATGGCCGAATTCGCGCTGCGCGAACTGGTCGAGAAGCGCGGCATCGAGATCGCAGCATATCAGCCCGACTTCATCGTCCAGCAGGTGATCCTGAACTGCGAATTCGAGGGCAGCGAGCCGCATTTCGAGGAGCGGCTGATCGAAGCCGCGATCGGCAATATCCAGGTCAAACGCTATCAGCCGCCGAAGGCCGCAGCCGCCTCAGCGCCGCCGCCCTGACCGCGGGGCATAGCGCGCCTTCATCTCCTCGGCGAGGCGCGCTTCCGGCACCAGCTTGTTCCCGCCCAGCCAGATTTCCCGCGCGCGGCCCTTGGCGGGCAGGCGCTTCGCCTTCTCGCCATAGCTCGCATAGCCCTGGGACAGGGTGATGCGGCCTTCACCGGCGCTTGCAAGCGTGATCTCGCCGCAATCCATGAACGGATTGCCCAGCGAGGGATCGGCGATGATGACCTTGCTGCCCATGGGCACCAGATCGGCAGCACCCCACAAGCGTCCACCACCGCCCGGTCCAGTTTTTGGCGCGCCCCACCGGCGCGCCATGCTGGCGAAACATGCGCAGGATATGCAGCGCGCCATCCATCCAGGGCCAGGACGGGCCATCGGCAGCGTTCGTCAGGATGGAAAGAGTAAGGCCGAGCTCCGGCAGATGGGCGGTGCGCGTGAGGAATCCCTGGAAGCCGCCCGCATGGCCGAACCAGTCAAAGCCAGCGGTCGTGCCGCTCATGGTGCCGAGGCCGTAATAGCGCTCAATGGCCGAGTTCGGGTTGCGCCATTGCCGGCGCGTGATCTCGCGCCGGCTCGCCTTCGATAGCATGCTGCGCGCGGCGGCGGGATCGAGCGAGGAAAAGAAACGGGCGAGATCGCGGGCCGTGCTGATGAACCCGGTCGCAGGCGCCAGCGCATTGGTTGGGTTCATGCCGGGGATGATCAGGCGTGGTGCAACCGGCAGCCGGCCCGTATGGCCGCGCGCCATGGCTGCGCCGCGCGGCGGTGGCACGTCGGGATAGGTCTGTTCGAGGCCGGCGCCTGCAACGATCGTCTTGGCGATCCAGCGGTTATAGCGCTCGCCGGTGACAGCCTCGATGATCAGGCCGAGAAGGCCGAAACCGTGATTGGAATATTTGAAGCGCGAATTCGCCTCTATGACGGGTGCAGCCGACAGGTCCCGCCTTAGTTGCTTTTCATCGGCAAACGGCCGGCGGTCGCCCCACTGGCCGCTATCCTCGCCATCGCGGATCAATCCCGCCGTATGGGAAAGCAGCTGGCCGACGGTTGCCTTCGCCACCGCCGGGTGCAGGCCGCTGACATATTTTCCCGCGGCATCGTCCAGCGACAGCCGGCCGAGCTCGCGCAGCATCATGATTCCAGCGGCGGTGAAGGTCTTGGAGTGCGAGGCGACACGGAAGCGGTGATCCGGCGTGAGATCGGTGCCGCGCAGCGCGTCGGCCTTGCCCAGCGCGATATCGAGGACCTGCCGCCCCTTGAATGCCGCGGCGATGGCGACACCCGGCTGTCCGCTGAGGCGCATCTGATGCTCGATCCAGCGCGGCAGGTAATCGAGTGCTGCACCTTGCCATCGTTCCATTGTTCTCACCTTCGCATCCGTTGAGGCCGCAAACGATATCGCGACGCGCCGCTGCAGGTAACGGAATTGTGGCAAAGCCGGGGGACCCATGGAATATAGGGCGGAATCTGGGGCCGAACTTGCCGCCAATTCTCAATAGCAAGTTTCGCAATCCGTAAGCTTCCGCCAAAGCTCCGGCAAAGCGCCGCCGGCGATACTGCCGGGGACCTACGGGGCAGTATCGCTTGATCCGATGCGACAGCCCTGCCGCATGGAACGGAGACAGGCGATGAAGCTGAAGCACCCCGGCGCCGATGGCGCCCCGCTCAACCCAAACGCCGACGGCGCCGTGCTCTATCCCGGGGCCTTTCTCAATAAGGTGCCGGAAGTCACCGTCTATTTCTGGATCATCAAGGTCATGGCAACAACCGTCGGCGAGACGGCCGCCGACCTTCTTTCGGTCCGGTTGAATTTCGGCCTTTCCATCACCTCCTATGTAATGAGCGTGTTCTTTCTTGTAACGCTGCTGCTTCAGCTGCGCGCCCAACGCTACCGTCCCCCGCTCTATTGGCTCACCGTGGTCGCCATCAGCATCGTCGGCACGCTGATCTCCGACAATCTGGTAGACGGCATGGGCATCAGCCTGGTGACGACCTCTATTGTCTTTGCCGTCATTCTCGCGATCGTCTTTGCCACCTGGTATGCGAGCGAGCGAACGCTCTCGATCCACAGCATCATCACGCGCCGGCGCGAGCTGTTCTACTGGGCCGCAATTCTGTTCACCTTCGCCATGGGCACCTCCGTTGGCGATCTGATGGCCGAGCGGCTCGATCTCGGTTATGGCCAGGCGGCAATCGTCTTTGCCGGGATGATCGGGGCGGTCGCCGTCCTTTATTACGGGCTGAAGCTCGACGGCATTCTCTGTTTCTGGATCGCCTATATCCTGACGCGGCCGCTCGGCGCTTCCATGGGCGATCTTCTGGCCAAGCCTTCCATCGCCGGCGGGCTCGGCTGGGGAACGGTCACCACCAGCTTTGTCTTCCTGGGCGTGATCCTGGTCCTTGTCGTCTATCTGACTCTTACCCGAACCGACGAGATCGGCTCCTCGCCGGCGGAAGCCTGATTGCCGTTCGCCGACGCCTTGCGCGATTTCGCCTCAACCAAAAGGAATCGATCATGCGCCATGCCTTGATGAAGACCCTTGTTGCCTCTGCCGTCGTTCTGCTTGCTGCCATCGGCGTCGCCCGGGCCGACTGCGAGAGCGACATGTTTCAACTCGAGCAGGCGATGAAGACCCCCAACCTTTCGGCCGATGCCAAGGCCAACCTTGACGATGCAGCGGTGAAGGCGACCGCGGCGATGAAGAAGGATGACGACACGACCTGTCATCAGGCGATCGCCGACGGCATGGCCAAGGCCGGCCTTACCCTGAAATAGCCTCTCGGCCCCGGGCATCGCTGCCCTCGCTTTGCGGCGCTCCGCGTGGGAATCGCAGGTTGACGACGAGGCCTGGCTGGTTATCGCCCAGCGTCACGGCAATGCCGTGAAGCTCGGCGATGGCCGCAACCAGGCTGAGGCCAAGTCCGCTGCCCGGCGTCGCCCGGCTGCTGTCGAGGCGATAGAAGCGGCGGAACACCTTGTCGTGCTCGTCTTTGGGTATTCCCGGACCATTGTCGGCGATCGTGCAGAGGATGGCGCCGTCGGGCCGCTCCAGCCGCAC
The DNA here is from genome assembly GCA_963770335.1 of uncultured Alphaproteobacteria bacterium. Taxonomy (GTDB): domain Bacteria; phylum Pseudomonadota; class Alphaproteobacteria; order Dongiales; family Dongiaceae; genus DASXQK01. The sequence goes on from CAVYPG010000004.1 coordinate 159,227, forward strand.
CGCGATCCGGGTGCCATCCGGGCAGTGACGCAGCGCATTCTCGACCAGATTGACCAGCATCTGCGTCAGCAGCTCGCGGTCGCCATGAACGCGCACGCCGTCGGCGATTTTCCCCGACAGCTCTTGTTTCTGATCCTCGGCGAAGGCGGCATAGAGATCGACAATGGCGCGCAGCACGCCCGAAAGGTCGACATCGGTGAAGCGCGAGCGCGCCGTACCGGCTTCGATCTGGGCGATGCGCAGCATGGCGCCAAAAGTGCGCAGGATCTGGTCGGTATCGCCCAGCGTGCTGTCGAGGATGCTGGTGTAATCCTCCACTGTCCTGGCCTTGAGGCGGGCGGCCTCCAGGCGCTGGCGCAGCCGCGTCAGCGGCGTGCGCAGATCGTGGGCAATATCGTTGGTGACCTGGCGCAACCCCTCCATCAGCGTCTGGATGCGCTCGAGCATCTCGTTCAGGCTGGCGGAGAGCTGGTCGAAATCGTCGCCGGTGCCCCGCGTGGGAACGCGGCGCGAGAGGTCGCCGGCCATGATCTCCTGGGCCGTGCGGCGCACGGCCTCGACCCGGCGCAGCAGGCTGGCACTCATCACCATGCCGCCGACCAGAGCGAGTGCCGCCATCACCAGCAACCCCCAGCCGATGGAGCGCACCATGAATTCGCGTGTTTCCTTCAGCTGGAACGTGCTCTCGCCCACCAGCAGATAGAGGTCGTTCAGCATCAGCCCCTTGGCGTGAATCGTGTCGCCCTCATCGCCGCCCTCGTCGGTATTGGGCAGCGGCAGATCCTGCCAGCCGAGCCGGGCGGGCCCGGCCGGCAGGTTGCCGGCCAGGTATTCGCCGGAGGCATCCTGCAGCAGCGTGTAGGTGGAGCGGTGGCTGGGGCCGCTGGCATGTTCCTTGACCGCGGCAATCAACCCGGGCAGGCCGCCGGCCGTGCGCGCATCCAGCAGGGCCGACATCTCGGCTTCCACCGACAGCTCGAGCCCGCCCACCATGTAGCTGGAGGTGGCGCCATAGACGACGGCGAAGATCACCAGCACGGAAACGCCGAACAGCCCGACATAGAGCAGTGTCAGGCGGAAGCTGTAGCTTCGCAGCAGGCGGTTCATGCGCGCAGGCAATACCCCGCGCCGCGCACCGTGTGAATCAATTCCTGATCGAAGCCGCGATCGACCTTGGCCCGTAGCCGGCTGATATGAGTCTCCACCACCGTGGTCTGGGGATCGAAGTGGAAATCCCAGACGGCCTCCAGCAGCATGGTGCGCGTCACCACCCGGCCCGCATTCTGCATCAGATATTCCAGCAGGCGGAACTCGCGATGCTGCAGGTCGATCTGCTTGCCCTGGCGATGCACCCGGCGCTTCAGCAGATCCATCTGCAGATCGCCGATCTGCAGCTGCGTGGTCTGGACGTTGAGCGCCGGACGGCGGCAGAGCGCATTGACGCGGGCGAGCAACTCGGCAAAGGCAAAGGGCTTCACCAGATAATCGTCGCCGCCGGCGTTGAGGCCGCTGACCCGGTCGTCGATTCCGCCGAGCGTGCTGAGGAACAGGGCCGGCGTGCTGATATTGGCGGCGCGCGCCGCCTTGACGATGCCGAGCCCGTCGAGGCCCGGCAGCATGCGATCGACGATCATGACGTCATAGCCGCCATTGATGGCGAGAAACAAACCGTCGCGGCCATTGGCCGCCTGGTCGACGACGTGGCCTTCCTCGCGCATGCCGTTCACCAGATAGCCTGCGGTTTCGGCATCGTCTTCGATGACCAGTATCTTCATGCCGGAATCTTCGTGAACCCCAGGATCTTCACGAACCCATGACGCCACCGCAGCCAGCGCCTGTCCAGCGAAGCCCGGCAGCGCCGCCCTTACAGTTGTGTAAGGCGTGCCGCCGGCCTCTCTGCATCGATGATCGGTCGAGGATTCGCAGGGCCTACTTGGCGACGATCTTGGTTGCCACCATCTTGCCGTCCTTGATGTCGTAGGTGACCTCGACGGTCTGGCCGACCTTGAGCGCGTCGGCTTCCACGCCTTCGGCAAAAGCGAAGGTCTTGCCGTCGTTCAGCGTGATCGCATCGTTCTTGGCATCGATCTGCGCGACGGTGCCGGTATCCGACGCCGCGAAAGCCATGCCGGTCGAGAGGGCAAGAATTCCAGCGGCGATGATCAGACGTTTCATATCCTAACTCCTGTGGGGTTGGTCGCAGGCGCCGCGATCTCTCGGTCGCGTCGTGAGAGGGGATGTGGCCCCAGGAGCGTGGCATCACCATGGCGCGGGCCATACGCTTTGGTAAATGCGCTGCGAGGTTCGCGGGCGCTGCCATGATTTCGGAAGCCGCGGGCTGCGGGATTTTTGCCGGCTGGACTTGCCGGGATCGGCGGGGGCATGATGCGCCGCGCCTCCGCCGGGGGGCGAAAGGCCGTTAACCTACGGTTAATACATGCCTTTTTGCCGGGGAATCGCAATCGACCAGGAACGTCACGGGACGGCGAAAATGAGCCAGGCGCTCGATCCGCATGTTATGCGCGCAACCGTCGGCGACGATCCCGAGGTAATCCGCGAATTGGTGCAGGAATTCGTGCCCGCGGCCCGCTCCGACATTGCCGAGATTCATGCGGCAATCGGCAATGCCGAGGCCGAGCGCGTGCGTTCGGCCAGCCACAAGCTCAAAGGTTCATCCGGGCTGGTGGGTGCTCACCGGCTGGTCAAGGTCTGCCGCGAGCTCGAGGTCGCCGGCGACAGCGCTGACTGGCATGCGATCGGTGCGCTCGCCGCCGGTCTCGATGGGTTGATGCGCGATATTGAAGTCGCCGCCGAGGAATATCTTCAGAATAATTAGCTCGTGAGGGCGTCGCGGCGAAGCGCCGTCCGCCGATTTTTCAGATGCCGATAAAAAGCCGAAGGGGGCAGCGACAGTCGTGGCAGCGATTCTGGTCATCGACGACGATCGATTTTATCTCAGCGTAATTCGCCGGATCCTGGAGGATGCCGGCCACCAGGTATTGGAGGCGACCGGCGGCGCCGAAGGCATCGCCCTGTTTCAGGAGCGAAAGCCCGCCGTCGTCATCACCGACATTTTCATGCCGGGGATGGATGGCAATGAAGTGATCCGCCAGTTGCGCGCCATGGACAAGCAGGTCGGCATCATCGCTGTTTCCGCCGGCGGGGCGTTCTATGACATTGATTTCCTGGAGACCGCCAAGAAACTGGGCGCTGATGCTATTCTGCGCAAACTTGACCCCAAGGAGCGGATCCTGGCCGAGATCAACCGTCTGCTCGAGAATTGAGACTGGCGAGCTTTCAGCCACTCGTTGCCCGATTTGTGACACAAAATTTGTAATTTTGGGTCCCGCAGCCCGCTCGAGGCCTCAATAGCGCACACGCGTAAAGGATTTATTAGTCCTTGTTAAGTCATCCTATACGTCCTGTTGCATAAATAAGGACGGGAGGGGCCGGCAAGCGCGTTATGGCCGGTCCAGGCATGGTGTATTCGGGCGGGCCAAAAAGTGACCGGGGCATGGCGAGCGGGGCTTTGCCGCGCGGCGGTTCTTTCGTTGCCGCCGCCGGGAGGCACGGCCGGTGAAGCGGCTGCTCCTGGTCGACGACGAACCCGGCACCACCGAGTTCATTCAAACCATCGCCGAAGAAAACGCCTTGTTTGAAATCCGCACGGTCAATCGGGCGGATGACTTCAAATCGGCCTTCCTCGACTGGCATCCCGAAGCGGTGATCCTGGATCTTGCCATGCCCGGCACCGATGGGATCGAGCTTTTGCGCTGGCTGGCCGAATCCGGCTGCAAGGCGCGAATTGCCATCATCAGCGGTTTTGACCGGCGCGTCCTCGAAGCGGCCGGCCGCCTTGGCGAAGCAAGCGGCCTCGTCATTTCCGACAAGCTTTCCAAGCCCATCCGCCTTGTTGCGATGAGGCAGGCCCTGCAGCGGCTGGCTGGCCAATGAACCAGATCTCGCCGGGCGGCCTGGAAGGGGACTGGGTACGCCGCGAGCTGACGAGTGCCTTTGAGACAAACGCGCTCAGCCTGGTCTACCAGCCCAAGATCGATCTGAAGACCCGCACGCTGGCCGGCGTCGAAGCCCTGATCCGCTGGTCTCACCCCGAGTACGGGCCCATCTCTCCCGCCGATTTCATTCCGCTGGCCGAGGAAAGCGATGTCATCGACGACCTCACCAGCTGGGTCGCCGATCAAGCCCTGGCGCAAGCGAGAATCTGGTCGGACCTGGGATTCGAAGGCTCCATGGCCCTCAACGTCTCGGCTCGCAACCTGAACAAGGTGCAGTTCCCCGACATGCTGGCGGAGATTTGCGCGCGTCACTCCTTCACAGCCGACCGGGTCGTCGTCGAGATCACAGAGACCGCCTCACAACAAATTCTGAAATTGCTCGATACCCTCACGCGATTGCGCCTGAAGGGCTTTCGCCTTGCCCTGGACGATTTCGGTATCGGCTTTTCCTCAATGGCACAGCTGCAGCAGCTTCCCTTTTCCGAGCTCAAGATCGATCGCAGCTTCGTCGGCAAGATGGTTGAGGCAGAGGATTGCCTGATCATCACCCGCGCCATCATTAATCTGGCACATGAGCTGGGCCTGAAGGTCGTCGCCGAGGGCGTGGAGAGTGCCGAAGCGCTGGAGAAACTGGTCCAGCTGGGTTGCGATACGGCACAGGGCTATCACATCGGGCGGCCGGTTCCGGCGGCTGGGATCCAGGCATTGCTGCGGGGAGCGCCCATGTTCCCGGCCAAGCAGAACGCCGCCGCGGGAGCTGCCTGATGAGGATCGGCGATCTTCTGGTGGCTGCTCGCCTGGTGAAGCCGGAAGACATCGACGCTGCCCTCAAGCGCCAGCTCGCGTCCGGGGGCCGGCTGGGCGAAAGCCTCGTAGCACTCGGCGTGATCAAGGCCGAAACACTCGATGCCTTCCTGAACCAGGTGCCGCCCGTGCCGACGAGCTTGAAGGAGACGGGAATTGGCGCTGCCGAACTTCTGAACCTGCTGCTGAAAATCATCCTGGTGCGCGGAACAGAGACCGTGTCGTCGTTCAGCGATGCGATCCGGCTGCCCCGCAAGATAGTCAGCGAGCTGCTGGACCAGGCCGTCGCCTCGCAGCTTCTCCAGGTGCTGGGCAGCATGGGAACGTCGGGCCTCGACGACCTGCGTTACGCCTTCACGGAGAAGGGCCGCAAATGGGCCAATGAAGCGCTGGCGATGTCTGGCTATGCCGGACAGGCACCGGTCTCGCTGGCGGACTATTCCGATCGCATCCTGCGCCAGAAGGTAACCAACGAGACGATCAGCTGGCCACGCATCCAGAGCGCGTTTGACGGCCTCGACATCACCGATGCCTTCATCGACCAGATCGGGCCCGCCGTCCGGTCGGGGCGCGCCACCCTGCTCTATGGCCCGGCGGGCAACGGCAAGACATCGGTCGCCCAGCGTCTGGGCCATGTTTTCTCCTCCGTCGTCTACATCCCCCATGCGGTCATGATCGAAGGCCAGATCATGCGGGTCTTCGATCCCAACCTGCACCAGCCGATCGCCGATAACCGCGCCGCCGATCAGCCCGCCGATAAATCCGCCATCCTGCCCGCCATCACGCTGCGCCGGGAAGATTTCGATATGCGCTGGGTCCCCTGCCGGCGGCCCTTTGTCGTTGCCGGCGGCGAACTGACGCTGGAGATGCTCGATCTGCGCCACGAGCCGGCGGCGAATTTTTACGAAGCACCGCTGCACATCAAGGCTTCGGGCGGCTGCCTGCTGATCGACGATTTCGGCCGCCAGCTTGTCTCGCCCACAGCACTGCTCAATCGCTGGATCGTGCCACTGGAAAACCGAATGGACTATCTGAAGCTGCATACGGGCAAAAGCTTCGGCCTGCCTTTCGAGGCGCTGGTGATTTTCTCGACCAATCTTGAACCCGCAGACCTGATGGATCCGGCTTTCCTGCGGCGAATTCCCTACAAACTCGAAGTGACCGGCCCGTCGCGCGACGCATTCCGCCGGATATTCGAAAAGATCGCCAAGGGCCAGGGTCTGCCATTCTCCGACGATGTCTTCGACTATATCGTTGGCGAACTGGACAAGCGCGGCGCCGAGCTTGCGAACTACCAGCCGAAGTTTCTCATCGACCAGATCGTCGCTGCCTGCGGATTCAAGGAAACGCCGCCGCAATTCGACCGCAAGCTAGTCGATTACGCGATCAGCAACCTGTCGGTGCGCCGCTCGCAAGGCCAGCGGACGACGACCCTTGCCAAGGTCTGACAAGCGAAGCAGCGAAGAGATCTCCGGCGCGCCGGGTCCGCAGCCGGAAGCGCCCGATCGATTTCGCAGTGCGTTCGAGACTGCGGGCCATGGCATGGCAATCGTCGCTCTCGACGGCCGGTTCATCGAGGCCAACCGCGCTCTCTGCGACATGCTGGGCTACAGCCAAGCGGAGCTTCAGGAGAGCAACTTCCAGTCTGTTACCCATCCCGAGGATCTCGATGCGGATATCGGGTTGGTAGCTCAGTTGCTGGGGGGCGAGGGCCGTTCCTATGAAATGGAAAAGCGCTATCTTCACAAGGATGGCCGTACGATCAACGCCAGGCTCAGCGTCGGACTTATCCGCGACGAAGACGGAGGCCCACAGTATTTTGTTTCGCAAATCTACGACATCACGATCCAGAAGCAGCAGGCTGAGGTGCTGCACGGTTACCAGGCGCGACTTGAGCTCGCGCTCGAAACCGCGCGGGCGGCATATTGGGAGCTGGATCTCGCCAGCCGGACCTATTCCTCGGGTGCCGACTATTTCGCTCTGCTGGGCTACGAGCGCGACCAGGCAACTGAGGACACACCAAGCTGGCTGTCCCTTGTGCATCCCGAAGACAGAAAGCAGATAGCGCAGGCACATCTGCTGTTGCCTCATGATCGCGGCAGTCACCAGGTCGAGTATCGCATTCGCGCCAAGGACGGTGGCTGGCGGTGGTTGAAGAGTCATTTGCGTGCTTCTGCCTTCGATAATCTTGGCAGACCCTCGCATCTGCTCGGCATCGACATCGACATTACGGTGGAAAAGAGCCGGCAATCGGAACTGCTCGCAGCCCGCGCCCAGGTCGCAGAAGCCGCCCGGCGCGCACGAATGGCCTTTTGGCACCAGGAGTTCGGCTTCGGCTCAATGGCCTGGTCCGGAGCGGCCGCCGAGATTCTCGGCCAAGCGGAGAACCGCCTGCCGGCGAGCACCGAGGACTATCTCAGGCTGATTCACCGCGATGATGTCGACAAGGTTCGTGCCGCCTATACACAGGCGAGAGTCCAGTCGAAAGCCTATGAAGTGCAGTACCGGCTGATCCGCGCCGACAGCAGCATCGCCTGGCTGAATGAGATCGGTCAGATCGTGCCCGCCCGTGCCGACGAGGCGCCCTCGTTCACCGGTACTGTCCAGGACATCACCGAGCGCAAGCAACTGGAATTGCGGCTGGAGCAGCTGGCCACCGTCGACGACTTGACCGGCGCGCAGAACCGGCGCTCGTTCACCGCCCAATCACAGATTGAGCTGCGCCGCGCCCTGCGCTTCAAGCACGCGCTGTCCTTTCTGTTCATGGATATCGATCACTTCAAGCGCGTGAATGACCAGTACGGCCATAAATTCGGCGACCTGGTATTGGCGACCTTCAGCACCATCTGCCGCAGCAAACTGCGTCCTTCCGATATCTTCGCGCGCTATGGCGGTGAGGAATTCGTCCTCATGCTGCCGGAAACCGATATCACCCAGGCCGGAGTCGTCGCCGAGCGGCTGCGGGTGGCGTTGCGGCAAACGGATTTTGGCGACAATCCGGTCATGCATGGCATCGGCGTCAGCGTCGGCATGACCAGTCTCCGCGGCCCGCAGGATACGCTCGCCGCCGTGTTGGAGCGCGTCGACCGCGCGCTCTACCGGGCCAAGTCCGGCGGCCGGGATCGCGTGGAAATCGAGCCCTGATTGCCGCTATGCTGGTGTCATGCCCCATGGGGGCAGGGGCAGCAGCGGAAGAGCGAGCGTGACGGCAGCAGGACCAGGCGAAAGCGGAGCGGGGGGCGAACCATCCATTTCGGTGATCGTCCCGACCCATAACCGGGTGGCCATGCTGGGCCGCGCGCTGAACAGCGTCTTCGCCCAGAAATTCGCCCGTTTCGAGGTCATCGTGGTGAATGACGGTTCCAGCGATGCGACAGCAGCGCAGCCTGGCGCAATTCACCGATCAGCGCTTCCGCTTCATCCATCACCCTCGGGCGCTGGGGGCCGCTGCCGCGCGTAATGCCGGCCTCGACGCTCGTCCGCGCGCCGGTGGTGGCGTTTCTGGACGATGATGACGAGCAGCTTGCGGGGTTCCTCGCCGAGACGGTCCGCGCCCATGCAACGATCGCCACGCGTCGATCTCTGCTGGACCGGCGTCATCTACCGCCAGCCCGATGGCAGTGAAAAGACGCTGGATTGGAGCCGCTGGGCCGGCTCGCCGCGCTTCGTCAACCGGCTTGCCGGCTGCTGCGGCATCTCGTTTCGCACCGAGTGGCTGCGGGCGGCCGGCGGCTTCGATACATCTTTCCGCATTACCGAAGATACCGACCTGTTCATGCGGGTGGTGGAAGCCAAGGCACGCTGGCGCTGCATCAACCGGCCACTGATGCGCGTCTATGTCCATCCAGGATCCAGCCTCAGCCGCTCGGGCAACAGCGAATTGCATATCGAACATATCCGCCGCTTGTTCGAGCGGCATGGCCCGCTGATCGAATCCGACCCCGTCATCCGCTCACAGTATCGCGGGGCGCTGGCCAACCATCTCTACCGGGTCGGGCGAAAGAGCGAGGCGCGACGCGAGGTGCTGCGGATGCTGACGCATCGCGGATCGCGACTGCGGGGCCTGGAAAGCATCCTGCGCTTCGAGATCCGGCGCGGGGCAAGCTCCGGACGTTGAGCTCGGGCTCCGCCGCGGGTATGCCCGCGGCCGCTTGCAGCTGTCGGCATTGCCTGACATGATTTGCCGGCACGCAATGCTCATCGGAGGGGACAATGGGTATCATCGTCTGGATCTTGCTCGGGCTTGTCGCGGGGGCGCTCGCGAAATTCATCATGCCGGGACGCGATCCCGGTGGATTCATCGTCACCATCCTGATCGGTATCGCCGGCGCACTGGTCGGCGGCTTCATCAGCACCAAACTGGGCTACGGCACTGTCGATGGCTTCGACATACGCAGCATCGTCATTGCCGTGCTGGGCGCCATTCTGCTGCTGATCATCTTCCGGATTCTTCGCCGCGACGCCTTAGTTTGCGGGGCGCCTTGCCTGAAGCGGCAGGCGCGATTAAAATCCCGGCCATGACTTCGACATTCCTTCGCCTCAACGGGGCGCGAATTACGGACCAGGCGTCGCTTCGGCGCCTGGTTTCGCTTGTTCGCACCCATAAATCCGTTGAGGAGTCTGAATGCCATGTCTTCCAGTCATACGAGCCATCCCGCCACTGAGCGGCGATCGCGATCCGAAAACCCTGACGTTTCAGTTCTTTGCCTGTCGTTGCGCGCCAGCGCGGAAATTGGCGTGCTGGCGCGGGTGATCCAGCAGCTTGCCCGCCGCAGCCTGTTGCCCAGCCGCCTGCATGGCACCGAGAGCGGCGAGCATCTTTTGCTCGATTTGCAGGTTCCCGGCGTCGGCGAGCGCGAAGGCGCCATCCTGGCCGAATCCCTGCGCCAGGTGGTGGGGATCGACGAGGTGCTGACCTCGCGCCTGTTGCGCCGACGGCCGCTTGATCGCGGCGGATCGCTGGCCTAAGGCTAGGAATCCAACGCGGATGATCGGTATGAGCGCAGGAAACTGATCGATGACGCGACCCTGAAGAATTTCCGCGAGGACGGCGCCGTGGTCCTGCGCGGCTTCTTCACCGGCTGGGTCGAGCGCCTTCAGGCAGGCGTCGAGCGCAACATCGCCGAGCCCAGTGCGGATGTGCGCATTTATGACGGCGCCAATGGCCGGCATTTTGGCGATTACTGCAACTGGGACCGCATTCCGGAATTCCGCGACTTCGCCTTCAACTCGCCGGCGGCTGCAATCGCGAAAGAGCTGATGGGCTCAAAGAGCGTGCGGCTGTTCCACGAACATGTCCTGGTCAAGGAACCTGGCGCCGACGTGCCGACGCCCTGGCATCATGACCAGCCCTATTACTGTGTCGACGGGGCGCAAAATGTCAGCCTCTGGGCGCCGCTGGATCCGGTCGGCCGCGAGGTGGTGCCGGAATTCATCGCCGGCTCGCATAAATGGGGCCGCTGGTTCCGCCCGGAGCGGTTCAACCGCACGGCGCTCTATCAGGATGACGGGATGGAGCCGGTGCCGGATATCGATGCCGGGCGCGACCAATACCGCATCCTCGGCTGGGATCTGCAGCCGGGCGATGCGGTCGCCTTCCATTTCATGACCCTGCATGGCGCGCCCGCCAACAAGAACACCCAGCGCCGCCGGCGTGCGGTCTCGACCCGCTGGATCGGCGACGATGCGGTCTTCGCGCTGCGCAAGGGCGTGACCTCGCCGCCCTTCCGCGGGGTCAAGCTGGCGCAGGGCGCGCCGATGGACGCGCCCGAATTCCCGCTGGTGATCGCGGGCTAGCGTCTGATCGCCTCACGTTGATCAAGGTGAGGCGTGAATCAGCCGCTACTCCACGAGTTAGTACTGCAGCGCCGGGTCGATGCGGTTCATCAGCGGCTTGCCGGCGAAGAACCGCTTCGCGTTGCGCAGGAACAGGTCGTAGTTCCGCGGCATGTAAGCCTCGCCGTCGTCCGCCAGCACATGGGGCGAGACGAACAGGTTCGGCGCATCCCAGATCGGTGAATTGGCAGGCAGCGGCTCCTTCGCGAATACATCCAGGAAAGCCCCGGAAAGGTGCCCCGATTTCAGAGCGTCGATCAGGGCCGGCTCGTCAACCAGGGCGCCGCGGCCAAAATTGGCAATGGAGCTGCCGGGTTTCATGGCGGCGAATTCGGGCCTGCCGATCATTCCGCGCGTGGCGGCGGTGACGGGCGGGGTCAGGAACAGGAAATCGGCCTTTGGCAGTGCCGATTTAAGCTTGCCGATCTTGATCGTGCGCTCGGCGAGCTTGTGCGGCTCGCCCGAACGGTTGACGGCGATGACCTTGAGGCCCAGGCGTTTTGCACTCTGGATGGCGGCGCCGCCCAGGCCGCCGGTGCCCACGACCACCACGGTCTTGCCTTCAATGAGCGAGCTGTGGCGCTGGCCCCAGTGATGGGCGCGCTGGTCGCTCATCATGCCGGGAATGTTCGCATGCAGGCAGAGCAGGGCGAGCATCGCCGATTCCGCGACCTTGGGACCATGGACGCCGCTGCAATTGGTCAGCGTTGCGCCAGGCGGCAGCCAATCCAGCGGCATCAGATGCTCCACCCCGGCGCCGGTAAGCTGGATCCATTTCAGATGCGGGGCACGCGCCGCCAGGTTCTCCTTGGGAAAGCGCCAGGCGACGAAGACCTCGGCGGTGGCAAGGCCCTTTTCCCGCTCCTCGTCGCTGCCGCAGAAGGTGATCTTCATCTTGCGCACGACATCGGGATATCGGCGCGATACCGCGCGGAACTGCTTCTTGCCGGAATTGACATCGCCGGTAGCGACGCTCGGCCGTTCGATCAAAACACGCACCATGTTGGAAGCTCCTGACGATGAAACGGCCCCGCCCGGATCAAATCCCCGGAGCAAGAGCGGATCAGATTAAAACAACCTGATCCGTGAATCTTGCTCCAGTTATTTAAGCGGCGGCTGATTCACGCCTCAAGTTGATTCAACTTGAGGCGATCAGACGCCGGGCGGGGCCGCAATCAAGACAACGCTATTGAAATGGGCTTACGGCTTGACGATGCCCACCTGTTCGAATGAGCCATTGGCGATGACGAAATGGCCGATGACGCCGGCGACATCGCCGTTCTTGTCGAAATTGCAGTCGCCGCTGGCGCCCTGGTAATCGATCTTCTTGCCGGCGGCAATCAGGTCGACGGCCTTTTTCCAGTCGCCGGGACCGACGATCTCGCCGCCCGGCCCGGAGATCTGGCGCAAGGCGTCGCGGATCTTCTTGCGGTCGGTCGAGCCCGCCTTCTGGATCGCCAAGGCGGCGAGGAAGGTTGCGTCATAGACCTGCTGGATAAACAGCTTGTCCTTGGTGGTCTGGAACGCCGCCGAATACTGCTTCTCGAAGGCATCCATGGCGGGCGTGCCGGGCGGCGAGCTGGGCGAAGTAAAGAAGATGCCCTTCAGGTTCTGCTCGCCCACCTGTTCGATCAGCACTTTGTCGCGCAGGGAATCGGTGCCGATGAACTGGGTGAAGAAGCCGCCTTCCAGCGATTCCTTGACGATGGTGACGCCGCTGGCCCCGGCGAAGGCAATCAGCACCAGCGCCTGGGGCTTGCCCTTGGCGAGCGTGGCAAGCTCAGTGCGGAAGGTCTTTTTCTTCTCGTCGTGCTGGAGATCGGTGGTGATCACGCCACCAAGCTTCTTATAAGCCACACGAAACGTGCCGGCGATGCCGACCGCGTAATCGTCATTGGCATAGGTCAGCGCCACCCGCTTGAAGCCTTTATCCATGATCAGCCGCGCCAGTACCGGACCCTGATAGGCATCGCTTGGCACCACGCGAAACACCCAGTCATGGTCCTTGAGGGCGGTCAGCGCCGGGGTGGTGGCCGAGGGCGAGATCTGCACCACGCCGGCGGGAATGATGACGCTCTGCGCCGATGACAGCACGGTACCGGAGAGCAGCGGGCCGACGACAATAGGAACATGCTCCGCGTTCACCAGCTTGTTGGCGCCGTCGACCGCAGTCTGCGGCGCGCCCTGGGTATCGGCAACGATTGTTGCGAGCTGCTTGCCGCCCAAAATGCCGCCCTGGGCATTCACCTGGTCGACCACCAGCTTGGCAGCGTCCAGCATCGGCGGGACGAAATTCGCCACCGGGCCGGTCACGTCGAACAGCAAACCGATCTTGACCTGCTGATCGTCGGCACGGGCCGCGGGCGCTGCCAGCAGCGACGCGGTCGCCGCGACAAAAGCCAGTTTGGTTAAATGCCTAAACACGTTTCACCCCTCATTGTCATACGTCTAAATACCAGAGCGTTGGCTATTTTACAGGCTTTCCGCGGCCTTTCGACCGTGATTTGCGAGGCGCAGTCATGCAGCTCAACGTTGCGGCGGCTTGGGTGGCTTTTCCGGCAGCAAGCCGTGCGAGAAGCGCTGCAGGACGATCTGCAGCAGCAGGCCGATCAGGAACACGCGGATATAGGAGGAGCGCGTCTGCCAATCGGGCGGCAGGCGCTGGGTGAGCAGTTCGGTTCCCGACCAGATGATCCAGATCAATCCGGCACCCAGGATCGCGCCGCGATTGTTGCCGCTGCCGCCGGCGATCAGCATCACCCAGGCGAGGAAGGTGGTGAGGATCGGCTCGGTCGCATCCGGGCCGATGAATTTCAGGTAGCAGGCCATCAGCCCGCCGGCGAGGCCCATCACCGCGGCACCCAGGGTGAAGACATGGGCGCGGAAGGCGACCACGTCCTTGCCGGCGGCTTCGGCTGCATCTTCGTTCTCGCGGATCGCGCGCATGGCGCGGCCCCAGGGCGAATGCCAGGCGCGCTCGATCGCCACATACAGCACCGCGACGATTGCCGCGATCAGCAACAGGAAGCAGAGCTCGCCCCAGGGCTGGTCCATATCCTCGAAGGGCCGCGGTATGCCGGGGATGCCGCGATTGCCTCCGGTCAGCCACGCCTCGTTGCGCAGGATCAGGCGCAGGATCTCGGCAATGCCGATGGTGGCGATGGCGAGGTAATCGCTCTTCAGCCGCAGGCAGATGCGCGCGATGGCATAGCCCAGAACGGCGGAGAGCAGCACGCCGGCGGCAATCCCCAGCGGCACCGGCAAATCGAACCCACCGATTCGGTCATCGGCGGGCGGCGTGGTCAGGATCGATGTGGCATAGGCGCCGATGGCAAAGAAACCGGCGATGCCGGCATTGAACATCCCGGCGAAGCCCCATTGCAGATTGAGGCCCAGGGTCAGAATGGCATAGAGCCCGCCCATGGTGGCGAGCGAGATGAGATAGAGGATCGTCCCGGTATCCATCAGAATTGCCGCCCGCGCAGCAGGCCGGTCGGGCGCCAGATCAGCAGTGCCACCATGATGGCGAAGGCAAGCCCGGTCTTGTAGTCGGGCGAGACCAGCGGGTTGTCGCCGATCCAGGGATAGGTCGACAGTTCTTCGATCAGCCCCAGCACCAGGCCGCCGAAGGCTGCCCCCATGGGCTGGCCGATGCCGCCCAGGATCGCCGCCGCAAAGACCGGCAGCAGGATGTTCCAGCCCATATAGGATTCGATCTCGCTATCCATGCCGATGAAGACGCCGGCAATCGCCGCCAGCGCGCCGCCGATCAGCCAAGTGACCTGGATGACGCGCTCGGTGGAGATGCCGCTGACGCGCGCCAGATCGGGCTCGTCGCTGACGGCGCGCATGGCCCGGCCGATGCGGGTGCGCGTCAGCAACAGATGAAGCGCCAGCATCAGTGCCAGGGTGACGCCGACGATCCAGATATGCCGCTCCTGGATGCGCAGCTGGTCGAAGAAGATCAGCGGCTGCTCGATGCCGGAATGGTACTCCATCGGCTCCACGCCCCAGATGAGCTGCACCGCGGAGCGGATCATCAGCATGACGCCGAAGGAGGCGATGACGCTGATGATGGTGGGCCGTTTGCGGAACGGCCGATAAAAAGCACGGTCGAGGCCGAGCGCGATGAGCGCTGTCCCCGCGGCTGCCAGCGGGATTGCCGCCAGCGCCGGCCAGCCGAACACGGTCACGACGGTGAGCCCGAGATAGGCCCCCAACGTCATCAGATCGCCATGGGCGAAATGGGCAAAGCGCAGGATGCCGAACAGCAGCGAAACACCGATCGCACCCAGCGCATAGATGCTGCCGGTGACCAGGCCCGGAATCAGATAGAGGCCGACGAAATCGAGAACGGTGCTCCAGTCAGGCATCGGCGCCGACCAGCCCAGGAACGCCTGCGCCACCTCGCGATTGGCAAGCAGCGCCGCGGCACTGTCGGCGAAGCGGTTGCGCCCGGTCGCCAGCACATAGCCGCGATGGGCGATGGCGAGTGCCGCGCGCGCATTCTGCTCGACCATCAGGATGCCGACGCCGCCGGCATTGATCGCCTGGATGCGTTCGAAGATCTCGCCGATCACCTTGGGCGACAGGCCCACGGTGGGCTCGTCCAGCAGCAGCAGGCGTGGCTCGATCATCAGCGCCCGGCCGATGGCCACCATCTGGCGCTGGCCGCCGGATAGCTCGCCGGCGCATTGCCGGCGCCGCGTCCTTCAAGCGCGGGAAACAGCTGATAGATGCGGGCGATCGCCGGGGCCAGATCGCCGCGCCGGCGATAACCGCCCATGGCGAGGTTCTCTTCTACCGTCAGCGTGCGAAAGACATTGCGCTCCTGCGGCACATAGGCGATGCCGCGCGCCGCCAGATGCTCCGGTGCTTCGCCGGTGATCTCCTGCCCGGCAAAGGTGACGCGCCCGGATTTCAGCGGCAGCAGCCCCACGATCGCCTTCATCGCGGTGGATTTGCCGGCCCCGTTCGGCCCGACGATGACGACGATCTCGCCGCTGTCGACCGCGATATCGACGCCGTTCAGGATATCCATTCCACCATAGCCGCCGGTCAGCTGGCGGGCATCCAGCAGCGGGCCCCCAGGCAACTGATCCCCAGGCAACCGACCCTTAGGCGCGCTCACGCCATGCCTCCGCCCAGATAGGCGTCCACCACCGCGCTATTGGCCCTGACCTCGGCCATGCTGCCGCGGGCCAGGATGCGGCCCTCGGCCATCACCACCACGGGATCGCAGAGGCGAGCGATCAGATCCATGTCGTGTTCGATGATGCAGAAGCTGTAGCCGGATTCGCGGTTCAGCGACTCGATATAGCCGGCAAGTTCGGCCATCAGGCTGCGGTTCACGCCGGCGCCGATCTCGTCCAGCAGCACGACCTTGGCATCGGTCATCATGGCGCGGCCGAGTTCCAGCAGCTTCTTTTGTCCGCCGGAAAGATTGCCGGCGAGTTCGAAGCGCAGGTCGCCGAGGCGAAGCCGTGCCAGCACGTCTTCGGCCCGCCGGCGCACCGCGCGTTCTTGCGCCGCCACCAGGCCGGGGCGAAACCAGGCGGTCAGCAGCCGCTCGCCGCTTTGCGCCGCCGGCACGACCATCAGATTTTCCAGCACGGTCATGCGCGCCAGCTCGTGCGCAATCTGGAAGGTGCGCACCAGGCCGCGGCGGAACAGCTCATGGGGCCGCTTGCCGGTGACGGTTTCGCCGTCCAGCTCGATGCGGCCGGAATCGGGCCGCATGAATCCCGCCAGGATGTTGAACAGCGTCGTCTTGCCGGCGCCGTTGGGGCCGATCAGGCCCAGGATCTGGCCGCGCTCGACCGTCAGGCTGCAATCATCGACGGCGCGGATGCCGCCGAAGGATTTGCAGATGTTATGGGCGGAGATCACTTGGCGGGCGGCAGAAATCCGGCAAATTGCTTTTCGACCGATTTCGGATCCTGGGAAAGGCCGGCCGCAACGCCCATCGCCATGCCACCGGGATAGACCTCCTCCAGCCCGTATTCCAGGCCATGGACAATGGCATCGTGCCACTTCCGGCGGCTTCATCTTCGGAATTTGCAGACCCGCCGTCATGTCGGTGTCGACCGCGCCGGGCATCACCGCCATGACATGAGTGCCTTGGGCGGCCAGTTCCGCTCGCAGCGCCTGCGTCAGCGACAGCAGTGCCGCCTTGGAGGCGCAGAGCGAGCCCATCAGCGGCAGGTTCACATGGGCCAGGATCGACAGCATGTTGACGATTGCCCCGCCCTTGGCGTCTCCACTTTTGGCCTTCTTCAGCACCGGCGCGAAGGCGCGGCACATGGCAAGCGTGCCGAAATAGTTGACCTCCATCTCGCGCCGGGCATTCTCGATGCCGTCATGGCCGATCAGCGGCGTGTTGAAATTCACCCCGGCATTGTTGACCAGCAGCGTCACGTCGCTGCAGGTCTTGGCGGCCTTGGCCACCTGCTCGGGTTTGGTGACATCCAGCTCGATGGCCACCAGTTTCTTGGGCGAGGTGGCCACCAGCTTGGCGATGGATTTCGTATCGCGCGCGCCGCAATAGATTTTGGCAGCGCCGGCGGCGAGCAGCGCCTTCACCGTCGCAGGGCCGATGCCGCGATTGGTGCCGCTGACAAGGGCGACCGCGCCCTTGAGCGAGGTCTTGCGGCCGCCGCCGGCATAGCGCGTGGCCGCACTCTTGGAGGCGGAGAGCAGGAAATCGAGATCGTTGCCAAGCAGCACCATCTGGAAACCCTGGCGCATGCGATCCACTGCGTGGGCCGCGCTGTTGGTAAACAGGCCGCACGGTGTGCCAGCTTTCCTGCAAGCGGCGAGGATTGCCTGCATGGCATCCTCATGCTTTTTGCCCGGGTCGGGAAACTCGCCCAGCGACAGCGAGAGATCGCCGGGTCCGATATAGATGAGATCGATGCCCGGCACGGCGGCGATCGCGGCAGCGTTCTTCAGTCCCTTGGCTGTCTCGATCATGACGCCGATCATCAGGGACTCGTTCGCCTCGCGGGCATAGACCATAAAATCCAGCATGGGCCGCGTGCCGCCGGCGGAGCGGTGGCCCTTCGGCGGGTATTTCGCCGCGGCAACGACGGCCTTTGCCTCCTCGGCGAATTCGATCAAAGGCACGATGATGCCGGCCGCGCCCAGATCGAGGGCTTCGCCAATCAGCGCCGCATTGTTGGCCGCCAGGCGAACGATCGGTTCGCTCTTGCCGCGGATCGCCGCAAAGGCAGCAAACAGGGCAACCCGGTCCCAGAGGCCATGTTGCAGATCGAAAATGATCGCGTCGGGCCGCGCCTCGGCCATAACCTCGGCTGCGGCGATGGAGCCCAGATCGCACCACAGTGTGGAGATCGTTTCGCCGGCATGCAGGCGGCGTCTGATTGAAGCGGCAATGGCCATGATATCCCCTTGTCCCCTTGGGCTTTTGCTGTCGGGCCTCTGTTTCGGGCCTTGGTTTTAGGGGATCGGGGCGGGCGGCGCAAATCGCGGCCCTGCGGTTGACGCCTTCACCATGGCCGCCCTAACGTCGCGCCAAATAAAATCAGGGAGGCGGTCGTGGCGCAGTACAAAGGCAAGGGCAAATACATCAAGCTGAAGACGGCGGACCGCAAGGTCATCCGCGGCTATCTCGCGAGTCCTGCCTCGCGCAAGGGCCCGGGCATCCTGCTCTGCCAGGAAATCTTCGGCATCAACGACCATATCCGCGAGGTCGCCGACCAATACGCCGAGGAAGGCTATTTCGTCCTGGCGCCCGATCTGTTCCATCGCCTGGAGCCCGATGTCGAGCTCGGTTATGGCGAGGCGGATTTAAAACGCGCCTTCGATTTCTATGGGCGCTTCGACGAGAACAAGGGTGCTGCCGACATCAAGTCGGCCGTCAATGCGCTGCGCAAGGTGAAGGGCTGCAACGGCAAGGTGGCGGCGCTGGGCTACTGCCTGGGCGGCAAGCTCGCTTATCTCGCCGCGGCCCGCGCCGGCGTGGATGCGGCGGTCGGCTATTACGGCGTCTATATCGAAAAGAATCTGAGCGAGGCCAAGAAGATCAAATGCCCGCTGCTGCTGCATTTCGCCGGCAATGACCGCTTCGTGCCGCCGGCGGCGGTGACGAAAATCCAGAAGGCGCTGGGCAAACTGGCCGACTTCGAGAGCTACGTTTATCTGGGCACCGACCACGCCTTCAATTGCACGGAGCGGGCATCCTACAACCGCTCGGCCTCGAGCCTCGCCTTTTCACGCACAATCGCCTTCCTGCGCCGCACCATCGGACCGCGCTACAACCTGTCGGATCTCTGGGATCAGCACACCTATTTCGAGTTCGGCGCCCGCGACGTGGACGCCACGATGAAGACGATGGTGGACAGCCCCTATGTCAATCACATCCCGACCATGACCGGCGGGGTGGGGCAAAAGGATCTGGCGCGCTTCTATCGCAATCACTTCATCCCGAAGACGCCCAAGGATACCAAGCTGATCCCGGTCTCGCGCACGGTGGGCGGCGACCGGGTGGTGGATGAGATGCTGTTCTGCTTCACCCACGATATCGAGATCGACTGGATGTTGCCGGGCGTCGCACCTACCGGCCGCTATGTCGAAATCCCGCTGGTGGCGATCGTCAATTTCCGCGGCCCCAAGCTCTATCACGAGCATATCTATTGGGATCAGGCTTCCGTGCTGGCGCAGATCGGCCTGCTCGATCCGGCGAAATTGCCGATTGCGGGCGTGGACACGGCCAAGAAGCTGCTCAACGAGAAGCTGCCATCCAACACGCTGATGCGCCGCTGGCCCGAGAGCGAGGGGAAATAGCCATGGCCGCGACCAAGCTTTTACGCCTGGGCAGCAATCCGCCCGTGCCCGAGAAGGGCAAGCCCGGCAACGTGCTGGCCGGCAATCCAACGACGACCACCCATAATTATTTCACCGATGCCACCGGCTGCTTCTTCAGCGGCATCTGGGAATCCACACCCGGCAAATGGACCATCGACTATTCGGAGAACGAGCTCTGCTACCTGATCGAGGGCAAGGCGCGGCTGACCGATGTGGACGGCCATGCCGAGACCTTCGGGCCGGGCAGCGCCTTCGTCATTCCGGCGGGCTTCAAGGGAAGCTGGGAAACACTGGAGCCGCTGAAGAAGTACTACGCGATCTATCAGAAGGCGTAGGGCACTAAGCCGGCTGCTTCGATACCCAGATAACGCCCATCACCGCGCCTTTGACGAAGGGCAGCAGCATGAGAGTCAAGGCCAGGGTCAGCGGCAGAAAGATGCCGAGCATCAGATCGACCGGCGGGGCCGAGCGCTGCTCGATGATGAGCAGCAGCGGCACGATCAGGTGGCCGACGATCAGCACGGTGAAATAGGGCGGAATATCGTCGGAGCGGATGGTCTCGAAATCGAGGCCGCAGCGGCTGCATTTCGTCGAGACGCTGAGATATCCCTGAAACATGCCACCCGCCCCGCAGCGCGGACAGCAGCGGCGAAGGCCCCGCCGCATCGAACCGAACCAACTCTCCTTGCCGCGATCCATGACGCCACCTCTCATCCCTTGCTGCAAATATGAGCGCGGGGAGGAGTTTCTGCGCTGTGGCGCGATGACGCGGAACGCCCTTACTCCTCCTCCCGCTTGCGGGAGAGGAAAAAGGGAGGGAGCGCGGCCTCTACTGGCGCGACGTTGCGGACTTAAACCTTTGGCATTGCGAAAGGCCGCGCCTTCTCGAACGCGCGGGCGGCCTGCAGCACCGCGGCATCGCCGAAGGAGGGGCCGACGATCTGCAAACCGGCCGGCAGTCCCGCGGAAGTCAGCCCACAAGGAACCGTCGCAGCCGGCTGGCGCGTCAGGTTGAAGGGATAGCTGAACGGCGTCCAATCGGTCCAGCGGCTGCCATCGGCCATGACCGGGCATTCCACCCCGGCGGCGAAGGCGGGCAGCGGCAAGGTGGGCGTCAGCAGCAGGTCCCAGGTCTTGTGGAACATGTTCATGCGTATGCCGAGCTGCTCGCGTTCCTTGACCGAGGCGAAGTAATCCATCAGCGGCAGTTTGGCGCCGGCGTCGGCCACTTCGCGCAAGCCCGGGTCCATCAGCTTGCGCTGTTCCGCGCCATAGGGGCGCAGCGCGTTGGCCGCACCGGGGAACCAGTGATTGACGAAGGTGATGCCGACATTGGGGCCGATATCGGGATCGACCTGATCCACCGTGGCGCCGAGATCTCGGAAAACCTGCTGCGGCCGATGCCACGAGCTTGGCGATCTCCGGATCAACCACATGGCCGCCCATCGTCGGGCTGAAGGCGATCTTCCAGCCCTTCACGCCGCCCTCGAGCCCGGCGAGATAATCCTTGCCGGTATAGGGAATGGCGTACCAGTCGCGCAGATCGGGCTTGGTGATGACGTTCATCATCAGCGCCCCATCGCCGACCGTGCGGGTCATCGGCCCGATATGGGCGAGCGTGCCGAAGGGGCTGAGGGGCGAAGCGGGAACCAGGCCATAGCTCTGCTTCAACCCGAAGATGCCGGTGAACCCTGCGGGAATGCGCACTGAACCGCCGCCATCGGTGCCGAGATGGAGTGCCCCCATGCCGCAGGCGGCAGCCACGGCCGCCCCGCCGCTGGAGCCGCCGGGCGTCTTGGTCTCGTCCCAGGGATTGCGGGTGATGCCGGTCAGCGGCGAATTGGTCACGCCCTTCCAGCCGAATTCCGGCGTCGTCGTCTTGCCGAGCAGGACCGCACCTTCCTCGCGCAGCCTCGCGACGGTCGGCGCGTCTTCATCCCAGTTCTGTTTTGGATCGACGGCCTTGGAGCCGCGCAGCGTCGGCCAGCCCTTGGTGATGAGCAGATCCTTGACCGTGGCCGGCACGCCATCGACCAGGCCCATGGGCTGGCCTTTCATCCAGCGCGCTTCCGATGCCTTGGCCGAGGCAAGCGCCGACGCCTCATCCACCAGGCAAAGGGCGTTGAAGCGCGGATTGAGGCGGGTGATGCGCGCCAGCGCCGCCTTGGTCACCTCCACCGGCGAGAGTTTCTTCGCGCGATACTGGGCCAACAGTTCGACGGCCGGCAGAAGGGCGGGGTCTTGGCTCAAGGGATGCTCCCAAATCGCAAGAGAAGCCGGCATCGCGCCGGCGGAAGGGGATTCCTTCCACAATCGGCGATGCATTGTCGAGCCTGTCGCGGCTCGGCTAGAGTGGTCCCCGTCGCGAGGATTCCATGACCGAAATGTTCACCGGGCGGCAGCGCCATCTCAGCCTGCTGGCCCTTAACGCCTGCGTGCTGGGTGTGGGCATCGCCTTCGGCGCCCTGGTGCCGCTGATCACGCTCAACCTCGCCCATCGCGGCATCGATGCGACGCTGATCGGCCTCAACGCCGCCATGTTTCCGCTGGCGGTGCTGCTGACCGGGCCGCTGCTGCCGCGGCTCATCCATCGCCTGGGCGGCGTGCGCGCCATGGTGCTGGGCCTGGCGATCGTCGCCATCGCGACCCTGCTGTTTCCGCTGCTGCCCTTCCTGCCCGTCTGGTTCCTGCTGCGCTTTGTGACCGGTATTGCCGGCGCCATTCCATGGGTGGTCAGCGAAACCTGGCTGAACATGGTGGCGACCGAGCGCGATCGCGGCCGCATCATGGGCATCTATGCAACGGTGCTGGCCGCCGGATTCGCCATCGGCCCCGCCATCATCGGCGCGGTGGGTGCCGAAGGCTGGCTTCCCTTCGTGATCGTGGCCGCTGGCGGTCGGGCTTTCGATCCTGCCGATCCTGCTGGCAAGGAACCTGGCGCCGGCGATGCCGGAGCGCCACGAGGCACCGCTCTCCGACATGCTGCGCGCCCAGCCGCTGGTGATGATGGCCGCGCTCTGCGGCGGGGTGATGGATTTCGCCCTGTTCGCCTTGCTGCCGGTCTATGGCCTGCGCCACGGTCTCGACCAGGCGGCCTCCGTGTTCATGGTCACCGTCTTCATCGGCGGCAATGTGCTGCTGCAGATTCCCATCGGCTGGCTCGCCGACCACACCAACCGGCTGACGGTGCTGTTCGCCTGCATCGTGGTCTCGCTGGCGGGCGCGCTGCTGCTGCCGCTGGCGATCAATCACACCGCGCCGCTCTATTCGCTGGTCTTCTTCTGGGGCGGCTGCGCTGTTCGCCATCTACACCATCGGGCTTGGCCTGCTGGGCAATAATTTTCCGCGCAGCCAGCTCGCCGCGGCCAATGTCGTCTTCATCATGGTCTATGAGATCGGCAGCGCCAGCGGGCCGACCCTGGCCGGCACCGCCATCGATGTGTTCGGGCCAGAGGGGCTGGTGGCGGTCGTCGCCATCGCCGCCACGGCGCTGGTGGTTGCCTTCATCCAACTGAGACCCGTGCCGCCGATCCGGCCCTAAACTTCTTGCTTCCAGCCTGGCCAGCAGATGCTGGGCGGTGCCCAGATCCTCATGGCCGCCGCCACCAGATTTGAACAGCGTGATCTCCTGGTCGCTCTGGCGGCCCGGCTTTTCGCCGCGGGCCAGCTCGAAGGTATCGGTGATGTCGGAATCGGCGATGATGCCGCTGGCCATGGGCTGGGTGATATCGCCGGCATGGGCCGCCGCCGTAAAGCGGGCATCGACGAAGATGCGCGAGCGGCGCACCGCCTCGTCATCGGCTTCGCGCATTTCCTCGCGGAACCCGCCGACGAGGTCGAGATGCTGGCCCGGTTTCAGCCAGCGCCCCTCGATCAACGGCGTCGATGACATGGTGGCGGCGGAGATGATATCGGCCTGGGGAATCGCACCGGCAATGTCGGTGACGACCTCCGCCGTCACACCGGGCAACGTGACCTTTGCCGCAACGGACTCGGCTCGTGTCGCGGTGCGGTTCCAGATCAGCACCCGGCGGATCGGCCTGACAGCGCAATGGGCCTCGATCAGCGGCAGCGCCATGGTGCCTGCGCCCAGCATCAGCAGCGTGGCAGAATCCTTGCGCGCGAGATATGTGGCGGCGAGAGCGGAATTGGCCGCCGTCTTTCGCATCGTGATGGCGGCGCCGTCGATGCCCAGCAGCGCCATGCCGTTGGTGCCGTCGAACAGCACGTAGAGCCCCTGCACCGAGGCGATGCCCTTGGACTCGTTCTCGGGGAAAACACTGACCAGCTTGATGCCCTGGTGCCGACCGAATTGCCAGGCCGGCAGAATCAGCCAGTCGTTCTGGCGCTTGTCCGGCAAATTCTCGGAAATGATGATCCGCTCCTGCCGGTCGCAGCCGCGCCGGAACAGATCGCGCAGCGCCTCGACCAGCGAGGGGTAGTCGAGCAGGCGATGGACTTCTTCGGCCGGAATGTAGCGCATGAGTTCGATGTCCCCGTGCTTTAGCGATCATCCTCTTGCTGAGCTTGTCGAAGCATGAGGCGCGCGGTCAATCGGGCAATTGTGCCGAGCCTGCTTGGAACTCCTCCCAGGCCGTCGTCCGTTTTCTATGGGCCAGGAAGATATGGTCGCGATAGTGGCCGGGCTCGCGATCGGCATCGGTCTTGCGGTCGAGGAACAGGGGAAAATCCTCCGGCGGCGGCTTGGCGTGATGATAGGCGTCGGCGTAGCTGCGCATGATGATGCGCTGCTCGCGGTTGAGCGTTGCCAGCCAGGCGGGATCGGATGTCGTGCGATCGCCGGTGGGAATCCATGACGGGCAATAGCCGACATAAAGAGTGCGGCGCGGCGCCCCGCCGTTATTGGGCGCCGTGCGGTGCCAAAGCGCACAGTTCATCAGCGTCATCGCGCCCCGCCGGACGATGAGCTGTTCTTCACCCGGCACGGTTTCGTCGGTATTGTAGGCGTCGAAGTATTGCCGGCGATGACTGCCCGGCAGGTAGACGAGGTTTCCCATGTCCGGGCCGCGCACATCGTTGAGCCAGATGCCGACCCTCACCTGCAGCGGCACCTCGGGTGCAAAAACGGCATAGGGCAGGGTGCGAGGCCCGTCGATATGCCAGCGCTCCGGCCGCGCATCGCCCGCCGCGCGCACGAACAGCTCGCTCAATTGCAGCTTCAGCATCTCGCCATACAGGTCATAGACGAATCCGAGATGGCCCGGATGATCGATCACGCTGACGAAGACTGGATCCCTCTCCACGTAGTTGCGTAGCGTGAAGAAGCCATTGCCCGCACCGCTTTCGGCAGCGCGGCGCTGTTCGATCGCGGCCAGCCATGCCGCGATCTCGTTATCGCCATAGGCATTCTCGACGGTCAGAATTCCGCGCTCCTGGAATTCACCCCATTGCGCGCGGGTGAATCCCGGCGGCGGACGGCGGAAGCGGGGCGCTGTGTCGTTCATCGCCGGCAATCCGATCTTGCGACTCGATGGGTGAGCCGAAAGCCTAGCGCGCCGCTGGTCAGTCCGCCAAATCGCTCAGTGGCGGCCAGCGATAGACAGCCGCAGCCCGCCGGATGAGGGCCTCGGCCAGGGTCGTGCCGTGATCGGAATCGGTCATCACCACGATCCCCTGGCCACTCTCGGGATAGATCAACAGATAGCCCTGAAAGCCGACATTCTGGCCGCGCTTCATCAGCATCAGCGAATGGCCCGAACCGGCGAGGGCGCCGCCAAGCCCATAGGACCCGCTGTTCTGGCGGGTGAACATGGCCTGTGCTGTCGCGGGCTTCAGCAGATGGCCCTCCTCGCCGCGATAGCTGGCGGCAAGGTCGATCAGCAGCCGGGCGAAGTCGCTGGGCGTCGACCACAGCCCGCCGGCGGCAAGCTCCGGGATCAGCCGCGAGCCGCCGGGCAGTGCGTCGCCATCGCCGTGATGACCCATGGCCGCATGGGTCAATCGATCGGGCGGCAAAGGCTGGGCGAACAGGCTGCTGGCCATGCCCAGCGGCTTCAGCACCAGGGCGACCGTGGCGGCGGGAAAGGTCTCGCCAGTCGCGTCCTGGATCAGGGCCTGGACGATCTCGTAGCCGCCGCCGGAATAGGCGTAACGGCTGCCCGGCACATACTCGAGGCGCACCGGCGGCGAATGGGCCGGCGGGGCGCCATCCAGGATCTGGTTCAGGCTCGGCAAGGCATCGCCGGGCTCATAGCCGGTAAACCCCGGCACGCCGATGCCGCCGGTCATACTCAGCAGGCCGCGCAAGGTGACGGCATGACCCTTCGCCAGATCGCTTGCCGGCAGATGCCAGCTGCGGAGTTCCGTATCGATGTCGCGATCGAGGCTGAGATGGCCCTGTTCGACCAGCCTGAGTGCCGTCACCGCCGTCACCAGCTTGGACATCGACGCGGCCTGATAGAGGGTATCCACGCTCGCGTCATGGCCGAAGGCGCAGACGAGCTTCAGCTCGTTGCGCTCGATGACGGCGATGCTGACCGAGGGGATATTGAGGATGTCCATGGCATCGGCCAGCGAGAGGTGCGCCGTCGGCTCCTCGTTCGGCGGCCGGACCTCCAGCTCATGTTCGATGGCTGATTTACCGCATTCGCCTGTTTGCGCGGCCGCGGATAGCGGCAGCAGGCCGCAAATGAGGAGCAGGGTGGCGGCGAGGCGGTAGAGCACGACCCTCAGGTGACGTTGTTGGGCAGCTCTGCCTTGCGCTTGTTGATGAACGCCAGCAGCGCTTCGTCGATGGCGGGATCCAGCGGCGGTGCTTCATAGCGCGCGAGTGCCTGCTTTGCCTTGATCGTCGCGCGCGTATTGAGATCGCGCGCGCCCTCGGCCTCCCACTGCTCGAAGCTGTTATTGTCGGCGAGCTGCGAGGTGTAGAAGGCGGTCTTGAAATTGCGCTGGGTATGGGCGCAGCCGAGATAATGCCCGCCCGGCCCGACCTCGCGGATCGCTTCCATGGCGCGGGCTTCTTCCGAGAGATCGAGATTGCCGCAGAAGCGCTGCAGCATGGCAATCTGGTCGGCATCCATCATGAACTTGCCATAGCCGGCGGCAAGCCCGGCCTCGAGCCAGCCTGCGCTGTGCAGCACGAAATTGGCGCCGGCATAGAGCGTGGGCAGCATGGTCGCCATGGATTCGTAGGCGGCTTGGGCGTCGGCGATCTTGCTGCCGTTCAGCATGCCGCCGGTGCGCAAGCGGCAGGTTGTATTTGCGGGCGAGCTGGGCCGTCACATAGATCATCATCGCCGGCTCCGGCGTGCCGACCATGGGCGCACCGGACTGCATGGAGACGGTGGTGACGAAATTGCCATAGACCATCGGCGCGCCCGGCCGCACGAGCTGGGCATAGGCGATGCCCGCCACCACCTCGGCATTGAGTTGTGCCACTGCGCCGGCGGTGGATGCCGGGGCCATGGCGCCCGCCATGATGAAGGGTGTGACCAGCACCGCCTGGTTGGCGCGCGCGTAGCAGGCGAGCGAACCCAGCATGGTCGCATCCCAGACCATCGGCGAATTGCAGTTCACCACCGAGGTCATCACCGTGTGGCGTTCGAGATAATCCTCGCCGAACAGGATCTGGCCCAGCTTCACCGTGTCGGCGGCGCGCTCGGGCGTCGTCACCATGCCCATGAAGGGCTTGTCGGAAAACTTGATGTGGGAATAGACGATCTCGAGATGGCGCTTGGGCACCGGCACGTCCACCGGCTCGCAGATCACCCCGCCGGAATGATGCAGCACCGGCGTCATATAGGTGAGCTTGATGAAGTTGCGCAGGTCTTCCAGCGTGCCGTAGCGCCGCTCATTGTCGAAGCCGCGCACGAAGGGCGAGCCATAGACCGGGGCGAAGACGGTGTTGCGCCCGCCGATGACGACATTGCGTTCCGGATTGCGGGCATGCTGGGTGTATTGCGAGGGAGTCAGCGCGAGCTTTTCCAGCAGCAGCTCGCGCGGGATGCGCACGCGCTGCTCCTTCACGTCGGCACCCGCCTCGCGCCAGAGCTTGAGGGCGGGCTCGTCGCGGAACTCGATGCCGATCTCTTCCAGGATCGTCATCGATTGTTCGTGCAGCAGCTCCACGCCCTCGGCGTTCACCAGCTCGTAGAGCGGGATCTCGCGGGTGATATAGCGTTCCTGGATCAGGGGCGCGCTGGCCCGCTCGGCGCGCCGGCTTGCCGTGCCGCCGCGTCTTGTCTGCTGAGGGGCTTCTGCTGTCATGGCGAAACCCTATCGCCTCCCTTCGATGGCGTCCACAGACGGGGCCGCCCTGGTGCGCTTTCCCCGAATTGCAGCCAGGCGACGCCCAGCAAGGTCAGCGCGCCGCCGGTCAGTTCCAGGGGCGTCGGCTGGATGCCCAGCGCCATGCTGAGCAGCACGGCGAAGATCGGCGACAGGTTCAGGATCACCATGGCGATGGTGACGCCCAGCCGTGCGGTGCCGAGATTCCAGAACGCGATGCAGATGGCGGTCGGGCCGACGCTGAGATAGCCCAGGATCAGAACCACACTGAGCGGCGGCCAGGCAACCGGCGGGGCCTGCAGGCCGAGGGCGGTGGTAACGCCAAAGACGATCCAGAGTGAGAATCCGGCCGCACCCGAGGTCACCATGGTAAGGCGCAATTGTCCGATGCCGAGTGGCGCCAGCCAGGCCTGCGCCTTCATCGAATACCAGGTCCAGCAGACGAGCCCCAGCACCAGCAAAGCTTCGCCGCCATGGGCGCTGGCGCTTCGCTCCGGCCTCGCGACGGCGACCAGCAGCCCGCCGGCGACGGTCAACAGGATCGCCATCATCGCGCGCTTGCTCACGCGCCGGCCCGCGATCAGCCAATCCATCAGTGCTGCCACCACCGGGGCGGTGGCGAGGATGGCGGCTGCGGCGATCGGCCCGGAATAGCCGATGCCGAAGGTGTAGCAGGTTGCAAAACCGCCGATGCCGAAGGTGCCGAGCGCCATGATCCGCCGCCAGGGCAGGCTGATGGGCAGGATCGCGCCTTGCTCGATGATGGCGATCAGCAATGCAAGTACCGGAACCGCCAGCGTGTAGCGGGTCGCCGTAATCAGGAAGGGTGGCAGGCTTGCCAGCAGCACCGAGGTCAGCGGCACCATGGAGCCCCAGCCGGCCGCGGTCAGCAGCACCCCGCCGGTCGCGGCAAGTTCGCCGCGATGGCCGGCAGAAGAGGCGCTCACGCGAGTAGCCGGTGGCGGCTGAAGCTCAACGCATCGTCGGCATGACGAACTCGGCGCCCGAACGAATACCCGTCGGCCAGCGCGCGGTGATCGTCTTCAGCTTGGTATAGAAACGCACACCCTCCGGCCCATGCATGTGATGGTCGCCGAACAGCGAACGCTTCCAGCCGCCGAAGCTGTTGAAGGCCATGGGCACGGGGATCGGCACGTTGATGCCGACCATGCCGATCTTGATCTTGGAGGAGAATTCGCGGGCGGCATCGCCGTCGCGGGTGAAGATCGCAGCGCCATTGCCGTATTCGTGATCGTTCACCAGCTTGACCGCCGAATCGTAATCCGGCGCGCGGACGACCGAGAGCACCGGCCCGAATATCTCTTCCTTGTAGATCTTCATCGTCGGCTTCACCTCGTCGAACAGGCAGCCGCCGAGGAAAAAGCCGTTCTCATAGCCCTGCAGCTTGAGATCCGCGGCCATCGACCAGCAGCTTGGCGCCTTCCTTGACGCCCTGGTCGACATAGCCCTTCACCTTGTCGAGATGGATCCTGGTCACCAGCGGGCCCATTTCGGAATCGGGATCGGTGCCGGGGCCAACCTTGAGCGCGCGCACGCGGGGCAGCAGCTTTTCGATCAGCGCATCGCCCGCCTTGCCGACGGCGACCGCTACCGAGACCGCCATGCAGCGCTCGCCCGCCGAACCATAGGCTGCACCCATCACCGCGTCGGTTGCCTGGTCCATATCGGCATCGGGCATGACGACCATGTGGTTCTTGGCGCCGCCGAGAGCCTGCACGCGCTTATTTTGCGCGGCACCGGTGTGATAGATGTATTCGGCGATGGGCGTGGAGCCGACGAAGCTGATCGCGGCCACCTCGGGGTTGTGCAGCAGGGCGTCCACCGCCTCCTTGTCGCCATTCACCACATTGAACACGCCGTCGGGCAGGCCCGCCTGTTTCAACAGTTCAGCGAGAATCAGAGAGCAGGAGGGATCGCGCTCCGAGGGCTTGAGGACGAAGGTGTTGCCGCAGGCGAGCGCCACCGGGAACATCCACATCGGCACCATGGCTGGGAAGTTGAAGGGCGTGATGCCGGCGCAGACACCCAGCGGCTGGCGCACGGCCCATGAATCGACGTTGGTGCCGACATTCTCGGTGAAGTCGCCCTTCAGCAGCTGGGGAATGCCGCAGGCGAATTCGACGACTTCCACGCCGCGGATGCAGGAGCCCTTGGCATCGCTCAGCACCTTGCCATGTTCGGAGGTGACGATGGCCGCGAGCTTGTCGATGTTCTCTTCCACCAGGCTCTTGAAGCGGAACATGATGCGCGCACGCTGCAGCGGCGGCGTCTGCGACCATTTGGGAAAGGCAGCCGCGGCGGCAGCGACGGCCGCATCGACCTCTGCCTTGCTGGCAAGCGAGACACGGGCCTGTACCTCGCCGGTCGCCGGGTTGAACACATCGCCATAGCGGTTGCTGCGGCTCTCGCTGCTCTTGCCGTTGACCCAGTGCCAGATCGTTTTGCTCATGACGTCTTTCTCCGAACTCGTGATGGTACCGACCGCTTGGTCGTTGCTTTCCGTTGGTGATAGGTGAGCGCCAGCGCGATGCAGTGCTTCAGCGCCGCCTCGTCGATCGTCTTGTCCAGCTCGAACAGGATGCTCCTGTTTCCCCCATATGTCAGTTCGTTTGGATAGATCGCGCGGAAGGTCTCGACCAGATTGGTCTGGCAGTGAAAATACATGGCATAGCGGCCGGGCTCGTCCTTCACCTGGTCGATGCGCACCGTGGTTCCACTACCCGTCTCTGCCGGCAAATAGCTCGGCTGGCTCCATTTGAGGGTTTCCTCCAGATGCCCGACACCTTCGGTCGTCCGCGCGGTTTCCAGGATCAGCCGGCGCAGCTTATGCAGCTTTCGCCGCAGCGCCGGGGGGTAGCCAGCGAAAACCGCGGCGACGCCGTTATCCGAGTTCGATCTATTTTTTGCCATGACGGCGCCAATGCCGATATCGCTGCGCAAGGCGGGCAATTTAGCTGTTCATAATGGCTACGCAAGGGCCGGGGCATGATGGCTGCACAAGAGCCGAAGCCGGTCTATGATTGCGCCATGAGCGAACCCGCTTCTCCAAATCCAGGCGATCAACTGAATGCCTTCATCCCGTTTGAGCGGGTGCATCTGCACGGGGCGCCGTCAGGCCCGCTGAAGGGCGTGCGCTTTGCCGCCAAGGATATCTATGACATTGCCGGCCATGTGACCGGTTGCGGCAATCCCGACTGGCGGGCAAGCCATGGGCCGGCGACGGCCACGGCGCCGACCGTTGCACGCCTGCTCGCTGCCGGCGCTGAACTGGTCGGCAAGACCATCACCGATGAACTGGCCTACAGCCTGAACGGCCAGAACTTCCATTACGGCACGCCGGTCAATGTGAATGCGCCCGGGCGCATTCCCTGCGGTTCCTCCAGCGGTTCGGCCTCGGCTGTGGCGGGCAAGGTGGTCGATACCGCGCTGGGTTCGGATACCGGTGGCTCGGTGCGGGTGCCCGCCGCCGTCTGCGGCATCCATGGCATCCGCCCAACCCATGGCCGCGTGAGTCTGGAGGGCGTGATGCCGCTCGCCCCTTCCTTTGACACCGCTGGGTGGTTTGCCCGCGATGCCGGGCTGATGGAGCGCATCGGCGCGGTGCTGCTGGGCGATGACAGCACAACCCCTGTGCCGGGTGTTGCGCGCATTGGCGATGCCTTTGCGCTGGCTGAGCCAGGCGTGCAGGCGGCACTCGAGCCGGTGGCTCAGAAAGCCGAGGCGCTGCTGGGGGCCAAACCCGCCATCGAGATCGGCAACCTCGCCGACTTGATGATCACGTTTCGCAAATTGCAGGCCCGCGAGATCTGGCAGACCCATGGCGCCTGGATCGAAAAGCAGCATCCGAAATTCGGGCCGGAGGTCGCCGCGCGCTTCGAATGGGCGCGCAGTGTGGCGAGCCAGCCGATTGCCGATGAGCCTGATCGCCGCCGCAGTTTTGCCGCCCGCATGGCGGCGATCCTGGGCTCGGTCGGCCTGCTGCTGTTGCCGACCGCCCCCGATATTGCCCCGCTGCGCGGCCTCGAAGGCCAGAGCTCGCAGAATTTCCGCGACCGGACCTTAAGCCTTACCTGCATCGCCGGGATGGCGCGGCTGCCCCAGGTCAATATCCCCGCGGGCCGGGTGAATGGCTGTCCGGTCGGTCTGTCGCTGATCGGGCCGCAGGGCAGCGACCGGGCCTTGCTGGCGCTGGCGGCTCAGCTCTCGTAACAGACAACGGATTCGAAAGCCGTATCGATCCGCTTGCGCCCGCCCAGGAACGCCAGCTCGATGATGCAGGCTGAGCCCACCACCTCGGCGCCCACCGCGCGCAACAGGGCTATGGCCGCCGCCATGGTGCCGCCGGTCGCCAGCAGATCGTCCAGCACCACCACGCGCTGGCCGCGTTTCACCGCATCGGCCTGGATCTCCACCGTATCGGTCCCGTATTCGAGATCGTAGCTATAGGGGATCACCCTGCCGGGCAGCTTGCCGCGCTTGCGCACCATGGCGAAGCCGCGGCCCGAGAGATAGGCCAGCGGAGCCGAGATCAGGAACCCGCGGGATTCGATGCCGATCAGCAGGTCGGGCTTGAGGGGCTCCAGCCAGCGGTCGAGATGCTCGACCGTCGCCCGCCAGGCTTGGCCATGGGCCAGCAGGGTCGAAATGTCGTAGAAAAGGATGCCGGGCTTGGGGAAGTCCGGAATCTGGCGAATATGGTCTTTAATCTGCATTGGGCTCTGGCCGTGTTGCCGCCTGTTTTATTGCCCGGTTCTATGGCCGCCCTGTCGCCGCGCTATCGCCTTGGGGAGCAAATCTAGCGGTGCCCCCGCCAGAAAACAAACCAGCCCGGAAAACAGGCCCAAAACAAACTACCGGGGCCTGAGGCCGCCAGACTAAGATGCCCGCCAATTGCGGAGTTCGAGACCGAATGGCGGCAGAGGCGGCAACGATCGAGGCGCGGCAGGCGGAGGGCGAGCTGCGAATTGTCTGCGGCGGCGACTGGACCATCGCAGCATTGGCCGCGCTGAACGCCAAGATCGCCGCCATCCGCCCGAGCGGGACCCGCCGGGTGCGCTTCGACCTTTCCGGCGTGCGCAGCATCGACAGCGCCGGTGGCTGGCTGATCTCTCGTACCCAGGCCGCGCTTAAGAATGCCGGCATGGACGTGGCCATCGAAGGGGCCGGCCCGGCGCAGACTGCGATTCTGGAAAAGGTGCTGGCGGCAGGATTGCCGCCCCCGCACATGCCGCTCCAGCATCATCATCTGACCGATCTCATCGCGGCAATCGGCGGCGCCACGGTCTCCTTCCTGACCCAGGGCCGCGACCTGACGGCCTTCTTCGGCAGCGTCGTCGTCGGGTTCTTGCGCATGATCGTGCAGCCGCGGCGCATCCGGGTGAAGGCTTTCGTCGCCCATCTGCAGTCGACTGGCCTCGCCGCCATGCCCATCATCGGGCTGATCTCGTTCCTGATCGGCATCGTGCTGGCCTATCAGGGCGCCGACCAGCTGCGCCGCTTCGGGGCCCAGGTCTTCACCGTCAACCTGGTGGGCGTGCTCACTTTGCGCGAAATGGCGATCCTGCTGACCTCGATCATCGTCGCGGGCCGCACCGGCAGCGCGTTTACTGCCCAGATCGGCACCATGCAGGTGAACGAGGAAATCGACGCGCTGCGCACCCTGGGCCTCGATCCTCTCGACGTACTGGTGCTGCCGCGCATGATGGCGCTGATGGTGGCGCTGCCGCTGCTGGCCTTCTACGCCGATATCATGGCGCTGACCGGCGGTGGGCTCGCCTGCGTCTTCCTGCTGGGCATGACGCCGTCCCAATTCCTGACCCAGCTTCACAACTCGGTCACCCTGACCCATCTCTGGGTGGGGCTGGTGAAGGCCCCGGTCTTTGCCGGGCTGATTGCCATGGTCGGCTGCTTCGAGGGTATGCGAGTTTCCGGCAGTGCCGAAAGCGTCGGGCGCCTTACCACCCAGTCGGTGGTGGAATCCTTGTTCCTGATCATCGTCTTCGACGCCTTCTTTTCGATCATGTTCTCGTCGCTGCACATATGAGCGAGCCCGCCAGGAACCCGGACGCAAAGAGAGGCGCCAATGGCGCCAGTCCGTCGGCGCGGTCGGACGGCGCCGATCCCATCATCTCGGTGCGCAGCCTGGTCACCCGCTTCGGCAAGCAGGTGGTCCATAACGGGCTCGATCTGGATGTGCGCCGCGGCGAAGTGCTGGGCGTGGTCGGCGGATCGGGTACCGGCAAATCGGTGCTGCTGCGCACCATCGTGGGCCTCAATCACCCGGCGGCGGGCCGTATCCAGGTGCTGGGCGAGGATACCCAGGGGCTGAGCGATGCCGAATGGCGCCAGCTCGAATCGCGCTGGGGGGTGCTGTTCCAGAGCGGGGCCTTGTTCAGCTCGCTGACCGTGGCCGAGAACGTCAAGGTTCCCTTCCGCGAGCACAGCCATCTCTCGCCCCGGCTGATCGGCGAGCTGACGGCCCTCAAGATCGCGATGGTCGGCCTGCCGGCCGATGCGGCCGACAAATACCCCTCGCAGCTCTCCGGCGGCATGAAGAAGAGGGCGGGCCTCGCCCGCGCCTTGGCGCTGGATCCGGAGCTTCTGTTCCTCGACGAGCCCACCGCGGGACTGGACCCGATCGGCGCCGGCGCCTTCGACGAATTAATTCGCAGTCTCCAGCAAAGCCTTGGCCTGACGGTGTTTTTGGTCACGCACGATCTGGACAGCCTTGCCGCGATCTGCGACCGTATCGCCGTCCTCGTCGACAAGAAAATCAAGGTCGATACGATGGCGAATCTGCTCGACGATCCGCATCCCTGGATCCAGGAATATTTCCACGGACCCCGGGGCAGAGCAGCGCGTCATGCTGAGGGCGAAGAGCGGGCCGAAGGGGGAGAACGGGCCGGATAATGGAAACGCGAGCGAGCAATATCGCCGTCGGCGCCTTTGTGCTGGTCCTGATCGCCTGCGCCATCGGTTTCGTCTTCTGGGTCGGGCGCTTTTCCGAGCGCACCGCCACGGTCGATCACTTTGTACGCTTCGCCGGCTCCGTCGCCGGGCTCGATATCGGCAGCAATGTGCTGTTCGGCGGTATTCCCATCGGCCATGTGATAGCGATCAAGGTCGATCCCTCGGAAACCTCGCTGGCCCGCGTCGATATCGCCGTCGATGCATCCGTCCCCATCAAGCAGGATTCGGAGGCGATCCTGGAAATGCAGGGCATCACCGGCGGCGTGCTGGTGGAGGTCAGCCGCGGCAGCACCAGCGCCGTGAAATTGGCGCCGGGATCGGAGATCCAGTCCGGTTATTCGCCCTTCGAGCGCCTGCTGAACGGCGCACCGGAACTGATCGCCAAGGGCAACGCGCTGCTGGACCGCGCTTCCGATTTTCTCAATCCAAAAAATTCCGAGGCCGTCGGCCGGGTGCTCGCCAATATCGACAAGCTGACCGGTATGCTCGCGGGCGATTCCGCCAAGTTCGACGCTGTGCTGGATCACGGCAATGACGCGCTGAATCAGCTCACGACCATGAGCAGCGAGTTCCAGAAACTGGCTTCCGAACTGCGGGTGACCACTGGCAAGGTAGGCGGCGAAGCCAACAACACCTTGGCCCAGATCCGCCTCATGTCGCAGGATTTCAGCAAGACGGCCAAGATGCTGACCGATGTTTTGGGCGAGAACCGCGCACCGATTCACGACTTTACCAGCACGGGCCTTTACGAACTCACCCAGATGATCATCGAGGTGCGGTTGCTGGCCCAGACCATCAACCGCGTCACCATCGAGATCGAGCGCGATCCGGCGCGCTTCTTCTTCGGCGATCGGCAGAAGGGATTCACAGCCCAATGAAGCGACGCGAAGTTCTGCAAGGGGGGCTGCTGGGCGGTCTCGTGATGCTCACCGGTTGCGGCATTTTGCCCAAGGTGCAGGAGCCCACGACCCTTTACACGCTGACGCCGAAGACCACATTTCCCGATAATTTGCCCGCGGTGAACTGGCAGCTCGTCGTCGAATTGCCCACTGCCTCGGCCGGTATCGACAGTTCACGCATCGCGCTGACCCACGATCCGTTCACGCTGGAGTATTACGCCAAGGCCTCGTGGACCGATAACGCGCCGGGCATGGTACAGAGCCTGCTGATCGAATCCTTCGAGCGCACCGGCAAGATCGTTGCCGTGGGGCCGGAATCGGCGGGCTTGCGGCCGGACTTCATCCTGAAGACCGATCTGCGCGAGTTCCAGGCGAACTACCGCAACGACGATCCGATTCCCACGGTCCTGGTGCGCATGACGGCAAAGCTGGTTGCCATGCCCCAGCGCAAGATCGTGCGCGCCATTACCTCGGAGAAGAGCGTGAAGGCCCAGGGCAGCGCCTTCCCCGACGTCCTCAACGCCTTTGACGACGCCATCGGCCATGTATTTCGCGATATCGTCGTCTATACCCTCAGCACGCCGGCGGAGCCCGCCGGCCAGGGCGGCTGAGCGGCCTGCCTAATTGTCCGGTCGGCGTATCGCCAGTTTGTCCATGTCCCGCTTCGGCCTGATCGCCTTGCTGCTGCTTGCCTTTGGCGCTTGCCCGGCCGCGGCAGGCCCGGTGCCGCGCACGCTCTATATGGGCACCGCACCTGTGGTCGGCGTCTATTTTCCGGCGGGCGGCGCCATCTGCGCCATGGTCAACCGCCATCGTGCGCAGACGGGCCTGCGCTGCGTCATCGAGAGCACCGATGGCTCGGTCACCAATCTGGATGCGCTGCGCAGCGGCGACGAAGACATGGCGATCGTGCAGTCGGATTGGCAGTACTACGCCGTCAAGGGGCTGGGTCCGTTCAAATCCGCCGGCCCCTTCGTGGGCTTGCGTGCGCTGTTTGCCATTCATGGCGAGCCGCTGACGCTGATGGTGCGCAAGAATGCCGGCATCGCTTCGCTTTCCGACCTCAAGGGCAAGCGGGTCAATATCGGGCCCAAGGGAAGCGGCCAGCGGGTGATGGCCGACCTGCTGATCCGCGCGCTCGGCTGGAAGGATTCGGATTTCGCCAGCCTGGCCGAGATCGATCCCAATTTGCAGACCGGGGCGCTTTGCGACAGCCAGATCGACGCCTTCCTGATGCCCATGTCACATCCCAACGGCGCAGTAGAGGAAGCCGCCGCCCGCTGCGGGGCCCTGCTGGTGGCGCTGACCGGCCCGGCGGTAGACAAACTGATGGCCGACAAGCCCTATCTCGCCCGCGATGTGATCCCGGCCGGCACATATCCCGGCAACCCCAATGCGATCGCGACATTCGGTCCGCGCGCCACGCTGCTCGCCACCAAATCGATGCCCGATGATGTCGGCTATGACATCGTCAAGGCGGTGTTCGAGGATTTCGACCTCTTCACCGCCATGCATCCCTCGTTCCGCAACTCTGACGCCGGCGGACATGGTGGCCGGCGGCAATACCGCGCCGCTGCAGGCAGGGGCCGCCCGCTATTTCCGCGAGCGCGGCTGGCTGAAGTGATGGCGGCGCGGCTCGCCGGCATCGCTCAAGCACGTCTCGAGCTGATGGCGCTGGCCGGCGCCGAGTTGACGGCGGCCGAGCGCGCCTTCGCCCGCCAGCAGACCAGCGTGATTGCCCGCCTGTTGCGCGACGAGGGCACGTTCTTTGAATGGGATCATTTCCCCGCCGGCGACATCTATGATTCCGTCAGCGGCGCGCAATATTTCTATCATGCCCATGGCACGACCCCGCGACGCGTCGGAACGGAGGGGACGTTCCACAATCTGATGCCCGCCGCCCATGGCGGCGCCCAGCGGCCGGCCCAGGAGCATGGGCATTTCCATACTTTTTTGCGCCAACCGGGCTTGCGCGAGCCGGGTCTGCGTCATCCGGGAACCCAGCGGCGGGAACCCAGGCGCCACCGAGCCATGTCATCGCCATTGCCATGGATTACCACGGCCGGCCCAATCGGCTGTTCACCGTCAACCGCTGGGTGACGGAGGAAACCTGGACCGAGGCGCCGCGGCTGATCGCCATGCTCGACCGATTCACCATCGACCTGCCGCGGCCCTCGCGTTGGGTCAATCGCTGGCTCGCCGCTCTGCTGCGGCTGTTTCGCCCGCAGATCGAGGATTTGCTGCGCCAGCGCGATGCGGCGCTGGCCGAGTGGGGGCGCCTGCATCCCGGCGAGGATCCGCGCAACGCGCGCGAACTCGAAATACCCTCGCAGATCGAGATTTCGCTCGCCGGCCAGATCGACCAGGTCGCGCGCGCGCTGGCGCAGCCGCGGCGCAAGGCACGATGAACCCCGCTTCGCCATCGCCTGATTCGCAGGCCCAGCTGCGCCGGGCGAGTGCGGCCGATGCGCCCGCGATCCGGCGCATGATCCAGGCGCTGATCCTGCATTCCGGCAATCCGCCGGCGACACCGGCCCCGGCGGAGGAACTCGCCCGCCATATGTCGGGACCGCATCCCGATATCGAGGGCGTCATCGCCGAACGCGGCAGTGAAGCCGTGGGCATGGTGCTGTTCTTCCCGTGGCTTTCCACCTGGCGCGGACGGCTCAACCTCTACATCCAGGATCTTTATGTCGAGCCATCCGAGCGCGGCGGGGGGCTGGGCCGGCGCCTGCTGGCCGCCGCTGCAGCGGAGGGAAAAAAGCGGGGCTGCAAGGGGCTGCTGCTGGCGGTGGAGATCAGCAATGCCGATGCCGCGCGCTTCTACACGCGGCTGGGTTTCCAGCGCATCGAGGAAGAACGCCATTGGCTGCTGGCGCCCGCGCAGTTCGAAGCGCTGATCGGCTAGCTAACCAGCGGCGGTGCGCAGGCCGGGCCGCGCGTTGCGCGAGCCATAGACGACGGCGAGGAACACGGCGCCCACGATCAGGGCGCCGCCCATGGCCGCGTTCTGGGTTGGCTGTTCGCCCACGCCCAGCCAGGTCCAGAACGGATTGAACAGCACGTCGAGCAGGTTGATGAGGGTCGCGAGCACCGCCGGCACATAGCGCGCGCCGACGACGAAGAGATAGAGCGGCAATGCCAGCTGCACCACGGCCATGGCGCCGATCAGCAGGAAATCATGTTGCGAGAGCGCCGGCAGCCCATGAATCAGGGCCAGCACGATGGTCATGCCGGCGGCCCCAATGCAGATCGCCGGCACCATGTCGATGTTGCGAAACCAGCGCAGCGACACCGATTGCCCGGCGAAGCAGAAGGCAACGCCCAGCGCCATGGCGGTGCCGACCCAACTGCCGCCGCCGAGCTCATCGCGCATGGTGACATAGACGCCGGCCAGCGCGATTAGTGCGGCCAGCCAGACGACCATGCTGGTGCGCTCGCGCAGCAGCAGCCAGGCGAGGATGGCGGCGAAGAGTGGCGATGTGGCGGCAACGCAGGAGACGTTGGCGACGGGTGCGTTGGCGAGCGAGGTAATGTAGAGGGTCGAGGCGGCGGCAAAGAACCCGCCGCAGAGCAGCGTGCCGAGCGGTTCCATGGCGCGAAAGCGCTGGAACACCTGGCCGCGATAGCGCAGCCAGCAGGGCGATGAACAGGCTGAGGGCCGCGAAGAAGGCGCGGTATATCGCGATCGCCATGCCGTCCGTCGTTTGCAGCGAGCGTACGAAGATGCCGGACAGGCTCCAGAACAGCGTCGCGGCAAAGATCAGCGCGACGCCCTTGAAGTAATCCGATTTGTAAAACGGCGTATTGATGGGATCCCCGCTTAAGCAGGGGGCATACTAACCATCAGCCTGCGGCCGCGAAAGCGGCGTTCAGGCCAGCCGCTGCAGCTGCGGTACCGAAACCGGTTCCTTGAACTGCCGGCTCGAAGTGGGAGGCGTGCTGGTCGCAGCACTGGCGGGCTTGGCCGTTGCCGAGAGCAGCAACGTCACGGCCGGTGGCGTGATGGCGGCGTAGCGTCCCAGCCGGCGAAGAGCCACGCGGCGGGTCTGGCCGATTGCCACGTCTTCGAGCGGCGGCAGTGCGACTTGTTCTTGTTTATCGCCGCGCATCGGCATGGCTCTCCTGCTGGTCAATTCGCGGTCAATGACGAACGCAGCAATGAATTCAAAACCTCGTTCAGGCCAACTGCTGCAACTGTGGCACCGAAACCGGTTCCTTGAACTGCCGACTTGAAATGGGAGGCGTGCTGGTCGCCGCACTGACGGGCTTGGCCGTCGCCGAGAGCAGCAACGTCACGGCCGGTGGCGTGATGGCGGCGAAGCGTCCCAGCCGGCGCAGAGCCACGCGGCGGGTCTGGTTGACGGCAGCGTCCTCAGCCGGATGCTGCGGGTCTTGTTCCTGGTCGCTGGTATTCATTGGAGGGCCCCATTTGCCGGACTGGCGTCTGATCGCCTGAGCAAAGCTTAAGGCGGGGCCCGATCAGGAGCAAGGTAGCCAAGCTTCAACAGGTGCCGGTCATTGCTCGGTTTAGTGGTCGGAGTGAGAGGATTCGAACCTCCGGCCTCTGCGTCCCGAACGCAGCGCTCTACCAGGCTGAGCTACACTCCGACGGTGGTCTCTTGCAGACCCGCTTGCCTCATCCTGAGATTGTCAAAGGATGAAGCCCCCGAACCCTAGCCGGGGAGCGGGGGGTTATAGCGCCATCCCTCGGGCGGAAGCAAGGCCCAGCCAGAAGGACAGACAGGGCAGTTTTCGCTGCGCTAATAGGCCCGTTCGATGCAGAAATCGACGACATCCAGCAGGGCCCGCTTTTCCGGCCCATCGGCGAAAATACCCAGGGCATCGCGGGCAATCGCGCCGTAATGGCGGGCGCGCGCGACGGTATCGCGCAGCGCCCCGTTGGCCTCCATCAGGGCGATGGCGTGCTGCAGGTCGGCATCGTTTTGCTCGAGCTTTTCCAGGCAACGGCGCCAGAAGCCGCGCTCTTCTTCGTCGCCCCGGCGATAAGCCAGGATGACCGGCAGCGTGATCTTGCCCTCGCGGAAATCGTCGCCCACGGTCTTGCCCAGCTCCGCCTGTTTGGCGGAGAAATCCAGCACATCGTCGATGAGCTGAAAGGCGATGCCGAGATTGAGACCGTAGCTGTCGAGCGCCTCCTCCTCGACCCGCGGGCGCTCCGCCACCACAGCGCCGACCCGGCAGGCGGCGGCGAACAGCGCGGCAGTCTTGCAGCGGATGACGTCGAGATAGGCCTGTTCGGAGGTTTCGGTATCGTTGGTGGTGACGAGCTGCAGGACCTCGCCTTCGGCGATCACGGCGGAAGCGCCGGAGAGGATCTCCAGCACCTTTAGCGAACCATCAGCGACCATCAGCTGAAAGGCGCGGCTGAACAGGAAATCGCCCACCAGCACGCTCGCCTGGTTGCCCCAGAGCGCATTGGCTGTGGCAAGCCCGCGGCGCAGATCGCTTTCATCCACCACATCGTCATGCAGCAGCGTGGCGGTATGGATGAACTCGACGCAGGCCGCGAGCGCCTGATGCCGCCCGCCGCGATAGCCGCTCATGCGCGCCGAGGCCAGCGTCAGCATCGGGCGCAGCCGCTTGCCGCCGGCGGCGATCAGATGGCCTGCAAGCTGGGGGATCAGCGGCACCGGGCTGTGCATGTTCTGCAGGATCAGGGCATTGACCACATGCAGATCCTCGGCCACCAGACGCTGCAATTCGTCCAGCGATGGCCGGCGGCCGCGGTTGCGTTCTTCTTCCAGATTGACGATGACAGCCACGCGCGATCCCGTTCCTTGACCTCGGCCCGCCCAGCGGCGAGCATAGCGCGTGGAGCATAGAAGGGCGGGGCGAGGGGTCAAGCTGCGGCCGTTGGTCGCGCCCGTGGCCGACCTTCCAGGCAGTGCTGCAGGAGGCGTTACGTGAAGGAACTCACCCGGACAAACGATCTGGTGCGCATGTCGTTTCTGCGCGCGCTGCTGACCGATGCCGGCATCAAATTCGACGTGTTCGATTCCAACATGAATGTCGCCGAGGGCGGCAATGCGGTCCTTCTGGCGCCCCGGCTGATGGTGGCTTCGGAAGACTACGATCGCGCCAAGCGCCTGCTGCGCGACGCCGGCGTCGATGAAGGCTGAGCCGGTCACGGCCGACGCTTCATCCGCGATCACCGAAGATCGCATCCTCGGCGGCCGGCTTCTGCTGCGCCAGCCCGCTTCCGGCTATCGCACCGGCATCGATCCCGTATTCCTGGCCGCAGCAATACCGTTGCGCGCACAAGGCCGCGCGCTCGATCTCGGCTGCGGGGTTGGGGCAGCGGCGCTTTGCCTGGCGCTGCGCCAGCCCGGGCTGCAGGTGACGGGTCTGGAAATCCAGCCGGCTCTGGCCGAGCTCGCTCGTGCCAATGCGGCGCTGAACGGATTGGGCGAACGCGTGGGGATCGTGACCGGCGATCTGCTTCGCCCGCCCGCCGAAATCGGCGCCGGTGGCTTCGATGTGGTGCTGGCCAATCCGCCGTTTCACGAGGCGGGAAAGTTCAGCGCGCCGAAGGAGCCGGGCCGCGCTCTGGGCCATATGGAGGGCGAGGCC
Organism: uncultured Alphaproteobacteria bacterium; assembly: GCA_963770335.1. Classification (GTDB taxonomy): domain Bacteria; phylum Pseudomonadota; class Alphaproteobacteria; order Dongiales; family Dongiaceae; genus DASXQK01. The sequence continues at coordinate 201,441 of CAVYPG010000004.1, forward strand.
GATCTGGCCGCCTGGATTGCCTCAGCCCTCAACCTTGCAGCGCCGCGCGGCGTGCTGGCGATGATCCACAAGCCCGAACGCCTGGGCGACATTCTCGCTGGCCTGGAAGGCCGGGCCGGTGCCGTGAGCGTCTTTCCGCTGTGGCCCGGTGCCGGCAAGCCCGCCCGGCGCATCCTGCTGCGGGCGGAGAAGGGCAGCGCTGCATCGCTGACCTTGCATGCCGGGCTGGTCCTGCATGACGCCGATGGGCGCTATAGCGCGGCGGCGGAAGCTATCCTTCGCCAGGGAATGCCTCTCGAATTCTAGGCCAGCAGTTTCCCCAAGGCGTCCGTCACGGCCGCCAACGGGATCAACTCGATATCCCGCCCGCCATAGTCGCGGGCCTGGACAAGAATTCCGCGGCGTGCGTTCGGCGCCCAGATATCCGAATTGGATCGCCCGAACAATGTCGACGAGCGGCGTGCCGGCCTCGGCCATCAGATGGCTGCTGCCGGTATCGTGGCCGACCGCGGCGCTGAAGCGCCGGCTGAGAGCGAGCGAGAGTTCGATGCTCGCCTGGGGTTCGCTCTCGCTGCAGCCGGGGAACAGTGCTTCCGGCAGCGCCTGGCGCAGAACCGGGCAGCGCCGTGCGTTCGATGGGCCCCAGAAGGAAGACAGGCTGCCACCCTTGAGCGGAAATCCAGCGCGAAAGCTCGATATACTTTTCCAGCGGCCAGCAGCGCCAGGTAGCAGTGGCACCCGGCGCCATGCCGATATAGCGCCTTCCCGCCGGCAGTAATCTGGCGGCTTCCTCGCTTGCCGAACGCGGCAGCTCGATCTCTCCGCTACCGTCGACCGGGCATCCGGCGGCGGCCTCCAGCAGGGTCATCAGCCGGGCGAGCTTGTGCTTTGGACGGGCGCCTTTGGGTCGGTAGCGGCAGAAGAGGAAGCCCGGTGTTGCCGCCTGGTAGATGTCGGTTGGCAGCAGCAGCCGTTGTGGCCGCTACGACGCCATTGTTGGTGCGGTTATCGATGGCAAGACCGAAGCGCGGCAGCGCGCGCAGCCGCCGAACCGCCTCCCGCCAGGGTCGGCGCAGTTTTGCATGGACGATCACCTCATCGACCAGCGGCGCCACGATTCCCGCCATGATGGTGCGATAGGGGCTGTCGCCTTCCGACACGATCCAGGTGATCTTCTCGCCCGGATAGGCGCGGCGGAGTGCACGCAGCAGCGTGAGTTTGTAGAAACCGTCGCCCAGGCTCTCGCGCTCGGAGATCACGGCAATGCCGCGGCCGGGCTGCGGCAAGGGGCGGACGGTTGTTCTGGCAAAAACCATGCGGCGCGAAACCTAGCAGCAAGCAACCCCGTTTGGCAGCGCTCGCATTTGCCGGTTGACTGATCTGGCGCTAGCGTTCGAAGCGATGAGCGAAGTGTCTGCGAAAGCCTTCGAGATTCGCCAGGCCGGTCCGGCCGATGCGCCAGCTGTCGCCGAGGTGCATCTGTGCTCTCACCGCGAGACCTATGTGGCGCTGGTGGGCGAGAAGGATTATTGGCCGGCCGAACTGGCCGAGCGGCTCAGCCAATGGCAGGGGTTGCTGGCGGGCGAGGGCGTGGTATTCGTGGCGAGTGAGCGTGGGCGCATTGTGGGTTTTGCCCATGCGCTGGGCGCCTAGGATCACCACCCTCTACATCCTGGCGAGCCATCACCGGCGCGGCATCGGTCGTGCCCTGATGAAACAGCTCTGCCGGGCGCTCGCCGGCGGCGGTATCGCTACCGCTAGCCTTGCCGTACTTACCGTGAACGCCCAGGCGATCGCCTTCTATAAGGCGCTGGGTGCGCGCGAGACAGGGACGATCACAATCGAGGAAGGCCCGCTTCGTTACGAAGACCGGGTATTCGAGATCGACACGACAGCGCCGATATAGCCACCCCCGCCCCACCTCACCCGACCCTCTCCCCCCTGAATGGCGGAGAGGGAGTTTGAGCGGCGCTCTGCTTGACCCGCAGGGTGGCGCCTCGCTATATGGCCCGATGTTCAGCATTCCCAGCTTTCCCAAGCTGATCGTCCTGATCGGGATCATCACCGCCATCTGGTACGGCTTTCGCCTGGTGGGTGCGCTCGACCGCGCGCGCCGCCAGGCCGATCGCATGGCCCGCCAGGCACCCCGCGGGGGCGCCCGCCAGACCCAACAGCAGACCCAGCAGCGCGGCGCCGACGTCGCCAATGTGGAGGACACGCTGAAATGCCGCGTCTGCGGTGCCTATGTTCCGGCGCGCCAACCAAGCCGTTGCAATCGCAGCGATTGTCCGTTCTAGTCTGAAGTTTCCCAAGTGACGTTCCGGGCGGGGGGTGCTTTGCTTGACCCTCAGAACATCGCTCGTTAGGTTGCAGCGCAGCAAAAGCCGAGCCACTTCTCATGGCCAATCCAGAAACCAGTTTCCAGCGGCTGATCCTGAAGCTTCAGGATTACTGGGCTCGCGAAGGCTGCGTCATCATGCAGCCTTATGACATGGAGGTCGGCGCGGGCACCTTCCATCCGGCAACGACCCTGCGCGCTCTCGGGCCGGAAACCTGGCGGGCCGCCTATGTCCAGCCCTCGCGCCGGCCAGCCGACGGGCGCTATGGCGAAAACCCGAATCGCCTGCAGCATTTCTACCAGTTCCAGGTGATCCTGAAGCCCTCGCCCGAGAACAGCCAGGCGCTGTATCTGGCGAGCCTGGAAGCGCTCGGCATCCGGCTTCGCGACCACGACGTGCGTTTCGTGGAGGATGATTGGGAAAGCCCGACGTTGGGCGCCTCGGGCCTTGGCTGGGAAGTATGGCTGGACGGCATGGAGATCAGCCAGTTCACCTATTTCCAGCAGGTGGGCGGCATCGAATGCAACCCCGTTTCGACCGAACTCACCTATGGGCTGGAGCGCCTGGCCATGTTCGTCCAGGGCGTGGATAACATCTTCGCGCTGGATTGGAACGGTCTAGCTGCCGAGTCCGGGGGCATGACCTATGCCGATGTCTATCTCCAGGCCGAGCGCGAATTCTCCGTCTACAATTTCGAGATCGCCGATACGGCCATCCTCTTTCGTCATTTCCAGGACGCCGAAAAGGAATGCCGCGTGCTGCTGGACCGTCCGCAGCCGCTGGCACTGCCTGCCTATGACCAATGCATGAAGGCGAGCCACCTGTTCAACCTGCTGGATGCCCGCGGCGTCATCTCGGTGACCGAGCGCCAATCCTATATCGCGCGGGTGCGCGCCTTGGCCAAGGGCTGCTGCGAAGGCTGGCTTTCGCGCGGCGGCCAGGCGGCGACAGCGGCGGCGAAGGCGGGCTAAAGCCATGGCCGAATTCCTGCTCGAGCTTCTGGCCGAGGAAATCCCCGCGCGCATGCAGGCGCGCGCGGCCCAGGATCTGAAGACCCTGGTCTGCGACAAGCTGACGGAGCAGGGGCTCGCCTTCACCCGCGCCGAGGGCTTCGCCACACCCCGGCGCCTGGCGCTGTGGATCGACGGGCTTTCCGCCCGCCAGCCGGAGCGCGTGAACGAGATCAAGGGTCCGCGGGTCAGTGCCACCGACCAGGTGATCGAAGCCTTCCTGAAGGCCCGCAAGATCTCCAGCCTCGATGCCTGCGAGCGCCGCGGCACGGAGAAGAACGCCTCGTGGTTCTATATCGAGCGCGTGCCGGGCCTGCCCACGGGCCAGGTGCTGGCCGCATTGCTGCCGGCCGCCGTCCTGGGCATTCCCTGGCCCAAATCCATGCGCTGGGGCTATGACCGGGCCAGCTGGGTGCGTCCACTGCACAACATCATGGCCGTGTTCGACGGCGAGCTGGTGTCCTTCGAGGTCGATCTCGGCACGCCCGAGCATCCGCACCGCATCGCCTCGCGCAAGGAGACGTTCGGTCACCGTTTCCTGGGGCCCGCAGAGCTTCACCGTTTCCAACTTCAATACCTACAAGGCGCGCCTTGGCGTGCGCCAGGTCATCGTCGATCCGGCCGAGCGGCGCCATGTCATCGGCAAGCATGCCGAGCGGCTTGGCCGCACCGAATCGCTCAGCGTGCGCCGCGACGAAGCGCTGATGGACGAGGTTGTCGGTCTGGTGGAATGGCCGGTGGTGCTGATGGGCCGCATCGATCCGGCCTTCATGGATCTGCCGCCGGAAGTGCTGACCACCGCCATGCGCACGCATCAGAAATATTTTGCCCTGCAGGACAGCGAGGGCAAGCTGGCGCCGCGATTCCTCGTGGTTGCCAATATGGAGACGCGCGATCACGGCGCCACCATCGTCGCCGGCAACGAGCGCGTGCTGCGCGCCCGCCTGGCCGATGCGCAGTTCTTCTGGGACCAGGATCGCAAGCTGGGGCTGGATGCGCGATTGCCGGCGCTGAAATCGATCGTCTTCCACGCCAAGCTCGGCAGCCTGGCCGACAAGATGGAGCGGGTGGAAAAGCTGGCGCTCGAGATCGCCCGCGAGCTGCCTGGCACGGACAAGGCCCAGGTCAGCCGTGCCGCGCGCCTCGCCAAGGCCGATCTCACCACCGGCATGGTGGGCGAGTTTCCCGAGCTCCAGGGGATCATGGGTCGCTATTACGCCTTGAATCAGGGTGAGCCTGCAGCGGTCGCCGAGGCCATCGCCGAGCATTACGCCCCGCTCGGCCCCAGCGAGCGCTGCCCCAGCGCGCCGGTTTCGGTGGCGCTGGCACTGGCCGACAAGATCGACACGCTGGTCGGGTTCTGGTCCATCGGCGAAAAGCCGACAGGCTCGCGCGATCCCTATGCGCTGCGGCGCGCGGCACTTGGCGTCATCCGCCTGGTGGTGGAGAACGGCCTGCGCATTCCCTTCCACCGGCTGATGGAGCTTGCCTCCTTCAACTACAACGAACTTCAGCCCGGCATGCTGATGGGCTTCGATCCCGCCGATCTGCTGGAGTTCTTCGCCGACCGGCTGAAGGTCGCGCTCAAGGAAAAGGGCGTGCGGAACGATCTGATCGCCGCGGTGTTTGCCCTGAAGCGGGAGAACGGCCTGGGCGAGGACGATTTCGTGCGCCTGCTTACCCGCGTCGATGCGCTGGCGAAATTCCTGGGAAGCGAGGACGGGGTCAATCTGCTTAACCGCCTCCAAACGCGCGGGCAACATCCTGCGCATCGAGGAAAAGAAAGACGGCCGCGGCTATGACGAGGTGCCCGATGCCTCGCTGCTGCGCCTGCCGGAGGAGTTCACCCTGGTGGAAGCCATGCGCGATGCCCGCGACCGCACCGAAGCGGCCCTGAAGCGCGAAGCCTATGCGGCGGCGATGGCGGCATTGGCGCGGCTGCGCGAACCGGTGGACGAGTTCTTCGACAAGGTCACCGTGAACGACGACGACGCTTCCCAGCGCGCCAATCGGCTGCGCCTGCTCTCGCGCATCCGCGCGACGCTCAACACGGTGGCGGATTTCTCCAAGATCGAGGGCTGAGATGAGCCAGTGGGTCTATCGCTTCGGCGAGGGCAAGGCCGACGGGCGGGCGGATATGAAGAACCTGCTCGGCGGCAAGGGCGCCAATCTGGCGGAGATGTCCAATCTCGGCCTGCCGGTGCCGCCGGGCTTCACCATCACCACCGAGGTCTGCACGTTCTTTTATCAGAACGCCAAGAGCTATCCGGCCGGGCTGGAAGCCGATGTGAAGGCGGCGCTTGCCACCGTCGAAAGCCAGGTCGGGCGCAAATTCGGCGATGCCGAAAATCCGCTGCTGGTTTCCGTGCGCTCCGGCGCGCGCGTCTCCATGCCCGGCATGATGGATACGGTGCTCAATCTCGGGCTCAACGACAAGACCGCAGCGGGCCTGGCCACGCGCACCGGCAATCCGCGCTTTGCCTATGACAGCTATCGCCGCTTCATCCAGATGTACGGCCATGTGGTGCTGGGCGTCGATCACCACCATTTCGAGGAATTGCTGGAGCTGCACAAGGAAGACCGCGGCGTCAGCCTGGATACCGAGCTTTCCGCCGAGGATTGGCAGAAGCTGGTCGAGGCCTATAAGGCGAAGGTGAAGGAAGAGCTGGGCGAGCCCTTCCCGCAGGATCCGATGAAGCAGCTGTGGGGCGCCATCGGCGCCGTCTTCGGCAGCTGGATGACAGCGCGCGCGGCGACACCTATCGCAAGCTGCACGACATTCCCGAGACCTGGGGCACGGCGGTGAATGTGCAGGCCATGGTCTTCGGCAATATGGGCGATGATTGCGCCACCGGCGTTGCCTTCACCCGCAATCCTTCCACCGGCGCCAACGAGTTCTATGGCGAGTTCCTGGTCAACGCCCAGGGCGAGGATGTGGTGGCGGGCATTCGCACGCCCCAGCATCTGACGGTCTCGGGCAAGACGGCCAACCGCTCGACCCTGCCGGCCATGGAAGAAGCCATGCCGGCGGTGTTCAAGGAACTCGACGGCGTGCGCCGGCGCCTGGAATCCCACTACCGCGACATGCAGGACATCGAGTTCACGGTCGAGCGCGGCAAGCTCTATATGCTGCAGACCCGCTCGGGCAAGCGCACGGCCGCAGCCGCCCTCAAGGTCGCTGTCGACATGGTGCGCGAAGGGCTGATCGACCGCCGCCAGGCGGTGGGACGCATCGATCCGGCCTCGCTCGACCAGCTGCTGCATCCAACCCTCGATCCCAAGGCGCCGCGCAAGGTGATCGCCCGCGGCCTGCCGGCTTCGCCGGGTGCTGCCGCCGGTCATGCGGTCTTCACCGCCGACGAGGCCGAAGATCGCGGCGCCAAGGGCGAAAAGGTGATCCTGGTGCGCACCGAGACCAGCCCCGAGGATATTCACGGCATGCATGCCGCCGTCGGCGTGCTGACCACCCGCGGCGGCATGACCAGCCACGCCGCGGTGGTTGCCCGCGGCATGGGCCGGCCTTGCGTTTCGGGTGCCGGCGATCTGCGCATCGACGAGCATCAGAAGGTGATGAAGGTCCGCGACGTGGTGGTGAAGGATGGCGATCTTCTCACCATCGATGGCGGCACCGGCGAGGTGATGCTGGGCGAGGTGCCCACCATCCAGCCGGAACTCTCCGGCGATTTCTCGGAGCTGATGACCTGGGCCGACCAGGTGCGCCGCCTCAAGGTGCGCACCAATGCCGAAACCCCGCTCGACGCCCGCATGGCGCGCAAATTCGGCGCCGAGGGCATCGGGCTCTGCCGCACCGAGCATATGTTCTTCGATGGCGGCCGCATCGTCGCCATGCGCGAGATGATCGTGGCCGAGACCATCGAAGGCCGGCGCGCGGCACTCGCCAAGATCATGCCCATGCAGCGCGACGATTTCGTCGAGCTGTTCCGCATCATGCGCGGCCTGCCGGTCACCATCCGCCTGCTCGATCCGCCGCTGCACGAATTCCTGCCCAACAGCCGCGCCGAGATGGAAGAGGTGGCCAAGGCCGCCGGCGTTTCGACCGACCATGTCGCCCAGCGCGCGGCGATGCTGAAGGAATCGAACCCGATGCTGGGCCATCGCGGCTGCCGCCTCGGCATCACCTATCCCGAAGTCTATGAGATGCAGGTGCGCGCCATCTTCGAGGCGGCGACCCTGGTGAAGCAGGAAACCGGCGAGACGGTCGAGACCGAGATCATGATTCCGCTGGTCGCCATTCCCCGCGAGCTCTCGATCCTGAAGGAGATGGTGGATCGCGTGGCGGGCGAGGTCGCAGCCGCCCGCAAGATGAGCACGCCCTATCTCGTCGGCACCATGATCGAACTGCCGCGGGCCTGCCTGATGGCGGACAAGATCGCGGTCGATGCCGCCTTCTTCAGCTTCGGCACCAACGATCTGACCCAGACCACCTATGGCCTCAGCCGCGACGATGCGGCGCGCTTCCTGCAGGAATATGAGCGGCGCGGCATCCTGCCCATCGATCCCTTCATCACGCTCGATCCCGACGGCGTGGGCGAGCTGGTGAAGATTGCGGTTGAACGCGGCCGGCGCCAGCGGCCCGATCTCAAGCTCGGCATCTGCGGCGAGCATGGCGGCGATCCCGCTTCGGTGCGCTTCTGCGCTCGCCTCGGCCTCGACTATGTCTCCTGCTCGCCCTTCCGCGTGCCGATCGCGCGGCTGGCGGCGGCCCAGGCGGCGCTGTCCGAGACCGCTGCCGCCGCCCATGCCACCGACTGAGGCGGGCGAAGAAGCTCTGCAACGTCTGAAATCGGGCGGCAAGCCGGCCATCGCGGCAGCCCTTGCCGATCTCGAACGCCACCCCGAAGCGCCCGCCAGCCTGGCCTTGCTGGATGCCGCCTTTGCCGCACCGCTCGGCCCATGTGGTGGGATTGACCGGCCCGCCCGGTGTGGGCAAATCGACCCTCGCCGGCGTATTGATCCGTCTCTATCGAAAGCAGGGCCGGCGCGTGGCGGTGATCGCTGTCGATCCCTCATCGCGCCGCTCGGGCGGTGCGCTTGCTCGGCGATCGCACGCGGCTTGCCCATGATCCGGAGGACGATGGAATCTTCGTGCGCTCCATGGCGGCCCGCGATCGCCTTGGCGGGTTGGCCGAACTCACCATCGCCGCCATGGTCCTGTTGCGCGCGCTCTATGACATCGTGCTGCTGGAAACCGTCGGCGTGGGCCAGTCGGAAACCGATGTCGCCGACTGTGCCGATACGGTCGTCTTCTGCGTTCAGCCGGGCGCGGGCGACAGCCTGCAATTCATGAAGGCCGGAATCGTCGAGATTCCGCATCTGGTGGTCGTGACCAAATCCGATATGGGCGAGGCCGCGGCCCGCGCCCGCGCCGATGTCGAAGGCGCGCTGGAACTGGCCGATGGCGATGGCACGCCGGTGGAGGTGCTGGCGCTGTCGGCAGCGCGCGGCGAGGGCGTCGACGAGCTCAAGGCCGAAATCGACCGGCGCTGGCAGTGGCTCGCTCGCGAGGAGAGACTGGCGATCCAGCGCCGGCGTCAGGCCCAGGGCTGGCTGGTCGACGGATTGCGCCAGCGTTTCGGCCGCCGGGGGCTGGAACGGGCCGGCGAGATTGTGCTGGCATCGGGCGAATCGCCCTTCGCGCGGCTGGCCGATCTCAGCAAAGCCCTCGGTTGATCGATCGAAAGCGAGGGGCAGATCGTGACGCAAGCCCCGGCCAGCAACCCGTCGGCACGAGCCATTCCACCGCGGGCCAACCGCCGGGCCTTCATCGTCACGGCGATCTATTACCTGCTCGCGGCGATAGCGGTGCGCCTGACCGGCCCACGCTATTGGGGTATCCTGCCGGACCTGCTCACCCGGCTGCAGACGCGTAAATTGACGAACAAGGCGCGAAATTTTGTTCAGCGCATGGGCGCCATTCTCGGCAGCGGCGTGGATGAGAGAGCGCTTCTTGCCCTTCACCGCCGCAATGAAGCCGCCAATCACCAGCGGGTCATTTTCGTGACCGCGTCACGGCGCCGGCGCGGTTGGAATCCCGACATCGTCCTGATAGGTGGCGAACGGATCGAACAGGCGCGCAGCCGCGGCAAGGGCGTGATCCTGTGGGCCGACCCCTTCCTTCATGCATCCATCCTGGGCAAGCGGGCATTGGCCGGGGGTGGCCATCGCACCTGGCAACTCACCAGCACGGGTCATGGGATACTGGATTCGCCCCTGGGCAACCGCGTCATCAATCCCCGCATGGTCGAGGTCGAGCGGCGCTATCTCGCCGGACGCATCGTCTTCGATCGCCAGACGACCATGAGGGCAACGCGCGCGATGATGAAGGTGCTCGCCGAAAACGGACTCATCTCGCTGACCAATAACGCGTTTATGGGCGCGATCCTGGCGACGCCCTTTGGCCAGGGCATGGTGTTGCGCCTGGCCCAGACGCCGCTGCGCCTGGCCGCCCTTCAGGGCGTGCCGCTGCTGCCGATCCAGACGATCGAGCGCGAACGCTTCATGCGTTACGAGGTGACCGTGGGTCCGGATTTGAGCCTGGCGCTGCCGCCGGGATCGGCCGATCCGATCGGGGCGCTGGCGGCGATCTATGCCGATTACCTGCTCGGCCTCGCTCGTGCTGACCCCGATCAGTTCGGCGGCTGGGCGATGATGCGGCCCGAGAGAGCTAGGACGCCAGGCCGGATACTTCGCCATCACCTGCTTCAGCTTGTCATGGGGCAGCTCGTGAAGCGTGCGGCCGTGGAATCCCGTCATCGTCTCGGCGGCGGTCAGCGCGTTGATGATCGCCTCTTCCGTCGCTTCGGCCGCGGCGCGGAACAGCAGGGTCATGCGCTCGGCGCCGATCATGCGCACATCGGCATGGGGCGCGTCGCGATCGATCCGGTTGCCGGTGGAGAAGGCGAGGAAGATGTCGCCGCTGCCATTGGCGCCGATGCCGCCGGCCCAGGCGAGGCCCGTGGCGGCACGGCGCGCCAGGCGCTGGCACTGGATGGGCAGCAGCGGCGCATCGGTTGCCAGGATCACGATGATGGAGACCGTCGGCCTTGAACGGCGCGCGATGGCCCGGCACGACGTCGTGGTCGATCTCGCGGCCCACCGGCACGCCATCGACGCGCAGCAGGTCGCGCGCGCCGTAATTGGCCTGGACCAGCACGCCGACGGTGAAGCGCTCGCCGGCTTCGGACGCGACGCGGCTTGCCGTGCCGATGCCGCCCTTGAATTCATGGCAGATCATGCCGGTGCCGCCGCCGACATTGCCCTCGGCCACCGGGCCGCTCTTGGCATTTTCCAGCGCCTCATGGGCCATGGCCTCGGTCACCGGAAAGGTCTCGGCATCGGAGAGGTAGCCATCATGGGTCTCGGCCACGACCGGCAGATGGAAGGCCTGGACGATGCCCTTCTTCGCCGCATAGCTGCAGATGGCGTCGCGCACCACGCCCACGCAATGGGTGCAGGTGATGCCGATGGGCGAGGAGAGCAGGCCCTGCTCCGCGAGCCAGATCGTGCCGGTCATCTCGCCATTGCCGTTGAAGCTGTTGAATCCGGCGAAGCAGTAATTGGTGAAGATGTCGCGATGGGGCCAGATCATGGTGACGCCGGTGCGCACCACCGCCGGCTTGTCGCGGATCAGGGTCGAATGCCCGACCTCGACACCGGCCACATCGGTGATCGCGTTCAGCGGTCCGGTGGGCAGCCGGCCAAGGGTGATCCCAAGGTCGCGTAGCCTGGCTCGTCCCATCGCTCGTTTCCTGTCACTGACGGTGAATCAGAATTTCGCCCAATCGGGCTTGGCCGGGGTCAGCCGCGAGGCGCCGCTGGTCAGCGCCCCCTGGCCCAGCGCCTCCAGCCGCACCAGCGCCAGGCCGATATCGCCGCTGGCGCTGCGCATCTCGCCGGCTTCCTTGTCGCCCAGCAGCAGCGGCTGCGCCGAATTCCGGCGCCGGCCCTTCGATCGCAACCGGCATCAGGCGCTTGCGCACCAGGCCGCGATAGCGCGTGCGCGCCGTCAGCTCCTGGCCCATGTAGCAGCCCTTGTCCCAATCGATGGCGTTGAGCTCGTCGAAGCCGTTCTCCAGCAGGATCGCCTTTTCGACCGGCAGATCGCGGCTGCCATCGGGCACGCCAAGCGATATGCGCAAGCGGTCGTAGTCCTCGCGGCTGCCGGTCTCGGCCGGCAATGATGTAGGCGCGGCAGATAGCCGCGCGCGCCCAATGCCGCCAGCCGCGGATCGACAAAGATCACCCCGCCGCGCTCGGCCCGCGCCTCGCCGGCTTTGGCCGCGAGGTGCAACTCGCCCAGTGCTGCCATCGCCGAACCAGAGCCCGACCGAAAGATTGTTCTCCTCCGCCAGCGCGACTTTCGAGCGCAGCTTGTAGAGCGAAAGACGGCGCAACAGATCGGCGCGCCGCGCCGCTTCGCATTCGATCAGCAGCCGTTCGCCGTCGCCAGCGATGAAGATGTCGTGGAGATATTTGCCCTGGGCCGTCAGGAAGGCAGCATAGATCGCCTGAGCCGCCGTCACCTTGGCGACGTCGTTGGAGACCAGGCCTTGCAGGAAGGCCTGTCGATCTTCGCCGGAAAGCGAGATCAGCGCTCGATCGCGGGCAATCAGGAACATGGCTCAACCGTTCTTGGCTATGACCTTGGACATGGTGCCAACGAGATCAATTCTTCCAGAGGCAAGGCCGCCGGCATGGTGCCGCGACGATGCAGGCCACGCAAGCGCGCCTTGGCTTGCCAGCCATGCGCTAAACGTCGACACTCCGCGCCATGGCAATTCAGCGCATCGGAATCCTCACCAGCGGCGGCGATTGCGCCGGCCTCAACCCCGCCATCCGCGCCGTGGTGCATCGCGCGGTGCTGGGCTATGGCTGGCAGGTCATCGGCATCCGCAACGGTACCGCGGGGCTGCTGACGCGGCCCGTGGAATGGGTGGCACTGACGCCGAGCGAGACCGATATCGAACTGCTGCGCCGCGGCGGCACGATCCTGGGCAGCACCAACAAGGGCGATCCCTTCGCCTATCCCATGCCCGATGGCCGCGTGATCGACCGCAGCCATGAGGTGATCGAGGGCTATCGCCAGCTGCGCCTCGATGCCCTGATCGTCGCCGGCGGCGACGGCTCGCTGCATATCCTGCGCAAGCTCGCCCAGCAGGGGGATATTCCGCTCATCGCCATTCCCAAGACCATCGACAACGATCTGGGTCTGACCGAAGTATCCATCGGCCATGCCACAGCGCTGTCGGCGGCGACCAACGCGCTGGATCATCTGCAGCCGACGGCAGCCAGTCACAGCCGGGTGATGATCCTGGAGGTCATGGGCCGCGATGCCGGGCATATCGCGCTCTCGGCGGGAATCGCCGGCGGGGCCGATGTGATCCTGATTCCCGAAATTCCCTACAGCTTTTCCAGCATTGCCGCGCGCATCGAGGCGCTGAAGGCCCGCGGGCGCAACTTCGCCCTCGTCATCGTCGCCGAAGCGGTGAAGCGCGATGCCGACGATCCGCAAGAAGGCACCATCCATGGCAGCATCGGCCATTACATCGCCGCGCGCATCGGTGCGCTGACCGGTGCGGAGACGCGTGTAACCGTGCTGGGGCATATCCAGCGCGGCGGCACGCCCAACGCCCGCGACCGCATCATGGCCTCGGCCTTCGGCGTGCGCGCTGTCGATCTGATCGCCGAAGGCCGTTTCGACCGCATGGTCGCCTGGAACGCGCGCAGCGTCGAAGATGTGCCGATCCTGGAAGCGATCCGCCACTACCAGGCAGTCGATCCGAAGGGTGCGCTCGCTCATACTGCGCGGGGGCTTGGCATCTGCCTGGGCGAGCCGGAAGCAGCATGAATTTCTGGAACTTCTCGCTGCAGCTCTATGGCAGGCCCGGCGTCGGGCCCGCCTGCATCGCGTTGCAGGATGGAATGGGGCTCGACGTCAACCTGCTGCTGTTCTGCTGCTGGCATGGCCGGGAAAATCGCAGCCTAGCGGAACAGGATATCCGGCGCGCTATCTCGGCGGCGGAAGCCTGGCAGCGCGACGTGGTGCAGCCATTGCGCGCCGTGCGCCGGCGCTTGAAGGCCGGCGTGGCGCCGGTGCCATCCCTGGAGAGCGAGGCGCTGCGCCGCAAGGTCAACGATCTGGAGCTGGAGGGCGAGCGCATCGCGCAAGCGACGTTGGAAGCACTGCCCGCACCCGCGGCCGGACGGCGGCCGGCGGTGGAGGCCAATCTCGCCCTCTATCTCAAGGTGATGGGACGCGATCCGGCACGTGCGCCGGAGTTGCAGACCCTCAGCGAGGCTTGCGCGTAGCAGGCTCGCCCGACCAGCGCTTCACCCGCCCGCTATCGATGCCGAACAGGTCGAGGACACGGCCGATGCTGTGGTCGACCATCTCCTCCAGGTTCTTTGGCCGGGCATAAAACGCCGGCACCGGCGGCGCCACGATCGCACCCATATCGGAGAGCGCCAGCATGTTGCGCAGATGACCGCTATGCAACGGCGTCTCGCGCAGCATCAGCACCAGCCGGCGGCGTTCCTTCAGCGTCACATCGGCGGCCCGGGTCAGCAGGCTGCTTGTCACGCCGGTGGCGATCTCCGCCAGGCTGCGCACCGAGCAGGGCGCAATGATCATGCCCATGGTCGGGAAGCTGCCGCTGGAGATGGGCGCTCCCAGATCGCCGATCGGATAAACGACATCGGCCAGCGCCTTGACATCGGCGGGCCGCCTGTCGATCTCATAACTGATCGTCATTTCCGCGGCTTTGGACATGACCAGATGGCTTTGAATACCCAGCCGGCGCAGGGTTTCCAGCAGGCGCACGCCATAGATGGCGCCCGAAGCGCCGCTGATGCCCACGATCAAGCCTGGCCGGGGCGTGCCACGGGACCTGGCCGATTTACTGGCCGAAACAAGGGCTTCACGGGGGGCCGATTTTTGCTTCCCTGCCTTGCGAATCGGCATCATTTACAATTCCCGGCTGGCGGCGTTAGCATCGTACTGTCATCACTCTGTGACATAAGGGAGGCTCGATGATGTCCGTGACGGAGCATTTGGATTCCCTCAAGACCAAGCATCAGGATCTTGAACATCTGATCGAAGAAGAAGAGGCCCGGCCGCGGCCCGACGAAGACAAGATCCACGAACTAAAGCGGCAAAAGCTTCGAATCAAGGACGAAATCGCCGGCCACGATCAGCATTAGAGCCTGATCGCCTTAAGCCGCTTTAGCTTAAGGGCAAGTCGGGAGCGCGGGCGGCAAGCTCTGCCGTCAGCTGTACACGGCTTGCGCATATCATGCGATACCATTCCGCCTGCCGGGCGATATGTCCGGCGAGCAGGCGTTCCCGGCGCACATAATCATGCGCCGCGGTTGTCAGGCGCTGGCGCAGATCGGGCCGGTCGAGCAGGGCGCAGAGCTTGGTCTCGAAGACCTCCGGATTCTCGAACAGCAGCCCGGTTTCGCCATCGCGGATCGTGCCGGCATAGACAGTCAGGACTCGCCAGCGCCGCAGCGCCGGCCGCCGCCGCCTCGATGAACTTCACATCGGATTTGCAGCGGTTCACCGCATTGTCCGATAGCGGCATCAGGCAGATATCGGCACGAGCGAGCAGGCCGAGATAGGCGCCATAGGGGCTCGTCGGGGTGAAACGCTTGTTCTCGGTTGCCAGTGCGTCGAAAAAGGCGCGGTCATGGACGACTTCGACCCTTACCTCGGGCCGGCGGGAAAGTTGGCGGTTCAAGGCCGGCATAAGGGGCGCCCAATCTTTCTCGCGATTGAGGGCGCCGAAGAAGAGGCAGGCAGGGCCCTCGCGCCTGCGAAGCGGCGGCAGGATTTCGATCTGATTGGCGAAGACCTCGACCCTCGGGTTGTGCTGGCGCAGCACTTCGGCCAGCGGCTCAGTCGTCGTCTGGAGGGCATGCATGGCGCGCAGGCCGAAGAAGCCCGATTCGGCGTAGCCGGCGCGGCGTGCGGGGTGATCATCGAGTTCCATCACCAGGACATAGCCCGCATCGATCAGCGGCCGGACAAGCAGCCTCGGGCATCGGCTTGAGAGCTCAGCATGCGGCGCTGCATCAGCAGGATTTTCGCCATGGGGCGACGATCGACAGGGAAGCCTGCCGCCTCGTCGATCCGGCATTCGATGTCCGGCAGCTGAGCCAGAGCCGCCAGCGGCTGGCGGATACGTAGCGCCGTCAGCCCCACCCGCTCGGGCGGCACGACGGCATGAACCAGAAGCGGGGTCATGAGCGCCCGCTCATAGCATCCGCCCACTTGTATTGCCACGCAGTGTATTGCCACGCGGCGTCGGGCCGGGCACAACAGGGGTTCAAAGAAAAGAGGGCGCGATGTTGCTACATCTTCAGACTTGGCCGGACGTCGAACGCTATCTGGCCAAAAACCAGGGCATCATCATTCCCATCGGCTCGACCGAGCAGCACGGGCCCAATGGGCTGATCGGCACCGATGCGATCTGTGCGGAGGCGCTGGCCAAGGCCGTGGGCGACAAGACCGAGGCGCTGGTAGCACCCACGATCTCGGTGGGCATGGCCCAGCATCATATGGCCTTCACCGGCTCGATGACCCTGCGGCCCTCGACGCTGATTGCCGTCATGCGGGACTGGGTAGCTTCGCTCGCGCGCCACGGCTTTCGCCGCTTCTATTTCATCAACGGCCATGGCGGTAATGTCGCCACGGCCCAGGCTGCGTTTTCGGAGATCTATGCCGATACCAGCCTGGCGGCAGCGGGCAATGGGCCTGAATTGAAATGCCGCCTGCGCAACTGGTGGCAGGCCGAGGGCTTCGCCAGCTTGTCGCGCGAGCTTTACGGCTCGGCCGAGGGCAGTCATGCCACGCCCTCGGAAGTCTCGCTCACCTGGCATATTCATCCCGAGGCGGCGCGGCCGATGAAGCTGGAGCCGGAGATCGCTCCCCGTGGGGATTTCACCGATGCGGCGGATTACCGGCGCAAATTCCCCGACGGGCGGATCGGCTCCAATCCCGGCCTTGCCTCGATCGAGGCGGGCAAGCGGATCATGGATATGGCTGTCGCCGGCCTGGTGGAAGATTACCGCCAGTGGATGGCCGCAGCCTGAAAGGGCCGGAGGAATCATGGGCCGTTTCGAAGAGGTTTACCGCCGCTCACTGGCCGACCCCGAAGGCTTCTGGGCCGAAGCAGCGAAGGCCATCGACTGGATCGAGCCGTACAAGACCGTGCTCGATCGCTCGAACACGCCCTTCGACCGCTGGTTCACCGGGGGCAAGCTGAATACTTCGTATAATTGCCTCGACCGGCATGTCGCCGCCGGCCATGGCGACCGCCTGGCGCTGATCTATGACAGTCCGGTCAGCAATACGAAGAAGCGCTTCACCTATCGCGAGCTGCGCGACGATGTGGCGCTGTTTGCCGGTGCGCTCGCCCGGCTCGGCGTCTCCAAGGGCGACCGCGTCATCATCTACATGCCCATGGTGCCGGAGGCCCTGATCGCCATGCAGGCCTGCGCCCGGCTGGGTGCGGTCCATTCAGTGGTCTTCGGCGGCTTCGCCGCCGGCGAACTCGCCACCCGGATCGACGATTGCCGGCCGAAGCTGGTGATCTCCGCCTCCTGCGGCATCGAGGTCAACAAGGTCATCGCCTATAAACCGCTGCTCGACGGCGCGATCGAGCTTGCCCGGCACAAGCCGGCGCATTGCATCATCCTGCAGCGCCCGCAGCTTGCCTGCGATCTGATCCCCGGCCGCGATATCGAATGGTCTGCAGGCACTCGCGGGTGCGGCACCCCACGATTGCGTGCCGGTGCTGGCGACCGATCCGCTCTATATCCTCTACACCTCCGGCACGACCGGCCAGCCCAAGGGCGTGGTGCGCGACAATGGCGGCCATGCGGTGGTGCTCGCCTGGAGCATGGCCAATGTCTATGACGTCAAGCCGGGCGAGGTGTTCTGGGCCGCCAGCGATGTCGGCTGGGTCGTCGGCCATTCCTACATCGTCTATGCCCCGCTGCTGCATGGCGCGACATCGATCCTGTTCGAGGGCAAGCCGGTCGGCACGCCCGATGCCGGCACATTCTGGCGCGTCATCGCCGAACATGGCGTGGTTTCCCTGTTCACCGCACCCACCGCCTTTCGCGCCATCAAGCGCGACGATCCCGACGGCAAGCTGATCAAGGGTCACGATCTTTCGAAATTCCGCATTCTGTTTCTGGCCGGCGAGCGTTCGGATTCCGCGACCCTGGAATGGGCGGAGAGCCATCTTCGCGTGCCGGTCATCGATCACTGGTGGCAGACGGAATCCGGCTGGCCGATGGCGGCGAACTGCATGGGTATCGAGCCCTTGCCGGTAAAGCATGGCTCGCCGACCCGCGCCGTTCCGGGCTGGGATATCCGCGTGGTCGATGAAGCGGGGCACGAGGTGAAGCCGCGCGAGACCGGCGCGGTCGTGGCGCGCCTGCCGCTGCCGCCCGGCTGCCTGCCGACGCTGTGGAACGCCGATGAGCGCTTCAAGACCAGCTATATGAAGACGTTCCCCGGCTTCTATCAGACCGGCGATGCGGGATTCATGGATGAAGATAAGTACATCTACATCATGGCCCGCACCGACGACATCATCAACGTGGCGGGACACCGGCTTTCGACCGGCGCGATGGAGGAGGTGCTGGCTTCCCACCGCGACGTCGCCGAATGCGCGGTGATCGGTGCCGCCGATCAGCTCAAGGGCCAGGTGCCGGTGGGCTTCCTGGTGCTGAAGGCCGGCGTCAACCGCGAGCATGGCCATATCGTGCAGGAGGTCGTGGCGCTGGTGCGCGAGCGCATCGGCCCGGTGGCGGCGTTCAAATCGGCGACGGTGGTCAAGCGCCTGCCCAAGACCCGCTCGGGCAAGATCCTGCGCGGCACGATGCAGAAGATCGCCGACGGGCTGGACTACAAGACGCCGGCGACCATCGACGATCCGGCGATCCTGCCGGAGATCACCGAGGCGCTGACGGTGCTGGGCTATACGAAGAAGGTGGAGGAGTAGGAAGGAAGCAAGGCGTGGATGCCAACGGCCACTTAACCCGCGACTGATTCACGCCTTGAGTCGAAAGGCTCAAGGCGATCAGGCGCGCGCGGCCTTCGGCCGGCCAAGCATGACGACCGGGAAATTGTCTCGGGCGGCGCCTCACCCTCGCTCGTCATGCCCGAGGCGGCCCCCTGGCCGAGCCCCTGGGCCGAGCTCGGGCATCCACGACTTCTCTGCCTGAAAAGTAAACAGGGCGGCCGATGGCCGCCCTGTTGTCGTATCGAATGCTACAGACGCTACTCCTGGCGCGTCGGCGGCAGGAACTGGCTGATGTCGAAGCCGCGCGCAAGCTTGCCGCCGGCGGCCGGCTCCGCCGGCTGCGGGGCGGGATGGGGTGTGCCGGCCTTTTCCGCGGCGCGGCGCGCGCGTTCGACGGCCTTGTTCAGGTCGGTCTGGCTGCACAGGCCCAGCAGCACCGGATCCTGCGGCTTCAGGTTGGCGGCATTCCAGTGGCTGCGCTCGCGCACCTTGGCGATGGTGTCCTTGGTCGTGCCGATCAGGCGGGCAATCTGCGCATCGCCCAGCTCCGGGTGATGGCGCAGCAGCCACATGACCGCATTGGGCTTGTCCTGGCGCTTGGAGACCGGGGTATAGCGCGGGCCCTTGGTGCGCAGCGTGGGCAGCGGAATATTGACCTTGGCCATCTTCAGCCGCGCCGATGGGTCGCCCTGGACCCGGGTGAGTTCCTCGGCCGTCAGCTGGCCGTTGGCCGTGGGGTCGAGCCCGACGATCCCGATGGCCACTTCGCCATCGGCGATGCCCTGGACCTCCAGCGGATGAAGGCCGCAGAACTCGGCGATCTGCTCAAAAGTGAGGGTGGTATTCTCCACCAGCCAGACGGCCGTAGCTTTTGGCATCATGAGTTGTGCCATGATCGTTTCCTTGAGACAGCTTGTTCCGAAGGGCAGGGGAATAGCACTCCCTGCCGGCCTTAGCCAGCAGGATTCGCCAGCTTAAATAAGGTTCTGCGGGCCTTACATCAAGATGGGCAGCAGCAATCCCAATATGCCCAGAACGATGGCGACCCAGCCCAGCGCCATCTGGCGTGGCGCGATCCGGGCGCGCATTTCCTCGCCCTTGCGCCGCGCATCCGGGCTGTTGGTCAGCAGGTACTGGGCGATCAGGCCATAGCCCAGCACCAGGCCCAGCAGCACGGCCACGACATTGGCGACGATGGCCAGAACCAGCCAAACCGTTGGCATCATGCTGAAGGCACTGAAATGCAGCAGGATCTGCAGCAGGTTGATGGCGCCCCAGACCAGGGCGACGATGCCGAACCAGCCTTGATAGGGGACGATCTTGTCGAGGCCCTGGCGGAAATTGGGCCAATTCCGCACGATTCCCGAATAGGCGGCCAGCGCACCCACGATGATCAGCAGGATCGAGAAAAGCCAATGCATGGCCGGCGCTCCTTTGTTGGCTGCCCCGCCCCTTGATAGCGGGGTCGCTGTTTACCTTCAAGCGGGGTTGCTGAAATCAGGCCCGGCCGGTTACCAGCACGATCTTGCCGATATGGTTGCTGCTTTCCATCAGATGGTGGGCGGCCGCAGCCTCTGCCAGCGGAAACGTCTTGAACATGACTGGCGCGATCCTGCCCGAATCGAGCAACGGCCAGACCTTGTCGCGCAAGGATTTGGCGATGGCGCCCTTTTCGGCCACCGAGCGCGGGCGCAGGGTCGAGCCGGTCAGGGTCTGGCGCTTCATCATCAGCGCGCCGACGTCGATCTCCGCCTTGCTGCCCTGCAGGAAGGCGATCTGCACCAGACGGCCTTCCATCGCCAATATCTGCAGGTTGCGGTTGATATAGGGGCCGCCGACCATGTCGAGGATGACATCGACACCCTTCTGCTTTGTTGCCTCCTGCAGAATGGCGACGAAATCTTCGCGTCTTGTGATTGATGGCGCGCTCGGCGCCCAGCTTGACGCAGGTGGCGCATTTTTCGGGACTGCCGGCGGTGGTGAAGACCCGCGCGCCGAAGGCATGGGCAAGCTGGATGGCCGTGGTGCCGATGCCGCTGGAGCCGCCATGCACCAGGAAGGTCTCGCCCGCCTTCAGACGCCCGCGATCGAAGACGTTGGTCCAGACGGTGAAGAAGGTCTCGGGAATGGCGCCGGCCTTGGTCGCATCCATGCCGCGGGGAAAGGGCAGGCATTGCGGCGCGGGCGCCGTGCAGAATTCGGCATAGCCGCCGCCCGCCACCAGCGCACAGGCCTGATCGCCGATCTGCCAGCCGCTTACATCGGGGCCCAGCGCCACGACACGGCCCGCGATCTCCAGCCCCGGAATGTCGGAAGCGCCCGGCGGCGGGCGATAGCCGCCCTGGCGCTGCAGCATGTCGGGCCGGTTGATGCCGGCGGCGGCGACCTCGATCAGCACCTCACCCGCGCCCGGCTTGGGCACCGGCCGCTTGGCGGGCTTCAGCACATCCGGTCCGCCAAATTCGGCGATCTCGATGACGTTCATGGTGTCGGGTACGGAATTAGACATGGGCTTTCTCATGATCTGCGGGGAAGCCTCACTATGCGGGGCGGGACCAGCACTGGCAATCCGAGCCCGGCCATCAGCCTTCGACGAAATCGAGACTCTGCTGGGGAAGGCCAGCCTTGTGACGCTGCCAGATCGCTCGATAGGCGGCCTCGAGATTGCGGGTAAAGCGGGCGGTATCGAAGAGGGGACGCGCCGAGCGCGCCGCTGCTACCTTGGCCCGCAGCGCCGCCAGCCGGGACCGATCGGCAATCAGCGCGCGGGCGAGGCGATGATAGCCATCGAGATCGCTCGCAATAAGGTCCTCCAGCCCCTGGGTCGTCAGCAGGCTGGCCGAGACGCGCGAGGCAAAGTGGCGGCCGGCCATCGCCACCACCGGCAATCCTGCAAAGAGTGCATCGCTGGTTGTGGTATGGCCGTTATAAATCCGTGTATCGAGCCCCAGATCGGCGAGGCCGATGCGCCCCAGATGGCGCGCCTTGTCCAGCTTGGGTGCGAAGATCACGCGTTCGGGCGCGATGCCTTGTTCGCCAGCAAAGCGATAGAGGTTGGCAGCAGCACTCGGCGTGCCAGCGAGAAGCCAGAGCACGGTTTGGGGAAATTCCGCCAGCAACTTCATCCACAGGCCGAAGATGACCGGCTCCAGCTTGGCGATCTGGTTGAAGCAGCAGAGCACAATCGCATCCTCCGGCAATCCGCATTGGGCACGCGTCATGCCGCCGGCAATGACCTGTTCGCCGTTATTGATCTGATAGCTGTTGGGCAGGCGCAGTATTTTTTCCGTGAAGAACGCCAGATGGGAATCCGACACCACATGGCGGTCGGCGATCAGATAGTCGAGAAAATCCGCGCCGATGCTGCCGGGATAGCCGAGCCAATGAAGCTGAAGCGGGGCTGGCCGCAAGGCTGCGATATCCAGACGCGCGCTGCTGGTATGGCCCGACAGCTCGATCAGAATATCGATGCGGTCATCGGCGATGCGCTGGGCAGCTGCAAGCGTATCGAGCTTGTCGATATTGGCGAAGACGTCGGCGTCGGCTGCGATCCGCCGGCGATGAGGGCTCTCATCCTCGCGGCCATAGGCATAGACGTGCACGGCGAAGGCCCTGCGGTCATGGGCAGCAAACAATCCCGCGGAGAGATGGGCGATGGGGTGATCCCACATATCGGCGGAGAGATAGCCGATGCGCAGGCGCTGATCGCTTTGGCCATTGATTTCGGGCCGCTGCTGGACGGCTGAGCTGCGGTCGCCGCCAGGCCATGCGTCGGTCGGTTGCCTGGCTGTGGCTGCGGGCGATGGCAAGGTTATAGGCGGGATCCTCGCAGCGCGCGATGTTGTGCAGCGGTTGCTCCGGTGCGCGCAAGCCCGCTGCCAGGGCATTCCGGTTCATCTCGTCGACGATGGGCGCCAGCCTTTCGATCATCGGCCAGTCAGCGACGTGGGATAGCTCCTGCATCAGCCCGGATGCTGCCTGGTCCGAACGGGGATCGCGCCGGAAGGCTTCGCGGTATTCGGCGATGGCGTCGTCGCGCTCGCCGATCTGCGACAGTGCGGTGGCGAGATTGCAGCGCGCGGCGGTATTGGCCGGATCCAGCGCGACGGCCTGGCGATATCCGGCTATCGCCTCGCTGAGCCGGCCCTGCTCGCGAAGCGTGACGGCGAGATTGTTGATGGCGCTGGATCGGGTGGGCGCCAGGCTGACCGCCCGGCGATACCAATCCGCGGCGAGGTCGAGCTGGCCCAGCTCGCGATAGACGTTGCCCAGATTGTTGACAGCAGCGACGAGATCGGGATCGATGACAAGCGCGCGTTCGAAGGCGCGGATCGCGGCATCGAAGTCACGGCGCTGCAGTTGCGCGATGCCGAGATTGTTCAGCGTCACCAGATCGCGCGGATCGATGGCGAGCGAGCGTTCGAACAGGGATACGGCCTCGGCCAAGCGGGCGAGGTTGAGCAGGGCGGTGGCACGGTCGCGCAGCAGATCGGCGCGCCCCGGTGCGCTTGCCAGCGCCTGGGCAAAGAAGGATTCGGCGGATGCTGCGTCGTTTTGCTGCTGGGCGGCCATGCCCAGGATCTGGAGTGCTGCCCATGAGCCCGGCTCCCGCGCCAGCACCTGCCGGCAGATAGCTTGGGCGCCTGCGATGTCGCCGGCCTGGTAGCGGGCGCGGGCATCGGCAATCTCATTCATGGGGAAGGAGCGTTTCCGGCTGATAACGGTGCGGCTACTATGCATGGCCAATGCTGGCCATGGCCAGTGTTGGGCATCGCAGGTGCTGGCAAGGCGAGGAGGCTCGGATGGAACCGGAAGACCTGGAGCCACGGAAAAAGAAGGTTGTGCTGCGTGACCTCGACAGCTTGTCGGTTCAGGAATTGACCGACTATATCGGCGAGATGGAAACCGAGATTGCCCGGGTGAAAGCCAAGATCGCGGCCAAACAGGCCCACCTCAGCGGCGCCGCCTCGCTGTTCAAGACCTCTTGACGCTCTAGGCTGACACCCTCGACTGGCGCTTCGGCTCAACCGCTAGCGAAACAAAGCTGGTACACCCACTAGTAGACCCCATGCTGCACCTTGGGCCGGTGGTGCCGGTTCGATGAAGTTTCACGGGTGAGTCACGCCGTATTCACGGCCGCCTTCGTATGTTGCAACGCGGGACGCACCCTCGTTGGGGTCAGCCGAGGTTGCAAACTCCCTGTCGCTCCTCTCGCGATCCCGCCACCTCATCGCCGCCGGCCCTGCGCCGGCGGCGCTTTTATGCGTGCCGGTGGCGATTCCACGCTTGACCCCAAGGGGAGTGCGGTCATACGGTTTGCCTCCGGCAAGTCAAACAACGAGGCTTCAAAAATAATCGAGAGGGCCGCCGAGCCGCCGGGCCGCGCGGCCCTCCGCTTTTCTGGGATACTCCTTACAAATCGCACTCATCCCAGCGGGAGCCCGCCATGGCCGACCCCAAATTCTTCCAATTCGAAACGCTGAGTTTGCATGCGGGCCAACGGCCCGATCCGGTGACCGGCGCGCGCGCCGTGCCGATCTATCAGACCACGTCCTATGTCTTCCGCGATGTCGATACGGCGGCGGCACTGTTCAACCTGGAGCGCGTCGGCCACATCTATTCGCGCATCTCCAATCCGACGGTGGCGGTTCTCGAGGAGCGGGTTGCCGCGATGGAAGGCGGCGTGGGCGCGGTCGCCACGGCCAGCGGCCATGCAGCATTGCATCTGGCGATCGCGACATTGATGAATGCGGGCAACCATATCGTCGCTTCATCGGCGCTCTACGGCGGCAGCGTCAATCTGTTCACCCATACCCTGCCGCGTTTCGGGATCACCACGAGTTTTGTTGCCGCCACGCGACATCGATGGCTTCAGGAAAGCAATCCGCCCCGAGACGCGGATGATCTTTGCCGAGACCATCGGCAATCCCGGACTCGAAGTGCTGGATCTGGAAGCGGTGGCGGCAATCGCGCACGAGGCCGGCATTCCGCTGCTGATCGATTCCACGTTTTCCACGCCCTATCTCAACCGGCCCTTCGAGCATGGCGCCGATCTGCTGCTGCATTCGGCGACGAAATGGCTGGGCGGCCATGGCATCGCCATCGGCGGCGTGCTGGTGGATAGCGGCCGCTTCGACTGGGAACGAAATGCGGCGAAGTTCCCCACGATGTGCGAGCCCTATGCCGGCTATCACGGCATCGATTTCGCCGAGGAATTCGGCCCTCAGGCTTTCGTCACCCGCGCGCGTGTCGAGGGCCTGCGCGATTTCGGCGCCTGCATGAGCCCGATGAACGCCTTCCAGCTGCTGCAGGGTATCGAGACGCTGCCGCTGCGCATGGACCGGCATGTCGCCAATGCTATGACGGTGGCGGCGGCGCTGAAATCCAATCCCGCCGTCGCCTGGATCTCCTATCCCGGATTGCCGGAGCATCCCGATTATCGCCTGGCTCAGCGCCTGTTCCCCAAGGGGGCGGGTTCGATGATCGCCTTCGGTATCAAGGGTGGGCGCGAGGCGGGCCGCAAATTCATCGAGGCGCTCAGCCTTGCCTCGCATCTCGCCAATGTCGGCGATGCCAAGACGCTGATCATTCATCCCGCCAGCACGACGCATTCGCAGATGGATGCAGCAGCCCTGAAGAAATCCGGCGTGGGCGAGGATCTGGTGCGCCTCTCGGTCGGCCTGGAAGCGGCGAGCGACATCATCGACGATCTGACCCAGGCGCTGCGGGTCTCGCAGAAATCCGCCTAGCGCGGCCCTTATGCATTTCCAGGTCGACGACAAATCGGTTTTTGCCGCCACCGGCGGACGACAATTCGAGCCCAGCCAACCGGCGGTCGTCATGCTTCACGGCGCGGGCATGGATCATATCGTCTGGGCCTTGCCGGCGCGGAGCCTCGCCCATCGTGGCCGCTCTGTGCTGGCCGTCGATCTGCCGGGCCATGGCCGCAGTGAAGGGCCCGCGCTCACCAGCATCGCCGCCATGGCGGCGTGGGTCATCCGGTTGCTGGATGCGGCGCGCCTTAACGAGGCAGCGCTGGTCGGCCATAGCATGGGTTCGCTGATCGCCCTCGAAGCAGCCGCGCAAGCCCCGGCGCGGGTGCGACGCCTGGCGATGCTGGGGGTAGCTTCCCGCATGCCAGTGCATCCCGATCTGCTGAAGGCAGCATCCGAGGACCAGCCGCACGCAGCCGACCTCATCGCCTCATGGGCGCATGGGCCGGCCGGACATTTCGGCGGCAATCCGGCACCTGGCGTCTGGCGCATGGGCGGCGCCCAGCGCCTGTTGAACCAGACGGAGCCGGGTGTGCTGGCAAGCGATCTTGCAGCTTGCGATGCCTATGACACGGCGGCGAGTGCGGCGAAGGTCAAGTGTCCGAGCCTGCTGCTGCTGGGCGCCCTCGATCGCATGACGCCGGTGGCCAAGGCAAAGGCGCTGGCCGCAGCATTGCCCGATTGCCGCACGACGGTGATCCCCGGCGCCGGCCATATGATGATGAGTGAGACGCCCGATGCGGTGATCGACGCGCTGCTGGGTTTTGTCTGAAAGAAAAGGGCCGGAGAGCTTTCGCCCTCCGGCCTGATGCCTTACAGAAGCTAGGGAACCGTTAGCCTGTTAGGCCGCCTTGTTCTCGAGCACCTTGGCCGTACCGCCGCCGATCTTGATCTGGCGGGGCTTCATGGCCTCCGGCACTTCACGGACCAGCTCGATGCTGAGCACGCCGTTCACCAGGCTGGCGCCGGTGACCTTGATATGGTCGGCCAGTTCCAGCCGGCGCTCGAACGCACGGCCCGCGATGCCGCGATAGAGGTACTTCTTCTCCTCGGCCGGCTTCTCATGCTTGCCCGAGATGAGCAGCGTATTGGCCTGTTGGGTAATCGAGAGGTCGCCCTCGCCGAAGCCCGCCACCGCCATCACGATCCGGTAGGAATCGTCGCCGGTCTGCTCGATGTTGTAGGGCGGATAGCTGTAGGCGCCGTCATCGAGACGGGATTCCAGCAGACGCGTCAGGCGATCGAAGCCGACGGTGGAACGGAAAAGGGGGGTAAAGTCGAAACTCGTCATAGCCATATCCTCCAGTTGAGCAATAGGGGGCAGAACACCGTGTTCCGCCGCTTCGCCCGGACCCGCTAGAGGCGTCCGGACCCACTGGAGATAAGCAGGCCCCAAACGAAATCAAGGGGCCGGCCCGGCCGGGCGGCCCCTTGAAAATCTGCAGCTAAATCAAGCTACTGCTTGATGCCGAGATTGGAAAAGCGCTTCTTGAACTTGGCGAGCTGGCCGCCGGCATCCGACAGGCGATGGACACCCGTCCATGCCGGATGAGACTTGGGATCGACTTCGAGATTGATCGTCTCGCCAGCCTTGCCCCAGGTCGAGCGCGTCTTGAAGTTCGTCCCGTCGGTCATGACGACGGTGATCTCATGATAGTCCGGGTGAATTTTTTCTTTCATGGCAGCGCTCCGTTGAAGCGGGGGCTTATAGCGGAGGGGCTAGGCCGTGGCAAGTCCGGCTTGGGATCCTGCTTTCGGCAGCAGCAGGGCGAAGAAAGCGGGCAGCGCCAGAAGGTATGCTGCGGCCGCCACCCACATCAGTGCTTTCAGGCCGAACAGCACGGCCACCAGCGGCACGGCGACCGAACCCACCACCGAGAACAGCCCGTTGATGCCCCAGGCCCAGAGGAAGAAATGTTCCTTGCCCAGGCGCGAGAGCATGCCCATGCCGGTGGGGAAGGGAAATCCCATCAGGAAGGCGGGCGGCAGCAACAGCAGCAGGCAGGCGACGATGCGCCAGCCATAGGGCCAGAGTCCGATCACATCCAGGATCGGCCCCAGGATGAAGGAATAGATCACCAGGATCGTGGCGATGGCGATGAAGACCCGCGGCATGACCTCGCGGCAGCGCTCGAGATAGCGCCCCGAGGTCAGGCTGCCGAGACCGGAAAAGACCAGCATGCCGGTGATCAGCACTGAGGCCGAGACGGTGGGGTTGGCCAGCGCCAGCACGAACTTTCCGATCAGCCCGACCTCGATGAAGATGTAGCCCAAGCCCAGGCACAGGAAATAGGTGACGATGCCGATCTTGCCGGGCTGGCGCGAGAAGATGGTGCGCCAGCCGAAGATGACCGGCGCCAGCAGCAACACCAGGCCCAGCAGAATGCTCTCGGCCAGCGTGCCCCAGAGCAGCAGATAGCCCCATTCATCGGAGACGGCATCCAGCATGCCAAGCACGGTGGGAAGGTCGCCGATCTTGATATAGCCGGCAAAATACGGCCGGTCGTTGGTCAAGGGCGACGCATCGAACAGGTAGCGCTTCTCGACCTCGTCGCCATCGCCCTTCATCAGCTGGTCGATCACCATGCGATAGAGGGCGCCCATGGTGAAATCGCCCTCGGCCGTCGCGCCATTGCCGCTGCCGGCTGCGTCACCAGGATCGGGATTGCCGCTCTGCAGCAGCTCGGCGCCGAGATTGCCGGAATCCGATGAGGTTCCGTCGGGCGATGTCGCGTCCGGCGAGCCTGCATCGGGCGCAGTCGCATCGGCTGATCCCGTGCTCGCTGTCGCCGGCGCGCCGGCAGGATTGCTGGCCGGCGAATTGTTCGATGTCGCGAAAAAATTATCGCGATAGCGGGTATAGAGGCTTTCCGGCGGCTGGCCGTTATAGGTGGCGCGCGGGCGATAGACGACTTCGAAGGCCATGCTCTTGCTATGCGCATCCAGGCTGGCGATCTCATCGGCCGTAAACGCGCCACGCTTGTAAAGCACGGTGATCGTCGAGAGATAGGTGTGCGCGACGTAGAAGCGCTCGGCAATCTTGCCGTCATCGACGCCGCGCCCGGCCTCGGTCATGGTGGTCAGCAGCCGGATCGCCGATTTGGGCGGATCCTCCTTGTTCCAGATCGTCACCGCGAGAATGCCGCCGGGCTTGAGCGTGCGCATGAAGCTCGCCATGGCTTCGCGCGTGTAATCGTACTTCTCGTAGATCGTGTTGCCGCCGGCATTGGAGAGGCCGGTCGAATCCGCCAGGCTGAGATCGACGATATCGAAACTGTCGGGCACCAGCGGCGCATAGAGCCGTCCGGCGAACGGCACCACATGGACGCGCGGATCGTCCAGCATATGGCCGGTCATGTCGGCAATGGCCGGATCGCGCACCGCCTGCAGCAGCAGCGGGTTGCTTTCGGCCACGGTCACGGACGTTGCGCCGCTGCGCAGCGCCAGGCTGGTGGAAATGCCGCCGCCGAACTGGGTGACGAAGACGGCCGGATCCTTCTTCACCACATAGGGCAGATACATCGGCAGGAAGCGGAAATAGGCGGTCTGGTCGTCCGGCAGTTTCTTGATGATGCCGATGGGCCCGTCACCGTCGATGAACATGCCGAAATAGGCATCGATGGGCATGGTCGGCAGCTTGACCGCCGCCATGTCGGAGAGGCCCGGCGCGAAATGGAAATAGGAACTGCTATAGACCTCGATATAGCCGAACGGGCTCGCGGCCTCATAGATCCGCTGCCTATCGGGAAAATTGCGGGCGTAGGAGACGCCCTTGTATTGCAGGCTGACGATCTGGGGCAGGGCGAAGTTGAGTGCCACCGCTGTCGCGCCCGCAATGACCAGCAACACCAGTCCCAACCGGTCGCGCTGCATGAAAAACCAGGTGAGCCCGCCCAGAAACCACAGCGCCATGGGAACCAGCAGCAGCCGCTCGGGCAGCAGCAGATAAAGAGCGCCGAGGAAGGAGAGGCCGCCCAGCCCCGAGCCCGCGAGATCGGCGAAATAGACGCGGCCGAAATGCTTTTGCCCGCGCAGAAAGGCCAGGCCCAGGAACATGGCGCCGGGCAGGAAGGGCGCGAAATAGAGCAGGAAGTTCGCCAGCAGGCGCAGCTTCTGCTGCGGATCGGAGACCAGGAAGATCGGATTGAACGGAACCTGCTGGGCGAGCCCGTTAGCGAGCGAGAGCAGGGGGCCGAAAGCAAGCAGGCAGAGGCGGGCGAGAAGATCCTGGTTCGCCTCGATGCGCGACTTGCCGATGCACATCACCGCGGAAGCGACGCCAAAGCCCAGCATGGCGATGGCGATCACCAGCGAGCCGAAATGAGCCCAGCTGGCGATCGAGAAGACACGCATGATGGCGATCTGCAGCGCGATGATCGCGCCTGCGACCAGACCCACCGACAGGTAGAACAGGCTGGCCCGGAAGTTTGTCCCCGGCGCCGTGCCGGCTGTTACCAGTGTCCGCCCCCGGCCTTGGTGAACGGCACGAAGTTGACGATCTTGCCGTTATAGATGTCGCGCCGCGTCACGGTGATATTGCCCTGGGCGTCGGCCACCTTCTTCACTTCCAGCACATGCTGGCGGCCGGGCGGGCCGATCGGAATCACCATGATGCCGCCGGTCTTCAACTGCTGCAGCAGCGAGGGCGGAATATGGTCGATGCCGCAAGTGACAATGATCTTGTCGAAGGGGGCGGCATCGGCCCAGCCGAAATAACCGTCGGCGATCTTGGTGTGGATATTGGCCGAACTCGGGATAGCCGGCACTGGCCAGGCGCATGTAGTTCGCCGCACTGCGCTTGCCCAGCGGGTCGATGATCTCGATGGTGTAGACTTGGTCGGTCAGATGGGAAAGGACCGCCGACTGATAGCCGGAGCCGGTGCCGATCTCCAGCACGCGGTCGGTCGGCTGCACGTCGATGGTGGAGGTCATGCGGCCCACCAGATGCGGTCCCGAAATGGTCACGCCGTAGCCGATATCGAGGAACGCGCTCTCATAGGCGCGGTCCCGGTTGCGGTCGAGGACGAACTCCTCGCGGGGAGTCAATAAATAGGCGACGAGTTCTTTCTGGCGCCAGACATCCTTGTTCTCGATCATCGCCTGGGCGCGGTTGTAGCGCAGCAGAAGCTGCTTGGCGTCTTCCTTGCGCGTCTGCTCCATGAAGGCGATGAACTTGTCGCGCGAATCGATCGGCGGTTTCGGCAGATCGCTGAGCTTGAAGGCGGGTACGCCCGGTGCCGGTGTGGTGGTGGCGGAGGCGGGCGTCGTCTGGGCGAAGGATGGCGCCGCCGCGAGCAACAGACTCGCCAGGGCGAGCGCGATGCCGAGCAGCCCGACGCGCGTCAAACTGCCGCGCGTCGAACTAATGCGAGACGAACCGGCGCGAGTCGAACCTAGGGAACGCAAGGAAACCTCCGAATCCACTGGGGAAAAAATGGCGTCGGAATATGACGATACGATGGCTGCTTGTCCATAGCAGCAGGCGCCAATCTGCCTTAATTTGCCGCAACCTTGCCAAGCCCGGGAGGCTGGTTTAGGGATTTGCAATATCGGCCAGGAAGCACCTCAGCGCATGGAGACCAGCCAGTTCGAGAGCCTCGCCGACAAGACGTTGGCGCGGCTGCAAGCCGCAATCGAAAGTGCCGAGGGCGAGCTGGATGCCGAGCTTGTGAACGGCATCCTGACGATCGAGACCGAGTCCGGCGGCAAATATCTGCTCAACCGGCATGCGCCGAACCGGCAGATCTGGCTTTCCTCGCCCGTCAGCGGCGCCTGGCATTTCGCCTGGAACGAGGAGGGTCAGGCCTGGATATCGACGCGGGGTAGCGAACGGCTGGACGAGCTGCTGGGCCGCGAACTGAGCGAGGCGACAGGGGAGGCTATCGAGCTTGGCTAAACTGGAGCGGCCGAAGGCGACGCGCCTGATCGGGCTCAAACCCCTTTGGGCTGTGATGGCCCCTTACAAGCTGCGGGTGGCGGGCGCCGTGATCGCCATGGCTGTCGCCGCCGGCGCTGTCATGGCGATGGGCCAGGGCATGAAATACCTGGTCGATTACGGGCTGGTGGCCGGCCAGACCAACCATCTCGACCGCGGCGTCATGATCCTGTTCGCCATCGCGGTGGTGCTGGCGCTGGCCAGCTACAGCCGCTTCTTCCTGGTGACGTCGATCGGCGAGCGGGTCGTAGCCGATCTGCGCAAGCGCGCCTTCGCTCACATCCTGACGCTGTCGCCCGAGTATTTCGAAGTGACGCGCACCGGCGAGGTGCTGGCGCGGCTCACCAACGATACCACCCTGCTACAATCCGTGGTCGGCAGCTCGCTGCCTTTTGCCATGCGCAACCTGATGCTGGTGGTGGGCGGGCTGGTGCTGCTGTTCGTCACCAGCGTCGATCTGGCCGGGGTGATCCTGCTCGTCGTGCCGCTGGTCGTGTTGCCGATCATTTTCCTCGGCCGGCGGGTGCGCACGCTCTCGCGCGCGGCCCAGGGGCGGATCGGCGAGGTCACCGCCGAAGCCAACGAGACCATCCACGCGATCCGCACGGTACAGGCCTATAACCACGAACAGCTCGATGCTCAGCGCTTCGACGACCATATCGAGGTCGCCTTCGCCGCGGCACTGGCCTGGATACGCGCCCGCGCGCGGCTGACCGCCATCGTCATGATGCTGGTCTTCGGCGCGGTCTGTTTCGGCGTGTGGATCGGCGGCTATGATGTGCTCAACAATGAAATCAGCGCCGGCCAGCTTCTGACCTTCATCTTCTATGCCGTGGTGGTGGCGAGTGCCGTCGGGGGCTTGGGTGAAAGCTGGGGCGATCTGCAGCGCGCGGCCGGCGCCATGGAGCGGCTTTCCGAGCTGCTGGCAACCACGCCCAGCATCGCCCCGCCGGCCTCGCCCTTGCCGCTGCCGCTGCCAGCGCGCGGCGCGGTCAGCTTCGAGAATGTCGGCTTCAGCTATCCGCTGCGGCCCGAGCGGCGCGCCGTCGATGGCCTGGATCTCCAGGTCCAGCCCGGCGAAAAGCTGGCGCTGGTCGGCCCGTCGGGCGCCGGCAAGACCACGGTCTTCCAGCTGCTGCTGCGCTTTTACGATCCGCAGAGCGGGCGCATCCGTTTCGACGGCGTCGACATCACGGCGGCCGAGCCCAGCGCCGTGCGCCAGCGCATCGGCCTGGTGCCGCAGGAGCCGGTGATCTTCTCCCATAGCGCCATGGACAACATCCGCTATGGCCAGCCCGCCGCCAGCGACGCTGCCGTGCGCGCCGCGGCCGAAGCAGCCTTCGCCGCCGAGTTCCTCGACCGGTTGCCCGAAGGATTGCAAACCCCGCTGGGCGAGCGCGGCGTGCGGCTCTCAGGCGGCCAGCGCCAGCGTATCGCGATAGCGCGCGCCATCCTGCGCAGCCCCTCGCTGCTGCTGCTGGACGAGGCGACCTCGGCCCTGGATGCGGAAAGCGAACAGGTGGTGCAAAAGGCGCTGGAGCGGCTGATGCAGGACCGCACCACCATCGTCATCGCCCATCGCCTGGCCACGGTGCAGAAATGCGATCGCATCGTGGTGATGGATCACGGCCGCATCGTCGCCATCGGCAAGCATGCCGAACTGGTGCGCCAGGGCGGGCTCTATGCCCGGCTTGCCGCCCTTCAGTTCGACCAGCCGCTGGGCATGGCCATTGGTGAGAGTGCGCGTTCCAGAGCAGGATCGGATCAGGCCGAATCATCCTGATTCCGGCCGGCGCTAGCGCTGGTCGAGTTTCAAGCTCGATGCGCCGGTTGCGCCGCAGATCGTCGGGGGAATCGCCGTCGGCCAGCGGGCGGAATTCGGCGAAGCCGGCGGCGACCAGCCGGTTGGGCGGGATGCCCTGATCGATCAGGAATTTGACCACCGCGATGGCGCGCGCGGTCGACAGCTCCCAATTGGTGCCGAGCCTGCCGTGATAGGCCTGCTTGTCGGTGTGGCCATCGACGCGCAGCAGCCAGTCGATGTCGGTCGGGATCTTGGCCGAGATATCCTTCAGCGTCGCGGCGAAGGCGGCGAGCTGCTTCTTGCCTTCGTCGCCGATATCGGCGGAGGCGGTGGCGAACAGGACTTCGGACTGGAAGATGAAGCGGTCGCCCACGATCTGCACATCGCTGCGGTTGCCCAGCACTTCCCTCAGCTTGCCGAAGAACTCCGAGCGGTAGCGGGCAAGCTCGGCGACCTTGTTGACCAACGCTTCGTTCAGGCGCTTGCCCAGATCGGTGATCTGCACCTCATCTGCCTTGGCCTTGGCTTCCGAGACGTCGAGGGCGGCGGAGAGCTGCGCCAGCTGTTCGCGCATGGCCGTCATCTGGCGGTTCAATAGCTCGATCTGCAGCTCCGCCTCGGTGGTCAGCTTCCTGGCGGCTTCCGCATCGGCCTGGCTGATGCCGAGCTTGGTCTTGAGGTCGGCTGCCTCGTTCTGGCTCGCCGTCAATTGCTGCTTCAGTCCCGCCGATTCCGTGCTGCTGTTGGCGAGCTTCTGGGTCAGGTCGTCGCGCAGGCTCTCCAGTGCGGCGATATCGCCCAGCAGCGTCTGCACCTTGGCCCGGTCGGCATCGATGACCTTGTAGGCATCCTCCAGCTTGGCATCGACCTCGGCCTTGGCGCCGGCATCGCTCGCCGCCTTGTTCTTGGCATTGGCCTGGGCCGCGGCAAGTGCTGCGGCGATGGCATCGCGGTCGGATGTCGCGGTGGCGAGCTGCTGTTTCATCTTGTCGCGATCGGCAGTGGATTGCTGAAGCTGCGCCGACAGCTCGGCAATGGTGCTGCGCAGATCGGTGTTGGTCGTCTTTTCCAGCGCCAGCATGTCGCCCAGCTCGCTCACCTTCTGGCTGAGCTCGGCCAGCGCCTGGTCGCGGCCCGACAGTGCGTGGCTCAGGAAGACCTGGGCGATGACGAAGATCATGAGCGTGAAGATGATGACCATGAGCAGCGTGCTGAGCACGTCGACATAGCCGGGCCAGATGTCGAGATGGCGGCGCGTTCTGGACGCCATGGGCTTGTGCCCTAGCGGCGCTCGCCCTCGTCGGCGAGCGCGGCGATGGTGCGGGCCAGGACCTTGATCTCGCTGCGCAGCTCCTGCACCGATTCCTGGCGGCCGCGCGAGACATCCTCCATCAGGCGGCCCAGCTGCGCGTCGAGATTGCGCAGATGCTGGCGGCTCTGATCGTCGAGGCCGAAGCCGCCGCCCTTGAGCAGATCCTGCAGGCGGCTCAACAGCGGGCGCATGTCGATCTGGCTGTCGGCCAGTTTCTTGATGTCGTTGCGCAATTCCTGCAGCGCGCTCTGGCGTCCGCGGATCGATTCGTCCGCCAGGCGGCTCAACTGGCTGTCCATGTTGCGCAGATGGGTGCGGCTCTGTTCGTCGATACCGAAGCGGCCCGCCTGCATGGCTTCGGCGAGGCGGGCTATCACCGGCCGCATCTCGGTCTGGCTTTCCGCCAGCTTCATCATCAGCTGGGCTTCGGTGCGCATCTGGTCGGTCAGGCCGCCCAGGCGCTCGACCAGCGCGTTCATCTGCTGGTTGGACTGGGTGCGGCTGTCTTCGCCGCGCGAGACGATGCGCTGCAGGTTCTCCAGATTGTCGGCGGTCTGCTCCAGCAGAGCCTGGATATAGACCGGCACCGACTGGTCGCCATCGCCCACGGAGCCGGCGCTGGTCAGGCGCGTGCGTTCGGCCAGCCAGTCCTCGAGCTCGTTGAAGAAGCGGTTCTGGGCCTGGCTTGCCTGGAGTTCCAGATAACCCAGCAGCAGCGAGCCCGAGAGACCGAACAGCGAGGCGCTGAAGGCCGTTCCCATGCCGGCCAAGGGCTTTTCCAGCCCCGCCTTCAGCTGGCCCAGGAGAGAGCCGACATCGCCGCCCGAGGTGACCGAAATAGCGCCGATGGCCTCCGCCACGCCGCTGATCGTGCCAAGCAAACCCCAGAAGGTGCCGAGCAGTCCCAGGAACACCATGAGGCCGATGAAATAGCGCGAGATGTCGCGGGTCTCGTCCAGGCGCGAGCTGATGCTGTCGAGCAGCGAACGCAGCGCCGCGGTGGAGAGGGTGAGGCGGCCCGTGCGTTCGCGCACCATGGCAGCCATCGGCGCCAGCAGCCGTGGCTCAGGATCGCCGGAGCTGCCGAGCTCGTTGCGCTTCAGCCGCTCGATCCATTCGATCTCGGGATAGAGGCGCACGACCTGCCAGAAGATGTAGGTCATGCCGATCAGCAGCACGACGAAAATGCCGCTGTTGAGCGCCGGATTGTGCAGGAAAGCGATGTAGATCGGGCCGGACAGCAGCCACGCAAGGCCGATGACGGCGACCAGGCCGATCGCCATCCATAGAAGATGCTGGCGAGGCCGCGTCATGCGGACACAAACGCGTTTCCGCGGACCGGCTGCCTCATTGCGTCTTCGGAATGATATCCACGCGGTCGGCCGGGCTGCCTTCGACGTTGTTGCCCAGCGCGCGAACATCCATGCGCGTGCTGCGCACCCCAGCCTTGATCAGATAGGAGCGCACGGCGAGAGCCCGCGAGAGCGACATGCGCCGCGCCCGGCTCGCCTGGTCCGATGTGCCGCTGGCATAGGCCAGAAGCTGGATGCGGATATTCTCGTCGCCGGCCATTTTCTGGGCGAGCGCGTCGAGCTGGCCTTTGGTCGCATCGGGGATGTCGGCGGAATCGGCGGGGAAGGCGATGCGAATCTCACCTTCCGTGGCCGTGGCCGTTCCGGGCGCAACGGAGGCCGTCTGTGTGCCGCTTGCAGTTGTGCCTGTCGCAGCGGCACCCGAGGCGGCCGGCGCCGCGGGTGTCGTTTCCGTGCCGGTCGTGGCCGCCGTCCCGGTTGCGGCTGTACCCGTGCCCGAGCTCGCGGTGCCGCTCGTCGCGGCGGCGCCGGTCGTTTCGGTTGCCAGCGGTGTTGCGGCGGGAACCATGCTCGTCCCGCTGGTCGAGGCCGTGGTGGTCCCGCTCCCCGTTGTCGCCGCGGTCGTGCCGCCGGTAGTATCGGTTGTAGCGCCAGTCGTTGTCGTCACGGTGGCCGCCGGCGAGGATGTGTCGGTGGTTGTCGTGCTGGTTGTTGCGGCACTGCCGGTATCCGTCGTCGCCGGAAGCATCGGCACGGTGGTCGGCGTCGGTGAGGGCGCCGGGGGTGGCGTGCCGGTTGTCGTGCTGGCACCCGACGATGCCGCCATCGTTGTGGTCGCGGATGTGGTTGTGGCGGGCGCGCTGCTTGTCATGGCCGGGGCACTAACTGCGGCGGCGGACGGAACATAAGGCGTCGATCCCGCCGGCGGCTGCACCATCAGGCTGCTGACCGGGTATTGCTGCGGCGGGAATTGCAAGCCGCCATAGGTCTGGAGATATCCCGGCGCATAAGGCTGTGTATAGGGCTGCCCATAGGCGGGTTGCCCATAAGCCGGTTGGCCATAGGCCGGATAGGTTCCGCCCTGGGGCGCATAGCCGCCGGCGACCGGCTGGCCCAGCTGGTTCAGCACCCCGAGATCGATGGTGACTGCCCCCTTGCCGGCAAGCACCTGCTGCGCATCAGCGGGCATCGCGGACGCAGCCGCACAGGTGAGTGCCGCCAGGCTAAGGCAGCCCAACAGGCCTCGGCGGCGGATAATCGGTCGGTCCATGGGGGCCCCTATCGTCCTACAGAGTATTTATCCTACTGATTCAGCAACAGAATATGGGCTTCTGATAACGGGTGAGTATAGACCAGTGGCCAAACGCCCGTAAACGACCTTGCCGCGCCCTCGGCTCGGCCCCCTTAGGCCTGTCGCAGCGTCGTCCGCAGCAAGCCGTGGAGATGATCGTTGGCCGCCAGCACGTCGCCGCTGCCGACGGGATGGCCTTCGCCATCCGGCTCGCTGATATAGCCGCCCGCCTCGCGTACCAGCAGCCATCCCGCGGCCACGTCCCAGGGTTGCAGCCCGTATTCCCAGAAGCCGTCATAGCGTCCGGCGGCGACATAGGCGAGGTCGAGGGCGGCCGCACCCAGCCGGCGCACATCGGCGACATTCGCCATGATCGCGTCGAACTGACGCAGATAGCGCGGCCGGTCGGCACGCTGGCCAAAGGGTGTGCCGGTGGCGATCAGGGCATTCGTCATCTGCCGGCGCGAGGAGACGCGCAGGCGCCTGTCATTAAGGTATGCCCCGATGCCTTTCTCGGCCCAGAACGTTTCGTCCTTCACCGGATCCAGGATGACCGCGGCGACGATCTCGCCGGCCCGCTCCAGCGCGATGGAGATGCAGAAATGGGGCAGGCCGTGCAGGAAATTGGTGGTGCCGTCGAGGGGATCGACGATCCAGCGATGCTCGCTGTCGCTGCCTTCGCTGGCGCCGCTTTCTTCCATCAGGAAGCCGTAGTCGGGCCGCGCGCGCGAAAGTTCCTGGCGCAGCACCCTCTCGGCCTTGGTATCGGCGGTGGAAACGAAATCGCCCGGCCCCTTGACCGAGACCTGCAGCTGTTCGACCTCGCCGAAGTCGCGCTTCAGGCCGCGCGCTGCCTTGTCGGCGGCGCGCGACATCACATTGATAAGGGTGGAGCGGGTCGCCATGGCGGCGTGGAGGCCTTAATCCCTGGCGCGTTCGACATAGCTGGAATCGGCGGTGTTCACCACGATGCGCGCGCCGTTTTCGACATGCGGAGGCACCATGACGCGCACGCCGTTTTCCAGCTTGGCGGGCTTGTAGGACGAGGCGGCGGTCTGGCCGCGCACGACGGGATCGGCTTCGACGATCTTCATGGTGACGGTATCGGGCAAGGTGACGCTGAGCGGCTCGCCCTCATGGGACTCCACCGTCACCTTCATGCCCTCCTGCAGGAAGATGGCGGGCTCGCCGATCAGATCGGCATTGACGGTGATCTGCTCGAAGGATTCCTGATCCATCAGCGTATAGTCGTCGCCATCGGCGAACAGGAACTGGTAATCATGCTTGTCGAGTGCGCACCCGCTCCACCGTCTCGCTGGAGCGGAAGCGCTCGTTCAGCTTGGTGCCGATGCGCACATCCTTGAGCTCGACCTGCAGATAGGCGCCGCCCTTGCCCGGCTGGGTGTGCTGGATCTTGATGGCGCGCCAGAGGCGCCCCTGATGCTCGATGATAAAGCCGGGACGAACGGCATTCCCGTTGATTTTCATGACTGGTCCTTCGCCCGCTCGACATAACTCGAATCGTCGGTGTTCACCACGATGCGCGTGCCGACCCCGATATGCGGGGGCACCATGACGCGCACGCCGTTCTCCAGCTTCGCCGGCTTGTAA
Organism: uncultured Alphaproteobacteria bacterium; assembly: GCA_963770335.1. Classification (GTDB taxonomy): domain Bacteria; phylum Pseudomonadota; class Alphaproteobacteria; order Dongiales; family Dongiaceae; genus DASXQK01. Next base: position 239,885 of record CAVYPG010000004.1, read on the forward strand.
GACGACGACGCCGTCTGGCCCTTCACCACCGGATCGGCTTCCATGATTGTCATGGTGACCGTCGGCGGCAGCGAGACGCTGATTGGGGTTTCCTCGTGACTTTGGATCGAGACGATCATCCCTTCCTGCAGGAAGACATGCGGATCGCCGATCGCCTCTTCGCTCACGGTGATCTGCTCGAAGTTCTCCTGGTCCATGAAGGTGTATTGGTCGCCATCCTGGAACAGGAACTGGAACGGCTTCTCATTGAGCTGCACGCGCTCCAGCACGTCCGACGGGCGGACGCGCTCGTTCAGCTTGGTGCCGTCGCGGATATCCTTCAGCTCGACCTGAAGATACGAGCGCCAGTTGCCCATCTGCACGATATGCACCTTGGTCGCGCGCCAGAGCTTGCCGTCGCGCTCGATGATATTGCCGGTGCGAAGCGTGTTGCCGTTGACTTTCATTGGATCTGGTCTCGGTCGGGACGGTGGGATTTGGGGGCTGAAAAGCGGCGGAAGCTAACAACTTCGCTCCCCCGAGGCAACCGCGGCCTCAGCCGATCAGCGCCATTACGCCGCTAATCGCCGCTTTCAGGCCTTCCTCGCTCTGCCAGATGCCTTCATCGAGACAGAGGAAATCCGCGCCGGCGGCGATGTATTCGCCCGCCCGGCTCGTGTCACCTGCCAGCTCGACGACCACCGGCACCACCATGATCTCGGCCCACCATTTGATCAGTTCCAGATCGCCGACAAGTGCCACGTAATCGGCCCCGGCCTCGCCGGCCTCCATGGCCGCGTGGCGCGAATTGCCGCAGAAGACGCCGATGCTGGCATCGGGGCCGAGCTTCTCGCGCGCCAGCTCATAATCCTCCGGCTGCCACAGATGCACGCCGTCGGCGCCGAATGTTGCGACGTCGTCGGGGCTATCATCCAGCAGTACGGCGCAGCCCTGTGCCTGCGCTTTGGCGATCAGCGGCCCGATATCCGGAAAAGGCGACAGGCGAAGGCAGGCGATATCGCCGGTGGCGAGAGCAATGTCGAGGAGTGCGGCAAAATTCGCCGGCAACGGGTCGGGCCCTTCGAGATAAAGCCGGCAACGCGCCGCCGGCGCGCCGGCTTCGGCCATCAGGCCTTGTCCTGATAGATCTTGATGATCTGGTCGAGCATCGCGAGTGCTTCCTCGCGCGGCCGCTGGAAGGTGTTGCGGCCGATGATGGAGCCGTTGGCGCCGCCGTCGCGGATGGCGCGTGCCTCGTCATAGATGCCGTTCAGATCCTTGGCCGCTCCACCGGAGAAGACGACGATGCGCTTGCCAGCGAAGCTCGCCTGCACCACATGAGCAACGCGTTTGGCGAGGGTCGAGCCGTCGATCTTTTCCTTCTCATAGACCTTCTTGGCTTCGGCCAGTTCGAGATGGGCCGTCGGCGGCTTCACCTTGATGATATGAGCGCCCAGCAGGGCGGCCATGTGGGCTGCATAGGCGGTCACATCCAGCGCCGTCTCGCCCTCCTTGGAGATTGCGCCGCGCGGATAGGACCACATCACCACGGCAAGACCGTGGGATTTGGCTTCCTCGGCCAGCGCGCGGATCTCTTCCATCTGTGCGAAGGCGAAGTCGGACGCGGGATAAATGGTGAAGCCGATGGCGGAGCAACCCAGGCGCAGCGCATCACGCACCGAACCCGTCACCGCCTGATCCTTCGATGTCGCCAGGCTGTTGGAGCTGTTGAGCTTCAGGATCAGCGGGATCTGGCCGGCATATGAGTCGGCACCCTGCTCGATCATGCCCAGAACCGAGGCATAGGCCGAAAGCCCGGCATCGATCGCAAGCTGGAAGTGATAATGCGGATCATAGGCCGGCGGGTTGGGCGCAAAGCTGCGTGCCGGTCCATGTTCAAATCCCTGATCCACCGGCAGGATGACCAGATGGCCGGTGCCGCCCAGGCGCCCATGCATCAGGATGCGGGCGAGGTTGGCCTTGGTCCCCGGATTGTCGCTCTCGTACCAGGACAGGATCTTGCGAACACGGGGCGTCATCTTCATGGCTGCTGGTCCTTGCACGTGGCGGCGGTTTTGAATACCCGAGCCTCCCCACCTTTTCAATCACTGGCCAGCTTTTCGATCGCCGGCCAGATGTTGTTTCAATCGCCGGTCAGATATTGGCGGCAAGCAGTTTCAGGATCGGCGACATCGAGCAGGTCCAGCGCCTTGGGCCGCTTGCGGTAGAGCGCTGCACGCCACTGGCGGGCGATGTCGGCGAGCTTTGTTGCAATGCCCGCAGGGCCGCTGAAGCACGCAGCCTTGATGCCGGCGCGAAAAGCTTCCTGGGTCAAGTCGGCGCGTTCGGCACAATCGAGCACGAAGCTGGCCTTCGCGCCCGGCACGGCCGCTCGTGCCCGGCGCTCGACGCCAGCGAACCAGCTGGCACCGGCATAGATGCCGGCACCTTCCGCACTCCATAATGTCACGGGTCTTCTTGGCGGCGGCGGCACCCTTGAGCGCCGCGATCGCCTGGGCCAGATCGTGGATTACGATACTGGCCGCTGTATTCAGCTTTCTGGGCGGCCTTTTGGTGGCCGCCAGCTTCTTCATCCCAGCTTGCCCATGGCCACGGCCGTGTCGGCCATGCGATTGGAGAAGCCCCATTCATTGTCGTACCAGGACAGCACCCGCACGAAGCGTTCGTTGATCACCTGGGTCTGATTGAGATCCAGGGTGGAGCTTGCCGGGTTGTGATTGAAGTCGCTGGAGACCAGCGGCTGGTCGTTGGTGGCGAGGATGCCATGCAGCGGCGAGTTGTTGGAGGCTGCGGCCACCACTGCCTCGTTCACCGCCTTCACCGTCGTCGGCTTCTGGGCGACGAATTTGAAATCGATGAGCGAGACATTGGGCGTCGGCACGCGGATGGAAGTTCCGTCCAGCTTGCCCGCCAGTTCCGGCAACACGAGTCCGACGGCCTTGGCGGCACCCGTGGTGGTCGGGATCATCGAAAGCGCCGCGGCGCGGGCGCGATAGAGATCCTTGTGCAGCGTATCCAGCACGGGCTGGTCACCGGTGTAGCTGTGCACCGTGGTCATGAATCCATGTTCGATGCCAAACGCCCGGTGCAGTACCTGGGCGACCGGCGCCAGACAATTGGTCGTGCAGGACGCGTTGGAGACGATTGTGTGGCCGCGCTCCAGCTTGGTGTGGTTCACGCCGTAGACAACCGTCAGATCGGCATTGGTCGCCGGTGCCGAGATCAGCACGCGCTTGGCGCCGGCCTTCAGATGAGCCGCGGCCTTTTCGCGATCGGTGAAGATGCCCGTGCATTCGAGTGCGACGTCGATCCTGAGCTCGGCCCAGGGCAGCTTCGCCGGATCGCGCTCGGCGGTCACTTTCATCCAGCCACGGCCGGCGTCGATGGCGCCTTCCTTCGTCTTCACCTCGCCAGGAAACTTGCCATGCACGGTGTCGTAGCGCAGCAGATGGGCGTTGGTCTCGACCGGGCCCAGATCGTTGATGCCCACGACCTCGATATCCTTGCGGCCGCTTTCCAGGATGCCGCGCAGCACAAGGCGGCCGATGCGGCCGAAGCCGTTGATGGCAACACGTACGGACATGATCTTTTCCCTCTAGAGTTTTTTCTTCACCAAAGCGGCGACAGCCTCGGCGGTGATTCCGAAATGCTTGTAGAGATCGGGTGCCGGGGCAGAAGCGCCATAGCTGCGCATGCCAATGACCGCGTCCGCCGTGCCGACATAGCGCTCCCAGCCGAAGGGCGAGGCGGCCTCTACGGCGACGCGTCCGCGAGCCCGGCCCAGCACCTTGCGCCGATAGGGCTCCGGCTGCGCATCGAACAATTCCCAGCAGGGCATGGAGACGACCGCGGCACCGATGCCTTCTTTTTGCAGCAGCACGCGCGCGTCCATGGCAAGCGAGACTTCCGAGCCAGTGGCGAAGATCGTCGCCTGACGGCGTCCTTCCGCCCGCGCGAGGATATAGCCGCCGAGCGCCGAGAGATTTTCCTTGCCGTATTTGAGGCGCAACGCGGGCAGCGCCTGGCGGGTCAGCACCAGGATCGAGGGGTGATGCTGCTCCTGCAGCGCCTTGGCCCAGCACTCCGCGGTTTCGACCGTATCGGCCGGGCGGAAGACCAGCAGGTTCGGCATCGCTCGCAGGGCCGCCAGGTGTTCGACCGGCTGATGCGTCGGGCCGTCTTCGCCGAGGCCGATGGAGTCATGGGTCATCACATAGATGACGCGCTGGCCCATCAGGGCGGAGAGCCGGATCGAGGGGCGGCAGTAATCGGTGAAGCAGAAGAAGGTCCCGCCATAGGGAATGAATCCGCCATGGAGCGCGATGCCGTTCATCGCCGCGGCCATGCCATGCTCGCGCACACCATAATGAATGTAGCTGCCGGCATAGTTCGGCGGCTCGACCACCGCCATCGCCTTGGTCTTGGTATTGTTGGAGGGAGTGAGATCGGCCGAGCCGCCCAGCAGTTCCGGCAGGATCGGCTGCAACACCTCCAGCACCTTCTGGGATGATTGCCGCGTGGCGATCTTCGCCGCCTCGGCCACCATGGCTCGCTTCATGCGCGCGAAGGCGGAATCGAATTTCTCCGGCAACACGCCCTGCTGGCGGCGATCGAACTCGTCGCGCTTGGCGTGGCTGGCATGCCGGCGCTCCCACGCTTCGCGCTTGGCGGCACCCGGCGCGCCAAAACGCCGCCAGGCGGAAAGAATGGCTTCCGGCACGACGAAAGGCTCATAGGGCCAGCCGAGCTTCACCCGCGCCCCGGCGACTTCGTCTTTGCCCAGCGGCGAGCCGTGGGTGGCGGCTGTACCTTCCTTGGTCGGCGCGCCATAGCCGATGATGGTGCGACACGCGATCATGTAGGGCTTGTCGGAAGTCTGCGCGCGCTCCAGTGCTGCGCCCACCGCCGCCTGGTCCAGCCCATCGACGCGCTCGGCGTTCCAGCCATGGGCCTTGAAGCGCTCGATCTGGTCGTCATCGACCGCCAGCTCCGTCGGTCCATCTATCGAAATGTGGTTGTCGTCGAACAGGACGATCAGCTTGTTGAGCTTCATGTGGCCGGCAAGCGACATCGCCTCGTGGCTGATGCCTTCCATCAGGCAGCCATCGCCGACCAGCGTATAGGTCTTGTGATCGACCAAGTCCGAGCCGAACTCCGTCGCCAGCAGGCGTTCGGCCAGCGCCATGCCCACGGCATTGCCCAGCCCCTGGCCCAGCGGGCCGGTGGTGGTCTCGATGCCCGGCGCATGGCCATATTCGGGATGGCCGGCGGTGCGGCTGCCGAGCTGGCGAAAGCGCTTCAGCTCGTCGATGGTCATCTCCGGATAGCCGGTCAGATAGAGAAAGGCATAGAGCAGCATCGAGCCATGGCCCGCCGACAGCACGAAGCGGTCGCGGTCGGGCCATTGCGGGTGCGCCGGATCGAATTTCAGGAATTTCTGGAACAGGACGGTGGCCGCATCCGCCATGCCCATGGGCAGGCCGGGATGGCCCGATTGGGCTTTCTCGACCGCATCCATGGCCAGCGCGCGGATGGCGTTGGCGAGATCGCGCTGGGTGAAGGCAGTGGGATTTGCTGGATCCATGTCGGCCTCGAAAATCGGGCGCCGGGACATCGACGAAGGCCCGCCGATGGTATCCGTTTGGCGGCGCAACATGCCGCTCGCCCCTGTGGTCGTCAACTGAGTCGTCGCGCCGTTGTTCCGCCTATTGTTCCGTGGGGGAAAGCCCGTTCTCTGATTGGTGCGCTCGGTTGACGGGGCGCGTCTGGCAACCATATGATCCCGTCTATCAAGCATATTGCCTAAGCACTTGTCTTAGGTTGCAAATGCTTCCCATCGCACAACGCAGGTGACTCTTGCGCCTCGCTCATGCCCTCGATCGGATCGATGCAGCGCTCAGCCGGCTGGAAGTGACGGCGACACAACGCGTACAGGGTGCGGAAGCAGATCAGGGGCGATTGACCTCGGAGCTGCGCGAATTGCGCGGCAAGAATGCGACATTGCAGGCGGAAGCGCGCAACGTGGCGGCGCGGCTTGATTCCGTCATCGAGCGTCTGAAGATCGTGGCGGAGAGCTGACATGGGCAAGGTTCATATCATCGTCAACAATCGCGGCTACGATGTCGCCTGCGATGACGGGCAGGAGAGCCAGGTAACCGAGCTTGGCCAGGACCTTGCGCGCCGCGTCGACAAGATCGCGCATTCGGTCGGCCAGATCGGCGATGCGCGGCTGCTGCTGATGGCGGCCCTTCTCATTTCCGACGAGTTGATGTCGGCGAAGAAGGATTTGCTCCATCTTGCCGGCGAGCGCAGCGAAGCAGAGGAAGACAAGCTCGCCGATTCCATCGAGCGCCTCGCCGGCCGCGTCGAGGCTATTGCTGCCAAGTTGGAAGCCGCCTAGGATTTTCTCGGGCGGACGCTGTCTCGTTCGACAGGCCGCAAAATCCCTGGGGCCAATAAAAACCTCGAGGGAGCTGTCCCTACCGGGATCTTGGTCCCGGCACATGGCACCCACCTGTATCCACAGGCCACAGAGGATCCGCATATGCCATCGGCCATGACGGCCCCGCCCACTTCGCTTACCTCTGCTTCCCTGATCGAGGAAAAGGCCGAGTTTCGCAGCAGGATGAGCTTGCATCCGGCGCGATCTCGCCGCCGCGGACGCACCGGCCGAAGCCGGCAAGCGCGCCGCCGATCTGTTCTTTAGGCAATTCACCTTGCCGGAAGGCGCGATCGTCTCGGCCTATTGGCCCATGGGCGACGAACTCGATCCGCGCCCCCTGATCCACCGCGCCCAGGCGGCTGGCCATGTGGTCGGGCTGCCGGTGGTGGTGGGCAAGGCTCAGCCGTTGATTTTCCGCGACTGGACGCCGGAGACACGCTTCGTGCCCGGTGGCTTCAAGACCGAGGTGCCGGAACCTTCCGCACCGGAGGTTGTACCGAGCATTCTGATGGTGCCGCTGCTCGCCTTCGATCTTGCCGGATATCGCCTGGGCTATGGCGGCGGCTTTTATGATCGCACGCTGACCAAGCTGCGCGCGTCGGGGCGGATCACGGCAATCGGTTTTGCCTATGAAGGCCAGCTGGTCGATGCCGTGCCGCGGGCCGAGTATGACCAGCCGCTGGATGCTATCCTGACGGAACGTTCCTTCCGCCGGATAGGTTGAGAGAAGCGCATGCGCATTCTTTTCTGCGGCGATCTTGTCGGACGGTCCGGCCGCAACGCGGCGATCGCGATGATGCCGCGGCTGCGCCGCGAGATGGCGCTCGATTTCGTCGTGGTGAATGGCGAGAACGCGGCCGGTGGTTTCGGCATCACCGAGGCGATCTGCCGCGAGCTCTATGACGCGGGCGTCGACGTCATTACCACCGGCAACCATGTCTGGGATCAGAAGGACACGGTCAGCTTCATTACGCGCCATCCCCGGCTGCTGCGGCCGGAGAATTTCCCCATCGGCACGCCCGGCAACGGCCAGGGCATTTTCAAGACGGCGGATGGCCGGCGCGTCATGGTCATCAACCTGATGGGCCGCCTGTTCATGGATGCTCTCGACGATCCCTTCTCCGTCATCGTCGATCGCCTCGCGAAATGCAAACTCGGCAGCGACGCCGATGCGATCCTCGTCGATTTCCATGGCGAGGCGACCAGCGAGAAGATGGCCATGGGCCATTTCCTCGACGGCAAGGTCAGCATCGTCGTCGGGACCCATACCCACGTGCCGACGGCCGATGCGCACATCCTCTCGGGCGGCACGGCCTATATGACCGATGCCGGGCATGTGCGGCGATTACGACTCGGTCATCGGCATGCAAAAGGCAGTACCCATCGCCCGCTTCACCAGCAAGCTGCCGACGGAACGCATGGCGCCGGCCGACGGGCCGGCAACCGTTTGCGGCCTGTTCGTGGAGACGGATGACACCACCGGGCTCGCGCGCCGCGCCGTAGCATTCCGCGAAGGCGGGGTTCTGAGCCCCGAACGGCCGGCGCTTTAGGCGCCTCGCCGGCCCGGCCAATACCCGGCCCAATACCCCGGCCAATACCGGGGAAACCCTTGGCAGACAGGCAGAATCCGGCTAGAACGCGCCCAATTCTTGCCATATTGACGCTTTAACGGTAACCGCAGGCTTGGCCTTTATCCTCCACTGGCGGAGGCCAGGGCCTTGTTGGCGATTCGGGGTTGGTTTCGATGTCGGGTCATTCCCAATTCAAGAACATCATGCACCGCAAGGGCGCCCAGGACGCCAAGCGGGCGAAGGTCTTCACCAAGCTGATCCGCGAACTGACCACGGCTGCGCGCAGCGGCCTGCCCGATCCGGCGATGAATCCGCGGCTTCGCGCGGCACTCACCGCCGCGCGCACGGCCAATATGTCGCGCGACACCATCGAGCGCGCGATCAAGCGGGGGGCGGGCGGCGAGGATGGGGCGAACTACGAAGAAGTTCGCTACGAGGGCTACGGCCCGGGCGGTATTGCCATCATCGTCGAGGTGCTGACCGACAACCGCAATCGCAGCGCCTCGGAAATCCGCACCTGCTTCAGCCGCTATGGTGGTGCCATGGGCGAGACGAACAGCGTCTCCTTCATGTTCGAACGCAAGGGCATGGTGCGCTACCCGGCCAAGGTTGCGAGCGGCGAGCAGATGTTCGAGGCGGCACTGGATGCCGGCGCCGACAATGTGGAGAGCGACAGCGAAGCCCATGAGGCGACCAGCGCGCCGGAGGATTTCGCCCAGCTGCGCGACAAGCTGGAGGCGAAGTTCGGGGCGCCCCTGGAGGCGCGCCTCATCTGGCGCCCGACCAACGGCGTGCCTGTCGATGGCGAGAATGCCGAAAAGCTGATGAAGCTGATCGAAGGCCTGGAGGATAACGACGACGTGCAGACGGTCTCGGCCAATTACGACGTGGCCGAAGACGTGCTGGCCCGACTTACGGCCTGAGGCCCTCTTCTCGATGCGCCTCATCGGTTTCGATCCCGGCCTTCGACATACCGGCTGGGGCATCATCGAGGTGCGTGGCTCCCGGCTTTCCCATGTGGCGGATGGCGCCGTGCATAGCGACGGCAGGCTCTCGCTCGCCGAGCGGCTGGTGCAGCTTCATAACGGGCTCAGCGCCGTGATCGAGAAATACCACCCCATGGGCGCCGCGGTCGAAGAGACCTTCGTCAACAAGAACCCCACCTCGACCCTGAAACTGGGCGTTGCCCGCGGCGTGGTGCTGCTGGTGCCGGCTCTCGCCGGCCTGCCGGTCGCCGAATACCCGGCAAACCTGATCAAGAAATCCGTGGTCGGCGCCGGGCATGCGGGCAAGGAGCAGGTGCAGATGATGGTGCGCATGCTGCTGCCCGGCTGCCTGACCGAGACGGCGGATGCGGCGGATGCGCTGGCGGTTGCCATCTGTCATGCCCATCACGCCGAGACCGCCAAGCGCTGGCAGAAGGCCGAGGCGAGCGCATGATCGCCAAGCTGACCGGCGCGATCGATTCCGCAGGCAGCGATTCCGCCATCGTCGATGTGAACGGTGTCGGTTATCTCGTTTTCTGCTCGGCCCGCACGCTGGGGAAGCTTCCGGCCAAGGGGGCACCGGTCTCGCTGCTGATCGAAACCCATGTGCGCGAAGATCACATCCATCTCTACGGCTTCGCCGATACCTCCGAGCGCGAATGGTTTCGCCTGTTGACCACGGTGCAGGGCGTGGGCGCGAAACTGGGCCTGGCCATTCTGGGCGCGCTCTCGCCCGACGATCTCGCCCGCGCGATTGCCTCCGGCGACAAGGCGAGCCTGTCGCGGCCCTCCGGCGTGGGGCCGAAGCTCGCCGCGCGCATCGCCTCCGAGCTGAAGGACAAGGTCAAGAACATGGCGCTGGGCCCGATTGCCGCCGACCTGCCGGCAGGTGAGGGCACGAACGCCACCATCGCCGATGCGGTCTCGGCCCTGGTCAATCTGGGCTATCGCCGGCCGGAGGCAATCGACGCGGTGACTGCCGTCGCGCGGCGCCTGGGCGATGATGCCGCCGTCGGCGCCTTGATCCGCGCGGGCTTGCAGGAGCTTGGCAAATGAGCGCGCCCCGCATGGTGGCGCCGGAGCCCGCCGCCGAGGACCGCTTCGACAATTCGCTGCGTCCCCAGACGATCGAGGATTTCGTCGGCCAGGAGCAGCTGCGCGCCAATCTCAAGGTTTTTATCGCGGCGGCCCGCTCGCGCGGCGAGGCGCTGGACCATGTGCTGTTCTACGGCCCACCCGGCCTCGGCAAGACGACGCTGGCGCAGATCGTCGCCCGCGAGCTCGGCGTCAGCTTTCGCGCCACATCCGGCCCGGTGATCGCGCGCGCCGGCGATCTCGCCGCCCTGCTGACCAATCTGCAGCCCCGCGACGTATTGTTCATCGACGAGATCCATCGCCTGAACCCGGCGGTGGAGGAGATCCTTTATCCCGCGATGGAGGATTTCCAGCTCGACCTCATCATCGGCGAAGGCCCGGCGGCGCGCTCGGTGCGCATCGATCTGCCGCCCTTCACCCTGATCGGCGCCACGACGCGCTCTGGCCTGATCACCACGCCCTTGCGCGAACGCTTCGGCATTCCGCTGCGCCTGCAATTCTATACGCCGCCGGAGCTTGAGCGCATCGTGCGGCGCGGTGCCGGCCTGCTCGATCTCAATCTGACGGCAACGGGCGCCGGCGAAATCGCGCAGCGCGCCCGCGGCACGCCGCGCGTGGCGGGCCGCCTGCTGCGCCGCGTACGCGACTTCGCCGCGGTCGACGGCAGCGTGGAGGTCGATGCCGCGACCGCCGATGCGGCGCTGACCCGCCTGGAAGTGGACAAGCGCGGGCTCGACAGCATGGATCGCCGCTATCTCGGCTGCATCGCGGCGAATTATTCCGGCGGGCCGGTCGGGGTCGAGACTCTCGCCGCGGCGCTTTCCGAGCAGCGCGACGTGATCGAGGAAGTCATCGAGCCCTATCTGATCCAGGAGGGGCTGCTGCAGCGGACGCCGCGCGGCCGCATGCTGACCGCCGGCGGCTATCGCTATCTGGGATTGCCCGAGCCCACCCGCGCCCCGCAGCTCGACCTGCTGCCCGAAAGCGCCAGAGCGGCGGAGGACAGCGATGTCTGAGGTCCATCGCTGGCCAATACGCGTCTATTACGAGGATACGGATGCGGCCGGCATCGTCTATTACGCCAACTACCTGAAATTCGCCGAGCGGGCGCGCACCGAGATGATGCGCAGCGCCGGCTCCAGCCATAGCGAGATGATCGACACCTTCGATACCGCCTTTGCCGTCAGCCGCTGCGAGGTGGATTATCTGAAGCCCGCGCGGCTCGACGACCTGCTGAGCGTGGAGACGCGGGTGCTGAATGTCGGCGCCGCGGTGGTCCATCTCGACCAGCGCGTCCAGCGCGAGGGCGAACTGCTCGCCCGTCTCAAGATCCGCATCGCCTGTCTCAACCGCAAGGGCCGGCCCCAGCGCCTGCCTGACCCGGTGCGCGCCGCACTGACCGCCTATCGAATTTCCGAGGAGCTCGTTTAGAACGATGGACCAGACCGTACCCGCCACGCCTGTCGTGCCGCTCGATACCGCAGCCCTTGGCGGCAGCGTGCCGCCGCCCGATCTTTCGGTCATCAACCTGTTCCTGCAGGCCGATACGATCGTCAAGATCGTCATGCTGCTGCTGCTGGCGGCCTCATTCTGGACCTGGGCGATCATTTTCGAGAAGTGGCTCCGGCTGCGCCGCCTGCGCTCCCAGGCCAAGCAGTTCGAGGAGTCCTTCTGGTCCGGCGGTTCGCTCGAGACCCTGTTCGACCGGCTGGAGGGCAAGACGCCCGATCCGATGTCGGCGCTTTTTGTTGCCGCCATGCGCGAGTGGCGCCGCTCCGCCGCCAAGGGCCTGGTGCAGACCGAGCATATGCGCGCCAGCCTGCAGGAGCGTATCGAGCGGGTGATGGATATCACGCTGGGACGCGAGATCGATCAGGTCGAAAGGCATATGACGTTCCTGGCCTCGGTCGGCTCTTCGGCGCCCTTCGTCGGCTTGTTCGGCACGGTGTGGGGCATCATGGCGAGCTTCGCCTCCATCGCTGCATCCAAGAACACGACGCTGGCGGTCGTCGCTCCGGGCATCGCCGAAGCCTTGTTCGCGACCGCGCTTGGCCTGGTTGCCGCCATTCCCGCCGTGCTCGCCTATAACAAGCTCTCCAGCGATATCAGCCGCTTCAGCAACCGGCTGGAAGGATTCGCCGGCGAGTTCGGCGCCATCCTCTCCCGCCAGCTCGAGGAGAAGCGCTAGATGGCGGGATTCCTCCATCCCGGCTCCCGCTCGCGGGGCCAGCGCCGCAAGTTCCGGCTGATGGCGGAGATCAACGTCACGCCGATGGTCGACGTCATGCTGGTGCTGCTGATCATCTTCATGGTGACGGCGCCGCTGCTGACGGTCGGCATTCCGGTGAACCTGCCGCAGACCAAGGCCGAGCCGCTGAGCAATCCCGACGAGCCCATCGTCGTCACCATCACCGACAAGGGCGCCATCTATCTGCAGGAGACAACCATCGCCGACGATGCGCTGGTGCCGCGGCTGCAGGCGATCACCGAGAACAAGCCGGACACCAAGATCTTCGTGCGCGGCGACAAGAAGATCGATTACGGCCGGGTCATGGAGGTCATGGGGCTGATCAAATCCGCCGGCTTCACCCAGGTAGCGCTCGTCGTCGACCTGCCGGATACGACGGCGAAGCCGCAGAAGCCCAAGACGAACTAGGCCATGCGTCTCGGCGGCTTCCTCTCCTTCCTGTTCCACCTGGCGATCCTGGTGCTGCTGATCCTGGGGCTGCCGGATCTTTTCCCGCAGGTGGAAGTCACGGCACCTGTTGCCGTGCAACTGGCGACGCTGGCCGATATTTCCGGCCAGCCGGTGCCGAAGCCGCCCACGCCAAAGCCGGTCGTCAAACAGGATACGCCGCCCCCGCCGCCGGCCCCCACGCCGCCGCCCACGCCACCGGCGCCCCGCAGCCGGTCGAGACACCGACTCCGCCGGCACCAACGCCGCCGGCACCGACCCCACCGCCGCCGACACCCGCGCCGCCGGCCCCACAGCCCGCGGAACAAATTCCGCCGGAGCCGGTTCCCATTCCCGACCAGCAACAGACACCACCGCCGCCCCAGGAGGCAAAGCTGGAAGCGCCGCCGCCGCCCTTGCTGCGTCCGCCGGTGCCGCCGGACAAGCCGAAGAAACCGGCCCAGCAGCAGACCCAGGATTTCAATTCGCTGCTGAAGAATGTGGAGCAGATGAAGACCACATCGCCGGATACGCAGCAGCAGCCGCAGCCCGATACGCCAGCGCAGCCGGATACCTCGGTGAGCAGTCTTTCCGCGCCGCAGATGAGCAGCAGTGAAAAGGATGCCATCGCCTCCCAGGTGGGGAATAACTGGTATCTCGATGCGGGCAAGAAGGGGTACGAAGACATCATTGTCGAAATCCGCGCCACCCTTGCGCAGGATGGCACGGTGCTGACGGCGGTGATCGTCGATCAGTCGCGCATGGCAACTGACGCCAATTACCGCGCCGCGGCGGAAGCGGCGCGGCGCGCCGTGCTGAAGGCAAGTCCCCTCAAGGTCCCGCCGGAAAAATATGAGACCTGGAAGACCATGCTGCTCCGATTCACTCCGCAAGGCGTAATGGGCCTATGAACGCGATCCGCCGTCGTCACTTCGTCATTCTTTTGCCATTCTTGTTGGGTAGCTGTCAGACCCAGCCCGCGGAGAAGAGTTCGGCGCAGAAGTCCGCGACTGCCCAATTGCCGGCGATACCGGCACCATCGGCGCCGCTACCAACGAAACCGGCGCCAACGAAAGAGGTCATGACGCGATTTACCGCAGCTCCGTTGAATGGCAGTTCGGCCAGCGCCGCCGCTAAGGGTGCCGCCGAGACGATCTCGGCACGCGTCAAATCCTGCTGGCAGGGTCCGGCCGCGCCCGACGCGCCCGCCGTCGGCCTGCGCCTTGCCCTTAATGAGGACGGTACGGTCAAGACCATTACCGTTCTCGACAAAAAGGCATTCACCGCCAACGCTGCCTATCGCGCGAGTGCGACCGCGGCGACGACGGCCTTCTTTAAATGCGGCCCGTTCGTGCTACCTAGTTCGGGATATGCGGCCTGGAAGTCGCTCGACCTGCAGATCACGCCCCATCACTGAGGAACACCGGACCATGCAGATATTCGCTCTTCGCCATCGTTTGGTGGCCTTTGCCGCCCTTCTGCTGCTGGTATCGTTTGCAGGATCGGCACGCGCCGAGCTTCGCATCGACGTAACCCAGGGCAACGTGCAGCCGACGCCGATCGCGGTGACCGATTTCTTTGGCCAGCAGCCCAATGATGCGCAGGCCGGTGCCAATATCGCCGGCGTGGTGGCGGCCGATCTCGAGCGCTCTGGCCTGTTCAAGCCGATCGACAAAAAGGCCTTCATCCAGACGCCGGACTCCTTGCGCACCTTGCCGCGCTTCGGCGACTGGCGGGTCATCAACGCCCAGGCGCTGGTCAGCGGCGTGGTCGAGACGCAGTCGGATGGGCGGCTGCGCATCGAGTTCCGCCTGTGGGATGTCTTCGCCGAGCAGCAGATGGTGGGCGAGGCGGTGACCAGCGCGCCGGAGAACTGGCGCGCCATCGCGCACAAGGTCGCGGACGAAATCTACAAACGGCTGACCGGCGAGGACGGCTATTTCGAGACGCGCATCGTCTACGTCGCAGAATCCGGACCGCAGACCAAACGCATCAAGCGCCTGGCGATCATGGATCAGGACGGCGAGAACCACCGCTACCTGACCGATGGCGGCAATCTGGTGCTGACGCCGCGTTTTTCGCCGAGCACCCAGGACATCACCTATCTCAGCTATCGCGGCAACAAGCCCAGGGTCTATCTGCTGAACATCGAGACTGGCCAGCAGGAAGTGCTGGGCGATTTTCCCGGCATGACGTTTGCGCCGCGCTTTGCGCCTGACGGCACGCGGGTGATCCTCAGCCTCGCGACCAACGGGTCCACCGACATCTACGAGATGGACCTGCGCACACGCAAAGTGCATCGGCTGACCAACGGGCCGGGGATCAGCACCGGCGGGTCCTATTCGCCCGATGGCAGCCAGGTCACTTTCGAATCCGACCGTGGCGGTTCGCAGCAGATCTACACGATGAATGCCGATGGCAGTAACCCGCAGCGCATCAGCCATGGCGAGGGCAAATACGGCACGCCGGTCTGGTCGCCGCGCGGCGATTTCATCGCCTTCACCCATATCAACGGCGGGGTGTTCTACATCGGCGTCATGCATCCCGACGGCAGCGGCGAGCGCTCCATCGCCCAGGGGTTCCTGGTTGAAGGACCCACCTGGGCTCCCAACGGACGCGTGCTGTGCTATTTCAAGCAGGAGGCAAACAGCGGCCGGACCCGCCTCTACACGATCGATCTGACCGGCTATAACGAGCGCGAGGTGATCACGCCGATGGACGGCTCGGACCCGGCCTGGTCGCCCTGATTCAGTAGAAACCACCCTTGATTCACTAGAGAACGCCCGGTATATTGCGCCCGCGCAACAGAAATCGGTCGATCCCGTTGGGGGGTTTTAGTCGGATCGGTTGTAGTCGCGAGAGCACGCCGAGGCGAGGCTCGCTTCCTTCATTAGGTCTAAGTTCGAAAGGTTCCAAGATGCGATTGAAGATTGTGATGGCGATCTCGGCGGCACTGCTGCTGGCCGCCTGTTCCAGCAAGCCCGCCGACACCGGCGGCGGCACGACCGGTGGCACCACCGGCGGGTCGACCACCACCTCCTCCGCTCCTCAGGCCGCTCAGCCGGGCTCGCCCCAGGACTTCGTCACGAATATCGGCGATCGCGTGTTCTTCGGAACCGATCGTTCCGATCTGACCCAGGAAGCCCAGGCCGAGCTGCAGAAGCAGGCCACCTGGCTCAAGACCTATCCGCAGTATCGCTTCGTCGTCGAAGGTCATTGCGACGAGCGCGGCACGCGCGAATACAACTTGGCGCTCGGCGAGCGCCGCGCAGCGGCCGTGAAGAACTATCTGGTCGCGCTCGGCATCGATGCGAACCGGATGCAGACGATCAGCTACGGCAAGGAGCGTCCGGCGGTCCTCGGTGATGACGAGGCTGCCTGGGCACAGAATCGCCGCGGCGTCATCGTTCTCCAGTAATCGCGGGCTTTAGCGTTCAGCTGCGGCGTCTGCCGGACCGTCATCGACGGATCTGGCAGGCGCCGCAGCCGTTTTAAGCGCTTGGCGCGGGCCGCCCGACCCGCCATATTTTCGCCCTCTTGGGGGTGTTAATTTCGATTCTCCCATTGGGCCCCCGATTTGGTCCGGATACCGGCAGGACGCATCTTTTGTGCCGGTACGGGGTTGTGATATTGGGCCGGTTACCAAGGCCTTGCTTGGACGGCATCACGGTTGAGTGTGAGCGGATGATCAGGCGGTTTTCGATGCATCGGCAGCGAATTGCGGCGGCGCCCTTGGCAGCGGTCCTTCTTGGTTTGATTCTGGTTGCATCGGCACCGGCAGCCCGCGCCCAAAGCGATCTGCAGACGCTGTCCGACAAGGTCGACCGGTTGCAGCAGGAACTCTCCGATGTCGAGCGGCAGGTCTATAACGGACAGGCCCCTGCCGGCGGCCAGCCCGCGGGTGGTGCGGTGGATAGTTCCGCCGCGGCCAGCCAGGAGGTGCGTATCCAGCAGCTCGAGAGCCAGCTGAGCTCCATCACCGGCCAGATCGAACAGCTAAACTACAATCTCCAGCAGCTCTCCACCCGCCTGGACAAAATGTCGCAGGATGTGGATTTCCGCCTGAACGCGCTGGAGCATGGCCAGCCCGCCGGCGGTGTTGCCAATACGGGTGGCGCGCCCGTCAACGGTGTCCCCGTGGCCGGCGACCAGCAGCCGACGACGATTATCAGCGGCAATACGCAGGCCGGTCTGCAGCCGCCGCTGCAACCGCCATTGCAGTCTAACGGCCAGCCGATCGATCCCAACGCGCCGCTGCGGCAATCTTCGCTGGCGCCCACGCCGCTGGGCTCGCTAACCCAGGGCCAGATGCAGGCTGCGGCCGCGATTCCGCCGCCGCCACCCTCGACGAACGGTGCGGCGACGGCGGCGCCGGGCACCGGCGATCCCAGCGCCTATCAACTGCCGGGCAATACGGTGGAAGCGCAGTACGAATATGCGTTCAACCTGCTGCGCCAGGCCAATTACGACGAGGCGCAGAAGGCGCTCCAGGCCTTCGTCGTCCAGCACCCGACCGATTCGCTTGCCGGCAATGCGCAGTACTGGCTGGGCGAGACCTATTACGTGCGCGGCCGCTATCAGGACGCGGCGGTGGCCTTCGCCGAGGCCTATCAGAAATATCCCAACAGCAACAAGGCGCCGGACAATCTGCTGAAGCTCGGCATGTCGCTGGGCCAGATCGGCAAGAAGAGCGATGCCTGTGTCGCCTTCGGCGAACTCAACAAGAAATTCCCCGGGGCGCCCGACAATCTGAAAGAGCGCCTGAAGCAGGAAAAACATCGCTACGGCTGCAGCTAAGCCGCTCGCGGCTCGCGAGTTCGCCCGGCTGATGGCCGGGCTCGGCCCGTTCGAATCCCGTCCCCGCCTGGCGGTCGCCGTATCCGGTGGCGCCGACAGCATGTCGCTGATCCTGCTCTGCCATCGCTGGGCGCAGGCGCATGGCGGGGCGGCCGTGGCACTTTCTATCGATCATCGGCTGCGCCCTGAATCGGCGAACGAAGTCCGCCAGGTCGGGCGCTGGCTCAAGGCCCGCGGCATCCCTCATGCCTCGATTGCCTGGCGGCAGGCCGCGGGTGGACCAAAGGCGGCGCTGCAGGCCAAAGGGGCGCTCCAAGCAAGGGCGCGGGCGGCGCGCTACGAACTGCTCGGCCAGTGGTGCAGCACTCATGGGGTGCTGCATCTGGCGCTGGCCCATCATGCGGGCGATCAGGCAGAAACGGTGCTGATGCGCCTGGCACGAGGCGGCGGCAGCGATGGTCTCGCCGGCATGAGTGCCATTGTCGCGCGCGAGGGCGTGCGGGTGATCCGCCCCTTGCTGGGGATCGAGCCGGCAAGGCTGCGCGCCACGCTCGAAGCCCAAGCTCAAGGCTGGATCGAGGATCCCTCCAACGCCAATCCGTTTTTCGAACGCGTGCGCTGGCGCCGCCTGATCCCTGCCGGCAGCGTGCCGGCGCTTGCATCCGCCGCGCGCGAGATCGGCCATGAGCGCGCTCGCCGCGAGGCGATGCTCGCTGATCTGCTGGCCGCAGCATATCTCGATCCGGCGGGGTTTCTCACTCTGCCGCTGGCGGCGCTACGGGAAGCAACGGCAGATATCGCGGAGCGGGCGCTGGCGCGATGCCTGATCGTCATCGGCGGAGAAGCCTACGCACCGAAGCAGGAAAGCCTGGCCCGGCTGCGCGTCAGTCTGGCGGCGCGCTTTAGCGGCCGCACCCTGGGCGGCTGCCGGCTTGTCCGGCGCGACGACCGGCTTTTCGTTTTCCGCGAGCCGGCGGCGGCCGATCAGCATCTGAAAGTTCGCCGCGGCCAGAAAGTCTATTGGGATAATCGGTTCGAACTCGTGGCGGGGGCGGCGGGCGAGATTGCCCGGCTGGGCGAAGCCGGCTGGGCGAGTCTGCCGGCGGATGAGCGGCCGCGATCCATCCCTCGGGAAGCCGCCCTGGCACTGCCGGTCCTCTGGCGCCCCGGGCGGCAGATGGGGCAGCAAATCGGCCGCCCGTGGCAACTTTATGGCCCGGAATTGTCTGGCCAATGCCGGTTTCGACCTCGCCAGCCCCTATCCCCCGGCGTCTTCATACCCGCCGCCGCTTTACAGTTGCCAAATTGAGTGTGAACATTATCTAGAGTGCGTAGGGCACTGGCTTTTGCCACGCCCGTCGGTCCCCAGGGGCCGTTAGAAGGCCGCTGGAAAGCGAGGAATTTTGAATTTTACCAAGAATCTGGTGCTTTGGGGCGTCATCATCCTGTTGCTGTTCGCCCTGATCAACCTGTTCCAGGGTGGTTCGTCCTCGCACGGCCCCCAGACGGATATGGGCTATTCCGATTTCCTGGATCAGGTCGACCAGGGCAAGATCGCCAACGTCACCATCCAGGGGCAGACGATCACCGGCCACAAATCCGACGGGCTCCAATTCTCCACCATGGCGCCCGCCAACGATCCGAACCTGATCACCAAGCTGTCCGAGCATAAAGTGACGTTCAGCGTGGCGCCGGTGGATGACAACATGCATCCGCTGTTCCAGATCCTGATCTCGTGGTTCCCGATGCTGCTGCTGATCGGCGTGTGGATCTTCTTCATGCGCCAGATGCAGTCGGGCGGCGGCAAGGCCATGGGCTTTGGCAAGAGCCGCGCGCGTCTGCTGACCGAAAAGGTCGGCCGCGTGACCTTTGAGGATGTCGCCGGCATCGACGAGGCCAAGCAGGAGTTGCAGGAGATCGTCGAGTTCCTGAAGGACCCGCAGAAATTCCAGCGCCTGGGCGGCAAGATTCCCAAGGGCGTGCTGCTGATCGGCCCGCCCGGCACCGGCAAGACGCTGCTGGCCCGCGCCATCGCCGGCGAGGCCAATGTGCCCTTCTTCACCA
The DNA here is from genome assembly GCA_963770335.1 of uncultured Alphaproteobacteria bacterium. Classification (GTDB taxonomy): domain Bacteria; phylum Pseudomonadota; class Alphaproteobacteria; order Dongiales; family Dongiaceae; genus DASXQK01. Next base: position 259,514 of record CAVYPG010000004.1, read on the forward strand.
TCTCCGGATCCGACTTCGTCGAGATGTTCGTGGGCGTGGGCGCCTCGCGCGTGCGCGACATGTTCGAGCAGGGCAAGAAGAACGCGCCCTGCATCATCTTCATCGACGAAATCGACGCCGTCGGCCGCCATCGCGGTGCAGGCCTGGGCGGCGGCAATGACGAGCGCGAGCAGACCCTGAACCAGCTGCTGGTGGAAATGGATGGGTTCGAGGCCAATGAGGGCGTGATCCTGGTCGCCGCCACCAACCGCCCCGACGTGCTCGATCCCGCTTTGCTGCGTCCCGGCCGCTTCGACCGCCAGGTGGTCGTGCCGAATCCCGACATTCTGGGCCGCGAGCAGATCCTGAAAGTGCATATGCGCAAGGTGCCGCTGGCGCCCGATGTCGAGCCCGGGTGATCGCCCGTGGCACGCCCGGTTTCTCCGGCGCCGATCTCGCCAATCTGGTGAACGAAGCAGCACTGCTGGCGGCACGCGCGGGCCGGCGCGTCGTCACCATGGCCGAGTTCGAATCCGCCAAGGACAAGGTCATGATGGGTGCGGAGCGCCGCTCCATGGTCATGACCGATGACGAGAAGAAGATGACCGCCTATCACGAGGGCGGCCATGCCATCGTCAATCTCGCCATTCCCGAAAGCGATCCGCTGCACAAGGTGACGATCATCCCGCGCGGCCGTGCGCTGGGCGTCACATGGAGCCTGCCGGAGCGCGATCGCCTCAGCTACACCATGGACTGGATGAAGGCCAAGATCGCGCATCGCCTTCGGCGGACGTGTTGCCGAACAGTTGATCTACGGCGAGACGCATCTCAACAGCGGCGCCTCCAGATGACCTGAAGCAGGCGACCCAGCTCGCCCGCTCCATGGTCACCGAATTCGGCATGAGCGCGAAGCTCGGGCCGCTGCGTTACAACGAGAACGAGGAAGAGGTCTTCCTCGGCCACTCCGTGACCCAGCGCAAGAACGTCTCCGACGCCACCGCCCAGGTGATCGACGAGGAAGTGCGGCGCATCGTCGAAGAGGGCGAGGCGAAGGCGCGCGAGATTCTCTCTGCCCGCATCGACGATCTGCATGCGATCGCCAAGGCGCTGCTGGAATACGAGACGCTCTCGGGCGAGGAAGCCAAGGCGGTCATCCGCGGCGAGCCAATCCGCACCGCTGGCGATGGCGACGGTGCCGTGCCGCCGCGTCCGCGCGCCTCGGTGCCCAGCAGCGGCCGGCCGAAGCCGTCTGGCCCTGGCATCACGCTTGAGCCGGAGCCGCAGCCGGGGAGCTAGCCCGCGCCAAGGCTCGATCGACGGCAACGACGTAATGGATCATCTGGAAAGCCCTGCCCCACGGCGGGGCTTTTCCGTCAGGCCCGAGGGGATCGTCGTCGGCGCCGCAGCGGCGGCGCTGCGGGAGAGCGGGGCAGGTCTGCTGCTCGCCGGCGGGCCTCTTGTCTTTACGCTTTGTGAGATCGTGGCGGACGGCCAACGCGCGGTCTTGCCGATCGAGGCTGCGAAGGCCTGGGCGGAAGCGAACGGTCATGCAAGCGATCTTGCCGCCGCCTTGATCCGCATAAACGCCGCGCGAAAACCCTTCGCCGGCCTCTCCTTCGACCGGCCGCGCGTCATGGGCGTGGTCAATGTGACGCCGGACAGTTTTTCCGATGGCGGCGACTTCGCCGATGCCAAGACGGCGATTGACCACGGCTTGGCACTGCGCGAGGCCGGCGCCGACATTCTCGATATCGGCGGCGAATCCACCCGGCCGCGCTCCGATGCCGTGCCGGTAGAGGAGGAACTTCGCCGCGTCATCCCCGTGGTGAAGGCGTTGGCCAGAGCCGGCGCGCTCGTCTCCATCGACACGCGCCGCGCCGCGGTCATGAAGGAAGCGATCGGCCGCGGGTGCGCAAATCGTCAACGACGTGACGGCGCTGACCGGCGATCCCCAGAGTTTGGCGACAGTCGCCGAGACGAAGGCAGATGTGGTGCTCATGCATATGCAGGGCGAGCCCAAGCATATGCAGGAGAACCCGGTTTACGCCGATGCACCGCGCGATATCCGCGACTACTTTGTCGACCGGCTCGCGGCTTGCGCGATGGCGGGCATTCCGCCGGCGCGCATCGCGATCGACCCCGGTATCGGCTTCGGCAAGAACGATCGCCACAATATCGAGGTGATCCGCGATCTTGCGGTCTTACACGAGCTCGGCGTGGCCATCATGTTGGGTGTCTCGCGCAAGAGCTTTATTGGCCGCTTGAGCCGCAAGGAGCCAGCCAAGCAGCGATTGCCCGGCTCGCTGGCCGCGGGCCTCGCCGGGCTCGACCGGGGCGCGCAGATCCTGCGCGTCCACGATGTCGCCGAGACGCGCCAGGCCCTCGCCATTTGGCAGGCACTCGCGGGCGGCGTATCATCGAATCCATGAGTCGCAAGCTTTTCGGCACCGATGGGGTGCGCGGCACCGCGAATAAAGAGCCGATCACGGCGCGCACCGCCCTCGAACTGGCGCTTGCCGCTGGCGCGCAGTTCCAGCGCGGCCATCACCGCCATCGCGTCGTCATCGGCAAGGATACGCGGCTCTCCGGCTATATGCTGGAGCCGGCGCTGACGGCGGGATTCGTCTCCATGGGCATGGATGTGGTGCTGCTGGGGCCGCTGCCCACGCCGGCGGTCGCCATGCTGACGCGCTCGCTGCGCGCCGATCTGGGCGTGATGATTTCCGCTTCTCACAATCCCTTTCAGGATAACGGCATCAAGCTGTTCGGCCCGGACGGCTACAAGCTCTCCGACGAGGTCGAGGCGGCGATCGAGGCGCGGATGCAAGCGAAGACCGCATCGCTCGCCATGTCCGAATCTCTCGGCCGTGCGCAGCGCCTCGAGGATGCCCGCGGACGCTACATCGAATTCGTCAAGAACAGCTTCCCCAAGGGTCTGACGCCTGGCGGGGCTGAAGATCGTCATCGATTGCGCCAATGGCGCTGCCTATCGCGTGGCGCCGACGGTGCTGTGGGAGCTGGGCGCGGAGGTCATACCCGTCGCCGTCGATCCCGACGGCACCAACATCAACCGCGATTGCGGCGCGACCTCGCCGGCGACGATGTGCGAGGCGGTGATCGCCCATGGCGCCGATCTCGGCATCGCGCTCGACGGCGATGCCGACCGGCTGATCCTGGCCGATGAGAAGGGCCAGATCCTCGATGGCGACCAGCTGATGGCGCTGGTGGCGCGATCCTGGGCCGCCAGCGGCCGGCTTGCCGGCGGCGCCGTCGTCGCCACCGTCATGTCCAATCTGGGGCTCGAGCGCTTCCTTGTCGGGCTCGGTCTCATGCTTCATCGCACGCCGGTCGGCGACCGCTATGTGGTGGAGCGCATGCGCGCCGGCGGCTTCAATGTCGGCGGCGAGCAATCGGGCCACATCATTCTCTCCGACTATGTCACCACCGGCGACGGGCTGATCGCAGCCTTGCAGGTGCTGGCCGTGCTCGTCGCCTCGGGCAGGCCGGCGAGCGAGACGGGCCGGCTGTTCGCGCCCTTGCCGCAGCGCTTGCGCAGCCTGCGCTTCGATGGATCGAGCAAGCCGCTCGACGCGCACGCGGTCAAGGAGGCGATCCGCAGCGCCGAAGCAGCGCTTGGCACGGCCGGGCGCCTGCTGATCCGCAAATCGGGCACCGAACCGGTGATCCGCGTCATGGCCGAAGGCGAGGATGAAAAGCTCGTCCATCGCGTCGTCGACGACGTGGCCAACGCGATCGAGGCCGCCAGCGCGGCGTAAGGGCGCGGGCTCACTCTCGCCGTCATACCTGAGATCGGCCGGAGGCCGAGGCTCGGGAATCCACTATCGCCGACAAAGACTGGATGCCCGGGCTCGGCCCAAGGGGCTCGGCCAGGCCGCGGGCATGACGGGAAGAGGCTGTGACGACGGCAGTGCGTGCGCTACGCCGCCACGATCTCCGCTTCGTGGCGCACGGGGAAATTCACCGAATTGGCGATGAAGCAGATCTCGTGCGCCTTCTCGTGCAGGGCCTTGGCCTTGGCGAGATCGGTGCCGGCGGCAACCGTGACCCGCGGGCGCAGCGTGACCTCGGTGAAGCCCATGCGGTGGGGCGCCGTCTCGCTCATGATGCCACTGGCCTCATCCGTGTATGCCGTGACGGCGATGCGCATACGCGCGCAGAGCGCCAGATAGCTCAGCATGTGGCAGGAGGAAAGGGCGGCCAGCAGCATATCTTCGGGATTGATCAGAGCGGAATCGCCGCGGAAGGCAGGGTCGGAGGAACCGGTGAGCGCCGGCTTGCCGTCGATCTCGACGCGATATTCGCGCGAATAGGTCTCGTAGTTCAGCGATCGGGCCCTGGCGGGCGCCGGTCCAGTCGAGCCGCAGCGCATAATTGTGAGCGTGTTCCATCGCGCGATGCCTCGCCGCAAGATCAGACGAGCAGATTATCCGCCGTCGGTCCTTCATGCAGCAAGGCGGCAATGCGCCCAATGCCCTCGATCAGGCGGCTGACATCGGCAAGGCCGCAAATGCACAGGCGAATCGCCTGGGGTGCCGGCTGGTCGGTGCCGAAGGCTTCGGCAGCGCGCAGCCGGATGCCCAGGCGGGCGGCGGCATTGACCAGATCGGGTGCCCGCCAATTGCCCGGCATGTAGAGCATGCCGAAGAAGCTGTTGGGATGGGCGCGGTAATCGAAACCGGTCAGCATGCGCTTGGCGATCTTCTGCCGCTCGATGGCGGCTTCGCGCTGGGCCTTGCCGAGCGCGGCGGCCGTGCCGTCATTGATCCAGCGTGTGGCGATCTCGGCGGAAAGGGGCGGCGCCATCCAGGTGGTGCCGCGCAAGGCGGCGATGAAGGGCGCGCTCTGGCCCTGGGGCACGGCGAGAAAGCCGACACGCAGACCCGGCGCGATCCCCTTGGAACTGCCGAGCAGATAATGCCCCAGCTCCGGCACGTAGGCCGACAGCGGCGGCGGCGCATCCACCAGGAAGCGGTAGATATCGTCTTCGATGAAGGGCAGGCGGTACTTGCGCAGGATCGCAGCGATCGCGCCGCGGCGCTCATGGGACATCACCGAGCCGCCGGGGTTTTGCAGGGTGGGAATGCAATAGAGCGCGCGGGGCGAGCCGTCGCGGCAGGCGGCCTCCAGCGCCTCGGGCAGAATGCCGTCCTCATCCATCGCCACGCTCTGGATGCGCACCTTGAACAGCTCGGCGACGGCGCGGATGCCGGGATAGGTGAGCGGCTCGGTCAGCAGCACATCGCCCGGGCGCAGCAGCGCGCCCAGACAGATGGCAAGCCCGTGCTGCGCGCCCGCCGTCACGATGATTCGATCGCTGGGCACGTTCAGGCCATGGGCTTCCATCCAGACGGCGCCGGCGGCGCGATGATGGGCCATGCCGCCATGGGGCTGGTAATCCAGCAAACGGGAAATTCCGGGCTGGCGCGCCAGATCGGCAAATGTCGAATGAAGCAGCACGTCATTGGCCTGGGGCGGCGGGAAGGCGAGGCTCATCTCGATCAGCCCGCTTTGCTCATGTTCCGGCTGGCCGAACCCGGCGGGCAGGTTGACCGGCTGGGCGAGGAAACTCCCGCGTCCGACATGGCCCTCGATCAGCCCGCGGCGCTGCGCCTCGGCATAGGCGCGGGTGATGGTGCCGACCGTCACGCCCAGCCGATAGGCCAGGTCGCGATGGGTGGGCAGGCGCTCGCCAGCCTTCAGTTTCCCGTTGCGCACATCGACAGCCAGCGCCTCGGCGATCGCCTTGTAGCGCGGGCCGCCGGAAGTGGAGAGGTCAGGAACCCATATTGTCATGGTGACAACTTATCAATTGACGCGGAATTGTGTCAATCTCTATCTTCGCTTGCCGGATACAATCTTAGAAATTGGACTGTCACATGACCTCATCATATGTCCGTCGCCTGCTGCATCGGGCAGGCTCGTTCGAGATCTTTCCCTGGATCGATCTGTTCCTCAGCTGGTGTGAACTCGCTCGCCAGCGCCGTGACCTCGCCAGCCTCGACGATTCTGCGCTGCACGATATCGGCGTCAGCCGTTCCGATGTTTCGGCCGAGACCGAAAAACCGTTTTGGCGCCGCTAGCCGCTGGCCAACATTGGGGAATGACCATGGAACTGCCGCTCTATCAGATCGACGCCTTCACCAACAAACTGTTCGCCGGCAACGCCGCGGGCGTGGTGCCGCTGAAGGCACCGCTGCCCGATGCGGTGATGCAATCGATCGCACTGGAGAACAATCTGCCGGAGACTGCTTTCTTCTATCCCGAGGGCGAGGGCTATCGGCTGCGCTGGTTCTCGCCGACAGTGGAGATCAATCTCTGCGGCCATGCGACGGTCGCCACCGCCTTCGTCATCACCGAGTATCTCGAGCGTGGCAAGCGCGCCATGTCCTTCGAGACGCGCAGCGGCCGTCTGGGTGTCGAGGTTAAGGGCGATGTCTTCGTGCTCGATTTTCCCGCGCGCCAGATCAAGCCCGGTAACGCCCCTCAGGTGGGCGCAGCGCTGGGCAAGAAGCCGGCCGAGCTGGTCGAGTCCTATTCCTGGCTGGCCGTCTATAACAGCTCGGAAGAGCTGGCGTCGCTGCAGCCTGATTTCGCGGCGATGAGCAAGCTCGATCTGTTCGGCGTCATCGCAACCGCCCCGGGCCGCGATGGCATCGACTATGTCTGCCGCTTCTTCGCGCCCAAGGCCGGGATCAATGAAGATCCCGCCACCGGTTCGGCGCAATGCGTGCTGATGCCCTATTGGGCCCAGCGCCTGGGGCGCAAGCGCCTCATCTCTCGCCAGATCTCCTCGCGCATCGGCGATTTCGACTGCGAGCTGGCGGGCGAGCGGGTGAAGATCGGCGGGCGTGCCGTCTGCTACATGAAGGGCAGCATAGCGGTCGCGGATTGAAGCAGATGGAACTGCCGCTCTATCGCATCGACGCCTTCACCGACTGGATGTTCGGCGGTAATCCCGCCGGCGTCGTGCCGCTCACGCGCTGGCTGCCGGAAGCGACCATGCAGGCCATCGGCGCGGAAAACAATCAGGCCGAGACGGCGTTCTTCGTTACCGATGGCGAAGGATTCAAGCTGCGCTGGTTCACGCCGACGGTGGAAGCCGATCTGTGCGGCCATGCGACCCTGGGCAGCGCCTTTGTGATCTCTCAGTTCCTGCAGCCCGGCCGCAATCATATGTGGTTCGATACGCGGAGCGGCCGCCTGACGGTGACGCGCCAGGGCGATCTCTTCACCCTCGATCTGCCGCTGCGGCCAGCATCGCCGGTTGATGAGCCGGCAGTTGGTGCTGCGCTGGGCGCCGTGCCTCGCGAACTTCTGGCCAGCGTCTCCTATCTCGCGGTCTTTGAGTCATGGGAGGATGTCGCCAATCTCAAGCCCGATCTCGCCGCCGTGGCCGCATTGAAACTCGACGGCGTGTTCGTGACCGCGCCCGGGCGCGATGGCATCGATTATGTCGCCCGCTATTTCGCGCCGGGTGCGGGCATTCCCGAGGATCCCGCCACCGGCTCCTCCCACTGCATCCTGATGCCCTATTGGGCAAACAGGCTTGGCCGCAATCGGTTGCGGGCGCGGCAAATCTCGCAGCGCGTCGGCGACTTCGATTGCGAATTGACCGCCGATCGGGTCAAGATCGGCGGGCGGGCAATCTGCAATATGCGGGGCAGTATTTTTGTCGACGGCTGAGGCAGCAAAGCGGGCCGAGGGGAACTGGCGTGACGATTTCCTGCTTGGTGCCTGGCAGATGGCCCCACTGCTGCTGGCGGGGATTCCGTTTGCGCTCATTATGGGGACCACGGCGGCCGCCAAGGGGCTGAGCCCCGCCGAGACCGGGCTGATGAGCGGCTTCGTCTTTGCCGGCAGTGCGCAATTCATCGCCGTTGGTCTCTGGACCCATCCGATCCCCATCTTCGTGCTGGTCGCCACCACCTGGATGGTCAATCTGCGCCATCTGCTGATGAGCGCTTCCATCGGCCCGCAGATGGGCCGTTTCAGCCGGCGGCAATCCTATTTCGGCCTGTTCTTCCTGGCCGACGAGATCTGGGCAGTGGCGCTGCGCCGTGCCGCGGAAGGCAAGCTGACGCCCGCCTATTACTTCGGCCAAAGCCTGCCCTTCTGGGTTTCCTGGGTCTTCTGGTCGACCATGGGCAATATCCTGGGCAGCACCATTTCCGATCCCAGCCGCTACGGCTTCGACTACGCCTTCGTCGCGGTCTTCCTGGTGATCCTGTTCGGCTTTTGCCGCAATCGATCGAGCCTGATCCCGATTGCCGTCAGTGCGGCAACCGCGCTGCATCGCCTGGAAGCTTCTGCCCAGCGTCTGGTACATCTTCATCGGCGGCATTGCCGGCACCGTGGCCGCCGCCCTCATTGCGAAGTCCGAAACGGTAAGGCCCGACATCGCGGGACCCAACGATGCGCGTTGACCTCGCAACCCTCGCGACCTGGGTCGGCATGATGGTGGCGACATACAGCTCGCGGGTAGCCGGCTTTTGGTTCGTGCAGCGCTTTCCCATTCGCGGACGGCTGAAGGCCGGGCTCGAAGCCGTGCCCCTTGCTGTGCTCACGGCGCTGATAGCGCCGACCGTGCTGGCAACCGGTCCCGCCGAGACGCTGGCCGCCCTCGTCACCCTGCTGCTGGCCTGGCGGTTGCCGGTGCTGGTGGCGGTGATCGGCGGTGTGGCCGCCGTCGTGCTGCTGCGGAATTTTATGAGCTGAGTGCCGCCGAGCGTAACGACCGCGCCATCTCTCATTCCGTCATGCTTGGCCGGCCGAAGGCCGAGCCGAGCATCCACGGCTTGTTTCTTCGCCTGCCAAGTCGTGGATGCCCGCCTCAAGGGCGGGCATGACGAGCGAGGGATGGTTCGACCGGCGCCAATACTTAAGTCAGGGCTGACATCGTCTGTTGCGGAACTATCGATGTCCGGTTAGTAACGGCGGCTATCCCGTCATCGAGGTTCCCTTGTCGCGCTCTGCCGAAACCGCCTTGCTGCCCGCCGGCTTGCAGGATGTGCTGCCGCCCGATGCCGCCCATGAAGCGGCGACGGTGGAGCGGCTCATGGCCATTTTCGCCGGCCATGGCTATCAGCGCGTCAAGCCGCCTTTGGTGGAGTTCGAAGAAAGCCTGCTGAGCGGCCCGGGCGCGGCCATGGCCAAGCGCAGCTTCCGCCTGATGGATCCGGTCTCGCATCGCATGCTGGCGGTGCGCGCGGATATGACCTTGCAGGTCGCCCGCATCGCCGCCACCAGGTTGTCGCGCCAGGCGCGGCCGCTGCGTCTCTCCTATGCGGGACAGGTCCTGCGGGTGAAGGGCTCGAACCTGCGGCCGGAGCGCCAGGTGGGCCAGACGGGTGTCGAGTTGATCGGCTCGGATTCGGCCGAGGCCGATGCAGAAGTGATCCTGCTGGCGGCCGAAGCGCTGGGCGCCTTGGCGGTGCGCCATCTCTCCATCGATCTCAACGTGCCTCTGCTGGTCTCCGCCACCGCGCAAGGCCATGGCCTGGACCAGGCGGCAACGGCCAATCTGGTCGCTGCCCTCGACCGGCGCGATGCGGCTGCCATCGGCAAGCTTGCCGGGCGCGAGGCGCCCCTGTTCCGCGCGCTGCTGCAGGCAGCAGGCACGGCACGCGCGGCGCTGGTCGGCACTGGCGAAGCTCGATCTGCCGCCCGAAGCGGCAAGCGAACGCGATCGCCTGGCCGAGGTCGTCGATCTATTGCTGGCAAACGCGCCCAAGCTGGTGCTCACCATCGATCCGGTCGAGCATCGCGGCCTGGAATATCACAGCGGCGTGGGCTTCACCTTGCTGGCCCGCGGGGTCAGCGGCGAGCTCGGCCGGGGTGGGCGCTATCTCAGCGCCAAGGGCGAAGCTTCCACCGGCTTCACCCTCTATCTCGATACGCTGCTGCGCGCGGTGCCGGCGCCGAAATCACGCGCCCATCTGTTCCTGCCCGCCGGCACGCCGCGCCGGATTGCCGCTGCCTGGCGGGCCAAAGGATGGGCTACCATCGGGGGAATCGAATCGGCAGGCGACGAGCGTGCCGAGGCGCGCCGGCTTGGCTGCAGCCATCTGCTGAAGGCCGGCCGGGCGGTCGCACTGTCGAAGAAGTAAGCGGGGGATAAGCCATGGCCAATGTCGCCGTCGTCGGCGCCCAGTGGGGCGACGAGGGCAAGGGCAAGATCGTCGACTGGCTGTCGGAGCGCGCCGATGTCGTGGTCCGCTTCCAGGGCGGCCACAATGCCGGCCACACGCTGGTCATCGGCAACGTCACCTACAAGCTGAGCCTGCTGCCCTCCGGCGTCGTGCGCAAGGGCAAGCTCTCGATCATCGGCAATGGCGTGGTGGTCGATCCCTGGGCGCTGCTGGCCGAGATCGAGGCCCTGGGCAAGCAGGGCGTGGCGGTGACGCCGGGTAATCTGCTGCTGGCCGACAACGCAGCACTGATCCTGCCGCTGCATGGCGCGCTCGACCGCCTGCGCGAAACCGCGCGGGGCGAAGCCAGCCTCGGCACCACCGGGCGCGGCATCGGTCCCGCCTATGAGGACAAGGTCGCGCGCCGCGCCGTGCGCGTTTGCGATCTGTTCGAGCCCGAGACATTGTCGCGCAAGCTCGATGAACTGTTGCTGCATCACAATGCGCTGTTGCGCGGACTTGGCGCCGGCGAGATCGATCGCGATGAACTCGCGGGCAAGCTGGGCCAGATCGCGCCCCGCCTGGCGCCCTATGCCTGCCGGGTCTGGCAGCGGCTGGATGAATCGCGCCGGCGCGGCGACCGGATCCTGTTCGAGGGCGCCCAGGGCGCCATGCTCGATGTCGATCACGGAACCTATCCCTATGTCACCTCGTCCAACACCGTCGGTGGCCAGGCGGCGACGGGCTCGCGGCCTTGGCGTCGGCGCCGTCGGCTATGTGCTGGGCATCACCAAGGCCTATACGACGCGGGTGGGCGCGGGCCCGTTCCCGACCGAGCTGACCGATGCGATCGGCCAGCGCCTGGGCGAGCGCGGCCGCGAATTCGGCACCGTCACCGGGCGCAAGCGGCGCTGCGGCTGGTTCGACGCCACCATGGTGCGCCAGGCGGTGAAGACCGGCGGCATCGACGGCATCGCGCTGACCAAGCTCGACGTGCTGGACGGGATGGAGGAGCTGAAGATCGCCATCGGCTATCGGATCGGCGCCGAGCGTGTCGATCATTTTCCCGCCGGCATGGCAGCGCAAGCCGCCGCCGAGCCGGTCTATGAGACCATGGAAGGTTGGCCGGAATCGACCCGCGGCGCGCGAAGCTGGATGGATCTGCCGGCAACCGCGATCAAATATATCCGCCGCATCGAGGAGCTGATCGAGGCGCCCGTCGCCATGCTCTCCACCAGCCCCGAACGCGACGACACGATCCTGGTGCGCGACCCGTTCAGCGATTGACGCCGACGGAATCAGGCTTGCGGCGATAGGTATCATCGCCATGGGGTGCGGCCTTGAACTCGGCCAATTGCTCGCAGGCAGCCGAATGGGCGGCAAGGGCCGGGAAATTCGCCGGCTTCACCACATCGGCAATCATCATCCGGGTGAACTCCCAGGCAATCGCGGTGGTAATGGCGGCCTGGTCGATCGTCTTGCTGGTGGCGGCCAGCGGCTTGCGCGCGATCTCTGATTCCAGCAGTTCATAAGCGCCGAGGACTTGCGTAGTGATGCGCTCGATCCAGGGCTCATGCTGTTTTTCCGGCGGGCGCGTGTGGCGCTCATAGACGATCTGGACGGATTTCTCGGTGGCGGCGAGGGCTACGCCGATCAGATGAAGCGCGTGCTGGCGCTGGGCGCGGTCCTTCGGCATCAGGCTGCGTCCATTGACGGCGATGCTTTCGCCGTATTCCAGGATCAATGTTGAATCCATCAGCACCTCGCCATCGTCACAGACCAGCGAGGGCGCCTTTACCACTGGGTTGATCTTGCGGAACTGGTCGAAGGTGCGGAAGACCGAAAGGGATTGATGCTCGAAGGGAATGCCGAGCAGCTGGAACGAGATCGCCACCCGCCGCACATAGGGTGAATCGAGCATGCCGATGAGTTTCATGACGAGCGCTCCCAGATCTGAGACGCAGAGAATACCTCGCACGCGATAGCGGGCCCGAGTCGTGGATGCCCGGCTCGAAGGCCGGGCATGGCGAGGGTGGAGCAGTGGACGGCGTCTGCGGCACTCCTCACCCGTCACGCTCGGGCTTGACCCGAGCGTCCAGGGGATCAGGTGACAAAGAAAAAGGCCCGGGCGGTGGATGCCGGCCCGGGCCTTGAGAACCATCTCGGTAAGCAGCGTTTATCCCGCCAGGCCCTGTTCGCGGGCGGCGTTGCGGATCGACTTCTGCAGCTTCTCGAAGGCGCGCACCTCGATCTGGCGCACGCGTTCGCGGCTGATGTCGTACTCCTTGCTCAGATCCTCCAATGTCGCCGGCTCGTCCTTCAGCCGCCGCTCGGTCAGGATATGGCGCTCGCGCTCGTTCAGGCCGGACATGGCCGAGGTCAGCAGCTTCTGGCGCTTCGACAGCTCCTCGGTCTCGGCCATGCGCGTTTCCTGGTTCGGCGTCTCGTCGACCAGCCAATCCTGCCACTCGCCGTCGCTATCGCTGCGCACCTGGGCATTCAGCGAATTATCCGGCGCTGCCAGCCGGCGATTCATCGAGACCACATCCTCGGCCGGTACGTTCAGCCGGGTGGAAATGGTCTCCACATGCTCGGGCGTCAGATCGCCTTCCTCCAGCGCCTTGATCTGGCCCTTCACCCGGCGCAGGTTGAAGAACAGCTTCTTCTGTGCGGCGGTGGTGCCGATCTTCACCAGCGACCAGCTGTGCAGAATGTATTCTTGAATCGCGGCGCGGATCCACCACATGGCGTATGTCGCCAGACGAAAACCGCGATCGGGATCGAAGCGCTTTACCGCCTGCATCATCCCGACATTGCCTTCGGCGATCAGCTCGTTGATGGGCAGCCCATAGCCGCGATAGCCCATGGCGATCTTGGCCACCAGGCGAAGGTGGCTGGTGATCAGCCGGTGGGCGGCTTCGGCGTCCTGATGCTCCTGCCAGCGCTTGGCCAGCATGAATTCCTCGTTGGGCTCGAGCATCGGGAATTTGCGGACTTCCTGCAGATAGCGGGAGAGACCGCTGTCGCTCGCAAGCCTTGGCAGTGTTCTGATTGCTGTGGTCATTTCCCCTCCTGGGACGCCCAAATCTGTCGCGGCAATGCGGCAAAACTGGGGCCGGATCGTTAATATGGGGCCGGGGTAAGGCCTGTTCAAGAATGGTGTATCAATTTAGTCGGGTATTGTCAATCTCCCTGTGTTTCCAACGCATTAATTAAAGTTTGGAAATCGGCGGGTAGCGGACTTTCGAAGTGCAGCTGCCCGCCTGTTCGCGGGTGCAAAAAACCGAGGATGCCGGCATGGAGTGCCTGGCGCCGGAAATCAGCCAAGGCCGCCCGGCCGGCAGCCGAAAGCCGGGCGCGGCGCTCCGCAGTTTCCCGGCCATAGACCGGGTCGCCTAGCAGGGGATGTCCCGAAGCTGCCAGATGGACCCGGATCTGATGGGTCCGGCCGGTCGCCAGTTTGCATTCCACCAGGCTCGCACCCGGCCCCAGCGCGCGGATGGTGCGATAGCGGGTCAGTGCCGCCTTGCCGCCGCGCTTGACCACCGCCATGCGCTTGCGATCGACGGGGTGGCGGCCGATGGCGCCCTCGATCTCGCCTTCGCGGGGCAGCGGAATGCCCCAGACGATGGCCTGGTAAATTCGCTCGATCCGCCGGGCGGCGAAATCCGCCGCCAGCGCGCGGTGGGTGGCATCGTTCTTGGCGGCGACGATCAGCCCGCTGGTATCCTTGTCGAGGCGGTGGACGATGCCCGGCCGCTTTTCTCCGCCGATCCCCGACAGGGAATCGCCGCAATGGGCGATGAGCGCGTTGACCAGCGTGCGATCGGGATTGCCCGGAGCGGGATGCACCACCATTCCGGCGGGCTTGTCGATCACGATCAGATCGCCATCCTCAAAGACGATCGCCAGGTCCATCGCCTGGCCCGCAGGCTTCGCAGCGACCACGTCGGGCAGGATGAGGGTATAGCGCTGCCCCGGTTTGACCCTGTGGGAGGGGTCGGATAAGGTCGCGCCGCCGGCGCTTACATGGCCCGCCTCGATCAGATTCTTGAGGCGGCTGCGCGAGAAGCCGGCAAGCCGCCGTGCCAGGAACCGGTCGAGCCTTTCGCCGGCATCCTCGGCCTCCGCCGTCATCGGCGGCGGTTGTTCGCTCGTCGTATTTTCCTGGGGGTCGTGGGGCATCGCCCGCGAGACTGGACTGAAACCATGCAAGCTCTCAAGCTACTTGTCATCGTCATGGGGGTGCTGATCATTGTCGGCATCGCCGTGGTCGTGGTCACCATGGTGAACCGCTCGGGCCATGGCGGCGGATTCGGCAGTACTGCGCTGACCCTGCCCAAGGGCTGCCATCTTATCGGCATGGTCAATGCCGGCGACCGGCTGGCGCTGCGCCTGGGCGACAGTCCCGATTGCCAGCTGATCCTGTTCGTCGATCCGCAAAGCGGCCAGCAGACCGGCAGCCTTGCCTTGCAGTCCCAGCCCTGAAGGACATCGCACGATGAATTTCTGCAGCGATAACGTGACGGGTGCGGCGCCTGAAATCCTGGCCGCCCTCAGCGCCAACAATACGGGCGCGTTTGCCTCCTACGGTGCCGACAAGCTGACCGAGCGGGTCGAGAACAAGCTGAAGGAGATCTTCGAGACCGACCTGGCCGCATTTCCCGTCGCCACCGGCACGGCTGCCAATGCGCTGTCGCTCTCGCTGCTGTCACCCGCCTGGGGCGCCATCTATTGCCACCAGGATGCCCATGTCGCCGTGGATGAATGCGGCGCGCCGGAGTTTTATACCGGTGGTGCCAAACTCGTCGACCTGCCGGGCGAGCATGGGAAGCTGACGGCAAAACAGCTCGGCGAGGCGCTGGCCCGCTCCGGCCAGGGCGTGGTGCATCATGTCCAGGCGGCGGCCATCAGCCTGACCCAGGCGACCGAATCCGGCACCGCCTATCGCGCCGATGAAGTGGGCGCGATTTCGGAAGTCGCCAGGCGGCATGGCGTGGGCCTGCATATGGATGGCGCGCGCTTTGCCAATGCGCTGGTCTTCCTGGGGGCCAAGCCCGCCGATATCACCTGGCGCGCGGGCGTGGAGATCCTCTCCTTCGGGGCCACCAAGAACGGGGCGCTGGCAGCCGAGGTCGTGGTGATTTTCGACCGCAAGCGGGCCCAGGAATTCGAGTTCCGCCGCAAGCGGGCAGGGCACCTGTTCTCCAAGATGCGTTTCCTTTCCGCCCAGCTCGATGCCTATCTGCAGAACGATCTCTGGCTGCGCACTGCGCGCCACGCCAATGCCATGGCCAGGCAGTTGGCCGAGGGCCTGTCGGCCATCGCCGGCGCCAGGCTTGCCCATCCGGTGGAGGCCAACGAGATCTTCGTCGACCTGCCGGAAACCGCGATCCGCGGCCTGCTTGCCGACGGCTTCCAGTTCTATCGCTGGCTGGGCGAAGACAAGACGCTGCTGCGCCTGGTCACCGCCCATGACACGAAGGAAGCCGACGTCGCCGCCTTCATCGCCTCGGCCAAGCGCCACGCGGCCAAGGCCAATGAGAAGGTCGCCTAGAGCAAGATCGGATCAGGTTAAAGCAACCTGATTCGTGAATTTTGCTCTACTTATTTGAATTAGCGGCTGATTCACGCCTCACGTTGATTTAACGTGAGGCGATCAGACGCTAGGCGCGGTATTCCTGACGGGCGGGCGTCAATCGCCTCGGAGTTTTTCGCCTATCATGAGCACATCGTCGGCAACATCGCGGCATTTCCATGTGCCGCATTGGACCCAGCGCTACGGCCTGGTTGCCTTCGGGGTCATCATCCTGATCGGCAGCGTCTATGCGGTGACGGCATTGACCCAGGATCTGGTGCAGATGCCGTCAGACACCAATTTCCTCGTCTTCGTCCTGCTCGGCCTCGCATTGCTGATTGCGCTGGGCTTCGAGTTCGTCAACGGGTTCCACGACACGGCCAATGCGGTGGCCACGGTCATCTATACCCATTCGCTGCCTGCCTATATCGCCGTTGTCTGGTCGGGCCTGTTCAATTTCCTCGGCGTCGTCTTGTCGACGGGGGCGGTTGCCTTCGGCATTATCTCGCTGCTGCCGGTTGAACTGATCCTGCAGGTCGGCAGCAGCGCTGGCTTTGCCATGGTCTTCGCCCTGCTGATCGCAGCGATCATCTGGAACCTTGGCACCTGGTATCTGGGCCTGCCCTCATCCAGCTCCCACACGCTGATCGGCTCCATCATCGGTGTCGGCTTGATGAACCAGATGATGGACTCGGGTTCCAACGGCACGAGCGGTGTCGATTGGGGTCAGGCGATGAATATCGGCAGCTCTCTGGTGGTCTCGCCTCTGGTCGGCTTCTTCGCTGCCGCGCTATTGCTCCTGCTCTGCAAGGCGATCTTGCGTATTCCCAAGCTGTATGAGGCGCCCAAGGGCAGCGAGCCGCCGCCGTGGTGGATTCGCTCGGTCCTGATTGCCACCTGCACGGGCGTCAGCTTTGCCCATGGCTCCAACGACGGTCAAAAAGGCATGGGCCTGATCATGCTGATCCTGATCGGCACTGTCCCGACCGCCTATGCACTGGACCACTCCGTTGGCAAGGACCAGGTCGCTGTCTTCGTCAGCGATTCTGCCCGCGCCGTCACCGTGCTGGATAGTCATGGCGGCACAAGCGCGCTTGCCGGCGATGCGCGACCTGTGTTGCTGGCGACGGTGGAGCAACGTGTGCCCCAGGATGCAACCGTGCCGGCGCTGGCTAAGCTGATCGGCGATACGGCGACCAGCATCCGGGGCTATGGCTCGCTCGGCGCCGTGCCGACGGGCAGCACCGCCAACGTGCGTAACGATATGTATCTGATCAGCGAGGCCCTCAGCATGCTGAAGAAGAAGGGCTCGCTGGGCCTGAACGCGGCGGAACAGTCCGATCTCGACCGCTACAAAAAGGACATCGACAACGCCACCAAGTTCATCCCGACCTGGGTGAAGGTGGCGGTGGCGATTGCCCTTGGCCTCGGCACCATGGTGGGCTGGAAGCGCATCGTGGTCACCGTGGGCGAGAAGATCGGCAAGAGCCGCCTGACCTATGCCCAGGGCGCCTCGGCGGAACTGGTCGCCATGGCGACGATCGGCGCGGCCGATGCGTTCGGCCTGCCGGCCAGTACCACCCATGTCCTGTCATCGGGTGTGGCGGGAACCATGGCGGCAAACCGCTCCGGCCTGCAGATGGCGACAGTTCGCAACCTGCTCATGGCCTGGATATTGACCCTGCCGGTCTCGATCGCTCTCGCGGGCGGCCTGTTCTGGGTATTGCGGCATCTGATCTGAGCACGCCTTCGACGTATGCGCGGCGGCTAGACTATTCTTTCGTTCACAGCGGGAGAGTAAACATGGAACAGCGCCTGAGCGTCGTGACCCTGGGCGTGGGCGATCTCACGCGCTCAAGGCAGTTCTATGAGCAGGGCCTTGGCTGGAAGCGCGGCAATGACAGCCAGGATGTCGTCTTCTACCAGTTGAACGGGATGGTGCTGGCGCTGTTTCCCCGCACCGAACTGGCGAAGGATGCCCTGATATCGAACGAGGGGCATGGCTTTGGCGGAATAAGTCTTGCGCTTTGCGCTCGGAGCCGCGAGGAGGTGGATGACATCCTGGCGCAAGCGAAGAAGGCCGGTGCGAAGATCCTGACGCCGGCGCAGGACGTGTCCTGGGGCGGGTATTCCGGTTACTTCGCCGATCCCGACGGCCATCCTTGGGAAATCGCCTGGAATCCCTTCTGGACGCTGACGCCGGAGGGCAATGTAAGGCTCGAGCGAAGCTAGAGGCCTTGCGCTGCCAGCTGGCGAGCCGTGGTGCCGTGACGCTCTAAAGCCGATTTATCTCGAATTCTTCGCAAGAGTGACCGAGAGCGTCGAGGCCCTCCTCGAGCAGGTCGCCCAGTGTCGGCATTCCGATCAGATATTCGCTTGCGCGCCGCCGGTGGCGTTCTTGCGCAAGCGCTCTTGCTTCTTCCAGATCGCCGCGGTCGAAATCGCCCCGGCCGATCCAGGCAAGAGCAACCAGGTCGGCGGTCTCGTCGTCGTTCAGATCGTCTATTGCCTCGCGCAGCTCGGCCTGGGTTGGATCGTCCGGGTAATCTTCCAGGATCTCGCTTTGGCCATCGTCGGCCGGGTTGGATGCCGGGTCCGGCTCGACGGGTTCGACCTTCACGTCGAACTCTCTCGCCTTGATGATGATGAAGCACACCTTTTCCGTACTGATATTCAGTTCGGCGGGCGTATCGCTCTCCGGCGAAGCTGATCGATCGGTTTCAGTCATGGCGAACCCTCGCTCACCGGTATTCATGCGGCCGGCCAGGGGTGTGAAACCTCCAGCAGACCAGCGAATAACGGCCATGGCGGGCTGTGGTTCCCAGGCCAAACGCGTGCAGCGCGGCGAAATCCCTAGTTCACCGAAGCGGTCCGCCGGCCTTTCCAGGCCGGGCTTGGCCGTTTCGGGTGCGCGCCAACAGATCGATCACCGTCTGCAGGATCGTTTCGGGCGGCATGGGCTTGACCATGACCAGGGTGTCGGGCCATTCCGCCCGGATCGGCGCCAGTACTTCGTCCGACTGACCCGTGTAGAACAGAAACGGGACGCTTCGCCGGGAGAGTTCGCGTGCAATGTCTGTCGAGGATGGGCCACGCTCGATGTGAACATCGAGGATCGCGGCCTCCAGTCGCGGGTGATAGAGCGATGAGATCATCGCCCCTGCTTTCTCGAGCATCGTCTCAAGACTGTTTTTGACAAGAAAATCATCTTCCAGAACCATGATCCGCCGGTGGGCTAGTGGAAGGCGGCCGTTGTTCCCGTTCCCCATATTTCTTGATCCCTGCTTCGGCAAGCCGGACGACGGATGCTCAACCTTTGGCGGGGCAACAGGTTCCCTAATTGTCACATGATATTTTGCTAAGGTCGTGCGGGTGCCAGGATGACCCGCCCCTGTCTTATCCCGCGGCGGATTCAGGCCATGCGCTGGGGCGGGTGTTTCCTGCTTGATCGGCTGCCTACCCTTCGCTAAGAGAGCACTTCCAGCCGCTGTCCCCTTCGTCTAGTGGCCTAGGACACCGCCCTCTCACGGCGGTAACAGGGGTTCAAATCCCCTAGGGGACGCCAATATCTCAACGAGTTAGTAGTTTTCTTCTCGCCTGGGCCCAACAAATGGCCAATATATCGGCATAGACCTCCCACGCTCGATTTTATCTTGTTCGGCAGGGTTCACTGTCGACTTGCCCATTGTGCCCGCTCCAATTGGACTCGCCCCGAGGCACCCCGTATCGCGCCGGTGCCGCACCCGAATCGTAGCCACTGGTGCGCGGCCCTACCGCCCTGTGGCATCGTTGCTCTGCGGCGACTTTGCTGGCTATTGCCAGAGCCTCTTGAATTCAACGTTTCGACTCAATCTCGAAACCAAGGGCTTTTCCAAGCGCGGTTTGTGGCGGCGGGTCGGCCGGGACCCTTGGTTGGTAAGTCAATATGTCTGTGCTGCGGCTTCTACCGGCAGCGCGGCGTCCAAGGTCACAAACGATACCGCCAGGCTGAGGGCCATCCCACCAGTCCCGACGAGAACTGCCCGTCGGGAAGTGACACCCGAGCCGGCAAGGGTACGCCCGGCGGCATCAACATAAAACTGTGGTGGGTCATGTTCGACGACGCTGTCGTCGATTGTCACCAGTGGCGTGTTTTCCACGGCCGTGTCCCGA
This sequence comes from uncultured Alphaproteobacteria bacterium, assembly GCA_963770335.1. Lineage (GTDB taxonomy): Bacteria > Pseudomonadota > Alphaproteobacteria > Dongiales > Dongiaceae > DASXQK01. The sequence continues at coordinate 279,371 of CAVYPG010000004.1, forward strand.
ATACATTCGCAGGCAATGCCGGTCGCCCCGTCCAACGCGGCTAGCAACGCGGCCTGGTCGTGGTCGTACAACCTCAGCGAGCCAGCGGTCGATCTAATCATACCCCCAATTCCTGCTGCTCCCCCCTCGATTAATAAACGATAGCGCCCGTTCGCTTCGGCGAGAGCCGCGTCACCGGAAACGGCCTCTATCACGATCGCCTCGTGAGGGCCGCGGTCGTGGTCATATGATGCCTTCGTCCCAGTGCCAACGAAGCCCGTAACCCGGTAGATGCCCTCGGGCGTGTCGCCGTAGCGCAACAGCGGATTGCGTGCCGGATTGCCGTGCAGGGCCGCAAACTTGTCTCCGGACCGTCCGGCGACGGGGAACGGTCCGCAAACAACACGATCTTGAGCATCAAGCAGCATCAGCAGACCGCATCGGTCACGATCTGGTCCAAAGGCTATTTTGATTCGACCCATTGTCCGCCTCTTCCCAAGAATCTCAGCTTCCCAGCTTACACGATTGAAGAGCTTGGGGCGACGGGCGTTCCGCCCAGAAGATCGAGGTAACGCACTACCATCTCTTCCATCGAGAAACGTTCCCGCGCAATCTCACGCCCGCGCTCGCCGAAGCGTCGGCGCATTGCCGGATCGCGCAGCAGCTCCGCGACACGGACTGCCATGTCAGTTGGATCGGCTACGATAAATCCGCTAATACCCTCATCCACCTGCTCAGCCGTGCCGCCCGATGGAGTGGCGACGACGGGCAGCTTCATCGCCATTGCCTCCAGGGAGGCATTGGGACACCCCTGCCTATCCGAGGCCATTACGAAGACCTGGAACTGACTGAGGAAGGGATTGACGTCCCCATGGGCACCGACGAAACGGATGTTGCTCATACCTTCATCCCTAATTCGAGCTATTAGGCTCTCCGAATAATCCGTGTGCCGTGCATCAGGTCCCCCGACAATCGTCAGCGTTGCCGATGGGACGGTTAAGGTCAGGCGTCGCATCATTTCGAGCAGAAATTCGATTTTCTTGTCGGGCACGAGTCGGCAGCAGGTCCCGATCGCGAACTCCGGGTCGACATCTCTCGGCAATGCGACGCTGGCCGGCGGGAGGGGCACAAAGCGCGGAGGCATTGGGACGCCATTTGGGATGACAACAGTGCGAATGGCGGGTTCGAAGCACGAGCGCGACGGCAGCCCCCCTGCATGTTTGGCGACGAAGGCATCAACCCGCGCTAGGTATTGATCGCTGGTCAGACAGACGCGCTGCTGAAATGCCGTTGCGGCTTCGAGTTCGTCGAGCAGCATCGGGCCCGGGCTAACGTCAATCAGTCGAACACGGCGCACGGAAAGAACTTTCGCGATCGTAAGTTTTATCTCCGGACCAACGTTCCAGAAGCATATGTTCTGAACGTTCAGCTGGTCGGCCCATTGCAGAATGCGCTCGGCCCGATCGAGTAAGTTTAGCGCGCCCTCTGTCGAAAGAATTGGCACCTCCGCCTGATCGAGAGACAGTCGCCAGGCGCCGATCGAGGTGCCACCCAAAACACAGAGAAAGGCTCTTGCCGACGCCGGCAGGTGGCTCAGCAGGTTGACCAATGAACGCTGCGGGCCACCGATATGCAGATTTTCGCTGACGAAAAGCGTGCCGCTCGGCGTACCCGGTCTCGCAAGGCTGGAAACGACGCCGTATTTCGCGAGCATAGCCCATAACCGAGGGACTAAATCTGGCAGCGGTGGCTGAATGGCGACTACACGCTCGCCACGGCTCAGAAACTGACAGATTCCCGTGACATAGGCCGCAATATCCGATGCGTCCTCGACCAATACACCGTTGCCATTCATGACCTCGCGGTTGCCTCCCACATCGGCCGCGACGATCGGGCAGCCGGCCTGGATCGCTTCGCGGAGTGCGACGCTGAGGCCTTCGTAGACGCTGGTGTTGATGAAAACGTCAAAGGCGGCAAGGTAGGGATCCACCGGGTGGGTGTCGCCCGGTGTTATCAGATCGGCAATCACGTCGAGTTCCACCGCCAGGCGCGCCGTTGCCTCGTAGGCCGTACGTCCAGAGCCATAGTCGTGATTCCATCCGCCTAGGATCATGAGCTTGGTCCGGCAGATCCGTTGCATGGCGGCCAGCACGCGGATCGCCCGCGTATAGGCTTTTTGCGACTTGAATTGCCCGATCATGCCGATCAGCAGGGTGTCGTCGCCGATGCCGTATTGGTCGCGGATCCGGCGCCGGGACTTCGCCAAGTCAGCAGGCTGGAACCAGCGTTGGGGTTCATGTCTGAGTGTGAGAACAGGCTTCATGCAGCCGGAATCACGCACCTGCGACGCCACCGCGTCAGCCACTGCGATCACGAAGGGAACGGAAGGATGGTTGTAGAGCGCTGGCTCGTCCAGCCATCCGGGTTGGGCATTCTGTACTACCGGGATGGTCGTAACGCCGAGGCGCCACAGTTCCTCCAGGTGAGCAGCACGGATGAGATGTGTGTAGAGCACCGGGATAGGGGAACAGGCCACGTCGAGTGCCACCTGGCGCAGGCTCCCACGTTCGCGGCCTAACGAAGGAAGGACGACCTGAAGCCCTCGACCACTCTCTATGGGATATTGCTGGCGTGAGCGGGACATGACGTAAAGCGTCTGTGTAACAGACCCGCTGGCGCGCAGTGTTTCCACGGTTTCCAGAACATTGCGCTCCGCGCCGCCGCGTACCAATGCCGGAATTAGAATGTTGACGTGCGAAGGGGCGCCTTTCGCCACTCCACCCGGAAATGCCGGTCTTTCGCCGAGGGCGATCTCTCCCTTGATGGATTTGGCGTCCGCGCGTCCCGCAATGTCCACGTCAATCCCTTCCCAGGGATTGACAAGGCAATATCTGCGATAGAGCTCATAAAGGGTGCTGCCAGTGATCGGATTGTCTTTGTCAGGGACGTCGTCAAGGATCTTGCGGCCACGGTAATATCCTCTGTCTTCTCTAATGGTACGCCAGAACTCATTGACCCAATGGATTGCGTACCAGGCGTCAGGAATGGGCGTAGCGTGCTCGATAAATGGGCGTAACGCATGCATCCAACTGTCGAGATTCGAGATATCCGGCCGGATGAATGATGCCAGGCCCAACCGGTCAATATGCTTGTTCAATATCCGATTGGGTGTCAGCCAGGCGGCATCCTGATCTGCCACAGCGGCCACCTCGTCATAAGTGTCTCGCATGAGGGGGCTGCCCCGAGGGCATTTGATAATGCTGCCAACCGCGCCAATCCGATGTGAGCGGAAAACATAATCCTCGCTGAAATCGAACGGGCGCAGGCAGGTTACATCCATGTCTACCCAGATCCCGCCATGCTCGTGCAACAGCCGGTAGCGAAACAGGTCTGAGAAGGGCGCGCCGTAACTACCTTTGCCCACTCCCGTTTCGGGATCGTAATCGGTCTTCCGGAACACCCGTTCGCGCGGAATAATTTCCGCGGCGTCACGCAACTGCACGCCTTTGGGTAGAGGAGTTTTAATTTCGCCATATGCCCAAAGATGAAAATCGTGCCCGAAATGTAGGAAGGAACTCAGCGTCAGCAATTCCAGTCGGGACAGGGTGCTCCCCACCCACATGCCGTGAATGATGCGGTTACTATCGATATTGCCGCTCATCCGGATTTCTCTTTCAATTGTCCGATGCACCGTCGGCGAGTTCGAGATACTTCGTCCCAGTTGCGCCAGCCCGATTGCCCGACGCCGCCGTTGACGAAGTGCAGGAAGAATGGCTTTGGTCGGCCGTCCTTCCCGTCCAGCGAGTAGTTTTCGCTGACTTGAAATTGAGCCGGCGATGCAGCTAGCCGATCGGCGGGTGCGATTCCCCACATCCGATCCACAATGGTGTTAAAGCTGCTTGGCAACATCGAGGCACGCTCCAGGCCGAACTTCCAAACCGTGGCCGCCAGCGTACCCTGATCTCGGGTGCGCCAGAAACTCTCACCGAAGGACCAAAGTGCGAAGTCGTGCCACTGCTGCAGGAACGTCGCGGAAGTATGATCGAACAGAAACACGCCGCCGTTCCACATAGGCCACGCACGATCCCGAACATTGATGCCAAAGGAAGAGAGTATCGCTTCCCGAAGATGGTCACAGCGCGTCTCGCGACAGTGGCAGTTGACGGCCCAGCGGCTAAAGACGTCAATCCCTACATGGTCGGCTGCAAAGTTCACCGGTCCGACACGACGACTAAAGAGCATATCGACGCCGTAATTGACCGCAATCACGTCGCTGTCGAGATAACAAAATCGGTCGCCGAGTCCGCCAACGTACTCAAGCAAATTTGTTTTTAGATAGATGCTCGCCTGACGATCATCAAGCTCATGCGGCAGATCAACCTCAATCACTTGGCAGTGAGCCGCCCGATAATGGCTGCGCGCCTGCACGACGACGATGCCCAGACGAGAAAAGCGCCTAAGGAAGTTCAGCGCGACCTCCGCGGCGCGGACATGACGCTCGCCCACGACGGCAAAAACGAACACTGACGCTGTTTCGAGCTGAACTCAGCACAGGATTCGCTAATCCCATCGCCCTCCCCGCCATTCTATCTCCCCGCCAAGACGTAGTAGCACAGGCTCCCGAGTATCACGGGCGCCGCAGCGACACCCCAAAGGAACCATGGGGGCGACACCACTACCCCGCCGGCTTAGTGGTAGCCAATCCACAAGATAGCCGCACCGATAAGCCAGCCAAGGATTGCAAGAGCATTGCCCAGCCGTTTTGCCATGATGCGGGCACTACTGTGTTTTGGTTAGCTTTCCCATCATTCCATCGGGGGGTCCGCTAAGCGAGCCGTCGTCGTTAACCGTCAGGGCAACTGGCTGGCCTTCGCAGGTCAAGGTCACTGTTTTGCTGTCTTCCGTGTAAGTGCAATCAACCTTATTGCCTGCGATCGTGGTTACGGCTTTGCCGCCGGATTGGAATTCGACCGAAAACGCACCACCGACTGCCTCGTAAGTGTTGCCGGCAACCGACTTGCTCCCGCAGCCGGCGAGCATGACGCTTACCGTCAGAGCCACAGCAATGAATCCGCCACGTTTGGACACCGCATTCATGATTCCCCCCGGATGTGCGGGTTTGGAGCGCCTGCTAATTTCGCAGTACCCAAAGCATATCATCGTGGTCTATGGACGAGGCGATTTAGATTTTAAGGCGGCTTTTAGACTAGTGGAAACGAGTTGGGGTGTTTTTCCTAGGTGGGTGGCCGCCAGGACTTAGTGCGAATCCTGAGTTAAATTGCGAGCCGCTGAGGTAAGAATCCGAGTGCTGCATCAGCCAATGTAAAGACCGCCCCCGTCTTGAGATATCGCTGCGGAAGCGGGGCCGAGTGACCTATCTTCCGCAAAAAATCCGTGCCAGCTAAATCAGACGCATAACTCCCGGCCATTGCTGTTCCAAGATCGCATCTGCGACTTGGCGCCAGAACGCAACGCCGCACTCATCGCCGCTCTGGTGCACCAATCCGCCCGCCGGAGCGCTTGGGCTAAAGCGTCGTTGCCCCGTTGCTCGATCAGCAATTCTGCTGCCTCCAGGACTGCCACATCGAACGACGTTCCCGTACGATCAATTCTAGATCTGGGCAGACTAAAGAAAAAGGCCTCCGGGGCAGTGGGGCAGTCTGAATGATTAGGCGGGATTGACGATCCACTCGATTGCGTCGGTCATCTCCTCGTATTGGCGGGCGATCTTTTCAAGCTCTGCGCGAATGTCTGGAGCTTGCGTCGCGGCGGCGCGCACCCGCACCCACTTCGCTTCCTCCCGGTAGCGCTTCGCGCGATCGAATCTGGGCGAGCCCAACTCAGCACGGACCTTTGAAAACTGTCTTCTGGGTTTTCCAATGGATGGAGACGCGAGTTCGTTCTACCCGCGCGGTGGCATTGAACGAGCGTGGCGATTGACAGACACGATTGCGCTGTCCAACAGGCTGTCTCCGTTAGCGGCAAGTAGTTTTTGAGTGCTGAATACCCTCTACTCGTGCGATAGAATGTCTGAGTAGGAGCACTAAGCGCACCGGAAATTTGTCGCGACTATGGTGGTGCGCGACAGCCTCAGCGATCACCGTCCCGGCGTGCCTTGCGCATCGCAAGCCACGCCGGCCCGCATCGACTAGACCCAGCGCTTCGCCAACGGGCAGCTTCTTCGCCACGCACTCGCAAATCGAGGTAGATGGCACATGCGCCCCTATCTGCCAGAGTGGATGCCGCAGGCACTGCGCGCAGCGCGTGGACTCCGCGCCACGACGTTGGGTAGCAGAGGTGCCCGTCACAGGCTCTATGTCGTCCTTCTAAGGGATCGCCGACGCACCGCCGGTTGGGGCCTCTACGTCGGGGAGACATCGCGCGATCCGGATCTGCGGTTCGATCAGCACAAGACGGGATACAAGGCGAGCCGCTACGTGAACCGCTTCGGCGTACGCCTCCTCCCGCAACTTTTCAGCCATTTCAATCCACTGCGCCGCTGGGAAGCCGTTGAACTCGAGCCGGTGCTGGCCCAAGCGTTTCGTGAGGCCGGTGTGCCGTGGGTCGAAGGAGGCCATTGAACAGGCCTGCGGCTGTGCGGGCGCCGGCGGACCTGGCGCGGGACTGTCCTCTATTAGACATATGAAATCGGAGCCGGCTCTTATAAATATGCCCTAGGCCGGCAGCCGAAGAGGGCAATTCGCGGCGCCAATGCTCTGCTTCGTGCTTCCAGCGAAGCTCATAAACGCTGCCATCGGCACGCGTGTGGACAGCCAGACTGACGTCGCTCGGGCTGTCAGTGTAATTCAACCCATCTTGCAAGGAATTCCTGGCACCGTGAAAACCGCATTCAACGAGATAAAGGACGCACGGGTATTCGCCGAAGCGATCGTGGACACCATCCGCGACCCGCTGCTTGTGCTTGACGGCGATCTACGCGTGATCGCGGCGAGCCGGTCCTTCTACAACATCTTCCGGGTCGATCCCGACGACACGGAGGGCCGGCACGTCTACGCGTTGGGTGGCGGGCAGTGGAATATTCCCGCCCTGCGGTCGTTGCTGGAGAAGATACTGCCCGAGCATACCGTGATGGAAGATTTCGAGGTGGACGCCGAATTTCCCGGCATTGGCCGCCGTACGATGCTGCTCAACTCGCGTAAGGTATTTTACGAAGGCCATGCCAGCACGACGCTGCTGCTTGCATTCGAAGATGTCACCGGAAGGCGGACCATCGAACGGGAAAAGGAAGACCTGGTCCAGCAAAAGAAGGAGCTGTTGGAGCAAACGCAGCAATTGCTGACTGAGAAAGACATGCTTTTCCAGGAGATGCAGCACCGGGTCGCCAACAGCCTGCAGATAATTGCCAGCATTCTCATGCTGAAAGCTGGCTCCGTCTCGTCGGACGAAACGCGGGAGCATTTGCAGGACGCGCATCGGCGCGTCATGTCCGTGGCCGCGGTGCAACAACACCTTCAAGCGTCCGGTCGGGTCGATCTGGTCGACATCGCGCCATATCTGTCGAAGCTGTGCCAAACCCTCGGCGCTTCGATGATCGCCGACAACCGGCCTGTCTCGCTTCGGGTGCAGGCCGAAGAAGGAGCGGCGGGTTCCGCCCATGCCGTCAGCATCGGCCTTATCGTCACCGAGCTGGTGATCAATGCGCTGAAGTATGCATTTCCCGACGACCGTCAGGATGGCGAGGTGATCGTCAGCTACAACGTGGCCGGCGCGGATTGGAAGCTCACCGTCTCCGACAACGGCGCCGGAATGTCGACGGACGGAACAGTGCCCCGCAAAGGCGGCCTCGGCACCAGCCTCGTCAGGGCCCTTGCCCAGCATCTCAATGCCCAGGTTGAAACCGCCAGCGGTCCCGATGGCGTGAGCGTGTCGATCATCCATGGCGGAGCGGCCTCGTCCGTCTCGCGCGCAGCCTGACGCGGGATTTTAGGACTGCCGCCACCAGGCGCAGCGCCGCAGGCGATCTCCCGCATCCCCGTTGCGCTATGGACAGCAACGCATGCTTTTTGTCGCCTTGCATCGGCGAGAAGTGGTAAAAATGCCGTTCTCGCTATCCAAAGACGTCGAGTGCTGCCGACGCGGCGATAGCGATTTGCGCCCCGATCCAGAGGCCGCCCAACCGTTGGAGGTGACGATCATGACCATTCAAGCGCCCATCAAGCACCCGGACACATTCTACATTGACGGCAAGTGGGCTTCGCCGTCGAGTTCGGCCAAGATCAACGTGCTGAATTCGGGGACCGAGGAGCTGTTCGCGAGCATTGCCGAAGCCCAGGAGCCGGATATAAACGGGGCCGTTGCAGCCGCGAGAAATGCCTTCGATAACGGTCCGTGGCCGCGCATGTCGCATGCCGAGCGGGCCGCCTATCTTCGCGCCATCGGCGCCGAGCTCGACAAGCGGGCCGAGGACAGCGCGCTGATCTGGACCGCGGAGTCCGGCCTGCTGCACAGCGTGGCGAAGACGCGCTCGGGGGCGCTGAGCGGCATCTACAACTATTATGCCGGCCTTGCCGACACCTATCCCTTCCAGGAACGCCACACGCCAGCCGCCGGCAATGTGGGGCTGATCGTGCGCGAGCCGGTCGGCGTGGTGGCGGCAATCATTCCCTGGAACGCACCCCCGGTCCTGATTGCCTATAAGTGCGCGCCGGCCCTGCTGGCCGGATGCACGATTATCCTCAAGGCATCGCCCGAGGCGCCGGGTGCGGCCTATATGATTGCCGAGGTCTGCGAAAAGGTCGGGCTGCCGGCAGGCGTGTTGAACATTGTGACGGCGGACCGTGCGGTCTCCGAACTGCTCGTGCGTCACCCGGGTGTCGACAAGGTGACGTTCACCGGTTCAACGGCGGCAGGCCGTCGCATCGCCTCGATCTGCGGCGAGCGGATCGCGCGTTGCACGCTTGAGCTCGGCGGCAAGTCGGCCGCCGTGATCCTGGATGACTACGACGTCGAGAAGGCGGCCAAGACCATCGCCGGCAGAGCAACCTATCTGACCGGGCAGGTTTGCTCCTCGCTAACCCGTATCGTCGTCTCGCAGAAGCGGCACGACGCCATGGTCGAGGCTCTTAGCGAGTCGTTCGGCAAGGTGAAGGTCGGCAACCCGTTTGATGCGGCGACCGAGATGGGGCCGCTGGCCATGAGCCGCCAGCGTGACCGCGTCGAGGGCTATATCGCGAAGGGCAAGGCGGAGGGCGCCACATTGGCAGCCGGTGGCCGCCGGCCGGCTCATCTGAACCGTGGCTACTTCATCGAGCCGACGGTGTTTGGCAATGTCGACAATCACTCGACGATCGCGCGTGAGGAGATCTTTGGGCCGGTGATCTCGGTCATATCGGCGACCGATGAAGCGAATGCGGTACAGATCGCCAATGACACGATCTATGGGCTGAACGCCTCCGTATTCACCAACGACAGCGATCGCGCTTACGCCACGGCGCGGCAGCTGCGCTCGGGTACGGTCGGGCATAATTCGTTCCGCACCGACTTCAGCATCGCTTTCGGCGGATTCAAGCAATCCGGCATAGGCCGCGAAGGCGGCACGGAAGGCCTGTTGAACTTCCTTGAAACCAAGACCGTGATTTTGGACGAGCTGCCCTCGACGGCGGGCCGCGTCGTCTGAGAACTGAAATGTGAAGCGCGTCGCGCCGTGTAGGGGGCTAACTGGCCGTCTACTCGCCGCCGGCGCATGGCGTGGCAGCGCGCTCGGAACCAGCGGTCTTCAGCGGCCGCCTGTCCGGTGCCGGTTCACCCGGCGCTCGAGGCGGCGGCTGTAGCTGGACATGCCGAAGCAGCAAATGAAGAAGACGACGCCCGTGAAAACGTAGCCTTCCTTGGCGAGGCCGAGCCAGGCGGGATCCTTGAGCGCCAGGTTCACCGCGCCGAGCAGGTCGACGAGGCCGATGATGGTGACTAGCGAAGTATCCTTGAACAGGTCGACGATGTTGTTGACGATGCCCGGCACAACGATGCGCAGCGCCTGCGGCAGCGTCACAAATACCTGCACCTGCCACCATTTCAGGCCGAGGGAATAGGCTGCCTCCTCCTGCTCCTCGGAAACACCTTGCAGACCGCCGCGTACGGTCTCGGCCATATAGGCGGCGTTGAACAGGGTGAATGCCACAATGGCCCGGATGAGGCGATCGACGCTGACGCCGTAAGGCAGGAACAGCGGCACCATGACTGCCGACATGAATAAAACGGTCAATAGGGGCACGCCGCGCCACAGCTCGATGAATCCGATCGAGAAGATCCGTATCACCGGCAGCTGGGAACGCCGGCCAAGAGCCAGCAAAATGCCGAGCGGAATGGCGCCCGCCACTGTCACGAATGCGATAATGACGCAGAGCATCAATCCGCCCCAGTCGTCGCTGTCGACAAAGGGCAATCCGGCGACGCCGCCGGCCAATAGCACGCCGGCCAGCAGCGGGAACAAGGTCAGCAGCAGGAAGACGAAGAGCCCACGATGGCGCGTACCTTCGCGCATGACCGGCGCGATGAATGCGATCATCAGCCCGGCAACGACGGCCAGCCGCCATAGCTGATCGTCGGGATAGTGCCCCCAGAAGAAAGTATGGAGCCGTTGTTTGATGAAGACCCAGCAGGCGCCGTCGCCGGTGCAGTCGGCCCTGGTGCTGCCAGCAATCGTCGCGTTTCCGATCATCCAGTTGTAGAAAGGAGGAATAACCCACCAGAGCAGAGCCAGCACCAGCAGGGTCAGAACGGTGTTCGTGACCGAGCTGAACAGGCTGCGTCGCAGCCAGTCGACCGCGCGGGCAGGGCCACCGCGGGGACCGCCCACAAGGTCGTCGCCCGGCGAAGCGGTGGCTGGGGCGTTTTCCGCGGTCATGACGGGAGCAGCTGTGCCGGCTGCCAGCGCCGGGAGCCACCACTTGTGGATATCGCGGAAGGCCACCCTCGCACGCTCAGTGCCTCACCAAAGCGACACGCGCGTTATACCAGTTCATGAAAGCCGAGAACATCAGGTTGATGGTCAGGAAGACCGCCATCACGACGATGATCGTCTCGACCTCTTTGCCAGTGTGGTTCATTACCGTGCCGGCGAAGATCTGGAAGATGTCGGGATAGGCGACCACGGCGCCCAGCGTGCTGCTCTTGATCAGGTTCAGATACTGGCTGGTCAATTGCGGAACCATGATGCGCAGCGCCTGTGGCAGGACGATCAGGAAAAGCACATGTGGCCGCCGCAACCCGAGGGAGCGGGCGGCCTCATGCTGACCCTTTGCCACCGCCTCGATGGAGCTGCGCACGATCTCGGCAATGAATGCCGTGGCATAGATCGTAAGCCCGGCCCACAAGGCTACGAGCTCGGGAGGCACTGCCACGCCGCCCAGGATATTGAATCCCTTGAGCGCTGGGAACTCGACATGATCGATTGCGACATAGAGCAAGACCAGTGCTGCCACCGGCAGAATGAGCGCAACGGCGCCGAGGCGCCGTCCCTTGAGGCGCAATCGCCACACGAAGGGCGTTGCCAGCAGGACCAAGAAGGCAAGCCAGGGCAATAGCGTACCGCCTTCCTGCATAATCGGGTCCGGCACAAAGAAGCCGCGGACATTGAGCAGGAAACCACCGGGAATTTGTATGCTCTGCCGCGGCGGCGGAAGTGCCTGCAGGACGGCGAAATACCAGAAGACGATCTGCAGAAGTTGCGGCGTGTTGCGCACAAATTCGATGAAGCAAAGCGCAATGTTGCGGACCAGCCAGTTGACCGAGAGCCGCATGATGCCGACGAGCAGGCCGAATAGCGTTGCCGAGACGATGCCCATGGCCGACACCAGAAGGGTGTTCAGCAGGCCGACAAGCAGCACCTTCGCGTAGGTGTCGGCGAGCGACCAGTCAATTAGATGAAACGGGATGTCGAAGTTAGCTGGATGGAGAAGGAAGCCGAAGCCAAACGTCATGTTCCGGTGCGCGAGATTCACGCCCAGGGTGTTGATCAGGAGCCCGCCGACCACGAGGGCGACCAGCAGGAAAACCCATTGGCCGACCTTGGCCGCGGGCGACGGGCGCCTGACCATGACTATGCTCGAACGCTTAGTGTATCAGCGCCAGGACAGCGGGTACTGCAATCCACCATTGTTATAAAGGTTGTTCCAGCCGCGCGGCAGTTCCAGCGGGCCGAAGTATTTGTCGTAATTCTCGCCGTAATTGCCGACGGCCTTGACGATGTTATAGGCCCAGTTGTTGTCGACACCGAGGAACTTGCCGTAGTCATTCTCCAGGCCCAAGAAGCCACGCACCTCGGGATTGGTCGCCGACGCCTTGATCTGGTCGACATTCGCCTGGGTGATGCCCAGGGTTTCGGCTTCCAGCATGGCGTAATGCACCCACTTGACGAGTATGCTCCAGCGCTCGTCGCCCTGGCGGGTGTAGGAACCGAGGAATTCCCGCGAGATCAGCTCAGGCAGGATGATCCAATCCTTTGGGTTCTTCATCGCGGAGCGCGCGGCCGCCACGCTGCCGCCGTCATCGGTATAGCCATCGCAACGCCCGGCCTCGGCAGCGGCGAAGGCCTCTTCAGGCTTTTCGAACAGCAGCGTATTGATCTTGATGTTGTTCGCGCGGCCGTAGTCGGCGATGTTGAGTTCCAATGTCGTTCCGGTCAGCACGCAGACCGTGGCGCCGTTCAGGTCCTTCACATGGCCGACGTTCAGGGTCTTCCGCACCATGAATGCCTGGCCGGTGAAGAAGTTGATTGCACCAAGTTGCAAGGCCGAGATCGGTGTTGCGGGAGAGCGTGTGCGTCGAATTGCGGATCAGCACGTCGATCTCGCCCGATTGAAGCACGGAGAAGCGAACCTTCGCGGTCGTGCCGACATACTTGACCTTGTTGGGATCGCCCAGCACCGCCGCGGCGATCGCCTGGCAATAGGCGATATCGAGCCCTTGCCACTTGCCGGCAGCGTCCTGGAAGGCGAAGCCGGGAATGCCGGTATCGACGCCGCAGATCAGCTGATCTCGTTTCTTGACTGGCATCGAGGGTCGGGCTGTTGAAGTCCGCCCGGGCGAGGCCGGTAAAGGTGAACATGGCTACCGCGAGGGCAGCACACGCAATAAATCTCGCGACGTATCGGTTCATAATGTAACCCCCCTGGGTGTGTAGATTTTGTATTGCGGGCCCCCAGTTCTTCCTGCTGGGATTTGTCTCCAGTAGCTCGCGCGGCGTTGATCAGTCGCCGAACGAAGCTGGGTGCCCACGACGCATGAGCATAATGGTCAAATGTCCGCATTTGGCAATAAGCCACCGTTCGCGATGAAGGGCGGCGGTGTCCGTCTTTAGCCGAGCGGCGCGATGTGCTCTCAGCGCGCTCGACCAGACGTCAGGTGTAATCACACCATTCGCCATTACGCCGGATTCTCGCCGTTTGGCTAAGCCAACGGTCGAGCTTCATGTGAATACATGTCTGGAAAGATTGGGGTTTCTGGTTTCAGGCGCTGCCGCCCGGCTAAGCGGCCCACGTTGCGGCAAGCTTGCGGCGATTTTCGCAAACGGACTTCGAAGACCGGCCTACCGAAGGGGAATGTTCAACTCGAAGCCCAATGTCGGCGGCGCGTAATAGTCCGGCGGAGGCGGATAGTAGCTCTGCTGAGGGGGATAGTAGTCCTGCGGGGGCGGGTAGTAGCTCTGCGGGGGTGGGTAATAGTGGGGCGGGTTATGCGGCGGGTAGTAATAGGCTGGCGGGGGCGCGTAGTAAGCCGGGCCGCCGAAGTAGAGGCTGAAGCTTCCGCCGCCATAGCCCCCTCCACTATAGCCCCGCCACCATAACCACCATAGCCATTGTTCCAGCCTTGATTGCCGCCCCAGCCGCCGCCATGTCCGTTCCCATTGTGCCAGTCGTTGCCGTGCCGCCCTGGTTTCCCGCCGCCATGGCGTCCCCAGTTATCCGGGTTTTCGGCGCGAGCGCCGCTCAACGGCGCCAGAACTGCTAATCCGGCCAATGCACTAACGATGGCAAGGTGCCGAAATCTGAAAAACCCAGGCATGGAAATGCTCCCGATTTAGTCCGCTGGCGCGAATGATCTCGCATCAATCACGCAGGACGGGGGCAGTTCCTGCGCAAGGCAGGGCGGGCAAGCTTACGGGTCTGAAAAGGCGGAAACCCGGCGCAATGCCGGCGAAAGCGGCCATGCCGAGACGGCATGCGGAATCGGTGCGGTGATGAAGACGACGCCACCGTCCGGCGCCCTCGCAATGACGGCGTTGAGCTCCTGCAACAGCGCCGGGACGCTGGCGCGGAAGGCGCGCAACACATCTTCCCGGGTCTCACTGGCGGGCTCGCAGATCTTCGCGATCGCCGACAGCCGGATGTCCAGCATCACGCAGCCGGTTTCGCGAAAGATCGTCAGCCGAATACGCGGTTCCAGATTGGCCGATCGCGCGATGTAGCGAAGGTCGACCTGTGGCGGCAGCCGAAGGGTTCCGATGTTTTGCATGGCTCAAGCCTAAGCCGCTGCCCGCCCATGGCAATAGCACCGTCCGGTTACAAGCTGTGGCATTTTGGTGAAGACGTGGCTCGAGCCGGCATGGCCGGCTGTCTGTCAGGTGCCATGATTGGGCGGGACATGCCGGGACATGGGCGGAACGAACATGACGGCGAAGTAATTTTGACGCGGCAGACCGCTCTGCCTTAGGGAATGCTTAAAGTGGTGGATGAATCCTCTTTACACCCCCTGCTTAACTGGCTTGCGCGTAGTCTCACGAAATCATGGCATTCAGCGTTGAGCGAACATGGGAATAGCCGAGCTTCTTGAACGGAGCCTGGCTATGGATACGGGACTGGCGGCCCGGGCAGGGGGCCTGTTTCTCGCTCCGTTTGTGCATGAAAATATCGCCATCGTCAGCGCCGCGATCCTGATCGCAAGCCATCAACTGCCGCGCTGGATTGCCTTCACGAGTCTGTTCGGCGGCATGACGACCAGCGATCTGGCGCTCTATGGCATCGGCGCGCTGGCACGCCGCAATCCTCGCCTGCGGCGGTTCTTCCTCGGCCGCGGCGATCCGCGCCTCTCCTCGCTCATGCGCGACAATATGGAGCTGACGGTGATCGGGGCGCGGCTTGTCCCGGGCATGATCTTTCCCAGCTATGTCGCCTGCGGCTGGGTGGGATTGCCGTTCTGGCGGTTTTTCATTCTCTGCCTGGCCTCTGCGGCCATCTATCTGCCGCTGGCACTATCCCTGGCGCTGGCCTTTGGCGAAGCGACCACGCGCTATTTCGGCTATTGGGCCTGGGCCGGCCTGATCGTTCCGCTGATTGCCGCCGGAATCATCGGCAGCCGATTGCTGGCGCGCAAGGCCGCCGCGGCCGAGGCAGATGAAACGCGGGCGGTCAGCCGGCCAGGGCGGCGGCCGGCGGCTCCGAAAGCGACGCCATCCTTCCCCACAGCCGCCGCGCCTATTCGCCATTCGAATTCTGGCCCGGCTTCATCTTCTATACGCCGGTCTATCTCTATCTGCTGTGGCAGGGTCTTCGCCATCGAAGCCTGACGCTTCCCGCGCTTGCCAATCCGGCCATGGAAAACGGCGGCCTGTGGGGCGAATCGAAGCGCGACCTGTTCGAAAGCCTCAGCGGCAGCGGCCGGCAATGGCTGGCGCCTTATGTCAGCGTGAGGCGTGGCGGTCCGGGCGATGTGGACCACGACGTCGACGATGCCCTGGCGCGAAGCGCCGATGCCGGTATCGCACTTCCCTTCATCGCCAAGCCGGATATCGGCTGCCAGGGAAATGGCGTACGGATCATCGAAGATCGCGATCAGCTTTATCGCTATCTCGCTGCCTTCCCGCCGGGGCAGAGGCTGATCGTCCAGCAACTCGTCGACAAGCCGGGCGAGGCGGGCGTCTTCTATTTCCGCTATCCGGGCGAGGCGCGCGGACGAATCTCCTCCCTTACCCTGAAATTCGCCCCGTCGGTTGTGGGCGATGGCCTGTCGAGCCTCGAACAACTGATCCGTGCCGACAGGCGCGCCGGGCGGATTGCCCCTCTCTATCTCAAGCGCCTGGGCCAGGATGCGCAGCGAATTCCCGCCAAAGGCGAAGAGGTGCGGCTGGTTTTCGTGGGCAATCACTGCAAGGGATCGATCTTCCGCGACGGCGGCAGGCTGGTGACGCCGGCCCTTACGCGCCGGATCGACGATATTGCGCGCTGCATTCCCGATTTCTACTTCGGCCGCTTCGATCTGCGCTTTTCCTCGCTCGCCGGGCTGCAGGCGGGGGAGGATCTGACCCTCATCGAGTTCAACGGCAGCGGCAGCGAGGCGACCCATGTCTGGGACGCCGATATGAGCCTTGTCAGTGCCTATCGCGACCTGTTCCGCCAGATGCGGATCATGTTCGCGATCGGTGCCGAGAACCGGCGCAAGGGCTATCGGGCGGAGCGCTGGGACAGGATGCTGCGGGCGCTTTGGCAGCAATCGCGCCTGATGAAACGCTATCCGGCCAATCAGATAACAGCAGCCAAACTCGGCTATAATGGGGCGGACCGCGTTTCGCGGCGGGGGAGGTTCGCTCGATGATGGCGGCTGTATTCGCGACCATGCTGCTGAGTGTGGCGATCGGCTGGTTCGGCCACCGCATCCTGGCGCTGGCCTGTTTCGGCATTTGCCTGGCGCTGTCGCTTGGCCTTTTCCTCTACGAAGTCTATAGCCCGGATTACGGATTCCGCATGCCCTGGCTGCAGGTCGAACGTCAGGGCGCGCCGCCGGCCATGCCGATGGGGGAGATTGCGTCATGATCTTTGAGGAAGTGCTCGAGCCGCCCTCGCGCGCCGTCGGCCTGGCTGAACTATGCAGCGCTGCTGCTGACCGTGATGGCGGCGGCCGGAATCCTGACCGCAGCACTCTACTTCCAGTACACCGCCGCCGAGATTCCCTGTCCCTTGTGCCTGCTGCAGCGGGTGGCGCTGTTCGGCGTGTGCTTTGGCGCCATGCTCAGCTTCCGGCACGGGTTTTCCTATGCCAATAGCGGCATCAGCCTGATCTTCTCTGTCTTTCTGCTGGTCGTCTCGGCCCGGCAGAGCCTGCTGGATATCTATCCGCGGCCGGGCCACGCCTATATCGGCAGCGCCATCCTGGGCCTGCACATGCCGGTCTGGTCGGTGCTGATCGCGCTGTCGCTGCTGATCGGCCAGGCGATCCAGCTGGCGCTGTTTGGCGACAGCCGCCGCGTGCTGGATACGAATGTACGCGTTTTTCCCGTGATCGCCGCCCTGGCGACGCTGGTCAGCCTCTATGTCATCGCGCTATGCGCCGCCAATCTTGTTTCCGTCGTCCTGCAATGCGGGATCGATCAATGCCACACCTTCGGCTATCAGCTTTTGTCGCCGGCGCCCAACTCCGCCCTGACGGCCGCTTGCCCTGGACAGTCGGGAAGGCGAGTCGCCGAACCGCAAGATCGACAACGGAAATCCGTAGCCTCGGCTTCAGTCCATTTGTCCCGGCGAGCCACATGGACGTAACCCGTCTCGGCATTGTCTGCCGCGAAACTATTTTGACGGAGACAAGAATGTCGAAGATCGGGATTTTTTCTTTTGTGCTGGCGATGGCACTGAGCCTCGTTGCCAGCGTCAACGCCCAGGCGGGCGGCGGCCGGCCGCACCAGAATCACGGGGCCCCGCGCAATGTGGCCACGCTCCAGTCCGGCACGCCGGCTTACATCGACTGCATGGCCTATGCTAAGGCCGGCAGCATGAAGACCGTCAATACCGACACCCAGCTGAAGTCGCAGCCGAATTCTTCCAGCACGGCGGTCGGCGTCCTCAACAAGGGTACCCAGGTCGCGGTGCTCGACAAGACCGCGAACGGCTTTTGGTATCACGTCCAGTCGGGTGGTTTCAGCGGCTACCTTCCGTTTGAGGCCCTGGATTAGGGGAACCGCGAAAAACCGTCAAACTTTCGCTGCTTCGGCCGGCTGCCCGATCGGGCCGCCGGCCGGTTGCGTTCTGGCGGCTATACCGGATCGCGAATCAGCGGCGTGGTGGAGCAGTGGATGCCACCGCCGTTCAGCTGCATCTTCGTGTATGGGATCGTCGTCCAGGTGACGCCATGCTTCGCCAGCGCATCCAGCGTCCGGTTGGTGGCCCCCTCCGGCATGATGATCTTGCCCGGCGCTACGCGAGCGAATTGATGATCCATCTGTCGTCGCTCGGCTCGATCTCCACAGTCTGTACGCCGAGAGCCTTCAAGCGCTGGAGGAAGGAATAGGGCAGGCCGGTGGGATCGACGATGGCGAGGTCCTTGCCGATCATCTGGAAGGAGCCATCGATATGGAGGTCATAGCCCGCCAGGTCGATGACGATCAGCTCCTGGATCGGAGTGCTGCGGCATCCATCCCTTCGGCCGCTGCGCCGAAGGTCGCAGCCGTAAGCGCGAACAGCGGGATCAAGAAGACGCGGAACAGAGCTCCAGGGTACGGCCCGATCCGCCGCTACCGGGTGTCAGTCGATCGTCGTGATGTAGCACCGACCGAGCTGCTGCCGGTCTGCGGTCGAACGCCGCCTTCGCGGCGATCGGCGTGGTCCTCTGAAAGCGCGCAAACGCAGGCGTCGAAGCGATCGGATTCACCTCGTCGTCACGGTGGTTGTGAACGACAGTGCACCGAGGAATCGTCCGCGAGTCGAAGGACGATGTAGCTGACGTTGTCGGGCTTGCCGCGGCGAGCTCGGCAAAGACCCCTTCGACGCGCCGCTGATTTTCATCGGCTGCCCTGTTCTCACCCGATCGCGGGTGACCGCCTCTTCTCCATGGAGCTCCTTCATCCGGTGCTCGATGATCCAGGTGGCGGAAACCGCTTCACGGAGGTCGCCGAGCGAGAGGGACTGGACAGTGTCGTCGTGCGATCGCATCGTCTCGGGTTCGTCGCCCGGATCGCACACGATGATATACCACGTCGGGTTGAATCGAGCGAAGCTGGCACAGGAGCGTTCGCACCTCGGCAAGGGCGCCAGCGACAACAACGTCGATCTTTACCCTGCCTGGCGACTTCGATCGCCTCGGCGCCGTCACCGGTGCTCAGGACACGATGGCCGAAGCTTCCGCAGGACCTGATCGATCAGCTCTTGCCGCCGCGTTTCCTCGATGACAAGGATCGTCGCGCGCTCCCTCTGAGCATGCTACGAGGGTGCCGAGCGACGACCGGCAGCGCTAGACCCAGATGGATCGGTTCAGACTCACCGTCGACTCGGCCTGGTCGTTCGCCTCCTGGCCGGGCCGCGGCGGCTGCGAGCACCGGCGGCGCGAGGAGGCCGATCCGCCGGCCGCTGCGATCGCCTCGAGCCGGCGTATGGACGTGCAGCTCCCGCAAGACGTCCGGACGTGGTCGCGGACCGGTCTCGGTTGAGAGCGTGAGCTTCTTCGCGATTTCGGAGGTCGATGCGCCGACGGCAATCAGGTCGAGGACTCGCGTTGGCGGCGCGTCAGATCGCGGCTGAGGGTCGAGGCCGATGGTAGCTCGAACGGGGCCTCCGCCCTCGAAGGCGAGAACGAGAACACCGACGATCTCATCGTTGGAGCGGAGCGGAAGGTGCTCGGCGCGCGCGCCCCGCTGATGTCCGTTGCCGTCGATGAACACGACCTCGAAGTCGGTCGGCTCCCCGTGCTCGACGGCGCGGCGGAATAGCGCCGTCACCTTTTCTCGTTCCTCAGGAGGCAATGGCGCGGTGAAGTGGCGGCCGAGCATTTCGGCGTTCGGCGTCCCGGATGCTCGCTCCGCCGCGGCGTTCATGTGCAAGAACCGGTCTTGCACGTCGTGGAGGCTCGCAGGCACAACAAGGCTGTCGATCAGCGACAAGTCGAAGGCCTGCAACTTGCTGGGCACGTGCACCACAGATTGTATTGGACTACCCGCGGCTGTCGCCGTAGCCGAGCTCGCGCAGGAGCGGGCCCGCGATGCGCTCGACATCCGCGAGCTGCTCGGCCGAGAGGTCGCGCCTGTAGCGACCGATCGAGCGGTCGTGGAAGAGCCCCAGGCTTTGCTCGAGCGGGCCATGCTCGATCCCGAGTTGCTCGGCGATTGGCGCCGCTGACTCCGCGAGACCTTCGTAGCGAATCTCGAGCACACGCTCGTGCACCGAGCGGGCCGCACTCACATACGCACTCCATGCCCAGGCCGCGCGCGCCGCGTCAGTCGCCGACTCGAACTCGGCATGCCGTTGGGGCTCGACCCAGAAACGGGCTGCCGCGCCGTACCGGAGCCGCACGTCGTCGCCGCCGGCACGTTCCGCCGAAAGCCAGCCGCGCTCGAGCAACGAGCAAACGACGTCGCGCCCGTCGCGAACGACGTGCACGGCTCGCGCCTGCGGGTACGCACGTAACGCGGCGGCGAGCACGAACGCGGTCTCGGGCGTCTGCTCGACGCCGCGCGAGCCTCGCACGAGCGCGAGCGCACGAACCCGCTCGAGAATCCGGCGGATGCTCGCTGCGATCTCGGGCTCAGGCCGGCCGACCAGCCCCGGGATCGCGGCCTTCAGCGGCGTCACCTCGGTCAGGTCGGCAAAGCCAGGCACCGCGCCGATCGCGCCCGCGAGAAACGTCGTTCCCGAACGCGGCGAGCCGACCACGAACACGAGCCGCTCCTCGACCGCCGCGCAACCGCCGGGGCAGGTTTCGCGTCCGCTCTCGAACGAGCACGCGGCGCGCGGTCGCGGCATACAGGAGCGCTGCGGTCACGGGTCGGCCACGATACTGTGCGACCGCGAGTCGCATGCAGATCGGGGTTATCTATCCGCAGACGGAACTGGCGACCGACCCGAACACCGTTCGGGCCTATGTCGGCAAGGTCGAGGAGCTCGGCTACCGGCATGTCGAAATCTACGACCACGTTCTCGGCGCCGATCCGGCGGTGCATACCGGCTGGAACGGGCCGTACGACGTGGACACGACATTCCACGAGCCGTTTGTCTTCTACGGGTTCCTGGCAGCGATCACGCACCTGGAGCTCGTCACCGGCATCGTCATCGCCCCGCAGCGCCAAACCGCATTGCTCGCCAAGCAGGCCGCCGAGGTGGACATCCTCAGCGAAGGGCGCTTGCGTCTGGAGTCGGCGCCGGCTGGAACCGCGTCGAATACGAAGCGTTGGGGCAGGACTTCTCGACCCGGGAAAACGCATGGAAGAGCAGATCGGACTGCTCCGGCGTTTGTGGACTGAGCATTCCGTCACGTATGAGGGAACGTTCGACACGGTCACGGGAGCCGGATTGGCTCCGCTGCCGTGCAGCGCCCCATCCCGATCTGGATCGGCGGACTGTCTCCGGCTGCGCTGCGGCGAATCGGAAGAGTCGCCGACGGCTGGTTTCCGCGGATCGACCCCGGGCCGGAGCTCGACAAGGCTCGCGCGATCATCGCCGCGGCCGCCGCCGAGGCAGGTCGCGACCCGGCAGCAATCGGGATGGACGGCCGCCTCAAACAAGGCGCCGGAGAAACGAACGAGCTGGTCGGAGACGCCGAACGGTGGCGTGAGGCAGGTGCAACACACGTGTCCGTGGACACGATGGGATTCGGGCTATCCGGGCTCGACGCCCACCTCGACGCGCTCGCACGCGCGGGCGAGGCACTCGGCGTCGGTTAGACGCGGTCGCGCGCTGCGCCACCCGGCACCGACCTGTTCGAGGATCGTCTCGAGCAGGTTGAACGAGGCGAGCACGTGCTCGCGCGCAAGCACGCGCGCGCCCTCGGTGCTACCGGCGGCGAGCGCGTCCTTGATCGCCTCGTGCTGCCGTTCGTTCTGCAGGTAGAGCCCGTCGATCGTCTCGTCCCCGGGTGCCCAGACGGCCGGGCCCGAGAACGTGCGCCGCGCGCTCTTCGACACCTGCTCGATGTACGGGAGGTCGGCGACGCGGTAGATCACGTCGTGGAAGCCGTGGTTCGCGTGCATCCACTCGACCGTCAACGCCCGGCGGTCGTCGCCGGGCTCGCGTGCACGAAGCGCGCGCGTGAGGCGGGCGAACCGCTTCTCGGCCTGGTCGAGCTCGTCGAGATCGGCCTTGGTCATCTTCGCGGCGGCGATCCCCGTGATCAGGCTCTCGAGCTCGGCGCGCACGAGAAAGGCTTCCCACATCTCCTGCCGCGAGAGGGTGCGAACGCGGAAGCCCCGGTTGGCCTCGAACGAAACGAGGCCGAGCGCCGACATCCGTCGGAGCGCCTCGCGTACCGGCGTTCGGCTGACCGAGTACTGCGCGGAGACCTGCTCCTGGCGCAGCACGGTACCCGGCGCGAGCTCGCCCGAGACGATCGCCTCCTCGAGCGCGAGTGCGATCTCGTCGGCCTTGGTTCCGGCGGCATCCACGCCGGAAAGTGTACGGCGCTAGGGCAAGCGTTCGTATGCGGGCAGCGTCAGGAACTCGACGAACGGGTCGCCGAGCGCCACCTCGGCGAAGAGCTCCTTGGCCTCGTCGCCGGCGTCCACTGCGCCGATCAGCTCGCGAACTCGCTCAGTGGTGAAGCGGCCGGCCTTGACCCAGCTCCACACCTGCGCGCGAGAGATCTCGGCGGTCGCCGCGTCCTCCATCAGGTTGTCGATCGCCGCGGCGCCGACGCCGTGCAGCCAGGAGTCGAGGTAGCGGGTGCCGACCGAGACGTTCGCGTGGAGCCCGGCTTCGGTGATCTCGCCGCCCGGGAACGGTGAAGTCCAGCAGCTGCTCGGCCGTGACGTCGACGTCGTCGCGGCGACGGTCGAGTTGGTTTGGGCGCTCGCCGAGCACGCCGTCGAACACCTCCGTCGCGACCGGCACGAGGCCCGGGATGGGCGACCCAGGTGCCGTCGAAGCCGGCGCCGGACTCGCGCTCCTTGTCCTCGCGTACCTTCGCCAGCGCAACCTCGTTCACCTCGGGATCGGTGCGAGACGGGATGAAGGCGGCCATGCCGCCGATCGCATGCGCGCCATGCCGATGGCATGAACGAACGAGCAAGTCGCTGTAGGCGCGCATGAACGGCACCGTCATCGTCACCGCCGACCGGTCCGGCAGCAGCGCATCGAGCTTCTTGATCGCACTGAAGATGTAGTCCCAGCGCCCGGCATTCAACGCGCAGCCGTGCTCGCGCAGCTCGTACAGGATCTCTTCCATCTCGAACGCGGCGAGGATCGTCTCGATCAGCACGGTGCAGCGAATCGAGCCCGGCGGCAGCCCAAGCTGCTCCTCCGCGATCCCGAACGCCTGTGCCCACAAGCGCGCCTCGAGATGGCTCTCCAACTTCGGCAGATAGAAGTACGGACCGCTGCCACGGTCGAGCAGCTCGGCCGCGTTGTGAAAGCGGCGAGACCGAAGTCGAACAGGCTTGCCGACACCGGCTCGCCATCGACATGCACGTGCCGCTCCGTCAGATGCCAGCCGCGCGGGCGGAGCGTCAGCGTCGCCGTCTCGTCGTTCAGCCGGTAGCTCTTCTCGGTGGTCTCGAGCGAGATCGTCCGTCGCACCGCATCGTGCACGTTCCGCTGCCCGTCGACGACGTTCTGCCACGTGGGCGAGCAGCGAATCTTCGAAGTCGACCATGAACACCCGCGCGCCCGAGTTGAGCGCGTTGATCATCATCTTCCGGTCGGGCGGCCCCGTGATCTCGCAGCGGCGATCGCGCAGGTCGGGTGGCGCCGCGGTGACGCGCCACTCGCTCTCCCGGATCGCGCGCGTGTCGGCCAGGAAATCCGGTCGCTCACCCTCCCGCGCATGCCGGCGCTCGAGCAACTCGGCGCGCGCCGGACCGAGCTCACGCTGCAAGAGCTCGACGAACTCGAGCGCGCCCTTCGTCAGGATCTGCTCATCCGCCGGCGCGAGGACTTCGATCCCCGCAGCCGACCGATTAGTCATTCCCGTGGTCGCACTCGCAGTCGTCGGGACAGGTGCACTCCGCCGTTTCGGCGCTCGTCAAGACATAGACCGGCCGCGCGCCGTGCACCCAGGAGTGGCCGCACGTGCAACGCAGCCAGCGGCCCGTGGCCGCATCGACAATGTGCAGCTCGGAGAGGTTCGTGCCGCCGCAGCCGCACGCCGGGCAGGCGATCCGCTCACACGAGCTGGCGACGCCGTGGCCGAGCACGGAGCAGCCGACGTCTTCGCATGGCTCGTAGCCGAAGGCAGGGCTGTGGCCCGTGACTTTCAGATGGCGGGGCGCCTCGGAAAGCGAAATCTCTGCCAGGCTCATCGAAACCTCCAACTCGTCGCCTTTGGATCCAAAACGGCGGAGTTCCCGCCTAGAATCGCCAATATACCGCATTTCCCGGATCCGAAATTGAAAATGGGATCCCAGGAACGTCGTCCCGGACGAGGTGCATCGAGACGAAAGTGTGACGGGCGGCGCGCTACTGGATCCGCGTGACGACGCAGGCCGAGGGGATCACGCAGAGCGTTCGCTCGGCCGCGGAGGCGGCGAGCCCAACCGCCTGGAGCGTGCGCTTCTCGTCGAAGGCGAAGACCACGCCCCCGACGACGACGTTGTATTCGACGAGCACCCCGTCGTGGACGACGCCGGTGACGACGGGCCCCTGGAGCCGCCAGTGCTTCAGAAACACGCCGAGCGTCGTCCCTCGGTGGTCGCCCTGAAGCGTGCGGAAGAGACCGGCGAAGCGGAGCTCTGTGACCGTTGTCGACGACGGGCTCCGGAGCGTCGCCGTCGCCCAGCCCGTCTTGGGGTTGGTCGTTCGCGCCCAGAGCATCTCGATCCTCGACTTGGCTTCGAGCGTGCCGATGTAGTCGGGAATTCCCAGACGCCGCACGTAGCTCGACGCGGGCTCGTCCAGCTTCAGCCCCCCGATGCTGTCCTTGCCCACATCGATCAGGAACGCCTTGGGCGGCGGCGCCGAGAAGTGGGCCACCAGCGCGACGATGTCGGCCGAGCCGGGTCCGGCCAGCGAGAGGCAGGCACAAAGGCCCGCGAGAACCGCCGCAGTTCTGCGTTCGCACCTCATGGGAGCCTCGGCTGTTGGGGGGTACCTTCGACTTCTGCACTACGACGCCACGAGCGCGAATCCGTTTGCTCTAACGTCGCCTGGTGACCGCCCCCGAAGTTGCCGCGATCTTTGCCGCCGGTACCGCCGCCGGAACGGTGAACACCATAGTGGGGAGCGGCACGCTTGTCACGTTCCCGGTTTTGCTCGCATTCGGCTATTCGCCGGTGACGGCGAACGTCTCGAATACGGTCGGCCTCGTGCCCGGTTCGATCTCGGGCGCCTACGGGTACCGCGAGGAGCTCGGCGGCCAGGGCCGACAGGCGGCGCGGCTCGGGCTCCTGTCCGCCGCCGGCGGGATCACCGGCGCGCTCCTGCTGCTCGTCCTGCCTGCATCGGCCTTCAAATCGATCGTGCCGGGCTTCATCGCAGCAGCGCTCGTCCTCGTCCTGGTCCAGCCCTGGCTGACCCGCCGCCTCGCGGGCCGGCACGGCCATCCACTCGCCGTCCCCGGTTTGCTGCCGGTCGCCCTGTTTGCCGTTGGTGTCTATGGGGGTTATTTCGGCGCTGCGCAAGGAATCTTGATCCTCGCGTTGCTCGGCCTGGCCTCAACCGAAGGGTTTCAGCGGGTAAACGGGCTGAAAAACGTCCTCGCCGGGCTGACCAATCTCGTCGCCGGGATCGTGTTCGTGGTCGCCGCCCACATCAGCTGGCCGGTGGTCGGGCTGATCGCCGCCGGCTCTGTTCTGGGCGCCCAGCTCGGAGCCCGGATCGGCCGCCGGCTCCCCCCGGCCGGGTTGCGCGCCGTGATCGTCGGCGTCGGCGTCGCCGCGATTCTGAAACTGGTCCTCTGACTCAGACGCGCCGGATCAGCGCGAACGCCGCCAGCGCGCCGACAGCGGCGGTCACGGTGCCGACGAGCAGGAGATCGTGCACGCCCGAGACGAAGGCGTGGTGAGCGGCAGCGAAACCGGCGCCCGCCGCGCTCGGCCCGGAGGCGATGACGGCGTTGTTGCGCACGCTGTGCTGGAGGACGGCGCCGAGCGCCGCGACGCCCGTGGCGACGCCCCCGATGCGGAAGGTGTTGCTGATCCCCGACGCCATGCCGCTGCGGTTCGGCGCGACGACTGCCGAGCGCGATGTGCGCGATCGCGGGATTTGCGAGCCCGATGCCGATGCCGACGAGAATCAGCCCGGGTAGCAGCACCGTCCAGCGCGAATCGTCGGAAACGCGGCTCATGACGAGAAGCCCGGCGGCGATCAGAGACATGCCCGAGCCGAGCAGCAGCCCGGCCGGCAAGCGACTCGCGAAACGGCGGGCCACGATCGGGACGAGGAAGATGAACACCGTCGCGGGCAGGAGCCGCACGCCCGCCCTGAAGCGGCGAGTAGCCGAGCAGATTCTGGAGGTAGAGCGTCAGGTACGGGAAGAGCCGCGAACATGCCCGCGCCGATCGCGAAGGTCGCGATCGAGACGCCGCAGAACGCACGGTTGCGAAAGAGCGAGAGGTCGAACATCGGCCGTTCCTGGCGGAGCTCGACCACCACGAAGGCAGCGAGCAGCACCACGGCTCCGGCGAGCATTCCGAGAATGGCCGGGCTCGACCAGCCTTTGTCGTTGCCGCGCAGCAGCCCGAGCACGAACAGGAAGCAGCGAGCCGGAGAACGTGACGAGCCCGGCCAGATCGAGGTGCTCGGGTTCGTGCGTCGACGATGTTCGTCATTCGCAGCAACGGCGATCGCGAGCACGGCAGCCCCGATCGGCACGTTGACGAAGAAGATCCACCGCCAGCCAAGCCCGTCGGTGAGCGCACCGCCGAGCACCGGCCCGACCGCCACCGCGCCGCCGACCGTCGCGCCCCAGCATGCGATCGCCGTGCCGCGTCGCGGCCCTGCGAAGTCCTGGGCGATCAGCGCGAGCGCCGTCGCGAACATCGCCGCGCCGCCGATGCCCTGGAACGCGCGCGCGAGATCGAGCTCGAGCCCGCTCTCTGCGATGCCGCACAGGAGACGACGCGAGCGTGAAGATCGCCGACGCCGCCGATGAACACGCGCTTGCGGCCGAACCGGTCGGCGAGCGTGCCGCCGGTCAGGAGCAGCGACGACAGCGACAGCGCGTAGGCGTCGAGCACCCATTGGAGGCTCGGTGAAGCTCGCGTGCAGGTCGTGATGGATCGCTCGGCAGCGCGACCTGGACGATCGTGATGTCGACGAGCAGCATGAACGTCGCGCCGCAGACGGCGACGAGCGTCCACCAGTTCTTCTCCGGCCGCGCGCTCACCCGCGCCGAACCGTAACCGCCGTGGCCGCCCACAGCGCGGCGACAATGCCGAAGCCGATTCGCCCCTGACCGGGCAGCGAGAACGTCAGGCCGACGAGCGGCGTTGCCACGAGGATCGTCACAGCGCCGGCCATGTTCACGAGACCGACCGCCGCGCCGGGCGACTCCGGATACAGCCGTGCCGCCCCGGTGAACGACGCCGCGAACGGGAGGCCGGCCATCAACCCGATCAGCGCCGCCGCGACGAACACGAGCGGGAGCGGTGTCGCGAGCGCTAGCAGCGCCGTCGCGGCACCGCCCGCGATGAAGCTCGCCCGCAGCACGCCGAGCCGACCAAAGACGCGGCCGCCGAGTGGCCGGGTGATCACTCCGAGCAGCAGGATCAGCGAACCGGCAGCGCCGGCGACGGTCTTCGAGTCGCCGCCTGCCCGCTCGAGCAGCGTCACCACCCAGTTGCCGAGCACGGCCGAGAGCCCGAACGAAGCGCTGTGCATCGCCGCCAGCTTGAGCAGGCGCCGGTCGGACAACCGCAGCCGCGCTCTTCTGATGTACATACCCCTCGCCGCGGCGTCCTTGATCCGGGGCGATCGCGAGGAGATACCGCGCCGACGCCCGCGATCAGCGCAGCGCTGGCGAAGGGCGCCTGCCAGTTGCCCCATTGCGGCACGACCGCGATCGCGACACCACCCGCGGCCATGCTGGTTCCGCCGTATGCGCCCTGCGCCACTGCGGAGCCGGATGCGCTTCGCACGTAGTCGCTTCCCGCAACGAACGAGAGCCCGGTGCCGACACCGGCGAGGGCGCGCATGGCGATCGCGAAGCCGGCCTCGCGCCAGGCGAGCGCAAGCGCCGAGGCGACCGTGATGATCGCGAGTCCCACCACACCGACGATCCGAGCGCCGAAGCGGTCACAGAGACGGCCTGCGGGTACCTGGAGAACCGCGTGCGTGACGAACAGGGCCGTCGTGAAGAGGCCGACCACGGCGAGCGACACGCCGTAGGCATGCGCGAGCCCACCGGCGACCGCGCCGTGTTGGCGAGGTTCCAGCCCGCCGACAGCGCGGGCGCGAGGCCCCCGGCCGCAGCCCGCACGCGCATCGTGCTCGACTCTACCCTCGCTTGCCCGACACCGGCGTTCGTGATATGACGGTGTCGCATTGCCGAACTACGACCTGCCCAACCCGGCGCCCGAGCCACTTCGCCGCGTCCAGCTGTTCGTCAACTCGACCGACCGCGAAAACGGCCATGAGTGGCTGCCGGCGTGGCTCGAGGAGCACGACCTTCCCGTCTCGGCGACTGCACGCGCAAGCGAGCTTCGCGACGCGCTGCGCCGGCTTCTCCACGTCAACAACGTCGGCGGAGCCGCACCCGAGGCGATCCGGTCGTCGACCGGGCGGCGCAAACATCGGTCGTGGTCGAACTACGCGGGAGCGGCGTCGTTCTCTCCGGGAGGGATGCGCTCGGCCAGGTGACGGCAGATGGCATTGACGGCGATGCTCGACGGGACCTGGCCGCGGCTGAAGGTCTGTCGCAACTGCGAGTGGTCCTTCTACGACAACTCGAAGAACCGCGCCGGCAGCTGGTGCTCGATGCAGCTCTGCGGCAACCGCTAGAAGACCCGCGCCTACCGGGCGCGACGGCGGAGCGCAGTGTGAGCACCTTCCGGCGGATCGTCTTCCCGGTCCGGCTTGCGCGTGCGCGGCTGGGCTCGGGCGGCGAGCGGCTTGCGCTGGTGGCGGTCGGAATCGTCGCCGGGTCGGCGGCGCTCGCCGCCGTGCTCTCGGGGCGACTCGTGATGCAGGACCGCGCGCTCGCGCAGGCGACTGCGCAGCTTGCACCGGCGAACCGGTCGCTCGAGGTCGCATGGTTCGGCGCGCTCTCCGGTAACTGGCGCGCACTCGACCGTCAAGTCGACCGCAGCGCTCGGGCGCGATTCGGTGCACGACGATGCTCTACCGCGAGTCGCAGATCGACGGCCGGCTCGTCAACCTCCGCGCGGCCGACGGTCTCGCCCGATTCGTTCGACTGCGCTCGGGCCGGTTGCCGCGCACATGCGTCCCGTCGCACTGCGAGGTGCTGCGCCTGGAGGGGCCTGGCCCCGTGCCGTCGAAGCCGACGCTGCGGCTGATCCAGGTTCGCACCGCGACATTGCGCCCGACGCTCCGTTTGCAGTCGTCGATCCAGCCGGTGCAGAGCGAGCAGGTCGCAGCGGCCGTCCGCTACCACGCACCGCAGCCGTCGCCGTGCTGCTCGCCGACGGCGTCGACGGGCTCTCCCGCACGACCAGCTCTCGTCGTTCTTCCGCTCCTACGCGTGGTTCGTGCCGGTGCAGCCGGTGACGTGCCCCGTGGTCGGTCGGCACGTACGCGCTCGATCGACCGCGCTGCGCGCCGAGCTGGCGGCGCGCTCGGATGCCTTCGAGGTGACGGCACCGACCGACGCCGCTCACCGCCGCCGTCGGCTCCTCGCGCGTCGCCGCACGACGACTGCTTTTGCTCGGCGGCGAGATCGGGCGCTCCTGCTCGCGTTCACGATCCTCGCGGCCGCTGCCGCTCTGCGTCGCGAGGTCGCCGAGTCGCGGCGGCGGCTGCTGGGCTGGCGCACGCCGCTGGCAGGTCGAGTTGCAGACGTTCGCCGAAACGGGCGCGGTTGCTGCTGATCGGCGACCGTGCGGCTGGGCGCTCGGCGGCGCAGTCGCGCACGGCGTCGCGTCACGAGCCGGCTCGCCGGCGTGGCAGGTGGATCGATCATTCACTGCTCACCGGCGGCGGGATCGCGACGGCTGCATGCGCAGCGGCAGCCGCAGCGCTACTCCTCTACGTGACAGTACGGTCGCGTCCGCTCGACGCCAGGCCGCTTCGCGGTCACGCCGCTCGACATCGCCGCACTTGCGGCTGTCGCCGTCGTCCTGCACGGCTACTTGCGCGGCTCGATCGACGCGGGCTCGCTCGCGAGCGGCAAGGGAACCGGGACGTCTTCGTTCTGCTCGTGCCGGCACTCGTCACGTTCGCCGCGGCGATCGGCGCCGTGCGCCTGCTGCTGCCTGCGCTGCGAGGGCTTGGCCGAGTCGGCCGCCGCGGCCCGCTGCCGCTGCGGCTGGCCGCCGTCTCGCTCTCGCGCAACCCGGGCAGGCGACCGTCGTGGCGACCTTCCTCGTCGCGAGTCTCGGGCTGGCGCTGTTCGCGGTCACCTATCGCTGCGACGCTGCTGCAGGGGCAGCACGACGAGGCGTACTACGCCGTTCCCGCGCCGTACGTCGTCGACGAGGACCTCTCGCAACTCGTCCCGGTCCTCCACGGCTGGCCGGGCGGCACTCCGGCGACTCAGGTGCTTCGGCTCACCGGCAACGTCCCGAGCGCTGCGAGCTTCACCTTCCTCGGCGTACCCGAACCCCGGCTTTCGCTTCAGCCGAGCGCGTTCCGATCGACGCCGCTCCGGCGGGGACCGTCTTCGCCTGCCGGTCACCGTGCATGGCGACGACGTTGCCGTGCGCGCCTTCTTCCGCTCGCCGCTCGGCGACTTCCAGGCGGTGATCCTCGGCACGACGCACGGTCCCGACCGGGTCGTTCTGCGCGGCCGCATCCCGTTCGCCGACGCGACGCTCAGCTCGCTCGAGCTCGATCTGCTGAACAGCGGCCGCCTGGTGGCGAATGCCGGCACCGGCCTGCAGCCCACCGCGCGTGGCCGGATCTGCATCTCGGCACGCCGACGTCGACGGCCGACCGGTTCGCGGCGCGTTCACCGACTGGATCGGGAGCGGCGGGGTCTCGACCACGCTCGCGTACGGGATCACGCCCGACCACACGACAGTCTTCCGCGCGCGACAGCCGACGGACGGACAGCCGCTGCCGGTGCTCGTGACGCCGGCCGTCGCTGCTGCCGCCGGCAAGGGCCACGGATCGTGCCGCTCACGATCGAGGGCGAGCAGGTCATCGGCACGGATCGTCGGCATCGTCCCGCGTTTCCCGTCGATCATCGGTGACGCGGTCATCGCCGACCGGCAGACCGCCGAGACGGCGCTCGACACGACCTCGCCGGGCTCGGCACCACGGACGAGCTCTGGGCCGACTCGCTCCCGCAAGCCGCCCTCAGCGCTCACGGTCGTCTCTCGCGCCGCATGTGCTTGCGGGCCTGAGCGCCGATCCGCTCGCGCGCGGCGCGCTGATCACGCTCGCTGCGACGGCCGCGCTCGCGCTTGGACTCGCGCTCGTCGGCCTGCTGCTCGGAGTCGCCGGCGATCGCCGCGACGAGCGCGGCGAGCTCTTCGACCTCGAGGCGCAGGGCGCCGCGCCCGCGACGATCCGCACGCCATCTGCGGCTGCGCGCGCTCCTCGTCGCGTGCTTCGGCTTGATCGGCGGCTCGATCACCGGCGCCGTTCTCTCGTCGCTCGTCCTCTCGCTCGTCTCGGTGACGGCGTCGGCGGCGCTACCCGAGCCGCCGCTGCGGCTCGTGCTCGACCGCGGCTGCTCACCGGAGCCATCGTCGCGTACGCCGTGCTCGCCGCGCTGCTCGTCTACGCAGCGACGCGGCCTGCAGCGCGAGCGCGCTCGCACGCGCCGCGGAGGCAGCGGCATGAACGCGATCGAGCTCCGCGACGTCTTCCGCGTCCACTCGACGCCGGAAGGCGATGCCGCCGCGCTGCAGGGGCTGGCGCTGACGGTGCGCGAGGGCGAGGTCGTGACGGTGCTCGGGCCGAGCGGCGCGGGCAAGTCGACGCTGCTCCGGATCCTGGCCGGGATCGAGCAGCCCTCGGCGGGCGTCGTGCGCGTCTTCGGCGAGGAGATCGGGAAGCTCACCCCGCGCCGCGCCGCCGACGTACCGCGCGACGATGCTCGGCTACGTCGACCAGCACTACACGCGTGCGCTCGCGCCGGAGCTGAGCGCCCGCGAGCTCGTCTCGCTCCAGCTCGGGCTGCGCGGCGTCTCCGGCACCGAGCGGCTGCGCCGCGCCGACGAGCTGCTCGAGCGCGTTGGACTCGCCGAGAAGCGCGACCGCCATCCGACGCAGCTCTCCGGCGGCGAGCAGCAGCGCGTCGCCCTCTGCGCGGCGCTCGCGCACGGCCCGAAGGTCTTCCTCGCCGACGAGCCGACCGGAGAGCTCGACGCCGCGACCGCCGACCGCGTCTACGACCTGATCGGCGAGCTCGCCCGCGAGAACGGCGCGACGACGCTGATCGTGAGCCACGATCCGGAGTCGGCCCGCGTCGCCGACCGGATCGTCCGCATCCGCGACGGCCGCGTCTCGGAGGAGTGGGCCCGCGACGAGGCGGAGTCGGACACGATCGTCGTCGGCCGAGGAGGCTGGCTGCGCCTGCCGGAGGAGCTGCTGCTCCGAGCCGGCATCGGCGACCGCGCGAGAGCAACGCTGGAATCCG
Source organism: uncultured Alphaproteobacteria bacterium (assembly GCA_963770335.1). Lineage (GTDB taxonomy): Bacteria > Pseudomonadota > Alphaproteobacteria > Dongiales > Dongiaceae > DASXQK01. Next base: position 311,912 of record CAVYPG010000004.1, read on the forward strand.
GCACCGTCGTCGTCACCCCGGCGTCCAAAACAGCAAGTAACAACGTGTTACTTGCGCCCGAGACGCCGGGCCCTGCGCGGGCGACCGAGGTTGTCGCCTCCGTTCGCGGTCTCTCCAAGGCCTACGGCGAGACGCACGGTGCTCGCCGGGCTCGACGCGTCGTTCCGCGGCGGAGCGCTCCACGCGATCACCGGGCCCGTCCGGCTCGGGGAAGACGACATTCCTGCACATGCTCGCCGGGCTCGAGCTTCCGGACGCGGGCGAGATCGAGGTCGCCGGCGTCGAGCTCACCGCACCTCGACCGCGCCGCCCGCGCCGCGCACCGCCGCGCTGCGATCGCCTACGTCGGCCAGCAGGCCGGGCTCGTGCCGCACCTCTCGGCGCTCGAGAACGTCGAGCTGGCGCTCACCCTCCGCGGCATCGACGGAGACGCGCCTGCCTGCGCTCGCTGCGCTCGAATCGGTCGGTCTCGCCGAGCGCACGCGGCAGCGCGTCTCGCGCCTCTCCCAGGGCGAACGCGCGCGCACCGCGATCGCGCGCGCCATCGCCGTGCAGCCGAAGCTGCTGCTCGCCGACGAGCCGACCTCGCGCCTCGACCAGGCCGAACGCGCTCGCCGTTTCGCTCCTGCTCGCCCGGCTCGCTCGCGACACGGGCGCCGCCGTGCTCTGCGCGACGCACGACCCGCTCGTGATCGAGCAGGCCGACGACGAGCTCAAGCTCGATCTCGCCGACCATTTCGCCGCGGCTGTTGTGCAATCGCCGGGGGAACTCCTCGATCCCGAGCACGACGCCGAGCGCCGGACGAATCGCCCGCTCCGCGCCGTCCTCGACCTTGAGCGCGACGCCGAGGCCGTCCGGCGAGACAGCGCAGAACAGCCCTTCCGCGCCGCGCCTTCGCGATCCAGCCGGGCCGCAGCCGCATCAGCTCGGTGTCGTCGCCGCCGTCCCCGCTGATCAGCTCCGGCCGCGCGCGCATCGCCTCCGCGATCCGCGGCGGCGTGCGCGTCGAGCAGCGCCGCCGCCTCGGACAGCGGCATCGCGAAGGTCGGCACGCCGCAGCCGTCGATCGCCGTCTCGTCTCGCCGCCGACGAGCTCCGCGATCCGCTGCTGCAGCGGATGCGAGGCGAGCCGGTAGCCCTCGAACGGCCAGCCGTTCGCGCGGCAGGCGGCGAGCATCCCGGCGTGCTTGCCCGAGCAGTTGTGGCCGAGCTTTCCCTCGGGACGTCCCTCCTGCGGGCCGTTCTCGAGGTCGTCCACCGTCGCGCCCGGCGCGCGCGAGCAGCTTGCGCACCGCCGCGAGCTGGCCGGGTCGGCGCGGTGCGACGCGCACGCGATCGCGATCTCGTCGTCGTCGAGGTCGTCGTAGGCCTCGACGAGCGGGATCGCCTGGATCGGCTTCGCCGACGAGCGCAGGAAGCAGACGAGATCGTCGCCGTGCTCGACCCCGTCGGTCGTCGCGCGACGTGCACGCGATGGACCGACTCGACGACGCCGCCGCGCTGCACCGTTACCCTGATCGGGTCCACCGCAGGAGCGTAGATGCCCGAGCTACCCGAGGTCGAGGCCTGGCGCCGCCAGCTCGACGCCGAACGTCAAGCGAGTCCCGATCGAGCAGGCCGGCCCTGCGCACATCGCGACGCTGAAGACGTTCGACCCGCCGCTCTCGGCGCTCGCGGGCGAGGGCTTCGCCGGCGCGCGCCGGCGCGCGAAGCGCCTGCTCTTCCCGACCGACGACGGCGAGCTCGTGCTGATGGTGCACCTGATGAGCGCGGGCCGGCTGCGCTACATCGGCCCGGCGAGAAGAGCCCGAAGACGCCGGCGTTCCGGCTCCGCTTCGCCGACGGCGGCGAGCTCGTGCTCACCGAGGCCGGCAAGAAGAAGCGCGCCGGCGTCTGGCTGCTGCGCCCGGACGCGCTCGAGGCCGAGCTCGCGCACCTCGGCCCCGAGGCCGACGAGCTCGACGCCGAGTCGCTCGCGCCGATCCTCGCGTCCGACTCGCGCCGCCTCCACTCGCTGCTGCGCGACCAGCGCCTGATCGCCGGCATCGGCCGCGCCTGGGCGAACGAGATCCTGCACGCGGCGCGGCTCTCGCCGTACGCGCTCTCGACGCAGCTCACCGACGAGGAGATCGAGCGGCTCGCGACGGCGATCCACGACGAGCTCGCCCGCGGCCTCGAGCTGCGCCTCGCAGGGCGCGACAACGAGCAGACCTACCGCGTCCACAACGCGCTCGGCGAGCCGTGCTCGCGCTGCGGCACGCCGCTCGCCCAGGTCGACTTCGAGGAGCACACGATCTACTACTGCCCCGAGTGCCAGACCGAAGGCCGCGTGCTCAAGGACCGCCGCATGTCGAGGCTGCTGCGATGAGGATCGAGCAGGTCACGGAGGCGACGACGAGCTCGTCGAGGTGATCGCGCGCCTCCTGCCGCAGCTCACCGAGGCGCGCACGCCGCCGACGCTCGAGCAGCTCCAGGACGCGTCGCGAACCAGACGCTGCTCGTCGCGCGCGACGACGACGGCACGGATCATCGGCACGCTGACGCTCGTCCTCTACCGCGTCTCGTCGGGCTGAAGGGCCGGATCGAGGACGTGATCGTCGACGAGTCGGCGCGCGGCCAGGGCGTCGGCGAGGCGCTGACGCGCGAGGGGATGCGGCGCGCGCAACGAGGCCGGGCGTGCTGATGCTCGAGCTCACCTCGATGCCGTACCGCGAGGCCGCGAACCGCCTCTACAAGCGCCTCGGCTTCGTCCGCAAGCCGACGAACGTGTACGTCTGGTGGCCCCGGTAGGTTCTCGCGGTGATCAGAGAGCATCCAGATCAGGCGCGGCTGGCTCGAGGTCGTCTGCGGGCCGATGTTCAGCGGCAAGAGCGAGGAGCTGATCCGCCGCCTGCGCCGCGCCGAGATCGCCGGCAGCGAGCGCTGATCGTGAAGCCGCTGGTCGACGACCGCTACGACCTCGGCCACGTCGTCTCGCACGCGGGCGTCGAAGATGCGGGCGGTCACGGCCGACGACGAGCGCCGAGGTGCTGCGGCTCGCGAGCGGCTACGACGCGGTCGGCGATCGACGAGGTGCAGTTCTTCGACGACGGCATCGTCGGCGCGATCGACGAGCTCGTCGACCGCGGCTCGCGCGTCGTCGTCTCGGGGCCTCGCGCAGGACTTCCGGGCGCAGCCGTTCGGCTCGATGCCGACGCTGCTCTGCATCGCCGATTCGTCGACAAGCTCCAGGCCGTCTGCCACCGCTGCGGCGGCCCGGCGACGCTCACGCAGCGGCTGCTCGACGGCCAGCCGGCGCCGTTCGCAGGCGCGACGGTGCAGATCGGCGCGCTCGACTCCTACGAAGCGCGCTGCCGCGTCTGTTTCGAGCCGGGCGACGACGCGGCCGCCGTCGCCTAGAGCTGGACGCGCAGCGCTTCGCCGTCGACCGCGACCGAGCCGCCGAGGTCTCGATCGCCAGGCGGCGACGACCGCGCCGAGGTCGCGGGGCGCTCGACCCGTCACGATCGGTGCCGCCTCGTCGGCGACCGGCGCGAGCGCAGGCGCGGCCGTTCACCGTCCAGGACACGATCGCCGCGCCTCCGGCGCCGCTGCGAGCGCCAGCGACGAGCGACCGCCGCATCGCCGGCGTCGGTCTCGATCGTCTCGCCGTCCCGGCCGCGAGACGCTCGTCGTCGACGTCGCGAGGTCGAGCGTGTCGGCGTCGGCGAGCACCGGCTCGTAGCGGCCGACTCGATCCGACCGGCGAGCCCGAGCTCGTCGAGGAGCGTCGACATCTGGTCGGCGGCGGCCTCGATCAGATCGACGAATCGCGCTCGCGCTCGTCGAGCGGCCGCTGCGCGCAGCGTCTTCGCGAAGCCGTTGACGGTCGCGAGCGGCGTGCGCAGGTCGTGGCAGGCGAGCGAGACGAGCCGGGCGAAGCTCGGTCGGTCATCTGACAGAGAGTTGCTGCGCCGTCCCGCGCAGCCGCGGAAGCGATTCTCGGTGCCGGCGCGCAGGCGGCGCAGGTTCCCGCGGTGCAGGAAGACCACCGCCGCGCCCGTCAGCCCGGCGAAGCCGATCACCGGCGTCGGGTAGCCGAACGCCACGCGGTGACCGGAAGCGCGAGCGCGGCGACGATCGAGGCGACCGACGTGTAGCGGGTGAGCAGGAAGAGTGCGAACCAGATCGCGACGCCGCCACCGCCACCCAGGGGCGACGGCGAGGAGCACGCCGGCGCCGGTCGCGACCATCTTCCCGCCCTTCTCGAAGCGCAGGTAGAGCGGCCGCGCATGCCCGAGCATCGCCGCCGCGCCGGCCAGGATGCCGCAGAGGTGCGAGACGACGAGGACGCCGATGAGCGCGGGCACGAAGCCCTTGAGCACATCGAGCAAGATGACCGGAATGGCCGAGCTAGCGCCCGTAGGTGCGCCAGACGTTCGAGGCGCCGATCGAGCCGCTCCCGGACTTGCGGACGTCCTCGCCGCGGAAGATGCGCGGAAGCCAGTAGCCCCAGGGGCAGGAGCCGAGGAGGTAGCCGCCGACGACGATCGCGCGAAGGTCAACGGCGAATGGTGTACGCCTCGACCCAGCCGTCGACCACGGCGTAGTCGAGGTTGTTGAAGAACGCGTCGATGTACGCGGCGCGGTCGGTGCCGAAGTCGATGAAGTAGGCGTGCTCGTAGACGTCGAGGGCGACGAGCGGCGTCGCGTTCCAGACCGGGAAGCGTGTTCTGGGCGTCGCCGATGTAGTTGAAGAGGCGGCCTTCGTCCCAGTCGTACGCCGTCCAGGCCCAGCCGCGGCCGGCGATGCCGGTCGCCTTCAGATCGGCGCTTCCAGGCGTCCACCGATCCGAAATCGCGCGTCACGAGCTCGCCGAAGGCGCCCTTCGGATCGCCGCCGACACCGCCGAGATGGTCGAAGTAGAGCTCGTGGTTCTTGATCCCGCCGATCGCGAAGGTGAGATCGACCTTCAGCGAGCGGAGCTCGGAGTAGGTCTGGTTCGCCGTCGAGAGGTCGACCGTCGGCGAGGCGGCCGAGGATCTCGTTCCGCTTCGCGACGTAGCCCTGGTAGAGCTTGTAGTGCGCCTCGATCGTCTGGCGGGAGATGCCGTCGAGCTCGAGCAGCGCCGGCTTCAGCTCCCGCGCGGCGATCTCGGCATGGTTGTAGGCGAGCGACATGCCGGGCGCGCGAGCATATCCTCGGCGCGACGACGAACCCGAAGGAGAAGCCATGCCATACGAGCTGCCGCCGCTTCCCTACGACTACGACGCGCTCGAGCCGACGATCGACGCGCAGACGATGCAGATCCACCACGACAAGCACCACCAGGCCTACGTCACGAACCTGAACGCGGCGCTCGACGGCACCGAGTGGGCCGACCAGCCGATCGAGCAGGTGCTCGCCAACCTCGACCTGATCCCCGAGGACAAGCGCGCCGCCGTCCGCAACAACGGCGGCGGCCACGCGAACCACTCGCTCTTCTGGCAGATCATGAAGCCGAACGGCGGCGGCGACCCGACCGGCGACCTCGAGGCCGCGATCGACGACACGTTCGGCGACCCCGACCAGCTGAAGGCGGCGATCAACGACGGCGGCGTCAAGCGCTTCGGCTCCGGCTGGACGTGGCTGATCTGGGACGGCACCGGCCTCGCGGTCGTCTCGACGCCGAACCAGGACACGCCGCTGATGGACGGCAAGGTGCCGCTGCTCGGCATCGACGTCTGGGAGCACGCCTACTACCTCAAGTACCAGAACCGCCGTCCCGACTACCTCGCGGCCTGGTGGGACGTCGTCAACTGGGACGAGGTCGGGCGCGGTTCGACGAGCCACGAGGCAAATAGCCAAAAACCGACTACCGGCGGTCCTCCGTAGGACCGCATGATGGCTGTTTGCGCTGACTCCCCCTAGGATGGCTTTCGTGTGCTCCGACGGGGAGCTGATCCAGCGGACCGGTGCGGGCGACCGCGCCGCGTTCGAGAAGCTCTACCGGCGGTACGCGCGTCCCGTGTTCGGGCTCGCGCTACGGCGCCTCGGCGACCGCGGCCGCGCCGAGGACGCCGTGCAGGAGACGTTCGTCTCGATCTGGCGCTCGGCGACGACCTACAAGCCCGAGCGGGGCCCGGCGCGCCGTGGCTCTACGGCGTCGCGCGCAACGCGATCGTCGATCGCAGCCGCGCCCGGAACGAGCCGCCGGCCGAAGCGCCCGACGAGGCGTCGCTCGAGTCCGGCCCGGACGAGCGCGCCGAGCAGTCGTGGACGCAGTGGCGGGTGCACCGCGCGCTCGAGACGCTGCCGGAGCGCGAGCGCGAGGTGATCGCGCTCGCGTACTGGAGCGATCTCTCGCAGAGCGAGGTCGCCGAGACGCTCGGGATTCCGCTCGGTACCGTGAAGACGCGCACGCGCAGCGCGCTCGCGCATCTCGCGAGATCTCCTGGAGGGGAGCTCGAATGAGCGGCAGTTCGACGACTGGGTCGACGTCGAGGGCCTCGACGCGACGAGCGCGAGCGTCTCGAGCGCGTGCACGAGCTGCTCGTCGCGGCCGGCCCGCCGCCCGAGCTGACCGCGGCGCTCGAGGCCGCGCCCGCGCAGGTGATCCGAGCGATGTCCCGTCTGGCCGGCGGCGGCCATGGTCGGCGGCGCTCGCCGCTCGCGGCTGCGATCGCAGCGCGCGGCGTTCGGCGGGGGCTACCTCGCCGGCAACCACGGCAACATGACGGCGTCGTGCGCACGGCCGCGTCTCCGATGCAGGTCGAGCACGAACGCGCTCGCCTCGCTCCGGATCGGCGAGCGCGATGCAAAGCGGCAACTGGCCGATCGACTTCACCGTCCACGGGCTTCCGGCGGAGGCGAACAGCCGCGACTACTACCTACTGATGCTCTGGAGACACGGCAAACACGCCGGCATGCGGTGGCTTCCGCGTCTCGGCGAATGGCACGACGACGCTGCACTTCGAGGTGCCGTACGCGATCGACAAGTCGACGCACTGGGTCGTCACGGCGATCGGCCCGGCGAGCGGTTCCGGGCACCGTGATGATGAAAACCGCCTAGCCCGGCACGTCGAGGCGGGCGGCCTCGAGGTCGATGTCGCGCTGAACGCGCTTCATCACGTCGTCGTTGATCAGGCCGGTGCGGCGCAGGCCGATGACCGCGCTCGCGCTCCGCGTCGAGGAGCTCGCGGCGCACGCGCTGATAGCTCTGCGACCGGTCCTCGATCTCACCGTCGTCATCGTCGTCGAATCGCGCGCGGAACCGGTCGACGCGAAAGCCGTAGGCACCGCGAAGGCGCTCCGCCGTATCGGCGCGAACGCTTCCGTCTGCGACGAGCTCGTCGAGCCGGGCGAGCGCGGCCTCGGCAGCCTTGATCCGCGCCTTCGCATCCTCCTTCGCGGCACCGCCGTCGTCGTCCGGGAGCCTGGATCAGGCGGATCAGCCCCGGCAGCGTCAGTCCCTGCCGGACGAGCGTCACGACGATCACGCAGAACGTCGACGAAGATGATCAGGCTGCGGTCGGGAAAGTCGGTCGGCAGCGCGAGCGCGGCCGCGAGCGAGACGCCGCCGCGGATCCCCGCCCACGAGATGACCGCCGGGCGCCTGCCACGGCGGGTACGGGTCGCGCTCGCGGACGCTCCGGAAGAGAAACCGGGGCAGGTACGTGAACGATCGGGCACCCAGACGATTCGGATCACGATCACGGCCAGCGCAGATCAGCGCAGCATCGGCGATGTAGTCGCGCGAGCCCGGACAGGCCGTGAACGATCGACCGCAGCTGCAGGCCGACGAGGACGAAGAGCAGCGCGTTGACGAGGAAGGTGAGGATCTCCCAGAACGCGTCGCCGGTAGAGCCGAGTCTGCGCGGTCGTCAGCTCGGGCGTGTACCAGCCCATGTAGACGCCGGCGGTCACGGCCGCGAGAACGCCGGAGACGCCGGCTGCCGTCGCCGGCAGGTACGCGACGTAGCCGGTCAGCACGGCGATCGCGACCTCGATCGGCGGATCGTCGAGCCGCTTCCGCACGCTGGCGAATCGCGAAGCCGACGTCCGAGGCCGATCGCGATCCCGCCGGCGATGCTGAGGACGAGGTGCGCGCCGACATGCAAGATCGAGAAGCTGCCGCCGACGGCGGCGCCGACCGCGGCCTTGTAGAGGACGAGGGCGGTGCCGTCGTTGACGAGGCTCTCGCCCTCGAGAATGGCGATCGATCCGCCGCGGCATGCCGACGCGGCCCGCGATCTCGGTGACGGCGAGCGCATCGGTGGGCGACACGATCGCCCCGAGCGCGAAGGCGGGCGCCCACGCAAGGCCGAGCCATTCATGCGCGACGGCGGCGACCCCGGTCATCGTCACGGCGACGAGGCCGACCGCGAGCAGCGAGATCGGTCGCAAGTTCGTGCGAAGGTCGCGCAGCGAGGTGAAGAACGCGGCGGAGTAGAGCAGCGGCGGCAACAGCGCGACGAGCACGATGTCCGGCGGCAGCGCGAGGTGAGGCAGCGCCGGGCACGAAACCGAGCGCCACACCTCCGAGGACGAGCAGCACCGGCACCGGCAGCCGCAGCGCGGGCGCGAGGGCGAGTAGCGCGCCGAGGGCCAGCAGAGCAGGCCGAGAAGCTGGATCTCCTGGTGGGCGCCGAAGCTCATGATCATGAGATGAGACTACGAAAGTACGGGCAGCCGTATTCCCCCGTTCGTCACGATGCACCGATGGGCCAACGGCCGTCGCTGCTCTACGACGCCGAGTGCCGTTTCTGCCGGTTCGTCGCGCGGGTGCTCCTCCGTCTCGACCGCCACGGTCGACTCGCCTACGTGCCGCTTCAGGACAGCGAAGCGAATCGGCTGCTGGCCGAACTGACTGACGCGCAACGAATGGCGTCGATCCATCTCGTCGAGCCGGACGGGCGGCGAGTCTCTGCGGGAGCTGGGCTCGCAAGCGTGCTCGGCCATCTCGGCGTCCCGGCTCGCGCGGCTCGGTTACTCGGCCTGCTCTACGGCCCCGTCGCACGCGCCCGGCGCGTCCTCGGCCGGCTCGTCCCCGACGGCCCGGCACCCCGGCAGAACGATTGAGAGCCCCTACCTGCGTGGGGGCTCTCGGCCTTCTACGTCCTGGTTGTTCTACGCAGCGTCGGCGATCGTTCGTCTCCGAGAGGCGGCGGAGCGCCTCGGTCTCGATCTGACGCACGCGCTCGCGGGTCAGGCCGAGCTGCTTGCCGATCTGCTCGAGCGACGTCGGGCCCGTCGCCGACGAGCCCGAAGCGGAGCGCGATCACGTCGCGCTCGCGGTCGGGCAGGTTCGCGACCGCCCGGCGGACGGCGTCGTCGCGAACGTGCGTCGACCTCTTCCTCGGTCGACGGGCCGGTGGCGGCGAACAGGTCGCCGAGGCTCGCGTCGCCGTCGGCGCCGATCGGGCGTCGGTCGAGGCGACCGCGCGCGCGGCCTCCCGCACCTCGTGCACCTGCTGCGAGCGGCAGCTTGGAGTGGTTCGCGATCTCCTCGTCGGTCGGGCATGCGGCCGAGCTTCGCCAGCAGCTCGCGCTCGCGCGCGCGACCTTCTGCTCGCGCTCGACGACGTGCACCGGGATCCGGATCGTGCGCGCCTTGTTCGCGACGCCGCGCTGCACCGCCTGGCGGATCCACCAGGTCGCATACGTCGAGAACTTGAAGCCCTTGCGCCAGTCGAACTTCTCGGTCGCGCGGATCAGGCCGATCACACCCTCCTGGACGAGATCGCCCAGCGTGATGCCCTGCGTCTGGTAGCGCTTCGCGATCGAGACGACCAGCCGCAGGTTGCAGGTGATCATCCGCTCCTTGGCGGCCATGTCGCCGCGCTCGATCCGCTTCGCGAGCTCGACCTCTTCCGCCGCGGTCAGCAGCGGGTAGCGGCCGGCCTCGTTCAGGAACAGCTGGAGCGAGTCGGTGGTGAGCGGCCGGCCCGCAGGTCAGGTCGAGCTCGTCGTCGTCCTCCTCGAGCTCGGGCACGCTGTCGAGCTCGTCGAGCTCGTAGCTCGGCGCGACCGTCGCACCGTCCTCGCTCGAGCAGCGGTCGGCGCCTCGGCAGCCGTCCAGTGGTGACGGTGTCGTCTGTCAATCTGCTCCTTCTTTCGTGAGGCGACGGGCGCGCGGTTTGCTCGTTGCCCTCCGCGCTTCTGCCGTCATCCTGTCATAACGCCGTCCGGGTCCAAGACGCTTCCTGAGTTAACCCTAAGAGGCATGGCAACCTAGACCGATTCCTCAGGAGTGATTCGCTAGGGCGCAGTGCGGTCATTCGCGACGAACGCGGCGTGCGTGACCGGCATCTTCTCGGCGAGGAACGCCTCGACCGCGTCGGCGTAGCGCCGGATCTCGAGCTGAGCGGTCTCGGAGTCCCGCAGCGAGACGAAGTTCATCAGCGCCCGCGCGTTGACCGTCCAGTAGAACTGGGTGTAGGCGCCGACCGGCATCACCGCGCGGGCCAGCTCGCGCGCGACGCCGGCCTCGACGAGGCGCTCGTAGGTCGCGTAGGCCTGCTCGTAGACGGCCTGGAGCTCGTCGCGCGTGCGCTCGGCGAGCTCCGGCGTCGACCGGCTCGAAGCGTGTAGGCGCCCGGCTTGCCGACCTGCGAGCGGACGTCGCCGGCGCCGGGACGTAGAAGTCGTCCGTCGCCTTCGCATATCTCATGCTGAACTCGTTGAAAGAGCCGATCCGGTGTCGAAACCATTCCCGCGCGACGAAGATCGGGCACCGGATGTGGAACCGGAACGCGTTGTGCTCGAACGGCGTGCCGTGCCGGTCGCGCATCAGGAAGCGGATCAGGCCCTCGTCGGACTCGTCCAGCTCCGGCTTGCGGCGGGCGAACGAGACGCGCGCGGCGTTCGCGACCGAGAGGTCGTCGGCCAGCGACGCCGTCGAGCCGGACGAAGCCGTGATCGAGGACGTCGATCGCGTTCTCGGGTATCGCGTCGCCGCGTCACGGGGTCGGGCACGCCTACCGCCGGACGGACCTCCGCGCTCGACGCGTCCGGCGGCGTGATTCGCGTCGGCACGTCCGGCTGGTCGTACCCCTCGTGGCGGCCCGGGTTCTACCCCGACGGGCACGCAGCCCGAGCGAGTTCCTGCGCTTCTACGCCGAGCGCTTCGACACCGTCGAGCTGAACGCGACCGGCTACCGGCTGCCGAGCGAGGATCAGTTCAAGCGCTGGGCCGAGACGGTGCCGGACGGGTTCCGCTTCGCGTCAAGCTGCCGCTGACGCGGCTCGACCGCGTGACGCCGTTCCTCGAGCGCGTCGCCGCGCTCGGCGACCGGCTCGGCCCGATCCGCGTCGTCGTCGAGGCCGCCCGCGACGAGGGCCTGGTCGCCTTCGTCACGGGCTCGGCCGCGCCCGGCGCCGAGCTCGCCTGGGACTTCCGGCACGAGTCGTGGGCCGGGCGCCGAGGGCGTCGTCGCGCGTCGACGACCCCGACGCCGAGCCGTTCCGCTACCTGCGCCTCCGCGAGCCGCCGTACACCGACGACGACCTGCGCGCGTTCGCCGGCACGGTGCGCGCCCCGGCGTACGTCTACCTCCGCCACGAGGACGAGCCGACCGCGCCGGCGTACGCGCGCGAGCGTGCTCAGCGTCGACGCCTGCTCGGCGGCGGCTGCGGCGGCGGCTTCGAGTCGACCAGCACCGCCGCGACGAGCAGCACGGCCATGCCGACCGGCTCTCGCCGGCAGGCTCCGGCCGACGCGCGCGACGAAGCCGTCGCCCGCCCGCTCGAGCCGCGGGCCGCACGATGAAGTGGTGGACGCCGCCCCACGCGAGCGCGACCGCGACGAGCGCGATCTTCACGAGCAGCACCTGCCCGTAGCCCTCCGTCCAGAGGTCGCGCAGGTGCGGCAGCCGGACGATCGCTGAGGTAGGTGCCCGGCGGCGAGCACGACCGCGACGAGCACCGTCGCGAGCCGCGAGAAGCGGAAGAACGCGGCGCGCCGAAGCTCGGGCGCGCCGTACCAGACGCAGCGCGACCATCGTCGCGAGCCCGCCGATCCAGAGCGACGCCGCCGGCGAGGTGCACCCAGTCGGCGAGCTCGGTCAGCCACGACGAGCCCGGGTCGACGGCGTCGTGGCCCGAGACCGAGAGCCCCGCGGCGAACGATCGAGCGCGAGCACGAACGCCGGCACGAGCAGCGACGACCCGGTCGATGAGCCACGAGAGGAAGATCAGCGCCAGGACGACGCGCGAAGCCGAGCGTCATGACGATGAACGCCTCCCCGAAGCGCGTCGTCATCGGCGAGAGGTCGCCGTAGAGGAACTTGCCGAACGACAGCTGCAGCGCGTCCTCGGGCGGAGCGAGAACGCGGCGATCCCGACCTGGAGCACGCCGACGACACCGATGCCCGCGGCGACGCGAGCTGCCGCTCGAGCGCCAGCGGCACGTCGAGGCCGCGCAGGCAGATCAGCCGGAAGCCGAGCGAGCCGATCGTGAGCGCGAGCGCGAGGAACCACAGCCAGCGCACGACGTGCTCGGTGATCGTCGGCCCGCCCGCGCCGTACGCCTCGGTCGGCGGCGGCGCCGGCACGCCGACGCCGAACGTCCAGACGCCCGAGACGACGTGCGAGTCGGCCGAGATCGCGTGCCAGCGCACGGTGTACGCGCCGCGTCGGGAGCGACCGCACCGCCGCGATGATGTCGGCCCGCTGGTGCGGACGCCGCACCGGCGAAGTTCTTGCCCGTGCTGGTCGAGCACCTCGACCGACCGGGAACTGCACGTCCTGGTCGAAGTGGAGCCGGATCGTGCTGCGGCGCCGTCTTGCAGCTCCTGCTCGAAGCGCGGCGTCCGACCGCAGCGTCGCGTGCGCCGAGGCCGCGGCCGGCGAGAGCAGCGCGCAGCGCGAGCAACGCGATGAGCGCCACGCCGTCTCATCGGTGCGGGATCCCGGCGAGCGGCGACAGATGCCCGAAGATCGGCGCCACGTCGCGGTCGGTGTAGAGCATCGCCGACGAGCACGACGAACGTGAGCGCGAACGCCGACGCGAACGACCTTCGACCGCGGCCAGAAGACCAGCCCGAGCGGGAACAGCGCCGCGGCGATCAGAACGTCCAGCCGAGCAGGTGATGCAGGAACGCCGACCGCGCGAAGAACCAGCGCGTTCTGCTCGTGGACGATGAACGCGGTGCCGGTGACGACGAACGCGAACGGCATCGTCAGCTGCCACCAGCGGGTCTTGAGCCTGCCCGTGGACGAGCCCGAGCTCGGCGCCGCCCGCGAGCATCAGCACCTCGGCCCACGAGCCGTGCGCGTACATGTGGATCGCCGAGTTGGTGTAGAAGGCCATGACCGGCCACATCAGCACGCCCATCACGAACACGAGGCCCGGCCAGAGGTAGATCCGCCAGGGGCGCATCCGCCAGACCTCCTCGCCGACGATCCCTTCGCAGAGCAGGCAGAGCCCGAGCAGCAGCAGGCCCGTCGCGAAGAGCCAGTGGACCATTTCAGCTGGGCGGCTGCATCCCTCGCCTCCAGATCGGCGATCAGGGGCCGCGCGACGACGAGCGCGAAGACGATCCCGGCCACGACGACGAGCAGCGGCGGCTCGATCAGCGAGCCACCAGAACCCCTGGTGGAACGGGTGCAGCAAGCGTGAGCCGGTACGGGCTGCACGACCGCCCAGACGAGGCCGGCGGCCACGGTCAGCGGGCCGAGCAGCGCGACGATTCGGCGCGTACCCGTGGACTGCGGTACGCGACGGGCGCGTCGATGCTTGTGACGACTTGTGATCTCCACCTGTTCCCTCCGGAGGTCGAACGACCTGACGACCCGCGGCAAGCCGCGTGCCGCGGATCAGGCGGGAAGACTGGAGGCGGACGCGACTCGAACGCGAGCCCGAAGAGGCGCCGCGGCGCGCGGTCGTCGCGCGAGGCGCCGGCGAGGGTGGCGCGCTGCAGGACCGGCGGAGAATGCGTCGCGGCGCGCGCGAACGTCGCGGCGGCGTAGACCTCGACGTCGTCGAGCCAGTCGCGAACGGCGGCCCAGCCGACCGCGAGCAGGATCGACAGGACGGCGAAGACGCGGAGCGCGTAGGTGTGCAGCCACGGGGCGAGCAGCGGCCAGCGGCCGTGCGAGACGCGACGGCGTCCGTCTGGACGAGGTACCAGAGCGAGGTCGCGCCGAACGACGCGAGCCAGAGGCGCGGCGAGAGCCGCACGCGCAGACGCGGGCGCCTGCCGACGATCCCGAGCAGCCGCTCGCCAGCCGCAGCCGTGGCATGGGCGCGGAAGACGCGCGAGCACGGCCGCGCGACGACGAGCGCCGCGACGCACGCACACCGGCCAGCAGGAACGGGTAGTAGCGGGTGGTCGGCGTCGCAAACGGCGCGACTTCAGCGCTCCGTCGAGCCGGTTCGTCAGCTCGCGCCCGGTCACCTCGGCGAGCAGGGCGAGCAGGGCAAAACCCGCTGCTGCCGTCACCGGGCGGCGGGAGAGACGCATGGGCCGATCATACTCCCCGGTTTGGGGCTGCCGAAATTGGGTTAAACCCAGGCGGTGGAATCCGAATCCCAGGAGCGCCTTGCCAGGAACGAGGCGTTCTTCCGCCAGGTCAACGAGCGGATCAACGACGTGGCCGATCGGTTCCAGGGCGAGCATGCCCACGATTTTTTCTGCGAGTGCGCCGACCCGGAATGCACGGAGCGGATCACGATGACGACCGCCGACTACGAGTGGGTCCGCGCCAAGCCGACCCGGTTCGTCCTCGCCCGGGGCCACGTCGCTCCCGAGATCGAGCACGTCGTCGAGCGTGAGGGCGACCATGTCGTCGTCGAAAAACGCGGCCTCGCCGCGCGAATCGCGACGCGGCTCGACCCTCGCGCTGCGGAAAGCTAGGCCGCGGCGACGCGGGCCGCGAGGAAATGGCCCTCGTAGAGGCGCACGCGACCGCCCGGACTGACCATGCACGGCCTGATCTCGGCTTCACGAACCTCGAGCCCGGCACAGGCGCAGCGCTTCTCTGCGCACGCCTTGAGCTGCTCGGGGGAGAAACCGCGAAGCGTGAGCTCGAAGCGATCTGGCGTGCGCTCGTCCATGTAAGGGACACCTTACAGGATCGATTTGACCTTCGGAAGGGGCCCGGGCTGATCGGCCGCCGGGCGGCCCGCGGCCCGCCGACTTCGGCCGCGACGCCGAAGCGGAGCAAGCGGCCACCGAACGCGATCGAGGAGGCCGCGAACCAGCCCGAGCCGAGCGCGAGACCGGCGATCACGTCGGTCAGCCAGTGGACGTCGAGGACACGCGGGTAGCCGCGACGGCGACTGCGATGCCCGCGGCGCCGCCCTGCAGCACGGCGCGCGCGGTGTGACCGCGCCGCCGGCCGAGCACGAGGGCGGCAGTAGCGTAGAAGCTGCGGCGGTCGCGGTGTGGCCGCTCGGGAATGACGGTCCGAGGGTTCGGCGACGGGTTGAGCGCGGGCCGCACGCGGTCGACGCAGCTCCTTGACGTGTGTAGACGAGGAGGTTCCTCGACCGACCACGACATGATGAACGGCACCATCCAACGGGTGCGGATCCGCCGCGTCCTCGAACGGACGAGGACGACGCCAGCACGACCGACGACCGTGCGTCGGTCCGAGCTGCGGACCGTGTCCAACCCGTCCATCGAGAACGCCGAGGGGTGATGACGGCCCACTTCGCGACGTCCGCTGTCGAGGCACCAGTCGGGAATCGCGCGGACCAGGTACGCAAGCACTCCGACAGCACGGCCGCGGCCGCGATCGCCAGACCGCCAGCGTCAGCGCGAGCCGTCGCGGTGCCCGTCGACGTCGCGCCTCGACCGGCGCGCGCGGAGCCTGCGGTGAGGCCGGGCCTCGCTCCGCGCGCGCGCGACATCGAGTGCGGCCGGCTCGGTCGCAGCGGCCTGCGGGTAGCGCCACGCAGCGCTCCGACCACGACCGCCGCAGTCAGGGCGATGAGGATGAGGATAAGTATCGGCATCGGGTGCGCGATGGGGTCGATTCCATTCGTCAGACCAGGGATAGAATGACCTAGTGAGCATCGGTACCCGCTTCCGGCCCCTACAGACGCACCGTTCCCAGAACCGCGTCCACGCGGCAAGACGAACCCGCCGGATGGACGACCGGGCTTTTGCCGGCGCGTGGCCGGGACGGGCTCCCGAGCCGATTCGACCCGGCTCTCGGGGCGCCATCCGGCGATCGTCTTTCTGCGCCGCGATCTCCGGGCTCGACGCTCGTCGCGGCGCTCTCGATGGGCTGGGGATGCTCTTGACTCACGTGGTGGAGCCCGCGTGGGGCATTGGCGCGGCCGACGAACGCGTCAACGTCTGGCTGCGCGGCGCACCGCACCTCGGCACGCACCCAGGCCTCTCTGGTGGGGTCGATCCTCGCCGGCGGGGTGGTGCTGCCGATCGTCGCGGGATCGATTGCACTCGCCTGCGTCATGTTCGCGACAGTGGCGCACTCGCCGCGTTCGTCGTGTTCGCACTCGGCGTCGAAGCGGCGTCGTACCGCGTCACGACGCTCGCCGTCCATTCGCATCGCCCGCGCGTCGTCCGGCTCGAGAGCTTGGCCGCGAACGCCACCTATCCGTCCGGCCACACCGCGGCAGCAATCGCGGTCTACGGCGGGCTCGCGCTGCTTGTCACATCCCGGTTCACACGCGCCGCCTTCCGTGCCTGGGCGTGGGCGATCGCCGTGCTGCTCGGGCTTCGTCGCCACGTCGCGCATGTATCGAGGGATGCATCACCCGCTGGACATCATGGGCGGGGTCGTCATTGGCGTGGGCGCGCTGGTCGTGGGTCGTGTTCGCCTGTCGGGCTGCCGGCGCGGCGGCGGCGAGCGCGGGAACGGCCGCTCATGAACATCGCCGTGATCGCGCACTCCGGGCAAGTCGCTGCGCGGCGGGTTGCCCGAGCTGCGGCGCGCCCTCGCGGCCGAAGGAGTCGAGGACCCGCTCTGGTGCGAGGTGCGGAAGAGCCGGAAGGCGCCCGACCCAGGTGCGGCGAGCGGTCGACGACGGGCGCCGACCTGATCTTTGCCTGGGGCGGGGACGGGATGGTTCAGCGCTGTGTCGATGTGCTCTCCGGTACGAGACGTCAGCCTTGCCATCGTCCCGGCCGGGACGGCGAATCTCTTCGCCGGCAACCTCGGGGATTCCGCAGGACATCGGCCAAGCCGTCGCGATCGGGCTTCGCGGTGAGCGCCGGAGGCTCGACGTCGGCCGGTTCAACGGCGAGCGGTTCGCAGTCATGGCAGGGGCCGGGTTCGACGCGGCGATGATCCACGACGCGGGCGAAGGCGGCCTCAAGGACCGGCTGGGGCGCGTCGCCTATGTCTGGACGGGCTCGCAAAACCTCCGGGCGAAGCCGTTTCGCGCGCAGATCGACGTGGACGGCGTCGGCTGGTTCAAAGGGAAGGCGAGTTGCATTCTCCTCGGCAACGTCGGCCATCTGTTCGGAGGCTTCGAGGCCTTCGAGGACGCCCGTCCAGACGACGGGAAGCTCGAGCTGGGAGTCGTCACGGCCGACGGCGTACTCGAGTGGGGCCGCATGCTCGCGCGCACGGCCGTAGGGCCGGCCAACAGGTCTCCCTTCGCCCAGACAACGAAGGCCGGCTCGGTGAGGGTGCGGCTCGATCGAAAGGTCATGTACGAGCTCGATGGAGGAGACCGAACGAAGGTCAAGACGTTCAAGGTGAAGGTCGAACCGAAAGCGATCACCGTCTGCGTTCCGGGCGGCGGTGCGGAAAAGCGCATCTGAGAGAGGATCAAATGACGTTTCAATCATCTGCTCGATCATCCACCCCTGGCGCACTCACGGGAGCCGAGTCCGCGGGCAAGAGCTTCGTTCAATCGACTGCATTCGAGTTGCTGTCGCGCGCCGGGTTCGTCGCCCGCGCCCTGATCTACGGCATCATCGGGATCCTCGCGCTCAAGCTCGCGCTCGGGCACGGAGGCAAGCTGACAAATCAGCAGGGCGCGCTGCACACGGTCGCGCATCAGCCATTCGGCGGGCTGCTCCTCACGCTCGTGGCGATCGGCCTCGCCGGCTACTCGCTCTGGCGGTTTGTACGCGCGGCCATCGGCCACGGCCCTGAAGGCACGGACAGTGGGTTTGACCGAGCTACCGCCTTCACCTCGGGAGTTGCGTACGGCGCCCTCTGCGTGCTCGCAGTCGAGATCCTGCTCGGTGCAGGGTCCGGCACTGCCGGAAACGCGAAGCAGGCGACGGCTGGTGTTCTCGGCTGGCCTGCGGGCGCCTGGATTGTCGGAATCGCCGGCGTCGTGCTCTTCGCTGCAGGGATCTACCAGGGCTACCGGGGAATCACGAAGAAGTTCCTCGACGACTCGAAGACGGCCGAAATGGGAACGCGAACGAGGGACTGGATCAGCCGGCTCGGCACGATCGGGCACCTCGCGCGCATGATCGTCTTCTCACTCGTCGGGATCTTCTTGACCAAGGCGGCGATCGACTACAACCCGCGCGACGCGGTCGGCCTCGACGGCGCTCTCGCGAAGATCGTTCATCGCCCCTACGGCCCGTACGCGCTCGGGGTCGTGGCCGTGGGTCTGGTCGCGTTCGCGCTGTACTCGCTCAGCGATGCCAGGTATCGCAAGATCTGACGCGGCTATCCGTCGACGAGGAGTCCCTGGAGCGGCCCGAGCAGCCGCTCTGACCGGCTCGAGAGGTGCGGGAGTCGCACAAGCCGGTGCGTAGCGGCTCTCCCGCCTGCCGGCGGGCGAGCTGCTCCCTGCTGATCGGCTCCCAGAGCTCGTCGATCACCCGAGCCGGATCGCCGTCGACCTGCTCAGCCGTGCAGCTCGAGATGCTCCGCCCACAGCCGGAGCCGGGTCTCGCGGGCGAGCGGCGGGTCGTGCGTGACGACGTTCATCTCGGTGTCGTTGAACAGCGAGTGCTCGTTGAGGTTCGCGGAGCCGACCGTCAGCCAGCGCGTCGTCGACGATGCCGATCTTGGCGTGGACGTAGACCGGATCCGCGACGCGTCCCGCCGCGCGCGTAACAGCGTGCAGGCGAGGAAGCGGTCCTCGCTCTCGTCGGCCTCGATCAGCTCGCCGAGCATGGCCGCGGGTGTCGTCTCCCCCGTCGTTCGGCTGCGCCGGCAGCACCACCAGCAGCCGGAAGTCGTCGGTCGGCGGGTGGCGCAGCTTGTCGGCGAGGATCGTCGACGATCTCGGGCGACCAGAGGAACTGGTTCTCGAGGTAGATCGAGTCGCTCGCGCCGAGCGCAGCGCACCGACGTACGACTCGAGGATGCGAGAAGTCGCCGTCGCGGCAGCGCCTGTAGATCCGCTCGGGCACGGTCCGCACGATCTGCAGCTCGACGTCACCCGCCGGCTCCGGCGGCTGCTCGGGGCCGGAAGCGTCTCGCCGGCGGCACCTCGTGCCAGCGCAGCCGGAAGTGCTCGGCCACGTCCGCGACGGCCGGCCCCTCGATCCGCACGCGCGACGTCGTGCCAGCCGACGCCGCCACGGGCGCGGTGATTCGGCGCTGTCGAAGCGATCGCCGCCGTCGAGGTGAGGTCGATCCCGCCGACGAAGGCGATCCGGTCGTCGATCACGATCGTCTTCTCGTGGTGGCAGTGCAGCGGCCGCTCGTGCGAATCGAGCGCGCATCTGGATCTTCGTGCCGCGAGCAGCGTTCGTCTCGCATCTCGCGACACGTCGCCGCGGGACGGCCGGAAGAGCGGCATCGGCGCGCCCGCCCAGAGCAGCACGCGCACGTCGATCCGCTCGGCGAGCTCGGCCAGCAGGTTGCGCACGATCGACGGCTCGCTCCTCGCGGGTGAGCGCGAAGCTCGGGCGAGAGGAACCAGCCCGCGAGGTGGACGTGCGACGTCGCGCCCGCCGATGCTCGGCCGCCATCCGCGGCAGCGCCTCGGAGCCGTCGATCAGGACCTCGAGCGAACAGCCTGCATGTGGCGCCGGGTCGCCGGCAGCCCAACCTCCTACGGGCGGAGAACGGTTCCGGTAATGTTCCGGGCATTGGGGGAGATAAGCACGGCTGGGGCCGAGGGGAAACAGGAATTCTGGGGGGGGCGGTCTGGGCTATACGACCCGGGGGAGATCGGTGTTTCGGCCGACCTCCTTTTCCAAACGGGCTTCAGGCGGTTCGGTAGACGGCGGTTTCGAACTCCTGGAAGGTCTGCACCGCTTTCTGGTCGAAGAACGGCAAAACCTGCGTTGCGAAGACGCCGGTGACCTGGCGGGCCGGATCGATCCAGAAATACGAATTGGCGAGGCCCGCCCAGGCGAGGCTGCCGGCAGAGCGCCCGGTCGGCATGGGCTCGGGGTTGATCAGGAAGCTGAGACCCCATTTCATGCCGGCGACGAAATCGACATCGTTGCTGGCGGGTGGAGCGGCCGTCTTCATCGCTTCGCAGACAAGGTCGCCCATGGCATTGCGCGCCATCATGGCGACCGTCTCGGGTTTCAGAACCTGGACGCCATCGAGGGTGCCCCCCTGCATGATCATTCGAGCGAATTTCAGGTAGTCGCCGGCGGTTGAATAAAGTCCGCCTCCGCCCATGTGGAATTCCGGATCCTGGGGAATTTCGGTATCAGTTGAAATAAATCCGTCTGGCGTGCGGGCGTGAATCTTTGCCAGGCGGCGGCGCTGGTCCGCGCCGATACGGAAGCCGGTGTCGGCCATACCGAGCGGGGCAAGTATATTATCGTGCATGTAATGATCGAGTGTTTGGCCGGACGCGGCCTCGACGGCCTTGCCAGCCCAGTCGATGGAGATGCCATACGCCCATTTCTCGCCCGGATCGAATACCAGCGGCAGGGTGAGCGCGGCGTTCTGACAGGTTGCGACGCTGGGGATGCCGGTCTCCTGCAGATACCTGGCGATATCGGCGTTCCAGATTTCATAGGCGTAGCCGGATGTGTGGGTGAGCAACTGGCGAAGGGTGATGGCGCGTTTGGCGGGGCGCAGGCGGGGCTTGCCAGCCTGGTCGAAGCCTTCCAGCACCTGGACGTGGGCAAGTTCGGGCAGGACCGCAGAGATATCGCCGTCGAGGGACAGCTTGCCCTGCTCGACGAGTTGCATGGCACAGGCGCCGGTGACGGCTTTGGTCATGGAGGCAATCCAGACGACGGTGTCAGCGGTCATTGGCGCGCCGGTGGCGGTGTCGCGGATGCCGAAACCGTCTTGGAAGATGACGCCGTCCCGATTGGCGGCGGCGGCGACGACGCCGGGGATGTCGCCTCGATCGACGGCGTTGCGCAGGACGGAGGTGATCTGTTCGATGTCGGCCATTGGGTCCTCCTGTGGGTGGCGCCTATCTTAGCGGGGCGCGGGGAGCGTCGTGAGTGTATCCCTGATTTTCCAGTCCAGAGGAGGGAGATCAAGCCAGGTTTGGACAGTATGCCAGCAAGTCATTAGGCCGTCTTGCGGGGAGCTGCGGTCCTGATGTCGCCCGTGTTCGGCGTGCCGGTTGGTTCGATCAGCAGCAGATGCACTTCCTCCCTGGCAACAGGGCGATGATCGACCCCTTTGGGGACGACAAACATCTCTCCGGGTCCGAGGGTCACGGTGCGGTCACGCATCTGGATGTCCAAGGTGCCCTTCAACACGAGGAAGAAGTCGTCCGTCTCTTCGTGCTTGTGCCACACGAATTCGCCCAGGACTTTAACGACCATGACGTCGGAATTGTTAAGTTGCGCGACTGTTCGCGGGGACCAGTAGTCTGAGAATGTGTCCAGCTTCGCAGCCAAATTGATTTTGGTTTCCATGCGCGAATCTCTCGATGTCATGGCGTGTCGAAGACCGCCTATCCCCGGGTTTCACTCCGTGCGCGAAATCTCCAGCACGTGCTCGGCGATCGCCAGCGACGCGGTCAGTCCCGGACTTTCGATCCCGAACAGGTTGATCAGCCCCGCCACGCCATGCGTCTGCGGCCCCTGCACGACGAAGTCCTGCGCCGGCGCGCCCCTGCGGCACGATCTTCGGCCGGATGCCGGCATAGCCCGGCTGCAGCGCGCCGTCCTTCAGGTCCGGCCAGTACTTCCGCACCGCCGCATAGAAACTGTCCGACGCGCGCCGGATCGACCGTGTAGTCGATCGCGTCGATCCATTCCACATCCGGACCAAACCGCGCCTGACCGCCCAGATCGATCGTCAGGTGCACGCCCAAGCCCGCCCGGCACCGGCACCGGATAGATCAGCCGCGAGAACGGCGACGCGCCCGGACAGCGTGAAGTAATTGCCCTTGGCGTAATACGCCGTCGGCACCCGATCCGGCGGCATGCCGACGATCCGTCGCGCCAGCCCCGGCGCATGCAGGCCGGCCGAGTTCACCAGCAGCCGGCAGCGCAGCGTCATCGGGTCGGCGCCGCCGACATCGATCTCCATCCCGCGCCCGGCCACGCGCGCGCCCAGCACCGGACTGAAGAACACCGGCACCGCGCCGGCGTTTTCGGCATCGCCCTGCAGCGCCAGCATGAAGGCATGGCTGTCGATGATCCCGGTCGATCCGGCGACAGCAGCGCGCTGGTGCAGCGCAGGTTCGGCTCCATCGCGATCGCCTCGGCCGCCGTCAGCACGCGCATGCCCTCGACGCCGTTGACCTCGGCGCGCTGCTTGATGCCGGCCAGCATCGCGTCCTCCGCGCTCATTCGTCGCGACGATCAGCTTGCCGCAGTTGCCGGTGCGGCACGCCCTTCTCGGCGCAGTAGGCGTACAGCGCCCGCCGGCCGGCGACGCAGAACCGCGCCATCAGGCTGCCGGCGGGATAGTAGATGCCGGCGTGGATCACCTCGCTGTTGCGCGAGGACGTCTCGGTGCCGATGCCCTCCGCCGCGTCCAGGATGATCACCTCGCGCCCGGCCAGCGCCAGCGCGCGCGCCACCGCCAGGCCGACGACGCCGGCACCGACCACGACGCAATCGACTTCCTCCACGCCTCACTCCTTCCGCGCGCCATGCCATTTACGCACGGGCGTGGACGGATGGCCCGCGTCCGCTATGTATGGCGGAATACCAGTGCGACGGACTCACGTCCGCCGACTCAGCAGCAGGGGTTAGTCGCGGTGGAAGCAGGAGTCCAGATGAGAGGGATAGGTCAGGTGAGGAGGCGCGGATGCTGACGCTGACAGAGGGGGCGTCGTCGATCGTCGTTGGGCCGGAATTCGGCGCAGGGCTGCTTGGTTGGCTGCACGGCGACACGGCCATTCTCCGGCGGGCGTTGCCGGAGGCGGTGATGGGGAACGTGCACTCCATGTCCGGCTTCCCGCTGCTGCCCTATGCGAACCGCATAGAAGAGGGGCGCTTCACCTGGGATGGGCGCGTGTACACCCTGGCGCGGAACGCCGGCGAGACGAACACGATCCACGGTATCGGCCGGCACCGCGCCTGGGACGTGAGAGAGGTGAAGCGCAACGCCGTCAGCCTGTCTTTGTCCCACCCCGGCGACGCCGCGTGGCCGTTCCCGCTGGAGGCGGCGCTGTCCTATGCCCTGAACGGGCCAAGCCTGACCGTGGCGATGTCGGTGACGAACCGCCACGCGTCCGCCGCGCCCGCCGGCCTGGGGTTTCATCCGTATTTTCCCAAGCAGCTCGACGCCGCCCTGCGTTTCAACGCCACCGGCGTGTGGCAGATCGGAGCCGATTCCTTGCCCTCGCATCATGGTCCGGTGCCTTCTGACTGGTCGTACGCCAACCCGGTGCCGGTGACGCGATCGAGCCTGGACAATTGCTTCACCGGTTGGGATCGCGTTGCCGAGACCACAGCCGGGCCGGCGAGCCTGCGGATCGAGGCGTCCGAGGCCTTCGGCAACCTGCAGGTCTTCACGCCGTCCTGGACGGATTTCTTCTGCGTCGAGCCGGTGACGCACAGTCCCGATGCGATCAACCGGCCCGATCTGCCGCTCCGCCAGCGCATGGCGGTGCTGGCGCCCGGGGAGACGCTGGCTGGGACGATACGGCTGACGCTGACCCAGCCGGAGGGCTGAGGCTCACATCCGCGCCTGCGTGAGCCCGGCCTCGGTCCCCAGCAGGATCTCGGTCAGCCGGACCATCGTCGTCCGTGTGGCCTCCGGTGGCCAATCCGCCGAACTCAGAGAGGCCGCCGCGGCGGCGAGCCCGGCATCGTAACGCGTTTTGCCGCCCAGTTCCCGCGCCTCCGACTGGAAGATCCGCAGGATGTAGGCTGCATCCTCCAGCGCCGCGGCGTCCGGCAGCGGCGAGCGGCCCAGCATGTCCAGCAAGCCACTGCGCAGGCTGGCCTCGAAGCGCGCCTGCGCCGCCAGATCCAGGCGCTGGCGCAGCGATCGGCACTGCGCCCGCCGCTCGGCCCGCCCGGTCCGATCCAGTTCGGTCAGCAGGGTCATGAGGCGGCGGAGCATGGCGGCTGCGTCGGTCAGGTCGCCGCCGGCGATCCAGGCGGCGGGGCCATCGGCGTCGAGGCGTGAGAGCAACAGCTCCGTCGCGGCCTCCCGTGCCTGGAGCACCATCCGCTCCGTCGGGTCCGACCGGGCGCGGTTGAACAGCACGCCGGGTTCCGGCAGGCGCATCATCAGAACCCCGAACAGCCACGCCAGCGCCGGTGCATGATCGGCCGCCACCGCTCGGATCACCGTCTGCACCGTCTCCTGCGGCGGCGGCAGCAGCACGGGCAGGGATGTCTGGCACAGCGCCTCGATCGTCGGTGCCTGGCGCAGCAGTGTGGCGATGACCGGCGCCAGGGTGCGGTAATGCGCGACTGCCATGCCGGTGTCGCGCCAGTGCGGCGGCTCACGCTCGCGGTCGAGGATCCGGCTCGCGGCGGGCCACAGCATCCCGCCGGCGATGCGCAGCAAATCCTTGTCGGCGGACGTCCGGCCTTCGATGCGCGCTTCCACCGCGGCGATGGTCTCGGGGATGGCGTCGGCAATGGCCGTGGCGATGGGCCCCAGCGCTGAGCGGGGGATCGTGGGCGTGCCCGGCCGCCAGACCTTGGGCGGCACGATCAGCGGGTCGAGCGGATAGAACAGCAGCCGACGCAGCCGCAGCCGCCGCGGTGGACGCAGCACGTTCAGCCGCGGCCGCAGCGGCGACAGCAGGATATCGGCCTCGCGCCGGTCCGCCGCCGTCTCCACCGTGGCCAGGATGCGCAGCACCTGCGAATCAGTGGCCGAGGCAACGCGCCGGATCAGCGCCAGCAGCGGCGCGCGTTCGGCCGTCGCCGGGGTCGTGCGGCCGGTCACAGGCTCAGCGCCCGTAGCGTCTCGTTGCGCCGGGTCAGCGTCAGAGAGGCCGCGGCGGTCAACCGGGCGCTGCCGCCGAAGCTGACGCGGCAGGCCAGGTCGGCCGGTGGCGGACTGACCGGAGGGTCGGTCCATGTCAGCGCCTCGGTCGGCAGGCCCGGTAGACCCTGCGCGATCTCCAGCAGCGCGAGGCGACGCATCGCAGTCGAATCGGCAGCCTGCCAGATCAGGCTCGGACGCTCCCAGCCGTCCATAAGCCAGAGCGCGCGGTCCGCCTGTTCACGCAGGCTCTGCGGGTTCGCGACGGTACGGCGCAGCAGGGCCAGCGGTTCGCCGAACCAGCGGTGGAGCCCGTTGAGGAACCGCCTTCCCATCTCGGCGGCCGCACGCAACATCTCCGCCATCGGTGCACCGATGCCGTCGGCGTCGTGGGCTGTGTCACGCGCGATCCAGTCGGCGATGTCGCGCGCGGCGGCGTCCAGCCGGGCGATGGTGCGGGTCAGCCGAACCTCCTGGTCGTTGGATGTCAGGCCGAGTGGGGCGGTGGCGTCGCAGCAGATCCGCAGCGCCGCCGCCGCCGCCGTGGCTGTGACACCCAGGGCCCGGGCCAGAGCCGCTTCGGCCGGCTGCGCCTGCCCGAAACGGGAGAGAAGAAGGTCGCGTATGCGCAGGCGCTCCGTCTTGTCGCTGTTACGTCGCATGCGGGCGGCATCGGCGGCGGCGGGGCCGGCATAACCCTCCTCGGCGACGGACAGGGCCGCTTCGCGCACCAGGCGCGGGTCCGGCGCGCCCAGGCGGACGATCCGGTGGAACAGCAGCGTGTCATGCATGGTGGCCCCGCGCAGCGAGGCGGCACCCGACCAGTCGGTGATGAACACGCCCGGGCCGCCGGACGGGTTGGGTAGGATCAGCTCGACCCCGCCGCGGTCGGCGGTCCGCACCCGAGCCGAGGCGAGCATCGGCGCGGTGAAGGGCACCGCGACGCCGCGGGCGCGGAAGGTGGCGGCCTCGGTCGTGCCCGAGGCCGGCCGGTCGGACGCCCGTGTCACGCGGGGTCCTGATCCGGCATGCGGGAAGCATCTCCTGCGTGACGAGCAGGCGGCCGCCATGGGCTGTCGCCTCGGCCCGGCCCGGAGACGCCGCACCGTGCCAGGAAGCTTGCATCAATGATCTTGAGAGCACTTGGCATCACCGTCCCAGAGTGCTTGCAAAGAATGAAGGAAAGGTTACCGCGAGGCGCCACGCCCGGAGCTGTTCGGCTCAGGGTGACCCGATCATGCTCCGGCTATCGCCTCGCGCTCCATGTCCAACTCAGCCTGCAGGCTTGCGAGATCTCGGAATATCGAAGCGACTGCGAGTAACCGCCCTTTGCGCTTGTATTTCAGCAAGCAATCCTTCGCCGTGATGTCGCCGTCGACTACGATCTCATCCCATTGCTCGGCGTGACCGACATAATTGATCGGCACATCGTAGTGCTGGCTCCAGAAGAACGGCACTGAATCGAATTTTGCGCGCTGCCCGAGCATGTTGAGCGCTGCGGTTTGTCCTTGACGTTGTGCGACCACCCAATGCTCCACACGGATCGTCTCGTCGGAGTGGGGATCGGGCCAGCGCGCGATATCGCCCGCGGCGTAAATATCGGGAACACTCGTTTCGAGAAAAGCGTTCAGCAGGATTCCCCGATCGAGCGCGAGGCCGGCCTGTTCGGCCAGCGCCAAACGTGGTCGGACCCCGATACCAACAACCACGAGTTCCGCTTCGATGACCTCACCGCTTTTGAGCGTTGCGCGCTGGCCTTCGATAGCCACCACAGTATCTTCGAGATGAAACACGACCCCGTGCTCCTCGTGCAGCGCACGAATGAATTCACCCATTTCAGGTCCGAGGACGCGCTCCATTGGCCGTTTACCCGGAGCCACGACGTGCACCTCGATTTCGCGAGCACGCAACGCTGCCGCCACCTCAAGCCCAATAAAACTCGCACCGATCACGAGCACGCGGCGCGCTCTTTCGGCCGCGTAAATGATGGCGCGGCAATCCGCGAGCGAACGCAGCGTGTGACAATGCGGCTGGTCGGCGCCCGGAATCGGCAACCGTACAGGCTCCGCGCCGGTGGCCAGTAGAAGCCGATCGTAGGCCACTTTGCCGCCCCCGGCCGTGACGACATGGCGGGCTTTGATATCAATGCCGGTGACCTCGTTATTGAGGCGCAAATCGATGCCCATTTCGCTGTAGAAGCTGTCCGGACCCAGCGGCAACCAGTCCTCGGGGGCACTCCCGGCAAGATAGTCCTTGGACAGGTTCGGCCGATCGACCGGTGCCGCGGCATCACTGCTCAGCATGACGATGCTGCCACGAAATTCCCGGCGCCGAAGCATCTCGGCCGCGGCAAACCCCGCCGCGCCGCCGCCGACGATCACAATCCTGTCAGGCGCGCTCAGCCAGTGCTTTGCCGCTCGGCTTGCGCTGTTCGCGCTTCTCATGAACAAAGACGCGGCCGTTTCGTTGCTCGATCCGCCAGCAGGCGAGAGAGTTTATGGCTGGCGCGCGGACGGCTTCGCCGGTACGAAGATCGAAACAGGCGTGATGCCAGGGGCACCGGATGCTGTCCCCGACTACGAGCCCTTCGGCGAGCGGCCCGTGGTAATGGCTGCAGTGGGCTGCGACAGCGAAAATCTCGGTACCGCTGTGTACCAGCAAGACCTCCTGGTCGCCCACATGCCCTGCGAGCTTTCCATCTAAAAACGCCTCGAGCGTAACGCCCTGGGTCAGATCGGGCCCGCTGGGAGGGGATTGCTCTTGCACCATGTTTTTACCTCCGTGACGTCGCAGCCTCATTTTTCAGCGCAGCCGGCAACGAGCGAGTAAACCCAGCATAACGTCAGTTCTCCCTGCTCGGTTCTGCGCCTCGGAGAGTAAACGCGGAGCCTCACGTGTTTATTCTCGGTGCGCGAAGAAATTTTAGCGCACTCTGCAATCCAGACCTCTATCGCCCTGGATCGAGTGCGCAAGAAACCGCGAACCGGAGTTCAATTATGAACGAAAATATCGATGGAGTGGGACGCCGCTCTTCCGGTCCGAGGCTGCTCGTGCGTCCCCTCCTGCTTTTCGCCAGCGTCGCGCTTGTTATCGGCTTTGTGGCGCAGCGGACGGATGTGCAGCCCTACCGAACACCGTTTTTTCGCCTCTTCTTCAGTGACACGCTGCATATGAAGGCTTGGCTGACGACGGCCGCATTGCTGCTGGGATTGGGTCAGTTGCTGACGGCGGCCCGCATTTATGGAAAAATGCGTTTCCTGCCGGAAGGCCATCTCTATGCCCCGCTACATCGCTGGTCCGGACGGGTGGCCATTCTGCTCACTTTGCCGGCCGCTTACCATTGCATCTTCAAACTCGGTTTCGGGACCTACGATGCCCGCGCCTTTATTCACTCGTTGTTGGGTGCCTTTTTCTACGGTGCCTTTTTCGCCAAAGTCCTCATAGTCCGTACAAGCGGCTATCCTGGCTGGGTGCTGCCCATGGCGGGAGGGGTGCTGTTCTCCATTCTTATGGGGTTGTGGTTTACTTCGGCGTTTTGGTTGTTCGATGCCCTTGGTGTGAGTCTTTAGGCCGGATCCGGCTCCAGCAGGCGGAAATCGTCCAGCGCGGGACGGCCGGTGACGTGGCGCCAGTGGTGCCATAGCAGGCGGGCCGCCATCGAGCGGACTGGCTGCCAGCAGGTGACATGCTGTCGCAGCGCCTGGGGCGACGGCCGTTGCGGCAGACCTTTCAGATCGGCATAGGCAGCAGCGAGGGCGATGTCGCCGGCGGGAAAAATGTCCAGTCGCTCCAGCGCAAACAGCAGGTAAATCTCGGCCGACCAACGTCCCATGCCCTTGATCGCGGCAATGGCGGCAATCGCCGCCTCATCGTCCAGGGCGGCGAGATGGTCGGTCTGCAGCACCCCGTCCTCAAACGCCTGGGCCAATGCTCGGGCGTGCGCCACCTTGGGGCGGGAGAAGCCGGCGCCGCGTAATGCGTCCTCGGGAAGTGTCAGGAATGTTGCGGGCGTCAGGGCGCCGGGCAAGGCGCGCACCCGGCCCCAGATCGCGGCGGCGGCCGCGTTGCTGATCATCTGCGCGACGATCGCCTGCAGCAGGCCGGGGAAACCGGGCGTCCGACGCCGCCACGGCAGCGGACCGGCCGCCGCCAGAATGCGCGCGAAATCGCCATCGAGGCTGAGCAGGTGCGTGATTGCGTCGGCCGCCGCATCGGGCGGATGCGGGAACGCGTCGGGCGCAGGGGCCGGTGGAACGATCGTTTGCGGCATCGGCCGGCTATGGCGGAACGGGATGGCTCGCACAAGCAGGCTGAACGAAACGGTTCCGTGCGCCCGTCCAACGGCGCACGGGACGAGGCGCGGGCCGGCTCTGTTGGAGGCGGCGGTTCACGCCCTGACCGATTCCGGGCAGGGCGATCGCGGTTTAGTCCACGCCAGAGTGTGACATTTCCGACTCGCTTCGCCGATCCAGCCCACCTCGGCCACACTCTTCACCAAACCGCCGCCCGCAGATTTGCCGATATTACGAGTTGATCCCGTATGCGGCGGCGTTGTTTGCCGAAATCGCCGAACGCAAGCTGCCGAAGGGAACATAGCCCCGGGCGGGTCAAAGCTGGTATACGACGGGACAAGGAGATACCCGATCTTGGACGATCTCGGCGAAATCATGAATCCCGACCGGATGAATGCGGCGGCCGAAGCGTCGCTCAAAGCCCGCCGGGCGAGCCACCAGCCGATGCTTTATCAGCGTAACGGATGGATGGTTCTTGAACGCGGTGACGGCACCATTGAACCAATTGCCAAGATCGGAGAATTCACCGCCGATCAGGTTCTCGCCAAGGTGTGAGCCGGCTCGTCGTCTACGCTGGACCAAATGGTTCAGGGAAAAGCAGCTTCTCTCGACGATGTCGAAGCGAACACCGAGGGCATTCCGATCGCCGACCGAACGATGATCTTCGACAACAGCGGCGAACGCCATAAGCTTATCCTTGAGATCACCCATGGCAAGATCGCGTTCTTCGCGGACATGCCGCTCTGGCTTCGGCAAGTTATTTTACCGTAGCCTGAGTGGTGGTGAACAAGATCACCCGATCCATCTCCTCCAGCGACGTTTCTTCCACCCCAACGCGCTGGCCTGGATAGGTTCCGTGATACCTGCAATGATGGGGTCTCGATTTCTGGGATTGCGGGAGGCCGGATGCGGCTCAAAACTGGCTCGCGTCGCGCGCCGCAGAACACGTACACAGGCAGGCCCGGCCACGACATTAGCAGCAACCCGTTTCACGCGTCGCGGAAAAAGACTGCCCCGCAAATTCAGGGCTTGGCCTGAATGCCAACCCGGCTTACTGGGTGCGCAAACATTCCTCGGGATACTCGATCCGTGCCTCGGTACCGCGTTCTCCAATCTCCTCACGCCGCATCGGCGCGAGGGCGCATGGTCTGAACCATACCAAGCTGAAGAAAGCAGGAGTCAGCAGAATAATGCACGCGCCCGAAAGGCAAGGGAATTTCGATCGCCGCGACTCGCGGCTTGCGGCGTTTTCGCGGTCAAGATCGCCATACGTTATTTCAGCCCTACTGTTCCTGTCCTATGTCCTGACGATATACCAAATATCCTTTTCCATCTTTCATAGTACCGGGGGAACCTGGCCAGACGACCTGATCTACTTCAACGCGCTGCAAGACTGGCTGAAGTCAGGCTCCCCGCTTCGTGGCTACACGCTGCAGCCATCTCCCTACGTCCTCGACTTCCTGCTCGATCGCATCATTATCTTTTTCACCGATGACTTCGAGCGATTTGCCTACGCGGTTTCCGGGATAGTCGCCATTCTTTTTGCCGGAAGCTTCCTGACCCTTGGATACGCCTTCTGCCGCGACTGGCGGCGCGCGGTCGTCATAGCGCTGCTGAGTTATACCAATCTGTACTTATTTCTCATTCCCATGAGGGTTCGCCTCCACCTCTTCCTGCCCAGCCACACGTTCTCCTCGATTGCAACGCCTGTCGCGATAGCCATGCTGGCCGCGTCTCTCACGTCGGCTTCGCGCCAGGTCTACATCCGATGGTGCGTGGCACTTTCCCTGTTGACAGCGATCATTGTGCTTTCCGATCCAATCCTCATAGCGGATCTTATTGTCCCGGCAACGATGACGTGCGTCTGGTTCGGCATCCTCCTGCGAACCCGCATCTCGCGACTGGCGTTTTCCGTGTTCACCCTGTGTGCGTCAGCCGTGTTCGCCATGGAGCTGATGGAACTCTGCAACGTTTTCTTCTGGCCCCATCGCGTGGATGTCTATCCGCCGGTCTTCAGCATGACCGATACTGGCATTCTCCAGGTGAACGGCAATGGCGGATTCTTCGCGATCCTCAGAGAGAAGCAGTTCCGCGGCTTGTTGCATCTTTTCGAAATCGCCGTTCTCGGTTCGGCGCTCTGGTTGTGGATACAGATCAGGGTGTACCGCGCCCGCCAGCCGGAGTCCCAACCGATAGAAAAGCGCCGATTCCAACTGATGGTGATGACCGCCGTGGGGCTGTTCGCGGCCGTCACGTCGTTCGCGCTGCCGGTATTACGGGGTTCGTTTGGAACCTACTATGAATGGCGCTATTTCCTTCTGTCATCGATGTTTCTCTCCTTCACCGTGGCGGCAGCCATCACCTATGCCGGCTTCGCCGCCTGGTCAGTATTAATGACGTTTGTAAACATCGAACAGTGGTGGAAACGCTTGTCGCGCATTCGGCCCCGGTTCGCCGCGGCCATGGGCATCGGCCTGAGCGGAATCGTCCTGTTCGCCGCGATCGGTTCTTGCGCCCGAAATTCGATCCGGGTCGGCGACGGGCGCTCTCCGGAGACGCCCTTCTTCTCCTGTGTGGCGCGCATAATGGACAAGGATCATCTGCACGACGGCCTGGCGAGCGCTTACGTCGCCATCATGCTCAGGGCTGGGTACGCCTCCCCGCAATTTCGTCGCGAAAGCAAGGTCTTCCAAACAACGTTTACGGACACGTTTTCCTACCTGGAACCAGCCAACAACAACCTGAAATGGATGTCCAAGGAACTGTTGCAAAAGGAAGGAGGCGTTGACTACGTCGTTTTCGAAGGCGCGCGAGATTCACCCAGCATGCAAAACAACATAAGGGAAGTGGTGGGCGAACCAACGGCAATCGAAACGTGCCCCCATCCCAATAGTTTCGCGCAAAGCTGGTCCAACGCATCGATCTGGGTGTACAAGGACAAGACCGCTCGTGATCGATTGACCAACTTCGTTCTATGGGACAACAACCGAGACATCTTCTTCCCTTCCTCCCAGCTCGGCACACTGGTCATTGACCCGGTTATCGGTGCGTATTCCGTCGCGGGGGAAGGCGGCGTGCGGCAAGGAAAGCGCGGGTGGTCAAGGGATACGGACCACCCGATCGGACGATTCTTGCAGACGAAACCAATATTTCTACCCCCCGGAAAGTATCGAGCCCATATCTGCCTTTCAACGAATGACAGGACAAGCCAGGAGCCTCTCGCGACCGCCGAGGTGTCATGGGGCGGCACTGTTCTGCTCAAGCAGGATGTCAGCCGGGCGGGACCAGAATTTGTCGCCTCGTTCGACCTGAAAGGGAAGGGAGGACCAACCAGCGGCAATGCAACGCTCGTCACGGTATTCGCTGGCAATGTCAGCGACGTGGCGGTGTGCGGCCTAACGATCGAGCGATATGGCCGGCTCGGTTTCTTCAGACCCCTGGCGATCTTTGAGTGACGCGGCCGCTACGCCCCGGCACTCGCCCGAACGGAAAACCTCCCAAACATCAGGCGTTGGTCCGGCCATCGACCGTCAGATTGGCACCCGTGATGTACCCGGCATCCGGACCGGCAACAAACGCAACCATCGCGGCGATATCCTCAACCGACCCATACCGCTTCAGCGCGGTCGCCGCGATCCGAGGCTCCGCCCAATTCTTCGCCATCGGTGTTCTGGTTGGACACGAAACCGACTGGCTACCGCGCGCCACAACCCTGCTGAGTGACGCGCTGCTCAACACGGAAATCAAGGTTTCCAGCGGCTTCTCAACAACCCTGGCAGCGGACTTGCAAAGCGGGCTCCTGGACGCCGCCTTCCTGCGCCACGAACCCGACACCGGCCTGGCCTTCAGGCTGGTGGAAACCGAACCCCTGGTCGCCATCCTGCCCAGTGATCACCGGCTGGCGGCAAAAAACGCCCCGCATCCCAGTGGCTTCGCCAGCGAAATCGTAATATCGGCAAAACTGCGGGCGGCGGTTTGGTGAAGAGTGTGGCCGAGGTGGGCTGGATCGGCGAAGCGAGTCGGAAATGTCACACTCTGGCGTGGACTAGGTGGCATCACCGGAGGTCTGAATCACGCGATCAAACAAAGAGCTAGAGCAGGATGGCTGAGCGAAACCGATGTCATCCTGCTCTAGCCGATCCGGGTCAGTCGGGCGGTGTGGGGGTCCATGGTGAATTTGGCGATAACCGACCCGTCGCCCGTGGCCAGGCTGAAGCCGATCAGGCCGTCAGACGTCGTCGCGGTGTCGGTCACTTTCCAGGTGTGGTTGCCGTTCCACAACAGGAACGCTTCGGCGATCTTCTGCACGTCGGGCGGGGTCAGTGCCCGGTCCTGCTGGCGGTAGATCAGCGCGAAGGCGCGCAGGCCATGCGCGGGGCCCGCATCATGCCGACCCATGCCGCGCATTCCGTGCATCCACGGACGGTCCCCATGCCGGGGGCCGTCCGGATCCATATCAGGACCGGCCATCGGTCCCGGCGAGGGCGCCGGCTGCGCATAGGACAGCACGGCACCAGTGGCGATTCCCCCGGCCAGGAAGGCGGCGGCGGCAATCAGAGCGGGGTGACGCATATTTTCCTCCGTCAGCGGTCACGCTGCATACATGCGCGAATATCGGGGATCGGACCGCTCGAATTCGCGACGAATTGCAAGGAAATGCAACGGCCATTCCGGTGAGCCATCTGGGATGGCTATGTTACATTTCATGGAACAGACACCGCACATTCTCGTCATCGACGACGATCGGGAGATCCGCGAATTGCTCGCGCGTTTCCTGGAAAAACAGCGGATTCGGGTGACCGCCGTGCGCGATGCCAAGGAAGCACGCCGAGCCTGGATCAATGGGCACTACCAGTTGGTGGTGCTGGACCTGATGCTGCCGGGCGAATCGGGGCTCGATGTCGCGCGCTGGCTGCGAACGCAATCCGACGTTCCGATCGTGATGCTGACCGCGATGGGTGAGGAGACGGACCGCATCATCGGGCTGGAGCTGGGTGCCGACGATTACGTGCCCAAGCCGTTCAACCCGCGCGAGCTGCTGGCACGCATCCGCGCGGTACTCCGGCGAACCGGCGAGCATACCGAGACGCGCCACGATCCGTCGGTACGCGGCTACAGGTTCAACGGCTGGACGCTGGAGCCGGCCCGTCGCCGCTTGCTGAACCCCGATGGCGTCGAGGTTGCCCTGACAGGCGGAGAGTTCGACCTGTTGCTGGCGTTGGTCGAGCGGGCGAACCGGGTGCTGACGCGCGATATGCTGCTCGATCTGCTGCGCGGCCGGCAGGCCGGACCGTTCGATCGGGCTATCGATGTCGCTGTCTCCCGTCTGCGGCGCAAGTTGGAGGATGACGGGCGGAACGCGCAGTTGATAAAGACCGTCCGAGGAGGTGGCTACGTTTTGGCCGCAACCGTGGAGCGTGTATGAAATTTCGCCTTTGGCCGAGAAGCCTCGCCGCCCGAACGGCGGTGACCCTGCTGCTTGGCCTCGCCGTCGTTCAAGGGTTGGGGCTGACCATTCACGCCTTCGACCGGCTGGATGTGCAGCGACTGGCACAGGCGCGCGACCTGGCGATTCGGGTCGTCGGCCTCTATCGCACCCTGGCGCTGACGGAGCCTGAACATCGCGCCGACATCATGGCGGAGCTGCATCGCGGCCCCGAGTTGAAAGCCGCCCTGAGTTCCGGACCGCCTGACGCCGACCTGCCGGAAATGCCGACGCCGGAGCAGCGGCTATTGCGCATCAACATGAACCTGCTGCCGATCGGTGCACCGCAGTTGCGCTGGAGAGATCTGGTTATCTACGGGGGCCACCCATGGCATCAGGCGCTGATCGGCATGCGCTTCCCTGATGGCGGCTGGCTGAACGTGACCGTGGGGCTGGAGCCCCTCCGCCCCTGGCATTCCCCCACCTTCCTTGCGGCCTTCGTGCTTATGACGGCGGCCGCGGCGCTATTGTCGCTCTGGGCAGTGCGGCGGATGATGGCCCCGCTGCGCACGCTGGCGAATGCGGCCGAGGCGCTGGGCCGTGACGTCAATGCGCCTCCGTTGCCCGAGGGCGGTCCCACCGAGATCGCCACCGCCGCGGTCGCCTTCAACACCATGGCAGGCCGCATCCGCCGCTTCGTGCAGGACCGCACGGAGCTGCTGACCGCGATCGGTCACGACCTGCGTACGCCGATCACCCGCCTGAAGCTGCGCGCGGAGTTCGTTGACGATGACGAGCAGCGCGTGAAGATCCTGGCCGATCTGGAGGAGCTGGAGGGGATGGTCTCCGCGACGCTCGCCTTCGGCCGCGATGCCCGGGCGAGCGAGCCGGTGACCGCGCTCGACCTGGCGGAGTTGCTGCGCACGATCCTCGATGACGCCTCCGACGCGCGGCCGGACCTCCAGGAACAGCTAACGTATGACGGGCCGGCGCATCTGACGATCCAGGCGCGGTCTCTGTCGCTGAAACGGGCACTGGCCAATCTGGTGACGAATTCGGTGGACTATGCAGGGTCCGCCCGCGTGCGTCTGCAGCCGCCGGACAATCGGCTCGTCATCGTGCAGGTGGAGGATAATGGACCAGGCGTCCCGCCGCAGGACCTGGAACGTGTGTTCGAGCCGTTCTATCGCGGCGAGCCAAGCCGGAACCGCGAGACAGGTGGCGTCGGGCTGGGTTTGGCGATCGCCCGCAATATCGTGCGCGCTCATGGTGGGGACATCACGCTGGCGAACCGGTCGGAAGGCGGTCTGCGGGCCACGGTGACGATCCCGGTGTGACCCCTGGATGTGCCCCTGGATGTGGCCCCCTGGCTGTTCCCCTGGGTGTCCTGTCTCAGCGGTGCCTCTGTCGCGCCAGGACGATACCGGCCGCTACCAGCAGATCGGCGAAGAGGTCGGGCCGCTGGTTTATCCAGCCGGGAAGCATGGCGTGCTGATCCATTTCCTGCGATGACCTTCACGAAATGCGGCGAGGCAAGTCGGGTTCGGTCAAACCTTCCGCCGTACCCCTCTGGTCTGGAAAGCAAACGATGCAGTTCACCGCCGATGATGTCAGCCACTTAACCGCCATTCTCGCGAACGCCGCGCAGGCGGAAATCCTGCCGCGTTTCAAGTCGCTCCGGGACGGCGACGTGCGGAGCAAGACCTCCGTGTTCGATCCGGTGACCGAGGCCGACGAGGCGGCGGAGCGGGCCATCTCGGCGGCACTGCGTGTCCGGTTTCCCGGAGCGCTGATCGTCGGTGAGGAGGCCACGGCGGCTGATCCATCCTTGCTGGACCAATTGGCTGAAGCAGATTTGGCGTTTGTCGTCGATCCAATCGACGGGACGCGCAATTTCATTGCCGGCTTGCCGCTGTTTGGCGTCATGGCGGCGGCGGTCGTCCGCGGGACGATCCAGGCCGGCGTGATCCACGATCCGATCTGTGGGGACACCGCGCACGCGTTCAGAGGGCAGGGCGCCTGGCTGTCAAGGCCGGGCCATCATCCCAAGCGGCTGAGCGTTGCGACGGCGGGACCATTGGCGGGAATGGAGGCAATCGCCGGCACGCATTACCTGCCGGAACCGCTGCGCACCCGGGTGCTGACCGCTCTGCCGCGTCTCGGCTCCGCCACCTGGCTGCGCTGCTCGGCGCATGAATACCGCATGGCCGCCGCCGGTTTCTGCCACATCCTGTTCTACAACCGGCTGATGCCTTGGGACCACGCGCCCGGCTGGCTGATCCATCAGGAGGCGGGCGGCTACAGCGCGCATTTTGACGGGTCCGCGTATTTGCCGTCGCACACCGGCGGCGGGCTGATCTGCGCGCCGGACGCAGCAAGCTGGCAGGCGGTGCGCGACACGCTGATTGCCGACGCCGCTATTCTGAATATGGAGGCGCCTGAGTTCGGAGGCGCCCGATTTTGGAGGCGCCAGCCTCTTGGAAGTGCCATGGCGACATGCGATCAAACCGGGGTATGCGAAGCAGATTAGGCCTGAACAGTCTCAATTTCTTCACAGCCGCGATCCAGGCCGGGTTCGGGCCGTTCATTGCGGTCTGGCTGACCCAGAACGGCTGGAGCCTGCAGGCGATTGGCATCGCGCTTAGCATCGGCACCTTTGCTCAACTTGTCGCGCAGGTGCCGGGTGGCTGGCTGGTCGACCACATTGCGCACAAGCGCTACGCCACCGCCGGCGCGCTGATCGCGCTGGGCGGTGGCGCGCTGCTGCTCGCTTTGATGCCGTCGCGCCTGTCGATCTGGAGTGCCGAGGTCACCCATTCCGTGGCCAGCGCGGTGTTGACCCCGGCGATCGCCGCACTGACCCTGACCCTGTGCGGGCATGGCAGCTTCGGCAGCCGCCTCGGCGTGAATGTGCGCTACGCCTCACTCGGCGCGGCCGGATCAGCCGCGCTGCTGGGCCTCGCCGCCTCGATCACGTCGAGCCAGTCGGTGTTCCTGGTGACTGCGGCCCTGGTCGTCCCAGCCCTGGGCGCCCTGCTGCTGATCCACCCGGCCGACGCGATCGATCCCGCAGGCGAGCATCCGGCGCTGCTGCACCCGAAGGAGCGCGAGCACCCGTCCTGGTCGATCTTCAGGCAACCGGCGCTGCACCTCTTTGCCGCTGGCGCTGGTGCTGTTTCAGTTGGCCAATGCCGGGCTGCTGCCCGCCGCACTGAACAACCTGGCGCGGCACGGCGCGGCGCCGGGCTTCATCGTCTCGGCGTCCATCATCGTGCCGCAGATCATCGTCGCGCTGCTATCGCCCTGGGCTGGCACACTGGCCGAACGGATCGGACGGCGGCCGGTGCTGCTGGCGGGCTTCGCCGCGGTGCCGCTGCGCGCGCTGCTGTTCGCCACGCTGCCGGGGGCGATCCCGACCGTGGCGATGCAGGCGCTGGACGGGGTCAGCGCCGCCGTGCTCGGCCTGATGCTGCCGCTGATCGCCGCCGACGTGACCAAGGAGAGCGGCTATCTGAACTTCGCCATCGGCTCGCTGGGTCTCGCGAGCGCATTGGGGGCGATGTTCAGCACGACGCTGGCCGGGCTGGTGGCCGAACGGTTCGGCGATCCGGCCGCCTTTCTCTGTCTCGCCGCGGCTTGGTGCCGCCGGCCTCGCGCTGCTTGCATTTGCCATGCCGGAGACCCGTCCGGTGCGCAGCCGGGATGTCGCAGAAAGCAACGCTGCCGGCCTGATCCGCTCTTGCGTCCTCCGCCGCGGCGATGCCTGATGCGCGCCAGACCAAGCGGCGCGTGATCAGGGAGGAAACCATGGACCAGGCCGAAGCCAAGCATCTGTTCGAACCGACGGCGATTTTCAGTGCCTGCACGAGTTCATCCCGGCCGCGCAAGACAAGCTGTCGGACCATATCTGGGGCTATCTGGTCGGCGCGACCGAGAGCGAGACGACACTGCGGCGCAATCGGCTGGCGATCGATTCGCTGGCGCTGCGGCCGCGGGTCTGCGTCGATGTGTCGAAGATCGACCTGACCACGACGCTGTTCGGGCGCAAGCTGCGACTGCCGGTGATCCTGGCGCCGGTCGGCTCCCTGGAATCGTTCGATCCGGGTGGAGCGGCGACCGCCGGCGCGCGGCCTCGGCGTTCGGCATGCCGATCATGTGTCAGTTCGGTGACCCATCCGGGGCTGGAGGAAATCGCCGCCGCCACGCCGGGGCCGAAGATCTTCCAGCTCTATGTGCGCGGCGACAAGGCCTGGATCGACGACGTCGTGAAGCGCGCGGTCGATGACGGCTACGACGCGTTCGCGATCACGGTCGATACCGCGGCCTATTCGCGGCGCGAGCGCGACATCGCCGGGCGCTTCGTGAAGCCGTGGCGCGCGGTGGCGACCGGGCACACCTTCCAGGCCGGATTCACCTGGGACAACGTCAAGCACTTCAAGGACAAGCATTCGATCCCGCTGATCCTGAAGGGGATCGCCACCGCCGAGGACGCCGCGCTGTGCTGCGAGCATGGGGTCGACGGCGTCTACGTCTCCAACCACGGCGGTCGGCAGCTCGATCACGGCCGCGGCTCGATGGACGTGCTGCCGGAGGTGATGGCGGCGGTGCGCGGGCGTGCGAAAGTCATGATCGACGGCAGCTTCTGCCGCGGCACCGATATCGTGAAGGCGATCGCTCTCGGGCGCCGACGCGGTGGCGATGGGGCGGATGTATTGCTACGCGCTGGCGGCGGACGGCGATGCCGGCGTGCACAAGATGCTGGAACTGCTGGAGCACGAGTTCGGCGTCGCGATGGCGCTGTCCGGCGCTCGATCGCTGAACGAACTGCATCCCGGCTTCGTGTTCCGCGATGCGCCGATCGTGCCGCAGCCGCATCAGCACAGCGCGTTCCCGCTGCTGCAGACGACGCCGGAATATCGCGGCTGATCCTCGCTTTTGGGATGGAACGCGGGAGACGGACGTTGCGTTGAAGGGCCCGTTGGATTTGACCGAGGGGCCTGATGTCCGGACCGTCTTCCCGCAAAGCCGCTGACAATTCGCTGGCGGCTGATCCCCAGCGTGAACATCGCGTGCGCGAGCGCGCCTATCACTTGTGGGAGACCGAAGGCAAACCGCACGGTCGCGACGTGGAATTCTGGGAACGCGCGCGGGAATTGATTGCGATCGAGGAAAATGCCGGGGCAGCGCAGTTGCCGAACCCAATGACCCATCCGGAAACGGCGCGGGAAACCGGGGTAGAGGAGGCGAAAATCCAGGAAAACCTGGGCGAAGCGCCCGAAACGGCTGGCCGATCAGGGGGACCTAAAGCCGACGCCCACACCGAAGCGAAAGGGAAGGTCGCGGACGAAGAAGTCCTTGTAGCGAAACCCTCATCGTTTCATCCACGCCTCGCAGAGGCGGACGACGTGTTCGATATCTGCCTCATTGTTATACATATGGAATGAAAACCGCAACAGGTCGCGGCGCACGCCCAGGCGCACGCCGTTCGCGGTCAGGTAATCATATAGCGCCGCCATGTCGGCATCGCCGGTCGAATCATGGGCGGACCCCAGTGCTTTGCCGACGGTAACGATATGGCTGGCATGGGCATTGGACACGCCGCCGAACACCGGCAGGCCGATTTCGGTCATGCGCACGGCGAAACGATGCGCCAGTGCCATGACATGCGCCTCGATCCGCTGTGGACCGAGGTCCAGCAGCAACCGGATCGAAGCACCGGCCGCGGCGGCGGCGGTATAGTTGTAGTTGCCGACGTCGAACCGCCGCGCACCCGGAGCGAGGCGATAATGGGCGAGGTCGCCACCCTCGGCCTCGTGACCCTCACCGACATCGACCCCGAAACGAGACACATACACGGGCGCCATCGTCTCCGCCACCGCTCGGCGGACATAGAGAAAACCGATGCCGTACAGCGTCATCAGCCCCTTTTGCCCCGATGCGGACAGGGCATCGACCTGCCAGGCGTTGACGTCGGTATCGATGATGCCGATCGACTGGGCCGCATCGACGATCAGCCTGACGCCGCGAGCGCGGCAGTGGCGGCCGAGTTCGGCGACGGGGAAGCGGAAGCCGGGGGAGAATGAGACGGTGGAGACGCTGACCGCGCGGGTCCGGTCATCGATCGCGGCGATCAGCCGATCGAGCGGGATCAGGCCGTTATCCTGCGTGATGGTCTTGACGGTGATGCCGAAGCGCTCCCGCAATCCATACCATGGGAAGAGATTGGCGGGGTGTTCCAGCGTGTCGCAGACGACAACATTGTCGTCTGGCTGCCAGGGCAGGGCGGTGGCAAAGGCGGCGATTCCGTCGGTGATGTTGCGCGTGTAAGCAACCTCGTCCGGCTCGCACTTGATCAACTGTGCGAACAGAGCTCGAGTCGTTTCAGTCGTTCCGAACGCCTTCTTCTTGTCCAGCGTCCCGTCTTCCTGGGCATCGAGGATCGCATCGATCGCGGCACGCGCGCCGGAAAACAGCAGGCCACGGGCGGCAGTATCGAGATAGGGGCCTTTTCCGGCGCCCGGAAACAGGGACCGGACGCTGGCGAGGGTCGGGGCGGGCTGGGTGTGATCCGGCATGGCGCGTGTTCCTGACGTTTGTCAGCATGGGCTGTGACGTTCGTCAGAATACCGTAACGCCTGGGTTTGCAAATGGCGGATGGGCTGGTCGGGGTATGTGTGCCAGGTGGCGTGCCGGTCCGAATGGGGTGGGGATGAGGTGGCCCGGCCAAGCGAGGGCAAGCCGGGCCTTAATGTGTTGGTCAGCTTCTGTCCGTGTGTCTTGCGGAGACGGGAAACGGATCAGACGAGCACGTATTGCCAGAGATGGACGATACTCTTTGCTTGAAGTACTTCATGCGAAGAAGCGCGGTCGCTTCGCGGTTCACGCTTCTCCTGGATCAGATACCAGAGCGTGATGACCGGAGGCGAAATCGCCGGAGGTCTGATCGCGATCAAACAAACACCTAGAGCAGGATGGCTGAGCGGAAGCGATGTCATCCTGCTCTAGGCCGGCAGGATGAACGCATTCGCGTTGGTCAGTTGCTGCAGGCTCAAGGACCCGACGCCTGCCAGGATTACCGTATCGCTGCCATGCGGACCGATGATGCCGAGCGAGGTATTGCCGCCGGTGCTGCTGGCCGAGACGAAGGAGCCCAGTGAGGAGGCGGTCACCGAGACGCCGGAGAGGATCGCCGACAGGTCGATCCGGTCTCCGCCCGCCGGGTCGAAGTTGTAGACAGTCTGCAACTGATTGGCGACGACGACCGTATCGGCATTGCCTGCACCGGTGACGAACGCGATGTTCGATGCACTGCCGATTACCAGCCGGTTGGTCGTAAACATCCCGACGACGTCGTTGGTACCGATCAGTGTGATCGATGTATTGGCGCCACTATAGATCGTGATGCCGGAGGCGGTGACGGTCTCGCCGCTGCCGGCGATGCCGATGGCGCTTCCGGCAAAGGGATCGTTGACGATGTTGTTGTCGCCACCGATTGAAATCGATGCCGACGCAGTGGTGGCGTTGATCGTTCCGCCTGAGATCGCGATGGATGCGACGCCGCCGAAATTGGCGGTATTCCCGGTCCCTGCCACGAACACCGTCGAATTTGCGGCCCCGTTGATGGTCATGTCCGAGCCGTAGATGGCGTTGTTCGTGCCATCCAGCGTCACGCTGGTGCCGGGCGATCCGCCGACGGCGTTGTTGCTGCCGGTTACAGTCACCGCAGCGGTGCCGGCCAGGTAGATCGTGTTACCCGTAGAGGTCACCGAACCAGGCCCGGCAAAACCGATGGCGTCGCTGCTACCGGTCACTGTGAAGGCCGCATTGTCGGCGGCATAGATCGTTACGCTCGACGCGTTGACGATGTCGCCCGGTACCGATCAGCCCGAAAGCGCTGCCCGCGGCCGAGGATGCGGCGATGGTGTTGCCGTTGCCGACTACCGTGACAGACGAGCCGGCCGACGCGGTGGAAATGGTTTCGTTCGAGCCAACCAGCAACTGACCGAGGCCGTCGAAGCTGAACACGCCGTTCGAACCGGCGTTCACGATGTTGGATGCACCGAGAACGCTCAATGTGACGTCGGTGCCGGCGGTGATGGTGTTGCCAGTGCCGACGACGGTTTCGGTGCTACCGGTCACGATGTCGAGCGTGCCGCCCGACTGGGTGATCGTGCCGGGGTTTCCGGTTGCGGTGCCGATCGTGACGATGGAGCCATTGGCGGTCAGCGCGCCCGGCAGCAAAGCTGCCGGCGAGCAGCAGGTCGGCGATGACCGTCCCGCCATTGCTGAGGACCAGCGTGCCGTTGGTGTCGATCGCACTGGTGATCGTCTGGCCGGGCAGGATGATGGCATCGCCGACGCCGGCAAGGATCAGGCCCTTGAATGCCGCGGCATTCGTCACCACCAGCGTGTCGTCGCCGTTCATCGCGATGGTCTGGCCGGCGGCCACCGTACCCAGAATGGCGGTCGCGCCAGTCGCGACGACGGTGCCGGCCTTGATATCGGTGTCGAAGGCGACCGTGCCGGTGCCGGTCAGCGCGCCGGCAACCGTGAGTGTGCCGCCCTCGACCATCAGGGTCGCATTGTTAACGACCGGGGCCGCGATCACACCGTTGCCCTGAACCGCACCGCTGTTGATATCGAGCGCCGTGGCGGTGAAGGTGCCGCCCTGGTTGTTCAGCAGGCCGCCGTCGATCGAAATCGTGTTGGTTGTCGTCCAGTCGCGCCCGCGCAGCAGATCCACCGTCCCGCGCGCGCCGATATCCTGAAGCGTGGTCTCGATTCCCACGTAGCCGCTGCCGTTCCACTCATCGATCACCGTCGCGGGATCGTCCAGGAACAGCTCGGTCCAGCCGCCCGGGATCGTGCGGGGGCCCCTCGATCGTCTGAATATTGACGATCATGTTTTGCAGCGGGCCGCCGAAATGGATGGTTCCTCCGGATTGCGCCTCAAAGATGCCGTCGAACAGCGTGTTGCCCCGCATCTCCGCGATCGAGGATGTGTCGATCGTGACGGTGCCCCCGCCCGTCGTTTGCAGCCAGTTGGTCACGTAAAGGCCGTTGGTGCCTGTCAGCAGCACATTACCTGAGGCCGCGATGAAGGCATTGATCGTGCCGGGATTGATGATCGTGCCGCCATTTATGAATATGATGTTTTGCAACGGCCCATCGATCGCTCCGTCCGAACCGGGGGCGAAGGCCAGCGTGCCATCGATTTCCAGCATTGCCCCCGTAGTAAGGGGATGAGTTGGGACCGCTGACATTATTAACTGCGTTCAATGAAAATGAGTTGACGATGATCAACTCACCTGAACCGATCGTTACGGTGTAGCGCGCCCGTGTTATCCAGGGCGTCGATCGATACGTCCGCCGTGCCGGCATTCGGCACTGCGCCGGACGACCAGTTCGCCGGGTTGTTCCAATCACCGCTTGCTGCTGTCGCCCAGTTAAAGATCGTCATCGTTTGCCTCTGCTCCAGGGATTCGCCACGCACTGGCCGTCCGCACTCGTCACTTAATCGTAATGGCCATCGGTCG
The DNA here is from genome assembly GCA_963770335.1 of uncultured Alphaproteobacteria bacterium. Taxonomy (GTDB): domain Bacteria; phylum Pseudomonadota; class Alphaproteobacteria; order Dongiales; family Dongiaceae; genus DASXQK01. Next base: position 356,350 of record CAVYPG010000004.1, read on the forward strand.
GCACACGCCCGCACACCGGCAAACGAGGAAACTTGTCGTCCTCCTGCTTCGCTTTTACCGATCGTATGGATGCACTGCCGTGCCGCGGGGGCAACATGCCGTGGACCGCGACGCTTATGAAATCACGTCGGACTGATATCGATCTGGAAACGCAAGTGTGAACCGCAAGCGGAACGCAAATAACGGACCGGCGTGACTTCACCCTTTCGCGAGCCACGATTCTAGGTCGGGTTTTTGCCCATTTCATGCCACATGCCTTCGTCATGGTGTCTCGCGAAGCGGAAGTCCCCTCCGCGCGGAGACAGCCTGATGCGCTTTCTGAAGACTTATGCCCGTGTGATCGGCCTTCTTGGGGCGGGATTTGCGGATCGCCGGGTTTCTGGCATTCGCCAATCTTGATGGTCGCCGGCCTGCAGTTTCTCGATCCCGTGCTGTTCGGCCGGGTGGTCAACCTGCTGTCGCGGTCCGACCAGATCGGCCGCGACCAGCTGTGGCACCAGGGCGGCGATGCTGCTGGCCATCTGGGTCGGCGTCGGCATCGGCGGTATCCTCGGCAACATATCGGTATCGTTGCAGACCGAGCGGCTGGCGCATCGGCATCGCATCAAGTCGATGGGACAATACTTCCAGCACGTGCTCACCCTGCCGCTGTCGTTCCATGGCGACACGCATTCGGGCCGTTTGATCAAGGCGATGCTGTCGGGCACCGACGGATTGTTCGGCACCTGGCTGGTGTTCTTCCGCGACCAGTTGTCCACCATTCTCTCGGCCGCGGTGCTGCTGCCGTTGACACTGTTCCTGAACTGGCGGCTCGGCCTCGTGCTGATTGCGCTGGTCGGCGTGTTCCTGGTCTTCACCGCCATCGTGGTGCAGCAAGACGGAGACCGCGCAGCGGCGGGTTGAGGGGCTGAACTCCTCGCTGGCCGGCACCGCGCAGGATGCGCTCGCGAACGTGATGGTGGTGCAGTCCTTCACCCGCCTGTCGGCCGAGGGGCGGTTGTTCAGCGACATCGCCAATCAGGTGATCCGCCATCAGTTCCCGGTGCTGAACTGGTGGGCGCTGGTGAACGTGATGACGCGCGCGTCCATCACGATCGCGGTGATCACCATCGTGGTGGTCGGCACCTGGCTGCACGTCAACGGGCATGGCGAGCGTCGGCGAGATCGTCAGCTTCATGGGCTTTGCCATGCTGCTGATCGGCCGGCTGGAGACGGCTGCCTCCTTCGTCTCCTCGCTGTTCTTCAAGCTGCCGGCGCTGGAGGACTTCTTCCGCATCCTCGACGCCCGCAGCAACGTGCCCGGAGAAGGACAATGCCCGCGGGCTGTGGGCGCCGCGCGGCGAGGTGAAGTTCGAGGACGTGTCTTTCGCCTATCCGAACACCGGCACACCGGTGCTGTCCGACCTGTCACTTCGCGGCGCAAACCCGGCACGTCGGTCGCGCTGGTGGGCCACACCGGAGCGGGCAAGTCGACTGCGATGTCGCTGCTGCAGCGCATGTGGGACCCGACCGCGGGGCGGATCACCATCGACGGGCAGGATCTGCGCGACGTCACGCTGGATAGCCTGCGCGGCCAATATCGGCGTGGTGTTCCAGGAGAGCCTGCTGTTCAACCGCACGATCCGCGACAACCTGCTGGTCGGCCGCCCGGACGCGATCGGACGAGGAAATCGAGCAGGCCTGCCGCATGGCTGACGCGCATGAGTTCATCATCCGCCAGCCGCATGGCTATCGACACGATGATCGGTGAGCGCGGCACGACGCTGTCCGGCGGCCAGCGCCAGCGTCTGGCGATCGCCCGCGCGCTTGTTGAAGAATCCGCCGATCCTGATCCTGGACGAGGCGACCAGCGCCCTGGATGCGGCGACCGAGGCTCGGGTGGGCAAGGCGCTGAAGACCCTGATGGCCGGGCGGACGACGTTCATCATCGCCCATCGGCTGTCGACGGTGACGGATGCCGACGAAATCCTGGTGTTCGACGACGGACGGATCGTCGAGCAGGGCGACTTCCAGGCGTTGCTGGCGAAGGGCGGGCGGTTTGCCGATCTGGTGCAGACCCAGCTTGCGCCGGCGGTCCCGCATCTGGTGGCGGCGGAATAGGTCTCGGGAAGGGGTTTGTGGCGGGTGGTCGTCTTGCAAACATGCAGATATCTTTATATGACGCCGCCGACCTCTCAGGAGCTAGCTCGATGGCCGACGCGTTCACCGGATTTCAAGGTCAAGGATCTCTCCCTCGCGGATTGGGGCCGCAAGGAAATCACCATGGCCGAGGACGAAATGCCCGGCCTGATGGCGATCCGCGAGGAATACGGCAAGTCGCAAGCCGCTGAAGGGCGCGCGCATCGCCGGCTGCCTGCACATGACCATCCAGACCGCGGTGCTGATCGAGACGCTGACCGCCCTCGGCGCCACGGTGCGCTGGTCGTCGTGCAACATCTTCTCGACCCAGGACCATGCCGCCGCCGGCGATCGCCGCCGCCGGCACCCCGGTGTTCGCCTGGAAGGGCATGAACGAGGAGGAGTTCTGGTGGTGCATCGAGCAGACCGGTGCGCGGGCCCAGGACGGCATGGACGCCGAACATGATCCTCGATGACGGCGGCGACCTGACGCTGCTGATGCACCAGAAATACCCGGAGATGCTGAAGGACGTGCACGGCATCTCCGAGGAGACCACGACCGGCGTGCACCGGCTGTGGGACATGGCGAACGCCGGCACGCTGCTGACGCCGGCGATCAACGTCAACGACAGCGTGACCAAGTCGAAGTTCGACAATCTGTATGGCTGCCGCGAATCGCTGGTGGACGGCATCCGCCGCGGCACCGACGTGATGATGGCGGGCAAGGTCGCGGTGGTGAACGGCTTCGGCGACGTCGGCAAGGGCTCCTCCGCGTCGCTGCGCAATGCCGGCTGCCGCGTGATGGTGACCGAGGTCGATCCGATCTGCGCGTTGCAGGCGGCGATGGAAGGCTACCAGGTCGTCACCATGGACGACGCCGCGCCGCATCGGCGACATCTTCGTCACCGCGACCGGCAATGTCGACGTGATCACGCATCGACCATATGCGCGCGATGAAGCACCGCGCCATCGTCTGCAACATCGGCCACTTCGACTCGGAAATTCAGATCGACGCGCTGCGCAACTACAAGTGGGAGAACGTCAAGCCGCAGGTCGATGAGGTCGTCTTCCCCGACGGCAAGCGGCTGATCGTGCTGTCCGAAGGCCGCCTGGTGAATCTCGGCAACGCCACCGGTCATCCCAGCTTCGTCATGAGCGCCAGCTTCAGCAACCAGGTGCTGGCGCAGATCGAATTGTTCAACGCCCCGCCGGGCAAATACGAGACACGACGGTCTACACGCTGCCGAAGCACCTCGATGAGAAAGTCGCCGCGCTGCATCTGGCGAAGGTTGGCGCCAAACTGACGAAATTGACGCCGAAGCAGGCCGAGTATCTCGGCATCGCGGCGCAGGGACCGTTCAAGCACGAGCTTTACCGCTACTGACCGGATCGGCCAGAGGGGGTCGACCAGAGGGCGCTGACCAAGGGCGCCCTGGTGGTGGCCTCCTGGCCGGTGCCTGTCCGTGCGCCGCACACGCGAATACTGAGGACAATTCACGAGCGCGTGTATTCCACTGATTTAATTTTACCGAAAGACACACGGACACGGCGCGGGCCGGATTGTTCACCGCTTTTTCACGAAGTGTGGGTGGTGAATCACTTGGTCCGTGACTAATTGAACAGCGCCCTGATATAAGACTTTCAAGTCCCTTTGGCCTCACCGCGGCGAAGGAACAGACAAGAAGTCTTGTGCGGTGCAATATTTTATTTGGGAAACGCGAATGCTGTCCGCTACCGACGCAAGAAAACCCCCTTACACGCAGGCCGTGCGCAAATTATTGCAAACCGCAAATGTTGCGGGTCTGGAAGCTGACCTGCTGTTCCTCGAAGCGTGGGAAATGCAGCCCAACGGGCAATTTGGGCGCGACGTTGCGTGCCAGCCAGATCCGCCGCGCGAATCCGGGTCTTGCAGAGGAAATCAGCAAGGAACTCAAGCGGCGGTCCTGACCGGTTCCGGTTGCGGTTCTGGCACCGAGTCCGATCCCGGTCGAGCAGAACGGAGAATCCGCGACGGCTGATCGGCACGACGCTCAGGACTTGCGGCTGCCTGCACGGAGTTACGGTGAGATCGACCTGCGGCGAGTTCCGATGCGCACCCATGAACGATGCGTGAGGCAGGCGCGATCGGACCGGAGCAGCGTGACCACGGCAGTCACTAAGCCGATGGTGGACCGCCGTTCAGCACTCGGCTGCAGGCGCCGCTCGTGTGACAATCAGGTCGACACGCCAGGACACGTTCATCGAACTTGCCGGCAATCGGCGGCTGTCGCGACGACGGTCAACGTGCCGGTGTATTACCGGCCGATGATTGGCGGCACGCCGGCGGCTGCTGCACACGGCGGGCGCCATGGCGGCTGGGCGCGCGCCAGGCGTCGTGAAATCGACGGTTGTGCGTGTGCGAACGATGTGGTGGCATCGCCGCTTCCGATCTCCCATGCAGAAGGACTGGCCGGATGGCGCTCCATCGTCTCGCCTCGACACCCGAAACCGTGCGTTGGGGCGTGTTCAACGCCAGTTTCCCGCCGCTGCTGACGGTCAACTCGGGTGACACCGTGGTGCTGGAATGCGTCTCCGGCGGGCCCGAGGTGATGCCGCCGCCGGCGTCAGGGCTGACAATTCCCGCCCGCTCTGGCGGCGATCCATGCCGCGGGGATTCCGCGCGCGCCGGGCCACCTCATCACCGGTCCGGTCGCCGTCGCCGGCGCCGAACCGGGCGACATGCTGGAGGTGCATATCGCCAAGATCGAGTTTGGCTGCGACTGGGGCTATTGCGGCTTCCGCCCGCTGGCCGGGACGATCCCCGAGGATTTCCCTGAGACGTTCCTCTCCCACATCCCGATCGACAAGGCGAAGGGCACCTGCAGGCTGCCCTGGGGGACGGAGCTGAAGCTGGCGCCGTTCTTCGGCGTGATGGGCGTCGCGCCGCCGCCGGCCTATGGCACGATCTCCACCGTGCAGCCGCGCGAGCACGGCGGCAACCTCGACAACAAGGAAGTGGGCGAGGGGTCGCGGCTGTTCCTGCCGGTCTGGGCGCCGGGCGCGCTGTTCTCGGCCGGCGACGGGCACGGGGTGCAGGGGGACGGTGAGGTCTGCATCAACGCGCTGGAGATCTGCCTGACCGGGACGTTCGAGCTGACGCTGCACAAGGGCGGCGGCGCGCGTGACCCGCTGCTGACCTATCCGCGGGCGGAAACCAGCAACGCATTTCATCTCGATGGGGATGCACGAAGATCTGGACGTGGCGATGAAGACGGCGCTGCGGCAGATGATTGCCTTCATCACCAGCCGGACGAACCTGTCGCGGCAGGAGGCGTATCAGTTCTGCTCCCTGGCCGTGGATTTTCATGTGACCCAGACGGTGAACGGCGAGAAGGGCGTGCACGGGATGCTGCGCAAGGGGCTGCTGTTCTGAGAGCATGACCGGGTCATCAGCTCGACCGACAGTGCTCTGGCCTTGTTTGAGAGGGCGATTCACGTCTGACGGTCGCTGCGCACCGGCGCGTCAACCTCAGAGGATCGCACTCCAACTTAACGCCGGACGGGTGGGAGCCGCGGGGCCGGCCTTGGGCCGCCGCCGTGGGGGACGGCACGCGATCGTTCCCTTTAGCCGACGCCGAGAGAAGCTGGGCGTGCCGTAGGCGCCTCCCTACGGCGTCAGGAAGTTCGCCGTCACCGACGTGCGGGCGATCAGGGCCTGAAGCGCGGGGTTCTGCTCGCTGTTCTCCTGCGTCAGCGCATCCATGGGCACGAAGAACTCATGCGCATGCGGCAGTTGGTGACGGGCGAAGCCGCGGTAGTGGTCCTGTTTGAGGCCATAGAGCACACGCATCTCTCGCACCGGGATCGCCACGTCGTGCAGCGGTTCGTGCAGGATCACACCGGTCGTCTTCCAGCGCGGCGTCGGGTCGGTTTCGGTGATCGGCGCCAGCAGCCATGGCAGCGGGCAGAGGCACATCATCGAATGCGTGCTGGGCGCGAAGCGGGAGCGCTTGTCGAGCAGGTTCTGCAACGTGCTGCAGGCCTCGATCGCCAGGATATCGACGAAGGGCTCCTCATAGGTGCCGCCGAAATTCAGCCACAGCCCGTCCGGCAAGGTGCGCAGGCGGCTGCTGCCCGGAATTTTCAGGAACGGACTGCTCATTTTCGTGTCGTCTTCCGCCGGGCGCCCGCGCAGCCAGGACTCCTTGCGCCGTGGTGTCACGCCTGGTGGCCGCTGACCCCAACGCTTCAGTCGGCTTTTCACCAAGAGGTCCAGCGAAATCTCTTTGCGCATTTGTTTCCCCTGAAGGGCCGATAGAAATACAACCAAGACGTGTATTACCTATTGATAATTTCTCCGGAAAGTTTTTAAGGCTGAGCGGGTTGTCGTAACCTGTTGATCCATTTTGTAATACAAAAGTATCCATATGTGACCAAATATTGCCATCCCTTTGCTGCGAATGGTGCTGCCGTCGTGGAATTGTTTTATTTCAAATACAACCGATTGCACGATTTCATCCCCAGCGCCTCGATCAAGTCTGGAACCTCTGGTTGCAGGACAAAAGCAGAAATGGGAGCGGCCGTGAACGCTGCCTTGCGATGCCTGTTCAAGTGTCGAAAGAATGTCAAAAAATCAACACGCTATTAAGAGCCATGCGGAGGTATGCCAATTCGACTCGCACACAGCTTTATCCACAGTATCGCCCACATTGAATTTCACTCAGTGAAATTCTGTAATCACGAAAGGATGTGACCGTTGTAATGCGTGGGAAAAATTTCGTCCACCGATTGTAAAGCGATTGAAATCCACACCTCGAGCGCTGCCCCGAGCGAATCGGCCATCATGAAAAAACGCGCACCCGGTATGAGCGCGCGTCGCAATTATCACAAGAAGGGTTACCGGCCGGTTAAGGCCGGCCAGAGTTCCGGTCAGCCTCGCTCGGAGGCCGGCACGTAGTCGCGCTGCGGCGCACCGGTGTAGATCTGCCGCGGACGGCCGATGCGCTGCTGCGGATCCTCCATCATCTCCTCCCACTGGCTGACCCAGCCCACCGTGCGCGACACCGCGAACAGGGCGGTGAACATGCTGGTCGGGAAGCCCATCGCCTTCAGGATGATGCCGGAATAGAAATCGACGTTCGGGTACAGCTTGCGGTCGACGAAGTATTTGTCGTTCAGCGCGATCTTCTCCAGCTCCATCGCCAGGTCGAGCAGCGGATCGCCCTTGATGCCGAGTTCCGCCAGCACGTCGTGGCAGGCCTTCTGGATGATCTTCGCGCGCGGGTCGTAGTTCTTGTAGACCCGGTGGCCGAAGCCCCAGAGCATCTCGTGGTTGTTGCGGTCCTTCACATCCTCCAGGAAGGCCGGGATGTTTTTCACGTTGCCGATATGCGGTCAGCATCTTCAGCACCGCCTCGTTGGCGCCGCCATGCGCGGGGCCCCACAGGCTGGCGATGCCGGCGGCGATGCAGGCGAACGGGTTGGCGCCGGTCGAGCCCGCCAGGCGCACCGTGCTGGTCGAGGCGTTCTGCTCGTGATCCGCGTGCAGGATCATGATCAGGTCCATCGCCTTCGACAGCACCGGGTTGACCTTGTAGTCCTCGGCCGGAACGGCATGGAACATGTGCAGGAAGTTTTCCGCGTAGGTCAGGTCGTTGCGCGGATAGACGAACGGCTGGCCGACTGCATATTTGTGCGCCCAGGCGGCGATGGTCGGAACTTTGGCGATCAGGCGGAATGCGCTGATGCGGCGGCTTTCCGGGTCGTGGATGTCGAGGCTGTCGTGATAGAAGGCCGACAGCGCGCCAACCACGCCGCACATCACCGCCATCGGGTGCGCGTCGCGGCGGAAGCCGTTGTAGAAGGTGCGAAGCTGCTCGTGCAGCATGGTGTGACGCATCACACCGAGCTCGAAATCCTTCGACTCGCGCTTCGTTCGGCAGTTCGCCGTTCAGCAGCAGGTAGCAGACTTCCAGGAAGTTCGACTTTTCCGCGAGCTGCTCGATCGGGTAGCCGCGATACATCAGGATGCCCTCGTCGCCGTCGATATAGGTGATCTTGCTGTCGCAGGATGCCGTGGCGCCGTAGCCCGGGTCGTAGGTGAAGACACCCAGATCGGCATACATCTTTCGGATGTCGAAGACGTCGGGTCCGATCGTGCCGGCGATCAACGGCAGGCGGGTAGACTTGTTGGAACCGTCCAGAGTGACGGTGACTGACCGATTTGCCGTTGCGCTCATGTGCGCCATGTCCTTGCTGTGTGTACGAACTCGTCGCCACAGCTCGGATACGCATGGAGCGCCTTTCCAAGCCGTGGTTCAGGACAAAATTATGGCGCTACGCGTCGTGACGCAATCCTTCGCATGGGAACACCGTTCTCATCGGGGAAGAAACGGCAGAGGAACGCCTGGTTTTCCCGGCCCCCAGAGGGTTGTCTCCACGAGATCATCCGCGCCGGCGATCGCCGCGGCCAGGGCCAGAAAGCCGGATCTACACAGGACTTTGGCCCGCCGGCGCGGGTGTCAGGATCGCCGGTGGCATGGCCTGGAACGTCGGCACCTCGAACAGAGGGGTTCTCCGTGAACCGTACTTTTGGCCGTGCCGGAAGCTTCCCCCAACTCAATTCAAGCGGTTGCCCCGCCACTGGCATAACAGCCCCGCAAGTCGGGGGTGGCCGGGACGGGTGCCCTATTTCACCACCGCAACGCGCAGCGCATTCGTCGTCCCCGGTGTGCCGAATGGAACACCTGCGGTGACCACGATCTCCTCCCCATGCACAGCGAAGCCTTCGGTCAGGGCCACGCGGCTGGCGCGATTCACGGCCTCGGTCATCGAGTGCACATCCGGCGTGACGACTGCGTGCACCCCCCAAACCACGGCCATCTGCCGAGCGGTGGCCTCGTTGGGCGTCAACCCGATGATCGGGCGAGTCCGGTCGCTCGCGGGCCATGCGCAGTGCGGTGCTGCCCGAGGCGGTGAAGGCAACCAGCGCCTTGGCCCCGATCGTATGCCCGACCTGTGCCGCTGCGGCTGCGATGGCAGCGGCGGCGGTTGCTATCGGTTGCGGCGCGGGAGGCGTCGATCATCGCCCGCCAGCCGGCATCCATGCTCCACGCGGGCGACGATGCGGTCCATCATGTTGACGGCCTCATAGGGATACTGCCCGGCCGCGGTTTCACCCGACAGCATCACCGCGTCGGCGCCGTCGAACACGGCGGTGGCGACGTCGGAGGCCTCGGCGCGGGTCGGGGCCGGGGCGCTGATCATGCTTTCCAGCATCTGGGTCGCCACCACCACCGGTTTGCCCAGTTGGCGGGCGAGGCGGACGATCCGCTTCTGCGCCAGCGGCACTTCCTCAGGCGGCAATTCGACGCCGAGGTCGCCGCGCGCGACCATCACTGCGTCCGTCAGCGCCAGGATCTGGTCCAGATTGTCGAGCGCCTGCGGTTTCTCCAGCTTCACCATGACCCAGCAGCGGCCGTCGATCAGGCGCTTGGCTTCCTCGACGTCCTCCGGCCGCTGGACGAAGGACAGGCCGATGTAGTTGGCGCCGTGGGTGACGGCGAATTCCAGGTCGGCGCGGTCCTTTTCCGTCAGCGCCGGGATCGGCAGCACGACGTCGGGGACGTTGACGCCCTTGCGGTCGGACAGCGGACCGCCGACCACGACCTCGGTTTCCAGCGCGTCGGGCCGCTTGTGCACCACCCGCAGGCGCAGCTTGCCGTCGTCCAGCAGCAGGGTGGCACCGATCGAGGCTGCCTCGATGATCTCGGGATGCGGCAGGTTGACGCGCTGGGCGTTGCCGGGGGTCGCGTTCAGATCCAGCCGGAAGGGCTGGCCCGATCTGCAGATGCACCCGCCCGCCGCTGAACCGTCCGACGCGCAGCTTCGGGCCCTGCACGTCGGCCAGGATGCCGATCGGGCGATCGAACTTCTCCTCCAGCTCGCGGATGATGGCGAAGCGGGCGGCGTGGTCCTCGTAGCTGCCATGCGAGAAATTCAGCCGGAACACGTCGGCGCCGGCCTGGAACAGGCGGGCGATGACCTCGGGCGTGGAACTGGACGGGCCGAGGGTGGCGACGATTTTCGTGCGCCGGCGACGGCGCAGCTTGGGACGGACAGCCATGAATGGGATTTCCTCTTGTCAGGCGATCAGGATAGCCCTGATATCGTTAACATTCGTTAACGTCGGGCCAGTGACGATCAGGTCCCCGACAGCGCCGAAGAAACCATGGCTGTCGATGCGCGAGCCAGATCGGCCCGAGCGTCCCGGCCAATGCCGCGCGCTCGGGTGAGCGTATCGGGGGTGAGGATCGCGCCGGCGATCTCATCCATGCCGTCGATGCCGTCGGTGTCGCCGGCGCAGGCCCAGATGCCGGGCGCGCCGTCGAGCGCGATCGCGAGGCCCAGCAGGAAGGTCGTGTTGCGGCCACCCTTGCCGCCGGGTTGCGGTCGCGGCACCGGTCATCGTGACGGTGGTCTCGCCGCCCGACAGCAGTACCGCAGGCGCCGGCAGCGGCTGGCCGTGGGCCCGCACCGAACGGGCGATGCCGGCCATGACGGTGCCCATCTGGGCGGCCTCGCCTTCCAGGGCGTCGCCCAGGATCAGGGGCGTCAGGCCAAGGCTGCGGGCTTTGTCCGCCATGGCCTGCAGCGCCATCATCGGGGTCGCGATCATGCGGAATTCCGCGTTCGGCAGGCTGCCGGGTTTCGGGTGTTTCGTCGTGATCCTGCTGCAGGCGCTGCGCCACGGCGGCGGAGGGCGTGATGCCGTAGCGGGCGATCAGCGCCCGGGCCTCGGCGAAGGTGGTGGCATCGGGGACGGTGGGGCCGGAGCCGATGACCGCCGGATCGTCGCCCGGCACGTCGCTGATCGCCAGCGTCACCACACGGGCCGGGGCGGCGGCCGCGGCGAGGCGCCCGCCCTTGATGGCGGAGAGATGCTTCCGCACCGCGTTCATCTCGGTGATGTTGGCCCCGCAGGCCAGCAGCGCGCGGTTGATCGCCTGCTTGTCGGCCAGCGTCAGGCCCGGCGCGGGGGCGGCGAGCAGGGCCGAGGCGCCGCCGGACATCAGCGCGATGACCAGATCATCCTTCGTCAGGCCTTGGACGCGTTCGAGCAACCGCAGCGCACCCTTTTCGCTGTTGGCATCGGGGACGGGGTGGGAGGCCTCGATAACCTCGATGCGGCGTGTGGGGACGGCGTGGCCGTAGCGGGTGACGACGGTGCCTTCGAGCGCGATGTCGGGCCAGGCGTCTTCCAGCGCTGCGGCCATGACCGACGCTGACTTGCCGCCGCCGACGACGATGCAGCGGCCTTTGGTCGGCTTGGGCGGCAGGTGGGCGGCCAGGACGCTGCGCGGGTCGGCCGCGGCGATCGCCGTGTCGAACAGGGTGCGCAGCGCGTCCCTGGCGGTGGTGTCGTTCCAGGCCATGTCTTTAGAGGCCATACGGCCGTTTCTCCCATCCTTCTGCCGAACCGGGCTTTACCGTCGAACCGGCGACGCCCAAGTATAGGAGCGAGTATGGCGAAGGCGGCGCGTCGGCGCCAGTTGCAGCAGGAGTTTGACCATGTCCGCACCCGACCTCGATCCCGCAACCCGCACGGAGCTGGAGGCCGCCGCGTTCCGCCGGCTGGTCGCGCATCTGCGGGAACGAACCGATGTGCAGAATATCGACATGATGAACCTGGCCGGGTTCTGCCGGAACTGCCTGAGCCGGTGGTACCGGGAGGAAGCGGCGGAGCAGGGGATCACGATCGCCGACCCGGACGCGCGGGAGATCGTCTACGGGATGCCCTACAAGGAGTGGCAAGCGAAGTATCAGAAGGAGGCGAGTGCGGACCAGAAGGCGGCGTTCGCCAAGGCGAATCCGGGGCACTGAGGGAAGAGCCGCCCGCCTTCTCGGTGGGCGAAGTGTCGCATTCTCCGCGTCGTGGTCGGCGAAGGCCGACCATCCACGCCTTTCCCTCAACCAGCACCGCAAGTGGTGGATGGTCTGCCTTCGCCGACCACGACGAAACAGACCACCCGCCTTGGGGAGGCGGGGCGGCTCGCTGCCAGGTCTAACCGCGGTGCACCGTCGGCTCGCGCACCAGATACCGCCGCAGCACGTCCATGTCCGGATCCCGCCCCAGTCCCGGACCGTCCGGCACCGTCACTCTTCCGTCCTTGGCCGTGACCATCTCATGATACGGACTGGCCTGCAGGTCGACGAACAGCCGCTCGAACGGCGCGTCGGGCGCGAGGGCGGCGACGCAGTGCAGGGACGCCAGATACCCGGCGCCGAAATAGGCATTGTGCGGCACCAGCCGGACGCCGTGCGCCTTGGCCAGCGCTGCGATCTCGATCATCGCTGACGGGCCGCCGATCTTCGTCACGCTGGGCTGGGCGATGTCCTGCGCACCGGCCTCGAACGCGGCCTTGAAATCGTGCAGGCCGGCGGCGTTTTCTCCCGCGGCGATCGGGATGCCGCCCTCGATCCGGACGCGCGCCAAGCCGTCATGGTCGCCGGGCGGCCAGACGGGTTCCTCCAGCCATGTCAGGTCGAGGTCTTCCAGTTCGCGGCACATGGACAGCGCCTGGTGGATGGTCCAGGGGCAGTTGACGTCGACCATCAGGCGCGGACCGTCGCCCAGGGTTTCGCGGGCGGCGGCGATCTCGGGCGTGGTGATCTCGTGCAGCTTCACGTCCTGGTAGCCGCGTTCGGCCGCACGTCCGCAGGCAGCGGCGACCTGATCGGCGGCGCCGTAGCGCAGCAGGCTGGCATAGGCGGGCAGGGACCCGACCGGCGAGCCGCCCAGCAGGCGCCAGAGCGGCAGTCCCGCCGCCTTGCCCGCAATGTCCCACAGCGCGATGTCGAGCCCGGACAGTGCAAACAGATGCGGCCCGTTACGGCCGTAGATATGGAACGCCTTGCCCAGACGCTGGCGCAAACCGGCGATGTCGCGCGCGTCCTGGCCCAGGATGGCGGGCGCCAACTGCGTGTCCAGCACCGTCATGGTAGCGGCACTGGTGCCGTGGCCGAACGCCTCGCCCCAGCCGTCGATGCCGGCATCGGTGCGCACGCGCAGCCAGACGCTGTTCATCATCTGCCAGTTCAGCCCGCCCTGGACCTTTGGCTTGCCGCCCATGTCGAATGGGGTCTGGGTCCAGTAGGTCTCGACGGCGGTGATTTTCATGGTGGCGTCCTCCTGGCGTCGCAGTCTGGATCGAACGGCGGCGCTTGTCGAACCGAAGGTTCGCGGCGCTTGTCGAACCGAAGGTTCGCGGAGCTTGTCGAACGACTGGGGCGGCGCGAAGATCGCAGGAACGGAGGACAATGTGGCAAAAGACAAGATCAGGATCGGCTGCGGCGCAGGCTTCGCCGACGATCGCATCCCGCCCGGGGTGGAGATCGTCGAGCGCGGGGAACTCGATTACCTCGCAATGGAGTGCCTCGCCGAACGCACCATCGCGCGCGAGACGCTGGACAAGAAGAAAGACCCGACAAAGGGCTATACGCCCGTATTGCTGGAAAGAATGGAGGCGATCTTTCCGCCCGCCCTGAAACGCGGCATCAAGGTCGTCACCAACATGGGCGCGGCCAACCCGATGGGCGCGGCCAAGGCGGTGCGCAAGCACGCAAGCGACTGGGGCTGCCCCGATTACCGCTGCGCCGTGGTCGTGGGCGATGAGGTCTCCGACCTGATGCGCGCGCACCCGGAACTGACGTTGATGGAGGACGGGGCGCCGCTGGAGTCGCTGCTGCCGCGGATGGCTTCGGCGAACGCCTATCTGGGCGCGGATCTGGTGGCGAAAGGGTTTTCCACCGGCGCCGATCTGGTGATCACCGGGCGGGTGGCGGACCCGGCGCTGTTCCTGGGGCCGATGTTGCACGCGTTCGGCTGGTCGTATGAGGACTATGCGAAACTGGCGAGCGGCACGCTGGCGGGGCATCTGCTGGAGTGCTCAGGCCAATTGACCGGCGGCTGCTTCGCCGATCCGGGGAAGAAGGAGGTCGAGGACCTTGCCGGTCTCGGCTATCCGCTGGCCGATGTCTGGGCCGACGGGCGCGTCGAGGTATCGAAGACGCCGGGATCCGGCGGGCGGCTGGATGTCGCGACCTGCACCGAACAGTTGCTTTACGAGATGCACGACCCGTCCGCCTACATCACGCCGGACTGCGTGCTGGACGCGTCGAAGGTGACATTCGAGCAGATCGCGCGCGACCGCGTGGCGTTCCATGGCGCGGCGGGGAAGCCTCGGACGCCGACGCTGAAGGTCGTGGTCGGGTATTTCGACGGGTATATGGGCTCCGGCGAGATGGGGTTCGCCGGGGTCAACGCCGTGGCCCGCGCCAAGCTGGGGATCGAGGTGGTGAAGGAACGCCTCCGCCGCCGCGGGCTGAGCTATGAGGAGATGCGGATCGACCTGATCGGTATGAACTCGCTGCACGGCAACAATGCCGATCTGGCGCCGGAACCCTATGAGGTGCGGCTGCGCATCGCCGCGCGCACGCCGGACCGCAAGGCCGCTGAAGCCGTGGGAGCCGAGGTGCGCAGCCTGCACATGCAGGGTCCGACCGGCGCCGGCGGGGGGATCAATTTCGGTGCCAAACAGATCCTGGCGGTGAAGTCGGTGCTGATCCCGCGCGACTGGGTCAAGCCTGAGATCGTCATGGAGGAAGCGGCATGAGCGTCCTCGTCTACGACCTCGCCCATGCGCGCGCGGGGGACAAGGGCAATACGTCGAATATCTCGGTCACGGCGTATGACGCGGCGGGGTTCCAGGTGCTGCAGCGGGAGCTGACGCCGGAGGTGGTGCTGGCGCATTTCAAACACCTCGGCGCCGGGCCGGTGCGGCGGTACGAGCTGCCGCAGCTTCGGGCGCTGAACTTCGTCATCGAGAATGCGCTGGGCGGCGGGGTGACACGGTCGCTGGCGATCGATCCGCACGGGAAGAGTTTGAGCGCGCTGATGCTGACGATCACGCTGCCGGGGCATAACGAGGCTGGCGCTTCGGCCTGACCGAGTGCGGCATCGCCCACATCCGGCGTCAAGTGCCTTGCTAAACGTCATGGCCCGGCTTGACCGAGCTATCTCCCGCAGCGGGGGACCCGGCGCGCCGGCAAACGTGCCCCGGCATTGACCGGTTCCTTTGGCGGCCCCTAGGCTTCCCGCCAACAGCCCCCGGAGCCCCATGAGCATCCTCCGCACCGATCCGGCCCGTTTCGAGGTCGTGAAGAACGCGCTCTATTCAGCCGCCGAGGAGATGAAGATCGTCCTCGCCAAGACGGCCTATTCGCCGCTGCTGAAGGTTGCCGGCGACTACTCCTGCGGCATCTTCGACGTCGCCGGGAACATGGTGGCGCAGGGACCCGATCTGCCGATCCATCTCGGCTCCATGCCCGATGCCGTGCGTGCCGTGGTGCGCGCCTTCCCCGAGGTGCGGCCGGGCGATGTTTTCATCCATAACGACCCGTACCAGGGCGGTTCGCATCTCCCGGACGTCAACGTCGTCGCGCCCGCCTTCCATGAAGGCCGCCTGCTGGGCTTCGGCTGTGTCCGCGCCCATTGGCCCGATATCGGCAGCGCACAGCCCGGCAGTTACGGTGCCGTGACGGAAATCTACGGCGAGGGTCTGCGCCTGCCGCCGGTCCGCCTCTATCGCGACGGCGAGCCCGATCCGGCGATCGAGGCGATCATCTTCGCCAATGTTCGCACCCCCGTCGAACGTCTGGGCGATCTGCGCGCCCAGGTCGCGGCGAACACGCGGGCCGCGCAGCGTTTGCGCGAACTGGCGGTGACCTATGGCACCGACGAACTGCTGCAGATCATGCAGGACGTGCTCGACTACTCCGAAACGATGATGCGCAAGGCGCTGTCCGCGCTGCCGGACGGAGAGGCCGAGTTCACCGACATCTTCGACGGGGACGGGGTCATCGGCCGCGGTGAAACAACAGACGAGACATTCAAGGTCCACATCAAGGTCACCAAGCGCGGCGATACCATCACCGCCGACTTCACCGGATCGGATCCCGCCGTTGCGGGGCCGATGAACGCGCCGCTGACGGTGACGGCCTCGGGCGTGTTCTGCGCGTTGAAGATGATTGCGGACCCGAAAAGCCTGATCCCGCCGAATTCCGGCTGCTGGCGGCCGGTGACGGTGACGGCGCCGCCCGGGTCGGTCGTGAACGCGCAGCATCCGTCTCCGGTGGTGTATGCCAACCATGAGATGTCGCATCGCATCGCCGATATGGTGATGGCGGCGCTGTTCTCGATCACGCCGCGGACGGTGATGGCGGGATCGCAGGGGACCTCGGCTGTTATCACCTTCGGCGGCATCGACTACCGGTCCGGCGACCGTTACGTCTCATACGAATCCGTCAAGGGCGGTTTCGGCGCGCGCCCGGACCGTGATGGCATCAACGCTGTTGCCAGCACCGTTTCCAACATGAGCAATACGCCGATCGAGATCCTGGAAATGAGCTTCCCGCTGCGCGTCGAGGAATACGCGCTGGTCCCCGACAGCGGCGGCGCCGGGAAATATCGCGGGGGCCTGGGCGTGCGCCGCGTCTGGCGCGTGCTGGAGAATGCCTCCAACGCCGCCGTGTGCTGTGAACGCAGCGTCACCCCACCCTTCGGCCTCGACGGCGGCCTTGCGGGCGGTTCCGCTCGGATTGAGCTGGCGGTGGCGACGCAGGACGTCCAGGTGCTGAACAGCAAAGGCGGGTTCGCCGCGCCTGCCGGGTCGCTGGTGACGCTGCAGGCGCCTGGGTCGGGGGGCTATGGTCCGGCGGCGCAACGTGACCCCGAGGCGGTGCGGGAGGATCTGGCGGATGGGTATGTCTCGGCGGAGCAAGCGCGGGCGGTGTATGGAATAACGGCGCTATGATCGTCGATACATCTGGGACCGAATTGAAAGAGAAGCCGAAGCGGCGGTTCGGTGCGCTCCGGGGACAGATCAAGGTCGGCAAAGCATTTTTCGACCCTCTGCCAGAGGGGCAAACCAAGAGGGGAAATAACTGCGCGGCAGACCGTCAACCGCGGACATCTGGAGTCTCGATATGCTAGGGGTCCCTCATGGGCAATGCTCCTCGACCGGAAATGGGTGACATTCCAAACACGTAACGGTATGACAATAGAGGTGGGGCGATCCTGGGTTGCCGGTCTTGCGCGTATCGACGCACTGCCTCATGAAACCGCGTGACCGGCGCGCCAGTCATCAATATCTGGGTGACTTTGTCCTGCGCGCTATGCATTTGTGGCAAGGAACTCGACATCAGCGCGGGCACCCAATGAAGGCGGCCACGGATTCCAGTCTGATAGTGGCTGGCGTAATCTCGTCTCGTAGGCCCAAGCCAACACAGCTCACCGTCCGACTTCCGGTCTGTCGCTCGTCCCTCTCTCCTCGAGGAGGCTTTGATTGCCGACCCGCACAATTCGCGGTTTGTTACCTGCAGCGACGCCGACGTTCTACGGCCACGCATCTCGTTGATCGGCTATAAATAGGTGGCGTAGGTCTCCGCACCAGTTGCAGAAAGATATCCAACATTTTGGTTCATACTGCCAGATCTGCATAGCGGGCACCTTATCCAGCGTACAGCCTTTCGCTCAACTGTGGCGACGACTGGTAGTCTTTGCAGGATGCATCAGATCAGAGAACTGTTCGCGCCCGTCTCAGGCACGACAAAGGAGGGATTTCAGACGCCGATCGTTGCGATCACAGTCCTCCTCATTCTTATCGGTACGTTCGCTTTTGCGGCCGTGCTGATGCGTTTCGTATAGCTGTCCAGCCGGGGGATTCTATCGCGACGTCGTTGTCATTTTAACAAACCTGTCAAAGGAGATCGAGATGGCCAAAACGAGACAAGCCGAACATCCTCATTCTGTGGGGCGACGACATCGGGATGTGGAACATCAGCCACTTCAGCCGCGGCATGATGGGCTACCGCACGCCCAACATCGACCGCATCGCGAACGAAGGGGTGACCTTCACCGACTACTATTCGCAGCAGAGCTGCACCGCCGGCCGCGCGTGCTTCATCACCGGCCAGAACCCGATCCGCACCGGTCTGACCAAGGTCGGCATGCCCGGCGCCACGGTCGGCCTGCAGAAGGAAGACCCGACCATCGCCGAACTGCTCAAGCCGCTCGGCTACGCCACCGGCCAGTTCGGCAAGAACCATCTGGGCGACCGCGACGAATTCCTGCCGACCGTGCACGGGTTCGACGAATTCTTCGGCAATCTCTATCACCTGAACGCCGAGGAAGAGCCCGAGCTGCCCGACTATCCCAAGGATCCGGCGTTCAAGAAGAAGTTCGGTCCCCGCGGCGTGCTGCACTGCCTGTCCGACGGCAAGGGCGGCCAGACGATCGAGGACACCGGCCCGCTCACCAAGAAGCGCATGGAAACCATCGACGAGGAGATCACCGATCGCGCCATGGCGTGGATGGAGACGCAGGCCAAGGCGGAGAAGCCGTTCTTCCTCTGGTACAACTCGACGGCCATGCACTTCCGGACCCACGTCGCCGAAAAGAATCTCGGCAAGAGCGGGCAGGACCCCTACAGCGACCGGATGGTCGTCCACGACGAGCAGATCGGCCAGATGCTCGACAAGCTCGATGAGCTGGGCATCGCCGACAACACCATCGTCATGTACTCCACCGACAACGGTCCGGAGAACGACACCTGGCCGGACGGCGCCAACAGCCCGTTCCGCGGCCAGAAGGACTCCAACTGGGAAGGCGGCTGGCGCGTGCCCTGCTTCATGCGCTGGCCGGGCAAGATCAAGGCCGGCTCGGTGCTGAACGGCATCGTTTCGCACATCGACATGTTTCCGACGCTGCTCGCCGCCGCCGGCAATCCGGACGTCACGGAGCAGCTCCTCAACGGCTGCACGGTCGACGGCAAGACCTTCAACGTCCATCTCGACGGCTACAACCAGATCCCCTACCTGACCGGCGAGGTGAAGGAGAGCCCGAGAAACGCCATCGTGTACTTCAGCGACGACGGCGACGTCATCGCGGTGCGGGTCGGCGACTGGAAGTTCCATCTGGCGGTGCAACGCGCCAATACGATGCGACAGTGGGCCGAGCCGTTCGTGAAGCTTCGGTTGCCGTACATCATGAACCTGCGTCGCGACCCGTTCGAGCGGGCCGAATTCAACTCGAACACCTACCTGGACTGGATGGTCGATCACGTGCCGCAGCTGTACCTGATGCAGGCGGTGATCGCGGCGGCAGATCGCGGACTTCGCGAAGTTCCCGCCGCGGCAGAAACCCGCCTCGTTCAACCTGGACGCGGTGCTGGCGCAGGTGACGGCGGCCCACGGCTAAGCCGCGACGTTCAGGCGTGAAGCAGGGGCGGGCACCGGCGCGCGTTCCCCGCCCCCTGGTCTAGCCGGCCCATGCATGGGACCCTCGCCGTGCATGGGCCTCTTCCTTGCGGCCGAGAGCTCTTCCAGCAGGAGTGGGAACTGGTGATGCGATCAGGAAGCGCGCTCAATGTTTGAGATAGAGCCTTTTTGTCCCGATCGAGCCGATTCAACTTGTATGGAAAGGCTCCAGCCGGTCATGAACGACGACGAAATTCCTGCCGCGACCGCCGCCACCGTCGCCGGGCAGGTGAGCGCCTTTTACGAACGCCATCCCTATCCGCCGCCGGTGGACGACCTGGAAGCCTACCGTCAGGCCTGGGACGATCGGCGCCGGCGCGCCGAGTCCCATCTCTTCTGGCCGGCCGAGCCCTACCGCGACGACCGGAGCATACTGGTGGCCGGCTGCGGCACCACCCAGGCGGCCCAGTACGCGCTGCGCTGGCCCCGCGCCCAGGTCATCGGCATCGACGTCAGCGCCAAGAGCATCGCGTTCACGCAAGAGCTGAAGCGCAAGTACGCGCTCGCCAACCTCGAGGTGCGCCAGCTCGCCGTGGAGCGCGCCGCCGAACTCGGCCAAAGCTTCGAGCACGTGGTCTGCACCGGCGTGCTGCACCATCTGCCCGACCCCGACGCGGGCCTGCGGGCCCTGCGCGACGTGCTCGAGCCGACCGGCGCGCTCCATGTGATGGTCTACGCGCCCTATGGCCGCGCCGGGGTCTATATGCTGCAGGACTACTGTCGGCGCCTCGGCGTCGGCGCGACGGCGCCCGAGATCCGCGACCTCGCGGCGAGCCTCAAGGCGCTTCCGCCGGACCATCCCCTTGCGCCGCTGCTGCGCAACTCACCCGACTTCGCGGACAAGGCCGGGCTGGCCGATGCGCTGCTCCATCCTCAGGACCGATCGTACTCGGTCCCGCAGCTGCTCGACTTCCTCGACCGCGCCGGCCTGGCGTTCGGGCGCTGGGTGCGCCAGGCGCCTTATCTGCCCTGGTGCGGCGCGCTGGCGTCCACGCCGCACCAATCCAGGCTGCTTGGGCTGACGGCCGAAGCGCAGTACGCCGCCATCGAGCTGTTCCGCGGGACCATGGTCCGCCACAGCGTCGTGGCTTACCGGAAGGACCGACCGGCGCAGCGTGCGCCCGTCGATTTCGAGGGCGAGACCTGGCTCGGCTACACGCCCATTCGGCTGCCCGATACGATCGCCGTGCGAGACCGGCTGCCACCGGGCGCAGCGGCGGTGCTGATCAATCGCAATCACACCTATACCGACCTTTATCTGCCCATCGACGCGCGGCAGGAGCGGCTGCTGGCCGCCATCGACGGGGAACGCACCATCGCGGAGATCTGCCGCGAGCGCGGCGACCGGAGCCTGGCGCGCGCCTTCTTCCAGCAGCTTTGGCGATGGGACCAGGTCGTGTTCGATACTTCGCGAGACAAGCGCAGGATGATCTGAAACAGAATCACCTCATGTCTGAATTCTACAACTGAATCAAAAGCTAGATTCTGGTTTGGGCTTCAATCCGAAGCCATCAGGCACTCTAGTGGGTGACTGTTTCAGTCATGGGGCGTACTTATAGGCGAGATGTCAGTTGGCGCACTCGGTGAGATGAAATGACTGAAGCGCTTCGCGGTGTGTTGCCAGGCGGCTTCGACGGTTCCACAGCCCGGGGTGCGGTAGGCGATGACTAACGCTGACAGTCAGCGGCCGGCACCGGGCTGGATCTTTACCTCGCTGCGCGGTTATCGCATGGGATGGTTGCCGGGCGATCTGATCGCCGGGCTGATGTTGGCGGCGATCGCCGTTCCCGGGCAGCTTGCCACCGCCAGGCTGGCGGGGATGCCGCCCCAGACCGGGCTCTATGCTTTCGCCGCCGGGTCGTTCGCATTCGCCGCCTTCGGGGCCAACCGCTTTATGTCGGTTGCGGCGGACTCGACCATCGCGCCGATCTTCGCGGGCGGTCTCGCCTCGATCGCGGTCGCCGGCCCTGCGCACTACACGGAGATGGCGACACTACTCGCGCTGCTGGTCGGCATCGTTCTCGTCGCTGTCGGGCTGCTCCGGGCCGGTTGGCTCGCCACCCTGCTGTCGATCCCGGTGACGACCGGCTTTCTCGCAGGCATCTCGATTCACATCATGGTGGGAGAACTGCCGGTCATGCTGGGCGTCGCCGACTGGCACGGGCACCTGCTGGTGCGCCTCGTCCACACTCTCGGCCAGCTCCCGGACACCAATCTCTACACGCTGGCGTTGGGCGCCGGCGTCCTGATCGTGACCATGGGCACGGCGCGGATCAGCTCTCGGATTCCGGGCGCCCTGATCGGCTTGGTCGGGGCAGGTCTCGCCGTGGCCCTGTTCCATTTGGACGCGCATGGCGTCAGCCTGATTGGCCCCCTCTCGGTCCCATTGCCGACTCTCGCCATCCCGCCCCTCCCCGGTATGAACGAACTCGGCCACATGTTCCAACTGGCCTTGGTGGTCGCCATTGTCTGCATCATGCAAACGGCGGCGGTGGCGAGCACTTTCCCGTCCGACGAGGGGACACCCGACGATGTGAGCCGTGACTTCGCGGGGGTAGGCGCCGGCAGTATCCTGGCCGGGCTGATCGGTGCCTTTGCCGTCGACTCCAGCCCACCGAGCACCGCCATCGTCCACGAGTCCGGCGGTCGCTCCCAGATCGCCTCGCTCACGGCCGTTGCCCTGATGGTCGCCCTGGTGGTTCTGGCAGGCCAGCTGACGGCCTATCTGCCTCACGCGGCGCTCTCCGGCATCCTCGTTTACATCGCGTTGCGCATTTTCCGCGTCGGCGAGATGATTCAGATCTATCGCCGCAGCGGGTCTGAAATTCTGTTGGTCGCGGCAAGTGCCGGGCTCGTCATCGCCCTGCCGATCGAAACCGGCATGCTGCTCGCTATCGTGCTGTCCTTTGTGCACAGCCTCTACGTCATTGCCCGCCCCTACTCCGCCGAACTGGCGCGGGTGCCGGGAAGCACGGTGTGGTGGCCGCCGGGCCCGGGTGGCCTGGGTGAGCATGAGGCCGGGGTGCTGGTCTTCGCCCCTGCTGCGCCGCTCAACTTCACCAATACCGAGCGCATCTGCGGCAAGATCAGGTCAGCCATCGCTGCCAAGCAACCGCCCGTCCGGTTGCTGGTCATCGAGGCCAACGGCATCACCGACATCGACTATACCGGGGCGCAGATCCTGCGACGGGTTGTCACCGAACTCAGGGCGACGAACATCGTCGTCGCGCTTGCCCGACTGTCGGATGAAAGGGCCCAGGCGCAGGCCCACCGCACGGGCTTGATCGACACGATTGGCCCGGACCGTTTGTTCATGTCGGTCGAGGAGGCGGTACGCAAGCTGGGTCCGAACGTTAATCTATCGAACCAATCGTAGCCTCCCTTTCCGACTGCGACGGGCTCTATGTCACCAGGTTCAGTCGACGCTCGGCCCGCTTACGTAACAGATCGTATATCGGTGGAATGCCGAGCAGGTTGGTCACGACCATCGCGCCAAAGCAAGCCGCCAGCATTGGCAGAAGCAGGTTGACGCTGCCCGTCATCTCGGTCGCGAGAGCGATGCCGGTGAGGGGCGCACGGACGACCGCCGTGAAAAATGCTGTCATGCCGACCACGGCATAGGCCGTCGGCGGCGCGGCAGCATCCGGAAACCACTGGACGCACAGCCGCCCGAACACCACGCCGATCTGGGCACCGAGCACCAGCATCGGCGCGAACAGTCCGCCGGGCGTCCCTGCCGCATAGGAGAGAGGACCCAGGACAAAGCGGACTGCGAAAATCAGACAAAATCGCCGACGACGCCCCGACATTCATCAGCGTTTGCTGCGTGATCGCATCGCCTCCTCCCACCAGTTGAGGCGCGCACCATGCCAGCAGCCCCACCAGGCCGCCGATCAATGCCGCGCGGACTGTCGACCGGAACCCGCGTCGCCCGGTCCGCTACCGCCAGCGACCCCAGATGGCGTGCGTATAGCCGGCGCCCGCAAGCCCAGCGACGACGCCGAGAACAGCATGCATCGGCACGGTCGCAAGCCTGGGGAAGCGATTGGCTCGGCACGCTGAAATCCGGCTCCACGCCCAGAAGCACGCGCGCCACCGCGATCGCGCCAGCCGAGGCGCCGAGCGCTGCGGTCGCCGTGCGCGTGTCGAACCGCCGCACCAACTCCTCAAGGACAAACACCGCGCCAGCGATCGGCGCGTTGAAGGCGGTGGCAAGCCCCGCGCCCGCGCCCGCGGCGAACAGGACCCGGGAGTCAAGTTCACTCCGCCGAAACAGCCGGGCGATCATGTCGGCGATCGAATGGCCCATCTGCACACTGGGGCCCTCGCGTCCGAGCGCCAGTCCGGATCCGATCGCGAGCACGCCACCGACGAACTTGACCACGGCATTGCGCAGGGGCCGGCCTCGTTCACCGCCGCGGATCGCGGCCTCGACCTCGGGTATGCCGCTACCTCCAGCATCTGGAGAGATCCAATGAACCAGCCCCGCCGCGACGGCCGTGGCGGCCGCGGCGCCAGCGACGACGAGCAGCAGCCCCAGCACCCCCTCGCCATGCGCCAAGGTGATGAGCTCGCCGCGCAGTTCATCGGCCTGTTGCAGCACGAGCCGGAATGTGGCGCAGACCAGCCCGGAGACGCCTCCCACGATCAGCGAAAGCAGCGCCAGCACCAGCGTGCCGTGTCTATGCGCCTCTGCATCGGGGCGTGCTTCAGGCATCGTGGCTTCCGTACTACTTGCAAAGGTTCGTGTTCATCGTCGTAGACCCGCAGGCGAGTTCATCCACGAACGAGGAGAGGAACCACCCAGCACGGACCGGCGCTACACTGGTATAGCTGACCGCGCCAAGCGTCGGCGCCAGAGGAGGTAGGGAAGCGTCAGGACGACATTGGCGAGGACAAATAGCAAGACTGTGGCGACGATGGCCTTTTGATCCAGCGGGAAGGTGGCGGTGGCCAGGGCAATTGCGACGCCTGGGTGACGGGCCGAGGTTGCGAGGGCCAGGGCGCCTCGGTTTCCGGTATCGGGACCGCCCAGGAGATGACCGACGAGAAGGCCAAAAAGAACGATTGCGACGATGACCAGGAGGATGCCATTGCCAACCCGCCCGGCCATCGCCGGAGCTTCCTTGACCAGAACGACAGCGGCGCTCGCCACCAGCAAGACAAGGCTTACCCGCCCCACGAGGGTGGAGAGTGCCGAGGCGCGCGGCCAAAGGCGGGCGATGAGGATGCCGGCGGCAAGCGGAGCGACAACGGTGATGGTGAGCACGCGTAGCAGGGCGACGGGGTCGAAAACCGTGGTGACACCGAACAGGCGTCCGACCAGCCACGCGACAACGGGGGCGATGACGAACGAAACGATGTGCGGCCAGGATGGACAGACCGACGGCGTAGTCCCCTCCGCCACCGACCATAGCCTGCCTGCGCGGCAGGATCGGCGGCATCGGCGAAATCGAAAGCGCGATTAAAGCGGCACGATCCGCCGGGCCCAGCTGCAGCGCCCAGGTCAAGCCAATCACGAACATCGGCGTCAGCACGAACATCGACACCATGGCGCGCACGCCGAGTTTGGGGTTGCGCAGCAACAGAAGGGTATCTCCGGGTCGCGCGCGCAGGCCGATGGAAAGAACGGTGAGGACGATGCCGGCGGTAAGGATGAGCTTGATGACAATGACTGTCGTCCAAAGAGCGGCTCCTTGCGCTTGGTTTCACTGCCGGGTGGCGCGCACGATCTTACGCCTCGCCGGCCTGCTGCCGGTCCTGTGGACACGTCTCTTAGGCTGACACGGCCATCTGCTCGAACTCAATAGGGCTGAGATATTCGATAGTTGAATGGCGGCGCCGCGGGCTGGCGCTTTGGAGCTAACTGACCTGAGGCCCGAGGCTCCGAGACTTAGTTGGTTTGCCAGGATCTGGTCTTCGGTTTTCTCTCGCGTCCAAACTGATGCTCGCCGGACGTAACCACGCGAGTTGTCACAAATCATAAACGTCGGCTTCCCGCTGAATCCCGCTGCTCTGGCCGACGAGTGAAAGCTATCCAAAATGGCAACCGCTGATTTGGCAATTCCAGCCGCCGGGTCCAGCGAGGTGGACAATGTGGGCGCTGACACTGCCACAGGTAGCGGCCACGCTCGCCGCTACGTTGGTCGGCTACGACACTCTCAACGCGGCAGGAGCGCGATTACTGGACGAGAAGATGCTCAATGCTGTGCTGGTGCTGCTGGTTGCCACAGCGAATCTGGGACCCGTCCTGACGGAACTATTTACGCCCAGAATGGTTGAACACGAGGCGCACACGAAAGAAGCCGCCGGACCTGAGGGAAGCTCGGCAACTGTGCGGTAGTCAGATGCCGCAACCAAATCGGCAAAATCGGCGTTAGTGGTGGCGTAGTCATTCATCCAGAAGGGCTGACAGTAACGGTGTAGGTAAACTGCCCCAAGTTTTGTCAGCGCCGGTTCTCTGCGTCCGGCACCGTCAAGTTGGGCGGCCTCGAGGTTGGTGGGAGCCGGGGTGGTCAGATATCTGTCCCGGATGACATCCCAAGATCCGCTTTATGCGGGCTCACCGCGACCTCATCCAAATGCCATTTATCGCCGCCTCGCGGCAACCGACGCCGGATCTGGCTGGCGAAGGGCTACTGCCGTACGGTTTCATTGCTGACCGAAATGCCGCGGGCGGCGAGGATCTCATCGACATGGCGCAGGCTGAGCGGAAAGCGGAAATAGAGCCACACGGCGAAGCTGATGATCTCGGCTGGGAAGCGGTAGCCGGCGTAGCTGGGCAGAGCAGGCGTTGTCATCCGGTCCGGCTACGCGACCCGGACTGCCTCGGCAAGCCAGACGGCCCGGATATCTCATTGCGTTTGCGGCCAATCAAGTTGACGGTGCCCTCGCAGCAGACCGGGCGCCGATGGGCCAGTGAGCGAACGGACATTGCGCAAACCTGTTCCGGAAATGGTTAAGTTGACAATGCCCAACGAGAGCGAGCGCCTAGGCGCCAACCGGTAAGTCGCTCGCGGGCGCGGTCTGTACAATTTAGTGGTGCGGGGCCTCTCATGAGCTGCCATCGTTTGCGCGTGCTCCAATGAGCCGCCGCGGCGGATAGGCGGTGATGCCGGTGGCTCTGAAGGTGTGACAGCTCGGCGGCATGACCCCAGCGACGGCGGCCCGGCGAACGTTGTCATGCGCAGGAGTCCTACGCTTTTGGTGCAGGCCCGATACCTCACGGCGGAATGCCCTGCCATGTGTCAACAAGTGGTTGAACAGATACCGTAATGAATCCCCGGGCTGGACGGTCGAGATCGACAATCAGC
Organism: uncultured Alphaproteobacteria bacterium; assembly: GCA_963770335.1. Taxonomy (GTDB): domain Bacteria; phylum Pseudomonadota; class Alphaproteobacteria; order Dongiales; family Dongiaceae; genus DASXQK01. The sequence goes on from CAVYPG010000004.1 coordinate 383,136, forward strand.
ATGATGTCCTGCACAATAATTGTCTCGGATGTCAGCGGCGCAGTCAGCGAGATAGGTCAGTCAATTGGCTGTTCTGTAAGAAATCCGCCATCGTTGGCTCATTGATTTACACGAACGCGTGTGAGGATTTTCAATGCCTGTTATTTCACCTCATTCATGTGTAGTGGACAACTTTGGTATTGTGACAAAGCAATAAAATACAGAGGTTTGAAACCGACGAAGGGCTGAATTGATGCTCTACGCCATTGCTGTCTTCGCACCGCTGGTGGGCGCGTTGATCGCGGGCCTCCTCGGTCCTGCCCTCGGCGACCGTGCAGCCGAACGGGTCGCCATCCTCGGCATGGTTGTCTCGGCGATCTGTGCCCTGATCGTGATGGGACACGTCGCATTCGAGGGGGCGCCTTACGCCAGCATACCGATTGTCGACTGGGTGCAGTCCGGCAGCTTCCAGGCGCACTGGGCGCTGCGCTACGACACCCTCTCGGCGGTCATGGTCGGGATGGTGAGCTTTGTCTCGATGCTGATCCACATCTACACCGTCGGCTACATGGCGCACGAACCTGACGGGTCGCGCTACCGCTTCATGGGCTACATCAGCCTGTTCACCTTCGCCATGCTGATGCTGGTGACGTCGGACAACCTGCTGCAGCTGTTCTTTGGCTGGGAGGGCGTGGGCTTCTGCAGCTACCTGCTGATCGGCTACTGGTTCGACCGCGAGTACGCCAACGACGCCGCCATCAAGGCGTTCGTGGTCACCCGCGTCGGCGACCTCTGCTTCGCGCTCGGCATCGCGCTGATCTACCTGACGTTCGGCACCATGGAGTTCCAGAGCATCTTCGCCGCTCTGCCGCAGCACGTCGGCGAGAGCTACCGGCTGTTCGGCTTCACCATGCCGGCCTACGAGGCGATAGGGACGCTGCTGTTCATCGGTGCCATGGGCAAATCGGCGCAGATCTTCCTGCACACCTGGCTGCCGGACGCCATGGCCGGGCCGACGCCCATCTCCGCACTGATCCATGCCGCGACGATGGTCACGGCGGGCGTGTTCCTGATGGCGCGGATGGGCCCGCTGCTGAATGACGCGCCCGGCACGCTCGCCTTCGTCACGCTGATCGGCGGCGCCACGACAGTGTTCGCGGCGACCATCGGCATCGTGCAGTTCGACATCAAGAAGATCATCGCGTACTCGACCTGTTCCGAGCTCGGCTTCATGATGATCGGCATCGGCGTGGGCGCCTACCAGACCGCGATCTTTCTGTTGGTTTGCCACGGGTTCTTCAAGGCGCTCCTGTTCCTGTGCGCGGGTGCGGTGATCACCCAGCAGGACGAGGAGCAGGACATCAGGAACATGGGCGGGCTCTGGCGCAAAATGCCAATCACCTGCGTGACGTTCTGCGTCGGGGCGCTCTCGCTAGGCGGGCTGTGGCCATTCGCCGGCGCGCAGTCGCACGACGCGGTGCTGCATGCAGCCTATGCGGCCGGCAACAGGCTCGGCGCCTACGGCTACGTCACCGGAATCGTCGCCACGTATCTCACCTGCATCTACATCTTCCGCGAGCTGTATCTGGTGTTCTTCGACAAGCCGCACATGCCGACGGAGCAGTACGCGCACTCGCAGGAGGCGCCGCTGGTGATGACCGGGCCCTTGGTGGTGCTCGCGATCGGCGCGACGGTGCTGGGCTTCATCCTCGCGCCCTGGTTCGTCGGCGAGAAGTGGCAGACCTTCTGGCGCGACAGCATCCAGATCGCCATGTGGAACCATGCGGTCGAGGGGATGGAGAATTTGCCCGCGCTGGCGGCGACGCTTCCCCTTGTCGCGACACTGGCCGGCATGGCCACGGTGTTCGTCTGCTACGTGCTGGCGCCGGGCATTCCGGCATGGCTCGCCACCACGTTCCGGCCGGTTTATCTGTTCCTGCTGAACAAATGGTATTTCGACGAGCTCTACGGGTTCCTGTTCGTCCGTCCATATTTCGCGCTGACGCGCCAGCTCTGGCAGGTCGGCGACGTGCGCATCATCGATGGGGTTCCCAACGAACTGGCGGCGCTGACCGCTACCGGCTCCGCCCAAGTGGTGCGTCTGCAGACCGGTTCGATCGCGGTCTATGCCTTCGCGATGCTGATCGGGATCGTTGCACTGGTCGGTCTCTCTCTGGTGTTCCGGTGAGACCATGAACGCGGCCGGCTTCCCCATCCTGTCGTTGATCACCTGGCTGCCACTGCTCGGCGGCCTGATGATAATGTCCCTCGGCGGCGACGAAGCGACGGTCGCCTCCAACGCCCGCTGGACGGCGCTATGGACCAGCCTGGTCGTGTTCGCGCTGTCTCTGGTGCTCTGGGTGCGCTTCGACACATCCGACGCCGGATTCCAATTCGTCGAGAGTACCGCCTGGCTGCAGCAGGGCATCAACTACAAGATGGGCGTGGACGGCATTTCGGTGCTCTTCGTGCTGCTGTCGACGCTGCTCACGCCGATCTGCATCCTATCGGCCTGGGAAGTGATCCACACCCGCGTGCGGGAGTTCATGCTCGCCTTCCTGATCCTGGAAACGATGCTGGTGGGCATGTTCTGTGCCCTGGACTTCGTCGTGTTCTACATATTCTTCGAAGGGGTGCTGGTCCCGATGTACCTGATCATCGGGGTCTGGGGAGGGCCGCGGCGCGTGTATGCCGCGATCAAGTTCTTTCTCTACACGCTCACCGGGTCGGTGCTCATGCTGCTGGCGCTGCTGGCGATGTTTTATCGGGCTGGCACCACCGACATCCCGACCCTGCTGCAGACGCCGTTCCCTGCCTCGATGCAGACGTGGCTGTTCCTCGCGCTGCTGGCCTCCTTCTCGATCAAGGTGCCGATGTGGCCGGTGCATACCTGGCTACCTGATGCGCATGTCGAGGCGCCGACGGCGGGCTCGGTCGTCCTGGCCGGCGTGCTGCTGAAGATGGGCGGCTACGGCCTGCTGCGCTTCTCGCTGCCAATGCTGCCGCTGGCCTCAGCGCGTTTCGCGCCGCTAATGTTCACGCTCTCGGTTATTGCGGTGATCTACACTTCCGCGGTCGCGCTGGCGCAGACCGACATGAAGAAGCTCGTCGCCTACTCGTCGATCGCACACATGGGCTTGGTGACGCTCGGCCTGTTCACGTTCAACCAGCAGGGCCTGGACGGCGCGATGTTTCAGATGCTGTCGCACGGTATCGTCTCGGCCGCCCTGTTCCTCTGCGTGGGCGTGCTCTACGACCGGATGCACACCCACGAGATCGCGCAGTTCGGCGGCCTCGCCAACCGCATGCCGCGCTATGCTTTCTTCTTCATGGCGTTCACCATGGCCGGCATGGGCCTGCCGGCGACCTCTGGCTTCGTTGGCGAGTTCCTGGTGCTGGTCGGCGCGCTGCACGTCAACTTCTGGCTGGCGCTATTCGGCTCAATGGGCATGGTGCTCGGCGTCGCCTACAGCCTTTATTTGTATCGCTGGATCATGTTCGGCAAGCTGACCAAGGCAACGCTATCGGCGATCCAGGATCTGTCGCCGCGTGAGGTCGCGCTGTTCGCTCCGCTGGTCGTCATCACACTTTGGATGGGCATCTATCCATCG